>NZ_JALHPR010000078.1 GCF_022842375.1 Elioraea sp. | reverse complement strand
GAACGAACCCGCTCGCGCGGGAGGGCGGCTGGGGGTGAGGTAGAGGGCATAGGCCGGAGGTCAGGCCTCCATTGAGCGTCGCACGGCAGCGGCAGAGCATGACGGGCTTCTTCAACAAGGAGCCTGACGATGACTTTCCCTGATCTCGACGCACCCGTCAGCCCGCTGCGGCAGCGGCTGATCGACGACATGAACATGCGGCGCTTCTCCCGCGAGACGCAGCGCAACTACCTCCGCGACATCGGACGCCTGGCGGCATTCCTCGGGCGTTCACCGGATACTGCTACCGCCGACGATCTGCGCCGGTTCCAGATCGAGCAGCAGGAGGACGGCGTCCCGGTGCCGACGGCGAACAGCATCGTGTCGGCGCTGCGCTTCCTCTTCATCCACACGCTCGACCGCCCGGACCTGGCGCGCAGACTCGTCCGGCTGGCGCATCGGCGTAACCTGCCAGTGGTGCTCAGTCGCGACGAGGTTGCCCGCCTGCTCAATGCCACCACGTGCCTCAAGCACCAGGCCGCGCTCTCTGTCGCCTATGGGGCCGGTCTGCGCGTCGCCGAGGTGTCGATGCTGAAGGTCGCCGACGTCGACAGCGAGCGCATGCTGCTGCGCGTCGAACGCGGCAAGGGCGGACGCTGTCGCAATGCCATGCTCTCCGAGGACCTGCTGACGCTGCTGCGTGAGTGGTGGAAGGTCGGGCGACAGCAGGGCGTGATGCACCGCGACGGCTGGCTGTTCCCGGGGCAGCACGCGATGAAGCCGATCAGCACGCGACAGCTCTATCGCATCGTTGTCGAGGCGGCCCGGGCCGCCGAGATCACCAAGCGGGTCGGGCCGCACACGCTGCGCCACAGCTTCGCGACCCACCTGCTGGAGGACGGCACCGACATCCGGATCATTCAGGTGCTGCTCGGACACGCCAAGCTCAACAACACGGCTCTCTACGCCAAGGTCGCGACCAGAACGGTTCGCACGGTCACGAGCCCTCTCGACAAGCTTGGGCTGTTCAGGCCGACGGAGATCTCGCCCGGCGGCTGAGCGTGCGCGCCTCGATCGAAGTCGCCGACATCTTCCGAGCCGCAGGGCTTGCGTATCGGGCCGCTCATGCAGGGCACCTGAGCCTCGCCCAGCTCAAGGTCATGTCGGCGATCGAGAACTGCCGCACCGCGGCGCTCGGCGGTCACGTCGAAGCCTGCGAGGACTGCGGCCAGTGGCGCATCGCCTACAACTCCTGCCGCAACCGGCACTGCCCGAAGTGCCAGGGCGCGGCGGCGCGGACGTGGCTCGCCGAGCGCGAGGCGGACCTGCTGCCCGTGGGCTATTTCCACGTCGTGTTCACGCTGCCCGCCGAGGTCGCTGACATCGCGTTCCAGAACAAGGCGCTCGTCTACGATCTGCTGTTCAGGGCGGCGTCGGAGACGATGCTGACGATCGCCGCCGATCCGAAGCATCTCGGTGCGCGCATCGGCATCACAGCCGTGCTTCACACCTGGGGGTCGGCGATGACCCACCATCCGCACGTGCACATGATCGTGCCAGGCGGCGGCATCGCGCCGGACGGAAGCCGCTGGATCTCGTCGCGGCCGGCCTTCCTGCTTCCGGTTCGCGTGCTCGGAAAGCTGTTCCGGCGGCTCTTCCTGACCCGGCTGCTCGCGCTGCACGATGCTGGACGGCTCGGCTTCTTCGGCACCATGGCGCACCTCACCGAGCGCCGAGCCTTCCTGCGCCACCTTGCTCCTGTCCGGACAAAGCGCTGGGTGGTTTACGCCAAGGCGCCGTTCGCGGGACCGGAGGCGGTGCTTGCCTACCTGTCGCGCTACACCCACCGGGTCGCGATCTCGAACAGTCGTCTGATCGCCTTCGATGAGCACCGCGTCACCTTCCGCTACAAGGATTATCGCCGCTACGGTGCCGACCGCCAGCAGGTCATGACGCTTGCGGCCGACGAGTTCATCCGCCGCTTCCTGATGCACGTGTTGCCTCGCGGGTTCCACCGCATCCGGCACTACGGACTGCTGGCCGGCTCCGCCCGCAAGGCCAGCCTCGCGCTCGCCCGAGAACTCCTGGATGTCGCCGCGCCGCCTGATGAGGGTACATCAGGCGTGCCGGACGACTTCCGCCCGCCATGCCGCTGCTGCGGCGGCCGCATGATCGTCATCGAGACGTTCGAACGCTGGAAACAACCACGCGGACCGCCGCAAGCATCGACGACGAACCGGGAGACAACTCTATGACCCGGCATGGCATGGTCGAACCTTCAGCCGCAGGCGCCCAGTCGCCGGCATCGGACCCGCGCGCGTCTATCGTCAAAATCGCCGCCGACAGCGTCGCCACGAGCCTCGTGCGGGATCGGTTGGACTGCGCGGAGGCACAACGAAGCCGCCTCTTCACATCCATGCCCACGCTTCCCAGCGGCGATCACGCCATCGCCGACATCGGCCGCAGATCGAAATCCCCATAGCCGTCGACTGTGCCCCGCGGGTTCCTTCCTCGGGGACTTTCGTACGCCTGACGGCGCCCGAAACTCTTCACGA
>NZ_JALHPR010000077.1 GCF_022842375.1 Elioraea sp. | reverse complement strand
CGAGCGCGCGCGCGCCGAAGCCGACCTGGCCACCCTGCTCTCGCCGCGCGCCGAGGATGTCGCCGTCGCCCGCGCCGAACTCGCCGCCGCGGCGGCGGGGGAGGCCCAGGCGCTTGCCGATCGCGACACCGCGCGCCTTCTCGCGCCGATCGGCGGACGCGTGCTGAAGCTGCATGCGCGCGCCGGCGAGAAGGTGGGGGAGGACGGGGTGCTCGAACTCGCCGATCTCACCGCGCTCGACATCGTCGCCGAGGTCTACGAGACAGACCTGCCGCGCGTGCGCCAGGGGGCGCGGGCAGAGGTGATCGTTCCGGGCGAGCAGCGACGCTTCGGCGCCACCGTGCGCGAGATCGGCTGGATGGTCCGCCGCAGCGCCGTTGTCTCAGCCGACCCGGTGGCGGCGATCGATGCGCGCGTGGTCGAGGTCAGGCTCGCGCTCGACGATGCCGGCACCGATGCTCTGGCGCGGCGCAGCAACATGCAGGTGCAGGTCAGGATCGCGCCATGAAGGCAGCGGCAACGTGGCTGCTGCCGCTCCGCCTCGCCTGGCGGCAGCTCAAGCACGAGCCTGCGCGGCTGCTGGCGGCGCTGTCGGGCGTACTGTTCGCCTGCCTGCTGATCTTCATGCAGCTCGGCTTCATGGACGCGCTGTTCGACAGCGCGGTGAAGCCGCAGGAAGGCATGCGGGCCGATCTGTACCTGATGCACCGCCAGGCGGAAGCGCTCTGGCGCACGCAGCCCTTTCCGCGCGCACGGCTGATGCAGACGCTCGGCGCGGACGGGGTGGACCGCGTCGTGCCGATGTACGTCGCCAACGCGGCGTGGAAAAACCCGGTCACCAGCCTCAAGCGCACCCTGCTCGTGTTCGGCGTCGATCCCGAAGCCGGCCTGCTCGACTACGAGGGGATGGACGCGGCCGGGCGCGAGGCGATCCGGCGGGCCGACGTGATCCTGTTCGACGAGCGCAGCAAGCCGGAATTCGGACCGGTTCCGGAACTTCTGAGGCAGGGTCCACTCTTCGTCGAGGTCGCCAACCGCCGTGTCGAGGTGGCCGGGCTGTTCCGCATCGGCGCCACCTTCGGCTCGGAGGGCAACGCCATCACGTCCGAGACGAACTTCCTCCGCCTCTTCCCGAACCGCACCTTCGGGCATGTCGATATCGGCGCGATCTTCCTCAGCCCGGGCGCCGACCCGCTCGCCGTGAAGGCCGCGATCGCCCCGCTGCTGGCCGATGACGTGATGCTGATGACGCACCAGCAGCTGATCGATTTCGAGATGCGCTACTGGGCCGAGGCGGCCCCGATCGGCTTCATCTTCGGCATGGGCGTGGTGATCGGGCTGATCGTCGGCTGCGTCATCGTCTACCAGATCCTGTTCACCGACATCGCGCGCCACATCGGCGAGTACGCGACGCTGAAGGCGATGGGCTACGGCAATTTCTATCTCGCGCGCGTGGTGATGGGTGCCTCCCTGATCCTCGCCGTGGCCGGCTACGTTCCCGGCTGGCTCGCGTCGAAGGCGCTCTACGCACTGGCGACGAAGCAGATCTTCATCCCGCTGACGCTCGACCTCGAGAAGAGCATTCTCGTGTTCGTGCTCGTGTTCGGCATGTGCGTCATCTCCGGCCTGCTCGCCATCCGCAAGCTGCGCGACGCGAACCCAGCGGATATGTTCTAGGCCCGCATGACGCACGCGATCGATGTCCGGGGCCTGACGCATCGTTTCGGTGACGGCGAGCTCGCCAAGCCCGTGCTGGTCGATCTCTCGCTCGCCGTGCACCCCGGCGAGATCGTTCTGTTGACGGGTCCTTCCGGCTCTGGAAAGACCACGCTGTTGACGCTGGTCGGCGCGCTGCGTGCCGTGCAGGACGGCTCCTGCCGCGTGCTGGGAACCGAGCTCGCGGGCGCGGGTGAGCGTGACCGCGTGCTGCTGCGCCGGCGCATCGGCTTCATCTTCCAGCATCACAACCTGCTCGGCTTCCTCACCGCGCGGCAGAATGTCGCGATGGCGCTCGAGGTCGAGGCGACGCTGTCGGAGGCGGAACGGCTCGCGCGGGCCGATGCGGCGCTGGAGGATGTCGGCCTCGCCGACAAGATCGGCGCCTATCCCGCCACGCTCTCGGGCGGGCAGCGGCAGCGCGTGGCGATCGCCCGCGCGCTGGTGCACGAGCCAGGTGCCATCCTCGCCGACGAGCCCACCGCCGCGCTCGACAGCAGGACGGGGGGTGACGCGATGCGCCTGCTGCGCCGGCTCGCCAAGGAGCGCGGCCGCACCATCCTGCTTGTCACCCACGACCCCCGCATCCTCGACATCGCCGACAGGATCGTCGCGATGGAGGATGGACGGATCATCGAGGGTGCGAGGAACTAGGCGTCAGGTGCTGCGGGCGTCCTCGGGCAACGCCATGCCCCACATCTTCTCGAGCGCGTAGAGCGAGCGCGCCTCGGGGCGGAACAGGTGCACGACAAGGTCACCGGCATCGATCAGCACCCAGTCGGATGCGCCAAGGCCCTCGATCCTCACGCGGCCGATGCCCTGACCCTCGAGCTTCTCGACCAGGTGCTCGGCCATCGCCTGGATCTGGCGGCCTGCCAGCCCGGTCGCCACCACCATCCGGTCGGCGAAGGCCGCCTTGCCGGTAAGGTCGAGCACGACGACGTTCTCGGCCTTGTCAGCCTCCAGGCTCTCGACCGCGAGGCGGGTGATCGCGTCGATGCCGCGATCGGGCTTCGGCGGGGTGGGGGTCGCCTTCGCGGCGCGGCGCGCCTTCGGCTTCGCTG
>NZ_JALHPR010000076.1 GCF_022842375.1 Elioraea sp. | reverse complement strand
TCGAGGACTACAACACCATCCACCCTCACAGTGGCTTGCGCATGCGCTCGCCGCGTGAGTTCATCGCTGCGCAGTCACCAACCCAAGCCGCTTGTCCGGTTTGATGGGGGCAACTCCACCTTGACAACACGGACGCTTGTCTCGGCGCGTCAATAAGCTCCTGGAGATCAGGGTGGCGGTCCACAAGCAGATCAAGCAGAATTTCGAGAAATGCTGCCGGGAGCTGCACTTTCTCAATGCCACCCCTTGAAGATACCAACTCAACTGTCAAACACGGGGCACCGTTATCAAGGGCCTCATCAGCCTTGTCAGCGAGAGCGCGCGCGTCGCTCTCGCTAAGTTGCGAGATCAGAGACGTTGCAATCTCGTCGAACCCCCTGATGGGTTCAGTGCGTTTCTCGGGTTCGGGATCGTCGCGTGCTGGCGTCGCGAATCTTGGTTCCTGACGTCTCGCTGGTTCATGTCGACGCCGAACGAATAGTGCCGTCAGCACGAGGGCTACTCCAACGAGGAGGCCTAGCAGAAGCGGTTGGTCCATCAGAATCCCAAAAGCTCAAATGTCAGACACCGCGGCGATACTACCATGAACGCTACGATACGCAGAGACACTGATACGGACGCATGCACAACGCAGGACGCCTGCTCCGTCCCTTATCCGTAAGCGCCTCCTCATCGACAGCGCATGAATGCCTCGTTGACGCCCTTCGGCTTGAGTCGATGCCGATGCGCCCCATCTGCGAACCCATGACCGACCCGTTCGTTCACCCCAGGGAGCCGACCGCCGACGCGGCGACGGCCGCCATCGCCGAGGAATTCGGCTTCTTCGACGACTGGATGGATCGCTACGGCCTCGTCATAGACTGGGGCCGCTCGCTGCCGCCGTTCCCGCCCGAATGGCAGGACGACGCGCACAAGGTCGAAGGCTGCCAGAGCCAGGTGTGGCTCGCCTCCGAGCTGCGCGAGGGCAGGCTGCATCTCGCCGCCGGCTCCGATGCCGCGATCGTCGCCGGCCTCGTCGCGATGCTGCTGCGGATCTACTCCGGCCGCACGCCGGAGGAGGTGTTGGCCACCGACGCGGGCGCGTTCCTGAAGGACCTCGACCTGATCGGCAACCTTTCGGCCAATCGCGGCAACGGCATCGCTGCGATGATCGCGCGCATCCGCGGCATCGCCACGCACGCCGCCGCGACAGCCTCGCGGTAGGTCGCCCCGGGTCCGCCGTGGCGGATCAACCGAAGCCGGTCCCGCTGCCGGCCGGATAGGCGCGGCCGCGGGCGTGGTCCATCGCAAGCCCTGCCCCGCCATGGCCGGGAAGGATGACGCGCCGCGTCTCGCCACCGTCGCGCCCGAACGCCTCGGCCAGGGCCACGCCGTCCATCCCCTCCGGCGTGAGGCCGAGCAGGGCGAGGATTGTCGGCGCGATGTCGGTCAGGTCGGACGGCGTCTCGGTCACGCGGCCAGCGGGAACCGGCCCGCCCATCATCGCGAGCGTGGCGGACAGCTCGCGCCGGTGCAGCCCGCCATGCATGCCGCCGCCGGCCGGAACGTCAGCCGCCTCGATGAAGGTGCGGCCGGGAATGCCGAACTGGTCGGGGTCATCGGTACCGGCGAAAGTGAAGGCGAGGTCGGGCGAGCGTGCGTGCAGCGCGCCGAGGGCGGCGAGCGGCACGGTGCCGGCAAGCCCATGTGCGGCCGCATCGCGCGCCAGCACGAGCCCGACCCAGGGCTGCGCCTGGAGCCAGGCGCAGAGGGCGCGCACCGTCGCCGTGTCGCTGCCCTTCACCCAGAGCCCCGGCGCGCCGCCGCCGCCGAGCGCGATCGGTGTCTCCGCCGTCAGCTTCCGACCGCAGGCGAAGCCGCCGGCTGAAAGTTCCGCCACGAGATCGATCCGCGTATGCCCCGTCACGTGCCCGTGGTCCGACATCGCGATGATGACGATCTCGTCACGATCAGGCTGCGCCGCGCGCCATTCCAGCACCTCGCCGAGGGCAGCGTCGGCATCGCGCAGGGCCTGGAGCGAGGCGGGCGCGCCGATGCCCTCGTAGTGGAAGCACACGTCGGGCTCCGACGCCCAGAACAGCGCGACATCGGGGCGGCGCTCGCCCAGCACATGGTCGATGAAGAGGCGCGCGGCGTGGCGCACGCGCGGCGTGTTCGGCACGGCACTATCAGGGCCGGGGCCGATCGACGCGGCGGCACCAACGCCCTCCTCCGGGTGCCAGCGGAAGCCGCCGAGCGCGCCGGCCTCGGGGAAGGCCGCGCGCGCCGCACCCGCGGTGCCGGTCCACACCACGTCCATCCGCTTGCCGACGCCGTGCAGGATCGCGCCGAGGGAGGGCCGTTCGAGCAGCCGACCATGCGTGGCGATCAGCGCATCCATCGCCACGAGATGCTTGGTGTTCAGTACCCGGCCCGGCGATGCGGCGGCATCGTAGAGCGCGTTGGCGACAAGGCCGTGCGACGCAGGCCGGCAGCCCGTGGCGAGCGAGGGTGTGGCGACGCGCGTCTCGGATGGGAACACCGATCGCGCATTGGCAAACCGCGTACCGCCGGCCATGACGGCAGCGATGTTCGGCGAGGTCTGCTCCGTCACGAGGTCGGGGCGGAGGCCGTCGAAGCCGAACAGGATCACGCGCATCGTTCTGTCTGTCCCTCCTCATGTCACCGGCCGTGCAGCCACACTGGCCGTCGCGTCGTGATGGGCGCGTTGCGGTTCGGTGAAGCTTCGATGAACACGCACGGCAGGCGCTGGTGCTGCCCGCGCTCGTCCGGACAAGCGGCCGCGGTGGTCGGGCTTCAGCCCGGTGGAAGCGCCTCGCGCGCCACCGGGGCGCGTTGTGCGGGCGGTGGCGAGGGGGCCTGGGCCGGGGTCGCGCGCGGCGGTTGGGCGGCACGGGGGGCAGGGGC
>NZ_JALHPR010000075.1 GCF_022842375.1 Elioraea sp. | reverse complement strand
CGGTTTTTGTCGTCCAGCCGGAGGTAGAGCATGTTGTCCGCGACCATCCCGAACATCACCCCGTCGCAGAACACGCCGGCCTTGCCGAACATGCGCCGCACCGTGACACGGCCGAGCGGCGCCAGCTGCTCGCGCAGGAACTCGGCAAAGCTGTCGCTGGCCGCCATTTCCACCCTCCCGGCGCGCACAGGATAGCGCAGGCGAGGCTTCGCCCGTAAGCTCGACCCGAAGAGAGCGGGAGGTACGCAAGAATGTATCGGCGTTCGTTGATCGGGTCCGCGGCATCGGCCGCCCTGCTGCCGGGCATCGGCCGCGCGCAATCGTTTCCCTCCAAGCAGCTCCGCCTGCTGGTCGGCTTCGCCGCGGGCGGCGGCGGCGACATCGTGGCCCGCGTGCTGGCGGCGGAGCTGACCAAGAATGCCGGCCTGTCGATCCTGGTCGACAACAAGCCCGGCGCCGGCGGCAACATCGCCACCCGCGAGATGCTGCGCGCGCCGCCCGACGGCCACACCGTCCTGCTGGCCACGCTGGGCATGCTGACGGTCAACCCCTATGCGATGAAAGACGCCGGCTACGATCCGCGGACCGACATCGTGCCGGTGTGCCTCGCGGTCGATTTCTCCAACGTGGTCGTCGTTCACCCCGGCGTGCCGGCCAGGACGCTCGCCGAATATCTGGAACTCGCCAAGCGGCCGGAGGGCATGGACTACGGCACCGCTGGTGTCGGCAGCGCGGGCCACCTCGCTGGCGAACTCCTGAAGGCGCGAAGCGGCGCGCGGCTGAACCACGTGCCGTTCCGCGGCGGAGCGCCGGCGATGAACGATCTGCTGGCGGGCCACATACCGTCGCTGATCGCGAGCGCCCCCACCGCCACCGCCTTCATGCGCGAGGGCCGTATCCGCGCGCTCGCCGTCACCGGGGCGAAGCGCTCGCCTTTCGATCCCGAGATCCCGACCATCGCCGAACTGGGGTTCCCGGGCTATGCCGCCACCAACTGGTATTGCCTCGTGGTGTCGTCGAAAGTGTCGCCCGAGAACGTGGCCACGCTCACCACCCTGATGAACAAGGCGCTGAAGGCACCGGATGTGCAGGCGGCCTACGGCAAGCACGGCATGGAGACGCTGGCGGGCACGGCGGCCGAAGCCGCCACCCAGATCGCGCGTGAAACCGACATCTGGAAGAAGGTCATCGCCGACGCCGGCATCCGCCTCGATTGAGCGGACGCCGCTCGAAGAGAGTAGAGCTACACCATGGGTCAGTGTGGTTGGCCCGTGCGGTCGGTACGTGTGGTATGAGGTCCGATGATCGGTAGCTCTTATCTGTATATCTCCTTGGTCGCCTTTGTTGCGATGTTCGGGGGCTCCCTGATCGGCATCTTCATTGCGCGGTCCCTGCCGGAACATCACCTGAGCGACGGGTCGGCCACGGCGGTCAAGCTGTCGGCTGGTATCGTGGTGTCGCTGACGTCCCTGGTCCTTGCCCTGATGTTGTCGTCGGCGAACAGTTCCTTCTCGGCCAATACCGGCATCGTGAAGAAACTCAGTTCCGACCTCATCAATCTCGATCACCTGCTGCGGATTTACGGGCCGGAAGCGAACGGGGCGCGGGCGGCGCTCCGTGCCTATGCGGCCAAGAAACACGAGGAGTTGTTCCCGGCGTCGGCGCCGTCGACCGCCAATCGGGAGACCGCCGATCTTCTCGACGTTCTTCTCGAGGCCACCCTGGCGCTATCGCCCACAGACCGGCGGCATCCCGCGCTGCACGCGCAGGCGCTGGCCATCACCGCCAACATCTACGCCGAACGATGGCTGCTGTGGGAGAATCCCGGCACCACGGTTCCCGTGGAGTTTCTCTTCGTGCTGATCTTCTGGCTCTCCCTCATCTTCATCAGCTTCGGGTTGTTCGCGCCCGTCAACGCCACTGTGATCACGAGCTTCTTCGTCTCCGCGTTCGCGGTAACGGGGGCCGTTCTCATGCTTCTCGAGTTGGGCGATCCCATGCACCACGGCCTGCTTCACGTCTCGAGCGAGCCTCTGCGGCGCGCGCTGCTCGAGATTGGGCGTCCCTAGAAAGAGCCGGTATTTCAGGGTCATGGCAGCCCGGGCCGTGAAGCCTGGGCGGATTTGAGATAGGCTTCCCGGCGGGGGGAAGTCTCCGGATGCCCAACGCAAATCTTCGGTGGAGCCTGGTCGCCGCACTTCTGGTCTGTTGCAGCGGGGTATCCGCCCGCGCGGCACCGGACGAGGAACTTCTCGGCAAGTCCCTTGGCTATCCTGTGGGCACGCGGACAACGTGGTTCAGCGACGAGCGGGTGCGCGTCGGCTCGTTCAGCCATCTCGACAGCATCCTGCCGCATCGGCGGTTGCCGCGCGCCGACAGGCCGCGCGAACTGCCCGCCGCCGCCACGCCGCCCGCCTTCACCTATCAGGGCGGCCGCACGATCGACGACTTCCTCGCCAGGCGGCGCGTCACCGGCCTGATGGTGATCAAGGACGGCGTGGTGCAGCTCGAACGCTATCAGTACGACCGCACGCCGGCGCAGCGCCTGTTGTCGAATTCGATGGCCAAGTCGATAACCTCCATCGCCGTCGGCTTCGCGCTGCAGGAGGGCCGCATCCGCTCGCTCGACGACCATGCCGCGGTCTATGCGCCGGAGCTCAGCGGTTCGGCCTACGGCGAGACGCCGATCCGGGCGCTGTTGCGCATGGGCTCCGGCGTCCAGTTCAGCGAGAAGTACGACGGCCGTGACGATCTGTCGAAGTACGTGAGGCGGCAGTTCAGCGACGGCACCATCGCGGCGCTCCGTTCCTTCGAGGCCCGCGATACGCCGGCGGGCCAACGCTTCCAGTACGCCTCCGTCGAGACCATCGTGCTGGGCCTCGTGGTCAAGGGAGCGACGGGGCAGGGACTGTCGGCCTATGTCGCCGAGCGGCTATGGCAGCCCATGGGTGCCGAGGCCGACGCTACCTGGAC
>NZ_JALHPR010000074.1 GCF_022842375.1 Elioraea sp. | reverse complement strand
AGACCGCCGACGCCGGCCTGCACGAACACATGCGTCGGCGCGTCCTTCCACTGCTGGACGATTTCCTCGACCAGCACCGTGTAACCACGCATCACGCTGCGCGGGATCGCGTCGTAGCCTTCCCACGAGGTGTCGGAGATGATCGTCCAGCCCTTGGCCTCGGCCTGGCGGCGGCATTCGGCGACGGCGGTGTCGTAGTCGCCGTCGACCCGGATCACCTCGGCGCCGCGCGCCTGGATGGCGGCTTCCTTGTCGGCGCTGGTGAACTTCGGCAGGAAGATCACGCAGCGATTGCCGAACAGTTTTGCGCCCGCCGCGACCGAGCGGCCGTGGTTGCCCGAGCTCGCGGTGGTGAAGATGTACTTCGCCGTGACCTCGCGGTGCTTGCCCGCCATCACGTCGGCGAACGTCGCATTGACGTGGGTGGCGTCGCCGACCGCGCCCGACAGCACGGTGTAGACCGCCAGCACGCCGCCTAGCGCCTTGAAGGCGCCGAAGCCGAACCGCTGGCTCTCGTCCTTGACCCGGACCTCGCCCACGCCCAGCCGCTCGGCCAGCGCCGGCAGGCGATGGAGCGGCGTCACTTTATGCGCGGGGCATTCGCCCAGCTCCCGGGCAAGCTCGGGCACGCCGTTGGGATTGACCACGAACTGCTGCTCGCGGCCGAAGGCGAGATCCCGGTCCAGCCGGGGATTCTTGGCCAGCCAGGCGGGAAAGGAGAGGGTCGTCATGCCGGGGTCATAGCATGCTAAAGTCGGGGAAACGGAGAGCCCGCCATGAAAGTGAACGTCGAAGTGACCTGCACCCCCGAGGAGGCCCGCGCCTTCTTCGGCCTGCCCGACCTCAAGCCGATGCAGGACCGCATCATGGGCGAGATCGAGGAGCGGATGCGTTCCGGCCTCGGCGCCATGAACCCGGAAACGGTGTTCAAGACCTGGCTGCCGGCGTCCATGCAGGGCGTCGAGCAGATGCAGCAGATGCAACAGGCCTTCTGGCAGCAACTGGCCGGCATCGCTTCCGGCACCGGCAAGAAGGGCTGACCGGACGATGAGCGCACGCGAAAGGGCGACTGACCCGAAGCCCTACTACGAAGCCCACGTCTTCTGCTGCACCAACCGTCGCCCGGCCGGCCATCCGCGCGGCTGCTGCGCCGAGAAGGGCGGCGAGGCGCTGCGCGACCACATGAAGAGCCGCGCCAAGGATCTCGGCCTCAAGAACGTGCGCATCAACAGCGCCGGCTGCCTCGACCGCTGCGAGCTGGGGCCGACCCTGGTGATCTATCCCGAGGGCGTCTGGTATTCGGTGCCGACCAGGGAAGACATCGACGAGGTGCTGGAGACGCACATGCTCAAGGGCGGGCGCGTCGAGCGGCTGATGCTGCAGACCAAGGACAAGCTGCCGGAAGATCGGGCGAAGTAGGGGGTGCCCCTCGCCGGGCGCCGCACCGATGCCAACAGGGAGAGACGACCAATGAACAATCGACGTGACGTTTTGCGCCTGCTCGCCGGGGGCGGCGCTGCCATGGGATTGTCGGCGTGCGGCGAGCTGCCGCGCGGCGAGCCGGTGCCGCGGGCGGCGGCGACGCGGGCGACCGTGCTCGGCCTGCCGAACGAGCGCTTCCATCCCGTCATCGACATGAAGCTCATCGAGGCCGAGCTCGCGCAGGCGGCGGAGCGCCGCGCCCGCTTCCACGGCGTGACCAGGGCCGCCGACATGCCGCCCTACGAGATGCTGGCGGTTTCCGGCGGCGGCGAGAACGGCGCCTTCGGTGCCGGGCTGCTGTGCGGCTGGAGCGAGCAGGGCAGCCGTCCCGTCTTCGACTGGGTGACGGGCGTCAGCACCGGCGCGCTGACGGCGCCCTTCGCCTTTCTCGGCACCGCCTACGATCCCCAGCTGCGCGAGGTCTATACCGGCATCACCACGCGCGACGTCCTGCGGCCGCGCGGCCTCATCGCCGCCCTGAACGACGATGCGCTGGCCGACAATGCGCCGCTCTTTGCCACGATCTCGCGCTACCTCGACGACCGCATGGTGCGCGACATCGCCCGCGCCTATGGCGAGGGCCGGCTGCTGTTGATCGGCACCAGCGACCTCGACGCCCAGCTCGGCGTCATCTGGAACATCGGCGCCATTGCGGCCAGCGGCCATCCGCGCGCCACCGACACCATCCGGCGCATCCTGCTCGCCTCGGCCGCCATCCCCGGGGCGTTCCCGCCCACCATGTTCGACGTCACGCTCGACGGCCGGCCCTATCAGGAGTTGCATGTCGACGGCGGCGCCTTCGCCCAGGCCTTCCTCTATCCGCCCTCCCTGACCGCGCAGCGCCGTCAGCGGACCGCCGCCGGCCAGCGCGTGGTCAAGGCCGAGGCCTATGTCATCCGCAACGGCCGGCTCGATCCCAACTGGTCGCGCACCGAACGGCAGACGCTGGGGATCATCGGCCGGGCCATCGACACCATGATCACCATGAGCGGCGCCAACGACGTCATGCGCATCTACAACGCGACGCGGGCCGACGGCATCGGCTTCAACCTGGCCTACATCGGCGACGACTTCACCCAGGTCTCGCCCCAACCGTTCGACAACCCCTACATGCGCAGCCTGTTCGACTTCGCCTACGCGCGCGCGCGCCAGGGATACCCCTGGGCGAAGAAGCCGCCGTTCGGGGTCTGAGGCGGTGCGAGAGGGCGAACGGCGAGATTGAGTCGCTCGTACTCTCCTCCTGATCTCCGCCACGGCGAAAGCCGCCGCGCAGCAGCGCCGGCACCGCCGCCGCGTTGCCGCGGCGGCGGTGCCGGCCTCCCCCGGATCAGGCGCGTTTCAGCTGCTCGACGCGCCCGTCGCCTGAATGGTCGGCCGTGTTCTCCAGCACCTTGCTGTCGCCCGGTCGCCGGTCGCCGGCACGTGTGCCGATCTCGATGCGCCTGGGCTTCATCGCCTCGGGCACCTCGCGCACCAGGTCGATCTCGAGCAGCCCGTGCTCGAACGAGGCGCCCTTCACCTTGACATA
>NZ_JALHPR010000073.1 GCF_022842375.1 Elioraea sp. | reverse complement strand
TTCGACCATGACGACAAGCGCAACGCCCTCGGCGCCGACCTGATCGCCGAGATGATTGCGGCCCTGGATTCCTTCAAGGCCGATGGCGTGCGAGTGGTGGTGCTGCGCAGCGCCTCCGGTGGCAAGGTCTGGTCGGCCGGTCACGACGTCGGCGAGCTGCCGAGGGCGGACGTCGATCCGCTGCCTTACAGCGATCCGCTGGAACAGTTGCTGCGGGCGGTCAAGGCGTTCCCGGCCCCGGTGATCGCCATGGTTCACGGGTCGGCGTGGGGCGGCGCGTGCGATCTGGTCATGGCCTGCGACATCGTGATGGGCGACGAGACCTGCGCCTTCGCCATCACGCCCGCCAAGCTCGGCTTGCCGTACAACGTCGCCGGAATTCTCAACTTCATGAGTCGCCTGCCGCTCACCGTGGCGAAGGAGATGTTCTTTTCGGCGAATCTCATTCCGGCCGACCGGGCGGAGCGCGTCGGCATCGTCAATCGGGTCGTGCCGGCGGCCGCGCTCGAGGCGGAAACCTACGCGATGGCCAGGACGATCGCGTCGCGTTCCTCCAAGGCGATCGCCGCCTCCAAGGAGGCGATGCGCGTGCTGAGCGAATCGGTGCCGATCAACCCGGCCACCCACGAGTACCTCCATGGCCTGCGTCGGGACGTTTATTTCGGCCCCGATTACCACGAGGGCACGGCGGCGTTCCTGGAGAAGCGTGCGCCCAAATTCTGAGGCGGTGTTTGGCGCAAATGGGGCCGGTCTACCCGCCCCAGCAAAGGCTACTCCAGCCGATGCAGCGATCGATGATTTGCAAGGGTGAGGTGGCAGGGTGAGGCGAGCCTAGACTCATCTCGTACTAGTGGCCCAGATAGGATTTGCGCAGGTTGGGGTTTTCGGCGAGGTCGGCTGCGTTGCCCGAGAGGGCAATGCGACCATTTTCCAGCACATAGGCGCGGTGGGCGATCGCAAGCGACTGAACGACGTTCTGCTCGACCAGCAGGACGGCGAGGCCCTGGCCGTTGAGCTGGCCGATCAGGGCGAACATCTCCTCGACCAGGAGAGGCGAGAGGCCGAGCGAGGGTTCGTCGAGGATCAGGAGACGGGGCTCGGCCATCAGGCCGCGGCCGATGGCCAGCATCTGCTGCTCGCCGCCCGACAGCGTGCCGGCGGACTGGGTGAGGCGTTCCTTCAAGCGCGGAAAGATTGCGAGCACGCGCTCCAGGTTCCGCGCGCGGGCGGGCTTGCCGCGGCGGTAGCTGCCCAGCTCGAGATTGTCGCGCACCGTGAGGGTGGGGAAGACACGGCGGCCCTCGGGCACCTGCACGAGGCCCGCTTCGACGATGCGGGTCGAGGGCGCGCCCGCGATGTCGTGCCCGTCGAAGCGGATCGAGCCGCCGAACGGCCGGTAGAGGCCGGAGACGTTGTTGTTGAGCGTCGACTTGCCGGCGCCGTTGCTGCCCAGCAGCGCCACGATCTCGCCCGCGCCCACGGCGAGGTCTACGCCGCGCAGCACTTCAATGGGGCCGTAGCCGGCCCTCAGGCCGGCGATCTCAAGCACGGAGCACCTCCCTCGCGCCGTCATCGGCGCGTAAGGTCTGGCTCTCACGCACGGAGCACCTTGGCAGCACCGTGGCCGAGATAGGCTTCGACGACGCCGGCGTCGTCGGCGATGGCGGCGGGCGTGCCCTCGGCGATCATGCGGCCCTGGTTCAGCACATAGACCCGCTCGGCGAGCGAGGTCACGGCCTGCATGACATGCTCGATCAGAAAAATGGTAACGCCGGCCTGCCTTATGTCCTTGATGACGCTCACGATCTCGACGATCTCGGTCGGGTTGAGGCCGGCCATCACCTCGTCGAGCAGCAGCAGCCGCGGTCCGGTCGCCAGCGCGCGGGCGAGCTCGAGCCGCTTGCGGCCGGCGACGGTGAGGTCGGCGCCGCGCTGGTCGAGCTGGTCTTGCATGCCGACAATGCCCGCGACGGCCTCGGCCTCGCGTGCGGCCAGCCGGCGGTCGGCCGTCCTGTGATAGGCACCGACCATGATGTTCTCGCGCACGCTGATGCCGGCGAAGGGCTGCGTGATCTGAAAGGTGCGGACCATGCCAGCAGCGCAGATGCGGTGCGGCGCGAGGCCGGTGATCTGCTTGCCCTCGAAGACGACCGTGCCGGCGTCAGGCTTGTGGAAGCCCGCGATGGCCGCGAACAACGTCGTCTTGCCCGCGCCATTGGGTCCGATCAGGCCCACGATCTCGCCCTGTCTCACGTCGAGTGAGGCGCTGTCCACGGCCTTCAAGCCGCCGAAGCTCTTGGAGACCCCCCTTACTTCAAGCATGGGGCACCTCAAGCATGGCGCGACCTTCGGCGGAACAGGCCCATCAAGCCGTTGGGCAGTCGGGCCACGATCAGGATCAGCATGATGCCGTAGACCACGAGGCTGAGCGGCTGGACGTTCTTGAAAGCGGGCACGACGCTGGCCAGCCAGCGCGTCACCTCGTTGATGCCCATCAGCGTGACCGAGCCGATCAACGGCCCGAAGATGGTGCCGGCGCCGCCCACCATGCTGACCAGCAGCATCTCGACCGACTTGTCGACGCCGAAGGCGATCGCGGGGTCGATGTAGAGATATTTCTGTGCGTAGAAGGTGCCACCGGCCGCGCACATCGCGCCGGAGAGCGTCAGCACCTTCACCTTCTCGGCGAAGACGTCGATGCCCAGCGCCCGGGCGGCATCCTCGTTCTCGCGGATGGCGATCAACCGCGCGCCGAAGCGGCTCCGGGTCAGGTGCCAGGCAATCAGCAGCGAGATCACACAGAGCAGCAGGGCGAGATAGTAGATCCAGACCGGATCCCTGAACTGGAAGTTGATCGGCCGCTGGTCGGCCTTGATCAACATGCCGAGCCCGCCCTTGGTGATGGGCACGGAGTTGGCGAGGATGCGGAAGACCTCGGCGAAGGCCAGCGTGATCAGCGCGAAGTAGGAGCCTCTGAGGCCCGCGCGGAAAGACAGCACCGCGATCATCCAGCCGACCACGCCGCCCATGGCGGTGGCGACGGGCCAGGCGAGCCACGGGTTCCAGCCGTAGGTCACCTGCAGGATCGTCGAGGTGTAGGCGCCGGTGCCGAAGAACACGACATG
>NZ_JALHPR010000072.1 GCF_022842375.1 Elioraea sp. | reverse complement strand
GAAAGAGTCTCGATCGGCACGAGGCCGCTCGCGCGGCCGCGTTCCTCGCGCCCCGCCTCCCCGGCGCGCGCATAGGCCTGCACGATGAGCTGGCGGCGCGGCTTGCCCAGCCGGGTGCGCGGGATGGGCTCGGCGGTCAGGCGGTACTCGGCGATGCGCTGGTAGGATGGCAGGGCGCGCGCGACCTCGCGCACGACCTCGCGGATCGCCGCCTCGCCCCCGTCCTCGGCCCGCGCGGCGCGCGCCGGCACGATCAGCCCGGCGAGGCGGCCGTCGTGCTGGAGGACCGCGATCTCCTCGATCGCCGGATGCGCCTGGTAGGCCTCCTCGATCTCCTCGGGCTGCAGGTTCTTGCCGCCTTCGGTGACGATCACCGTCGAGCGCCGACCGGTGAGGCGGAGCCAGCCCGTCTCGTCGATCCGGCCGAGATCGCCGGTGCGGAACCAGCCATCCGCGGTGAAGGCCTCTGCCGTCTTCTGCGGCAGCGCATGATAGCCTGCAAACACGCCCGGACCGCGGGCCAGGACCTCGCCCTCGGCGTTGCCCTCCGCCGCGCCCTCGATCCGCAGCTCGGTCTCCGGGGCCACGCCGCCGACGGTCTCGAAGCGCATCGCGCCCGGCGGGTGGATGGTGAGCATAGGCGAGGTCTCGGTGAGCCCGTAGCCGCTCGCCACCTTCCAGCCGAGCGCCTCCATCGCCCAGGCGGTCTCGGGCCGCAGCGCGGCGCCGCCGGAGACGACGATGCGCAGGGTGGGTCCGAGCCGGCGGTGCAGCGGGGCGAACAGCGTCGGCCCGATGCGCCAGCCGAAGCGCCGGCGCAGCAGGCGCGACAGCCCGAGCGCGGCGCTGAACAGCGCCTGCGCCGCACCGCCGCCCCGCCGCATCCGCTCGGCGAGCGCGCCGACCAGGGCATCGAACAGCCGCGGCACGCCGATCATCACCGTCGGCCGGCCAGATTGCAGCGCGGCGACCACTTGCGTACCGGTGAAGCCCGCCGGAAGCACGACGGCGATGCCGGCGGAGAGCGGCGTGAGCACGCCGATCACCAGCGGATAAACATGGTGCATCGGCAGCGGGAGCAGCACACGGTCATCGGGCGACACGATGCCCGTGCCGGCGAGCACGCGGAGCTGGTAGATCAGGTTCCCGTGCGTCAGCGGCACGCCCTTGGGCGGCCCGGTGGTTCCCGACGTGTAGAACAGGATCGCGCGATCCTCGGGACCGACGCGCGCGAAGGTGACCTCTCGGCTGTCGTCCGGCGCGTCGTCCTGGGCCAGCGCCAGCGCGCGCACGCCCCGCTGCTCGAGCGGCCTGCGCAGCCTCAACGCCGAGGATTGCGCGACCAGTGCGATGCGCGCCCCGCTGTCGCACAGCACGTGGCGGAAGCTCTCGGCGCCGAGCGTCGCGTCCACCGGTACCACGCAGGCGCCGCAATGCAGGATGGCGAGGCAGGCCATGATCCAGTCGGCGCCGCCCGGCCCGCAGAGGATGACCGCATCGCCCGGCCCGACACCCGCATGGACGAGACCGCGCGCCCGGCGCTCGACCTCGGCGGCGAGATCGCGGTAGCTGATCAGCCGCATCCGATTCGCCTCGAAGGCGACGATCGCGTCGCGCCACCCGCCCTGCGCGAGGTCATGCACCGCGGCCTGCAGTGTCGGCGGCAACGCGCGGAGCCCAAGGTTGGTTATCATGCCGTCCCATACGTCATACGCCGTCGACGCGCAGCGCCACCACGCACTGCTGCGTGCGAAACCGCACGCAGTCGCCGACAAGGGCATCGGATACGCAGCCGCCTCGGCGATGAGGAGACGCCGCGTAAGCCCTGCGCTCCACGCCCGTTAACGCTCGTCAGGCTGCGGCGTGCGTCCGCGAGCCCGATCGGCTGGGATTGATCTGCATCAATGCTCGTTAAACGTCGTTGCGTGCATTTGGGCGCCGTCGGCCAGGGAGGCGCAGCGGTCCCGGGCCCATGGCAAGGCCAGCCACGGACGGACAAAGCGGCGTGCGAACGAGACACGACGCGGCGGTTGGGACGCGTGCCGTGCACTTGAAAACCCGCCTCGTGCGAGCCTCATGCGTGGGGTGCAAATCGATCGTGAAGGAGCCTGAGAACGTGGGTTATACGACAATAGCGCTGCATGTGGAGCCGGACACGCTGGGCGCGGTGGATGCGTCCATTGCGCTGCCACTGGCCCTGGCGGAGGTGCATGCGGCGCACGTTGCCGCACTGGTTTTCGCGGCGAGTGTCTATCGCCCCGAGCCGGCCGGCGGCGACGCCGAGATGTCGGAGAACGCTCTGGCGGCGCGCGAGGACGGTGTGCTGCTGCATGTCCGGGCGGCGCTCGAGGCGCGCGGCCTGCGCTTCGAGGTGCGCGGCCGCAGCAGCTTCGCCTACGGCATCGGGGAGGTCCTCGCGGACCAGATGCGGGTCAGCGACCTCGGTATCATGTCCTTCGGGTCGGGCGCCGACATCGGCAAGCGCTTCGTCGCCAGCGGCGGCATCTTCTCGTCCGGACGCCCGATGCTGCTCGTGCCGCCCAGCCACGCCACCGCGTCGCCGCCGTCGCGCGCCATCGTTGCCTGGGATGCCTCGACTGCCGCGGTGCGCGCGGTGCATGGCGCGCTGCCGCTCCTGAAGCGGGCGGATTCGGTGACCGTCGTGAGCGTCACCGACGACAAGGAATTCCGTCCGGGGCAGTCGGCGGTCGAACTGACCCACCTGCTGGCACGGCACGGCGCGAAGGCTGACTTCCGGCCCGTGCAGCGCGGCAGTGGCGGCGTGACGCGCGCCATCCTCGACGCCGCGCGGGAGGCCCAGGCCGACCTGCTGGTGATGGGCGCCGTCCGCCATGCGCCGCTGCACAATCTGGTGTTCGGCAGCGCGACGATGGACCTGCTCGACCAGGGGCCGACGCTGCCGACGCTGCTGGCCGCATAGGCAGACCGGTCATCCGAGTGGTGGGCAGGTCGGGTCCAGCCGCGCACCACTGGACGACACTTCGGACCACGACCATCGAGGAGAGGTGGCATGTCGCTTCCGCCAGGCCCGGCACCGCCGCGCGCACAAAACGGAGGCGGCGCCGGCTGGCATAGCCTGGCGACGGAGCAGGCTTTGGGCCGTCTTGGTGCGGCGCCGGGCGGCCTCACGCGCGGTGAGGCCGCCCGGCG
>NZ_JALHPR010000071.1 GCF_022842375.1 Elioraea sp. | reverse complement strand
GAGCCGTGAGCCGTCACCCCGTGGGCGAGGGCCTGGAGCCAGAAGGCGCCCCTGTGGCCGACATAGGGGAAGTTGCCCGTGGGCTCGGCCACCACGATGGCGCCGGCGCGTCCGAGTGCGCCGGGCTTGCGGATGAGATCGAATGCGCCCTGGCATCCGGTTTCCTCACCGGCCGTGATGACGATGGAGATGCCCGGCGTGCGCTCGAGCTTCGGCGCCAGTGCGACGGCAGCGGCGACAAACGCGGCGACGCCGGCCTTCATGTCGCTGGAACCGCGGCCATAGACCTTGCCCGCATCGGTCTCGCCGGCGAACGGGTCCTTGCTCCAGGCCTTGGCACCCAGGGGCACGATGTCGATGTGGCCCGTGAAGCAGATGGGCGCGATGTCCGCATCGCCGCCGATGGTCGCCACCAGGTTGGCGCGACCAGTGCCGAAGCCGTGGTAAGTGACGCGGAAGCCGGCCTTCTCGAGCATCTCCCCGATGTGCCGCGCGCAGGGCTCCTCGGCGCCGGGGGGGTTGATGGTGTTGAACCGCAGGAGGTCCTGCGTCAGTCGGATCGGATCGGGTGCAGCCATGACGGCGCGCTCCTGGGAAAGTGTCGCGCGAGTATAGCCAGGGGCGCGGGGCTTCAGCCGCCGTGATTGCCGAAATAGGCGGCGACGAGTTCGGGGTGGCGCTTCAGTTCCTCGGCCGTGCCTTCGGCGACCACCTTGCCGCCCGAGAGCACGTAACCGCGGTGGGCGACCTCCAGCGTCTGGTGCACGTTCTGCTCCACGAGCAGAACGGAGACGCCGGCCTCGTTGATGCGGCGGATCACCTGGAAGTTCTCCTTCACGAACTTGGGCGACAGCCCCAGCGACGGCTCGTCGATGATGAGCAGGCCCGGCGAGCCCATCAGGCCGCGACCGATGGACAGCATCGCCTGCTCGCCGCCGGAGAGCGTGCCGGCGAGCTGCCCGGCGCGCTCCTCCAGCCGGGGAAATACGCGGAACACTTCCGTCATCCGGGTGGCGACCAGCGAGGCATCGCGCACCAGGTACGCGCCGGTGCGGAGGTTCTCGGTGACGGTGAGTTTCGGAAAGACCCGGCGGCCTTCCGGAATCGCGCCGATGCCCAGGCCCACGATCTTGTGGACGGCGAGCCCGGCGATGTCGCGTCCGTCGAGGCGGATCGTGCCGGATCGCGGCGGCGTGAGGCCGAGGATGGCGCGGGCCAGCGTGCTCTTGCCCGAACCGTTAGCGCCGAGCAGACAGGTGATCTCGCCGGCGTTGGCCGTGAGCGAAACGCCCAACAGCACGTCAGCGCGGTCGTACCCGACGGTGATGTCGCGGATCTCGAGCGAGAGCGCCTTCATTCGTCGTCCACACCCAGATAGGCACGGCGCACGGCCGGGTCGCTGGACACCTCGGCGTAGCTGCCCTCGCACAGCTTGCGTCCGTAGTCGAACACGGCGCAGCGGTCGCTCACGCTCTCGATGACGTCCATGTCGTGCTCGATGAGGATGACGGCGAGCCGGCTGCGCTCGGCCTTCACCTTCTGCAGATCGCGCATGAGTTCGGCGGTCTCTTCCGGTGTCATGCCGGCAGAGGGCTCGTCGAGCAGCAGGAGCCGGGGCTCGCGGATGAGCGCGCGGCACACCTCGACCCGGCGGCGGTCGATCATGGTGAGGGCGGACACCGGCTCGAAGAGCTTGCCCGGCAGGGTGGCGCTGAAGTAGGACAGGAGATGCCGGGCGGATTCGATGTGGCTGGTCATCGACGCGCGGAGCCGGCCGCGCAGCAGCAGGTTGGCGACGATGCCGTGGTCCAGGGACAGGTGCTGGCCGAGCATCAGGTTGTCGAAGACTGACAGCTCCAGCAGCAGGCGCAGCCGCTGGAACGTGCGGGCGATGCCGCGCCGCGCGATCTCGCGCGGGACCAGACCCGTGATCGTTTCACCGCCGAGCGTCACCGACCCGCCGGCCGTGGTGACGAACCCGGTCACGGCGTTGAAGAAGGTGGTCTTGCCCGAGCCGTTGGGGCCGATCACGCCCAGCACTTCGCCTTCGTGCACGCGGATATCGAGGCCGTCTAGCGCGCGCACGCCGCCGAAGCGGACGGACAACGCGGACGCCACCAGCAGCTCCTGGCTCATCGGCCGCCCGTCCCGGGGAAGTAGTCGCGGGCGCGCCGGGGGATGAGCCCGCCGGGACGCACCAGCAGGATCGCAATGACCAGCGCCGCGAACAGCAGGAAGCGGTACTCCTGGATCACCTGCAGCTTCTCCGGCAGCACGACGACGATCAGCGCGGCGGGCAGCAGGCCGAGCGGATTGCCCAGGCCGCCGAGGATCACGATGGACACGAGGATCAGCGAATCGCCGAAGGTGAAGCTCGCGGGGGCGATGAATGCGGTGACCATCGCGTAGACCGCGCCGGCCATTCCGGCGAGGAAGTTACCGATGGAGAACGCGGCGATCTTCCACGCAGCACCGTTGAGGCCGAAGGCGGAGGCCGCCGTCTCGTCGAGCCGCACCGCATCGAGCGACAGGCCGAGCCACGAGCGCTCCAGCCGCCGCACGAAGTGATAGGCGAAGAACAGCAGGACCAGGCACAGGCCGGCGTAGCGCAGGTAGAAGGACCACTCGGTCTCGTCGTCGATCTCGATGGCATCGTTGAACACGAGCCCGAACCATTCCATTCCCGGCACCTTGAGGCCCTGCGGCCCGCCGAGGGTGTCGTTCACTTCGAGGAAGGTGCGGAACAGGATGCCGAACGCGATGGTGATGAGGGCGGCGTAGTGGCCGCGTGTGCGCAGCAGCGGCAGCAGCAGCACCGACCCGATGACCGCGCTGACGAGACCGCCGGCGAGAATCACGAGCACGTGAGGCAGGCCGGTGTGCAGCAGCAGCACCGCGGCGGTGTAGGCGCCGACCCCCATGAACGCGGCGGCGGCGAAGTTCACAACGCCGGTGTAGCCGAACTGCACGGTGAGCCCGAGACCCGCCACCATGTAGAGCATGACGGTGCAGAGCATCAGCAGTTCGAAGTTGTGTTCGCGCAGCCCGAAGATCACGAGGGCCGCCGTGAGCCAGGCCACGGGCGTGATCCAGCGATGGTGATCCGTCGCGCTGCGGTGGACGACCTCGCCCCATCCGAGCTTGCCGCCGATCAGCAGCGCCACAGCGCCGACGATGGCGAGTGTCGCGACTTCCCATTGCTGCTCGGCCAGGAGCAGCCCGAGCACGGCCGCGGCCCCGGCAACGAGGGCGCCGAGCGCGGGCAGCGGAGAGGCGCGCCGGTCAGACACGATCGGCAGACCGTTCGGCAAGGAGGCCGCCCGGCTTCCACGCCATGAGCAGGATGACGGCGGCGAAGGCGAACACGTCCTTGTAGGCACTCGCGATCGGGAGCAGCACCGCGCCGATGGTCTGCAGGGCCGCGAAGATGAAGCCGCCCAGGATCGCGCCATACACGTTGCCGAGACCGCCGATGACCGCCGCGGAGAAGCCGATGGCGCCGAGCAGCAGGCCCATGTTGAA
>NZ_JALHPR010000070.1 GCF_022842375.1 Elioraea sp. | reverse complement strand
CGCCATTCGGTGATGCCGCCGGCTTCGGAGGCGTCGAAGTTCACGATGTCGACGGCGCCGGCATCGATCAGCCGGCGCACGCCGCGGGCGCTGTACTCCGATTGCCCGGCGTTGATCGGGATGCGGCAGGCGCGACGCACCTCGGCCATGCCGCGCGCCTCGTCGTCCCAGCGCACCGGCTCCTCGAACCAGGCGATCGGCAGCGGCTCGATCAGGCGGGCGAAGCGGATGGCGTCGGGCACCGACCAGCCCCGGTTGGCGTCGACCGAGATCATGAAGCCCGGCCCCGCGCCGTCGAGGGCCGCCTTGACCCGCTCGGCGTCCTGCTCGGGCGAGAGACCGCCCACCTTCACCTTGCAGCCACCCATGCCCCACAGGCGGAGCTGCTCCATCTCCTTGGCGAGGTCGAGCAGGGTCTTGCCCTCGGCGTAGTAGCCGCCGATCGAGATGATCGGCAGCTCGGACCGGAAGCCGCCCAGCAGCTGGCGCACCGACAGGCCGGCACGCTTGCCGAGCAGGTCCCATACCGCGGTGTCGACGCAGGCGATCGCTTCCATGGCGAGCTTGCGGTCGCGATTGGGCACGGTGACGGCGAAGGCCTTCGACCACAGCAGCTCATAGGCGGCGGCATCCTCGCCGAGCACCAGCGGCGCGATCTCCTCGACGATGATCTTCACCAGCGCCGCGCCGTGCTCGCGGTTGTCGCCGTTGTAGACCTCGGCTTCCAGGCCATCCGAGGTCCGCATCCGGGTCACGATCGCGCAGCGCGTCGTCATGGCGTAGACGCTGCCGGCAAACTGCCGGGGCAGGGGGATCTCGATGGCGCTCGCCGTGATGCTCTCGATCTTCATGGAGGTTGGCCTGGTTCCGGATCATGGGACGGGACATTACCGGGCAGAGCTTCGTCCTGCGCGATCGGCGCGTCCAGCCGCGATGGCGGCCCGGCGTGACGGCACTGTCCGGGCGCGGCATTGTCGAGACCGCACGATCGCGGTGGGACAGTCGGAGGGATCGATGGTCGCGAGCAGGAGGGCGGAGATCGCCGCAGCCAACCGGCGTCGCTACGAGACGCTGCGGGCCGCAGGACAGGAGGCCATGCCGAAGGCCCTGCCGGCGCCGACCGCGCTCGACGGGGCGTCGATCGCATCGGACGCGGTGATCAGCCGCGAGGAGGTTCCGTCCGGCTGGTACGACACGGTGCGGCTGCGCCGCGGCGAGGCACTGCGCATCGTCGATCCGCTCGGCCGGTCCAGCGTCTCGTTGATCGGCTGGCGCGCGGACGACCCCTCGGAGCGCATCAGCTGCGCCGATACGGCCAAGGTTCAGTGGAGTGCTGCGCTGTCCAAGGGGCGGGTCATCCTGACCGACATGGGCAGGGTCATGCTTTCCCTGATCGAGGATACGAGCGGCGCGCACGATCTTCTGGCGGGGGGATCCACGGCGGCCTCGACGCGTACGGCCCTCGGCGAGCCGTCGCGCAACAGCCATGACAACTTCCTGCTGGCCGCGGCCAAGCTGGGGCTCGGGTTGCGCGACATCCCGTCCTGCGTGAGCTTCTTCGCCCCCGTGTCGATTGCGACCGACGGCCGCTTCGCGTGGACCGGCGGGCGCAAACGGTCCGGCGACTTCGTCGACCTGCGAGCCGAGATGGACCTCGTCGTGGCGCTGTCGAACTGCCCCCATCCACTCGATCCGGCGGGGCCCGCCGCCGGCGGGCCGGTGACGCTCGTGCGCCATCGCCCGCCGCCTGCCGCGACCGACGATCCGTGCCGCACGATGTCGCCCGAGATCGCCCGCGCTTTCCAGTTCACCGATCGGCTCTACACCTGAAAGCCGGCGAGCTCGTCGATGGTCCACTCGAAAGGAAATGCACGATGACAAGCCAGCAGGCGCTCGATCCGGCGGACGCGATGCATGCTCACGATGTTCCGGCGGAACAGGCGTGGTCACGGCTGGTGAGGCGCGGGCAGACCTTGCGCATCGTCGACACGGAAGGCCAGCAGGCGGTCGATGCGCTGCTCTATTGCGCCGAGGATCCGGCGGAGCGCTACAGCGCCCAGGACACGATGCGGATCCGAGGCTCGCCCTACATCGAGCTCGGGACGCAGCTGATTTCCAACAAGGGCCGCGTGATGGCGCGCATCACCGGCGATTCCTGCGGTCGGCACGATACCTCCGCGGGCTGCTGCTCCTGCGAGAGCAACGCCGTGCGCTTCGGCGAAGCGACTCGCTACCAGCACGCCTGCCGGGAGAATTTCATCCTCGAGCTCTCGCGTCATGGCCTGGGCAAGCGCGACATCGTCGCCAACCTGAACTTCTTCATGAACGTGCCGATCGATCCGTCGGGACAATTCACCGTCGTCGACGGCATCTCGGCGGGCGGCAGCCACGTCGACATCACCGCCGATCTCGACGTGCTCGTCGTGATTTCCAACTGTCCGCAGGTCAACAACCCGTGCAATGGCTTCGATCCGACGCCCATTCGGGTGCTGATCTGGGATATCGGCATAGGCGACGACCGGCGATGAGGCGATGTGCCGGCCTCAGCGCCCCTCGCGCCACCAGGCGCTGCCGACGGCGAGCAGGAACGCCAGCGCCACCAGGATGCCCGGCAGCAGCGGGATCTGGTTGATGCCGGCGACGGTGTAACCCTCGTTGCGGCGCAGCCCGATCCAGTCGGAGCCGCCGGCGGCGCGGCCCGGCCGTACCGCGCGAATGTCGGGATCGGCGGAATCGACGAGCCACAGCAGCGTGCCGCCCGAGGCGTCGACCAGCGGCCGCAGCCTGCTCTCCGTCGCGCGCACGTCGGAGACCTCGAGCGGGTCGGGGTTGCCGACCGCGGCCACCGTGCGCAGCGTGCCATCGTCGAAGCGGTAGAGGCCGGGCCTTTCCACGTCGACCACGGCGAGGCCGAGCCCGGGGCTCGCCTGATTCAGGGTCAGGGTACGCGTCGAGCCGTCGGGCGCGGTCATCGTCACCGGCGGAAAGGTCGTGGAGAGGGTGCGGCGGGTCACCTCGATCCGGCCACCCACCGAGGTCGCGCGCAGCGCCTCCTCCTCGAGGTCGGGCTCCTTCATCAGCCAGTGGGCGACGCGGCGCACCAGCTCGGGCTGCGGCCCGCCGCCGTCGATGCCGCGGTTCCACAGCCACAGATGATCCGACATCATCTGCGCCACGCGACCTTCGCCGACGCGGTCGAGGATCACCAGGGGGCGCTCCTCGGCGCCCGACAGGATGGCGTTGCCGCGATCGGTGCGCGCAGTGATCAGGCGGAACCAGCGGCCCCAGTCGGGTTCCTTCCCGGGATCGCCGGCCTGCGGCAGGTTGGCGGTGACGGGATGGCGCTGGCCGATCTCCGTGACCTTGGGCTTGTAGGGCGTCTCCAGCACGTCGCCGAGCGGGGCGGCCGGCAGGACGGCGCCGAGCGGCGTGCGATAGAGCGAGCGCTGCGTGGCGAACACCGGCCCGACCGAGACCAGCAGGGCGCCGCCCGCCTTCACGTACTCGGCGATGTTGCGGAAGTACTCGCGCGTGATCAGGCTGCC
>NZ_JALHPR010000069.1 GCF_022842375.1 Elioraea sp. | reverse complement strand
GCCGCTCGCGCGCGGCGATCGCGGCGAGGCTCGCGGCCAAGGGAGCGGGCGCCGAGGCAGGCTCGGCCATCGCCGAGGCGCTGCCCGACCGGGAGGCGGAGCTTGCCGCCGCCGCCATCGCGGCACGGCGCAGGCGCATCGGGCCCTTTGCCAGGTCCGATGCCGATGCCGCTGCACGCCAGAAGGCTCTGGCAGCACTGGCCCGGGCGGGGTTTCCCCGCGCGATCGCCGAGGCGGTGCTGGCGATGGACGAGGCCGAGGCGGAAGCGCGCATCGCCAGGTTCCGCGCATGACCGTCACGGCAACGCGCGCTGGGTTCGTGCGGGGCCTGCGCTCGGCCTTTCCGCTCACCGTCGGGCTTCTTCCCTTTGGACTCGTGGTCGGCGTTCTGGCCGAGTCCAAGGGCCTCTCCATGCTCGAGATCGCGCTGATGAGCGCGTTCGTCTACGCCGGCACCGCGCAGATCCTGGCGCTGGAGGGTTGGACAGACCCTGCGCCGATCCTCGCGGCGACGCTCGCCGCCGGCGCCGTCAACCTCCGCTTCGCGCTGATGGGCCCCTCGCTCGCGCCCTGGCTCGATGCGCTGAAGGGCTGGCGGCGGTGGCTGTCCGTCGCCGGCATCGTCGACCATGCATGGGCGCTCTCGCTCGCCGAGATGCGCGCGGGGCGGCACGATGCGCTGTTCTACCTCGGCGTCGCGACGATGCTCTGGACGGCCTGGCTGGTCACGACCATCACGGGCCATGCGATGGGCGCGGTGGTGGCGCTGCCGCCCGGCCATCCGCTGTTCTTCGCGGCCCCCGCCTGCCTGATCGCGCTGCTGGTGCCGGTGTGGCGCGGCATCGGCGTCGATGTGCTGCCCTGGTCGGTGGCGGCGGCCGCCTCGCTGCTCGTCACGCCGATGCTGCCGAACCCGGCGCTGGCCGTGGTCGTCGGCGCGGTGGCGGGGAGCGCCGCGGGGGCCTGGCGCGACACACAGCGGGGCGGAGCGGCCAAGCCGTGATCTCGGCCGATCTTGCGACGCTGGCCGCCATCCTCGGCATGGCGGGCGTCAGCTTCGCGATCAGGGCGGCGGGCTACCTCGTGCTCCGCCGCATCCAGCCCGGGCCGTTCCTGCGCGCCTTCCTCGGCCACCTGCCTGGCACGCTGTTCGTGGCCTTCGCCGCCCCTGCCATTGCGCGGGCCGGGCTTGCGGGACTTGCCGGGGCGATCGCGACGCTGGTGGTGATGGCGTTCTCACGCTCGGCCACCTTCTCACTGCTTGCCGGCGTCGGCGCGTTCTGGGCCGTGCGTGCGGTGGGGCTGTAGCGAAGGCGCCGCGCCGCGTCAGCTCCCGCCCGCGATCGCCGCCGCTTCCTTCGCCTCCGGGCTCATCGGCGGCTCGCCCGGCGTCTGCTGCACGACGACCTTGCGGTACGGGAAGGGGATCTCGATTCCCACCTCGTCGAAGCGGCGCTTGTAGCGGCGGTTGAACTCGCGCGACACCGCCCACTGGCTGCCCGGGTTCGTGCGGAAGCGGCAACGGATCACCACCGCGCTGTCCATGAACCGCTCGACGCCGAGCACCTCGAGCTGCTCGCGGATCACGTTCGCCCAGCGCGGCTCCTCGCGCATCTCGGCGCCCAGGGTGCGCAGCACCTCGATGACCTTGTCGGTATCCTCCGAGTAGGCGACGCCGATGTCGAACACCGAGAAGGCGAAGTCCTTCGTCATGTTCGACACGGTGGTGACGGCGGAGAACGGCACGATGTGCACCGTGCCGTCGAGCGAGCGCAGCCTGATCGAGCGGATCGACAGCGCCTCGACCACCCCGCCCTGGCCGGCGACGTTCACCACGTCGCCCACCGCGATCGCATCCTCGGCGAGCAGGAAGATGCCGGTGATCACGTCCTGCACCAGCTTCTGCGAGCCGAAGCCGACGGCGATGCCGACGACGCCGGCCCCGGCAAGGAGCGGGGCGATGTTGACGCCGATCTCGTAGAGGATGATCAGGCCGACGACGATCACCATCACGATCATGAGCGCCGTGCGCAGCATCGGCAGCAGCGTGCGCACGCGCGCCGTGCGCGCCACCTGGGCATCGCGAGAGATGCGCTCGAGATGGCGGTTGATCGCCGCGTTGGCCATCTCCCAGATCAGCAAGGCCACGGCGATGGTGAATACCACCGACAACGCCGCCCCGATCACCCGCGCCCCAAGCCTGCCCGACTGGAACCAGTCGAACGCGCCGAGGCCCCAGGCCTGCAGCAGGATCACGATCGCGACGATCCAGATCATCGCGTGCACGAGCTTGCGCAGCACCGGCGTGTAGCGGTTCACCCGTTCCTCGAGCCCGGGATACTGGCCCGCAAGCTCGTTCTCGACGCGGAATATCTTGTCCAGCAACCGGTCGCTGCCGAGTTCCATGAGCTTGGCAATGCCGAGCACCGCGATGGTCGCGGCCGTGAACCGCAGCAGCTGGCCATAGCCACCGGAGATCTCGAGCCAGCTGATCGCCCAGCCCGCGAAGAGATAGACGGCGGCGAGGATGTGCCAGATGTCGGCGAGCCGGTTGCGCACAACGGCCCAGGGCCCTCGCTTGTCCTCGTGTGCCCGGATCATCGCCGCCACGGCATGGCGGTTCTGCATCACGATCAGCAGCAGGAACAGCATCACCACGAAGCCAAGGATATTGAGCAGCGACACGTAGGCCGCCTGGCCCAGGCCGAAGATCAGCGTCGCCTCGGCGATCGCGTATCCGGTGACCCCCCAGACAGTGAAGCGCTGCAGCCAGACCTGCAGATAGGCCGCCGTCTCGTCGGCGATCGGCACGAGGCGCAGCCCCGGCACCTCCGGCGCGAAAACCGCGCGGCCGAGCGCGCGCGCAAGCCGTGCCGCGAGATAGGCGTTGTTGGCGACGAGCAGCAGCACGCGCTGTGAGGGCCAGCGCTCGATCGCGGTGATGGTGGCGTAGCTGACGGCGGCGAAGGCGATCACCGGCAGCAGGTCGAGTGTCAACCTCGTCACCGACAGCCTGATCCGCGTCGGATAGGTCGCGGCCGTCGCGCTTGCCGTGACGATGCGCCGCCGCGCCGGGCGAAGCATGACCACAAGCAGCCGCTCGACGCTGATGCCGCAGGCGAGCACAACAATGATCTTCCACAGCACATCGAAGGCACGGCCGCGCACGGCCGGATCGAACACGAAGCGCTGCGCCGCATCGACCAGGGCGGGAAGGTCGGCTGCGGACCGCACCGCCGAGATCACGCCATCGGCGACGCTGCCGAGCGCGCCGGAAACCGCGAGCAGCAGTTGCGCCCCGAGGCTTTGCGGCGAAAGCGGCAGCAGCGATTCCGGCCCGGCCGCACCGACGCGGGCGAGGCTGTCGAGCGTGGCGAGAAGGTCGTTGCGGCGGACCTCGTCGCGCAGGATCTCGGCCAAACGCCCTGCCTCGGCGGCGGGCAGGGGGGGAGCAGGGTCGGGCTGGGCAGCGTTGGGCGGGGCAGCCGCGGGGAGGGCTGGTTCGACTGCCGGCGCCGCGGCAGGGGCTGCCTGGTCAGCAGCTGGTTGCGCCTGCGCCTGGCTGCTCAGCACGTGCGTCGGCTGCGAGACGGGCGCTGGCGGCGGTGTCGCCGGGTGCATGGCGCCGGCTGCCTCGCGGGCGGCGCGGGTGGCTGC
>NZ_JALHPR010000068.1 GCF_022842375.1 Elioraea sp. | reverse complement strand
TTCGCGGAAGCGCCGTCGACGGGCTCCCATCGCACGCCCTGGCTCGGCAGCAGCGCCGTCGGATACCAGGCCGCCTCGGCGAAGTAGCGGATGAACTCACCGCGCGCAATCTCGCCGGTACCGCGGAAATCGGCCACGGCGAAAAGCCCGAGAACGGCCGCATGCAGCAGGCCCTGCCCGGCGATGTAGCTGTCCACCACTCGCACCGGCACGCCCGCGAACGCAGGCATCTGCGCATCCCAGATAAAGCCGGGGCGCCGCGTGACGACGCGCTGGCGCGACGTGAACGGCTTCCAGTCGCTGCCGCCGAACTTCATGTTGAAGGTGCCGGACACATCGAGCGTGACCGCGGTGATCATGGGCTGGCCTTCGCTCAGCACCGCGCGGAAGTAGCGCTGCACCGGCTCGGGCAGACCGTGCAACTCGCGTGAATCGAATCGCGTGGGATAGGGCACTGCCGCGCTCCCGTCGGTCCGCCCCGCTTCGAGTCTTTCGGTCAGCGCCTGGATCGTCTCGGACCAGCGCCGGTCTCCGTGAACGTAAAGGCCTGCCGCGGCGACCGCGCCCGCACCCACGATCAGAAGCAACCACATCAGTCGTCTCATCCACTTTCCCCAATAGGCATAGGTTGTTCGGGCAGGGTCACGGCGTGACCCGCTTGCCGGGAAGAGGCGACCACCGCGGCCGCCCGGGCGTCTGTGAATCGATGATCACCAGGTTGCGACCGGGCCAGGGGATCGTCCGGCGATCGCGCTTCAGCACCCACAGCCGCTGGCCGCTCGCCTCGGCCGCCTCGTAGTCCGCATCGAGAATGCCGTGGCCATCCAGGAACACATTGAGGGAGGCGGGAATGCGGATGCAGCCTTCGGAGGCCACGCGCCCGAGCCGCGGCTCGAGCAGACGCGGATCGGTGGCGTGCATCTGCAGCCGCATCTTGCTGGTACCGCCCTCTCCCCAGCCGCGCTCGGCCACCTGCCAGCCGAAATCGAACACCCGCGTTCCCCGCACGCCGTAGCCGCGGATATGGTTCTTGTTGTACGTCCCGAGGGACCGGAAGTCGGGGTTGTCCAGCGAATGGGCGAAGACGCCGAGGGGCGTGAGGAAATGCTCGAACTTGCCGATCTTGCCGGTGGACACGGCCGTGGCACCCAGCCAATGCCACGTGCCCGCCGGCATTCGCACGATGACCATCGCCGCCTGCACGTGCTCGCCGCGATCCACGAGCACATGGCTCTGCGCGCCGGGCGTGTCGCGGCCGGCTTCCGTCAGCGCCTTCTGCAACTGCAGGATGTACCACTGCTGATTGGCCGGCGGCACCTCGAGCCGATGGTCCACCTCGGCCTCGAATCTCTGGCGCCACACGGCGGGCGTTTCCGGGATGGCTTCTGGCAGCGCGAGGGCAAGCACGGCATGCGACACCAGCATGCCCGCGGCCCATGCGAAGCCGTTTGCGAGCGTCGACCGTCTCATCCCCTCCCCCATGCGCGCACGGCCCACTTCCGCAACTCGCTGGCCCACAGCACGCCGCTCGCCATGACAACGCAGGTCAGCCACTGCCCGGGCGACAGCGGCGTGGTCCCGAACGCCCGATTGAGGAATCCGATGTGAATGACCGCCACCTGCAACGCGGCGGAGAGGCCCACCATGCCCCACAGCCACCGGTTCGCGAACAGGCCGTGCCACGCGCTGCCCGTCTCGGACCGGGCGCTGAAGCAGTTGAAGAGCTGGGCCAGAACGAGCACCGTGAAGCCGGCGGTGCGGGCGAGTGTCAGATCGCCCGTGCCCTCGATGAGGCCGCCGGGCAGGAACATGTCGAGGGTCAGCAGAGTCACCACGGCCATCACGATGCCGGTGGCGGCAATGCCCGCCCACATGGCCTTGTCGATCATCCTTTCGCCGCGGTGCCGGGGTGGATGTGCCATGGCGTCGCCGGCCGCCGGATCGACACCCATGGCAAGCGCCGGCCCGGCATCCGTGATGAGATTGATCCAGAGGATCTGCGTGGCCAGAAGCGGCAGAACCAGTTCGCCGCCCGCGTTGCCCGCCTTCAGGCCGATCACCCCGGCGCCCACTACGCCGAGGAACACGGTAAGGACCTCGCCGAGATTGGATGACAGCAGGTAGCGCAGAAACTTGCGGATGTTGTCGAGCACGCCGCGTCCTTCGCGCACCGCCTCGACGATCGTGGCGAAGTTGTCGTCGGCGAGGATCATCCGCGCGGCTTCCTTCGTGACCTCGGTGCCGGTGATGCCCATCGCGACGCCGATGTCCGCCGACTTGAGTGCCGGGGCGTCGTTGACGCCGTCGCCCGTCATCGCCACCACTTCGCCCGCCGCCTGCAGCGCGCTCACGATGCGCAGCTTGTGTCGCGGGGCCACGCGGGCGAAGACGGCGGTGGTCCGAATCGCGGCGGCGAACGCGGTGTCGTCGAGGGCGTCGATCTCGACCCCCGTGAGGGCTGGCGCGACCGCCCCTGCCGTGACGATGCCAAGGTCCGTGGCGATGCGCAGCGCGGTGCGCGGATGATCGCCCGTGATCATGATCACGCGGATGCCGGCGTTCCTCGCCTCGAGGATCGCCCCGGCCACCTCCTCCCGCGGCGGATCGATGATTCCGACGGTGCCGAGGTAGATCAGGTCGCGCTCGAGTCCCGTCGGTGCATCCGCACTCTCGTCCGGCGTCAGCGGTCTGAAGGCCACGGCCAGCGTGCGCAACGCGTCGCCGGCGAGACTGTCCACCTCGGCGAGGATGCGCTGCCGCCCTGCGGCGTCCAGCGCGACGTCCGCGGTGCCGACGCGCACGCGATTGCATCGCTCCAGCAGTACGCCCGGCGCGCCCTTGGTGATGACGACCGGCGCATCGTCGCGATGGTGATCGGTCTCGATGGTCGACATCATCTTGCGGTCGGACGTGAACGGGATCTCGCCGATGCGGGAGAAGCGCGCCTCGCGGAGCGCCGTCGCACCGAGCTTCCGTTCGGCCACGAGAAACGCAGCCTCGGTCGGATCGCCCTGGATCTCCCACTCACCGCCGGCGGCCTGGGACAGTCGGGCGTTGCCCGCGAGGCTGCCGCCGGTCAGGACCGCCTGCACCTCGGCGTGCGGCGCGCCGGGCGTCAGCGGCACGCCCGCTTGCGCCACGTGTCCGACGGGCGCATAGCCGACACCCGTGACCTCGCTGGTGCCGGATGCGGTGACGATCCGGACGATCGTCATCTCGGCGCGCGTGAGCGTGCCCGTCTTGTCGGTCGCGATGACGGACGCAGACCCGAGCGTCTCCACGGAGGCCAGCTTCTTCACGATGGCGCGGCGGCGCGCCATCCGCTGCACGCCGAGCGCGAGCACCACCGACATGATTGCCGGCAGGCCCTCGGGCACGGCCGCCACGGCGAGCGACACGCCCAGGAGCAGAACGCGAACGACATCGGGGAGTGCACGCACGTGGTCCGTGACGAGGATCGTCGCGACCACGATCACCGCGATGGCGACGGCGGCCAGGCCGAGCGCGCGCCCGGTCCGGCCCACCTCCACCTGCAGCGGCGTCGGACGGTCCACCGTCGCATCGAGCATGGTGGCGATGGCGCCCACTTCGGATTGCATTCCGGTCGCGGTGACGACCGCGCGTGCGTTGCCCTGCGCGACGGTCGTGCCCTTGAACACCATGTTGAGGCGGTCGCCGAGCGCCGCCGGTGCGGCGAGCAAGGCGGCATCCTTGAGGACTGGTTCGCTCTCGCCGGTCAGCGAGGCTTCGAGCACGCGCAGCGCCGAGGCCTCGAGGAGGCGCGCGTCGGCCCCCACCGCATCGCCCTCGGCCAGCAGCATCAAGTCGCCGAGCACCAGCTCCGCGCTCGGAATGCGCTGCAGCTGCCCGTCTCGCATGACGGCAGTCGTGGCCTGCGTCATCCGCGCCAGCGCCGCGACGGCGCCCCGCGCCTTCGCTTCCTGCACCCACCCCAGCAGCGCGTTGAGTGCCACGACGATCGTGATCACGATGGCATCGGCGGGCCACCCCGATCGCCCTTCGACCCACCAGGCCGCCACCGCCACAGCGGCAGCGACGAGCAGCAGGTACACCAGCGGATCCTGCAACTGAACGAGGATGCGGCGCCAAGCCGACGGCACGGGTGCGGCGCGCAGTTCGTTGGGACCGTCCCGCGCGAGCCGGAGGCCCGCCTCCTGGGCCGTGAGACCCAGCATCGCATCCGTGCCGAACGCGGCAGCGACGGCATCCGCCTCTACCACGGACGGATCCGCCACAGGGCCTTCCGCCGCGGACGCCATGCCTCGCTTCACGGGCACATCGGGTCGCGCGCGCGATCCGTCATCGGCAGGCCGATGGAGTGACGGGGTCGCGGGATGCGTCGCCGCATCCACCGGGTGTCGATGCCCGCGGGCCCGGAAGCCCGAGGC
>NZ_JALHPR010000067.1:1766-4720 GCF_022842375.1 Elioraea sp. | reverse complement strand
CTGCGCCGCTGCTCCGGCCCACAACTCATGGCGGCGCTCGGCCAGGCCGCGCGAATTGACCGCATCGCGAAGGGCGTGGCCCGGGGCGATGCCTGGGACGAACTGCGGCAGCTGGGCCTGCGGCTCGCCGCGCCCGAGACAGTCCGGCTCGCCACCGAATCCAGTTAGAATTCAGGGCTCTTTCCCCAGCGAGCGGACCATGGACGTCCAGAGTTACATGCACGGCATCGGCAGGGCGGCCCGCACGGCCTCCCGCGAGATGGCCCGCGCCGAGACCCGCGCCAAGGATGCCGCCCTGCTCGCCATCGCCGATGCCGTCGAGCGCGAGGCAAAGCGCCTGCTCGACGCCAACGCCGAGGACGTCGCCCAGGCCCGCGCCAAGGGTCTCGAAGACGCGATGATCGACCGCCTCACCCTGAGCCCGAAGAGCGTGAGCCAGATGGCCCAGGGCCTGCGCGAAGTCGCGCAGCTGGTGGACCCCATCGGCGAGATCACCGACCTCCGCTACCGCCCCACCGGCATCCAGGTGGGCCGCATGCGGGTGCCGCTCGGCGTGATCGGCATCATCTACGAGGCCCGCCCCAACGTCACCGCCGATGCCGCGGCCCTGTGCCTGAAGAGCGGCAACGCCGCCATACTGCGCGGCGGCTCGGAGGCCATCCGCTGCAACCAGGCCATCGCCGCGTGCGTCCACGAAGGGCTGCGTGCCGCCGGCCTCCCCGCCGCCGCGGTGCAGGTGATCGAAACCACCGACCGCGCCGCGGTGGGCGAACTCATCACCATGAAGGACTACGTCGACGTGATCGTCCCGCGCGGCGGCAAGGGCCTCATCGAGCGCATCAGCGCCGAGTCGCGCATCCCGGTCATCAAGCACCTCGACGGCATCTGTCACGTGTACATCGACGACGAGGCGGATGCCGACAAGGCCGTGCGCGTCGCGGACAACGCCAAGACCCAGCGCTACGGCACCTGCAACACGATGGAAACGCTGCTGGTGCACGGCGACATCGCCCAGCGCGTGCTGCCGCCGCTCGCGAAGATCTACGGCGACAAGGGTGTCGAACTGCGCGGCTGCGACCGTGCGCGCGCCGTGATCCCCGCCATGAAGCCCGCGACCGAGGAGGACTGGTACACCGAGTACCTGGCGCCGATCCTCAGCATCCGCATCGTGGACGGCCTCAATGCCGCCATCGAGCACATCAACACCTACGGCTCGCAGCACACCGATGCCATCGTCACCGAGAACTACACCCGCGCCCGCCGGTTCCTGCGCGAGGTGGATTCCAGCTCGGTGATGGTCAACGCGTCCACGCGCTTCGCCGACGGCTTCGAGTACGGTCTCGGCGCCGAGATCGGCATCTCCACCGACAAGCTGCACGCACGCGGCCCCGTGGGCCTCGAAGGCCTCACCTCGCTCAAGTTCGTCGTCCTCGGCGACGGGCACGTGCGGGGCTGACGCATCCATGGCTTCCTGGAGCTGGCTTCGACACGCCCCCTGGGGCGAGATCGCGAAGGCCGCGGCGCGCGTGCCCGCCTTCGTGCGCGATCTGCGCAAGGACGACGACGACGAGCCCGCGCCGGCACGGCAACCCGCGGCGGACGTGCCGCCCGATGTCGCGCAGCTCAAGTTCGAACTGGAGCTGGTCAAGACCAATCTCGAACGCCTTCGCGTGCACTCCGAGTCGCAGGCGGCCGCGCTGGACCAGCAGGCCCGGGCGCTCTCCGAGAGCTTCCAGTCCATCTCGTCACGGCTGCGGACACTCACCTGGCTGGCATCGGCCGCCCTGATCGCGGCGGGCATCGCCCTCGCGGTGGCGCTGCTCCGATAGCCCGCCCTTCACCCATTCCCAAGAGGAGTCCCCGTTGAGCAACCTGGTCGAAGTCCGAGTCCCCGACATCGGCGATTTCAAGGATGTGCCGGTCATCGAGATCCTGGTGCAGCCCGGCGCCACCGTGAAAGCCGAGGATTCTCTCATCACGCTGGAGTCCGACAAGGCGACGATGGAAGTCCCCGCGCCCACCGCCGGCGTGATCCGCGAGATCAAGGTGAAGGTCGGCGACAAGATTTCGCAGGGCACGCTCATCGCCATGCTCGAAGCCGCCGACGCTGCCGCTGCCGCGCCTGCCCCCGCCGCGCCGGCCCCGAAGGCCGAAGCGCCGAAATCCGCTGCCTCCGCTGCGCCCGCGCCCGCCCCGGCTCCGGCATCGTCCGGACCGGTCGAGAAGGGCGACATCCACGCCGAGGTCGTCGTGCTCGGTTCCGGCCCCGGCGGCTACACCGCGGCATTCCGTGCCGCGGACCTCGGCCGCAAGGTCGTGATGATCGAACGCTACGCCTCGCTCGGGGGCGTGTGTCTCAACGTGGGCTGCATTCCCTCCAAGGCGCTGCTGCACGCGGCGCGCGTGATCTCCGAGGCCGACGAGATGTCGCACTTCGGCGTGAAGTTCGCGAAGCCCGAGGTGGACATCAACGCCCTGCGCGGCTGGAAGGACGGCGTGGTGGGCCGGCTCACCAAAGGTCTGGCCGGTCTGGCCAAGCAGCGCAAGGTGGAAGTGGTGAGCGGTGTCGGCAAATTCACCTCGCCCCACATGATCGAAGTGACGGCCACCGACGGCACGAAGAAGCGCGTGTCCTTCGACAACTGCATCATTGCAGCGGGCTCGGCCGTCGCCCGGATTCCCGGCTTCCCCTATGACGACAAGCGGCTGATGGACTCCACCGGCGCGCTGGAACTGCAGGAGATCCCGAAGCGCATGCTCGTGATCGGCGGCGGCATCATCGGCCTCGAGATGGCCTGCGTGTACGACGCCCTGGGGTCGCGCATCACCGTGGTGGAACTCGCCGACGGACTCATCCCCGGCGCGGACCGCGACATCGTGAAGCCGCTGCACAAGCGCGTCGAGAAGCGCTACGAGTCGATCCTGCTCAAGACCAAGGTCGCGAAGCTGGAGGC
>NZ_JALHPR010000067.1:0-1666 GCF_022842375.1 Elioraea sp. | reverse complement strand
GTGCTCGCGCTGGAGATGGGCGCGGACGCCGAGGACATCGGCCTCACGATCCATCCGCACCCGACGCTCTCGGAGACCGTGTTCTTCGCCGCCGAGATCGCCGAAGGCTCCATCACCGACCTCTACATGCCGAAGCGCTGATCGTGTCCCTCCTGGAAGCACCGGGCTTCGTCCCGCTCATCGCCCCGCCCGAGGCGCACGAAGGCGACGCGTTGTGGTTCGTGTTCCGCGGCAACCTCATGCTCGTGCATCGCAACGACGAGCGCGTTGAGCTGCCCGTGGTCTCCCGCCCCCAGGCGCTCGGCGTGGAGCCGATGCGCACACAGTACCTGGGGATGCTGGAAGGTCGCCACTGCTTCTCGGCGGAATGCGACGAGCGCACCGAGCCCCACGACCATCTGCGCTGGGCGGGGCTGCGCAGCCTGTTCGGCATCATCGACGACGCCACCTTCCTGCTCGCGGGCCGGGCGGTGCAGATCATGGACTGGGACCGCTCCCACCAGTTCTGCGGCCGCTGTGGGACGCCCACGGAGCGCAAGGCCGGCGAGCGATCGCGCGTGTGCCCCGCCTGCGGCCAGACGCACTACCCGCGCCTCGCGCCTGTGGCGATGGCACTGGTCCGCCGCGGGAGCGAATTGCTGCTCGCGCGCTCGCCGCATTTCCCGCCGGGCATGTTCAGCGCCCTCGCCGGGTTCGTGGAACCGGGCGAGAGCATCGAGGAATGCCTGGTGCGTGAAGTGAAGGAAGAGGTTGGCGTGGACGTCACCAACCTGCGCTACTTCGCGAGCCAGCCCTGGCCCTTCCCCCATTCGCTCATGGTCGCGTTCCACTGCGACTACGTGTCGGGCGAGATCGTCCCGCAGGAAGGCGAGATCGAGGCGGCCGACTGGTTCTCGCGCAACCGGCTGCCGGTGCTGCCGCACCGCCTGAGCATCGCCCGCCGCCTGATCGAAGACGCGCTCGCGGCTCTGCCGTGACGTCCGCAGCGGCACGCGCGCGACTGCGCACGATCTGGCTGGTCCTCGGCTGGGGGGGCGTCCTGGCGGTCGCGTACTTCTCGCTCATCCCCCATCCGCCGGAACTCAAGGTCGAGCAGGGCGACAAGATCCAGCACTTCCTCGCCTACGGTTCGCTGATGCTGTGGTTCTCGCAGATCATGGTGACGCCGCCGTCGCGTCGGCTGGCGGGCGCAGCGATGGTCGCACTGGGCATCGGGCTCGAGTTCGCCCAGTCGCTCACCGGCTATCGCTTCTACTCGTACGCCGACATGGGGGCCAACACGCTCGGCGTCCTGCTGGGCTGGCTCGCAGCGCCGCCGCGCGGCCCGAGGCTCTTCGACTTCGTACTCGCGAGAATGCCCGTCGGCCTTCGCTGACGACGCTATATCATCCGGCATATTCTGCGCGGCCCCCGTTGCGCGGAGCATCGCGCCGTCTCCGATCCGCATTCTTCCGGCATTGCCGACTGGCAGCCCGTTCCCATGGCCTCCGACATCTTCATCAGCTACGCAAGGGAGGACCGCGCCACCGCGCAGTCCCTGGCGGACGCGTTCGTCGCGAAGGGCCGGAGCGTCTGGTGGGATCGCGAGATCCAGGGCGGCAGCGCCTTTGCCACGGAGATCGAGAAGGCCCTGACGGGTGCCCGGCTGGTCGTGGTGCTGTGGTCG
>NZ_JALHPR010000066.1 GCF_022842375.1 Elioraea sp. | reverse complement strand
ACCCGCGCGCCGGCATCGACAATGAGCGCACGCGGCAGCAGCGACCGGTTCCGCGCCGCGAGCGCCGGAGCGTTGCGCAGCACGCCGGCCAGCGCCAGCGCCGTGCCCGCGTGCCGCACCGCCCTCCTGCTCGCGGCATCCTCCACGCCGATGGCATCGAGGGCGATGCGCATCAGCCCCCCCGCACTCGCCGCCGCATAGGCCTCGAGCGCAACGGGGTCGGGCACCCCCGCCTCGTCGAGCTCGAGCTCACGCGCCGTGATCACCGCGTCGAACATGGCGGGGTCGAGCCCGCGTGCCGCGATCAGCCGGCCGAGCGGCTCGGCCACGGGATGGCGCCGCACCCGGCCATGCGCCCCCTCCTCCGCCACCTCGCGCCACCACTGCAGCCTGAGCATGCCAAGCCCAGGCTCTTTCACCGACGCCGCCACGCGGGCCAACTCGGCGTTGAACGCGTAGAGCACCGCCAGCGGCTCGCGCACCGGCGCCGGGCTCGCCAGCACGCAGAGGAAACGATCGGGGTCTGCCTCGCGCAGGTGGTGGATGATCGGGCTTGGTTCGCTCACACGGCGAAAGATGGGCGAGCGCACGCAACCACGCCAGACCTCGCGCGGTTGACGATGCGGGCGCCCCCCCTTAGGTCAATGGCGCACGCCGATCGGACAACAAAACCCCGGAGAGACCCGACATGGCCTTCACGCTTCCCTCCCTCCCCTATGCGATCGATGCGCTCAGCGCATCCGGCATGCAGCAGGAGACGCTCGAGCTCCACCACGGCAAGCACCACCAGGCCTATGTCACGGCGCTGAACGGCTTCGTCGAGAAGAACCCCGCCCTGCAGGGCAAGTCGCTCGATGAGATCGTGCTGATGAGCTACGGCAAGCCAGACATGGCGGGCGTGTTCAACAACGCCGGCCAGCACTGGAACCACAACCTCTTCTGGCCCTGCATGAAGCCCAATGGTGGCGGCGCGATGCCCGGCAAGCTCGAGGCCAAGATCACGTCCGATTTCGGCTCGGTCGATGCCTTCAAGGACGCGTTCAAGCAGGCCGGCATCACCCAGTTCGGCTCAGGCTGGGCCTGGCTCGTCGTTGGCAAGGACGGCAAGCTTGCCTGCACCAAGTCGCCCAACGGCTCCAACCCCGTCGCCGAAGGCACCGGCACGCCGATCCTCGGCGTCGACGTGTGGGAGCACAGCTACTACCTCGACTTCCGCAACCGCCGCCCCGACTACCTGACGAACTTCATCGAGAAGCTCGCCAACTGGGACTACGTCGACAGCCTCCTCGCCAAAGCCTGAGGCCGCACCGCGGCCCCGGATCAGGGTGGCCGGCCTCGTTGGGCCGGCCACAGCTTCACAGGCGACATGAAAAAGGGGCGGGTCCGTGAGGGCCCGCCCCTTTCGGCGTCCAGCCTGTGCGAGGCTGATCAGTCCTGCTTCTGCGGCGCCGGGTCGTTGGCAGGTGCGGGCTCCGGCGCCTTGTCCTCGGCGCGGCCCTTGCCCTTCGGCGCCGGCTCGTTGTCCTGTTTGCCCTCCGGCTTCGGTGGCGCCTCGGCCGGGTCGCGCAGCACCGATTGGATCGTGCCCTTGACGATCTTCACCCGGATGTCCTTGGCGATTTCGGCGACCACCTCCTCGCTGTCGGGAGCAACGCGCACCACGGTGGCGATCACGCCGCCACCGGTGACGATCCTGTCGCCGCGCTTGAGGTCGATGAGCATCGCCCGATGCTCCTTCGACTTCTTCTGCTGCGGCCTGATCAGGATGAAGTAGAACACCACGAAGATCAGGACGAGCGGCAGAAGGCTCATCAGCCCGCCCGTCGGGTCACCGCCGGACTGGGCATAGGCGGGGGAAATCAGCATCGTCTCACTCCGGTCGGTCTTTGTCTGGAAGGGCGCGGACCATAGCAGCGGCCCGCGAAGCTTCCTAGGCGGCCCGCTTCCCAGGCGGCCTGCTTCCCGGACAGCCGGGTTCCCTGCGCCGGCAGCACCTGTAAGCTGTGGGCAACAGGGGAAGGAACCACCATGGCCTATGCCGCCTTCGATCTCACTGGGCGCCGCGCGCTCGTCACCGGTGCGACCCGCGGCATCGGCCGCGCAATCGCCGAGGCGCTCGGTGCCGCGGGCGCCACCGTCCTCGTCAACGGCCGCAACCCGGCCGGCGTTGACCTCACCGTCGCAGCACTCCGCGCGCTCGGCATCGCCGCCGAACCGCTCGCCTTCGACGTGACCGATGCCGCCGCCGCCGAGGCCGCGATCGCCGGCGCCGGGCGGATCGACATCCTCGTCAACAACGCCGGCATCCAGCACCGCGCGCCCGCCGTGGAGTTCCCCGATGATGCGTGGGACGCGATCATCGACAGCCACCTGACGAGCGTGTTCCGCCTCATCAAGCGCGTCGCACCCCAGATGCTGGCGCGGCGGTCTGGCAAGATCATCAACCTTGGCTCGCTGCTGTCGGAACTCGGCCGCGCCAACATTCCTGCCTACGGCGCCGCCAAGGGCGGTGTGCGGATGCTCACGCGATGCCTCGCCACCGAGTTCGCGCCGCACAACGTGCAGGTGAACGCGATCGGGCCGGGCTATGTGCGCACCGAGATGAATACCGCGCTGATCGAGAACACAGGCTTCAACGCTTGGGTGTGTGCCCGCACCCCGGCCGGCCGCTGGGCCGAGCCCGAGGAGATCGCAGGTGCCGCCGTGTTCCTCGCCTCCGATGCGGCCAGCTACGTCACCGGCCAGATCCTCTATGTCGATGGCGGGGTGACGGCGTCGCTGTAGCGCAGTAGACAGCGCCCGCCATGAACGACGCACCCAACCTCGCACCCCTGCTCGCCCGCATCGCCGATGCGCTCGAGCGCCTGGCCCCCCCGCCGCCGCCCCGCCCCGATATCGGCGCGGCGGATGCCTTCGTGTGGCAGCCCGACCCAGGCACGCTCTCGCCGGTGCCGAAGGTCAATGCCGTGCCGCTGACCCTGCTCCAGGGTGTGGAGCGGCAGCGCGACCAGCTGCTCGAGAACACGCGCCGCTTCGCGCGCGGCCTGCCGGCCAACAACGCCCTGCTCTGGGGCGCGCGCGGCATGGGCAAGTCGAGCCTGGTGAAGGCTGTTCACGCCGCCGTCGATGCGGAAACCAGGCAGACCGGGGGCGTCGCGCTGATCGAGATCCACCGCGAGGACATCGCTACCCTCCCTGCCCTGCTGACCCTGCTCCGCGGCGTGACGCGGCGTGCCGTGCTATTCTGTGACGACCTTTCGTTCGATGCCGGCGAGACCGACTACAAGAGCCTGAAGGCGGTTCTCGAAGGCGGCGTCGAGGGCAGGCCCGAGACGGTGATCTTCTACGCCACCTCGAACCGCCGCCACCTGCTGCCGCGCGACATGATCGACAACGAACGGTCCTCGGCCATCAACCCCGGCGAGGCGGTCGAGGAGAAGGTGTCGCTGTCGGACCGCTTCGGCCTCTGGCTCGGCTTCCACCACTGCGACCAGGCGACCTATTTCGCGATGGTCGAGGGCTATGCCGAGGCGTTCGCCTTGAAGGTCCCGGCTGACGAATTGAAGCGCCAGGCGGCTGAATGGTCGGTCACGCGAGGGTCACGCTCCGGCCGCGTGGCGTGGCAGTTCGTGCAGGACCTTGCCGGCCGCCTCGGGATCGCGATCTGAGACCTTCCCGCCGGGGCCGGATCAGTTCGCGATGATGCGGGTCTGCGGCGCGGCGGCAGGCGCCGGGGCCCGCACCTGTTCGGGCGGCCGCGTCTCGCCGGCATCGACCGGCACGCACATGCCGACAGGGCGCGCGTCCTGCGGACAATCGGCGCGGCCATCGGCGACGCGGCGCCAGTCATTGGTGCGGCAGCCGCAACCCCGGGTGCAGTAGCCGACCGTCCGCCCGTCCGCCGTGATCAGCGTGTTCACCCGGTCGGGTCTGGCGACGAGGTTCGGATGGATCTGCAGGTTCTGCCAGCTGATCGGGCGTGAGCTCGACCAGGCCAGTCCCTTGGCCTCGCACTCGGCATCCCGCGCGGGGCCTGCATTGAGTGGCAGGGACGCAGGCTCCCACGGGGTTGCGCAACCGGCGAGGGAAAGCGCCATCAGGGCAACAACGGCGAGTGCACGGAGGGGACGGAACATCATGGGGCTATGTCCTGGCAACGTGGGGTTGCCACCATGAGTAGCACATGGAAACTATTTTGCAAGCAAATTACGAAAATAGAGACGTCTCAAAACATGCCTATCGTCCTGCGATTGCTCGCTCAAGGTGTGCGGCCGGATCGACGGGCTTGCCGTCGCGACGAACCTGGAAGTGGAGTTGCGGCGAACCGACCGCCCCGGTGCTGCCCACCCGGGCGATCTCCTCGCCCAGCCTCACCCTCTGCCCCTGTTTCACAAGCACCCGATCCGTGTGCCCGTAGGCCGTCACCCACCCGCTGTCATGACGGACGAGGACAAGGTTGCCGAAGCCACGCACCTCGTTGCCGGCATAGAGGACGACGCCATCCGCGGCCGCGCGCACGGGCGTTCCGCGCGGGGCGGCGATGTTGAGCCCGTCATTCACCATCCCGCCTCCCTTGCTGCCGAAGCCTGACACGACCTCGCCACGCACCGGCCAGGCGAAGCGGCCGGGCGGCAGGCGACGCGCCGCAGGCTCGGCCGTCGGACGGATCGGCGGCTCGGCGCCTGGCCCACCCTCGGCCACGCGCTGCGGCCCGAGATCGGAAGAGCA
>NZ_JALHPR010000065.1 GCF_022842375.1 Elioraea sp. | reverse complement strand
GCAAAGATGGAGCGGTCCTCGGCGTGGTGCGAGAGCGTGATGCGCTCGCCGCTGCCGGCGAGGATCACGGAATGGTCGCCGACCACCGAACCGCCGCGCAGCGTGGCAAAGCCGATCGTGCCTTCCGGCCGCGCCCCGGTGTGGCCGTCGCGCGACCGCACGCTGGAATTGGCGAGCCCGATGTCGCGGCCGGCGGCGGCGGCCTGGCCAAGCAGCAATGCCGTGCCGGAGGGCGCGTCGACCTTGTGGCGGTGGTGCATCTCCAGGATCTCGATGTCGAAATCGTCCGGCGGCAGCGCGCGGGCCGCCTGCTCGACCAGCACGGCCAAGAGGTTGACGCCGAGGCTCATATTGCCGCTCTTGACGATGGTGGCGTGGCGCGCCGCAGCCGCTATCCGGGCGTCGTCGTCCGACGAGCAGCCCGTCGTGCCGATGACATGGACGATATGCGCCTGCGCGGCATAGCCGGCGAACTCGACGGTCGCCGCCGGCGTGCTGAAGTCGAGTACGCCGTCGGCCTTGGCGAAGACCGGCAGCGGGTCGTCTGTGATCGTCACCCCGAGCGTACCGACGCCCGCCGCATCGCCGGCGTCCTTGCCAAGCAAGGCGGAACCGGGCCGCTCGATCGCGCCGGCGAGATGCGCGCCCGGGCTGGCGGCGATGGCGCGGATCAGCGTCTGGCCCATGCGGCCGGCGGCACCCACGACAACGAGACCCATCGTGCTCATGCTGCATCTCCCCGGCCGGACGTGGCGCGCTTGACCGGCTTGCGCGGTCCTGCGCCCTGCTTGATGTCGTCCACCAGTCCGAGGCCCTTGACGTTCTGGACCCGGGTGAAGCGCGCGTAGACGCCGTGCGGGTCGGCGAGCAGCGCCTGATGCGTGCCTTCCTCGACCACGCGCCCCTGCTCCAGCACGACGATACTGTCGGCGCCGACCACGGTCGACAGTCGGTGGGCGATCACGATGACGGTGCGGCCCTGCATGATCGTGCCGAGCGCCTCCTGCACGCGCGCCTCGGACTCCGTGTCGAGCGCCGACGTCGCCTCGTCGAGCAGCAGGATCGGCGCCTGGCGCACGATGGCGCGCGCGATCGAGATGCGCTGGCGCTGGCCGCCGGACAGGGTCACGCCGTTCTCGCCCACCAGCGTGTCGTAGCCCTCGGCCTGCTGGCGGATGAACTCGTCGGCGGCCGCGAGGCGGGCTGCTTCCTCGACCTCGGCATCGCTCGCCGTTTCGCGTCCGTAGCGGATATTGTCGCGGATCGTGCCTTCGAACAGATAGGGCTGCTGCGAGACATAGGCGATCGCGCCGCGCAGCGACGTCTTGGTGACCCGCGAAATGTCCTGGCCGTCGATCGAGATCGACCCGCCGCCGAGATCGTGGAAGCGCTCGAGAAGCGCCGTCAGCGTCGACTTGCCGGCGCCCGAGGCACCCACGATAGCCGTCGTCCTGCCGGCCCCGGCCACGAAACTCACATCGTGCAGCACCGGCATGATGTCGGAATAGCCGAAACTGACATTGGAAAAGCGCACCTCGCCCTTCGTGACGACGAGTTGGGTCGCGTCCGGCGCGTCCCGCTGGCGCGGCTCGAGGTCCAGAATCTCGTAGATCATGCGCGCATTGACCAGCGCACGCTCCAGGCTGACCTGGGCCTTGGCAAGCCTGCGCGCGGGGTCATAGGCAAGCAGCAGCGCGGTGATGAAGGACAGGACCGCGCCGGGCATCTGGTCGCCATAGGCGGAGCGGTAGCCGGCATAGGCGATGACGCCGGCCACCGCCAGGCCTGCCAGCACCTCGGCGATCGGCGTCAGCCGCTCCGAAACCCGGGCAATCTTGTTGGAGCGCGCCTCGGCGTTGGCGATCAGTTCCGCCATCTTGCGCGACAGCTGGCTCTCCATGGTGAAGGCCTTCACCACCATGATGCCCTGCGTCGCCTCCTGCATGGCGCCGATGAGCCGCGAATTGATCTCCACCGACTCGCGCGTGATGCGGCGCAAGCGGCGCATCAGCCTGTCGACCGCAAAGACGAGCGGCGGACCGATGAGGAAGGCGATGATCGACAGAACCGGGTCCTGCACGACCATGACGATGGCCAGGCCGATCAGCGACACGATATCGCGCGCCACCGTCGTCAGCGTGATGCCCATCAGATCGCGGATGCCCGCGACGTTCTGGTTGATCTGCGCGGCGAGATAGCCCGAGCGGTTCTCGTTGAAGAAACCGATGTCCAGTCTCATCAGATGGTCGAACAGCCGCTGCTGGTAGCGGGCGACGAGGTTGTTGCCGACCTTGGCGAGGATGACCGCCTGCCCGTAGGTCGCGATGCCGCGCACCGCGAAGGCGCCGAAGACCAGCGCGCAGATGAGCACGATGAGATCGGCGCGGCGGCTGTAGAAGATCTGGTCGACAACGTCGCGCATGATCCATGCCGAAAACGCCGTCGTTGCGGCGACCGCCACGAGGCAGGCGGCGGCGGCGGCGTAATACCAGACGTATTCCCTGCCGTTCTCGGCGATGACGCGCCGCACGACGGCGACGATCTCGCCCGGGTCCGCCCGGGGCTTGCGTTGTGTCGTTTCGGTCAAGTGCCGGTCTGCCCGTTGCGTGGAATCCGCTCCGTCTCGGAGGCGGGTCCCTCATAGCGCCATCGCCGCGTCTTGCCTATGGCCTGCGCGCCACGCGGGCGCACTAAGCCGTGCCCGTGCTGCGCCAGCGCCGGCCGCGCGTCTCGACGCCGAAGCGATCCGGGGTGCGCGCATAGGCGGCGAGGCCGAGGAGAGCGGCCAGCGGGTGGGTGATGACGAAGATGGGAATCGCCCGCATCATGTGCGTGTGCGGCGCCTTGTCCTCGAATGCCGCCCGGAAGTTTGGCGCCTTCAGCGCCGGCACGATCTTCTGGGCGATGCCGCCGGTGAGGAACACGCCGCCCTGTGCCTTGAACACCAGCGCAAGGTCGCCTGCCGTGCGCCCGAGGCAGGTCGCGAACAGCGCCAGCGCTTCGCTTGCCGTGGGGTCGGTGGCATTCAGCGCCGCCGCCGTCACCTCGGCGGGCGTGTTCAGTGTCGGGGTGCGGCCGTCGGCCAGCGCCACGGCGCGATAGGTGCTGAGCAGCCCCCGCCCGGACAGGATCTGCTCGCCGGAGATGCGGCCCTCGAGCGGCTCGATATGCGCGAAGATCCGCGCCTCGCGTTCGGACCGCGGCCCGATATCCATGTGGCCGCCTTCGCCCGGAACCGGAATCCAGCGGCCGTTCGCGTGGATGAGCCCGGCAACGCCCAGGCCGGTACCGGGTCCGAGAACCACGCGGCCGGCTCCGGCCTCCGCCGTGCCACCGCCGATCTGCTCTATGTGTTCGGGTCCAAGCGCGACGACGGCCAGCGCCTGCGCCTCGAAATCGTTGAGCACGACGATGTCGCCGAGGCCGAGACTGTCGAACATGACCTTCGGCCGAACCACCCAGGGGCAGTTGGTCAGCGGGATCTCGTCGCCATCCACGGGTCCGGCAACCGCGATCACGGCGGAACGGGGCCGGCTTTTCGCTCCCTCGAGGACCGCCGAGCGGATGGCCTCGTCGATCGTGGCATAGGATGCGGTCTGAACGATCCTCGGCTCGCCTGCGTCCGACGTCGCGCTGTCGACGATCGCAAAGCGCGCATTGGTGCCGCCGACATCGCCGATCAGGATCGGAAACCGCAGGGCTTCTTCATTCCCGCCGTCAGCCATGTCCGTCCCCTGCAAGCGTCTCTGGAGCGCCACGCGTCCAGCTGGCCGCACAAGGACGCTCGATCACCTTAACTCTGCTGCATCGTGCATACCGAGCAGCGTTCCTGTCATGCGGCATCGCTGCCGGCGGATCAACGAAGAAATGTCTGCGCCGTCACAGGCAGCGCTTCGCGGCAGCAACTCCGCCTGCCGGCAGTTGGGCAAAGACCTACTGTTCGGGACGCGGGCGCGGCAGCGGTATGCCGCTCTTCGGTGTCGGGGCAAACGCGCTGACCGGCAGCGTATCGGATGGTTCGCTTGTTTCGGCGGGGACCTGCGGCGCGGCGGCGACCGAGACGGCGGCGTCCGACCCCAGCTCGCCACCCGGACCAATGGTCACCAGAGCCTCGGATTCCGGTGCCGGCGCATTGAGGACCGCCATGCACTCCTTCGGCAGCGCCCTCATGGTCATCTTGTCGCGCGCCTTCGGCGTGTCGGCATTGTTGTCGGGCAGCTTGGCCGCCTTGGTGAACCACCAGTCGAGCGAGGAGTCGCAGCCATCGCCCGGTGCCGTCTCCGCCTGCGCCTTGCAGCCGCTGGACCCCGGCTGGCAGCCGATGCGGACGTGGAAATGATAGTCGTGGCCCCAGAACGGGCGGACCTTCTGCAGCCAGCTGCGGTCGCCCTTCACCGTCTCGCAGAGCTTCTTCTTGATGCCGGCATTGACCAGGATGCGCTCGACCTCGCCATAGCTCGCCGCGCGCTTCAGGAGCTTTTCGTGCGCAGGCGTCCACAGCCGGTCGTCGACATAGAGGCCGCCCTTCCTGATCATGGAGGTCGCGGCCATGGTCTCGCGCTCCTGCGGTGTCAGCCTGCGGTCGGGCATGGGCGTGAACCAGATGTCGGCGTCGAGGCCGATCTGGTGCGAGGCATGGCCGGTCAGCATCGGCCCGCCCCTCGGCTGGGAAATGTCACCCAGCAACAGGCCTGGCCAACCCCCCTTGACCGCGTCGCGCGACAGCTTTTCGACGAGCCTCACCATCGTCGGGTGGCCCCAGCGTCGGTTTCGCGAGAGGCGCATCGCCTGCCAGGTCGGGCCGTCCGTGGCGATGGCGACACCGCCCGAGAAACAGCCCTTCGAATAGAAGCCGTAGGAGCGCGGCTTGGCCACGGCCGGCAGTTTCTCCGCCCCGAACAGGTCCTTTGCAAGCGGCTCGGCGGCCATGCCGTGCGGGACCGGCAGGGC
>NZ_JALHPR010000064.1 GCF_022842375.1 Elioraea sp. | reverse complement strand
GCGCTGCCGCAGCCGACCACCTGGCGCGAGGTCGTGGCGCTCGCCTCCGGGCGGCAGCCGCTGCTGCATGCGCAGCTTCTGCACATGGCGCACCCGGTGCATGTCGCCCCCGGCCGGATCGAGCTGCGCCCGCGCGGCGATGCGCCGCGCGACCTCGCCCAGCAGCTCGTCGCGCTGCTCCAGCAGGAGACCGGCGCGCGCTGGACGATCAGCCTGGTCAATGCCGGCGGCGAGCCGACACTGGCCGAGCAGGGCCGCTCGGCCGAGCAGGACCGCCTGACCCTGGCGCGCAGCCATCCGCTGGTGCAGGCCGTGCTGGCCGCCTTCCCCGGCGCGCAGATCGAGGGCGTGCGCGATGCCGCGCTCGATGCCTATGGCTTGCCGCCGCCGACCGAGTTGCTGCCGGATGATGGGCGCGATTTCGCGCCGCTCGACGCCGAGCCGGTCGGCCTCGATGACGACCTTCCGCAAGAGGACTGAGGGCACCCATGAAGAATCTCGGCAACATGCTCAAGCAGGCGCAGCAGATGCAGACGCGCATGCAGGAGATGCAGGCGAAGCTTGAAGCGATGGAGGTCGAGGGCGCCTCCGGCGCCGGCATGGTGAAGGTGAAGCTGTCGGGCAAGGGCGACCTGCGCCGCGTGACGATCGACCCCTCGCTGATGGCCGCCGATGAGAAGGAAGTGCTGGAGGATCTGCTGGTCGCGGCGCACGCCGATGCGAAGCAGAAGGTCGAGGCGATGATGGCCGAGGAGATGCAGAAGGCCACCGCCGGCATGAACATCCCCGGCGGCCTCGGCGGCCTCAAGCTTCCCTTCTAGGATGGGAGCAAAGGGCCGCAACGCGGCCCCGCGCACAGATTGCCCGCCGTGCCGGGCGCGCCAGTGCGTAGGCGCGCAAGCCAAGCCGCCGGAGGCGTCACGCCGCAGGCGTGCCTCCGGCACGATGCCCGGCGTTTGAGGGCACGCAAAATGCACAACCTTCCCAACGACCCGATCGAACGCCTCGTCGCGCTGCTCGCGAAGCTCCCGGGCCTCGGCCGGCGCAGCGCGCGCCGCGCCGTGCTGCGCATGCTCACCCGCCCGAACGAGACGATGCTGCCGCTCGCCGAGGCGCTCGCCGCCGCCGCCGCCGCGGTCCGCCCCTGCCAGACCTGCGGCAATCTGGACGCGCAATCCCCCTGCGGCATCTGCCGCGACCCGCAGCGCGACCATCACCTGGTCTGCGTGGTGGAGGGTGTCGCCGATCTCTGGGCGCTGGAGCGCGCCCATGCGCATCGGGGCCTCTATCACGTGCTCGGCGGCGTGCTCTCGCCAATGGGGGGCATCGGCCCGGAGGAACTCTCGATCCAGCCCCTGCTCGCGCGCATCGCCGCCGGCGGGATCGAGGAGGTGATCGTGGCGCTGCCCGCCACGGTGGATGGCGCAGCGACCGCCCACTACCTCACTGACCGCCTGCGCCCAAGCGGCATCGCGGTCACCCGCCTGGCACAGGGCGTTCCGATGGGCGGCGCGCTGGATGTGCTGGACGAGGGCACCCTCGCCGCGGCACTCCGCGCCCGCCGCCCGGTGTAGCGGCGCGGCGCAGGGCTTGCTATTTTCCGCGCGGGTTCCCGTAGCTCAGCTGGATAGAGCACCAGATTCCTAATCTGGGGGCCGTGGGTTCGAATCCCGCCGGGAACGCCAGCTTTTTCGCCAGTTTCAATGCGGCGCCCACATCGGGCCAGGACACCGCCTCCGCTTGGCGGACTCTCTGCCGACTCATCAGCGCACCGAATGCTTTCCGTCCGCCGGCACGATTCTTGCCCCCTCGGCAAAAATCTACGCATGGAACCTCCTGCGGTCCTCGCCCCTGAGCCGCCAGAGATTCCTGCCCCGCTGCCCGTCGAAGAACCTTCCCCCGTTTCCCGGCTTCCTTGCGTGCGGTTGCACCCTTTTTTCGGTGCAACAAGCGAGGTGCCGAGGATGTCGCCGGCGGTGGTGACGCCGAGCCCGTTCAGCGACCGGTTCGAGTAGTTGAAGTACGCGCAGACCTGATTCGCCTCCAGGGTCTCGTCGTCCGAGGCACCGGCGTCGAGCAGCGCCAGGATGTCCTCCTCCTGCATGCCCTGCGGATCGAGCGTCAGCTTGCGGACGTAGCGAAGCAGCGCGAGTTCCTTACCTGAGCACGCGACCTCCCGCGTGGCCGACGCCAGCGCCCGGTAGATCGCCCGCGCCCCGGGCGTCGTGTTGCCCGTGTGGTGCAGCACCGCTTTGTAGAGCGCGCTGTGTCCTTCCATCGTGTGCGGGCGCAGGCTGTGCGCCTTCATCACGTTGTCGATCAGCCCGCCCGGCCCCTTCACGCAGTGGTACAGCGCGCGCAGGTGGCCCCCGCTCTCGGCATAGGGGTACGAGCCAGATGCAGGCGGGGTTCTCGTCGGGCGCGGGCATGGATCGCCCTTTCGTCGGGCGTCAGCCGCGGCGTGCGAAGCGCCGCTCGAGCCGGGCGGCGGCCGCGGACAGCGCGGCGCAGACGATGAAGTAGAACCCAGCGACGACAAGCCATGTCTCGAACACGCGATTCGTCGTCGCCGCCACCTCGTTGCCGAGGAAGGCAAGGTCCTGGATCGAGACGAGCGAGATGATCGAACTGTCCTTCACCAGCGACACTGCCTGGCCGGCGAGCGGCGGCACGGTGCGCGCGACCGCCTGCGGCAGGATGACGTGCCGCAGCGTTGCCGTGCGCGAGAGGCCGAGCGCCTGGCCCGCCTCCCACTGCCCGCCCGGCAGCGACTGGATGCCCGCGCGCACGATCTCCGTAACATAGGCGCCCTCGAACAGGCCGAGGCACAGGATCGCCGCCAGCACGCCCGCAGCGAACTGCGGCGGGCCGAAGAGCACCTCGATCCAGGCGAGCGTGTCAGGGTCCTGCCGCCGTATCCAGTCCTCGATGCCGAGCGCGGGCAGGATCTGGCTCGTCACGAAGAAGTAGAACACGAACACGAACACGAGCGGCGGGATGTTGCGGATCGTCTCGACGTAGAACCCCGAGATCAGCCGTGGCAGCAGCGATCGCGAGGTACGCGCCACACCCATCACCACGCCGACGATCGCCGCCACGATCGCCGCCCAGAATGACACGCGGATTGTCGTCAGCAGCCCCTGCAGCAGAAGGTTCGCGACCCAGCCGCGTTCCTCGTCGTAGCGCGCGATGAAGCCCCAGACCGGCGCGAAGTTCCACCTGTAGTCGAGCGCAGCCCCCGCCCGCCAGGCGAGGAAGCCGAGCGCGCCCAGCACCCCGATGACGATCGCCGCGTCGATCAGTCCGACGTGGCGACGGCGTGCATAGGGCCCGCCCGGAAGGTCCACGCGCGATGTCAGCCGGGCACCTGGTCGCGCCACTCGCGCGCGCTGAACCAGTAGGCCTGCCGCTCCTCGAGCCAGCCATCGAGCTGGCGGAGCAGGATCCAGTTGTTGAGGAAGTTCAACGCGTCGGGATCGGACTTCCGCACAGCCATGGCATCCGCCTGGCGGACGATCGGCGTTTCGAACGGGCGGAACAGCGCGTCCGGGTTGTCGAGCGTCGCGAACAGCGGACGTGGCACCGAGCCGATCATGCCATGCGCGCGGCCATTCACGACTTCCAGGATGGATTGCGCATCGTCGTCGAACTGGCGGATCGTCGCGCGCGGGAACAGCCGCTGCGCCGCCGCGATGCCCGAGGTACCGCGCCGCCCTGCGAAGGTCACGTTCGGCCGGTTCCAGGACTCAAGCGTCGTCATACCGTTCGCGAGGCGCCGGCTGGCCGCGATATCGACGCCCGTCGCGGAATAGGCCGTGGTGAAGTTGGCGTTGAGGTTGCGCGCCGGCGTGATGCTCATGCCGCCGATGATCGCATCGAACCGGCCGGCGAGCAGCGCCGGGATGATGCCGTCCCACGCCGTCGGCACGAATTCCGCACGCACGCTCATGTCCTGTGCCAGGCGGTTGGCGACATCGATCTCGTAGCCGATCAGTTCGCCCGCGCGGTTGCGGAACGCCCAGGGGACGAAGGTGGACATGCCGACGCGGAGCGTGCCGCGCCGCTTGACCTCCTCGATCATCGAGGTTGCGGCGAGTGCCGCACGCGCGTCTGCGCCCTGCGCCGCGGCCGGGCTGCCGAAGGCGAAGGCGCCAAGCGCCGCGAGACCGCCCGCGGCAGGGGCGATCATGCGGCGGCGGAGATCTGGTGTGTCGGTCATCGTCGTTGGTCCTTCAGGTTGCGGATCATCAGGCCATAGCGCCCTTGAGCCGCTTTTCGAGCAGCCCGACGGCGAGCGACAGCGATACCGTGACAACGAGATAGAGCGCCGCCACGGTCAGCCAGATCTCGAAGGTCATGAATGTGTCGCTGATCACGTTCCGTCCCTCGTTGGTTAGGTCGAATACCGCGATCACGCTGACGATCGCCGAATGCTTGACCAGCGACACGCCGAGTCCGGCAAGCGGCGGCAGGATCACCCGCAGCGCCTGCGGCAGCACGATGCGGCGATAGGCGTCGCGCCGCGACAGACCGAGCGTCCACGCCGCCTCCCACTGCCCCTTCCGCACCGCCAGGATCCCGCCGCGGAAGATCTCGGCGGCGAAGGCGCCCTCGAACAGCGCGAGGCACAGCACACCGGCCCAGAACCGATCGAGCCCGATGATCGGCGCCAGGATGAAGTACACGAGATAGAGTTGCACCAGCAGCGGCGTGTTGCGGATCACCTCGACGTATCCGACGACGAGCCAACGCCCCGCCGCCGATCCCGACAGCCGCAGCAGCGCCGCACCCAGCCCGATCACCACCGTCAGCACCAGCGCGATGGCGCTCATCTCCAGCGTGACGAGAAGCCCCCGCAGCAGCGGGCCGAGGAACACCTCGCCGTCGAACACCTGCACCACGTAGCGGGGAACCAGGTGCCACTGCCAGTTGTAGCCCATGCGCTCCGCCGCCTCGACGAGCAGCCAGAGCATCAGCCCGAGGAACAGCACGAATTGCAGCACGTCGATCGCGGCGCGCCGCCAGCGCGCGCGCCGCGCGGCCGCCGGCTCGC
>NZ_JALHPR010000063.1 GCF_022842375.1 Elioraea sp. | reverse complement strand
TCGACGGTGACGCTGTCCCAGCCGCATTGCGCCATGACCTCGGCGGAGAAGCCGCTGGGGATGGCGAGCCAGGCATTGACGCAGGCCTTGCCCGCCTGCAGCCGCTTCTTCAGCATATTCGTCGACATGTCGGCGCTTCCTCGGTTTGTTGGGAATGTCGAAGTCTACACAGGGACGAGGCATTCGGTGACGGTTTTGTCGTTGCGGTCGGGGCGGCTCGCGGTCGATCTGGCGCCCGCCGCCGGCGGCTCGATCACCCGCTTCGTCCTCGATGCCGTGGGCACTGCCTTCGATTTGCTGCGGCCGGCCGACGCTGCGGCGATGGCCTGCTATCCGCTGGTGCCATTTTCCAATCGCATCGCGAACGGCCGTCTCGTCGTGGATGGCGAGGAATTCGTCCTGGAACCCAACTGGCCGGGCCAGCGTCATCCGATGCATGGCGACGGTTGGGCCCGGCCGTGGCAGGTCGCGCGGCGCGATGTCCGCTCCGCCGAGCTGGTCTACGAGCATGACGGGCGGGAAGGCTGGCCGTTCCGCTACCATGCGCGGCAGGCATTCCACTTGGGCGAGGAGGGGCTCGCTGTCGGCATGACGATCGAGAATCTCGAGGATCGCCCGGTGCCGGCGGGCCTCGGCCTGCATCCCTTCTTCCCGCGCGATGGCGACACGGAACTCGCGTGCCGGGTCGAGGGCGTGTGGCGGGCCGATGCCGATGTCCTGCCGATTGACCGCGTTGCCGTGCCGCCTGAATGGAGCTTTGCCGACTCCCGCCCGCTGGACGATGTCGTCCTCGACAACTGCTTCGATGGCTGGGACGGCCGGGCCGCGATCCGCTGGCCCCGGCGCGGCCTCGGCCTCGCCCTCGAGGCGACGGAGCCGTTTCGCCATCTCGTGATCTATGTTCCAAAGGGCCGTCTGCATTTCTGCGTCGAGCCGGTGAGCCATGCCAACGGTGCCGTCGCCCAGGCGCTGTTGCCCGCGGGCGCCACCCTCGCAGGCGAGATCGCGTTTCGTCCGTTCATGTTGTGAGGATCCATGTCGAAATTCGCCTCCTACCCCAGCCTCGCCGGCCGCGTCGTGTTTGTCTCTGGCGGCGGCTCGGGCATCGGTGCCTCGATCGTCGAGCACTTCGCCGGGCAAGGCGCCAAGGTGGGCTTCGTCGACATCGACGAGCCACCGGCGAAGGTCCTGGTCGAGAAGCTGGGCGCCGCCGGCTTTCCGCCGCCGCTGTTCGCCAAGTGTGACGTACGCGACATCGCGGCCTACCAGGCTGCAATCAATGCGGTCGCCGCCAAGTTCGGGCCCATCACCGTCCTGATCAACAATGCCGCGCGCGACGACCGCCATGATCTCGCGGACGTGACGCCGGCGTTCTGGGACGAGCGCATCGCCGTCAATCTGCGGCACCAGTACTTCGCCATCCAGGCCGTGGCACCCGGCATGAAGAAGGCGGGCGGCGGGTCGATCGTGAATTTCAGCTCGGTCAGCTACCACACCATGACGCCGCAGCTCTCGGTCTATCAGGCGGCCAAGGCGGCCGTCATCGGCATGACGCGCGGCCTCGCTCGCGACCTCGGACCCGACGGCATCCGCCTCAATGCCATCACGCCGGGATGGATCATGACCCAGCGCCAGATCGACCTGTGGCTGACGCCGGAAGCCGAAGCCGCCCTGATGATGGCTCAGTGTCTCAAGGAGAAGGTCTATCCGCCCGATATCGCCCGCATGGCGCTGTGGCTTGCGGCCGACGACAGCCGTCTGGTGACGGCGCAGAATTTCGTCGTCGATGGCGGGCGGATGTGACTGCGATGAAGCCGCCGCTGGCCGTCCGCGTCTATCGTTTCTGGCTGAAGGAAATGCGGCACGTTCTGCCGCCGACGCTCTATTTCGTGATCGCGTTCAACCTGATCGTCTTCACCACCAATCTGTTGACCCAAGGCTACTGGTTTCATTTCTCGGGGCTCCTGCTGGCGACCGGCGCGGCGCTGGTCGTGGGCAAGACCATCCTGGTGATGGACAAGTTCCGCCTCATCGACCGCTTCCGTGGCGCGCCGCTGATCCAGCCGATTCTCTACAAGACGATTTTCTACACCCTGGTCGTCCTGGTCGTGCGCCTGCTCGAGCAGGTCGTGCACTATACGCTGCAGGGCGACGGCATCGGCCCGGCGCTTCAAGCAGTCGCCGATCATTTCGTCGTGCATCGCTTCGTGGCGGCGCAGATCTGGATCTTCACCTGCTTCCTGATCTACTGCACCGCGACCGAGCTCGGCGCGCTGGTCGGCGAAGGCCAGTTGGTGCGGCTGTTCTTTCGCCATCGCTCGTCCCAGCACCGGCTGACGCGGCGCCAGCACATTCGTGCGCTGATGGAGTTGAGCCGGCTGGCCGAGACGACGCCGCGTGAACAGCTGCTCGATCCCGCCACACCCCAGGGCAGCCGCCTCGTGGCGATCGTCGATGCGCTCCGCCAGCGTCCTGCCTGAGGTCGCTGCAGTGGCCGCCGATCGCGACTGGCGCTGGATTTCCTGGCTCGTCCTCGGGATCGGCGGGTTGATCCTGGCCGGCGGCCTGGCGCTGGGTCTCGGCAGCCTGCGTCATGTCCTTCATGGCGAGCGCGCCGACGGCGAGGTGATCGAGATTCGTCGCGAGGGCGACATGTACGCGCCCGTGGTGCGCTTCGAATTGCCGGGCGGTGTGACGCAGGAGGTGACGGATCTTGCATCAGGTGCGCCCGACTTCGCCGTGGGCGACAAGGTCACGATCCTTTACATGCCGCAGGACCCGCGCGATTTCCGCATCGATTCCTTCGACCGCCTGTGGTTCTCGGCGATTTTCGTCACCGTCTTCGGAAGCTTCTGGATGCTGTTCGGCACCGTGGCCTGGGCGCTCTCCCGCGGCATCGACCTCGCCGTTGTGGGTGAAGCGGCCTTCGCGATCATCGCCGCGGGGGCCAGCCTGATCGGGGCCTTCGTCCTGTTGAGCGCCGCCGATCTGTACACCGGCGGGGTACGGGCCGAAGGCGTCGTCCTCGAGAACCGTGAGAGCCGACGCACCGAGTCCGAGAGCGTGCGGCTGGCCGACGGGCGGGAGATCGATCGCACCGTCGAGCGCGCCTCCTTTGCGCCCGTCGTGCGCTTCACGACGCGCGAGGGCGGCCGCGAGATCGAGTTTCACGGTCGGGGCGGCAGCGAGAGAGCATTTGCCCAAGGCGACCGCGTGACGGTGATCTACGATCCGGCCAACCCGATCCGGGCCCGCATCGTGTCGTTCGTCGACATCTGGCTGCCTTCCGCCGTGGCCTTCGCCGTCGCCGCCGTGTTCGGCAGCGCCATCTGGCTGTCGCGGCGGGTGCGGCGGCGGACTACAGCCCTTCGCGCCTGATCCAGCCTGCGAGCAGACCGCTAAGCTCGTGCGGCCGTTCCAGCGGCGCCATGTGGCCGCAGTCCTCGATCACCTCGAAGCGGGCGTGCGGCAGGTGCTTCGCCATGCGTTCGGTCTCGGCGAAGCTGCGCAGCCGATCCTGGCGGCAGGCGATCACCAGTGCGGGGCACGTAATTCGCTCCAGGTCGGCATAGCCGTCGCACCGCACCAGGGCGGCCTGCCGCCTGCGCACCTCAGGGCCGAGGCGGCGCTGCATGCCCCGCAGGCGCTCGAGCAGGACGGGATCCTTCTCGCGGTCCGGGTGCAGGCCCATCGCCGTCGAGACGGCACCGGCGGCACGCGGTGGCCGGTCGCCGGGCCGGTAGCCCGCCTTGCGCCGCGCCGTCTCCTCGTCGGAATAGCCGCGCGCCGAGGAGGCGACAAAGGCCACGCCGCTCACGCGCTCGGGCGCCATCAGGGTGAGCACACGCGCCACGAAGCCGCCCATCGAGAAGCCCACCAGCACAAATCGCTCGGGGCCAGCGTCGAGGACACGCTGCGCCATGCCCTCCAGCGTGTCGTCCTGGTAGACGTTGCCGTAGTGCAGAGGGCCCAAAGCCTCGAGGTCGGCGGCCATGTCGGCCCACAGATCCTGATCGCACATGAAGCCGGGAAGAAGGACCAGCTCAGCCAAGGAATCGCGCTCCCGCCCAGGCCGCGGCGACTACCAGGATCAGTCCGGGAATGACGCGCACCGCGAAGGCAGTGCCGCCGCCGGTGACAGCGAAGATCGCCTTGGTGAGGGTGTTTGTCGTGACCGCGGCCAGGATGGGGACGACTGCATCCTGGGCGCCGAGTCGGTCGGATGCGACCAGCGCGGCCACCGAAATCGCGGCGGAATGGGTGTCGGCGAGGCCGGCGAGTCCGGCGACCGCGAGCACGCCCGCGTTGCCGGCCCAGTCCTGCAGGGCCGCCGAGGCGAGGAGGATGGCGGACAACAGGGCGGCAAACAGGAGGGCCGACCTCAGGCTGAAAGCGTGACCTGGCTCGTCCTGCGGCTCCACCTTGTGCCGCAGCGCGAGCACCGTGAAGACGCTGCCATAGAGAATTGCTGCCGCGCCGGCGCAGGCAAGAGGGGCTGCAAGCGCAAGCAGAGTGGTAGTGCTGGTGGCAGCGAGCAGGACGGTCAATTGCACGATCGTGGCGACCGTCGAGAGCACCGCGCCGGCCACTGCCGGTCTCAGGAGTTCGCCGTTCCTAGCCGCGCGCGCGCCCATTGCGCCGATGGTGGCGATGCTCGACACGAACCCCGAGGCAAGGCCCGCCAGCGGCAGGCCGAAGCGGGCACCGACGATGCGTACGGCGATGTAACCCAGCGCGCTCACAGCCATGACCAGCACGACCACGATCCAGATCGTGCGCGGGTTGAGCGCGCCATAAGGGCCGATCGTCTTGTCCGGCAGCAGCGGCAGGACGACGAGCGTGGCGGCGGCGAAGATCAGCCCGTCGCGGACCTCTTCTTCCGTCAGCACCGAACGCACGAAGCGATGGATGGCGGTGCGCGCCGTCAGCAGGCCCGCCACGATCACGCCGAGCCCCGCCGCCAACGCCGGCTCGTGGATCGCGAGGCCGCCCAGCAGCGCCGTCGCCACCAGTGCCGCCTCGGTCGTGAGGCCGGGGTCGCGGTCCTGGGCCCGCCAATAGGCCAGCGCCGCCAGCGCGAAAACGCCCACCGTCACGATCGCGAGCAGCAGGTCGCCGCCGGCGATGACGGCGATGGCACCACAGAGCGAAGTGATGGTGAAGGTACGGATGCCGGCTGCTGCGCGATCCGGCCCGGTACCCTTGCGGCGTTCGCGATCGATGCCGATCAGCAGACCGATGCCGAGCGCGACGGCGAGATTGAGGACCAGGGGGCTGACGGGCGGCACTCCGCCATATTACGTCGTCCCCCGTGAAAAAGCGCTGACCTACTTCT
>NZ_JALHPR010000062.1 GCF_022842375.1 Elioraea sp. | reverse complement strand
GTCCCCATCGCCCCCGTGCTTGCCGCGCCGCTTGCGCCGGCCGCACCCGAGCGGACGCCCCCATCGGCCCCCGCGCCGCCGGCAGCGTCCACGCAGCAGGCTGAACTGGCAGCGAGGCCAAGCCCCCCGCCCACCGCCCCCGTCGCGCCGTCGGTCATTGTCGACCGCACCGCGCTGCAGCCCCAGCGCTTGGGGCCAGGGGCAAGCGGCTATGCCCTCGCCTTTCTTCCCGGGACCACCGCGATCGCCTCCCCTGACCGTGCCATGCTCACCCGCCTCGCCGCGTCAGGGCGCGGCGCGACGTTCCGCGTCACCGGGTTTGCCGATGAACAAGGCACGGGCAGGGCGCTCGACCTCCCGATCGCGCGCGCGCGTGCGGTGGCCGATGCCCTCCGGGCCGAAGGAGTCGCTGCCGACGCGATCGAACTCGGCGGCGAGGCGCGCCCCGGCCCTGCCGGTCGCGGCGCTGAGGTGAGGCTGGTATACTCACGCTGACTGGTGCCATCGCTTGGCTGCCAGGGCCCAAGCATCTCTCGACAGCGAGGCCGGACCGGGCTACCGGAGCGCGCCGCGCAACCGGCCGATTGCCCAAAAGAGGCGAATTGTCCATGCCAGCCGATACCCCATCAGACTTCCACCGGATCAGACGCCTTCCCCCCTACGTCTTCGCCGAGGTGAACCGGCTGAAGGCGGAGGCGCGCGCCAGGGGCGAGGACATCGTCGACCTTGGCATGGGCAACCCCGACAGCGGCGCGCCCGCCCATGTGGTCGCCAAGCTGACGGAGGCCGTCGCCGATCCGAGGACGCACCGGTACTCGGTCTCGAGAGGCATCCCCGGCCTCCGCCGCGCCGTGGCCAGCTACTACCAGCGGCGCTTCGACGTCGGCCTCGATCCTGAGAGCGAGATCTGCGTCACCCTCGGCTCGAAGGAAGGCCTCGCCAACCTGGCCCAGGCGATCACCAGCCCTGGCGATGTCATCCTCGTGCCGAACCCCTCCTACCCGATCCACCAGTTCGGGTTCGTGATCGCCGGTGCGGCCGTGCGCTCGATCCCGCACGAGCCTGGCGAGGAGATGCTGCGCGCGCTCGACCGCGCCGTCATCCACTCCGTGCCGAAGCCGACGGCGCTGATCGTGAACTTCCCGTCCAATCCGACCGCGCTGACGACCACGCTCGACTTCTACCGCGCGCTCGTCGCGTTTGCGCGCAAGCACGGCATCTTCATCATCTCCGACCTCGCCTATGCCGAGATCTACTTCGGCGACGCCCCTCCCCCTTCGGTTCTCGCCGTTCCCGGGGCCAAGGACGTGACGGTCGAGTTCACCTCGATGTCGAAGACGTATTCGATGGCAGGCTGGCGCATCGGCTTCGCCGCGGGCAACCCGAAGCTGATCTCCGCGTTGTCACGCGTGAAATCCTACCTCGACTACGGCGCCTTCGCGCCAATCCAGATCGCGTCCGTCGCCGCGCTGAATGGGCCCCAGGACTGCGTCGGCCAGATGCGGGAGCTCTATCGTGAGCGGCGTGACGTGTTGCTGAAGGGGTTGGCAGCAGCGGGATGGAATATTCCCGCCCCGGAAGCATCGATGTTCGCCTGGGCGCCGATCCCGGAGCGGTTCCGCGAGCTCGGATCGCTTGGCTTCTCGAAGCTGCTTCTCGAGAAGGCGCAGGTGGCGGTGAGCCCGGGCGTCGGCTTCGGCGAGCATGGCGATGGCCATGTGCGCATCGCCCTCGTCGAGAACACCCAGCGCATCCGCCAGGCCTGCCGAGCGATCAGGACGTTCCTGCAGGGCAGCAACGCGCCCGAGCTTGCCGACCCGGGTGGCGCGCCGCCCGGCGTCGAGGACGCTGCCTGATGCCGCACCCTCTCTCGATCGGCATCGCCGGCCTTGGCACGGTCGGGGGCGGCACGCTCACCCTCCTGAAGGCCAATTCTGCGCTGATCGCGGCCCGTGCGGGACGTCCGGTTGCCGTCACAGCCGTTGCCGCGCGCGACCGCTCGCGCGACCGCGGCCTCTCGCTTGGCGGACTGCGCTGGTTCGACGACCCGGTGGCGCTTGCCAATGACCCGGGCATCGACGTTCTCGTCGAGGCAATCGGCGGCGCCGACGGCGTCGCCCGCGCCGCGGTCGAGGCGGCGCTGGCCGTTGGAAAGCCGGTCGTGACGGCGAACAAGGCCATGCTTGCCGTCCACGGCGCCGCCCTCGCCGGGCTGGCCGAGGCAAAGGCTGCGCCGTTGATGTTCGAGGCAGCGGTTGCCGGCGGTATCCCTGCCATCAAGGCGCTGCGCGAGGGCCTGGCCGCCAACCACATCACGCGCGTCGCCGGCATCCTGAACGGCACCTGCAACTACATCCTGACCACGATGCGCGCCGAGGGGCGCGAGTTCGCCGAGGTCCTCGCCGAGGCGCAGAAGCTTGGCTACGCCGAAGCAGATCCTTCCTTCGACATCGATGGGATCGATGCGGCCCACAAGCTTGCGATCCTGGCAGCGCTCGCGTTCGGGCGGCCAGTCGATTTCGCGTCCGTGCATGTCGAGGGGATTCGTGGCGTCTCGGCACTCGACATCGCGTTCGCCGACCAGCTCGGCTTCCGCATCAAGCTGATCGGGATCGCCGAGCGGACGGATGCTGGCGTATCGGCACGCATGCACCCGGTGATGGTGCCCGTCGCGTCACCGATCGCGCATGTCGACGGGGTGTTCAACGCCGTCGCCTTCGAAGGTGACTTCGTGGGCCGCGTGATGCTGGAGGGTCGCGGCGCCGGCGCTGGGCCCACGGCATCGGCAATCGTCGCCGACATCATCGATATCGCCCGCGGCCGCATCACGCCGCCCTTCGGTGTCGCCGGCGGCCTGCTCTCGGCGGAGCCGGCGGTGCCGATCGCGGCGCGCCACGGCGCATACTACCTGCGTCTGATGGTTGTCGATCGCCCAGGTGTCATCGCCGACGTATCGGCCATCCTCCGCGACCACGCCGTGAGCCTCGAAAGCATGCTGCAGCGCGGCAGGAGCGAAGGCGAAGCCGTGCCCGTGGTGCTGACGACGCATGTGTGCCAGGAAGCGGCGATGGCGGCAGCGCTCTCGCGCATCGCCGCGCTCGATGCCGTGATCGCAGCCCCGACCATGCTGCGGATCGAAGCCCTCTAGAATCCCCATACCGAGAAGGGAGAACCACCCGATGGCGACCAAGGACCGCGATGCCCGCACATTCGCCGCAGGCGGCGATGCACCGGATGCGGCAAACATCGACCGGAACCTCGCCCTCGAGCTTGTGCGCGTGACCGAGGCCGCAGCCCTCGCCGCAAGCCGGCTGATGGGTCGTGGCGACGAGAAGGCAGCCGACCAGGCAGCCGTCGATGCCATGCGACGCGCCTTCGATACGGTCGCGATCGACGGCACCGTGGTCATCGGCGAAGGCGAGCGTGACGAGGCGCCGATGCTCTACATCGGCGAGAAGGTCGGCATGGGCGGCATGAAGGCAGACATCGCACTCGACCCGCTCGAAGGCACGACCATCACCGCCAAGGGCGGCAACAATGCGCTCGCCGTCGTGGCACTCGCCGAGGCCGGCAACTTCCTCAACGCGCCCGACGTCTACATGGACAAGATCGCGGTCGGCGGCGGCCTGCCGGATGGCATCGTCGATCTCGACAACACGCCGGAAGCGAACCTTGCGGCGCTGGCCAAGGCAAAGAACGTCGACGTGTCGGACCTCGTCGTCTGCATTCTCGACCGCCCCCGGCATGCCGAGTTGATTGCCAAGGTGCGCGGCGCTGGTGCCCGCATCATGCTGATCAGCGACGGCGACGTGTCCGGGGTCATTGCCACCTCCCAGCCCGATAGCGGCATCGACATGTACATGGGCTCGGGCGGCGCTCCGGAAGGTGTTCTTGCGGCGGCCGCGCTGCGCTGCATCGGTGGGCAGATCCAGGGACGGCTGCTCTTTCGCAACGCGGAGGAAAAGGCCCGCGCCGCGAAATGGGGCATCACCGACCTCTCCCGCAAGTACAGCACGACCGAGATGGCGAAGGGTGACGTGATGTTCGCCGCCACCGGCGTGACCAACGGGGCGATGCTGCGCGGCGTTCGGCGGCTGAGCGGCGGGGCGAGCACGCACAGCCTGGTGATGCGATCAAAGTCGGGCACGGTTCGCTACATCGAGGCGAACCACAACTTCACACGGAAGTCCTGGATCGGCGCCTGAGCCTTGGCGCCTGACGACCATCGGCCCCGCGAACGCACGATGGACGGCGCCGGCCCGCTCTCCCTGAGCGGCCGGCGCTGGATTTTTGCCGCCGTCGATCAGGATGCCGCGACGCGCTTCGCCCAGGTCGCACGCGTGCCCGAGCAGATCGCGCGTTTGCTGATCTCACGCGGTATTGCGGCAGAGGATGCTGCTTCATACCTCAACCCCAGGCTTCGTGACCTGTTGCCCGATCCCTCGGTCCTGGCGGATGCGGGGCTTGCGGCACAGCGGATCGCACACTCTGTGATCGCTGCCGAGACGATCGCGGTGTTCGGCGACTATGACGTGGACGGCACCGCCAGCACCGCCCTCCTTGTCGGTGTTCTCCGCGAGCTTGGTGCAACCGTCCTGCACGCCGTGCCCGACAGGGTGATCGACGGCTACGGCCCCAACATCGACGCCTTCCGCCGTCTGGTCGATGGCGGTGCCAGGCTGATCATCTGCGTCGACTGCGGCAGTTCCGGACACGCGCCGATCGCTGGGATTTCAGGCGTGGCCGAGGTGGTGGTGATCGACCACCATGCGCTCACGGGCGCGCTCCCCCCTGCCCGCGCGGTGGTCAACCCGAACCGCGACGACGACACCAGCGACCTGGGTCATCTCTGCGCCGCCGGGGTCGCGTTCCTCGTGCTTGTCGCGCTGATGCGACACCTGCGGGCCGTTGGCTGGTTCAACGGCCGACCGGAGCCCGATCTGCTCGGCACCCTCGACCTCGTCGCGATCGCAACGGTGTGCGACGTCGTTCCGATGCGCGGGATCAACCGCGCCTTCGTCGACCGCGGCCTCGCGCGCATCGCGCAGGCGCCTCGCCCTGGCTTCTCCGCGCTCTCGGCGGTCGCCGGCCTCAAGCGGGGCGTCGATGCCCAGGCGCTCGGCTTTGCCCTCGGCCCGCGCCTGAACGCCGCCGGCAGGCTGGCCGATGCTGACCTCGGGGTGCGACTGCTTCTCGCGGAAGATGCAGCAACCGCCGAGGCACTTGCGGGCAGGCTTGATGAGCTGAACCGTGACCGCCAGACGATCGAGCGTGCCGTCCTCGCCGAGGCGCTCGAGGCGGCGGAGGCTCAGGCGGCATCAGGCCTGCCGGTCATCGTTGTCGCGTCACCGCGCTGGCACGAAGGGGTGGTCGGCATCGTGGCGGGACGGCTTCGCGAGCGGCTGCACCGCCCCGCTTTCGTGTTCGCCATCGGGAGTGAGGCGGCGAAAGGCTCCGGTCGCTCGGTGCCGGGCGTTCATCTCGGCCACGCGGTGCAGCAGGCGGTCTCGGCGGGTGTCGCACGAAAGGGCGGGGGCCACGCGCTGGCGGCGGGCGTGACGCTCGACCCGGAACAGCTCGCCGCGTTCCACACGTTGGTCTGCGGCGCCTGCGACACAGCCGCCGTGGCTGGCCCCCCACCACTTGCGATCGCCGCCACGCTCACACCGGAGGGGGCCGACGCCATACTGGCCGACATGGTCGCGAGGCTTGGGCCATTCGGGACTGACAATGAGGAGCCGCGCTTTGCGGTATCCGGCCTTCTGTCGCATGTTTCTCGAATGGGGCGCGATGGCGCGACGCTGGGCCTGACGGTGACTGGCGAAAGTGGAACACGGTTGCGGGCGGTCCTATTCCGTGCGGACGATGGTCCGCTTGCGGAGGGCCTTGTCCAGGCACGCGGGCATTCGGTGACGCTTTCGGGTCGTCTCCGACGCGACGACTTCCGTGGTGGCGATGCCGTATCGCTCCAGGTCAATGATGCCATTTATGCCTGAGCCGGGCTTGCATCCCCTCCCCTGTCGGGCTACCCAAACTGTGCGACGTCCCGTTCGTCTAGAGGCCTAGGACACCAGCCTTTCACGTTGGCAGCACGGGTTCGAATCCCGTACGGGACGCCAAAGCACACTGACATCCTGCATGTTTTCGGCGATTAGCCTGATGGCCCCCACGTCGGCCCGCACAAGGTGCGAGCGCCTACCTGCTCCATCATGCGCAAGTCACCCCT
>NZ_JALHPR010000061.1 GCF_022842375.1 Elioraea sp. | reverse complement strand
CAGCCGGGGCTGCGGCAGGCGCGGGCGCTGCGGCGGCGGCGGGTGCTGCCTTCGCACCGCCGGCGCGGGCGGCGTCGATATCCGCCTTTACGATCCGCCCACCGGGGCCGGAGCCCGTCAGTGAGGCAAGGTCGATGCCCGCCTGCTGCGCCATGCGGCGAGCTAGCGGCGAGGCGAATACGCGGTCACCGCCAGCATGGCCGTTCGCCTTCGGCGGATCGGGCTGCGGATTGAAGCCCTGCGTGCTGCCGGGGCTCGGCGGTGCCGCTGGCGCTGCGGCAACGGGCTTCGGCGCCGGCGCAGGTGCCGCGGCGGCACCATCGCCACCAAGAACGGCGATGACGCTGTTCACCGCAACACCTTCGGTTCCCTCTGCCACCATGATCTTCGAAAGGACCCCCTCGTCGACTGCCTCGACCTCCATCGTCGCCTTGTCCGTCTCGATCTCGGCGATCACGTCACCGGCCTTGATGGTGTCGCCTTCCTTCTTGAGCCATTTCGCGAGCTTGCCCTCGGTCATCGTCGGGCTCAGCGCCGGCATCAGGATATTGGTCATCGGACGGTCCCTCCCCTGCCCAGGCTCAGCGATACGTCACGCGCTTGGCGGCTTCCACCACCTGCGCGACGGTGGGCAGCGCCAGCTTCTCGAGGTTCGCGGCATAGGGCATCGGGACATCGGTGCCGTGCACGCGCGCCATGGGCGCATCCAGCCAATCGAAGCAGTGTTCCATCAGCACCGCCGCGATCTCGGAACCGATGCCGGCATAGGGCCAGCCCTCCTCGACGGAGACGAGCCGGTTCGTTTTCCGCACCGAAGCCGCGATCGTCTCGATGTCGAGCGGGCGGATGGTGCGGAGGTTGATCACCTCCGCGCTTATGCCTTGGGCGGCGAGCGCTTCGGCCGCCTGCATCGCGTAGCCGACGCAGATGGAGAAGGCGACGATGGTCACGTCCGACCCCGGCCGCTCGACCTTCGCCTTTCCGATCGGCAGGACGAAATCCTCAGACGTCGGGCACTCGAAGCTCTGCCCGTACACCACCTCGTTCTCGAGGAAGATGACGGGGTTCGGGTCACGGATCGCTGCGCGGAGAAGCCCCTTCGCATCCGCCGCCGACCAGGGGGCAAGCACCTTGAGCCCGGGGCAGTGCGCGTACCAGGAGGCATAGCACTGGCTGTGCTGTGCGGCGACGCGCGAGGCCGCACCGTTGGGGCCGCGGAACGTGATCGGGCACTTCACCTGGCCGCCGGACATGTAGAGCGTCTTGGCGGCCGAGTTGATGATCTGGTCGATCGCCTGCATCGAGAAGTTGAACGTCATGAACTCGACGATCGGCTTGAGGCCCGCCATGGCGGCACCGACCGCGATGCCGGTGAAGCCATGCTCGGTGATGGGCGTGTCGAGCACGCGCTTGGGCCCGAACTCGTCGAGCAGGCCCTGGCTGATCTTGTAGGCGCCCTGGTACTGGCCGACCTCCTCGCCCATCAACAGCACGTCCTTGTCGCGCCGCATCTCGAGTGCCATCGCCTCGCGCAGCGCCTCGCGCACCGTCATGGTCGCGGTCGGGCCCCAATCCTTCTCCTCAGCCGCGACGGGTGCTGCGGCGGGTGCGGCCGGAACCGACGCTGGCGCCACCGCGGGCGGCGCTGATGGCGGCGGCGCAGAGGGTGGGGCCTCGGCATTCGGCGCGGGCGCAGCGGCCGCCCCGTCACCACCCAGCACGGCGATGACGCTGTTCACCTGCACGCCCTCGGTGCCCTCGGCGACGACGATCTTCGAGAGCACACCCTCGTCGACGGCCTCGACCTCCATCGTCGCCTTGTCGGTCTCGATCTCGGCGATCACGTCGCCGGCCTTCACCTCGTCGCCTTCCTTCTTCAGCCATTTCGCGAGCTTGCCCTCGGTCATCGTCGGGCTCAGCGCGGGCATCAGGATGTCGGTCATGGTCGTTCTCGTCCCAGAACTTTTCGGCGAACTTTGCGGCGCGAAGGCGTCAGGCGTCGGTGAGCACGTCGGTCCAGAGCTCGGACGGATCGGGCTCCGGCGAGGACTGCGAGAAATCCGCCGCCTCCTGCACGATCGCCTTCACCTCGTCCTCGATCGGGCGAAGCGCCGCCTCGTCCACCCCGTAGAGCTCGGCGAGAGAGGCGCGCGCCCCTTCGATCGGGTCATGGCTCTGGCGCATCTCCTGCACCTCCTCGCGCGTGCGGTACTTCGCGGGGTCGGACATGGAATGGCCGCGGTAGCGGTAGGTCTTCATCTCGAGCAAATACGGCCCCTTGCCGGCGCGGCAATGGCCGACGGCGATCTCGGCCGCGTCCTTCACCGCCATGACGTCCATGCCATTGACCTGCATGCCCGGAATGCCCCAGGGCGCGCCGCGCTTGGTAAGATCGCCGGTGACGGTGTTGCGCTCCTGGCTCGTTCCCATGGCGTAGCGGTTGTTCTCGATGATGAACACGACGGGCAGCTTCAGCAGCGCGGCCATGTTGAACGTCTCGAACACCTGGCCCTGGTTCGAGGCGCCCTCGCCGAAATAGGTCAGGCTCACGCGGTCATTGCCGCGGTACCAGTTGGCGAAGGCGAGGCCGGCGCCGAGGCTCACCTGCGCCCCGACGATGCCGTGGCCGCCGAAGAACCCCTTCTCGATGCTGAACATGTGCATCGAGCCGCCCTTGCCCTTGGAATAGCCGCCGGCCCGGCCGGTGAGCTCGGCCATCACGCCGCGGGCTTCCATGCCGGTGGCGAGCATGTGGCCATGGTCGCGGTAGGAGGTGATCACCTGGTCGCCCTGGCCGAGCACGCTCTGCATGCCCACCACGACGGCCTCCTGGCCGATATAGAGGTGGCAGAACCCGCCGATCAGCCCCATGCCGTAGAGCTGCCCCGCCTTCTCCTCGAAGCGGCGGATCAGCAGCATGTCGCGATAGGCCTTGATGAGCTCGTCGCGTGTCATGGAGGGGGCCTTCTCGGCCTTGCCCTTCCGCCGCGCCGCGCCCGCTTCCGCCGTGCCTGCCATGGTCTTCCCCGGATGCCTGCCCTGACCGGCCACCGCAAAGGCAGCCGCTTCCCGTCAGGTAACGTCGGCAAACCCCTTGCGCAAGCACGGCGAGAGGGGAAAACGCTTATGTTGCAATGCAATAGCGTAAATTAACCGAAAAGTGGTCAAGCCCCTGATCCAGCTTGCGTCGGCGCCCAGGATCGCGGCGGGGATTGCGAAGTCATGGCACGAACGGGACACGAAATTGCGCCGCGCGTACATGCAGCGCACGGGCGTTGCCGACCGGGGCGTTTCAGTAGAGCCGGCCGCCGGGGCCGTAGAGGATGACCATGTCGTCGCGGCCGGAGAGGTTCAGCATCGCTCGCGCCCGCTCATCCAGCGCATCGGCGTCAAGGTGCTCGGGGCGGAGGCCATCGACGCGCGCCTCGAGGCGCGCACGCTCGGCCTCGAGCCGCGCAAGCTCGGTTTCGGCGATGGCAAGCTGCTCCTTGATCGCGCCGAGCGCGATCAGCCCGCGGCTGCCTTGCAGCGTGTGCCAGACAAAGAAGCCGATCACCGCCGCGCCGAGAACGGCTCCCGCGGCGGTGCCAGCGCGCCGCTTCAGTTCAGGTGACATCCCCATGACGCGGAGACCACCACGCAAGCCCGCGTCGCCGCAAGTGCGAAGGTCGCACGACGGTCGCGTTGGCGCCACTTTCCCTCTCCCGTTGCACGGGAGAGGGGGAACCCTCGCGCAGCGAGGGTGGGTGAGGGCTTCGCACGCGTGGCGTTGCAGAAAGCCCCTCACCCTCCCAGCCTTGCGGCTGGGCCCCTCCCTCTCCCACGCCGTGGGAGAGGGGAAACCCTCTCAGCCGCGAATCACGGCAGCACGCCCGCCGTAGCGCGCGGAGGGGCCAAGCGCTGACTCGATGCGGATGAGCTGGTTGTACTTCGCCGTGCGATCCGACCGGCTCAGCGAACCCGTCTTGATCTGCCCGCAATTGGTCGCCACCGCGAGGTCGGCGATCGTGCTGTCCTCGGTCTCGCCCGAGCGATGGCTCATCACGCAGCGGTAGCCCGCGCGGTGCGCCATCTCCACCGCTTCCAGCGTCTCGGTCAGCGTGCCGATCTGGTTCACCTTGATCAGGATGGCATTCGCCACGCCCTTCTGGATGCCATCGGCAAGCCGCGCCGTATTGGTCACGAACAGATCGTCACCCACCAGCTGCACCGTCTTGCCGAGGCGGTCGGTGAGCAGCTTCCAGCCGGCCCAGTCATCCTCCGAGCACCCGTCCTCGATCGAGACGATCGGCCACTTGCCGCAGAGGCCGGCGAGATAGTCGACCATCCCCGCCGGATCGAGCTTCTTCCCCTCGCCTGCCATGTCGTAGACGCCGCCCTTGAAGAACTCGGTCGCGGCGCAGTCGAGCGCGAACAGCACGTCCTCGCCGAGCCGGTAGCCTGCCCGCTCCACGGCTTTGGCGATCGCGCCCAGCGCCTCGTCGGCCGAGGCGAGGTTCGGCGCGAAGCCGCCCTCGTCGCCCACGTTCGTTGCATGCCCCTGGTCGGCCAGCGTCTTCTTCAGCGCCTGGAATACCTCGGCCCCGATCCTGACCGCCTCGGCACCCGTGCCGGCACCCACCGGCATGATCATGAATTCCTGGATGTCGATCGGGTTGTCGGCATGCGCGCCGCCGTTGATCACGTTCATCATCGGCACGGGCAGGGTGCGGGCGAGGCTTCCGCCGACCCAGCGCCAGAGCGGCACCTCATGCGCCGCCGCCGCTGCCTTGGCCACCGCCAGGCTCACGCCGAGAATCGCGTTCGCCCCCAGCCGCGCCTTGTTCGGCGTGCCATCGAGATCGATCATCAGGTTGTCGATCTTGAGCTGTTCGGACGCATCGAGGCCCGAGAGCGTGTCAAAGATCTCGCCCTCGACCGCATCGATCGCCTTCCTGACACCCTTGCCGCCGTAGCGCGCCTTGTCGCCGTCACGCAGCTCGATCGCCTCATGCGCGCCGGTCGAGGCGCCGGAGGGAACGGCGGCACGGCCCATCGCCCCGCCATCGAGCACCACGTCGACCTCAACGGTCGGGTTGCCGCGGCTGTCGAGGATCTCGCGGGCAACGATGTCGGCGATGGCGGTATGCGGCATGGTGCTCTCCTTGGGGGCCCCGCGTGGGGCCACGTGGCGATTAGCCCGCCGAGACGGTGCCGGCAAGGTCAGCCAGCGGGATACCCCAGCCGCCCGGCCTGGGCCGGGTCGTCGATGAATCCGCCCGACTGGCGGTTCCACATCCGGGCATAGGCGCCGTCGGCGGCCAGCAGCGCTGCGTGACTGCCCTGCTCGACGATGCGCCCCTCCTCCATCACCACGAGCCTGTCCATCCGCGCGATGGTGGAAAGCCGATGCGCGACGGCGATCACGGTGCGGCCTGCCATCAGCGTCTCGAGCTGTTCCTGGATCACCGCCTCGCTCTCGCTGTCGAGAGCGCTCGTCGCTTCGTCGAGCACCAGGATCGGCGCGCCCTTCAGGATCACGCGCGCGATCGCCACCCTCTGCCGCTGCCCGCCGGAGAGCTTCACGCCACGCTCGCCCACCCGCGAATCGTAGCCCGTGCGCCCTTCCCAGTCGGACAGGTTCAGGATGAAGTCATGCGCCGCCGCCTGCCTGGCCGCTTCGATCACCTCCTCCTCGGTGGCATCGGGGCGGCCGAAGCGGATGTTGTCGCGGATCGAGCGATGCAGCAGCGATGTATCCTGCGTCACGACAGCGACCTGCTGGCGCAGGCTCTCCTGCGTCACGCCCGCGATGTCCTGCCCGTCGATCACGATGCGCCCTGCCTCGGGCTGGAAGAAGCCGAGCAGCAGGTTGATCAGCGTCGACTTGCCCGCACCCGAATGGCCGACCAGTGCGATGCGCTCGCCCGGCCGGATGTCGAGCACGAGGTCACGGATCACGCCGCGCGCGGCCCCGTAGCCGAACGAGACATGCTCGTAACGGATCCCGCCCTCGGTCACGACGAGCGGCGTTGCATCCTCGCGATCGGCGTCGCGCAAGGGCTTGGCGATCGTCTCCATCCCCTCCTGCACCGTGCCCACGTTCTCGAAGATGCTCGTCACGCTGTCGGCCACCCAGCCTGCCGTGCGCAGCAGCTGCCAGGTGAGCGGCAGAACGGCGGCGACCATGCCGGGTTCCACCCCGCCCTTGGTCCAGAGCCAGATCGAGAGCGCGGCCGTTGCCGTCACCATGCTGGCCGAGAGCAGCGAGAGGCAGAGGCCGAACAGGGTGATCAGGCGAAGCTGGCGGTGGAAGATGCCGGTGTGGCGGTCGATCCCGTCGCGCACGAACCCGTCCTGGTCGCGCGCGCGGGCGAACAGCTTCACGGTGAGGATGTTGGCGTAGGTATCGACGATCCGCCCCGTGAGCGCGGAGCGTGCCTCCGACGTTGCCTTCGCACGATCCCTGAGCCTGGGCACGAAGGCGCGCAACAGCAGGATGTAGGCAACGAACCAGACGAGGATGGGGGCGACGAGCATCGGCGCGAGGGCGAGCAGCGCGATGATCGATACGGCCCCGTACACGATCAGGTACCAGACGGCCTGGAGCGAGGCGACGACGCTTTCCCGCAGGCTCGGCCCCGTCTGCATCACGCGCGTCGCGATGCGGCCGGCGAAATCGTTCTGGAAGAAGCTCCACCCCTGCCGCACCACGTGCCAGTGGCTCTGCCAGCGGATGCGGTTGGTGAGGTTCGCCGCGATCACCTGGTTGGCGAGCAGCCCCTGCGTCACGAGCGCTGCCGGCCGCAGCAGCATCAGCACCGCCGCCATGCCGAGAAGCTCCGGCCACACGGCGGCGAACAGTGTCGCCGTGTCGTGGCGCGCGAGCAGGGTGACGACGCGGCCCATGAAGAGCGGGATCAGCGTGTCGAGCAGCGCGACCGTGAAGGCCGCCGCGAACAGTGCCGCGAAGGGTCCGCGCGCTTGGCGCACGAAATGCCAGTAGAACGCGATCAGCCCAGCCCCGGAGGGCGGTGGCGCCTCCGGCGGGACGGTCGGGGGGATCAGCGTCTCTGCCCAGCGGAGCATCGCCCCGGTATCGCGCGTCCTGCCCGTTCGCGCCACTGCCGGATGCGCGGGGCGGAGCCCCGCCTGATCGGCGATCAGGCGGGGGTGATCAGGCGGGGGTGATCAGGCGTATCTGATCAGGCGAGCGTCGCGCGCCGGCGCCTGCGCACGGCGGCAAGCCCGAACAGGCCGGCGCCGAGCAGCGCGAGCGAGGCGGGCTCGGGCACGGGGGTGCCGGGCGGCGGCGGCGC
>NZ_JALHPR010000060.1 GCF_022842375.1 Elioraea sp. | reverse complement strand
CGCCCGCGCCCGCCGCGGCCCGGCACCGCGCGGTGCGGGCTGACACACCGGCTGCCGCCGGCGGACCACACGATGACAAGGGACGTGACGCCGCCGATGAGCGACCAGCCCCCGATGCGCGCCGACGACCCGGGCTTCGGCGAGATCCGCGCGCAGACGCTCGGCGTGCGCCTGGCCGAGGCCGGCTGGGAGCGTGATGCCGCCCAGGCGCTGCGCTACCGCGTGTTCTACGACGAGATGGGCGCTCATCCGACGCCGGCGATGGCGGCCACGCGACGGGATTTCGACACCTTCGACGAGGCGGCCGATCATCTGCTGGTGCTCGACCATGCCCGCGGCCAGGGGCCGGAGACCATCGTCGGCACCTATCGCCTGATGCGGCGCGCGGCGGCGGCACGTGTCGGCCGCTTCTACTCGGCGGCGGAGTACGACATCGCCCCGCTGCTCGGCTTCGACGGCCAGGTGCTGGAGCTCGGTCGGTCCTGCGTCGATGCGGCCTATCGCACGCGCGGCACGCTGCAGCTGCTCTGGCGCGGCATCGCTGCCTACGTGTTCAAGCACCGGATCGACCTGATGTTCGGCTGCGCCTCGCTGCCGGGAACCGACCCCGACGCGCTGGCGGCCCCCCTCTCCTATCTCTGGCACAACCACCTTGCACCGCCCGCGCTGCGCCCGCGCGCGCTGCCGGGGCTGCATGTGCCGATGAACAGGATGGCGCCGGAGGCGATCAACGCGCGCGCGGCGCTGGGCGAGCTGCCGCCGCTGATCAAGGGCTATCTCCGCCTCGGCGGCTTCGTCGGCGACGGCGCGGTGATCGATGCGCAGTTCAACACGACGGATGTGTGCATCGTGGTGAAGACCGACCTCGTGACCGACAAGTACTACCGCCACTACGAGCGGCGCGAACGCGACGCGGTCGACGCCGAGGGGCGGGCTGCGGCGGAGCCGGCTTAGCGCCCATACGCGGCAGGCGCCTTGGTCTTGCCTAGGGCTGTCCCGGCTCGCTGCCTGCGGTGCAATGGCGAAGGTACCGTTCCTCGACGATGAACGTAGACCCATCGCCGATCTCGACCTCGCAGACCCGCCCATGCGGAAACGCCGCGAGGAACTCGCCGGTTCTGTCCGCCTCGATGATGCCAACGATCTCGCCGACACTGCCCGGCAGCTGAGCGGCAGGCGCGGCGGCATCGACCTCCACGGCGTCCCCGTAGTCGAACGGGATGCCCGCGCCGCTCAATGCCGCTCTCGCGTCGCGGCGAAGGCGAGGGCCGGCCAATCCTCCATCGCACGGTTCAGCTGCCAGCGGGACGGCGCGAGGAACACCGGCGCGCCGTCACGGTCCTCGGCCACCGCGGCCTTGTGACGCTCGACGAATTTCGCGAGCTCGCCCTTCTCGCCCGACACCCAGCGCGCCACCTCGGCCATGCCGGGCTCGAGCAGCACGGCCACGCCATACTCGGCCTGCATCCGGCTTTTCAGCACGTCGAGCTGAAGCTCGCCCACCACGCCGACGAACCAGTCGGAGCCGAGCTTGGGGCGCAGCACCTGCACCACGCCCTCCTCGGCCAGGTCCTCCAGCCCTTTCCGCATCTGCTTCGCCCGCATCGGGTCAGCGAGAACGACGCGGCGAAGGATCTCGGGCGCGAAATCGGGCAGCCCGGTGAAGCGGATCTGCGCGCCCTCGGTCAGCGTGTCGCCCACCCTCAGCGTGCCGTGGTTCGGGATGCCGATGATGTCGCCCGGGAACGCCTCCTCGGCCAGCTCGCGGTTCTGCGCGAAGAAGAACATCGGGTTCTGCACCGCGAGCGACTTGCCCGTGCGCGTGATCGACAGCCGCATGCCGCGGCGGAACCGGCCGGAGCAGAGGCGCAGGAAGGCGATGCGGTCACGGTGGTTCGGGTCCATGTTCGCCTGCACCTTGAACACGAACCCCGTCGCCTCGGGCTCCTCGGGCGCCACCGCATGCGGCTCCGCCGGCTGGGCGCGCGGCGGGGGCGCGAGGGCGGTGAGGCCCGCGAGAAGCTCCGGCACGCCGAAATCGCGCAAGGCCGATCCGAAATAGACGGGCGTCAGGTGCCCCTCGCGATAGGCCGCGAGATCGGGCGCGGGGCAGGCGGCGGCGACGAGGTCCATCTGTTCGGCGAGTTCGGCCAGCACGTCCTCGCGCAGGCTGGCGGTGACGGCAGGGTCATTGACGCCGGAGGCAGCGATCGCCCGCGCATAGCCCGCCGTGCCGTCGGCGCCGGGCAGCAGCAGGCGATTGTTGCGGATGTCCCAGACGCCGCGGAACTGCTGCCCCATGCCGACCGGCCAGGTCATCGGCGCGGTGTCGAGTGCGAGCGTCGAGGCGATCTCGTCCATCAGCGCGAAGGGGTCGCGCCCCTCGCGGTCGATCTTGTTGATGAAGGTGATGATCGGGATGTCGCGCAGCCGGCACACCTCGAACAGCTTGCGCGTCTGCGTCTCGATGCCCTTGGCGGCGTCGATCACCATCACGGCGGAATCGACGGCCGTCAGCGTGCGGTAGGTGTCCTCGGAGAAGTCCTGGTGGCCGGGCGTGTCGAGCAGGTTGAAGGTGATGCCCTCGCGCTCGAAGGTCATGACCGAGGAGGTGACGGAGATGCCGCGCTTCTGCTCGATCTCCATCCAGTCCGACCGCGCGCGGCGGCGTTCGCCGCGGGCCTTCACCTCGCCCGCGAGCCGGATGGCGCCGCCGGCGAGCAGCAGCCGCTCGGTGAGCGTGGTTTTCCCCGCATCGGGGTGGGCGATGATGGCGAAGGTCCGCCGCGCCAGCGCCTCGGCGGCGTGGGGGGGCACGTTGGTGAGCGTGTCGGTCATGGCGTGGGAGTGACGGCGCGCGGGGGCGGCGTCAAGCGGAAGCGGTGCGGGGCAGGATCAGCGGAACGCCAAGGGCCGACGCTGCCCTGGCCATCGCCGCGTCGAGGGTGGCAAGCGGCACCGCTCGCCGGAAGGCAAGCTCGAGGTAGCTGGCGTCGTAGAGCGTGAGGCGGTGGCGCTCTGCAATCCCGAGAATGCTGCTCCAGGCGCGGTCGGTGGTTTCGGGGTCGACGGCGATGTCCATCGCCGCAAACGCATTGAGCATCACGCCACGCGTAGCCTCGCTCATCCTTCCCCGCCGCATGCCGACCATGAGCCCGTTGGCGACTTCGAGACGCCAGATCGACGGAACGAGAGCGCCCTCGGCAGCGGCGCGACGCATCACGGCCGTGACCTCGTCCGTCCCTTCGTCCTCGAAGCACCAGGCCAGGGCGGTGGAACCGTCGAGCACGAAGGTCAACGGCGACCTTCCTCGATCAGGTCCTTGATCTTGAGGCCGCCAAGCGTGACGCCCTTGCGCGCCTCGATGATCCGCTCGACCGCGGCGAGCGCCTTTGTGCGGTCAGGCGCGCCCTCGGGCCGCACCAGTCGTGCGACAGGCTTGCCATGGCGCGTGATCAGCACCTCCTCGCCCTTCTCCACGAGGTCGAGCAGGGCGGACAGCGTGTTCTTGGCCTCGAAGGCCCCCACTTCCTTCATGACGCGCTCCATCTGGCTTGAGCTAGCTTAACACAACTCGGCCGCGCCCGCCCACTTGCCCCATCCCCCCCGATCCGCCATGTGCACGCCATGGCCCCCAAGCGCCTTGCCGTCAGGAAATTCCGCACCTCCATCGTCCGCCCCCCGGCGGGAACCGACTGGCGCGAGCGGATGGCGGAGGCTGAACGGCAGATGGCCAAGGATTTCGCCGAAGCCCGCTCGTTCTCACAATGGCGGCAGGTGAGGGCGACACGGCGCATCCTGCTCATCCTGCTGTGGACGATCGCGTGCATCCCCGTCCAGGCACTCGCCATCTGGAGCATGCGGTTCCTCGGCCGCCGCCCGGCGGTGGCGATCGCGCGCGCCTATCACGCTGTTTTGTGCCGCATCGGCGGCATCCGCGTCACGCGGACGGGCGAACCGGCCGCGACCAACCCGACGCGGCCTGTCGTGTTCATCGCCAACCACTCCTCCTGGGCCGATATCCTCGTGCTCGGCAGCACGCTCGAGGCCTGCTTCGTCTCGAAGGCGGAGGTCGGCACCTGGCCTCTCATCCGCACCGTCGCAAAGCTGGGCCGCACCATCTTCGTCTCACGCCGGCGCACCGAGACGGGGCGTGAGCGTGACGCGCTCGCCTCCCGCCTCGCGACCGGCGACAGCATCATCCTGTTCCCCGAAGGCACGACGAGCGATGGCGGCCGCGTGCTGCCCTTCCGCTCGGCCCTGCTCGGCATGGTCGAGACGGGCGGGGTGCGCGGCGAGGGGCCGATCATCCAGCCCGTGTCGCTGGTGTTCGACAAGCTCGACGGGCTTCCCGTCGGCTACATGAACCGGGCGCATTTCGCCTGGTACGGCGACATGGCGATCGCCGGACATGCGTGGCAGGTGCTCTCCCGCCGCTCCTCGGGTGCCACCGTGCTGCTCCACCCCCCGCTGGAGCCTGCGGATTTCCCCTCCCGCAAGGCTCTGACGGATGCGGCCTACGCGACCGTCGATGCCGGCGCGGCGGCGCTGCGCCAGGGGCGGCCCCTGCCCGCTCCACCCGCGCAGCCCCCGTCCCCAATTCTTCATCGGCCCGGCGGGGCGCAGGAGCCCCGCGCCGCTTGACACGGAACGCTGCGCTATGGCGTGACTGTCAGCAACGAAAGGAGAGGTCCGCGCCGTTGAGAGAGCCCGTCCGCAAGGACGCTTCATCCCAGAGCCCCGATCGGTGCGCCGCCAAGCGCCATCCGCGGGACGAGCGCGACCCCCCGAGCCCCCACATCCCCAGCGCATGACAGACACCCCCGCCCCAACGAAGCACCTGCATGTGCGCACCTGGGGCTGCCAGATGAACGTGTATGACAGCGCGCGGATGGCCGACGTGCTGGCCCCGCTCGGCTACGCGGGCACCGGGCAGGTCGAGGGTGCGGACATGGTGGTGCTCAACACCTGCCATATCCGCGAGAAGGCGTCGGAGAAGGTGTTCTCCGAACTCGGCCGGCTGCGGCTGCTGAAGCAGGCGCGGGCGGCGGAAGGGCGGCGGATGATCATCGCCGTCGCCGGCTGCGTGGCGCAGGCTGAGGGGGCCGCCATCCTCGAACGCGCGCCCTATGTCGACATCGTTCTCGGCCCACAGGCGACGCACCGCCTGCCCGCGCTCGTCCGCCGCGCGGAAGCCGGTGAGCGCGCGCTGCTCGACACCGAGTTCCCGCCCGAGGACAAGTTCGACGAGCTGCCCGAGGCGACTATTCCCCAGGGTTTGACAGCCTTCCTGACGGTGCAGGAAGGCTGCGACAAGTTCTGCTCGTTCTGCGTCGTTCCCTACACGCGCGGGGCGGAATACTCGCGCCCGGCAGCGTCGGTGATCGCCGAGGCACGGCGGCTCGTGGCCCAGGGCGCGCGCGAGATCACGCTGCTCGGCCAGAACGTGAACGCCTATCACGGCGACGGACCTGACGGCGCGACCTGGCGGCTCTCGCGGCTGATCCGCGCGCTCGCCGGGATCGATGGCCTCGCGCGCATCCGCTACACCACGAGCCACCCGCGCGACTTCATGGCAGAGCATGACGGCGACGTTGAATTGATCGCCGTGCATCGCGAGATCCCCGCGCTGATGCCCTTCCTGCACCTGCCGGTGCAGAGCGGGTCGGATGCGATGCTGAAGGCGATGAACCGCCGCCACACGGTCGCCGACTACCTCCGCGTGATCGATGCGTTGCGCGAGGCGCAGCCCGATCTCGCGCTCAGCTCCGACTTCATCGTCGGCCACCCGGGCGAGACCGAGGCCGATTTCGCGGCGACCATGGAGCTGATCCGCCGCGTCACGTTTGCGTCTGCCTTCAGCTTCAACTACAGCGCCCGGCCCGGAACGCCTGCGGCGGAGCTTGAAGTGCGCGCTTCGCGCGGCCACGTGGCCGGCGCGGGCGACCTCACCGTCCCCGAAGCGGTGAAGACCCGCCGGCTTCTCGAACTCCAGGCCCTGCTGCGGGACCAGCAGGCAGCCTTCAACGCGTCCCTCGTCGGCCGCGTTGTTCCCGTGCTCGTGCTCGAGCCGGGCCGCCACCCAGGGCAGATGGCAGGGCGCAGCCCCTGGCTTCAGCCCGTGCATGCGATGCTTCCACCAACCCTGGCTGGAGAGATCGTTCCCTTGCGCATCATCGAAGCCCACACGAACAGCCTCGCCGCGGAACCCGTTCACGCCGCGCCGGCAGCATCGACGCAGTCGATGCGCGAGGCGCCGCTTCTTCACCCCGCGCCGGCAGCATCGACGCAGCCCATGCGCGAGGCGCCACCAGATGCGCCGATGCGCGGGGCGCCGCTGCTTCAAGATTCTGCGGCATGAACCACGTCACATCCGCGGCCGGGAGCACGGCCGACCAGCACGTGACGCTCCACCTCACCTTCGACGACAACGCGCTGCTGCCGCTGCTGTTCGGCGAGCATGACAGGCACCTCGCCCGCATCGAACATCGCCTCGGCGTGAAGCTGTCGAGCCGCGGCAACCGACTGGCCGTCGCAGGGCCTGGGCGCCAGGCGCAGGCCGCACGCCTGGCGATCGAGGCGCTCTACGGGCGGCTCAAGCGCGGCGAGGTCGTCGGCGGGCCTGACGTGGACGCCGCCGTCCGCATGACCACCCACGCGGCCGACCAGGCCGGTGAACCACTCGGCGAGGAGCCGCGCCTGCCGCTATCCGACATCCCCTCGATCCGCACGCGCAAAAGCACCATCGGCGCGCGCACGCCGGCACAGGCCGGCTACATGGAGGCGCTCGCCGCGCACGACCTCGTCATCGCACTTGGGCCAGCGGGCACGGGGAAAACCTACATCGCGGTGGCCCAGGCGGTCGCGATGCTGGCCACGGGGCGTGTCGAGCGCATCGTTCTGTCCCGGCCCGCCGTGGAGGCGGGCGAGCGGCTCGGCTTCCTGCCGGGTGACCTGCGCGAGAAGGTCGATCCCTATCTCCGCCCGCTCTATGACGCGCTGCATGACATGCTGCCGGCCGAGCAGGTGGCCCGCCGCATCGCCAATGGCGAGATCGAGGTCGCCCCGCTCGCCTTCATGCGCGGGCGCACCCTCGCGCATTGCTACGTCATCCTCGACGAGGCGCAGAACACCACGCCGGTGCAGATGAAGATGGTGCTCACCAGGCTCGGCGAAGGTGCCCGCATGGTCGTCACCGGCGACCTCACGCAGGTCGACCTTCCCACCGGCACGCGGTCGGGCCTCGCCGATGCGCTCGATACGCTCGAGGGTGTGTCGGGCATCGGTGTCGTTCGCTTCTCGGAACAGGATGTCGTGCGCCACCCGCTCGTGCAGCGCATCGTCGAGGCTTATGGCCGCCGCGCGGTGGCGGAACGCGAAACGCGCAAGCGCGCGCCATCGGCCGTGCCGGCCCCCCAGCAAGGCAGCGATGGACCCGGGAAGTAGTCTCGGCCCCGGCCGCGCTGTCCCAGGGGGAGGACCCGGGGGAGGGCAGCGTGGACCGGGGCTCATGCTCACACTGGCCGAACCGCGCTGGCGTGGCGCCGTCCGCGGGGTCGAGGCGCGCGCGCGTCGTGCC
>NZ_JALHPR010000059.1 GCF_022842375.1 Elioraea sp. | reverse complement strand
ACGGCTGACGCCTCGGGCGCCTCGGCCGCAACGGCGCCGGTGCGACTTTCTTCCCCTGCGCGTGCCGCGCATTCCTCGCGAGGCAAGAAAGTCTCCCAGCCCCGTCCTCCGCTGCGCTGCGGCCCGCAAGCGGGTGCGTCGGCGCCCGCCCCCGGCCGGACGATCGCCATCGAGGCCGCGATGGGCGCGGCCCGATCGACAGACAGGAGACAGTCTATGGCGACCATCGGCACCTTCACCCGCACCGGCGACGGCTTCACCGGCACGGTCTCGACGCTCACCCTCGATGCCAAGGTCCAGGTCCGGCCGGCCGAGAAGAGCAGCGACAAGGCCCCCGACTTCCGCATCTTCGCCGGCCGCGCCGAGATCGGAGCGGCGTGGAAGAAGACCTCGAACGAGGGCCGCGACTACCTCTCGGTCAAGCTCGACGACCCCTCCCTGCCGGCGCCGATCCTGGCGAACCTCTTTGAGATGGAGGGCGGCGAGTTCGAGCTGATCTGGTCCCGCCCGAACGGCAACCGCAGCAGGGAGTGAACGGCCAACGGCGCCCCGCCTGGATGGGCGGGGCGCCAGCCTCAATGCGTCACCGGCAAGGTGGACTGGCGTCGCAGCGATCGGCTTCGTAACCTTTGGTTGAACACGATCACCGAAGCGGATTCGCACCGACCCATGGCTGATTCCCTCTCCGCCGCGGTGTCGCGCTTCGGCGCATCGCTCAAGGCAAAGCTTTCCGGCAAGGCAGCGGTCGGCGCACCGGAGGACCAGCTCCGCGCTCCGCTCGAGACGCTGATCGCCGACCTCGCCGCCATCCTGCTGTTCAAAGCCGGCGATGTGGTCGCGATCGGCGAGACCACGCTGTCCTCCCTGAAGACCCGACCGGACTACGCCGTCCGCGCCCGCAATGCCTTGGTTGGCTTCATCGAGGTCAAGGCGCCCGGCAAGGGCGCCGACCCGCGCCGCTTCAAGGACGAGCACGACCGCGACCAGTGGACCAAGCTCAAATCCCTGCCGAACCTTATCTACACCGACGGCAATGCCTTCTCGCTGTGGCGTGATGGCGCCCTCCAGGGCGAGATCGTCCGGCTGTCCGGCGACGTGGAAACCGCCGGTGCCGCGCTCACGGCGCCGGACGCACTGACCCGCCTGTTCGGCGACTTCCTGCGCTGGGAGCCGATCCCGCCCACCAATGCGCGCGCGCTCGCCGCGCTCAGCGCCGGCCTGTGCCGCCTGCTGCGCGACGAGGTTACCGAGCAACTCGACCAGAAGGTCCCGGCGCTGAGCGGCCTCGCCGAGGATTGGCGCCGGCTGCTGTTCCCCGAAGCCAGTGACGAAGACTTCGCCGACGGCTACGCGCAGGCCGTCACCTTCGGACTGCTGATGGCGCGCGCACAGGGCATCGTGCTCGCCGATGGCCTGGACCGCGTCGCGAAGGCTCTGGCCAAGACCAACACGGTGATCGGTGGCGCCTTCCGCGTGCTGACCGACCATGTCGATGGGCAGGAAGCGTTGAAGACGTCGCTCGGCACCCTCACGCGCGTGCTCGATGCCGTGGATTGGGCTGCCATCGGCAAGGGCGACCCCGAGGCCTGGCTGTATTTCTACGAGCACTTCCTGGAGGCCTACGACAACGACCTGCGCAAGCTCACCGGTTCCTACTACACGCCGCCCGAGGTGGTCACCGCGATGGTGCGCCTGGTGGATGACGTGCTGCGGGACCCGGCGCGCTTCGGACAGCCGGAAGGCCTCGCCTCCAACGAGGTCACGCTGGCGGACCCGGCCGTCGGCACGGGCACCTACCTGCTGGGCGTGCTACGGCGCATCGCGGAAACCGCGCGCGCCGACGGCGCCGGCACGGTGCCCGGCGTTATCCGCGCCGCGCTGAAGCGCATCATCGGCTTCGAGTTGCAGTTCGGCCCCTTCGCCGTCGCGCAGCTGCGCCTGCTGGCGGAGGTCGCCGACCTGCTCAAGGTGAAGGGCACGGTGCCCGCCGACGTGCATCTGCGCCTCTATGTCACCGACACCCTCGGCAATCCCTATGCCGATGAGGAGTACATCCCGCAGATCCTCAAACCGCTCGCGGAATCCCGGCGGGAAGCGAACAAGGTGAAGCGCGCCGAGCCGATCACCGTCGTCATCGGCAATCCGCCCTACAAGGAAAAGGCGAAGGGGCGCGGCGGGTGGGTGGAGGCCGGCAGTGCGAATGCAAAGGAGGCCGCGCCGCTCGCGCGCTGGATGCCGCCGCCCGAATGGGGCGTGGGCGCGCATTCGAAGCATCTGCGCAACCTCTATGTCTATTTCTGGCGCTGGGCGACGTGGAAGGTTTTTGGCGATGCGGCCGCCGCGCCGCAGGCGCGGGCGGACCGGCGCGGCATCGTGTGCTTCATCACCGTGGCGGGGTTTCTCAACGGGCCGGGCTTCCAGGCGATGCGTGCCGATCTGCGCCGCACGGCGGATGAGATCTGGGTCGTGGATTGCTCGCCAGAGGGCCACCAGCCTGCCGTTGCCTCGCGCATTTTCCAGGGCGTGCAGCAGCCCGTGTGCATCGTGCTGGTGGCGCGCACGGGCAAGGCGGATGCGAGCAAGCCCGCCCGCGTGCGGTATCGCGCGCTGCCGGTCGGGCGGCGGGAGGAGAAGTTCGCGGCGCTGGCGAAGCTGACACTCGACGGCGAGGGCTGGATCGACTGTCCGGAGGAGGAGCGCGCGGCATTCCTGCCGGCCGCGACCGGCGGATGGGCGACCTATCCGACGCTCGATGCGCTGTTCGCCTACAACGGCTCGGGCGTCATGCCGGGGCGCACCTGGGTGATTGCGCCGGATCGCTGGTCATTGGAGGAACGCTGGAAGCGCCTGGTGGCCGAGCGCGATCCCGAGCGGAAGGAAGTGCTTTTTCACCCGCACATCCGCGACGAGCAGCTCGGCGACAAGCACTCAGGCAAGGTCGTGGAAGAGGGCCTCGCAGGGCACGACCATCGCATACTGCCTGTCGCGAAGGACAAGGGGTCGGTCGTCGCGCCGGCCCACTACGGCTTCCGGTCCTTCGATCGCCAATGGGTCATTCCTGATGCACGCTTGTTAAACCAACCGAACCCGACCCTGTGGCGCGTGCATTCGGATAAGCAGGTCTACCTCACTGCGCTGATGCAGCACTCGCCGACTGGCGGACCAGCAGTGACCTTCTCCGCACTTATCCCAGATCTGCACCACTACAAGGGCTCGTTCGGTGGTCGCGCCTTTCCGCTGTGGGCCGACAGCGCCGCAGCGACGCCGAACATCCCAGCCGCCGTGTTGGCCGCGCTCTCCTCCGCGCTCGACGCGCCCGTCTCCGCGCCCGACCTTCTCGCCTACATCGCCGCCGTGGCCGCGCACCCGGCCTATGTCACCCGCTTCGCGACCGACCTTATGCAGCCCGGCCTGCGAATCCCGCTCACCACCGACGTCGCGCTGTTTGCCGAGGCCGCCCGCCTCGGCCGTCGTGTCATCTGGCTGCACAGCTTCGGCGAGCGCTTTGTCGATGCGTCCGACGGCCGTCCCGCCGGCGCGCCGCGCCTGCCCGCCGCGGAGCGCCCGACCATCCCGGAAGACGGCGCCATCCCGATCGACCCCGCTGCGATGCCGGACACGATCCGCCACGACGCCGCCACACGCCGCCTGCATGTCGGCCAGGGCCATGTCGACAATGTCTCGCGTGCCGTCTGGGACTATGAGGTCTCCGGCAAGCAGGTGCTGACGCAGTGGTTCAGCTACCGCGGCCGCGACCGTTCGCGCCCGATCATCGGCGACCGCCGCAAGCCCTCGCCACTCGGTGACATCCAGCCGCCCGGCTGGCTGCCGGAGTACACAACCGAATTGCTCAACGTGCTGAACTTGCTCGGCGGCCTGGTCGCGCTGGAGACCGCGCAGGCCGACCTGCTGGAGCGCATCTGCAACGGCCCCACGCTGCCGGCCTCGGCGCTCCATGCCGCGGTTGCGGCGGACACGACGAAGGCGCCCGCCGCACGGCGCGGCCGCCGACGCGTGGCGGCGCAGGGCGATCTTTTGGGCGGGAGCGATCCCTGACGCGCCAGCGGCGCGCCGTTCAGCCGTTGCGCTGCGCGTTGCGCCAGGCCGTCCAGTCGACGATGCCGTGGTCGCGCACGACCTCGACCGCCTCCGGTCCGGCAACGCCGCAGAACACCACCAGGTTGGGATGGGCGGAGCGCGCGCTGGGCACGAACAGGCCGTCGCGGCCGTGGAAATGCGCGGCCTCCGCGATCTCCTGCGTGCGCGGATATTCGAGCTGCCGCTCGCTGTAGGACAACTGGCCGAACGCGTTCGTCTTGAGGCCCAGGCTCGCGAGCACCTCCAGCGAGGCGATGCGCACGCAGGCGTCGAGCGCGACGCGAAGCTCGTGCAGGCCATAGCGCACCTGGGACGGCATCACGGGCTGGCCGCGGCTGAGATGGAAGAACATCTCCGCCCGCGCGCCATCCTCATGCGTCGAGGTGTAGAGAACCTCGAAGCTGCGATCATCCCAACGGCCGCCCACCGCGCTGCACTGCGTCGGGTCGCGCCCTTCGCGCACGACGCGCCACACCGGGCCGCTCCAGGCCTCTCGCGGCAGCGCCTCGACGGCATCGAGCAGGTGGTTGTCGCGGGGGGAGCGGGCCGCGGCCATGCGTCAGAGATACACGTCCGAGTCCAGCCGATCGAGGATGCGCAGGATCTCCTCGGACCGGTTCTGGTTGATCAGGTCGATGGCCCGCTGGCCATCAAGCTGCGGATGACGCGCATAGAGCCAGGTGCGGATTTCATCCGCGCTGTAGTACTCCGTCAGACGCTGGACGATGAAGTGCAGGTCCGACAGCACCAGCTGAGTGTCCGGCTGCGGCTTGACCGTGCCGGACTTCCAGCGCGAGACCGTCGCCTTGGAGACGTCGGCGATGTTGGCGATGTCGGTGCCGGACAGGCCGCCGAACTCGTTCAGATCGTCGATGTAGCGGGGCATTGCGCCCGATTTGCCGCTCACGGCTGCCCCTTTGCGGACTTGGCTGCTCCTCCACTCCGAAGCGCGGCTACGCGTGCGCGGGGCACGTCGTTGCCGCGGGTCTCGTGAATGGTCTCGAGCGTCGTGCGAATCTTCTCGGTCGTCCGGCTATGGTCCGCAAGCCGCTTCATCAAGGCTTCCGGATCGATGTTCTGGCGCGCCGCTTCGGCAGCGTCCGGGCGCAGTGCCTTGATCTCGCGCGCCGTCCGGTCGGCTTTCGCCATGGGCCCGTCGTGGCTGAGAAAATACGTCTCGCGTCGCAGGTCCGGCACGGCCTCCAGCTTCGCGATGCTGCTGAAGAACTGCCGCGCCGCATGCCCCCGCGGATCGGCGACCATGCTGTCGTACCCGTGCTTGCAGCACGCGCGATCAGCGCATCCGCAGATGCGGCGGCCATTCTTCGCGCTTGCGAGAACGTCGAGCTCGCTGCGCGTCAGCGTGCGGTTGAGGCCGGGTATCGAGAGCCGCACCGCGCGGCCGAACTTCGCGTCGTCGGGACGCGGTTTGGCTGGCTTGTGCCAGTCGCCCGTGTCGAAGCGCTCGCGCTCGCCAATGCCCTGCGCAATGCCGGAGACCCCGCCGAACGCTAGGGCCGCCTGGCCTGGCAGCCCGCCCAGTTGATCGGCGATCACGGGCTTGCCGAGGTTGTGCAGTCCCGCCGCGGCCGAGAGGTAGCGGCTCAATTGCAGGGGACCGGCATCGGCGCCCAAACCCGCGACGCGGAGCCAGACGTAGTCGATGGGAAGCGCGGCCAGCGTCGCGACCAGCATGCCGCGCTGATTCGGCTGGTTCAGCACCGCGTTCGGAACGATCAGCGGATAGTCGATCGCGATGCCCTGGCCCCCCTCGCGGTCGAGTGCTCTCCGCAACGCGAGGCAGGCGTCGCGATCCACCGAGAACCAATCGCGGAATGCCGGATCGCCCAGGTGATGCGCCGGCGACAGGACAGCGGTGACGCCTGATGAGACCGCCAGGCGCGCGATCTGGCCGATGACGTCGGACTTTGCGTCGGCCCGGAAATGATCGGGGCCGAGCGGCCCGGCACCTTCGGGCAAGGCCCATGGTGCGGTGCGAACCCGCCCGGAGTGCCGCCCGACGCTGGCGAGCTCTGCCGCTTCGGTGTCCAGGACGATCTCGCCGCCGGCGTCGCGGACTGCCGCGATAAGCTCTTGCTGGTGGCGCAGGCGGGAGGCTTCAACGACCAGGCGGCGGGCGGGCAAGTGCCCTGCTCCATGAAGATCCGCGAGCTTCCGATGGGCCTCGCCGACCCAGAGATAGGTTGCGATCGGCGACGAAGGGGCCGGGGACGGCTTCGGGAAGGGGAGGATCTGGGCAGCCACAGCGCACCTCGCGCATCTGAGTTTCACGAGAAGCTATCTGTGAAACGCCAATGCGTCAAGGAAGAGCGGGCTTCGGTGTACCCCGCCTCGGGATTGAGGGGTTGTGGGCATCTACCGCGGCTTGCCCGCGGTGCCGGAGCGACCGCCACGGCGAAGCGGAGCGGCGGCATCGCTCTCGCCGTCCGGCGCGACAAGCGCGACGTGGCTCACCCCGAGCGCGGACGCCAGTTCGAAGAGCGTGACGATCGTCGGGTTACGGCGGCCGCGTTCCAGGCTGCTCAGATATTGCTGGCTGAAGCCCGAGGTTTCGGCGAACGCCTCCTGCGTCAGGCCCTTCTCGAGCCTGATCCGCCGCACGTTCCTCCCCACCAGCCGGCGCATGTCCATGCCGGCACGGTCGTCGCGCTACATACTTCGAGTTTATCACCTATAGTATGTATCGACTGCGACCCCTCAAAAGCGCTTGGGGGATGGCGCATCGCGCACCAGTGGACGACGCTGATGAGGTGGGTGCACCGAGTCGTCGATGCTGAGAGGAGCTTGCATGGGCAGCAGGAAGATCCTCGACAGGCCGCCAGACGAGCCGACCGTCACCGAGTACGATCTCGCCCACAAGGTGATCTATCTCCGTTTGCTTGATGCCGCCGCCGATCAGGCCGATTGGCGCGAGGCAAGCCGCCTCGTTCTTGGCCTGGACCCGGCGCGCGACCCTGACCGCGCCAAGCGCATCCACGACAGCCACTTGGCCCGCGCCCGATGGATGACCGAGGCCGGTTATCGCGACCTGCTGCGGCAGGGCTCGACAAACTGACCGGCGTTGCGCCCACGGCAACACGGTTTGCCTGGCGCGCGCCTGGACAACACACGGAATGGTCGCATGTCTCGGCGTGCTGCGCGCGGAGCGTGTGCTCCGCGCTGTGTCGGAGCCTTGCCATGCCGTCGCGAGACTGGCGGTCGGCGGCCGCCTATGCCGATCTGGAGAACGCCTCGGCGCGCGATCTCGCCTGGGAATTCCTCCGGCGCAACCCGCGCTATGTGCGCGACTGGGAACAGCTCGACGACCGGCGGCCCGACGACGCGGCCAGCGCCGTCGCCGAGCGCTGGGGGTTGCGATTTCGCGGCCGACCCGGCGCTGGACGCGGGCAGCGCAAGGGTCATCTGGGCGCCGACCATCTCTACCGCCACCGTTGCGCTGTCGGCCTTGCCGCCGTCCTTCTCGCCTCCCTTGCCGGCTGTCCTGCCGCCCTTGAATTCACCGCAGCTGGGGAGTGACGGGCTGCACGGAACCGTAGGGACGCCGCCGCTGCCGGTCTGGTTGATCGGCGACCCGCCGCCCGACGCGCCGCTAGGCGTCCTGGTGCCGCTCGACGCCCTCACGCCAAAGCGCCTGGCTGCTGCGCTGCAATTCTGGACTGCGCTCCGGGGCCGACCCGCGCGCGATCACGCTTTTTCGCGCAACCGCCGACGGGTCCTGGTCAATCGCCTGCGCGCACTCGATGGCGATGCCGACGGCGCGAGCATCCGCGACCTCGCGGTCGGCCTGTTCGGAGCGGCCCGCGTTCCCCGTGGCGCCGCCTGGAAGAGCCACGATCTGCGCAGCCGCACCCTGCGCCTCCTTTCGGCTGCTCGCGCAC
>NZ_JALHPR010000058.1 GCF_022842375.1 Elioraea sp. | reverse complement strand
GTCGCCGCCGCCGCGCAGGCGGCGGAGGCGGGCGATGCGGCCGGCTTCACAGCGCTCGCCGCCGCCGCGCGCGAGACCGAGGCAGCGCTCAGGAGCCGTGCCACCGGCACACGCCAGCCCGGCTGGCTTGGGCAGAGCACCGTCTCCATATAGGGGCGAGACAGGACAGAGGATCACGCCCATGCCCGATGCGACACAACCCGCCATGCCCTCTGCGAGCACCGCGACCGTTCCCGTCACCGTGCTGACCGGCTATCTCGGCGCGGGCAAGACGACGCTGCTGAACCGCATCCTCACCGAGCGCCACGGGCTGCGCATCGCCGTCGTCATCAACGAGTTCGGCGAGCTCGGCGTGGACAATGACCTCGTCATCGGCGCTGACGAGGAAGTGTTCGAGATGAACAACGGCTGCATCTGCTGCACCGTGCGCGGCGACCTGATCCGCATCCTCGGCGGGCTGATGAAGCGGCGCGACAAGTTCGACGCCATCCTCCTCGAAACCACCGGCCTCGCCGACCCCGCCCCCGTCGCGCAGACCTTCTTCGTCGACGAGGACGTGAAGGCAAAGACGCGGCTCGATGCGATCGTTACCGTCGTCGATGCGCGCCACCTGCCCGCACGGCTCGCGGACACGCGCGAGGCGGAACAGCAGCTCGCCTTCGCCGATGTGGTGGTGTTGAACAAGACCGACCTCGTGACGCCCGCGGAAGCCGACGCGGTGGAGGCGCGCATCCGTGCGATCAACCCGCACGCGACGATCCACCGGGCCGAGCGCGCGAACGTGCCGGTCGAGGCCGTGCTCGGGCGCGATGCCTTCTCGCTCTCGCGCATCCTCGACGATCGCCCGGAGTTCCTCGAGAACACCGACCATGCGCATGACGAGGCGGTGCGCTCGGTCTCCTTCTCGATCCCCGGCGCGGTCGACCCCGAGAAGTTCAACACCTGGATCTCGGGCCTGCTGGCCGAGAAGGGCGCCGACCTGCTGCGCACCAAGGGCGTGCTCGCCTATCCGGGCGAGGACCGGCGCTTCGCCTTCCAGGCCGTGCACATGATCGCCGACGGCGATTTCGTGAACCCCTGGGCCGCGGGCGAGGCGCGCACGAGCCGCATCGTCTTCATCGGCCGCAACCTCAACCGCCCGCAACTGCGTCGCGGCTTCGAGGCGTGCGCGGCGTGAGGGATCGGGCGTGACGGCAGAGACCGCAGGCGCGGATTTCATCCTCGAGACGCGCGGCTCGTCGCACGCGCTCGAGGCGCATGTCGTCGCTGCCGCAATCGATGGCGCCGGCCGGCACGTCGCCTTTGGGCTGGGCGACGGAACGGTGGCACTCATCGGCCTCGCAGACCCTGCACGGGTGGCGTCGCGCGTGGCGGTGCATGACGGGGCCGTCCTGGCGCTCGCACCCGATTGCGCGGCCGGTGCGTTCCTCTCGGGCGGCGACGATGGGCGTTTCGCGCGCGTCGATGCCGCCGGCGACGCGACAACGATCGCGAGCTGGCCGGGACGGTGGGTCGAGCATGTGCTCGCCTTCCCCGGCAAGTCACCCTGGCGGGCGGCGTCCGTGGGAAAGGCAACGCATCTGTTCGACGGCGGAACGGACGCGTCAACCCTCAAGACGCTCTCCCATCCCTCGACCGTCACCGGCATCGCCACCGATGCGAAAGGGAAACGGATCGCCGCGAGCCACTACAACGGGGCAAGCGTGTGGTTCGTCGCTGCGAAGGAGGACAGGCCGCGCGCCTTCGCCTGGAAGGGCAGCCACACCGGCATCGCGATGAGCCCGGACGGGCGCTACCTCGTCACCTCCATGCAGGAGAATTCGCTGCATGGCTGGCGGCTCGAGGACGGGGCCGACATGCGGATGAGCGGCTATCCCGCCAAGACCAAGTCGATGTCCTTCACCGCGAAGGCGCGCTGGCTCGCCACCTCGGGCGCCGAGGCCGTGGTGTGCTGGCCCTTCTCCGGCGACGGGCCGATGGGCAAAGCCCCGCGCGAGCTTGCCGGCGGCGATGCGGTGCTGGTGAGCCAGGTGGCCTGCCACCCGCACCACGAGGTGGTGGCGGCTGGCTTCGCCGACGGTCTCGTGGTGCTGGTCGAGATCGAGAGCGGGCGCGTGCTGCCGGTCGCCGACCAGGGGCGCGGGGCGGTGAGCGCTCTCGCCTGGAGCCCGGACGGGCGCTGGCTCACCTTCGGCACCGAAACCGGCTTCGCCGCGGTGGTGGATTTCTCCAGCCCATCGCGCTGAAAGCGCGATGGGGGTTTTTGCCCTCAGGCGCGGGGCGCAGTCGCGCGCTTGAAGGAAGCGAGATGCGCGGGGTGCATCAATCGCTCCTTACGGCGACCATCATGAGGTAGCGCGCCCGGCCCTCGCGCAGCAGTCGCTCGAGCTTCAGCGCGCCGATGCGGGCATCGACCACCCGCCGGAAATCACCGAGCGGCAGGTAGCGCCGCCCCGTCATCAGCCGCACCGCCAGCCGTTCGATCGCCCCGACACTGCGCGCCGGCACCTGCCCCGTCAGGTCCACGACACGCCGCACGGCAAGCCCTGACGCGGCAAGCCGCGCGCGCCAGCCTGCTTCGTCGGCCAGGGCAGGGGCACGCAACAGCCGCGTCAACTCACGCCGCTCGGCCGCCGCCGAGGCCGCAACGGCATGCTCGACCAGGACCAGCCTGCCGCCCGGGCGAAGCGTGCGGCCGAGCGCGGTGAGCACCGCCTCGGCATTCGGGCAGCGCAACAGGCACTCGACCGCGAACACTGCATCATATTGCTGGCCGGGCGGATCGTCAGGCGCGCGGAGATGCACGGCAACGGCGCCGATCAGCCCGCGCGCCTGCGCCGCCGCCCGCGCCCGCTCCGCCTGGATCGGGGAGAAGGTGAGGCCCGTCCAGCTGCCGCCGCGCCGCACCGCGATGTCGATCATCATGTCGCCGAGGCCACAGCCGGCGTCGAGAACCTGCGGCTCGTCGGGCAGGTCGGCGGCCTGTTCCACGATGCGGTGAAGCTCCGCCGCATCGACCCTTCCGGACGCATCGACCAGCACGCGATGGACCGTGGGTTCCCTGCCCCGCAACCGCGCGCGCAGCAGCGCATCGCGCGAGATGACATCGAGGAAGCGCGCGATCGCCCGCTCGCGCGCCCGGGCGGGAGACCGGGCGGGAAACGAGGCGGGAGCGTAACGGATCGGTTCCATGCGCAGCAAAACTGCCTTTCCTCGCCTGCCGCGACAAGCACTGACGCGCGACCACGCAATCGTGTGTGGCGCTGCCCACGGCAGCCTTGAGCATGCCGCAATGCCGTGGCGTCTGTGGGGCATGCTGAACACGATTCGTGAAACGATCGGCCTCGTGCGGTCGGTCGTGATCTATCATCGCGGCGGAACGGCGCGCCGGCGCACGCTCGATGCCTGGTACCGACGCTTCCTGGGCCCCGGCGAACTCGGCTTCGACATCGGCGCCCATGTCGGCGACCGCATCGCCAGCTTCCGCCGCATCGGCGCGCGCGTCGTGGCCCTCGAGCCGCAGCCAGGGCCGATGCGGGTGCTGCGCCTGATGTTCGGCCGCGATGCGGGCGTGAGCCTGGTGCAGGCCGCGATCGCCGCAACACCGGGCAGCGTGACGCTCTACATCAACCCGGCGAACCCGACCGTCAGCACCGCCTCGACCGATTTCCTGAAGGCGGCCGATGGTGCTGCCGGCTGGCAGGGCCAGCGGTGGTCAGCGAACGTGACGGTGCCGGCGACGACACTCGATGTGCTGGTGGCCGAACACGGCGCGCCGGCTTTCGCCAAGATCGATGTCGAGGGGTTCGAGGCGGAGGCCCTGGCGGGCCTGTCGGCGCCGGTGCGCGCCGTGTCGTTCGAGTTCACGACCATCCAGCGCGACGTCGCCCAGGCCGCTCTCGACCGGCTGGCCGCCCTCGGCTACCGGGCGTTCAACGCCTCGCTCGGCGAGAGCCTTGCCTTCGCCCATGCCGCGCCGCTCGACCGCGACGCGATAGCTGCGTGGATCACGGCCCTGCCGCTGGAGGCCAACAGCGGCGATGTCTACGCCAGCCTCGAGCCCGCCAGGGTGACGGCGTAAGGGAGCGCCTCGCGCTCGCTGCCGGCGCTCGCTCCGTCAAGCGCGCGAACTGCGCGCCGCCGCCCCTGCGGCGAGCCAAGCCGCCGGAGGCGGCGCCCGGCGCCTGAGGGCATGAAACCGCCCCCGGCGCCTGAGGGCACTCAACCCAACGCCTTCACCATGGTCGAGCCCAGCGCGGCGGGGCTGTCGGCCACATGGATGCCGGCCTCGCGCATCGCGGCCATCTTGAACGCCGCCGTGTCCTTGCCGCCCGAGATCACCGCACCGGCATGGCCCATGCGGCGGCCCGGCGGGGCGGTCGCACCCGCGATGAAGCCGACGACGGGCTTCTTCACCTTCTCGCGCGCCAGGAACTCCGCCGCCTCGACTTCCGACTGCCCGCCGATCTCGCCGATCATGATGATAGCCTGCGTCTCGGCGTCGGCGAGGAACATCTCCAGCACCTCGATGAAGTCGAGCCCCTTCACCGGGTCGCCGCCGATGCCGACGCAGGAGGTCTGGCCGAGCCCGGCGGCCGTCGTCTGCGCCACGGCCTCGTAGGTGAGCGTGCCGGACTTCGAGACGATGCCGATCTTGCCGCGGCGGTGGATGTGGCCGGGCATGATGCCGATCTTGCACGCATCCGGCGTGATCACGCCCGGGCAGTTCGGGCCGACGAGCTTCGACTTCGTTCCCGTCAGCGCGCGCTTCACCCGCACCATCTCGAGCACCGGAATGCCCTCGGTGATGCAGACGATCAGCGGCATCTCGGCGTCGATCGCTTCCAGGATCGCGTCCGCCGCGAAGGCGGGCGGCACGTAGATGGCGGAGGCGTTCGCACCCGTTTTCGCCTTTGCTTCCGCTACCGTATCGAACACCGGCAGGTCGAGATGCGTCGTCCCGCCCTTGCCCGGCGTCACGCCCCCGACGACCTTGGTGCCGTAGGCGATCGCCTGCTCGCTGTGGAACGTGCCCTGGGCGCCGGTGAAGCCCTGGGTGATGACCTTGGTGTTCGCGTCGACCAGCACGGCCATGTCACGCGGCCTCCTTCACGGCCTTCACCACCTTGGCGGCGGCGTCGGCGAGGTTGTCGGCGGAGACGATCGGAAGCCCCGATCCCGCCAGGATCTTCTTGCCAAGCTCGACATTCGTGCCTTCGAGCCTGACCACGAGCGGCACCGACAGCGACACCTCGCGCGCGGCGGCCACCACGCCCTCCGCGATCACGTCGCAGCGCATGATGCCGCCGAAGATGTTCACCAGGATGCCCTCCACGTTCGGGTCGGACAGGATGATCTTGAAGGCGGCGGTGACCCGCTCCTTCGTCGCCCCGCCGCCGACATCGAGGAAGTTCGCAGGCTCGCCGCCGTACAGCTTGATGATGTCCATCGTCGCCATGGCGAGGCCGGCGCCGTTGACCATGCAGCCGATGTTGCCGTCGAGCGCCACGTAGTTCAGGTCGTGCTTGCCGGCCTCGAGCTCCTTCGGGTCCATCTCCGTCTCGTCGCGGAGATCGGCGATGGCCTTGTGGCGGTAGAGGGCGCTGTCGTCGAACGTCACCTTGGCGTCGAGCGCCACCACCTCGCCCGCGCCGGTCACGACCAGCGGGTTGATCTCGACGATCGCGCAGTCGAGCTCGACGAAGGCGCGGTAGAGCGAGAGAACGAAGGTGGTGAAGCTCTTTACCTGGTTGCCGGTGAGGCCGAGCCCGTAGGCGAGCTTGCGCCCGTGGAAGCCCTGCACGCCCGCGGCGGGGTCGACATGCACGCGGAGGATCTTCTCCGGGTGGTGGGCCGCCACCTCCTCGATCTCAACGCCGCCCTCGGTGGACGCCATGATGACGACGCGGCCGACGGCGCGGTCGATCAGCAGGCCGAGATAGAGTTCGCGGGCGATGTCGCAGCCGCTCTCGACATAGACGCGCTGCACCTTCTTGCCGGCGGGCCCCGTCTGGGCCGTGACGAGAACCTTGCCGATCATCGCCTCGGCGGCGGCCTTGGCCTCGGCTGGCGACTTGGCGATGCGCACGCCGCCCTTGCCGGAGGCGTCATCGAGGAAGCGGCCCTTGCCGCGGCCGCCGGCATGGATCTGCGCCTTCACCACCGTCACCGGCGTGCCGAGGGAGGCAGCGATCTTCTCGGCCTCCTCGGGGCTCCACGCGACGCCGCCTTTCAGCACCGCCACGCCGTATTTGGCCAGGACTTCCTTGGCCTGGTACTCGTGGATGTTCATGCGGGAGCCCCCGTTCTCGGAAGGATGATCCAGATGCGAAGCGGGCCAGGTTGCCCTGGCCCGCGTCAGTTCAGCCGACGAGCTTGCGGCTCGCCTCGATGAGCTCCTGCACCGAGGCGCAGCTTTTCTCGAAGGCGGCCTGCTCGGCCTCGTTCAGCGTGATCTCGACGATACGCTCGACCCCGCCGGCACCGATCACCACGGGCACGCCGACATAGAGGTCCTTCACGCCGTACTGGCCCGACAGCCAGGCGGCGCAGGGCAGCACGCGCTTCTTGTCGCGGAGGTAGCTCTCGGCCATCGCGATCGCAGAGGCCGCCGGCGCGTAGAACGCGGAGCCCTTCTCGAGCAGCTTCACGATCTCGCCGCCACCGTTGGCTGTGCGCGTGACGATCGCGTCGATCTTCTCCTGCGTGGACCAGCCCATCTTCACGAGGTCGGGCACGGGGATGCCGGCGACGGTGGAATAGCGCGTCAGCGGCACCATCGTGTCGCCGTGGCCACCGAGCACGAAGGCCGTCACGTCCTCGACGCTCACGCCGAACTCATGCGCGAGGAACAGGCGGAACCGCGCGCTGTCGAGCACGCCCGCCATGCCCACCACCTTGTGCGCGGGCAGGCCGGATTTCTGCTGGAACACCCACACCATGGCGTCGAGCGGGTTGGTGATGACGATGACGAAGGCATCGGGGCAATGCGTCTTGACGCCCTCTGCCACGGTCGCGATCACGCCGGCATTCTTGGCCACGAGATCGTCGCGGCTCATGCCGGGCTGGCGCGGGAAGCCGGCAGTGATGATCACCACGTCCGCGCCCGCGATGGCGCTGTAGTCGGACCCGCCGGTCATCAGGCTGTCGAAGCCGTCGACCGGGCTCGACTGCATGATGTCGAGCGCCTTGCCGGCAGCGACACCGCCGAACACGTCGAACAGCACGACGTCGCCGAGTTCCTTGAGCCCGACCAGGTGGGCGAGCGTGCCGCCGATGTTGCCGGCGCCGATGAGCGCGATCTTGCTGCGGGCCATGGACACCTTCTTTCGTCGTCGCGTGTGGTCTGGATGCGGTGGGCGTCTTCTGGCGCCATGCCGCCGTGCCCCAGGAAGGGACGGCCGTTCCCGTAGCCTGTTTGGTGCGCTGCGGCAAGCGAGTGGCACATGGCGGATCAGCGGCGGCGGCCGCCCTCGCTGCGGAAGCGCCGCACGCTGGCAGCCGCCTCGTCGAGCATGGCCTGGGAGCGCCGCTCGGCTGCCTTCGCGGCCTCCGCCGCCCGACGCTCAGCCACATGCTCGACCGCACGCTCCGCCGCCCGCGCCTCGGTGAGGGCGAGCCGCATCCGCTCGGCCGCCGCCATGGCCGCCTCTGCCTTCCCCGCCTCGGTGGCGGCGATGACAAGGCCGCGCGGCAGCCAGGCAGCGTAGGCGCCTGGCTCGGCGTCACGCGCCTCTGCGTCGAGCGCGGCTTCCGCGGCGGTGGCGCGCGCGATCGCAGCCCCTTCGGCGCCGATCGCGGCGGCAAGGTCGCGGCGCGCCTCGCTCACCGCGAGCCGGCGGAGGCGGGCGAGCGTGGCGAGCGGGTCACGTGACATCGCCACCTCCCAGGATGGCCGCGAGAGCGGCGAAGGCATGCTCGGGCGGTGTCGCCTCCTCCCGGTCCTGTGCCAGCAGCGCCTCGATCCGGGGAGCGAGGCGAACGGCCTCGTCAACGTCAGGGTCGGTGCCGGGGCGGTAGGCGCCGAGGCGGACCATGTCGGCCATGTCGGCGTGGAGTGCGAGCAGCCGCCGCGCGCGGGCGAGCAGCGCCTTCTCGTCGGGGGAGAGGATGCCGGGGGCGGCGCGCGAGAGGCTGCGCAGCACGTTCACGGCGGGGAAGCGGCCGGCCTCGGCGATGCGGCGTTCGAGAACGACATGGCCGTCGAGGATGCCACGGGCGGCATCGGCCACCGGCTCGTCATGGTCCTCGCCCTCCACCAGCACGGTGAAGAGGGCGGTGATCGACCCTCCCTTCCCTTCGATGCCAGGCCCCGCGCGTTCGAGCAGGCGCGGCAGGTCGGCGAAGACCGAGGGGGGATAGCCGCGCGTGGCGGGCGGCTCGCCGGCCGAGAGCCCGATCTCGCGCGCAGCCAGGCAGAACCGGGTGACGCTGTCCATCATCAGCAGGACGTTCAGCCCCTCGTCGCGGAAATGCTCGGCGACCGCGAGTGCCGCATGCGCCGCCTCGCGCCGGAGCAGCGGCGCGGCATCGGAGGTCGCGACCACGACGACGGAGCGGGCGAGCCCTGCCTCGCCCAAATCATCCTCGATGAACTCGCGCACCTCGCGGCCGCGCTCGCCGACCAGCGCGATCACGGCAACGTCGCACTCGGCCTGGCGGGCGAGCATGGCCATCAGCGTCGACTTGCCGACGCCCGAGCCCGCGAACAGGCCGAGCCGCTGGCCCTGCCGGCAACCGGCGAAGAGGTCGAGCGCGCGCACCCCCATCGGCAGGCGCGGCCCGAGGCGTGCGCGGGCCGTGGCCGGCG
>NZ_JALHPR010000057.1 GCF_022842375.1 Elioraea sp. | reverse complement strand
GCGCAGTGCTGCGCCCCAACGCAGTGCCGCCCCCCAACGCAGTGCCGCCCCCCAACGCAGTGCCGCCCCCCAACGCAGTGCCGCACCCCAGCGCAGCGCGCCGCCGCCCGCCGCCCGCAGCGGTGGTGGTGGTGGTGGCGGCGGCGGCGGCCGGCGCTGACGCGGAGACCATGTGAAGGACATGACCATGCACCACACGCTGCGGTCCGCCGCACTTGCAGTCGCCGTCACCCTGGCCGCCATCCTGGCGCCGGCTCTCGTCGCGCCTCAACCCGTGCTCGCCCAGGCGGATGCCGGGCCCGTGGTGCGGATGGAGCCGATCCCCGACCGTCCCGCCCCGCCGCCGCAGCCGCCTGCCCAGCAGGCCTTCGCCACGCCAGAGGCAGTGATCGCGGCGATGATCGCGGCGATGCGCGAACCCGGCTTCGAGGCCTTGACGCGCGTGCTCGGCCCTCGCGTTGCTGCCGCCGTTCCGCCTGGCGAGCGGCGCTCGGTCGAGGTCCGCCGGTCGATGGCGGACCAGCTCTCGCGCATGCCCTTCACGATCTCCTACCTCGATGCACAGCAGAGCCGCGCCAGCGTCCTGTTCGGGCCTGACCGGAACCCCCTGCCGGCGACGCTGGTGCGCACCGGGCGCGGCTGGGTCGTCGACCAGGCAGCCACGATCGAAGCGATGCGCGAGCGGCGGATCGGCGTGAACGAGGCCAATGCGATCCGGGCACTCCAGGCACTCGCAGGAGCACAGAATGCCTTCCGGCGGCAGGACAGCGTGGGTGACGGCGTGTTGCAGTTCGCCCAGCGCATCGCTAGCAGCCCAGGCCGCAGCGACGGGCTGGTGCCCTCGCCGCAGGGGGCGCTCCCAGGTGCGGCGATCGGGCTCAACGAGGCCTTCGCCCGCGCCGAGGGACGGCCGAACGATCCGAATTTCCGCCCGGTCGGCGGCTATGGCTATCGCATCCTCACCGCCCAGGGGAAGGCTGCCGAAGGCGGCGAGAAAAGCTACCTGCGCGACGGGCGGCTGACCGAAGGCTATGCCGTGGTCGCCTGGCCCGTGCGGCCCGGCGAGACGGGGCTCTCGACATTCATCATGGACTGGCGCGGGAAGGTCTTTGAACGGGAGTTCGGGACCGACACGGTCGCTGCCGTGTCACGCATGAGCGCGTTCGATCCTGCCCCGGGCTGGCAGCCTGTCGAGCCAACGGAGCGCTGACGGGTCAGCGACAGGCGAGAACGCGCAGGTCGTAGACCGGGTGTTCGAGCATGTTGAGGCCGGGTGAGGCCGCGAACATCCAACCCCTGAACGGCACCTCGGCAGCCCCCGGGCGTGTGTCGCGCACCTCGAGCCAGGCGGCGCTGTCGGGCGGATCGTCAGGTGGGCGGCGGTTGCAGGCACCGACCCGGATCTCGAGCGTGCCGAACCGCACCACCTGGTCGACCGGCGCCTCGAGGACGCTGATCCGCGCCGTCACCTTGTCGAGCGCCTGAAGCTCCGCCATCCGCGCCGGCACCCAGCCTGGGCCCTGCGCGGCAGCCGGGGCAGCGACCAGCAGCAGCGACAGCGCGATGGCGCGCATCGTCTCAGCGCCCATCCGGCAGAGAGGCGACCAGGGATGCAAGCATCTGCCGCAGCCGTTCGGGGTCGACGCCCATCAACACCGCGTCCTCGAAGGCCTCGCGCAGCACGGTGTCGAGCTCGGCCCAGTTCTCCTCGAGCACCTTCAGCTTTTCGCGGCAGGACACCGGCGTACCGTCAGGCTGGAGCCAGCGCCGCCCGGAACCCGCTGCCCCTGCCTCGGCCACGGCCGCCTCATCCACCCGGGCGCGCGGGGGCGGGACCAGGGGCGGGTGCGGGCTGGGTTCCCGGCTGGGTTCCAGGCTGGGCTTCGTTCTGCTTCTGCACGGCGGCGACAAGGTCGGTCACACCGAAGATGAACTTGCCCAGAAGGTCCTCGAAGCTGATCGCCGCCTGCGTCGCGGTGATCACCCCGCCTTCGCCCAGCATCCGGTCGTCCCCGCCCGGCACCAGCGCGATGTAGCGGCCGCCGAGCAGCCCCTCCGACGTGATCGCGGCCGAGGTGTCGCGCGGCAGCTTGATGCGGCTGTCGACGCGCATCGTCACGATGGCGAGGTAGGTCTCAGGGTCGATCCGCTGGTCGATCACCGACCCGATCTTCACGCCTGCCATGCGCACATCGGCACCCGAGCCGAGGCCGTCGATCCTGTCGAACCGGGCGGAGATGGTGACGCCGGGCCCGGTGGTGCGACCGGAATGGCTGACCGCATAGTACAGGAAGAAGGCAGCCACGCCGAGGACGAGCGCGCCGGCGATGATCTCGGCCAAGCTTTTCTTGTTCATCCCGGGCTCTTCTCGTTCATCCCTGGCTCGTGTCGTTCATCGTCGCCACCGTCAGCGCGGCTTGCCGGCCGCGTCATCGCCGTCACCGTCCGGCGACCAGGCCTGGTAGTCGCCGGTCGCGCGCGCGCGACGCCCGCCCTCTAGGTCATGCCCCGGCGGGCGATAGGCGGCAGGCGTGCCGGTGAGGTTCGGCTGGTGGTCCTGCTGCCAGGCGTGGCGGTGGGTTTCCGACAACGGCGCATCGAGCGTGTAGTGCAGCCAGGCATGCCACTCCGCCGGCACCGCGGAGGCGTCGACCGCGCCGGCATACATCACCCAGCGGCGCTGCCGGTGTCCCGGACGCACGCGCCGCTCCTCGTAGTAGGTGTTGCCGAACCGGTCGCGACCCACTTCGCGACCCCTCAGCCTGGTGAAAAGCCGGGTGCCGATCGTCATGCCGATGCCCTGAAAACGAGGCCGGACCATCGCACGGCGCGTGCCGCTGCGTCCAGACACGAAGGGCCACCGCATCTGGTGTGCCACGCCCGCCTCGCCCCCAAGATATGCTTTCCGCCCAGGTTTTCGCACTGTAGGATCGCCGCAGCGCAGACGGAGGGCGACCATGGCGCGGCCAGATCGGCCAGGCAGCCGGCCAAACATGACGCATGCCGAGACATGGGCAGGCTTCGCCTGGACCACGCGTGACGTCGCGGTCGAGGATGCCGCCCATGACGGTGCACAGCGCACCATGTTTCCCCGCGCCGTCTCCATGCCGTCTGCCTACGGCCAGGCCGAGGTCGAGGCCTTCGCCACGCTCGCGCCTGCCGCCGCGACGCTCGCCGATGCGATCGAGCCGCTGTTGCGCGGCTGGCGCAGGGCGGGGCTGACGCGCGGCGTGCTGCCCGGGCCGGAGGAGGCCGAGGGGCTGCTCGATGCGCTCAGGCTCCAGCTCGCCACGGCCCGGGGCGCGCCTGATGCGCCGCTGTGGCACGGCGCGCGCGGGGCGGAGCCGCGCTGGGTGATCGACCTTGCCGCATTCGTCGAGCCCTCGCAGGACATCGCCACGGGGGCTCTCGCCCGCGTGGTGGGCCAGGCGATGACGGCCCTCGAGCTCGCAGGCCCGCACGGGCCGTCGCGCACCGCGGCGATCGTGCCGGCCAACCTCGCCGGTGCGCTGATGGCGTCCGGCTTCGCCTATGCCACGGCAGAGGCGCGCGGCACCGCGAGCGCGCTGCTGGCGCTCGTTCTCGGCACCGCTGTCGAGGCCTCCGCCGGGCTTGCCCGACGCCTCTCGCCCTGCCCCGCCTGGATCGAGCGGCGGAGTGCGGTGCTCGCCCATCTCGAAGCGGCCTTCGACCACATCCTGCCGGGCGCGCCAGCGACACTTGCGGCCGACGCGGCGGCAGCGCTCGACCGCGGGCTTGCGGCGGCCAGGCGGCATGGTCTGCGCCAGCTCGGCCTCGTCGCCCTCGCCGGGCCGGGGCTGGTCGAGCGCATGCTGGGCGCCGACAGCATCGGCGCCGAGCCGCTGGCCGCCATCGTCCGCCACGAGGAAGGGCAGGATGCCAGGCCGCACCGCCGCCTTGCCCGCCCGGCGCTGCGCGCGATCGCGGCCCTCGGCCTCTCGGTGGAGGAGGAGCGCGCGGCGATCGCCGCCATCACCGGCCACGGCACGCTCGCAGGGGTGGCGGAGGAGGCGCTGCGGCTCATCGTCGATGCGGGCCTCGACCCGGCCGATGTCGAGCAGCACCTTGCGGGGGCCGTCTCGCTCGCCCACGCCGCGGCGCTGGCCGACCCCGACGTAATCCTGCCAGAGCATCCGGCGCTGGACGCAGCCGAGCGCCACGCGATCGGCGACGGCACGGCGGACGCAGCACCGCACCTGCCCGATGCCGTGCGCGCGGTTCTCAGCTCGGGTGCGCCCGCGGCGGCGCGGGCGGCGATGGAGGAGGCGGTGACACCCTTCCTCGGTCTCGGCATCACCGCCACGGCGCTGCACACCCCCCGCCGCCGCGCCCCTTCGCGCACCGCGCAACCGAAGCTCGCCGCCGCCTCCTGACCGCGCTACCGTCCGCCCTCGCAATCGACAGGGGGAGCGTGCGACATGGCTGGACGGATCGAGGCGAGGCTTGCGGAACTTGGGATTACGCTACCGCCGGCGGGAAAGCCGATCGCCAACTACGTGCCCTTCACGGTCTCGGGCAGAGGCCTCCTCGTCGTCTCCGGCCAGGTGCCGTTCATCGACGGCAAGATCGCCTTTACCGGCAAGCTCGGCGACGGGGTGAGCCTCGAGACGGGCCAGGAAAGCTGCCGCGTCTGCTTCATCAACGTGCTGGCGCAGATTCGTGAGGCAACGGGCGGCGATCTCGACCGGGTGAAGCAGGTGCTGCGCCTGGGCGGCTTCATCGCCTCGGTGCCATCGTTCACGCAGCAGGCCATGGTGATGAACGGTGCGTCCGACCTCTGCGTCGCCGTGTTCGGCGATGCCGGGCGGCACGCGCGCTCGACCATCGGCGTTCCGGTCCTGCCGGGCGATGCCGCGACCGAGGTCGAGGCGATGGTGGAACTCGCCTGACGTGCGGCGGGGGGAGAGGGTGGCGCGCCGCGCCCTGAGTGCCACATGCACGGCATGCCGCTGACCCTCTCCCTCCACCCGGCCATCGCCGAGATCGCCGCCGCCGACTGGGATGCCTGCGCGGGCGCTGACAATCCGTTCGTATCGCATGCGTTCCTCTCGGCGGTGGAGGACAGCGGCTCTGCCGGCGAGCGCACCGGCTGGCTGCCGCAGCACGCGGCCTTGCGTGACGGTACGGGGCGGCTCGTCGCCTGCGCCCCGCTCTACGCCAAGTCGCACAGCTACGGCGAATACGTGTTCGACCATGCCTGGGCCGACGCGTTCGAGCGCGCCGGTGGCAGCTACTATCCCAAGCTTCAATGCGCCGTGCCGTTCAGCCCCGTGCCGGGGCCGCGGCTCCTCGTACGGCATGACGCGGCGGATGCGCCGGGGCTTCGCGGGGCGGTCGGCGCCGCGCTGGTGCAGGCGGCAGAGGCGCTGAAACTCTCCTCCGTGCACGCGACGTTCTGCACGGAGGCGGAATGGAACGCGCTCGGCGGGCAGGGCTGGCTCAAGCGCACCAACGTGCAGTTCCATTGGCGGAACGAGGGGTATGCGACGTTCGACGATTTCCTGGGCGCGCTGGCGTCGCGCAAGCGCAAGGCGATCCGGAAGGAGCGTGAGCGTGCGGCCGAGGGCCTCGTCATCCGCACGCTGCGCGGGGCTGAGATCACGGCCGCGCATTGGGCGCAGTTCTTCCGCTTCTACCGCGCGACGACCGACCGCAAATGGGGCCAGGCCTATCTCACCCGCGCGTTCTTCCCCCTGCTCGGCGAACGGCTGGGCGATCGTGTCGTGCTCGTCTGGGCGGAGAAGGACGGGCATCCCGTGGCGGCGGCGCTGAACCTGGTGGGCACCGACACGCTCTATGGCCGCAACTGGGGGGCCTCGATCGACCAGCCCTTCCTGCATTTCGAGATGTGCTACTACCGCGCCATCGATTTCGCGATCGAACAGAAGCTCGCGCGCGTGGAAGCCGGCGCGCAAGGGCAGCACAAGATCAGCCGCGGCTATCTTCCCGTTCCCACCTACAGCGCGCACTGGATCGCCCACCCCGGCCTGCGCCGCGCCGTCGCCGACTTCCTCGACCGCGAGCGGGCCGCCATCGCCGAGGAAATCGCCGCGTTGGCCGAGGAAGCCTCCCCATTCCGAAAAGCGAACGAGGTCTGAGGGGCCGATGCTCGCAGCCTACGCGATGCTGACGTCGTCGATGGTGCTCGTCGGCGCGAACGTGCCGGTGGCGAAACTCCTGGCCGAGGACCTGCCGATCCCGCTGATCGCGGGGCTACGCTGCGCGCTGGCCTGCCTGGTGCTGTGGCCCTTGATGCGCGCGATCGAACCGGGGCCGCGGCCTGGGCGCGAGGTGATGCGCAACCTCTTCTGGCAGGCGGCCTTCGGCACGGCCCTCTACAACGCCGGGCTGCTGGCGGGATTGCGGCTCACCACCGCGCTGGAAGGCGGGCTCGTCCTCGCGACGCTGCCAACGGTCGTGGCGCTCGGCTCCGCGCTGTGGCTGCGCGAGCGCCTCTCGCCCCGCGCCTGGGCGGCGGCGGCACTTGCGGCGTTCGGCATGGCCGCGATCAACGCCGTGCGCGCCGGCGGTGGCGGCGAGGGCAGCGTTGTCGGCAACGCGCTGATCTTCGCCGGCGTCGTGGGCGAGGCGGTGTATGTACTGCTCGCGAAACGAAATGCGGGGCGCGTCGGCGTCATCACCGCCGCGTTCTGGATGCAGGTGTTCTCGGCAGCACAGCTCGCGCCTTTCGCGCTGGGCTCGCTCCCATGGCTCGCACCTGGTGCCGCGAACGCGACGAACGCGGCACTGCTGGTGTTCCACTCGCTCACCGCATCGGTGCTGTGCCTGCTGCTCTGGTATGGCGGGTTGCGCCGCGCGCCGGCGAATATCGCTGGCGTGTTCTCGGCGTTCCTGCCAGCGACGGCCGCGGCACTCGGCGTGCTGGTGCTGGGCGAGAGGTTCACTGGCGTTCACGCGGTCGGCTTCGCGGTGATGCTGGCCTCGATCCTGCTCGCAACGTGGCCCGTGCGGGGGCGGGTACCCTAGGCCACGATCGCTGGCATTGGTCGAGCCGGGTCCTGCGACTGATTGCATCCGATTGCGAAGCGATTCGCGTGGCGACCCAAGCGGATTCTGCGCGAGGACGCACGCGCTTGCATGCCATCGCGTCATGCTGCGTCAGCCCGTGGCGCAGAACCGGATCAGCGCAGGAAAAACCGTCGATATTCCCTTGCCGCCTCATGCGTTTCGTTCCTAGCCTGCCTGGCTCATTTGAGCCGGGGGGTGTTCATGAAAAGAAACATATACGCAATGAATTTCGTGATCCTGACGCAGGGAACGGCGGAACGTGCCGCCGTGTTCCGCGACAGGGCCGCAATCGTCGCGGGCGATCGCGCTCACGATGGCGACACGCCTGGCCGATTCATCTCCACTTTGGTCGGAGGTGCGTGATGATCGAGGGGCCGCGAATTCCGAGGCCATCGGCCGAAAGCGAGCGGAATCACCAGCGCCGCGCCGCCATCTTTGAATGGCTGCTCGTCGCCTGCCTGCTGATCCTCGTGGCGACCGTCGCGCCGATCGTCTGGCGCGTCGCGGAACGGTGGCTGGCATGACGACGGGCATCATGCGTCGCGGCGGCAGCGGCTTGCCTGCCCCCGGGCCACGCGCCCGCATCCATCGCACCGGCTGCGTCAGGCCGTGGCGCAGGACCAGAATGCGCAAGAAAATCGCCGAAAGAGCCTTGCCGCCGCATGCGGTCCGTTCCTAGCCTGCCTTGTTGATTTGAAGCGGGGGACGACAATGAAACGATTGGTTTTTGCAATGATATGCCTCGTTATGTTGCAGGGGACGGAGGCGCGGGCCGCCGTGTTCCTCGACAGGGCTGCATGGCAGCAGGCGATGGACCAGATCCAGGCTGATCTGCGGGTCGAGCGGGATGTCGACAATCATCTCGTTCACGCACCGATCCGCACGCGCGCCGTGTCCTTCGAGGATGCCGGGGGCGTCTTTACCGACCCGTCGGAAGAGGCCTTCGTATCGCGGACATCGGGTGGCGCGCCGGAGGTCTGGTGGCCTCGGACATTTCTTCTCAGTGGTGCGCAGACTGACTACACGCCAGGCCGCTTCATCGCCTTGCTCGGCTGCGCCTCCGCCTTCTGGCCGTGCCTGGGCGCGTGGTCGATCACCTACGAGTTCGAGCAGCCGGTCTATGGCTTCGCCGGAACGCTGGATTACTTCGTCGGAGTTATGGGCTTTACGCCGGAGCCTATCCCGTTCTTCGAGGCGGCGTTCGATGCGGCACAGGAGCGGCAGCGAAACCAGTACACCGGCTTCTTCGGCGTCACCGGGCTGATGGACAGCTTCACGCTGACGTTCCGTGTCGGACAGAGTTTCGATGACTTCGCCTATGTCGATTTCCAGGGCGTGATGGTGGTGGTCAGTGAGCCGCCGCTTGCGCTCACCTTCGCGCTCCTGGCCCTGGTGATGCTCGCTGTCGCGCACCGGGCCACGCGTGTCGGCTTGGTGGGCGTGGCCAGCCCTCGGTGAGGGCGTGGCTCTCCTGCACGGGTGCTGAACTGCTCGCGCGCGATGCCGCCGACATCGTCGGCCGGCTCGCCGCGGTGCAGGCAGCGCAAGGGCTGTCGGCGAGTGCCGAGCAGATCGGGGCGTGGGAGGCGTCGATTGCTCGGCTCCGCGCGATGGTCGCTGCCAACGATGGCGGCGCATGGACCATCGCGCTTGAGTACGACCTGATCCGCCTCGGCAAGCGGATCGACGCCGTGGTGCTGACCGACCGCGCCATCATCGTGCTCGAGTTCAAGACGCGCGATGCCTCGCCCACAGCACTCGCGGAGGCAGAGGACTACGCCCTCGACCTGCGCGACTTCCATGCCGGCTCGCGCGATCACCCGATCGTGCCGATCCTGCTGACGGAAATGGCAGCACTGCCGCTGCCGTCCCAGCCACCGCTGCTCTGGCATGGCGTCGTGCCGCCTGTCGCGGGCGGTGGTGCCGGCCTCGCCGCGCTGGTCGGCTGGGTGCAGCGTCATTGTCCGTTGGCACAACGATCGCTCGACGGTGCGGCGTGGCTCGCGGCCCCGTATCGCCCCGTTCCCGGCATCGTCGAGGCGGCGACGATGCTCTATGCGCGCAACGGTGTCGCTGACATTGCGGCAGCGCGTGCCGATGCGGCCAACCTCACCCGCACCACGGCGGCGATCGCGCGCGCGGTGGCGCAGGCGAAGGCCGACAATGCGCGCGTCGTGGTGTTCGTCACCGGCATTCCCGGGGCCGGCAAGACGCTGTGCGGCCTCAACGCCGTGTTCGGCCCTGCGCGGCAGGAGGGTGCCGCTTTCCTCAGATCATGGGCCGGCACGCGGGCTGGTCGGTCATCGTAGCGCTGATCGGCATTGGGTAGGTGGGGACTTTAACTCCGATCCTGATATTCCCTGAGCGGGCGAGAATTGCACGCGCTGGTGCGCCATTTGATGGAAGACGAGATCATGTGCGACGGATTGCGGACAATTGCACGTTGGCAGCCAGCGGCCACTGCGCCGATTGGCCAGCGGGTGCTGGCAACGACAGCGAACGGCGACGTCTTCATTGCTGGAGTTGCCCCCATCAAACCGGACAAGCGGCTTGGGTTGGTGACTGCGCAGCGATGAACTCACGCGGCGAGCGCATGCGCAAGCCACTGTGAGGGTGGATGGTGTTGTAGTCCTCGAA
>NZ_JALHPR010000056.1 GCF_022842375.1 Elioraea sp. | reverse complement strand
CGCGAGCCGCAGCAGGGGATCGGCCGGCGCGCCGGCGGCGACGAGGCCGGCGAGCGCCACGCGGCCGGTCGCCTCCGGAAGCACGGCGGCAAGAACGCCAGTCGCGGCCATCAGCGCGAGCGCCCCCGTCGGATCGGGGGCAGCGAGGATGCGCTTCAGTTCCGACCAGACACGCTCCATCGAGAGGCGGGCAAGCCCCGGCACGGCATCACCGATCGCCGCGAGCGCTGCCGCATCAGCCTCGCCCTGCCCATAGCGGGCCTGGAACCGGAAGAAGCGCAGCGCGCGGAGATAATCCTCGGCGATGCGCCGGCCCGGGTCGCCCACGAACCGCACGCGGCCGGCGGCGAGGTCGCCGCGCCCGCCGAACCAATCCTCCACCACGCCTGCGCGCGTCATCGACATGGCGTTGATGGTGAAGTCGCGCCGCGCCGCATCCTCGTGCCAGTCATCGGTGAAGGCGACCACGGCGTGCCGGCCATCGGTCGCGACATCGCGACGCAGCGTGGTGATCTCGATCGGCCTGCCATCGGCCACCGCCGTCACCGTGCCGTGGGCAAGCCCGGTCGGCACGACCTTGGTGCCGCCGGCAGCAAGGGCGGCCATCACCGCCTCAGGTGCATCGGGCGTGGCAAGGTCGATATCGGCGAGCGGAAGGCCGGCGATCGCGTCGCGGACCGCACCACCAACGAGACGGGCCCGCGGAAGTGCGTCGAGAACGGCGGCGACGGCGGGCGCGGCGAGGACGGCTGGTGGTGCGATGCGGAAGCGGGTCGCGTCCACGCCCCCCCGCGCCCTACCGCGAGCTGCCGTCGACGATCCGCCCGTTCTCGATCCGCGCCGGGACGTAGGTGTCGCCATCCTGGAGCGCGGTGAACTCGGCGAACACCAGGAGTGCCGCGGCCGACAGGATGACGCCGGCCCCGGAGAGCGTGAGCCAGGGGGCAGCGCGCGGATCGGCGATCACCTCGCGCCGCGCCACCCACGCCCAGGCGAAGTAGAGGGCGAAGGGAATGAGGAAGGGGATCAGGGCCTGCAGTGCGGCGCGCATCGTTGTTCCCGGGTTATCTGTTCAGTCAGGCGGCATCGTCGCGCAGCGCGCGGCCGAGGGCGACCAGCATCGCGGCCGTGGCCCCCCAGATGAGGTGCCGCTCATGCCGCACGACCCAGAAGCGCCTGGCGCGGCCGAGGATCACGCGCTCCTCGAAGCTCTGGGCGGCCGGGTCGAGCACGTCGGCGAGGGGGAGTTCGAACACCTCGTCCACCTCGCCCGGGTCAGGGCGGAGCACGAGCGGCGGGCGCAGCAGCGCGACGACGGGCGTGACGCTGTAGCCCGTGCCGGTGATGTGCTCGCCAAGCCGGCCGACGATCCGCGCGGCACCGGCGGCAAGGCCGATCTCCTCCGCCGCCTCGCGCAGTGCGGCGGCCTCGGGGTGGGCGTCGGTCGCCTCGATCCGCCCGCCGGGGAACGACACCTGCCCGGCATGCGCCTTCAGGTGACGGCCGCGCAGCGTCAGCAGCACGGTGGGGTCCGGGTGGGCGATGATCGGCACGAGAACGGCTGCCGGGATGAGCGGCCCGACACCCGCGATCCTCTCGCCGGGCGGGAAGCCGTTCACCGGGCGGTCGTCGATGGCCACCGGCGCGCGACGGGCGGCGGCGTCGAGCCTGAGCGCGACATCATCCTCCGTCAGCATCGCACGCTTCAGCATGACTTGCGTCGCCAGCTCGCGGGGCGGCAGCTGGGGGGGCGGCAGCTGGGGGGGCGGCATCGCGGGAGGCGGGAGGATGCGGGCGGCGACGCGCACCTCACTCCTCGGCGCTGCCGAGGGGGAAGAACACGCCACGGCTCCAGACGCCCAGCACACGCTCGCCATGCACACGCTCGGGCACCGCGAGGGCCACCAGCTCGTAGTAGACGGCCCGGCCGATCCGCGCCTCAAGCCCGTCACGCACCATCACGTAGGGGGTCGGCAGGCAGGTCACGACGTCGCGGGCCACCCTGATCGGGTGGGCGGGGCCGGCGGTGACCACCTCGTCGATATTGGTGCGGAATGAGAGGGCCTGGCCGTCACCTTTCCCTTTGGCGCCGTCGCCGCATTCGCCCTTCGACCAGAAGAGCTCGACCGCGACGAACGGAACGTCCTCGACGAGGATGCGGCCCTTCTCGGCCGGCGTCTCGATCCAGTACTCGCCATTCACGCGCTTCAGGCAGGAGGCGAAGAGGCAGACCAGCTCCTTCCGGCGGATCGGGCTGTCCTGGTAGTGCCAGGTGCCGTCGCGCCCGATGCGCAGCGCGAGATCACCGCAGAGCACCTGCACGGGCCTCCGGCGCGGTGCCGGCGGCGTCAGCGCGAGTCCGGGGATGGGCTGGCGGTCAGCCATCGCGGGCGGCATCCCGGGCGTGATGCCGGGCAAAATCCCGGGCAAGCTCCCGGGCAGACTCCCGGGCAGGCTCCCGGGCGCCCTGCCGGGCATGGCCTCGCAGCCACGCGCGTCGAGGCGCGCATGCCCGTGCCCGCTTTCGCTGTCGGCGGCGGTGCAGGGCAGGCGGTGCAGAGAAGCGAAAACAACCGTCACGAGCGCGTGACCCCCAAGCGCAGCTTTCCAGTGCAGCACGTATATAGGTAGCATCATGGTCGCGATTGAAGGGCCGGAGGTGATCCACGTGGCAGGAGCGACGATGCTGGCACCAGGGACGACCGCCGAGACCGGCGGAATCGCAGGCGTTCCCGTCGATCCGACCGCGTTGATTGCGGATGTCGAAGCGCTCACGGCGGCCATCGCCAAGGTCCGCGAGGCCATCGGGCGCGTCATCTTCGGCCAGCAGGACGTGGTCGATCAGACGCTGATCACGATTCTCGCCGGTGGGCATGTGCTGCTCGTCGGCGTTCCCGGCCTCGGCAAGACCAAGCTGGTCGAGACGCTCGGCACCGTCCTGGGACTTGCCGAGAAGCGTGTGCAGTTCACGCCCGACCTGATGCCGGCCGACATCATCGGCTCCGAGGTGCTCGACGAGAGCGCCGAGGGACGGCGGAGCTTCCGCTTCGTGCCGGGGCCCATCTTCTGCCAGCTGCTGATGGCGGACGAGATCAACCGCGCCTCGCCGCGCACGCAATCGGCGCTGCTGCAGGCCATGCAGGAGAACAGGGTCGCCGTCGGCGGCGTCGTCCACAAGCTGCCGCAGCCCTTTCACGTTCTCGCGACCCAGAACCCGATCGAGCAGGAAGGCACCTATCCGCTGCCCGAAGCGCAGCTCGACCGCTTCCTGCTCGAGGTCGAGGTCCGCTACCCAGGCCTCGACGCCGAGCGCACGATGCTGCTCGCCACCACCGGTTCGGCTGACGAGAAGCCGCGCCAGGCGATGTCGGCGGCCGAGCTCCAGGCCGCGCAGGCGGTGATACGCCGCATGCCCGTTGGCGAGACGGTCCTCGAATCGATCCTCACCCTGGTGCGCGCAGGCCGGCCGGAGACGACGCCGATCGAGGCGGTGAAGCGCCACCTCGCCTGGGGGCCGGGCCCACGCGCGGCCCAGGCGCTGATGCTCGCCTGCCGCGCCCGCGCGGTTCTCGATGGCCGGCTCTCGCCCTCGGTGGACGACGTGGTGGCACTCGCCCACCCCGTGCTGCGGCATCGCATGGCGCTCAATTTCGCCGCGCGCGCCGATGGCGTGCGCCTGTCCGAGGTGATCGACCGGCTGACGGAGCTTCTTGGGTGACCCCCCCCGTGATGCGGCGATCGCAGCGGGGGGAAGAAAGGACAACATCGTGAGAGAGCCCGCAGCAGAAGGCGCGGGCAGCTCGGCCGGCCAGCAGGGAGCATCGGGGGCGCGCGCCTTCGCCCGTGCCCGGCATGCCGAGTTGCTGTCTGCCCGCCTGCCGCCGCTCCTCGTTGCGGCCGAGCGCGTGGCGGCGACCGTGGCGCAGGGCGTGCACGGCCGCCGCCGCGTCGGCCAGGGCGACAGCTTCTGGCAGTTCCGCCCCTTCCTGCCAGGCGACGCGATCTCGCGGATCGACTGGCGCCAATCCGCCAAGAGCGACCGCACCTATGTGCGCGAGACCGAGTGGGAAGCGGCGCAGAGCGTATGGATCTGGCGCGATGCGTCGGCCTCGATGCGCTGGCGGTCGTCCGACCGGCTGCCGGAGAAGGTCGATCGCGTCGAGGTGCTGACGCTCGCTCTCGCCTCGCTGCTGCTGAGGGGGGGCGAGCGTGTGGCCCTGCTCGGGCACGGCATGCGGCCCGTCTCGGGACGTCCGATGATCGAGATGCTGGCCGAAGCCGTCACCCGCCGCGGCGATGCCGGCGCCGTCTCCGGCCTGCCGACGGCGGAACAGCTGCCCCGCCACGGCCGCGTCGTGCTGATCGGCGATTTCCTCTCGCCTTTGCCTGACGTGCAGCAGGCGGTGGCGCGGTTTGCGACCATCCCCGTCACCGGCCACATGCTCCAGGTGCTCGACCCTGCCGAGGAGGCGCTGCCCTTCCGCGGCCGCATCCGCTTCGAGGGGCTCGAGCACGAGGGTGCGGCCCTGATCGGCAAGGTGGAAGGAATGCGGGGCGACTACATGCAGCGGCTTGCCGCCCAGCGTGAAGGGCTGAAGGCGATCGCCGCCGCGGCCGGCTGGACCTTCGGCACCCACCGCACCGATGCCTCGCCCGAGAGCGCACTGCTCGGCCTCTACCTTGCGCTTGCGCCCGATCGCGCCGGCAGGGCTGTGTAGGCGATGGACGGGGGGGGAGCGGGCCTCGCCGCGATCGGCTTTGCCCATCCGTGGCTGCTGGCCGCGCTGATCGCGCTGCCGGTGCTGATCTGGCTGCTGCGCGTCACCCCGCCGGCGCCCAAGCTGCTCAGCTTTCCCGCCGTTCGCCTGCTGCTCGACATTCCCCGGCGCGACGAGACGGCCGCGCGCACGCCCTGGTGGCTGCTGCTGCTGCGCATCCTCGCCGCAGCACTGGTGATCATCGGCCTCGCACGCCCCGTGCTGAACGCCGGCAGCGGGGCCGGCGGGTCTGGCCCATTGCTCATCGTGGTGGATGACGGCTGGGCCGCAGGCCAGGGCTGGCCGCAACGCGTCGCGGCGATCGAGACCGCGCTTGATCGTGCCGAACGTGCCGGCCGGCCGGTGATGCTGCTCGCCACCGCGCCGTCGGACCGGGGTGAGCCGCCGCGCGTCTCGGCCGCCATGCCGGCGCAGGACATGCGCGAGCGCGTCGCCGCCCTTCGCCCCCGCCCCTGGCAGCCTGACCGCGCCACCGCCCGGCGCGCCGCCGAGCAGCTGCGTGGCCAGCCGGGCCTCTCGGTCGTGTGGGTCGCCGATGGGCTCAGCCATGGAAACGATGATGATGCCTCGCAGCTCGCCGCATCGCTCGCCGCCCTCGGGCCGCTGACGGTGATCGCGCCACCGGCCGGGGCCACGCCGCGCACCCTCGGCGCGCCGGTGTCGGAGCCGGGGCGGATCGTCGCGCGCGTCGCCTCGCTGCCGGTGCCGGCCGAGGTCGAGGTCGCGGTTCTCGCCCGCACCGCCGATGGCCGGACGCTCGCCCGCGCCACCGCCATGATGCCAGCGGGCGCGACGACGGCCGAGGTGCCGCTCACGCTGCCGCCGGAGTTGCGCAACCGCCTCACCTCGCTCGTGATCGAGAATGGGGCGACGGCAGGCTCCGTCGCGCTGCTCGACGAACGCTGGCGCCGCCGCCCCGTCGGGCTGATCGCGGGCAACGCCGAGACCGCCGACCAGCCGCTGCTGGGTGAACTCTACTATCTCGACCGCGCCCTCTCCCCCTTCACCGAGCTCCGCCGCGGCACGGTGCGCGAGCTGCTGGCCCGCGACATCGCCGTGATCGTGCTGTCGGACGTCGACACGCTGACGGAGCCCGAGCGCGACCTCCTGGCACGCTGGGTGAACGACGGCGGCGTGCTGGTGCGCTTCGCCGGCCCCCGGCTTGCCGCGCGGCCCGACCAGCTGCTCCCCGTGACGCTCCGGGCCGGCGACCGGCAACTCGGCGGCGCTCTCTCGTGGCAGCAGCCGGCAGCGCTGGCGGCCTTCCCCGAAGGCTCGCCGTTCTTCGGCCTCACGGTCCCGGCCGAGGTTCGCGTGACCCGCCAGGTGCTGGCCGAGCCGTCGATCGTGCTGGCCAACCGCACCTGGGCGAGGCTCGCCGATGGCACGCCGCTCGTCACCGGCGAGCAGCGCGGGCGGGGAACGATGGTGCTGTTCCACATCACGGCCAACACCGAATGGTCGTCGCTGCCGCTGTCGGGGCTGTTCCTCGAGATGCTGCAGCGGCTGGTGCAGCTCTCCACCGGCATCGGCACCGGTGCTGGCGAGGCGGTTCTCGCACCCTACGAATCGCTCGACGGCTTCGGCCGCCTCAGCCCGCCGCCGCCCTTCGCCGCCGGCCTCTCCGCCGCGGCGATCGGGCGCGAGGCACCCTCGCCGCGCCACCCGCCGGGCTTCTACGGGCCAGAGGCTGCGCGCGTGGCGCTGAACCTCGGCCCCGCCGCCGGCGCGCTCAGGCCCTTCGGCGCGATGCCCGCCGGGGTGGAGACGCGCATGCTCGACCAGGAAGCGACGGAGCGTGACCTTCGCCCCCTGCTGCTGGGCCTCGCCCTCGTGCTCGTGCTGGTCGACCTCATGCTCTCGCTCGTCCTGCGCGGCCTCGTCCGCCCCCTGCCTGCTTCGTCAGGGCCGGCTGCGGCGCGCGGTGCCGCCGTCGCCCTCCTCCTGCTCGCCGCCGCACCGTCCGTCGCGCAGACCGCTCCCGTCCAGGCAGCGATCGAGACGCGGCTGGCCTACGTCGTGACGGGGGCAGGTGCTGCGGATGACGTCTCGCGCGCCGGCCTCGCGGGCCTGACCGATTTCGTGAACCGCCGCACCGCCGCCAATTTGGGCGAGCCGATGGGCGTCAGGCCCGGGCAGGACGAGCTCTCCTTCTACCCGCTGATCTACTGGCCGATGACGACCGAACAGGCGGGGCTCGACGCCGCCGGCATCGCGGCGCTGAACGACTTCATGCGCCAGGGCGGCATCCTGATGCTCGATACGCGCGACGCAGGCTCCGGCCAGGGCATGAACGCGGGCGGCGATGCGCAGCTGCGGCGGCTGACGCGGGGGCTCTCGATCCCCGCACTCGCCCCCGTTCCGGCCGACCATGTGCTCGCCCGCGCCTTCTACCTGCTGACGGATTTCCCCGGCCGCTGGGTCGGCGGTCAGGTGTGGGTGCAACGTGACCAGGACCGCGCGAACGACAGCGTCAGCCCAGTCATCATCGGCGGGCATGACTGGGCCGCCGCCTGGGCCGTGGATGCACAGGGGCGCAACCCCTACGCCACCGTTCCCGGCGGGGCGCGGCAGCGGCTGCTCGCCTATCGTTTCGGGGTCAACCTCGTGATGTACGCGCTCACCGGCAACTACAAGGGCGACCAGGTGCACGTGCCGGTGCTGCTCGAACGGCTGGGCCAGTGATGGGGGGCCAGTAGCGATGGAAGCATCTGGCCGCGCGCTCACCGCCGTCGCGTTCGATCCGCTGCTGCCGCTGCCGCTGCTGGCCGCCCTCGCGATTGCGTCGCTGCTTCTCGTCGCACTCGCGTTCTGGCGCCGCGCGCGCGGCGCCCCGCTCCGCGCCTTCGTCCTCGCCGTGCTGCTGCTCGCGCTCGCCAATCCGCGGCTGGTGCAGGAAAGCCGCGAGGGGCTGCCCGACATCGCGGTGCTGCTGGTCGACGAAAGCGCGTCCACCCGCGTTGGCGAGCGGCGCGAGGCGACGGCGGCGGCGAAGGCCGCGATCGAGGAACAGGCACGCCGCATCCCCGGCCTCGAGCTGCGCACCGTCACAGTGCCGGAACAGGGCAGCACGGGCACGCGCGCCTTCGAGGGCCTGGCCCGGGCGCTGGCCGAGGTGCCGCGCTCGCGCCTCGCCGCGACCATCGCCATCACCGACGGCCAGGTGCATGACGCGCCCGACGCCAGCGCCGATGCCGTGGCGGCGGCGACGGGCGGCGCGCCCTTCCACATGCTGCTCACCGGCCGCCCCGGCGAGACCGACCGCCGCGTCCGCATCATCGAGGCGCCGGGCTTCGGCATCGTTGGCCGGTCGGTCGAACTCCGCGTCGTCGTCGAGGATCTCGGTGGCGCGCGCGAGGGGGCTCCCGTCACGCTGATCGAGCGTCGCGATGCCACGGCGCCCCGCCGCGTGCAGGTGCAGGCGGGGCGCGAGCACCGCATCACCGTGCCCATCGAACGCGCCGGGCAGACCGTGATCGAGCTCGAGGCGGAGCCGCTGGAGGGCGAGGTCAGCCCGATCAACAACCGCGCCGTGGTGCAGATCAACGGCGTGCGTGACCGCCTCCGCGTGCTGCTCGTGTCGGGTGAGCCGCATGCCGGGCAGCGCACCTGGCGGCGCCTGCTGAAGGCCGACCCGAATGTCGACCTCGTTCACTTCACCATTCTCCGCCCGCCGGAGAAGGACGACCTGACGCCGCTGAACGAGCTCGCGCTGATCGCCTTCCCGGTGCGCGAGCTGTTCCAGGTGAAGCTGCGCGAGTTCGACCTGATCATCTTCGACCGCTTCACCAATCGCGGCATCCTGCCGCCGGTCTACCTCCGCAACATCGCCGAGTACGTGCGCGGCGGCGGCGGGCTGCTGCTCTCGGTCGGCCCCGAGTTCGTCGGCCCGGCGAGCCTCTACAACACCCCGCTCGGCCAGGTCCTGCCCGCCTCCCCCACCGGACGCGTCGCGGAAGCCGCATTCCGCCCGCGCGTGACCGACCTTGGCGAGCGTCACCCCGTCACCACCGCGCTGCCGGGTGCGAACGCGGGCGATGCCGATGCCGCCTGGGGCCGCTGGTATCGCCGCATCGATGCCGCCGCCCCGCGCGGTTCGGCGCTGATGAGCGGTGCGGCGGGCGAGCCGCTGCTGATCGTCGACCGCGTCGGCGAGGGGCGCGTCGCCCTCCTCCTCTCGGACCAGATCTGGCTCTGGTCGCGCAGCCATGACGGCGGAGGCCCGCAGGCGGAAATCCTCCGCCGCGCCGCGCACTGGCTCATGAAGGAGCCCGACCTCGAGGAGGAGGACCTTCGCGCGCGCATCGACGGCGAGCGGCTGATCGTCGAGCGCCGCTCGATCGCCGAGGGCGAGCCGCCGCAGCTCGAGGTGACGAGCCCGTCCGGCACCGTGACGCGCCATGCGGCGACCGAGGCCGGCCCCGGGCGGGCGATGCTGGAACTGCCCGCGACCGAGCCTGGCGTGTGGCGGATCAGCGACGGCACGCGCTTCGCCTTCGCCGCAGCCGGTGCCGCGAACCCGGCCGAGATTGCCGACCTGCGTGCCTCGGACCAGCCGTCCCAGGCGGCGGCCCGGCTTTCCGGCGGCTCCGTCACCTGGCTTTCGGCGGCGGGCGTCCCGAACCTCCGCCCGGTCGCTGCCGGCCGCGACACGTCAGGGCAGGGCTGGATCGGGCTTCGCCGCAACCGTGACCATCTCGTCACCGGCATCGCCGACCTGCCGCTGATGCCGCCCTGGGCAGCGCTGCTGTTCATCGTCGGCGGCCTGGTCTGGGCCTGGCGGCGCGAGGGCCGGTGAGAGAATGGGTGCGAGCATGGGTGAGAGCATGCATGAGGTGCGGAGCCCACCGCGAGGCTGTATAGGAGTGGCGATGACACGACTTGCCCTTCCTGCCCTCGCGGCCTCCCTCCTCCTTGCCCTGCCCGCAGTGGCGCAGCAGGCGCCGTCCGGCCCGGGCGCGCCGGCGGCGGAGACGACGCCGCG
>NZ_JALHPR010000055.1 GCF_022842375.1 Elioraea sp. | reverse complement strand
GCTCCCGGCGCTGCTGCGGGCGCTCGGCTTCTCCTTGCGCCCGGCACCCGGCGGACCAGGGGCGGGCGGACCAGGGGCGGGCGGTCCTGGGCAGGATGGTGCTGTGCTGCTGCATGCGCGGCGACGCGCGGTGAGGCCCGCGAGCGCCGTGCAGAGCCCGCAGCCGGAGGGTCCCTTCGCGGCGCTGGCCGCACTCCGCGCCAAGGCGTGATGGAGGAGGAGGATGGCGCAGGCTGGCAGCGGCTCGACCGTTGGCTCTGGTGCGCGCGGTTCCTCAAGACGCGCGCGCTGGCGGCACGGCTCGCCGGCCAGGGCAAGGTACGCATCAACAGCAGCCGGACCGACAAGCCGCACGCCCGCGTGCGGCCCGGCGATGTGCTGACCTTCGGCCTTGGGCCCGGCGTGCGCGTGGTGCGGGTGCTCGCGCTCGGCGATCGCCGTGGCCCGGCGCCGGAGGCGCGGCTTCTCTACGAGGATCTCGATCCGCCTGGCGCGGGGGGCTGAGCAACGCAGCAGGGTCTTGCACGACGCGCCGATCCGGTCCATGTCCCGTTGTATCCGACTGGATGGAGCGTGCACCGCCGATGACCTACATCGTCAATGAGTCCTGCATCCGCTGCAAGTTCATGGATTGCGTCGAGGTATGCCCGGTCGACTGCTTCTACGTTGGCGAGAACATGCTCGTCATCCACCCGGACGAGTGCATCGATTGCGGCGTGTGCGAGCCGGAATGCCCGGCCGAGGCGATCCTGCCCGACAGCGATGAGCGTGCAGCCGAGTGGGTCGAGCACAACCGCAAGTTCGCGCAGTCCTGGCCCAACATCACGAAGAAGGGCGAGGCCCCCGCTGACGCCGAGGAATGGAAGGGCAAGCCGGACAAGATGCAGTACTTCAGCCCCGAGCCTGGCAAGGGCTGAGGCTGGCGCAAGGTCGCACGCTGCCTGGGCATGCGTGAGCAGGGCCTGCCTTTTCCGTGTTTCTGTGGTATATTGAAAATAAGCGATACCCGAGGCTTGGGTTCTGGGCATATCGGGGTCTTGCCGAGTTGGCTGTTTGGCAGCGTGCGGCTGACCCTAAGGAAGGGTGAGGCGCGCGGGTGAACGTTTCTTTCCCACGCGCCACACCACCGAAGCCGGATGCCGTCGCGCGAAGACGACGAGGAATGACATGAAGGCCACGCAGGCAAAGGCGAAGTCCGATCAGGCGAAGGCAGGGTCCGGAAAGGCGGCAAAACCGCCGGCGGCGAAGCCTGCTGCCGCGAAGGCAGCGCCGGCCAGATCGACCGCGGCGAAGCCAGCGCCCGGCAAGGCGGGCGAGGCAAAATCCGCTCCCGCGAAGGCAGCCCCCAAAGCCGTTGCGAAGGCAGATCCGAAGCCGGCATCGGCGAAGCCCTCGCCGGCCAAACCCGCCGCGACGAAGCTGGCGGCCAGACCTGCCGCGAAGCCAGCGCCCAAGAAGTCTGCAACGCAGAAGCCGGCACCCGTGAAGCCGGCGGCACGCCCGCCACAGGCCAAGCCGCTCGTCCAGTCACCGGGCACGAAGCCGGCAGCGGTGAGGGCATCCGAACCGACGCCAGCCGCGAAACCCACCCCAACCGCGACCGAAAAGGCAGCAGACACGACGATGGTAAAGCCGGCACTTCAGAAGCAGCCGGCAACGACGCAGCCCGCCCCGGCGGTGAAGGCAGGCGTCGTGAAGGAAACCGCGGCGAAGGAGGCAGCGAGCGTCGTGGCGCCCGCGCCGGTCGCTGCTGCCCCTGCTCCAGCCGCGGCGGCGCCCGTCGCGAAAGCAGCTGAGGCACCGAAGCCTGCGCCGGCACCGCAGCAATCCCACGGCATGCGCCATGGCCAGCAGCGCGGCCCGATGCAGCGCCCCGGCATGCCGGGTGGCATGGCGCCCACCATCGCCCTGGTCTCGAATGAGCCGCCGCCGCAGTTCACGGTTGGCGACCATGTCGTCTACCCGACGCACGGTGTCGGCCGCGTCACCGGCGTGGTGAACGAGGAGATCGCCGGCCACAAGCTGACGCTGATCGTCATCGAGTTCGAGGAGAACCGCATGGTTCTCCGCGTGCCGGTGGCCAAGGCGCGCTCGGCCGGCCTGCGCAAGCTCTCGACGCGCAAGGCGATCGACACGGCACTCGCGACGCTGAAGGGCCGCGCGCGGGTGAAGCGCACCATGTGGTCGCGCCGCGCCCAGGAATACGAGGCCAAGATCAACTCGGGCGACCCGGTGGCCATCGCCGAGGTGGTGCGCGACCTCCATCGCAACGCCGGCCAGCCCGACCAGTCCTTCTCCGAGCGGCAGATCTACGAGCAGGCGATGGACAGGCTGGCGGCTGAGCTCGCCGCGATCGACGGCATCGACAAGCCGGCAGCCCAGGCCAAGCTCGCCACGGTGCTCAAGGCCGCGTGAGGGCCGCACGGCGGCAGCGTTCGTTGAAGAGGGGCGGGGCGCGGAAGCGCTTTCCGCCCCTTTCCTTGCGTGCGGTCGCTGATGGCTGAGCCGCCGGCCCGTGTCGCGCGCCTGATGCTCGCCCGCCGTGTCTGGGCGGTCGCTGCCGTGCGTGGCGATGCCGGGCGGCTCTCGCGCCTGCACGCCGCCCTCGAAACCCGCGTCTGGCGCGGCGACAGGCTGGTCTATTGCGGCAACCTGATCGGCGTCGGCCCCGATGTCGCCGGCACGGTGCGCGAGGCGCTGCTGTTCCGCCGCGCGGTCCTTTCGCGCCCCGGCTTCGAGGCCGATGACGTCGTGTTTCTCCGCGGCGCGCAGGAGGAGATGCTCCATCGCCTCCTGCGCATCCAGTACGCGCCAGGGCCTGCCGCAGCCGTCGAGGCGCTCAGGTGGATGGAGGGACACGGCATCGGCCCCACCCTCGCCGCCTATGGCGCGAGCGTGGCCGAGGGGTTGCGCATCGCGGCCCAGGGCCCGGTCGAGCGGGCGCGCTGGACCGGGGCGATCACCGCGGCGATCCGCGCAAGCCCGGGGCACGACGCGCTGCTCTCCTCGCTGCGCCGCGCTGCCTGCACCGTGCCGGTCGACCTTGCCGGTGAGGCGCCGGGCGTGCTGTTCGTCGCCGCCGGCTTGAACCCTGACCGGCCGTTCGAGACCCAGGGCGATGCGTTCTGGTGGGACGAGCCGGGGTTCGAGCGTGCCGCGGCCGGCATTCCTGCGCCTGAGGGCGAGGAGGGGATGGTGCCGTGGGGTGGCTTCGCGCGGCTCGTGCGTGGCGCCTGCGCCGGCCATGACGGGCCCGTCGCCTCGGGCTGGGGCCTCACCCTCGATGCCGGTTGTGGGTTGGGCGGCGCGCTGGTCGCGGCGTGCATGGCACCGACCGGCGAGGTGATCGAGGTGATCGAGGGCTGACACGGAAAAGGCCCCGGAGGTTTCCCTCCGAGGCCCTTTGTCAGCCCAGCGTCGGGGCCGCCTACTCGCTCTGGCGCTGGCCCAGCAGGCTCATGAGCAGCTGGAACAGGTTCACGAAGTTCAGGTACAGCGAGAGTGCATCGAACACGGCGCGCTTGCCGGCGATGTCGGTGCCCTCGGCGTAGCTGTAGCTGATGTAGTCGGTCTTGATGCGCTGCGTGTCGAACGCGATCAGGCCGACGAAGATCACCACGCCGATCACGCTGACGGCGAACTGCAGCGCCGACGAGCCGATGAAGATGTTGACGACGCTCGCCAGGATGATGCCGATCAGGCCCATCATCAGGAACGAGCCCATCTTCGTCAGGTCACGCTGCGTCGTGTAGCCGATGATGCTCATCGCCGCGAAGGTGCCCGCGGTGATGAAGAACACGCGGCTGACCGAGGCGCCCGTGTAGACCATGAAGATGTTGGCGAGCGAGACGCCCATCAGCGCCGTGAACGCCCAGTAGACACCCTGGACGGCCGTCTTGGACATCTTGTTCACGCCGAAGCTCAGTACGAGCACGAGCGCGAGCGGCGAGAGCATCGCCACCCAGCCGAGCGCGGTCGGGATGGTCGCAGCACCTCGGGCCGTCACAACGCGCGTGTAGAACAGCTCGGCGATCGCCGGAGACGACGCGACGAGCAGGGCGATGATGCCGCTGAGCAGCAGGCCGGACGCCATGTAGTTGTAGACGCCAAGCATGTACTTGCGCAGGCCGGCATCCAGCCGCGCGGCGTCCACGCCGGCGGAAGGAACCGTCTGCGTTGCAGCCATCGAACGGGTGTCTGGATTCCAGGCCATCGATTGCTAATCCCTTCTTGGTGGTTGTCCCAGCAGTGATCCCCGAGGGGCCACGATCCCATACCGGATCGCTAGGGTATATGGCCCGGGGTTGCCCTGAATCAATCTCAATCGGAACGCACGCGCAAGCGACACTATTCCGTGCGCAGCAGCGGGGCCGGCCGCGCCCTCAACGCCACCGCCGTGCCGGCCCAGCCCATCACCATCGTCATCAGCGTGCAGGCAAGGACGGTCGCGGCCAGCGTTCCGGGCAGGAACGCCCACTCTGCCCGCATCACGAATGTGACGACGGCCCAGGACGCGGCGGTGCCGACGATGGCCGCGATCACGCCCGCCGCGGCGCCAAGCACCCCGAATTCGACGAGATAGGCCGCGAGCACCTGGCGCCGCGTCGCACCCAGCGTCTTGAGCACCACTGCCTCGTACACACGCCGCCGCCGCCCCGCCGCGATCGCCCCGGCGAGTACGAGCGCGCCGGAGACGAGCGTGATCGCCCCGGTGGAGGACAGCGCCGCGCCGATCTGGCCGAGCAGCTTCGAGACGGCCTCGAGCGCCTCGCGCACGCGGATCGCGCTGACATTCGGCAGCGCATCGGTGATGGCGCGCAGCAGCGGCGCCTCGGCCGCGCGCGTCGCGTGAACCGTGGCGATGTGGGTGTGGGGTGCCGCTTCCAGCAGGCCGGGCGAGGCGACGAGGGTGAAGTTCATGCCGAGCGAGCGCCACGAGATGTCGCGCAGGCTGGCGATCCGGAGCAGGACATCACGTCCCAGCACGTTCACCGTCAGCGTATCGCCGACGCCGACGCCGAAGCCGCGCGCGAGGTTGGCATCGAAGCTCACCAGCGGCTCGCCGCGGTAGTCGGGCGCCCACCATTGCCCGGCGACGACGCGCGTTCCCTCCGGCGGCAGCGCGGAATAGGTGAGCCCACGGTCGCCGCGCAGTGCCCAGGCACTCTCGGGGGCGACCTGCGCCTGCTCGGACGGAACGCCATTCACCGCGACGATGCGCGCCCTGAGGGATGGCACGCGCGCGATGGCGCCGACCCCCTCCTGCGCGCGCGTCATCGCGTCGAACCGCGCCGTCTGGTCTGACTGGATGTCGATGAAGAAGAAGGCCGGAGCGGCATCCGGCATCGTCTCGGTCACCTGGCGCTGGATGTTGCCCTGGATCAGCGCCACCGCAGCGAGGGTCGAGAGGCCCAGGCCCAGCGAGACGAGCATCAGCCCCGTCGCCGCCCCCGGCCGGTGCAGGTTGGCCAATCCGAGCCTGATCGCAGGCACGCGTGAACGGGGAGCGCGGGCCGCGAGCGCGGTGAGCGCCCAGGCGCCGAGGCGGAACAGCACGAGCGTTCCGGCAGCCCCTGCGCAGAATGCGGCGGCGAAGCGCCGGTCCTGCGAGACGGCGATGGTGAGCCCGACGAGGAGGGCGGCGAGCAGCCCGTTCGCCGCGATGAGCTCCCAGCCCGGCCGTGTCTCGCTGCGGGCCACCACGTCACGGAACAGCGCGACGGCGGGGATGGCGCGCGCACGCGCGAGCGGCCAGAGCGCGAAGGTCGCTGCCGTCAGCAGCCCGAACGCCGCCGCGATGCCGAGCGGGCCCGGATAGATGCCGAATCGCGGCGGCACGGGCAGGACGCCGCCGAGCGCTTGCGCTGCGAGCCACGGCAGCGCTAGGCCGGCGGCGAGGCCGATGCCGATGCCGATGACGGCGATCCCGAGCAGCTGGATGCCGTAGGCGAGGAATACGGTGGCGGAGGGGGCGCCAAGGCATTTCAGCGTCGCGATCGTGCGCCTGCGCGCCTCGAGCCAGGCGCTGACCCCGTTCGCGACGCCGATGCCGCCGACCAGCAGCGCGGTGAGGCCGACGAGCGTCAGGAACAGCGCCGTCTGCTCGACGAAGCGGATCACCGCGGGCGCGGCCTGGGTGTAGCTCCGGAAACGCCAGCCGCCATCGGTGAAGCGCGCCTCCATCGCCGCGCGGAAGGCGGCGACGTCCGATCCTTCGGGCAGGCGGATCCGGTACTCGTAGCGCACCAGGCTGCCCGGCTGGACGAGCTGCGTCGCCGCCAGCGAGGCGGCGGCGATCATCGCGCGGGGGCCGAGTACGGTCGGGCTCGCCACGCGGTCGGGCTCCTCCGCCAGTCCGCCGCGCACCTCGAACAGCCCCTCGCCAAGCCGCACCGTGTCACCCGGTTTCAGGCCGAGGCGATCGAGGACGATCGGCTCGGTGACGAGGCCAGGGCGGCCGTTGCGCACAGCCAGCGCCTCGGCCAGCGGCATCGCCGGCTCGACCCGCGCCTGGCCGTAGAGCGGGTAGGCGTTGTCGACCGCCTTGACCTCCACCAACGTACGCTCGCGCGCACCCCCCTCGACCACGAGCATGGAGCGGAGCTCGGTGACGGAGGAGAGCAGCCCGCCGCGTGACGTCACCCAGTCGCGCGCCTCCTGCGGCATCGGGCGATAGCCGACGGCGACCTCGAGGTCGCCGCCGAGGATGCGCCGCCCGTCGGCCTGCAGCCCCTCCTGCACCGCCCGGCTCAGCGTGCCGACCGCGGCGATCGAGGCGACGCCGAGCGCGAGGCAGGCGATGACGATGCGCATCGCCTTCGCCCCGCCGCGGAGTTCCCGCCGCGCGATCCGCCAGGCGTTGGTGAGCACGAGGGACATCAGCCGGCCAATCCAGCGGGGACCAGGCGATCCGACGCGATCCGCCCATCGGCGATCGCGATCACCCGGCCGCAGCGCTCGGCGAGCCTCTGGTCATGCGTGATGAGCAGCAGCGTCGTGCCAAGCTCCTCGCGGATCCGGAACAGCAGGTCCATCACGGCCGAGCCGGTGCTGCCATCGAGGTTCCCGGTCGGCTCGTCTGCCAGGATGATGGCAGGGCGGGCGACCACGGCGCGGGCGAGTGCGACGCGCTGCTGCTCGCCGCCCGAGAGCTGCGAGGGATAATGGGTGGTGCGGTGGCCCAGGCCGACGCGCGCGAGCGCCTCGCGGGCGCGGCCGAGGGCATCGTCGCCGCCGCCGAACTCGATCGGGAGAGCGACGTTCTCCTCGGCCGTCATCGTCGGCACCAGGTGGAAGGCCTGGAACACGATGCCGACATGGTCGCGCCGGAAGCGGGCCAGCGCGTCCTCGTCCATCGCCGTCAGGTCGTTGCCGGCGATGCGGATGCTGCCTGCGGTGGCGCGGTCGAGCCCGCCCATGAGCATCATGAGGGTGGACTTGCCGCTGCCGGACGGGCCGACGATGCCGACCGCCTCCCCCGCCCCTACCTGGAATGTGACACCGCGGAGAATGTTGACCTGTCCGGCAGCCGACGCCACCGTGAAGGAGAGGTCGCGCACCGCGATCAGCGATTCGCCCTCACGCGTGCGGGTGAGCGGCAGGTCGGAGACGATGGCATCCATGCGCGATCAATCCTTTCGACGACCCGGGGCCGTACACCGATTGGGCGCATATGGCCCTGCCGTGCTGCGGCGCAAACTGGCCGCGCTTGCGGGTGCCTCCGTGCTCACGGCGATGTCAGGGCATGGCACATCACGGCGCGCGGCAGCGCAACCGGCGCGCGAGGTGCGGATCCTGGCACTCGGTGACAGCCTGACGGCGGGCTTCGGGCTGGTGCGGGCGGAGGGGTTCGTCGCCCAGCTCCAGGCAGCGCTCAGGGCCAGGGGTATCCCCGCCACCGTTCTCGATGCCGGCGTGTCGGGCGACACCTCCGCCGGCGGGCGCGCGCGGCTCGACTGGGCCCTGGCCGACCGGCCGGACGTCGCGATCGTGGCCCTTGGCGGCAACGACCTGCTGCGTGCGATCGACCCGGCCAACACCTACGCCAACCTCAACGACATCATCACGCGGCTGAAGGGGCGGAACATCGCCGTGCTGCTTGCCGGCATGCTCGCGCCGCGCAACCTCGGCGCCGAGTATGTCGCCGCGTTCGACGGCGCCTACCAGAGGCTCGCCCGCGAGCATGACGTGATCTTCTACCCCTTCTTCCTCGATGGCGTGGCGACCGACCCGGCGCTCAACCAGCCCGACGGCATCCATCCCAATGCCCGCGGCGTGGCGGTGATGGTCGAGCGCATGCTGCCTGCCATCGAGGCGCTCATCGCCAAGGCCCGCGCGTGATGGCGCGAGCATGATGGCGCGCGCGTGAGGAGGTTTGCGTGAGGAGATTTTGGCCATGGTCAGGCTCTTCGTCGCTCTCGACCTGCCCTCCCAGGTGCGGGAGCGGCTTCGCCTCCTGACCGGCGCGAAGCTGCCCGGCGCGCGCTGGGTGCCGCCGGAGAACATGCACCTGACGCTGCGCTTCGTCGGCGAGGTCGACCATGGCCGGGCGGATGACATCGACGCGGCGCTGGCCGGCATCGCCGCGCGCGGGTTCGAGCTGACCCTCGAGGGCGTTGGCGCATTTGAAAGCGGGCGGCGGCTGCAGGCGCTCTCGCTCTGGGCGGGCGTGGTGCGGAACCCGGCGCTCGAGCATCTCCGCGCCAAGGTGGAGAGCGCGGTGGTGCGCGCCGGCTGCGAGCCGGAGCGGCGGAAGTTCAGCCCGCATGTCACGCTCGCCCGCCTCGACCAGCCCGACCCCGCGAAATTCGGCGCCTGGTTGCATGCCAATGCCCTGTTCCGCCTCGGCCCCGTGGCGGTGGAGCATTTCACCCTGTTCTCCTCCCGCCTCGGCCGCGACGGGGCGCACTACACGGCGGAGGCCGACTATCCGCTCGGGCAGCGGGCGCTTCAGTAACGGGCGGTTGCCTTGCCAGCCGGCTGCGATGGCAGGCAGGCTGCGCGCTCCAACAACGGGAGAAACGGATCATGGCAGGCATCACACGCGGCGCGCGCGCCGTCTGGCAGGGCTCGGGCAAGGAAGGCGCTGGCGTCATCACGACGGACAGCGGTGTGCTGGCTGACACGCCCTATTCCTTCTCCCGCCGCTTCGGCGACGAGAAGGGCTCGAACCCGGAGGAACTGATCGCGGCCGCCCATGCCGGGTGCTTCGCGATGGCACTCTCCTTCGGCCTCGGCCAGGCAGGCTTCACGCCGACGAGCCTCGACGCGACGGCGAAGGTGACGGTGGCCCCGGTCGAGGGAGGCTTCGCGATCTCGGGGTCGGCGCTGACGCTGAAGGCCGTTGTGCCAGGCATCAGCCATGACCAGTTCGGCGCAATCGTCGAGGGTGCCAAGGCGGGCTGCCCGATCTCGAAGGTGCTGTCCTGCCCGATCACGCTCGCGTGGGAGCTCGCCTGAGCCCTCGGGCAATTCCCTTCCTCACCCTGTCCCTCTCCCCCCGGGGGGGAGAGGGAACGGTGGTGCGAGACCCCGCAAGACGTCCCCTCTCCCGCGTGCGGGAGAGGGGCAGGGTGAGGGTCCGGCGCCCTCACCCCTCCTTCGGCTGGAACGCCAGGGACACGCCATTCATGCAGTAGCGCTCGCCCGTCGGCTGCGGCCCGTCGGGGAACACATGCCCGAGATGGCCGCCGCAGGTGGCGCAGTGAACCTCCGTCCGCGACATGAAGAAGCTGCGGTCGGTGCGCGTCGCGACCGCACCCGGGATGGGCCGGAAAAAGCTCGGCCAGCCCGTGCCGCTCTCGAACTTCGCGTCGGCCTGGAACAGCGCGGTGCCGCAGCCGGCACAGGTGTAGGTGCCGTCACGCTTCTCGAAGTTCAACGCACTGGTGCCGGCACGCTCGGTGCCATGGCCGCGCAGCACGCGGAACGCCTCGGGGCTCAACGTCGCCCGCCACTCGGCCTCCGGCTTCGTGATGGGATAGCTCTCTGTCTTCGTGCTCATGCTCCCTCCTTCGCTCCATTGAAGGGATAGGTTTCCCCTCGGCCCGCCATGCGCAAGCCCGGGCGGAAACTGCAGCTGTCCTACCGCAGCAGGTCGCGTGCAAGCGCCTCGACCTCTGGGCCCAGCGCGCCGCGTGCCTCGTTGCTGCGGGTGAAGGTGGCGAACCCCTCCGTCAGCCCGGTGCGCGCATCGATCGCGCGGACGCGGATCGCGACGATCGTGCCAGGCGAGATCACCGCGCCCATCGGCGCGGCCTGCACCACCGTCATCAGCACGACGCGTGGCAGCCCGCGGGAGCGTGCCTCCGCCGCCAGCGCGCTGTCGGCGCCCGGCTCCGCCGTCGGCCGCTCGCCGATCGCGCG
>NZ_JALHPR010000054.1 GCF_022842375.1 Elioraea sp. | reverse complement strand
GGCTGTGGCGCGCGCCGAGGCGCTAGCGGCGGCAGCGGCGGACCTGCCCGCCCTGCGCGCGGCGGTCGCGGGCTTCGACGGCCTCGCGCTGCGGGAGACGGCGACCAACCTCGTCTTTGCCGACGGCGACCCGACGGCGCCGCTGATGATCATCGGCGAGGCGCCGGGGGCGGAGGAGGATCGCGAGGGCAGGCCCTTCGTCGGCGCGTCGGGAAAGCTGCTCGACAGGATGCTCGGGACGATCGACCTCTCGCGGACAGGAACCGGAGCCGGATCGTTCTACATCACCAACATCGTCGCGTGGCGGCCGCCCGGCAACCGCAACCCGACCGACAGCGAGGTGGCGCTGTCGCTGCCCTTTATCCGCCGGCACATCGCACTCGTGAAGCCGCGGCTGCTGCTGCTGCTGGGCGCCGTGGCGGTGCGCTCGCTCACCGGGGCGCGTGAGGGCATCACGCGGATGCGGGGCAACTGGTTCGACGTGCCGGTCGATGGGGCTGAGGCGGTGCCGGCGCTGGCCACCCTCCACCCCGCCTACCTCCTCCGCAACCCTGGCGCGAAAAAGGATGCCTGGGCGGATCTTCTCGCACTGCAACAGCGCCTGGCGCAGATAAGGCAGCATTAAGGCACGCCAGGAACGGGCCGGAACGTCTTGAGTCAACGGATGCCGTCTCATCTCGTGGGATTTGTCACGCAGATGGGCATTGCGCAACCGGTTAAGCCTCGGTTAACGCCGGGGGACCATGCGAACGAAAACGGGGGCATGGGCCCGCACGGCGTCCACAGCGGGCCTGATCTGGATCGCAGCAAGCCTATCCGCACCGCACGACGTCGCGGCGCGGGAAGGCTTAGCCGAGGGGCAGGCGGGAGCCGGCGTCGGGGCGTGGTCGGAACTCGCCCTCTCCGTGCCGCGGCCGCCGCAGCAAGGCGGCATGGCCGGCATCCCCCAGGTGCTGCTGCCGTCCGACGCTGCACGCTATCGCCGCATCTTCGCGCTGCATGACCGCGGGCGGATCACCGAAGCCGCAGCGGAAACCGAGCGCCTGTCGGACACGCTGCTGCTCGGCCACATCCTCGCCGACAGGCTGCTCGGCCCGCACACGCGCGCGACTGTGCCCGAGCTCACCGACTGGCTGTCGCGCTTCGCCGGCCAGCCCGATGCTGGGCGCATCCACGCGCTGCTCATCAACCGCCTGCCACGTGGCGCCAGGCGTCCCGATGCGCCGACGGACGCCCCCCTTCCCACGCCGGACATGTTCGATGACGAGGACAGGCTCATCCTTCGTCCCGGTGCACGCAGCCCGGGCCTCGTCCGCACCGTGCGGGAACGGCTGCGCAGCGAGGAATTCGCCGCCGCGGAAGCGGCGATCGCGGGTGCAGGCGGCGTCGACCCGGCCCAGGCGGGACTGCTCAGGGCAGAGATCGCGCGCGCCTTCTTCCTCCGCAACCGCGACACCGAGGCGCTGAACGCCGCCACGGCCGGCATACGCCGCGGCGGCGGCGAGGTGGCTGACCTGCATTGGATCGGCGGCCTCGCTGCCTGGCGGCTCGGGCGGTTCGATGTCGCGCGACGGCATTTCGAGGCGACGGCACGGGCGGAGACCGGCACATCGGCGCGGCGGGCAGCCGGTGCGTTCTGGGCTGCCCGTGCAGCGTTGCGCACGCGTGACCCACGCTCCTACACCCCATGGCTCCAGGAGGCGGCGAAGGACCAGCGGAGTTTCTATGGGCTTCTCGCCCGCCGGAGCCTTGGCCTCCCAGGCGGCTTCGCATGGGAGCGCGATACGCTCGGCGAGGCGGAGGCAGCGCTGCTCGCCGCACAGCCGGGCGGGCTTCGCGCGCTGGCACTGCTCCAGATCGGCGAGCGGGCGCGGGCGGAGAGCGAGTTCCGCGCGATGGGCGACGCGGCTGCCGCCGACCCGGCGCTGGCCCGCGCCATGCTCGTGATCGCAAGCCAGGCCGGCATGCCCGATACCGCGATGCGCCTCGCCGGCCTGGCCGAGAGCGGCGATGGCCGCCCGCGCGACTTTGCCCGCTTCCCCCTCCCCCGCTGGGCGCCTACGGGCGGCTATCGCACCGACCCGGCGCTGCTGCTCGCGCTCGCGCGGATGGAGAGCAATTTCGAGCCGGGTGCGGTGAGCGCTGCCGGTGCGCGCGGCATCATGCAGATCATGCCGGTGACGGCCGGCTACGTGACGGGCCAGCGCTCGCTCGCCGGGCGCGACCGCCATCGCCTGCACGAGCCGGAGTTCAACCTCGAGGTCGGCCAGCGCTACATCGAGTATCTCGCCCGCCACCCCGGCGTCGACGGCGACCTGATCCACCTGATCGGCGCCTACAACAGCGGCCCCGGCAGCCTCGCCCGATGGGCGCCGATCGTGCAGCACAAGGGCGATCCGCTGCTGTTCCTCGAGGCGATCCCGATTCATGAAACCCGCCGGCACGTCCAGACCGTGCTCACCTATTCCTGGGTTTATGCAAGCCGCCTCGGCCGCCCATCGTCGTCGCTCGATGCGCTCGCCGCTGGCCGCTGGCCGCGCTATGTTGACGCTGACGGCGGCACGATCCCGGGCGCGGAAGCGCGCCAGCGCTAGGCCCGACGCGAGGATCAGGGGCCGCCCCCTTCCGGGTGAGGCAGAGACATGTCACGCATCGACGAGAGCAGGGCGTTCCTTCCGGTGAACATCGCCGTGCTGACCGTGTCCGACACGCGCACGGCAGGCACCGACAAGTCGGGCGATACGCTCGCGGAACGCATCGCCGGGTCAGGCCACAGGCTCGTCGCCCGCACCATCCTGCGTGACGAGGCCGACGTCATCGCCATCCAGCTCATCGCCTGGGTCGACGACCCCTCGGTCGATGTCGTGATCACCACGGGCGGCACCGGCATCACCGGCCGCGACGTCACCCCCGAGGCGTTCAAGCGCGTGCTGGAAAAGGAGATCGAGGGGTTCGGCGAGCTGTTCCGGATGCTGAGCTACCAGAAGATCGGCACGTCCACGATGCAGTCACGCGCCCTCGGCGGCGTTGCGCGCGGCACCTACCTGTTCGCCCTGCCGGGAAGCCCGGGTGCGTGCCGCGATGCGTGGGACGATATCCTGCGGTTCCAGCTCGACAGCCGCCACCGGCCCTGCAACCTCGTCGAGCTGATGCCCAGGCTGCAGGAACATCTCCGCACCAGCGCGGCCTGATCCCCGCTCAGTAGATCCGCGCGAGCCACTTCGGCGGAACCCCGGCAAACCAGAGGCTCAGCAGGCCGAAATTGCCCGCGCTCCGCTTGAGGTAGCCGTCACGCCGGAACTTCGCCGCCGAGGTGATCGCCTCCGCCCCGATCGGGCGGATGCGGGCGCGGCCGAGCCGGCGCACCAGCGCCACATCCTCCATGATCGGCTGCTCCGGCACGCCGCCGATCCGCGCGAGCATGCCGCGGTGGATCAGCAGCCCCTGGTCGCCATAGGGAAGGGCGAGCCATCGGCAGCGCCAGGCGACGGCACGTTCGAGCCTGCGTGCCGCGACGGCATCCTCGTCGAGCCGGAAGGCGAAGTATCCGGCAACGCGGGAGGCGTCGGGTGCGGCGGTGAAGGCAGCGACAGCACCCGTCCAGCCCGGCGAAAGCACCGTGTCGGCATGCAGCAGCAGCAGCCACTGTCCTGAGGCCGCCGCGACGCCGGCAGCGATCTGGTGGCCGCGGCCCTCGGGTGCGGGCACGACGCGGGCACCGAGTTCCGCCGCGACCACCGCCGTTCCGTCGGCCGAGCCGCAATCGGCAACCACGACCTCGCGCGGCAGATCGCCCAGGGCAGCGAGCGTCGCGGGCAGGGCATGGGCTGCGTTGCGCGTCGGGATCACGACCGAGAGGTCGGGAAAGGGAAGCGCAAGGGGGGATGGTTGTCTCGGCTGCATCGTCCTCAACCTGCCCGAAGCTCTGGTGCCGGTGGTGAACGCAATGGCGTGAGCATGCCCGAAAACGCAAGCCCGCAACGATGTTCATGTTTTGTTCTTGACTGCAACCGCCCGCCTCGGCCACCCTCCGGCATCGGACCAGAATGGTGCGGATCGGGAGTGGGGCGATGGATGACGCGCTTCTCGTTGCAGGTGCTGAGGACCCGGGTGATGACGGTTGGACGCGGGCGGAGGCGCCGGCCCCGCCGCCGCGCAAGGGCCGTGGCGCCGTCACGGCCCCACCCTGCCGATTCGACCCGCTGAGCGCCGAGGCGGTCGACGATGGCTGGGGCACGACGGAACAGGACCTGGCCGACCCGCCGCCGCTGGCAACGACGCTGACGCGGGACGCCACGCGCAGCATCATCGCCCGCAACGACAGCCCCGACATCGGGTTCGACCGGTCGGTGAACCCCTATCGCGGCTGCGAGCATGGCTGCGTGTACTGCTATGCGCGGCCCTCGCACGCCTATCTCGGCCTCTCGCCCGGCCTCGATTTCGAAACCAAGCTGCTGTTCAAGCCCGAGGCTGCGCAGCTTCTCGCCCGCGAATTGTCGAAGCCCCGCTATCGCCCGGCGCCGATCGCGCTCGGCTCGAACACCGACCCGTACCAGCCGGTGGAGCGCCAGCTGCGCCTGACGCGCGGCATCCTCGAGGTGCTGTCCGACTTCAACCACCCTTGCACCATCGTCACGAAATCCGCCCTCGTGGTGCGTGACATCGACATCCTGCAGTCGATGGCGGAGCGCAGGCTTGTCCGCGTCTGCCTCTCGGTCACGACGCTCGACCGCAGGCTTGCGGCGGTGATGGAACCGCGGGCGGCAACACCGGCGCGCCGGCTGCAGGCCATCGAGGCGCTGGCACGCGCTGGCATCCCGGCAGGCGTTCTCGCCGCCCCGATGATCCCGGGCCTGAATGATGCGGAGCTCGAGGCGATCCTGGGCGCGGCGTCGCGCGCGGGGGCCGATGCCGCGGGCTACATCCTGCTGCGCCTGCCGCATGAGTTGCGCGAGATCTTCACCGAGTGGCTGCACGCGCACTACCCCGACCGCGCCGCGAAGGTGCTTGCCCTGATCCGCCAGACGCGGGCGGGTGGATTGAACGACGCGCGCTTCGGCAGCCGCTTCAGCGGCACAGGCGCCTATGCCGACCTGCTGGCCCGTCGTTTCGCCACGGCGGCCCAACGCCTCGGCCTCGACAACCCGTCAGGCGGCCTCGACAGCAGTCAGTTCCGTGTGCCCGAGTGCGCGGCCCCGGCGGAGGAAACGCGCCAGCTTGCTTTGCTGTGACCAGCCAGTCGGCTTGAACGCCCGCCACCGCCGGACAATGTGATGGGCATGATCGACGCAAAATCCCTCCTCGACCGCTTCCTCGGTGCCGGCACGGGCGATCGTGCCGCCTCCACCCTTGGCCAGGCTGACCGCAAGATGTCCGGCATGGGCATTCCCGGCGGGCTCGCCGGCGGTGCCGCCGCTGCCGGCGTCATCGGCCTGCTGCTCGGCGGCAAGAAGGCACGCAAGCTCGCCGGCAGCGCGGTCGGCTATGGCGGTGCCGCGGCACTCGGCGCGCTCGCCTCTCGCGCCTGGCAGAACTACCAGTCCGGCCAGGCGGCGCCCGCGTCCCTTCCTGCCCCCAGCCGGGCAGAGATCGAGGCGACGGATGCGCGATTCCTGCCCACCCAGCCCGCGGCCGACGGCAAGCCTTTCGGCATCGCGCTCGTCCGCGCCATGGTCGCCGCCGCGAAGGCTGACGGCCACATGGACGGCACCGAGCAGGCATCGATCTTCCAGGCTGTCGAGCGTGCGGGCCTCGATGCCGAGGCGAAGGCAGCGCTGTTCGACGCGATGAACGCGCCGTCGGACCCGGCAACGATCGCAGCCCTCGCCGCGACGCCCGAGCAGGCGGCGGAGCTCTGGCTGTCGGCCCGCCTCTCGATCGAGCCTGACCAGCCGGCGGAGCGTGCGTTCCTCGATGCGCTCGGCCATCGCCTCGGGCTCGAGCCGGCGTTGCGCAGCAGCCTCGAACGGGAAGCCTCGGCGGCCCTTGCCAGCGCCTAGCAGCTGATCATCATGCGGGGATGATGCCCCGCCCGAGTCCTTCGTCCTAGCCGCCGTGCCGGACCTGTCGCATGAGCGCATGACGGGGGCGGCCCGCGTCGCCGGCGTTGATGAGGCAGGGCGCGGCCCGCTGGCGGGACCGGTCCTCGCCGCGGCGGTGATGTTCCTCGCCACGCCGGCGCCGGCGCTCGCGGCAATGATCGATGACAGCAAGCAGCTGAGCGCGACGGCCCGCGAGGCAGCCTTCGCGGAACTCATTCTGGGAGCGCGGAACGGCACGGTGGTGCTCGCCGCCGGGGCTGCGAGCAGCGCGGAAATCGGGCGCATCAACATTCTCGCCGCGACCCATCTCGCCATGGCACGCGCGGTCGCGCGGCTTCGCACCACGCCCGAGGTCGCGCTGGTCGACGGTAACCGCGCGCCGAGGCTGCCCATCCCGGTCCGCTGCCTCGTCGGGGGCGACGCGCTCAGCCTCTCGATCGCCGCCGCGTCGATCGTCGCCAAGGTGCTGCGCGACCGTGCGATGACCCGCCTCGCCCTCCGCCACCCGGCCTATGGCTGGTGCGCCAACATGGGCTACCCGACCGTCGCGCATCGCGCAGCACTCGCTGCCTTCGGCGCCACCCGCCACCACCGGCCGGGCTTCGCGCCGGTCGATCTCGCCAAGGCGATCGCACGCACCGGTTGACGCCCGAGTCGCTCACCGTCCAGAATCGCGGATTGAGCCGCGCATCCGCGTGGTCACGCGGGGGCGCATGGGGCGGGAACTCGATCTGCCGCTGGATCAGGTGCTGGAGGGGGACTGCATCACGGCGATGGCCGCGATGCCGCCAGCCTCGGTGCACGCGGTGTTCGCCGACCCGCCCTACAACCTGCAACTGAAGGGCGCGCTGCACCGGCCGGACAATTCCGAGGTCGACGGCGTCGATGCGGAGTGGGATCGTTTCCCCGACCTCGCCGCCTACGATGCCTTCACCCGCGCCTGGCTGGGCGAGGCGCGCCGCGTGCTGCGGCGCGACGGCACGCTCTGGGTGATCGGCAGCTACCACAACATCTTCCGCGTCGGCACGATCCTGCAGGACCTTGGCTTCTGGATCCTCAACGACATCGTCTGGCGCAAGTCCAACCCGATGCCGAATTTCCGCGGCCGTCGCTTCACCAACGCGCACGAGACGATGATCTGGGCCTCGCGCGACCGCGACGCGAAGTATCGTTTCAACTACGAAGCGATGAAGGGCCTGAACGACGACCTGCAGATGCGGAGCGACTGGACCTTCCCGCTCTGCACCGGCCCGGAGCGGCTGCGCGACGACGGAGGCGACAAGCTTCACCCGACGCAGAAGCCGGAGGCGCTGCTGCATCGCGTGATCCTCTCCTCCACGCAGCCAGGCGAGGTGGTGCTCGACCCGTTCTTCGGCACGGGCACGACGGGGGCGGTCGCCCGACGCTTGGGCCGCCGCTTCATCGGCATCGAGCGCGAGGCCGGCTACGCGGCGGCCGCGCGGGCGCGCATCGAAGCGGTCGTTCCGGTGGCGGACGAACGCCTCGCGGCGACACCATCGAAGCGCGACGCGCCACGCGTCGCCTTCGGTGCGGTGGTCGAGGCAGGCCTGCTCGCCCCCGGCACGGTGGTGTGGGACCGTGCCCGTCGCGTCTCGGCGACGGTGGCGGCGGACGGCACGCTGCGGGCGGGGGCGGAACGCGGCTCGATCCACCGCCTCGGCGCCGCGCTGACCAACGCGCCATCCTGCAATGGCTGGACCTTCTGGCACTACGAGGACCGCGGCAGGCTCCTGCCGCTCGACGTCCTCCGCGCGAGGCTCCGCCCGATCGACTGATCCTGCGGCGCAGCCTGAGCGGCCAGCGCGAGCCTCGCGGCCTTCGCCATCACCGCTGGCAGGCCTGCGTCGAGAACCGCGCTGCGGTGTGTGCCCTCCCCCGGCAGTACGGCAATGCGCCCGACATGCACGGAGAGGTCGAGCGCGAAATGCGTGAACACATGCCGCACGAGGCCAGCGCCCGCCCATGACACAGGGGCCGGGGCGTGGGCGAGCGCGTCGGCAGAATCCCACCCGGCGTCGCGCCAGGGCGTGCCGGGAAGCTCCATCATGCCGCCGAGCAACCCTTCCGCCGGGCGGCGGCGCAGCAGCACGCGGCCCGCATCGTCCTCCAGCCAGAACACGGCCCCGTAACGTTGCGGTACCGCACGCTTCGCCACCTTCGCCGGCAGGCGATCGGCGATGCCCTCGGCCTGTGCTGCGCAGCGACCGATGAGGGGACAGAGCGCACAGGTCGGGCTGCGCGGCGTGCAGACCGTGGCACCCAGGTCGAACAGTCCTTGCGCGAAATCCCCCGGCCTCGCGCGCGCGGCCGGTGCGTCGCCGAGCCTGCGCGCATGCGCGGCAAGGGCAGTCTTCGAACCGGGAAGCGGCTCGCGCACGGCGTGAAGGCGCGCCATCACGCGCTCGACATTGCCGTCGACCGGCACGGCGGGAATGTCGAAGGCGATCGCCGCGATCGCAGCGGCCGTGTAGCCGCCGATGCCCGGCAGGGCGCGCAGCCCCGCCTCGTCCCGCGGGAAGCCGCCCTCGGCCGCCACCGCCTTGGCCGCCGCGTGCAGGTTACGCGCCCGCGCGTAGTAGCCGAGCCCCGCCCACGCCTTCGCCACGTCATCCCATTCGGCTGCGGCGAGAGAGCCAACCGTGGGAAAGCGGGCGAGGAACGCGCCGAAGCGCGGCGTGACGGCAGCGACCGTCGTCTGCTGCAGCATCACCTCCGACAGCCAGACGCGGTAGGGGTCGCGTGCCTCCCCTGGCCCCGCGCGCCATGGCAGCGTGCGGCGATGGCGGTCGTACCAGGCGAGCAGGGCGGAAGCCGTGCTAGCATCACCTTCAGGAACCATGCACGCAGGGTGATGATGGCGAAGGCAACCGGCAAGCCGGAGGGCGCTGGGGACGTGCCGCAGGCGCGGCGCGAGATGGGGCTGCTGCCCGTCGCCAGCCTCGTCTCCTCCGTCACGCGGCCGTTGATGCGCGGCAAGCAGGCTGCCGTCGCGAGGCTCGCACTCGACTGGCCCGCCGTCGTCGGGCCTGCGCTCGCCGCCGTCACGGCCCCTGAGCGCCTGGTCGGCGGTGCGGAGGGCGGCACCTTGACGATCCGTGCAAGCGGGCCGGTGGCGCTCGAGCTCACCCATCTCGCGCCGGAACTGATCGCGCGCATCAATGGCCATCTTGGCCGCGGTGCGGTGGCACAGCTCCGCTTCACCGAACGTCGCCGCCAGCGTGGCGAGGGGCTTCCCACCCCGCCGCCGCGCCCCCTGCCCCGCCCGCCGCCGCGCGAGGCGGTGGCCAAGGCAGCGGCGACGGTGGCCGACCTGCCCGATGGCCCCCTGAAGGATGCGCTCGCACGGCTCGGCGCGCACCTCGTCGCCCGCCGCTGATCTCGCGGCGAGGTGATGCGCGGCGGGCGCCACGCCGGGCCACATTCGCACGACTCGACTCACCGCCTTCGCAGGCAGTATCTTCACCAGATGTTGGGGACAAAACCGTGATCGACCGCCGCCACCTACTAGCCCTTGTGGGCGCCGCAACGACTGCCGCAACCCTGCCGGCACGTGCGCAGGCCCCGCTTCCGCCGCTCGAGGCCATGCTGGCAGAGCGCAGCATCGGCCAGGCGACGGCGCCCGCGACGGTGATCGAGTACTACTCGCTGACCTGCGGCCACTGCGCCGCCTTCCACGCCGACACGTTTCCACGCGTGAAGAGCGAGCTCATCGAGACGGGGAAGATCCGCATGATCCTGCGGGATTTCCCGCTCGACCCGGCGGCATTGACCGCCGCCGCCGTGGCGCGCGCGATGCCCCCTGAGCGGTTCGAGGCCTTCATCACCACGCTGATGCGCACCCAGGCGCAATGGGCGCGGCGGAGCTTCGCGGAAGACCTCGCCAGGATCGCCGCACTCGCAGGGATGTCACGCGCCACCTATGACGCCGTGCTCGCCAACGAGCAGCTGCAGCGCGGCGTGCTGCAGATCAGGCTTGCCGGCGAGCAACAGCACCGCATCGAGGCAACGCCCTCCTTCGTCTTCAACAACCGCCTGCCGGCAGTCTCCGGCGCGATCGGCTTCGACCGGTTCGCCCGCGAGGCTGGCGTCGGCTCCTGAGCCACCTGGCATAAGGACCTCCATCGCCCATGGCGCTCACCTTCACGCGGCTTCGCCTCTCCGGGTTCAAGAGCTTCGTCGAACCGACGCATGTCGAGATCCTGCCGGGGCTGACGGGCATTGTCGGGCCGAACGGGTGCGGCAAGTCGAACATCGTCGAGGCGGTGCGGTGGGCGATGGGGGAAACCTCGGCGAAGTCGCTCCGCGGCGGCGAGATGGAGGATGTGATCTTCGCCGGCACCGCCACGCGGGCGCAGCGCACCTATGCCGAGGTGGCGCTGATGCTGGAGGCGCCCCCAGGCGCGGCGCCGGCAGCACTGCATTCGGCGGCCAATGACGGAAAGGACGGCCCCCCCGGCCCCGTCGAGATCGAGGTGCATCGCAAGATCGAGCGCGGCCACGGCAGCACCTATCGCGTGAACGGCCGCGAGTGGCGCGCGCGCGACGTGCAGCTGCTGTTCGCCGACAGCGCCACGGGCGCACGCTCCACCGCCATGGTCAGCCAGGGCAAGGTGGGCGCGATCGTCAACGCGCGGCCGGAGGATCGCCGCACCCTGCTCGAGGAGGCGGCCGGCATAACCGGGCTGCATTCCCGCCGCCACGAGGCCGAACTCAAGCTCCGCGCGGCGGAGACCAATCTCGGCCGCGCCGATGACATCCTCGGCACGCTCGATGCCCAGCTCGCGACGCTGAAGAAGCAGGCGCGGCAGGCGACGCGCTACCGCAACATCGCCACCCAGCTGCGCGAGACCGAGGAGCAGCTCTACGCCGCCCGCCTCGCCCGCGCCGCCGCCGCGATGGCCACCGCCGAGGCCGGCATGCGCGAGGCCGATCGTGCCGTCGCGGAAGCGACGGAGGCCGCTGCCGCCGCAGCGACCCGTGCGGCGGAGGCCGAAGCCGTCCTGCCCGACCTGCGCGAGGCCGATGCCGAGGCACGCTCCGCCGTGGAGCGGGCGCGCGCAGATGCCGCGCGGCTCGAGGCGGAGGAGCGTGCCGCCCGCAGCGCGCTCGCCGCAGCCCAGGCGCGGCTGGCCGAGCTCGCGCGCGACCTCGCACATGCCGAGAAGCTCTCCGCCGATGCGGCCGAAGCCGAGGCGCGGCTCTCGGCGGAGGATGCCGCTCTCGCCGAGAAGGAAGCCGGCCAGCCAGCGCTGATTGCCGAGGCGACCGACGCTGCCGACGGGGCAAGCCGCCGAGTCGCTGGCCTCGAGGCCGACGCCCAGGGTGCCACCGAGCGCGCGGCGGAGGCGCAGGCGCGCACCAATGCGCTCCGCCAATCCATCACCGCCGCGGAACAGGCGCTCGCCCGCATCGCCGAGCAGGCTGCCAAGCTCGCCCGTGAGCGTGCGGCCCTCGAACAGCAGCTGGTCGAGGCAGCAGCGCTCGACGAGGCAGGCGCAGCACTGGCCGCCGCGACCACCGCACTCGCCACCGCCCGCGCCGAGGTCGAGCGCTGCGAGGCAGCGCGCGGAGAGGCGCAGGCAGCTTCGGCGGAGGCTGCGCGCGCAGCCTCCCGCGCCGATGCCGACCGTGCCCGAGTCGCGGCCGAGGTCGCGGCACTTCGCGAGGTGCTCGGCGGGCGCGACGACGAGCTCTGGCCGAAGCTGGTCGATGCCGTGACGGTGCCCGAGGGTCTGGAAACCGCCCTTGGTGCGGCGCTCGGCGAGGCGCTGGAGGCGCCAGCCGATGACGCAGCACCGCGGCACTGGCGCGCCCTTCCCCCGATCGTGCCGGCACAGCCGCTTCCCGCCGGCTGCGCGCCGCTTGCAGGGCTGGTGAAGGCGCCGCCCGTCCTTGCCCGTGCGCTGTCGCAGGTCGGGCTGGTCGAGACGGCGGAGCAAGGCGAGGCGCTGTGGCCGCTGCTCAGGCCTGGGCAGGCGCTGGTCAGCCGTGACGGGGCCACCTGGCGTTGGGATGGCTACGCCGTGCGCGCCGGAACGCCGAGTGCCGCCGCCATCAGGCTGTCGCAGCGCAACCGGCTCGCCGGCCTCCGCTCCAGGCTTGGAGAAGCGGATTTCGTAGCCTCGCGCGCCAAGGCGGCACATGACGAGGCTGCCGCCGCCGAGGCCCGGGCGCTCGCCGCCGACCAGGCCGCCCGCAACGCACGCCGCATGGCCGAGCGTGGCCTCGAGGATGCCCGTGCGTCGCATGCGAGCCTAACGGCACGCGCGACGGCCGCCTCGTCACGCCTCGCGGCGCTGGTGCCGCAGGAGGAGCGACTCGGGACCGAGCAGGCCGACGCCGCCGAACGCCTCTCGGGCCTTCGCGCCAACGAGGCAGAGCTTCCCGCCCTTGCCGCGATGCAGGCGGCGGTGGCCGAGGCGCGGGCTGCCCTCTCCGAGGCCCGCAGGGTGGAGGCGGAGGCGCGCGCCGCTCTCGCCGTCGCCCGCCGCGAGGCGGAGGCGGTGGCGAACCGCCGTGCCGCGATCGCGCGCGAACGCGAGGCCTGG
>NZ_JALHPR010000053.1 GCF_022842375.1 Elioraea sp. | reverse complement strand
GGATGTGTAATCACAAGAAGAGCGCCACTGGAGTGGCGCGCTCCCAGCCATGAGCTTCCCTCTCGCAGCGCCACCATTTTCTCAGCATCGTGGTGCGCGCCGGCGTGCTGGGGGTCTCCTCAGGATGAGGACTTTGCCGGACCAGCCAAAGTTACGTCAGCGCCACAGGAGTGGCGCGCTCCCAGCGCATGACGCGCTCTTCCATCGAAGTCGGCGCCTGATGGGGCTCCCGCTCAGTACCGCACCTCCACCCGCCTCCGTTCCGCGATGCTCGCGTGGTCGTCGTACTCCTTCTTGGTCGAGCGGTCGGGCAGCTCGACATCGGCGTGCTTCACCTTCTTGTAGGGAATCCTCGACAGGATGTGCGAGATGGCATTCAGCCGGGCGCGCTTCTTGTCGTCGGAATGCACGATGTGCCAGGGCGAGTCCGGCGTGTCGGTGTGCTCGAACATCATGTCGCGCGCCTTCGAGTAGTCGTACCAACGCTTGTAGGAGGCGAGGTCCATGTCGGAGAGCTTCCACTGGCGCAGGGGATCCTCGATGCGCGCCCTGAAGCGGCGCTCCTGCTCCTCCTGGCCGACCTCGAGCCACAGCTTGATCAGGCGCGTGCCGCCGTCGATCAGGAACTTCTCGACCACCGGGCAGATCTCGAGGAAGCGCCGGTGCTGCTCCTTGGTGCAGAAGCCCATGACGTACTCGACGCCGGCGCGATTGTACCAGCTGCGGTCGTAGATCACGATCTCGCCGCCGGCCGGCATGCGCTCGATGTAGCGCTGCATGAACATCTGCGTCTTCTCGCGGCTCGACGGCGCGGGCAGCGCCTCGACGCGGAAGGAGCGCGGGCTCACCCGCTCGGTCAGCGCCTTGATGGTGCCGCCCTTGCCGGCGGCGTCCCGCCCCTCGAAGATGATGACGACGCGTTCCTGCGATTCCTTCAGCCATTCCTGCAGGTGGCACAGCTCGATCTGGAGCTTGTGAAGCTCCTTCTCGTACTGCTTGCGCTTCATCTTCTCCGGAGCGTCGTTGGCCATGTCGTGTCTCCCCTTGAACGCCTTGCGCGGTGGGCACATGTCCCGTGTCCCTCCCCGGTCATCGGGGGAGGTCCCCCGTCATGCGGGGCGGAAGGGGCAGGCCTCACGCGAGATTCATGGAGTTCCGACGTCGGCCTCTCATGGATCTCGTCCGGGTCCCCGCCTCCGCCCCGCATGACGGGGCACCTCCCCCGGTCAGGGGGAGGAAAACGCACCGTGACCACGCCGCAGCTTTCACATAGAAGTCTGATCGCCTGCGAGACATCACGCAATCGTAACGAAGCTCCCTAAATGTAACCGGAGCGTGGCCGGAGCGTTTGACCCAGCGCAAGGCGGGCGGCCACCAATCGCCTATCCGATCCCTCAGATTCTTCCTCGAGCTCGGGAGTGCACCATGCCAGCGGACCCGCACAGCCAGACGCCGGTCGACCAGACGCCCGCCCGCCACCCGTCCGCCAGCCAGATGCCCGCCAGCCAGATCTCCGCGGGCTGGGGCCTGACCTTCGCCCAGGATTACTGGATCGACGCGTGGCAGCGCACCATCCTGACCCTCGATACGCTGCGCCAGCGCGGCAACACGTCGCTCGAGCGCAGCAAGGCGGACGCCCCGCACGTGCTGGGTTTCGCCTTCGAGCTGGTGGTCGACGGCCGCACCCTGCCGCGGCCGGTCAACTACATGCTGGTGCGCATCGTGCCGCCGGAAGGCACCCGGATCGATCCCGGCAAGCGACCCTTCGTGGTCGTCGATCCGCGCGCCGGGCATGGACCGGGCATCGGCGGCATGAAGCACGACAGCGAGATCGGCGTGGCGCTCGCCGCCGGCCATGCCTGCTACTTCGTCGGCTTCCTGCCCGAGCCGCAGCCCGAGCAGACCATCGAGGATGTGTGCACGGCGGAAGCGCATTTCCTGGAGGTCGTCGCCCGCCTGCATCCCGACGCCGACGGCAAGCCGGTCACGGTGGGCAACTGCCAGGCCGGCTGGCAGATCATGATGACCGCGGCGATCCGGCCCGATCTGTTCGGCCCGATCCTGCTCGCCGGCTCGCCGCTCTCCTACTGGGCGGGCGTGCGCGGGGCCAACCCCATGCGCTACCTCGGCGGGACCATGGGCGGCACGTGGCTCACCGCCCTGTCGGGCGACCTCGGCCACGGCATCTTCGACGGCGCCAACCTGGTCGCCAACTTCGAGGCGCTGAACCCGGCCAACACATATTGGCAGAAGCCCTACGGCCTCTATTCCAAGGTCGACACCGAGGCGTCGCGCTTCCTCGAGTTCGAGACCTGGTGGGGCAGCCCGGTGCTGCTGAACGCCAAGGAGATGCAGTGGATCGCCGACAATTTGTTCGTCGGCAACAAGCTCACGTCGGGCGAGATCCATACCTCGGACGGCCGCCGCGTCGACCTGCGCAACATCCGCTCGCCGATCATCGTGCTGTGCTCGCACGGCGACAACATCACGCCGCCGCAGCAGGCGCTGGGCTGGATCACCGACCTCTACGAGGAGGATGCGGAGATCGTCACCAACGGCCAGACCATCGTCTACACGCTGCGCCAGTCGATCGGACATCTCGGCATCTTCGTCTCCGGCAAGGTGGCGACGCGCGAGCATGCCGAGCTCGCCTCCTGCATGGAGATGATCGATCTGCTGCCGCCCGGCCTCTACGAGGCGGTCATCACCGAGGTCGACGACGGGACCGTCCATCCCGAGCTGATCCACGGCAGGTACCTGTTCCGGCTGGAGGCGCGCTCGCTCGACGACATCCGCGCGCTCGGCAACAACGACGCCGAGGATACACAGCGCTTCGCCACCGTGGCGCGCGTCTCGGAGATCAATCACGGCCTCTACGCGGCCTTCGCGCGGCCGGCGGTGCAGGCGATCGCGGGCCTGCGGTCGGCCGACATGGCGCGCCAGACGCATCCCAACCGGCTGCGCTTCGCGATGTTCTCCGACCAGAACCCGGCGATGGCGCCCGTCGCGGCGCTGGCCGAGAGCGTGCGGGCCGATCGCAAGCCGGTCGCGGCCGACAACCCGCTGCTCGCGATGGAGCAGATGGCGTCCAGCATGATCACCACCTGGTGGGAGGGCTATCGCGTGGCGCGCGACGCCATGACCGAGGCGGCGTTCGTCACCGCCTACGGCTCGCCGTGGCTGCAGGCGATGGTCGGTCTCGCCGCCCCCAACGGCTCCAGCCAGCCGCACCGCCGCATCGAGCGCGATCTGGCGCGCGAGGCGACGGCGGCCCATGCCGAGGCCGAGCTCGCCACCCGCTTCGAGGTCGGCGGGCTGCCCGAGGCGGTGGCGCGCGCCGTGATCCATGTCCGCCTGCCGCAGAAGACCGTCGACGAGCGCGGCTTCAGCGTGCTGCAGGCGCTGCGCAAGCTGCAGCCGGCCAATCGCCGGCTGGGCGCCGGCGAGGTCAAGGCGCTGTTCCGCGACCAGTTCCTGCTGCTGCGCCTCGACGAGGAGCGCGCCGTCGCGGCGATCCCGCGCCTGCTGCCCGACGACGCGGCGCTGCGCCACAAGGGCTGGCAGGCGATCCACGACGTGCTGCATGCGAGCGGCCCGCCGCCGGAGGAAGGTCGGAAACGATTGCGCCGCATCGCCGCGCTGTTCGGAGTACCCTCCCCGGATGCCTGACACCTCAGCCCCGCCGCCGCGCGCCCACGCCAAGTACGACCGCCTGATCGAGGTCGCACGCAAGCACGAGCCGATGCCGACCGCCGTCTGTCATCCCTGCGACGCCGTCTCGCTCGAGAGCGCCGTCGAGGGCGCGCGGCTCGGCCTCCTGAGGCCGATCCTCGTCGGCCCGCCGGCGCGCATCGTCGACGTCGCGTCGCGCCACGGCTTCGACATCAGCCCGTTCGAGCTGGTCGCCTCGCTGCACAGCCACGATTCGGCGGCCAAGGCCGTCGAGCTGGTGCGCAGCGGCCGCGCCGAGGCGCTGATGAAGGGCAGCCTGCACACCGACGAGCTGATGGCCGCGGTGGTGTCGCGCGACAGCGGCATCCGCACGGCGCGCCGCATCAGCCACTGCTTCGTGATGGACGTGCCGAGCCATCCCGAGGCGCTGATCATCACCGACGCCGCGGTGAACATCGCGCCGAACCTCGAGGACAAGATCGACATCGTGCAGAACGCCATCGATCTGGCGCAGGCGCTGGGCGTCGGCGAGGTGCGCGTCGCCATCCTCTCCGCCATGGAGACGGTCAACCCGCGGGTGCCATCGACCATCGAGGCGGCAGCGCTGTGCAAGATGGCCGACCGCGGCCAGATCACCGGCGCCGTGCTCGACGGCCCGCTGGCGCTCGACAACGCGATCAGCCTGGAAGCCGCCGCCATCAAGAACATCGCTTCCCCGGTGGCCGGCCGCGCCAACGTGCTGGTCGTGCCCGACCTCGAGGCCGGCAACATGCTGGCCAAGAGCCTGTCCTTCCTGGCCGGCGCCGACGCCGCCGGCGTGGTGCTGGGCGCACGCGTGCCCATCATCCTGACCAGCCGCGCCGATTCGCTGACGACGCGACTGGCCTCGTGCGCCGTCAGCGTCCTGGTCGCCGCGGCGAGGCGTGCCAGCGCCGCGGCGGCACTCGCGTGAGGCCATCTGGACAGCAGGGTGTTCGCCTATCCATTTACGCCGTCATCCCGAGCGGAGCCGAGCGCAGCGAGGCGCAGTCGAGGGACCTTTCTTGCTGCGGCGAAGAAAGGTCCCTCGACTACGCCACCCTCCGGGCGGCTCCGCTCGGGATGACGGCGTAAATGGATAGTCGAACGCCCTGCTCCGGACAGGACGACACACAGGCAAGAACCCCGAGGGAATCGTGACCGAACCCATCCGCCCCGTCCTCCAGGGCCAGAAGGCCCTGGTCGTCGGCATCGCCAACGACCAGTCGATCGCCTACGGCTGCGCCCGCGCGTTCCGCGAGGCCGGCGCCGAGCTCGCCGTCACCTGGCTCAACGCCAAGGCCCGCCCCTACGTGGAGCCGCTCGCCACGGCGCTGGAGGCGCCGATCGCGCTGCCGCTCGACGTCTCCCAGCCCGGCCAGCTCGAGGCGGTGTTCGCCGAGATCGGGCAGCGCTGGGGCAAGCTCGACATCCTGGTGCACTCCATCGCCTTCGCCCCGCTCGAGGACCTGCGCGGCGGCCTGCTCGATTGCTCGGCCGAGGGCTTCGCCAGGGCGATGGACGTCTCCTGCCACTCCTTCGTGCGCATGGCGCGGCTCGCCGCGCCGCTGATGAAGGACGGCGGCACGATGTTCGCCATGAGCTACTACGGCGCCAATCGCGTGGTGCCGAACTACAACGTCATGGGCCCGGTCAAGGCGGCGCTCGAGGCGTCGTGCCGCTACCTCGCCTACGAGCTGGGGCCGCGCGGCATTCGCGTGCACGCCATCTCGCCCGGCCCGCTGAAGACGCGCGCCGCCTCCGGGCTCAAGGATTTCGAGCTGCTGCTGAACGAGGCCGCGCACAAGGCCCCGCTCGGCGAGCTGGTCGACATCATGGATGTCGGCTGGACCTGCGCCTATCTCGCGACGCCGTTCGCCCACCGCATCACCGGCGGCACCGTCTACGTCGACGGCGGCGCCAACATCGTGGCCTGACGTGCCGGCCCCGGAGGCAGATCCCGGCTGCGTCGCCGTCCTCAACGCCGGCTCGTCGAGCATCAAGTTCGCGCTCTACGAGGCGGGCGCGGACGGCGCGCTGCTGTTCCACGGCCAGGTCGAGCGGCTGGGCGGCGCGGCGCGGCTCGCGGCGTCCGACCGGACGGGCAGGACCGTCGCCGAACGCGACTGGCCCGAGGGCGCGCTCGACCATCGTGCCGCCACGGCCGAGATTCTCGCGCTGGGACACGGGTTGCTGGCCGGCCGCAGGGTCGCGGCGTTCGGCCATCGCGTGGTCCATGGCGGCGTCAAGTTCGCCCGGCCGACCCGCCTCGATGCCGGCGTGCTGGCCGAGCTCGAGCGGCTGGTGCCGCTCGCCCCGCTGCACCAGCCGCACAACCTGGCGCCGATCGAGGTGATCGCCCGGGAGGCTCCGCACCTGCCGCAGATCGCCTGCTTCGACACCGCCTTCCACCGCAGCCAGCCCGCGCTCGCCCACGAATTCGGCCTGCCGCGCGCGCTCACCGACGAAGGCGTGCGGCGCTACGGCTTCCATGGTCTCTCCTACGACTACGTCGTGACGCGCCTCGCGGAGAGCGAGCCCGGCCTGGCCGGGCAGCGGCTGGTCATCGCCCATCTCGGCAACGGCGCCAGCCTGTGCGCCGTGCAGGGCGGCCGCAGCGTCGCCAGCACCATGGGGTTCACCGCGGTCGACGGCCTGATGATGGGCACGCGCAGCGGCACGCTCGATCCCGGCGTGCTGCTCTAACTGATGGCCGAGCACGGCTACGACGCCAAGCGCCTGGAGGACCTGCTCTATCGCCGGTCGGGCCTGCTCGGCGTGTCGGGCATCGCCTCGGACATGCGCACGCTGCGCCGGTCGGGCGAGCCCGCGGCGGCACATGCGATCGAGCTGTTCGTCTATCGGATCGTGCGCGAGATCGGCTCGCTGGCGGCGGCGCTGGGCGGCATCGACGCCCTCGTCTTTACCGCTGGCATCGGCGAGAATGACCCCGCCACCCGGGCCGAGGTGGTCCGCGGCTGCGCCTGGCTGGGCTTCGCGCTCGACCCGGCGCTGAACGAAGCCGGCAACGGCCAGCGCCGCATCAGTGCCGCGGGGACGCGGCCGGTGCTGGTCGTGCCGACCGACGAGGAACGAATGATCGCCCGCTACACCAGCGCGGCCGTGAAGCAGAAGGGAGAGCAGGCATGACCAAGATTCTCACCGTCAAGGAGCTGCAGCAGAAGATCGCGCTCGCCGAGTCGGCGAAGGCGTCGGCGGCGCTGAAGGCGCACGAGGCGGCCGAGCACGAGAAGCGCGAGCTGCTGGACCGGATGACCAGGCCGTCCGGCCTGAGCGACGACGAGATCGTCGAGAAGGCGTCCATCATCGTCAACCGTGCGGTCGAGAACGGCCTCACCTCGGTGCAGGTGTATCGCTTCCCCCACACCCTGTGCACCGACAACGGGCGCGCCATCAACCAGGCCGAGCCGGGCTGGGAGAACACCCTCACCGGAGTCCCCAAGGAAATCTTCGAGTTCTGGAAGCGCCAGCTCCAGCCGCGCGGCTATCACATCCGCTACGAGATCATCGACTATCCCGGCGGCATCCTGGGCGACGTCGGCGTGACCTTGAGCTGGGGGTGACGCGGGTTTCTTCAGCCGACGGGCAGGCCTGCGCGCCGGCCGAAGGATCGCTCCGGCGCCGCACCGCGGCGGCGACATGCCGGTTCGGGGCGCGGTCGGTGCTCCCTCGCACGCTCGCCACTTACACGACGAGCGCGCGCTGAACCGGAAGGCGGGAGGCCGGTTCCCACGCCGGCCTCGCCGCTTCCGCTTCCCACACCTCGGCGGAGCCTCATCGGCTGCCACCACCCACGCACCGAGGCTCCGAAAGTAGTTTGCACCTGGGGCGCAAACGAGGCAGCGGCCGCGCCGTTCAACGAGCAATTCGCCCGGTTCGTCGAGTCGATGGTCGTGGGCCGGTGCAACGCCTCTCTCGCGGACGTGCCATGCCGATCAGGGCGAGGAGGGTCTCCACAGCTCGATGACGGCCGGCACAGGACATCGGTCGAGCAGCCCCTACAGGTTCGACCGCGTTCTTGGTGGTCCCCGATCAGACGCCCAGCAACCGTCGCTGATGCGCGGTGAGCTGCGTGTGGCCTCTGATCGCTTGCTGGATGCGGGCTATCAGCGTGGGCGACAGGCGGCCCAAGTGCCTGTTCGAATCGGCCAGCGCTGCCACCCATTCGTGGGTCGGCATGGGGACCGCATCCGTCGTGTCGATGTAGGACGAGTGCGAGACGACGTGGCATTCATGGCGCGATACCTCGACCGCGTGCAGGCGCGCCCGGCGGGCTCTCGGCGGCTCGGAGTTGATGAAGAACACCTCCGCCTTGCCCGGATCGATGCAGATGCAGAGCTTGTCGTGGGGTTGGCGCGGGATGGCGGTGAAGACCCGCACGATTTCCCACGTCTGCATCAGGCGAGCTCGAAGGCGGCGCGCTCCCTCAGCTCCTCCACGAACGCCGAGCGATTCTCGAAGGTGCTCGGAACGAGCTTCTCGTAATCCATGATGGGGTTGTGCAACCCGGACTCCCAAGCCTCGCGAAAGGCCGGCTCCTCATGTGCTATGTCGCGAATCTTGTCGAACGGCATTTTGCCGTAGGTCGCGAGCGCACCCAGCAAAGCGGCCTTCTCGCCTTCGGAGAGTGCTGGATAGTCCGCGCGGCACTGCTTCTCGCCGACGGTCACCTCGCGCTTGTTGCCGTTCGAGGTGATGGTGACCCACTGGGCGAGCTCCTCGTTCACCGCATCGGGCAGGCCCGCATCGGCCTTGAGCATGTCGTATATGACGGACGGCACCGGCCCATGCTCCAGGGCGACGTATTCGTCGCCCGAGATCGGCCTGCCCCAATCGAGCAGATGCTCCTTGTCGGCGAAGAAGAACACCTTGCCGATGTAGTACTGCGTGATGCGCGGCTGAGTTGCCGCGAGAAGCGCAATGCCCTGAATGCACTTGTCGTAGTTCACGCGAAATCGAAGCATAGAAGGCTTCGCCAACGGCCCATCCGGCATGCCGATAGTCTCCTTCCTTCAGCCGCAACTATAGCTGCACAAGGTGGGCTAGGTCCAAGCGGGGCTCAGCGGCCGCTCGAAGACGACCTCGTCTTTCTCCTGGCCTTTGTCGGTCCAGCCGTTCAGGCGATAGAATCGCTCGGCGCGGCTGCCGGGCTCCGTGGTGAGCCTCGCGACCGCGTGACCGGCTCGCCGCAGATCCTCGCAGGCGAGCGGCAGCAGCGCGCGGCCGATACCGCGGCCCTCGTAGTCGGGATGGACGAACAGCGCGAAGATCGTGCCGTCGCGCGGGTCGGCGGCAGAGAAGCCCTGCACCGCGCCATCCTGCTCCCACACCCAGAAGGTGCCGTTGTCGTAGAGCCAGCGCGCCGTGTCCGCTACCCGCGGAACGCTCCCCGGCGACAGCCGGTTCTCGCGCACGGCCTGGCGCACCTCCGTGATGCGCGGCGCATCCGCGATCGTTGCCTTGCGAATCATGCCGCTCCTATAGCGCCAGGATCCCGTCCGCGACATCCCCTCCCGCCATCGGCCTTCGCGAGGCAACGCAAGGCGGCCGATCGCATTGAGCCTCCAGAAAAGGTGCCCGAGGCCGACTTCGTCGACCGGCGTGGCCCATTCATCGAGACGCCGCGCCGTCTTGACAGGATATCGGCCGGCGGCCACAGGACGCTGATGGCCATCCAGCTCACGTTGCGTCCCGGCGATCGCCTTCCCGACTTCGCGCTGCCGGGCCTGGACGGAAAGCTGCGCAAGTTCGTCTGGTCGTTCACCGGTGCGCCGGTCTGCCTGATCGCCGTCGAGGACGTTGCCAGCCTCGACGCCGGGCAGCTCGCGGCGCTCTGCACCACCTGCGCGCTGTCGGCGGTCGTGCCGGTCGTGGTCGCGGGCAACAGCGTGGACAATGCGGCGGCGGCGTGGGCCCGGCTGGCGCAAGGCGAGCGCGACGCGCCGCTCCTGCTCTGCGACGCCGAGCGCAAGTTCCTGCCCGCCCTGCTGGCACAGGGCAGCGGCGGGCTCGGCTTCGGCGGCGGCGGCCTGCTGCGGCTGCGCGTGATCGTGCTCGATCCGAACCAGCGCGTGGCCGCGACCTTCGACGGCCGCGCCCTCGTGGCGGCGAACGAGGCGATGGCAGCGCTCGCCCGCTCGGTGCGCGCCGACGGCGGCGCCGGCCAGCTTCTCCAGACGCCGATGGCGCCGGTGCTCGTCCTGCCACGCGTGTTCGAGCCGGAGTTCTGCACCCAGGTGATCCGCCTGTGGAGCAAGGGCGATCACGCCGACAGCGGCGTGTCGAGCCGCTACGGCAATGTCAACGTGGCCGAGCTGAAGCGCACCGAGGACTACACCATCGTCGAGCCGATGATGCTGAAGGCGATCTCAGATCGCTTGGCCTACCGCATCGGCCCCGAGCTCACCAAGGTGTTCGCCTTCGACCGGCAATTCACCTTCGACTCGCATGTCGTGCTGTCCTACTCGGCCGAGGGCAGGCATTTCTTCGGCGCCCATCGCGACAACGGCGCGCCGACGACGGCCGACCGTGCGTTCGCCGTGTCGCTGAACCTCAACGACGATTTCGAGGGCGGCGAGCTGATCTTCCCGGAGTACGCCGCCGTGCGCGTCAGCCCGCCGCTCGGCGCCGCCGCCGTGTTCTCCTGCTCCCTGCTGCACCAGGTCCTGCCGGTGACCCGCGGTCGCCGCTTCGTGCTGACGACATTCTTCCGGCAGAAGTAGGCCGCCCTCTCCGACCATCCTTCACCCTCATGTCTTCCTGAGCCTTTCATGTCATCCTGAGCGCAGCGAAGGATCTCATCGCCAGAAGGTCCAAAGCACTCTTGTGGCCGGCGGCAATCAGGTCCTTCGCTGCGCTCAGGACGACAAGAGAATCCATCGATTGAAAAGGCGCCGCGTTCACGCCCTCGCCGGCAGCGGGTCGTTGACGCCGTCGAGCGGCCAGATGGGGCGGCGCAGGCGGGTGAATTTCAGGCGACCGAGGTCGGGCGAGCAGATGCCGCCGGAATCGACCACCATGACCTCGCGGGCGATCGGGCCGTAGGCGGCGCGGAAGTGCTGGACGCTCTTCACCACCACGACGCTCTTCGCCGTCGGGTCGATGCCCTGGCTGAGGAAGACCTGCAGGTCGATGGTCTGGATGCGGCGCGAGATCGTGACCACGTCGATGCCGCCGATACGCAGCACCGCGGTCGGCCCCATGACGGTCTCGACGCCGGCGTTCATCGGGCCGTCGTTCTTGAAGACGCCATCGGACAGCAGCCTTACCAGGGCGCGGGCCTTCACGGGGGCGCCCATCGTCGGGTCGGTACGGCCGCCCAGGCTGACGTCGATCTCCGCGCCGACGCCCGCCTGCACGGCCTGCTGCACCGTCGCCGGATCGTAGATCGTGCCGAACGCCACGTTCCCGATCCCGGCGTCCAGGAGTGCCTGCAGCACCGGCGTGGTGTCGTTGTAGCCACCGCCCCCGGGATTGTCGGTGCCGTCGGCGATCACCAGCGGACCCTGCTTGCCCGCGCCTCGATGGCCGGCGCCGGCGCGCGCGGCGGCGATGCCGTCGGCGATCGAGCGGTAGTCCTTCACCGCCCCTTCCTCGCGGCGGCGCCACATGTCGTCGATCAGCTCGTGGGCGATGGCGCGGGCGCGGGCCTCGCTGCCTGGCTCGTGGGTGACGGCGATCGACGGGCCGGTATAGGGAATGTCGGCCCAGGTGAAGCCCGCCTGGATGCTGACGACGTCGATGCCGGGCTGCTGCTCGAACCGGTCGGCCTTGGCCAGCAGATCGAGCATCAGGCCCGGCTTCGTGGTGCGGCCGTGCTCGGCGCCTTCCAGCATGGCGGGCTGCACCAGCAGGCAGCGCGGCTTCCGCTTGCCGTCCATTGCCTGCTGAACCAGCGCTGCTGCCTGCGTGGCACGCTCGTAGCCGTCGATGTGCGGATAGGTGCGGTAGCTCACCAGCGCATTGGCGTTGCCCGCCATGCGCCCGGTCGCGTTGGCGTGCAGGTCGAGCGTGGTGGCGATCGGCACGTCGGGCCCGACGACGCCGCGCAGCAGCTCGAGCAGCGCGCCCTCGGCATCGTCCTCGGTCTCGCTCACCATCGCGCCGTGCAGCGACAGGCAGACGCCGTCGAGCCTGCCCGCCGCGCGCGCCACGCCGACGATGCGATCGCGGATGGTCTCCCAGCATTCCCGCGTCAGCTTGCCCGAGGGCGTGGCGTTGGCCGCGCCGCCCCACACCGGCTGCCAGCCGTATTCCTTCGCCGCATCGATGTAGCCGCCGATCTCGTTCCGTGTGCCGGCGAAGTGCGGCACCATCGCCTCGCCCTCGATCAGCCAACGCTTGCGGTAGTCGTCGAGCGTGGTCGGCAGCATCGAGAAGGTGTTGGTCTCGTGCATGAACTGCGCGATCAGGACCCGGTACGCCATCGTCGGTCCCTCGCCTACAGCTTCGCCGTCTTGAGCCATTCGGCCTGGCCTTCCTCGCCATCGACGCCCATCGATTCGAGGAAGCGGCAGACCATCATGTAGTAGCCGATGGTGAGCGTCAGCTCGACCAGCGCACCGGGCGAGAGCAGGGCCGCGACCGGCTTCAGGGTGCGGTCGGAGGCGCGCACGTTGCGCACGACGTCGTCGGTGTAGCGCAGCACGGCCTTGTCGTTGTCCGTGAAGGCCGGCGCCTCGATGGTGGCGTCGCGCAGGGCGGCGATCTTGTCCTCGGGAACGCCGACCTCGCGGGCGATGCGCTCGTGCTGGAACACCTCGTAGGCGGCGCGGCTCAGGCGGCCGACGCGCAGGATCGCGAGCTCGCGCAGCCGGGCATCGAGCTCACAGCGGTGCAGCAGCGCATTGCCCATGCGCGTAAATCCTTTGATGCCGCTCTCCGAGTTGGCCAGCATGCGGTAGATGTTGAGGTGCGGCCCGAGCTTGTGCAGGAACTCGGCGTGCCGGCCCTCGGCCTTCTCGACGTCGTAGTACGGAATGCGCGACATGATCTCCCCTCCGATTTCCCCTCCCCAAGCTTCGCTTGGGGAGGTGTCCGCGCCTGCCCTGAGCGAAGCCGAAGGGTCATACGCCGACGGAGGGGTCATGAGTCACAAAGGCAACGGTGCCGTGGCTCATGACCCCTCCGCCCGCGATTACGCGGACACCTCCCCACGCGAAGCGTGGGGAGGCGAACGAGGGCGACCTTGTCAGATCAGTCCGCGCCTCACCAGCGGATTGAGCCAGCGGCCGATGGGGCCGGTGAGCACGATCGGCTTCTCGAGGACGATCAGTGCGATGCAGGGGTCGCCCGGATCGGCGATCGGCTCGTGCTGCTCGGGTCCCGGGCCGACGGCAAAGTCGCCGACACCGTAGTTGCCCGTCGAATCGGTATAGCCGCCCTGCAGGACCACCGTGTACTCGGTGCCTGAATGGCGATGAATCGGCAGGCCACGGCCGGGCGCCAGGCGCAGCAGCGACACGCGGTGCGTGTCGCCCGGGAGGCCGAGTCGGATCTCCTCGAAGCCGCCTACGGCGCGCCGCCAGGCCGCAGCGGACCCGAGGTGCCGCAACAACGGCGGCGGCGCCCACTCGAAGCCGGGGCGGCGCGTCGCCTGCCCATGCGGCTG
>NZ_JALHPR010000052.1 GCF_022842375.1 Elioraea sp. | reverse complement strand
CGCCATAGCTTCCGCTGTCGCCGCCGCCGTCGCCACCCCTTCCGCCAGTGCCGCCGGCACCGCCCGCGCCACCGGCTCCGCCCAGGCCACCAGCGCCGCCAAAGCCGACCGCCCCGCTCGTGCCGCCGCCGAGGGCGCCGGGAGGAACGGTGAAGGTCGCGCCCGCAAGCTTGGCGTCATTACCGACGATGAAGCGCGCCGGATTCTGCCCGATCAGCGTCACCTGAGCGCCTTCGAGATCGAGCGTGCCCTCGAACAGGAACTCGGCCACGCCGCCCGTGAGCCGCGAGGTCCATCCGACGCCGTTGACCGCGCCGCTCGAGGCGCCGTTGATCGTGCGGTTCGTCGTGTCGATGGTGTAGACGTCCTGTGCGGCCGCCGCGAGCGGGGTGAGGACTGTCGACCCAAGCAACACAACCCGCCAGAGCCGCTGGCATATGGCTTGCGAAACGTTACGCATCGTACCCTCCTCTGTGCCAGGTCGGGTCAAGATGGCCGTCGTTTTCGTCTTCTTCGGCCCGTCGCACTGGCGCGTCATGCGGTGCGCGGACGTGACCCACCCGCACGTGGAACGCTACCCGCTGCGCACGACGCTGCGATTGATGTGACGCAACACGAAGGGCTATTCGTGCGGCCCCCGGCGTGCGGATGCGGCCGCGGGGGGCCGCTCGCTACTCCAGCCTGAACCCCCGGGCGCGGACGAACGCGCCGAAGCCCGGCCGCTGCGGGCTCGCATACTGCCGCGCCTTGTCCTCCGACCAGCCATAAGGGTGCACCTCGCCGAAGCGGGCGACGTCACGCTGCTTCGGGAAGGGGCGAACACCCTCGCGGTAGCTGTCATACGCAGCGATCCCGGCGGCCACGTCGGCGCCAGCGTGCGTGTTCTCGTGAACGGTGAGCGAGAGCGGCAGGCGCGGGCTGATCGGTGCCTTGCTGTCCGGCCAGCCGACACCCAGGCCCGCCACGGGAAACACATGCGGCGGCAGGCCCAGCAGGTCGGACACCTTCTCGGCCTCGTCGCGGATCGCGCTGATCGGGCAGGTGGCGAGCCCCGCCGCCTCGGCGGCGATGATGAAGGCGGAGAGGACGATGCCGGTATCGAGCGTGGCATTGAAGAACGGATCGAGATGATCATTGGCATAAGGGTGGCCGCGCAAGTCATGGATCGCCCGCTGCCGCGCGTTGTTTGCACAGAACACCAGCAGCACGGGCGCTGACTTCACCCAGAGGTTCTCCGGCAGCCAGCCCTCGATCGCCGCGCGCTTGGCCGGGTCAGACACCACCACGATGTCGGCCTGCTGGAGATCCGATTTCGAGGGTGCGGACAGGGCGACCGCGAGCAGGAGCCTCAGGAGGTCGGGCGGCACCGGCCGGTCGAGATACCGGCGGTTCGACGATCGGCCCGCGATCCGCGCGAGCGTGGCCAGCGCGGCGGGGTCGAGCCCCCCGGCTCCGGCTGGGGGAACCGGCACCGCCTCGCCAAAGCGCAGTGCGAGGTCGGCCGCCATCGCCGCGCGGGCGTCGTTTTCCCTGTCACCCATCGTCATCGCCTTCCCCATGCCGGTTCCGCCACGGATGCTGCGCCGGCACGGCAACCGCCGCAACCTGGGGCAGCGCGGGAGGCCGGTCGTTGCGGTGCAGCAAGTGCTGCGACGATCAATCAGCCTGCCCGGCAATCGCAATGGTTGCGCCACATTCTCGCCACAAGTCATGGCCTGGACATGACCAACCGTTCACGAACCTGTTGCCGATGTCATTCCGCTCTATACAAGGACTGTTCCAGGAGGTAGGGCAGCATCATGTGCAGGATCATGCCCCGCCGCGAAGCACTGCTCCCAATGCTTGCGGCCATGCTGTGCCTCTCCTTCCCCACCCACGCTGATGCTCAGCGTGGACTGGGATACGGAGACCAGGCACAGCGAGCCGAAGCGCCGCGCGAACCGACAGAAGCACGCGTTGTTGCGGCCAACAGGACCATTCCGTCTGATCGTGGTGGCCAGGCGCGGGCCTGCCTCGTCGCGGCGGCCGAGGCGGAAGTGCGGCTCGGCCTGCCGCGCGGGCTCCTCGCCGCGCTGGCGCTGACGGAAAGTGCCGCGCACCCCTTCGCCGTCGGCACGCCGCAGCGCTCGCACTACGCCTCCTCGCGCGAGGAGGCGATGCGCATTGCCGCGCGGGCAGGCGAAGGCGCGTCGGCCGGCTGTTTCCAGATCAATGTCGGCGTGCATGCGCCAGAGGACCCGGCCTGGGTGCTTGACCCGTGGCAGGCAGCGTTGTTCGCAGGCCGCAAGCTTGCCCGCCTCGCCTCTGCCGGGGACCAGGATTGGGGTGCCGCCGTGATCCGCTATGCCGGGGCGCGGCCTGGCACGGAGGCAGCGAGCTTGCAGCGGTGCCGGGTGGCGGGAAGCCTTGCGGGCATCGGCCAGGTGCCGCCGCCAGGGCTCGGCACCGCCGGTTGCCGCGCGGGGGAGCTTCGCGTCGCCCAGGCCAAGGCGCGGACGATCTCCGCCCGCGCCAATGGTCCTGAGGCCGTCGCAGCGCTTCCCTGATTGCCAGGGCGGGTCACACCGGCGTTGCCGGCGGCACCGCGGGCGGGGCATCGAGGACGTCACGCACCCGGGCGAGCAGCTCGCCGCGCCGGTAGGGCTTACCGAGGATCTCGAACTCGCCCGCGTATCCGCCGTCACGGTCGACCACCTCCGCGGCGAAGCCGGTGGCCAGCAGCACGCGGATGCCGGGGAACCGGTCGCGCGCCGTGCGCGCCAGCATCACCCCGTTCATCGCCCCCGGCATGATGAGGTCGGAGAACAGCAGGTGGATGCCGGCCTGTTCCTCGAGGATGGCGAGCGCCGCATCCCCGTTCGGGGCCGACATCACGCGATAGCCGCTGTCCGACAGGATGGCGGTGGCGAGTGCGGCGATATCCGGCTGGTCCTCGACGACGAGGATGGTCTCGCTGCCCAGCAATCGCGGCTGCACCAGCACGCTGGGCGACACGCGCGACGGCGCGTCGCCGATGCTGGCGGGGAAATAGAGCGACACCTGCGTGCCCCTGCCTTCCTCGCTCGTGATCCTGAGGCTGCCGTTCGACTGCCGCATGAACCCATAGGCCATCGAGAGGCCGAGGCCAGTGCCGCGTCCCGCCTCCTTGGTGGTGAAGAACGGATCGAGCGCGCGAGCGAGCACCTCGCGCGGCATGCCGCCGCCGCTGTCGCTGATCGTCAGCACGACGTACCTGCCGGCCAGCAGGTCGGCCGGCGCGTCAAGGTGGTCATTGCCGACGGTGCGGTTCGCCGTCTCGATCACGATGCGCCCGCCGTCCGGCATCGCATCGCGCGCGTTCATGAGGAGGTTCAGGATCGCCATCTCCGCCTGCACTGGGTCGAGTCTGGCGTTCCAGAGATCGGCCTCGAGCCGTGTCTCGACGGTGACGCCGACGCTCAGCACCTTTGCGGCCATCGCCCTGATCGTCCTAACGAGGTCGTTGAGGCAGACGACGCGGCCTTCAAGGCGCTGCTTGCGGGCAAAGCCAAGAAGCTGGCGCGTCAGCATGGTGCCGCGGTCGGCCGCGGCGGAGATGGTGGCGAGCGCGGCTTCGGCATCGGCGTCGCCCTGGCCGGCGAAGCGCGGGCGCAGCGTGTCGAGATAGCCGGTGATGACCTGCAGCAGGTTGTTGAAGTCGTGCGCGATCGAACCGGTGAACTGGCCGAGCGCCTCCATCTTCTGCGCATGCCGGAGCGCCTCCTCGGCGTCATGGCGCCGCGAGACGTCGAGCTGGCTCGAGAAGAAATAGCGAAGCTTCCCTGAGCGATCGACCAGCGGCGAGATGAACAACGCATTCCAGAAGGCCGAGCCGTCCTTCCGGTAGTTCATGATTTCGGCCGAGAACACTCGCCGTTCGTTCACCGCCCGGCTGAGCCGCGCCACGGTCGTGCGGTCGGTCTCCGGCCCCTGGAGGAATCGGCAGTTGCGGCCGATCACGTCTCCCTCGCGATACCCGGTCAGGTCGAGGAAGGCACGGTTGGCGAAGATGATCGGGTTGTCCGGCTGGTAGGGATCGGTCACCACCATCGGCATGCGGGTAATGCTGACGGCCTCGAAGAAGAGCGCCTCCTCCTCTGCGAGGGCTGCGGCCGAAGGCCTGTCATCGGGGGATTGACGCTCTGACATGGGCGGCACCTTCCTTTCCAGCGGGACCAGGACCGGGCGGGGTTGACAGGAGCCCGGCGCGAGCGTCGTATAGGCGTGTGTTCCTAGGAATATTTATCTATCCTGGGACGCCACGTCAAGCGCTGGAGCGCACGGGTGCTGCGTTCACAAAATGGGTGTGGGATCGACGGGCTGGGCCCGCCGCTCAGTCGTGAAGGGCGCCGTGCTGGCGCAGGAAGCCGAGCAGCGGCAGCAGCGGCAGGCCAAGGATGGCCGCATGCTCCCCCTCGATCGCAGCGAACAGCCGCACGCCGAGGGATTCGACCTGGTAGGCGCCGACAGAGGAAAGAACCGCCTCGCCGGCCGCCTCGAGATAGGCAGCGATCATGGGCCCGGTCAGCGGGCGCATCACCAGCCGTGGCCGTGCCACGTGGCGCCACAGCACCACCCCGCCGCGCATGCAGAGGACTGCCGTGACAAGGCTGTGCGCGCGCCCCGAAAGCGCGGCGAGTTGTGCCGCGGCCGCCGCCCGGTCGGTGGGCTTGTCGAACCACTGCCCGTCGGCGACGAGGATCTGGTCAGCCCCGATCACCACGGCGCCGGGCACCCGCGAACTGATCCTTCGCGCCTTCAACTCCGCCAACAGCAGTCCTGCATCATCCGCAGTGATGCCTTCTGCCTTCGCCGCTTCCTTCACGCTTTCCTCATCGACGCCCGGCGATGCGGTGTCGAACGCAAGCCCGGCACCACGCAGAAGCGCAGCCCGCGTCCTGCTGGTCGATGCGAGCACGAGGGGGATGTCGGTATTCTGCAACAAGGTGATCTGCATCAGGGCGCTTTGCGCATCAGGGCGAGGGGCCGGCGGGCTTGGCCTGGCGCTGGCGCACATGCCAGGCCTCCATCAGCTGGATCACGGTCGTCGCCGTCTCCTCGATCGAACGCCGCGTCACATCGACCACGGGCCAGCCGCGGGCCGCACAAAGACGCCGGGCGACAAGAAGCTCGGCCTTCACCGCGTCCGGGTCGACATAGGCGCTTTCGGACTGCTTCACGCCATCGCCGCCGATGATGCGCAGGCGATGGCGCCTGATCTCGATCAACGAGGCGACGTCGATCGTGAGCCCGACCACGGGAACGGCTGGCGCCTCGAGCAGACGCGGCGGCTCGACGCCAGGCACGAGCGGGATGTTCGCTGCCTTGATGCCGCGATTGGCAAGGTAGAAGCAGGTTGGCGTCTTGGAACTCCGCGAGACGCCGACGAGGATGAGATCGGCCTCGGCGATGCCAGCCTCGCCCTGCCCGTCATCGTGGGCCAGAACGTAGTGCATCGCGTCGATCCGGCGGAAATAGTCGGCATCCATCACGTATTGCCGCCCGGGCTTGCCCGTCACCCGCGCGCCGACATACTCGGTCAGCATGTCGAGGGCAGGGTCGAGCACCGAGACCGAGGGAACGCCGAGGCGCGAGCAGAACGCCTCGAGCTCGCCGCGCAGCGACCGGTCGGTGAGCGTGAACAGGACCGGCCCGGGTTCCTGCTCGATGCCGGCGAGAACACGGTCGAGCTGGAAGCGGCTGCGGATCAGCGGCCAGCGATGCTGGACGGCATGAAGGCCCTCGTACTGCGCGAGACAGGCACGCGCCAGGGAGTTCAGCGTCTCGCCGGTGGCATCGGACACGAGATGAAGATCCAGCCTGTCGCGCATGGCCGGCACGGAACAGCATGTGCAGCTTCCGCACAAGGCCTGTGGATGGCTGTGGATCAGGGGGACAACCGGCCCCATGCGACTGGTCGATCGTCGGGGCGGCCCCGGCGCCTCCATCCCTCCCCCGGCGCGAACAACATACCTTGCTGCACCTGCTATCTGGGGACGGACCAGAAAAATGCTGTGCCTGTCGCCCCTTGGACCCGTCACCTCGTGTGGACCACCGCGCCCCATTCGCGGGCGCAGCGGTGATCCTCGATCTCCACAGGCCCTACTACCTCCTTCACCTTTCCTTTAAGGATTCTTCAAGTGACAGTGGGGTCAGGGAAAACGCGGAATGACGGCACACGGGGCATGATGGACGGCATGACACGAACGAAGCCTTTCCTCGCTGCACTGGGCGGCGAGGTGATCCGGCCCGCGCCGCTCTGGCTGATGCGCCAGGCGGGCCGGTACCTGCCCGAGTACCGTGCGCTCAGGGCCAAGGCACCTGACTTCCTCGCCTTCTGCCTCAACCCCGAGATGGCGGCCGAAGTCACGCTCCAGCCGATCCGCCGCTATCACACCGACGCGGCGATCCTGTTCGCCGACATCCTCGTGCTGCCCTTCGCGCTCGGCCACCCCGTCACGTTCGAGGCGGGCGAGGGACCGCGGCTTGAACCGCTCACGACGCGCGCGCAGCTTGACCGTCTCGACATGGCGCGCGCGGTCGAGGTGGGTGCACCGATCAACGAGACCGTCCGCCGGGTGCGGGCGGCCCTGCCGGCCGATGTCGCGCTGATCGGCTTCGCGGGAAGCCCGTTCACCGTCGCCGCCTACATGGTCGAGGGGCATGGCTCGCGCGATTTCGCCGCGGCGAAGGCGCTGATGTACGGCGATGCGCCGCTGTTCGATGCGCTGATGAACCACCTGGTCCACGCGACCATCGCCTATCTCTCCGCCCAGGCTGATGCGGGGGCGGAGGCGCTGATGCTGTTCGACAGCTGGGCCGGCGTGTTGAGCCCGGCCATGTTCGACCGCCACGTGATCGTGCCGACGGCGCGGATCGCTGCAGCGCTGAAGGCGAGGCACCCGCATGTGCGGCTGATCGGCTTCCCGCGCCAGGCGGGCGGAAGCCTGATCGCCTATGCCGAGGGGGCGGGCGTCGACGCGGTCGCGCTCGACACTGCGGTTCCACCTGCCTGGGCCGCTGCCGCGTTGCCGCGCAACGTGACGTTGCAGGGCAATCTCGACCCGTTGGCGCTGGTCGCCGGCGGCGATGCGCTCCGCGACGAGACCGAGGGTGTTCTCGACGCGATGGGCGACCGCCCTTGGATCTTCAATCTTGGCCATGGCGTCGTGCCGCAGACACCGCCCGAACACGTCGCCGCGTTGATCGCCCAGGTGCGGGCGAAACGATGACCATCCTGCCGACGACCGGCCCGCTGGCGCATAGCGGCACGACAAAGCTTGCCGGCATCATTGGCTGGCCCGTTGCGCACAGCCGAAGCCCTCGCCTGCACGGGTACTGGCTCGACCGGCACGCGATCGATGGTGCCTATGTGCCATTGCCGGTTCGGCCCGAGAACCTCCTCACTGCCGTGCGTGCGCTGCGCGACCTCGGCTTCCGTGGCGGCAACATCACCATCCCGCACAAGGAAGCCGTGGTCGCTGCCTGCGACAGGCTCGAGGCAAGTGCCGAGCGTGCAGGCGCGGTCAACACGCTGGTGTTCGAGGATGACGGCACGATCGTCGGTGCGAACACCGATGGCGCCGGCTTCGTTGCCGCGCTCGCGCAGAACGTCCCGGCCTACGCGCCGCAGGACGGCCCTGCCGTGCTGCTTGGCGCTGGCGGCGGGGCACGGGCGATCGCCGCCGCGCTGGTCGATGCTGGCTGTCCCGACGTGGTGCTCGTCAACCGCACCCGCGCACGTGCCGACGCACTCGCGAAGGCACTCGGCAAGGGTGTGTCGGCGGCGGACTGGTCGGATTTCGGACCGCTGTCGCGCGCAGTGCTCGTGGTCAATTGCACGAGCCTCGGCATGGCCGGGCAACCGCCGCTCGACGTCTCGCTTGATCATGTCCAGGCCCATGCCGTGGTCACTGACATCGTCTATGTGCCACGCACCACTGCCCTTCTCGCGGAGGCCGCCTCGCGCGGCCATCGCACGATGGGTGGACTTCCGATGCTGCTGCACCAGGCCCGTGTCGGTTTCTCGCGTTGGTTCGGGGTGACGCCGGTGGTCGACGACGCGCTTGTGCGCTTCGTTGCCGGCGACATTCCCGAGCGTTGAGCATGTCTTGCGCGTGATCGGGCTCACCGGCGGCATCGGCATGGGGAAATCGACCGCCGCGCGTGCATTCCGCCGTCTCGGCGTGAAGGTTCACGATGCCGATGCTGCCGTGCACGGCCTCTATGCGAAGGGTGGTGCCGCCGTCCCTGCCGTTGCCGCACTTGTTCCCGAGGCGGTGCGGGACGGTGCGGTGGACCGCGTCTCGCTGGGGCGGGCGGTTCTCGGCAACCCTGCCTTGCTGGCCAGGCTCGAGGCTGCGGTGCACCCGCTCGTTCGCCGCGAGGAAACACGGTTCCTGCACCGGGCACGCCGCCGTGGCGACACGGCCGTCGTGCTCGACATTCCCCTGCTGTTCGAGACGGGCGGTGACAGGCGCGTCGATCGCATCGTCGTCGTCAGCGCGCCGGCGTCGGTGCAGCGTGCGCGCGTGCTGAAACGCCCCGGCATGACGGATGACCGTTTCGCCGCGATCGTGGCGCGCCAGATGCCGGATGCCGAGAAGCGCCGCCGCGCCGATGTGGTGGTCCGCACAGGCCTGTCGCGCTACCACGCACAAGCCCAGCTTCGCCGTGCCCTGCCATTCCTGTTCGGGGAACGCTGATGCGCGAGATCCTGCTCGACACCGAGACGACGGGGCTTGAGCCGCTGGGTGGGCACCGCATCATCGAGGTGTGCTGCCTCGAACTCCGCAACCACATGCCGACGGGCCGACACTTCCACGTCTTCGTCGACCCTGGCCGCGAGATCGACCCGGATGCGGAACGGGTGCATGGCATCAGTCGTGCGTCGCTGATCGGCAAGCCTGGATTTGCCGACATCGCTGACCCGCTCCTCGCCTTCCTGGGTGATGCGCCGATCGTGGCGCATAACGCCCCGTTCGATTTCGGCTTCCTCGACGCCGAGTTCCAGCGCCTGTCACTGCCGCCGCTTGCCCGGTCCCGGATGGTCGACACGGTTGCGATGGCGCGCAGGAAATATCCCGGCCTGCCGGCGAGCCTCGATGCGCTCTGCCGCCGTTTCGACATCGATCTCAGCCAGCGCACGACGCACAACGCCCTGCTCGATTGCCGGCTGCTGGCGCAGGTCTATGTCGAATTGCTGGGTGGACGGCAGCCTGGTCTCGGCCTCGTCTCCACCGCCGCCTCGCGCGCCACCGGGCTTGCCGCACCGGTCGCGCGGACCCCGCGGATCATCATCGTGTCGCCGGCCGAGGCCGAGGCGCATGCGGCGTTTCTTTCCCGCCACGTGAAGGAACCGCTCTGGGCTGCGTTCGCACCAGCCAATGTTGCACCAGGGAATGTTGCACCAGAGAATGTTGCACCAGGGAATTACACACCGGCGAATGCAGCAGGCGAGGCCTGAGGGGGATAGGATGTCATGTGATTGGACGACGCGCTGGCTCCGACGTCTGCTGCTGCCCCTGGTGGCGATGGCGATCGCGCTGCCGGCGGCAGCCCAGCGCGGCGCGATCGACGACAGCGCCGATGTGCCGCCGGCCAGCGGCGAGGAGATCCTCGCCACCGTGAACGAGGCATGGACGGGCGATCTCGGCGGCATCCGCGAACGCCGTCTGCTGCGCGTGATCACCACCTACAACCGCACCAATTTCTTCATCGAGCACGGCCAGGGCCGCGGCCTGGAATTCGAGGCACTGACGCGCTTCGGCGCCTGGTTCGCCGATCGTCGCACACCGGATGCGGCGCGCGGTGGCCCTGCGGTCCCGATCAGGGTCGTGTTCGTCCCGGTGCCGCGCGAGGAGTTGATCCCCGCCCTTCTCGCCGGGCGTGGTGACGTGATCGCCGCTGGCCTGACCGTGACGGATGCGCGTGCCACCCGGGTGCTGTTCACCGATCCCTACATCAGGCGGGTCGATGAGGTCCTCGTCCGCCACAAGGATGCACCGGAGCTCGCCGCGATCGAGGACCTCTCGGGCCGTACGCTGCTGCTGACGCGGGGGACCAGCTATGTCGCCAACGCGCGCGCGCTGTCGGACCGCCTGGTCGCCGCCGGCCGGGCGCCGATCCGCATCGTCGAGGCGCCCGCGCATCTGGAGACCGAGGACGTGCTCGAGCTCATCGGCGCGGGCGCGGCCCAGTACACCATCGTCGACGACCATCTCGCCGAGGTCTGGGACAAGCTTCTCCCCAATCTCGTCGTGCAGCACGGCGTTCATCTCGTCTCGGGCGGCACGATCGCCTGGGCGGTGCACCCTGGTGCGAAGGCGCTGCAGGCCGCGCTCGATGCCTTCCTCGGGCCCCTGCTCGCCGACCGCGCGACGGCGATGACGATCTATCGTCGCTATTTCGAAAACGTGACGTTCATCCGCAACCCGTGGGGCCCGACGGAGCGTGACCGCATTCGTGTCCTCGCGCCGCATTTCCAGAGTGCGTCGGAGCGTGTGGGCTTCGAGTGGCTGCTGATGGCGGCACAGGGGTTCCAGGAAAGCCGGCTGGACCCCACTGCGCAAAGCCATGTGGGTGCGCGCGGGGTGATGCAGTTGATGCCGGCGACGGCGCGCGAGGTCGGCGTGCGCAACATCGACGATGCGGAGGACAACATCCACGGCGGCGTGCGCTACATGGAGCGGCTGCGCGAGACCTACTTCAATGACCCGGCGATCCCGCCCGAGGTGCAGATCCAGTTCGCGCTGGCCGGCTACAACGCCGGGCCGAACCGCATCAACCGGCTGCGGCAGGAGGCCGCCAAGCAGGGCCTCGATCCGAACCAGTGGTTCGGGCATGTCGAGCGCGTGGTGCAGCAGCGCGTCGGCTCCGAGCCGGTGCGCTATGTCGCGAACATCTTCGCGGTCTACGCGACCTACGCGATGGCGAACGACCTCCTGGCCGACAGGGCGGAGGAGTTGAAGGCGTTCCGCGAGGCGATCGGGGAGCAGCCGGCCGCAGCACCATCAACCCCCAGGTGATGCCATCGGCTTTCGTCATCGGCACGCTCGCTGGCCATGCGGCCGGTGCCTTTGCAGCGCCGATGGTGCGCACCCCGCGCCTCGTCGCGGTCAGCGAGGTTGAAGTGGAAGCCCACACGGCCTTTCTTTCCGGTTTCGTCAGGGCCGCCCTTTGGGCTAGCCTCGCTCCCGGAGCGGAGTGATCCGTTTCCTGGAGACAACCAGCCGTGCCGATGGCGAGGCTCCTACGCCGGTCTGCGATCGCCGCTGCCACTGTCTTCCTGATGGCGACCTTCCAGGCCTCAGGCCAGACAGGGGCGATCGTCGACACCGAAGACCTTCCGCCACCGACTGGCGAGGAACTCCTTGCCATCGTCAACGAGCACTGGACGGGAGATCTCGACGGTATCCGGGAGCGCCGCCTGCTGCGCGTGATCACCACCTACAACCGAACCAACTTCTTCATCGATCATGGCCAGGGCCGTGGCCTCGAATTCGAATCGATGGCGCGCTTCGCCGCATGGTTCAACGACCGCCATACGAAGGATGACGACCGCGGCGGCCCTGCCGTTGCGATCCGCGTCGTGTTCGTCCCCGTTCCGCGGGAGGAGCTGATCCCTGCCCTGCTCGACGGCCGCGGTGACGTGATCGCGGCGGGACTCACGGCGACGGAGGGGCGCACCCACCAGGTGCAGTCCGCCAAGCCCTATATCGAGCGCGTAGACGAGGTGTTGGTGCGGCACAAGGACGCGCCGGCGCTGGCGACGCTCGACGATCTGTCCGGCAAGACGCTCCTGCTGACGCGTGGCACAAGCTATATCGGGAATGCGCGGGCGCTGTCGGAGCGTTTCGTCGCCGCCGGCCGCGCACCGATCCGGATCATCGAGGCACCACCCTATCTCGAGACTGAGGACGTGCTCGAGCTCGTGAACGCCGGTGCCGCACGCTACACCATCGCCGACGATCACCTCGCCGAGGTGTGGGCCTCGCTGCTTCCCGACATCGTGGTGCAGGACGATGTCCAGCTTGTCTCCGGCGGAACGATTGCCTGGGCGGTGCGGCCCGACGCGCTGGCGCTGAAGGCGGCGCTCGACGCCTTCACCGGCGTGCATCTGGCCGACCGCTCGAGCCTCATGACCATCTATCGCCGGTATTTCGAGGATACGCATTTCATTGACCAGCCATTCGGGCCGGGCCAGCGCGACCGCATCCGCCAGCTTGCGCCGTTCTTCCAGAGTGCGGCGGAGCGCGCGGGCTTCGAGTGGCTTCTGATGGCGGCCCAGGGCTTCCAGGAGAGCCGCCTCGACGCGCGGGCGCGAAGCCGAAGCGGCGCGCGCGGGGTGATGCAGCTGATGCCCGCGACGGCGCGTGAGCTGGGGGTCAGGGACATCGACGACGCCGAGCAGAACATCCACGGCGGCGTGCGCTATATGGAGCAGCTGCGCGAAGCCTATTTCAACGACCCGGCGATCGCGCCGGAGGAGCAGATCAGGTTCACGCTTGCCGCCTACAACGCCGGGCCGCGCCGGATCAGCCTGATGCGCCAGCAGGCGGCGGCCGAAGGGCTCGACCCGAACAAGTGGTTCGGCCACGTTGAGCACGTCGTGCGGCGCCGCATCGGCTCCAGCCCTGCACGCTACGTTGCGAACATCTTCGCCTACTACACGACCTACAGCCTGGCCGCCGACCTTCTGGATGATCGCGGCGACGAGCTCACCGCTTTCCGCGAGGCGCTCGGCCAGGCCCGGCCATGACGGCGCGGCGGGCCGTCAGGCGTTGGCGGCCGGCGGCGCCATGCCGGCGTCGGTCTGGGCGCGGCGGCTCTGCCACAGGGCGAGGAAGTCGATCGGCTGCAGCAGCACGGCGGGAAAGCCGCTCTCGCGCGTCACGTCCGACATGATGGAGCGTGCGAAGGGGAACAGCAGCCGCGGCGCCTCGACCAGCAGCACGGGCTCGAGCATGTCCTGCGGGATGGCGGTCAGCGTGAAGACGCCCGCGTAGTCGAGTTCGACGATGAAGCAGGTCTTGTCCTCGACCTTCGCCTCGGCGCGGATCGACAGCACCACCTCGAACGCGCCATCGGCGACGCGGCGCGCGTTCACGTCGAGGTTCACCGCCACCTGCGGCGCCTGGCGGACCTGGACGAAGATGTCCGGCGCGCCTGGCACCTCGAAGGAGAGGTCCTTCACGTACTGGATGTTGATCGCCATGCCGGGCGTCGCGCCCTCGGCGCCCTGGGGGGCGCCGTTGGGGGGAAGCCCCTCGGGATTGCCTGAACCATTCCCTGGGCCGTTGCCGCGGATGTCGGTCATGATGTGGTCCTCTGCCGTGCCGTGTGGTTGGCGGTATCGTTGGCACGCCCGCTACCACGGTGCGCGGGAAACGTCACCCGTCCGCCGGCCCCCTAGCCCTCCAGCCTGGCCAGTACCGTGCAGATATGCGCGCGCATCGCCCCCTCCGCCGCCGCGCCGTCGCGATCGGCCAGGGCGGCGACCAGCGCGCGATGCTCGGCGAAGCTGTGGTGGCCGGGCGGCGGGCGCTCGCCGGGGCCGC
>NZ_JALHPR010000051.1 GCF_022842375.1 Elioraea sp. | reverse complement strand
AGCGACGCAGGTTCCCAGCCCCGCGCCCCCGCTCCCCCCGGTCGCGCTGGCCCCGCCGCCCAGGGTGCAGGAGCCGGCACCGACGCCCCCAGCGCCGACGCCGCCCCTTGCGGCACCCGCACCCGCGATGCCGCCGGCAACGCCAACGCCGCAACCGTCTGCGACGCCGCCCACGTTTGCCGTGCCGCCTGCCCTGGTGCTGCCGCCACCGCCGCCGATTTCGCCAGCGCCATCGCCGCCCCAGGCGGCGCAGGCACCTCTGCCCGCGTCACCGTCGGTTACCGCTGCTCCTGCACCGTCACAGACCCCGGCACCTGCACCGGCACCGGCCCCTCCTGCGACGCAGGTGTTCCAGGCACCCGTGTTCCAGCCCCCGCCGGCATCGCCAACCCCCGCAGCACCGCCCGCGGCCCAGGCTCCAGCCGCCCAGGCTCCAGCCGCCCAGGCTCCAACCGCCCAGGCTCCAGCCGCCCAGGCACCAGCCACCCAGGCACCAGCCGCTCAGGCTCCAGCCACCCAGGCACCAGCCGCCCAGACACCAGTCGCCCAGGCACCAGTCGCCCAGGCACCAGTCGCCCAGGCACCAGTCGCCCAACCCCCGGCACCACCGGCGCCAGCCCCATCACACGCCGCACCGCCGCAGCAACTCGCCGCCGGGCCTTCGCCAGGTGCCATCGCCGCCTCGATCGCCGGCGTGCTGGCCGAGGCGCGCTGCACCCTCGTCTCGGGCGCGATGGAACCGAACGGTCGCGCGCGGCTCACCGGCTACGCCCAGGGCGGCAGCGGCGAGGCGGCACTCCGGCTCAGGCTCGCCTCCGCCGGTGTCACGCCTGGCACCATCGACTGGCGCGTCCGCGGCTTCGAAGGGCCCTATTGCGGCGCGCTCGACCTGCTTCGCCCGCACGCTGACCATTTCGGCACCACACCTTCGGGGCTCGACCTGTCCTTGCCGGGTGGCCGCACCCGCCTCGTGCTCGGTGACCTGCTGACGGTGAACCTCACCCTGCCGGCCTTCCCGGCCTATCTCCGCGTCTCCTACTTCACGCATGACGGGGAGGTGGTTCATCTCCACCCGACCCCGGCTGACCCCGCCCGCACCTTCGGCCCGCGCGTCCGCATCGCCCTCGGCGATCCGGGAGCAGGCGGGCCGCGCTGGGAAGTCGGGCCACCCTACGGCACGGAGATGATTGTCGCGGTCGCCTCCGAACGGCCGCTGTTCCCTACCGGCAGGCCAGAGGCGGAACAGTCCGACGCCTATCTGGCCGCCCTCGGCGCTGCATTGCGCGCGGGCAGCGGTGGCAGGACGGCGGCGCGGGTGATGATGGTCGACGTCGCGGAGCGCTGAGGCGCTCCCGCTAGGGCCACGTGACGTGCGACAGCCACGTCTCCGGCAGGCCTTCCTTGAACCGCGCGCGCAGGCGATCGAGCGTCGCCTGGTCCATCCCGACACTGGCGGCGGAGAAGAACCGCTCATCCGGGGTGTGGACGATGTAGGCCATCGCCTCGTTCATCATCACCTCCTCGTTGTCGGGATCGTACCCGCCCTCGGCGAGGAAGCGTCGCAGTTGGGTGCGCTCCCGCGCGCTGAGGCGCTCGTTCCACCAAGTCTTCACATGCGCCGCGTAGGCATTGTTCGTGAAGAATTCGCCGTGGCTCAGCTCATGCCGCAGGATCACGCCACGCACCGCCTCATCGACCTCGAGATGCCGCCCGCGGGCCGGATCGGCCGCGTGCAGGCCCGGCACGGTGATGATTGCCGCCTCGCGGACGAGGCGCGGCAGGCCATCGGCCCCGAGGGCGACGGCGCCGAGATCGGCGAGGATGGCGGCCAGCCGCCGCTCCTCCGCGTTCAGCGTGACGCCCTGCGAGGCCGCGAGGGTGAAGAACCGCACCAAGTGCGACGCACGGTAGTTGTGGCCGTAGTAGAAGGTCTCGACCGTCTCGCCGGCAGCGGCGATCGCGGCAGCCAGCGCCGCATCATCGAGCACCCGGTCACGCGGGAGGCCGGCCTTCTCAACCAGGGCGGCGATGCGGTTCAGCATCTCGCCCTGCTGGCTGAGTGTAGGAAAATCAAAAACATAGATCGATGGATTCATGTCGATGCTGAACACCGTCAGTGCGGTGCCGCGACTGGCGAGGATGGTCGCCGGCGAGGCCGTGACGGCAGCGAGGCGCGGCGGGGATGGTCCGACGGCCTCCGGAGGTGGCGGGGCCGGCCCCTCCCACGGGCGCTGCCAGACGAGGCCGGCGGCGACACCAAGCGCGATGACGACGACGACAAGTACGGCAAGCGGCCAGCGCCCTCGCCCAGGCTTCGGCATCGCCTTCGGCTGAGGCGGCGTCCGCCTGATGACGACGGTCGCGTCCGAGTCGGGCGCGCTCCCGGGCGGCGCGCTTTGGGGCGGCCGGCGCATCGGCGGCCGCCCGACCGGGCTCAGCCGCCGAGGTTGACGATCTGGACGCGCCGGTTGCGCGGCTCGTCCACCCCATCGTCGGTCGCGATCGCGAGCCTGCTCTCGCCGAGCCCGATCGCGACAAGCCGCGACGGCTCGACGCCGAAGCGCTGTGTCAGGTAGGCGCGTACGGCCGCCGCCCGACGCTCGGACAGCGACTGGTTCAGCGCGCTGGAGCCGACCGTGTCGGTATGGCCCTCGATGCGGAAGCGGAAGGGGCGGAGATCCTCGCTCGTCAGCGCCTTGCCAAGCTCGTCGAGCACGCGCGTCGCCTGGTCGGTCAACGCCGCCGAGCCGGTGGCGAACTGGACCGTGAGCGAGATCGCGGGCGCCTCGGTGGGCGCGGCCGGCGGCGCCACCGCCTGTACCGGAGGGGGCATGGGCGCGGGCGTGGGTGCGGCAATGCCCGGCGGCGTCGCTGCGGGCTGTGCTGGCGCGGGCGTCGACGGTGCGACGGGGCGGATGCCGCGCGTCGCCGGCTGGAACTGCCCGGGCTTCGGGCGAAGCGCGTCGATGATCTCGCTGGCCGACGGATCGCGCGGCTGGGCGTGGGCATCAGTGGCAAGCAGCCCGAGCGCGGCAGCGGCCACGGCGAGCGACCTGGCGGTGCGGAACAGGATCATCATGCAGTCTCCCCTCAAGGGCGGCGCGGCGAGGCGCCTCGTTCGAAGTGCAAGGTTAGCACGGTCGGATGGCGGCTCACACCGCACCGACGGCGCGCCAGAACGCAAGGCGCTCGTCGATCACCTCGGCCACGGCAGCGACGATGGTCGCCCGCGCCTGCTCCGGGGTCGCGGGTGCATTGTCGACGAGGATCGATTCGCCGCGGGCGGCGAGTTCCCCCGCGATCCAGTCGGCCACCATGTCCGCTTCCGGCGCGCAGCCGGCGACCATGGCGGCATGGACCTGCATCTCGACCTGGTAGGCGGGAATGCCGGTGCCGAGCCGCGGGCTCGGGATCGCGAATTGCAGGCCCCGCCCGGGGAAGCCGAAAGCCTTGGTCACCGCCGCCGCATAGCGCCTGGCCGTATCCTCCGCCGCCGCACCGGGCCGCAGCATCGGCAGCGCCTGGTGGCTGCCCACCAGCATGCCGACGAGCTCGACCGCCGAGACGGGCGCGCCGGTCGCAGCCCCGATGCGCTGGAGCTCCGCCACCGTGCGGGGTCGTTCCGCCAGCGCTGCGAAGATCGGGCGATAGGCGTCCTGGCCCATCTCCGCCTTGCCGCCGGGCACCTCGATCTCGAACACCACCTTGTCGGCGGGCTTGACGAGGGCGAGCGTGAGCGCGCCGAGGCGCTGGCTGCGCTGGTGGTCGGCGATGCGCCGCGCGCCGCGGAGGAAGATGTCGTGGCGGAAGCCGCGCTCAAGGCAGAGGTCGCGCGCCGTCTCGCGGGCTGCCTCGGTCGGCTGGCCATCGATCAGCGCGCGCTGTTCGGGCGAGAAGCAGAGATCGGGGTAGTTCTCGGTCAGCGTCGCTGCCGCGGCGTAGGTGAGCTTGGCCGGCACGAACGCCTCGGCCACCTCTGCTGCGAACATCGGTCGCCAGTTCTCGTTCAGGTACTCGTGCGCGAGGTAGGCCGGGGGAAACTGCGCGCCCTCCGGCTTGAGGATGCGCTGCACCCATGGGCTGCGCGTGAGGTGCCGCGCGCCGGCATCGTTCAGCGCGCGCGCGGCGTCGATCGCGGCCAGCACACGCTGGTCCGACCGGCCGGGCATCGCGGCGGCGGCATCGGCGAGGAAGCGGCGCAGCCCGATGATCGGGCTCCAGGCCGGCAGCGCGCTGTAGCCGACATGCACGATCCCGCCCGGTTTCACCCGCGTGGCGAGGAAGCGGACGATGGCTGCCCGCGTGGCATCCGACACCCATGACCAGACGCCGTGCAGGCTGACGATGTCGAACATCGGCAGGCCGGGCGGCGGAGCGTCGGCGAGCGCGGCGAAATCGGCCTCGAGATAGGTGATGTTCGTCAGCCCCGCCTCGTCGGCCAGGGCGCGGGCCGCGGCGATCTGCCCGGGCAGGAAATCGACCGCTACGACGCGTGCGGCGGGGTTCGACGCGGCAATCACGCCAGCGGTGATGCCGAGCCCGCAGCCGAGCTCGCAATAAGCGAAATCGTCCCCGAGCCCCGCCTCGAAGCCGGCGACGGTGAGCGCGAGGGAGAGATGCGATGGTGCCTGAAACGCGAAGAAACCGGGCAGGTAGTCGATGTCGGAGATGTAGCCGCCGCTCCACGCATCCATCAGGCGAAACCCTTTCGTTGTGTCATCATTACGATCGCCTCGGCAGCAAACACCGCCTCGGGGGCGAAGCGGCGCGGTGCCTCGCCGTCGCGGGCGGTCCGCGGCAGCCAGGTGTTCCAGCCGAGCCGCGGCGCCTCCGCCCCCACCGTGCCGAGCCTGGGTGCGGGCACGGCATCGCCCGCGAGAACCGGGTTGATGGCAAAGCCGAGCGTGGGGCCGACGAAGCTGCGCACGAGATCGACGAGCCGCGTCATCGCCACCCCGCCCGGCATGAGCGTGGCGAAGGCGTCATACGGCATCGGCCCGAGCCTCAGGATGAAGCGCCCCTGCGTGTCCCACGCGCGCACGCCGAGGGCGGCCTCGGCACCCAGCCGCGCGTGCATCCCTTTCGGCATGCCTGGGCCGGGAAGCCGCGTGCGCTCGGCCGGGGGGAGCGACAGCCAGGCACCCACCATCTGCACCACCTCGACCGGCCGGCCAAGGAAGTCCGCCGCCATCGCCTCGAGCCGCGCGGCCGATCGCGGGCGCGCGGCAAAGAGGCCGCCGTAGTGGACCGCCACATGGTCGGGCACGGCGAGGCGGTTGCCGAGGCCATCGGTGCCGAAGCCGACGATGGCGGTGAGTGCTGCCGTCGCGTCATCCATCGTTCCGGCAGGGGCTGCCTCGACGAGGCGTGCAAGGCGGTACTTCGTTGCGGCACGGAGGTGCAGCGACAGCATGCGGTGGACGAACATGTCGAGGAAGGCGGGCAGTGCCTCGTTCTTCGCGCGCAACGCATGCAGCACGAGCTCGCTGTAGTGCCGCGGCATGATGCCGCCGGGGCCGACGAGGCCCAGGAAGGCCAGCGTCAGCCGCGCCTTCTCGCCCCCATCTTCCTTGGGGCTTTCTGGCCGGAACGCCGCGACCTCAGCTGCCGGAAAGCCGAGCGAGAGGGCGGAGGCAAGCCGCGCAAGCTCCTCCGCCGGATCGGCATCCCCGCCCAAGGGCCGCTTCGCCTCGCGGCGCGGATCGCGCGCGACCTTCCGCTCCGCCGCCTCGAGAACCCGCATGGCCTCGAGGAAGGGAAAGCGCTGCGGCTCGCGCGCGAGCGCGGCGGCTACAGAAGGGGCTGTTCGCCGGCGCGGGGGGGCCATGTGCGGATCACGCCTGGGCGGCCGGCGAAGGCAGCCGTTGTGCGAACGAAACTGTTGACCGTGGCGTGGAGTGCGAGAAACCGCTCCAGCACCGCGGCAAAGAGGAACCCGCCTGTCGCGAAGGCGCGGGGGTCGAGCTCGATACGCACGTCGAGGCCCCGCACGAACGCGCCAGGCCGCCGCCCCGGCGCACGAGCCGCCCCCTCCGTTGCGGTAACGGAGAGAACGCCCTCGATGATCGCCCGCGTCTCGGGGAGCTCGCGCAGGTCGTAGAGGCGGAGGATCTCGCGCAGCGCCGCCGCCCCGGCAGCACCGCCGGTGACGGAGAGGTGGTTCAGGGCGAGATGCGACACGAGCCGCCAGGCGCCCGCATTGCCGAGGCGTGGCCTGAGCGTCGGCGTTGGCGCGGTAAGGCAGGTCATCGACGACACACCGCCCAAGCCCTCGATCGGGGTGAGCTTCGGCCGACCACCGCCGAAGGGAAGCGAGGCAGGCAGGTCGCGGTTGAAGCAGGTCGCGTCGACCGAGAGCGTGCCCTCGGCCGGCAGGTCGGGGTCGAAGCCCTGGTCGGCGAAGGCGAGGAACATTTCGGTTCCGGTCAACGGCGAAAGGGAGGATCGCCGCACGGGGTGCCAGCGCGGCGCATCCGCCTCCTCGCGTTCGGCTCCACCGGGAAGCCCGGCATCGGCGGCGAGGCGGTAGAAGGGAAGCCATGGGCGGGCGGGGCCAGCAGGGCGGCTCTCGCGCACCGCATCGACCGACCACACTTCGAGCGCGCGCGGCCGGCGGGCATCGGGCACGACGCGAAGCTCCGTCGCCGTGCCGTCGAGCCCGAGCGGATCGCAGCGCTGCGGGAACAGGTTCACGACAGGCGTGCAGCCAAGCGCCAGCGCGTCGGCGCCCACCGTGCGTTCGAGCTCGGGCAGCGCACGGTCGAGATAGAGGAAGATCTCCATGCGGTTGCCGCCGGAGACGAGCGCCTTGGCATCGAGGCCGGCGATGTCGAAGAACAGGAACTTCTCGGGAAAGGCGAAGTACTCGGTCAACAGCCGGTAGCCGGAGAAGCTGCGCGCGGGCCAGGGCAGCAGACCCTCCTCCCGCGCGAAGCCGACCGCACGCACGGCATCGGGCGGCAGCACCACGGGGTTGGGGTCATTCGGCCCATCGGCGATGGCGACCGAGACGGTGTGGTTCAGCACCAGCTCATGCAGCGGCAGGGCCACGGGGGCGGCACCGCGGAGGAAGAAGCGGACGCTGTCGGGCCCGAGCTGCGCGAAGGTCGCCTCCGCCCCGAGGCAGCGCAGCGCGATGCGGAGGCTCGCGACAGCCCCGCGCGCGGCGCGGTTCACCGGTGCCTGCAACGGCAGGCCGGAGAGGCGCACCTGGTCGATCGCGATCGGATAGAGCGTCACGGGATAGCAGGTACGGAAGCGGCAGCGCTCGCCCGTCACCGGCTCGGTGTCGAGGCCGGCACCGGCCGGCACGCGATAGGGGGCGGTTGCCGTCGGCTGGCCCTGGAACTGCACGATCGAGCAGGAGGGGAAGGGCAGCAGGTAGTGCGGATAGAGGATGCCGAGCAGCGCATCCGTCAGCTCGGGATACTCGTCCTCGAGCTTGTGGCGCACGCGGGCGGAGAGATAGGCGAAGCCCTCGAGCAGCCGCGCGACATGCGGATCATCCACCGCATCGGCCGCGAGCCTGAGCCTGCCAGCGATCTTGGGATGTGCCGAGGCGAACTCCGCCGCGAGCTTTCGGATATAGGTGAGCTCGCGGTTGTAGAACGGCAGGATGTCGTCGATGTCAGACAGGGTCTGCCCCCGCAACAACGAAAGCCATGGCGGCGCTGTCGAACGCGGTGTCGAAGCTCACCGGCTCAGGCTCCGGATCCGCCATCATCAGCGCCTCGACGCGAAGCCGCAGCGTGCGGTCGGTGTCGTCGGTTCCCGGCAGCAGCGACACCTTCACCATGCGGAAGCGCGGCTCGAACGCACGGATCGCGGCTTCGACGGAACGGCGGAACGTCTCGCGCTTCTCCTCGGACGCGAAGTAGCCGGAGGTGAAGTCGGGCACGCCGAAATTCACCGGCGAGACGGAGAGCTCGGCCAGCGGCGTTGGCCAGGAGCGCCAGCGCTGCCGCGCATTCAGCAGCGCCTCAAGGTCGCGCCGCGCTGCGCGGCGGAGAGCGGCGAGCGTCTCGGCCGAGCTGAGGGGACGGTCCTGAACCCGTTCCGGATCGGCATCGAGCAGCCGGTCGAGGACGGAGAGCTGGACGCGCTGCGAACGGTCGTTCGGCCTCAGCGACACTGTCTTGCCCCCAGCACAGGCATGCTCACGAGGCGCCGTTGAAGACCAGCGTGGAGAGTTCCATCACCGTGCGGCCTTCCTCGCCTGCGAGGAACATGCGCTGGCCGATGCCGCGGACGGGTGCCCCCTCGCCGCCCGCCCACTCCGTCGCGCGGCCGAGCCGCAGCGGGTCAGGCTGCGATGCGTCGGGCGGAACGTAGAGGGCGGGGACGAACACGTCGCCGTCCGGCCCATCGCGCACCGACATGGTGACGCGCCGCCAGAACAGGTCACGCGGCCGCTGCGGCGGATGGAAGATCGCCTCGGCGATGCGCTCCGTCGGGATCCAGAAATACTTGCCGGTCGTCGTCAGCACCTCGAGGAAGCCGGCGCAGAGATCATCGGCATCGCGGAAATCATCGAACGCGATCTCGTCGAGCGACCCTGCGGCAGGCGGGCGGGCGGCCTCTGCCTCGGCGACCAGGCGGGCAGCCTCGGCGCCGTCGCCGGCACGCAGCGCGACCAGTGCCTCGAGCAGGCGTGAGATGTGGCCGGGCGGCGAGCCGAGGAACTCGGGAAGCCGCCCCTCCGCCCAGACCTGGCGGCGTGCTTCCTCTGCCCGCAACAGCTGGCGGAAGGCGGCGACGGGAACGGCGACGCCGGGCTCCATCGTCGTCAACGCGTCGAGCAGCGTGTCGGCGCGCTGGGCGTTGCCGGTGAACAGCATCAGCTCGGCCAGCAGCAGGCGAGGCGCGGGATCGGCCGGAGCCTTGCGCACGGCGGCGTTGGCCGCGGCCACGGCATCGTCGAGCCGGCCTGCCTGGAACAGCGCGCCTGGTGTCATCGTGTCGGTCATGCGGCCAACTTCGTCCTACTGCGGTTCTTGTTCATGCTGCGCGTTTCGCCGGCACCTCGGTGACGAGGCGGAACGTTGCGGCCACGTCATCAAGCTGGAATTGCGGCTGCAGGTGGATGGTGCAGCCATAGACGCCGGGCTTGCCTGGAAGCTCGGTCACCGACACGCGGGCATCGGCCAGCGGGTAGCGTGCCATCATCTCCGGCCCCGCGCGCGTGTTGGCGTTGACGTAGGTGGACAGCCATTTCTGCAGCGCCGCCTCGCAATCCTCCGGCGTCGCGTAGGAGCCGACGCGGTCACGCCCGATCACCTTCACGTAGTGGGCGAAGCGGCTGACGCAGAGCATGGTGGAGAGCTGCGCCGAGAGGCGCGCGTTCGCGCTGGCCGCGTTGCTGTTGGTGCCCACATAGCCCTTGGCCACCTGCACCGATCGGCAGGCGCCGAACACCGCCTCGATCGTGTTGCGCAGCGCCGAGAGTGGAACGAAGCCGAGTTCGGACAGTTCCTGGTCCTGCCTGTCCGTCAACGCGACCTCGAGCGCAAACCGGGGCCCGACGCCGGCACGGTCGGCGGCATAGCGCTCGACCGGCAGCTGCGTCACGAGGCCGCCGCCGATACGGTCACGGTCGGTGCCCTTCACGTCGGCCGGCCAGCCATGCGCGGATGCCGCGCGCGCGATCACCGCGGCGAATGCGTAGACGGCGTTGGTCCAGCCGCGCGCGGCACGCCTATGCGCGGCCTCGGCGTAGACGAAGCCGTCGGGCCGCGTGCCATCGTTGCCGAAGGGAAGCCGCGTCAACACGCGCGGTATCACGAGGCCGAGGAAGCGCGCATCCTCCGTGGCCTGGAGCTTGCGCCAGCGATCGTACTCGGCGGCACGGAAAATGCCGGCGAGGTCACGCACACCGGAAAGCTCGCCGAAATCCGCGAGCCCCAGCATCGCCGGGTCGGCAGCGACGACGAAGGGCGCGAACGATGCGGCAGCGACGGCGGCCATCGCCGTCAACGCCGCCATGTCGTCGGTCGGGGTGTCGGCGTCGCGGCGGTGGCGCACGGTATAGTCGCCGATCAGGAGGCCGAAGGGCTCGCCGCCCGGCGTGCCGAACTCGCCCTCGTACACCTTCTCGAAGATGCGGCTCTGGTCGAACTCGATCGCACGCTCGAGGTCTCGCACAAGCTCTGCCCAGGGAAGCTGCACGAGCCTGATCTTGATGCGCGGCAGAGCGCCCGCCTGGTCGGCGAGCCAGGCAAGCCCGCGCCACGAGGCCTCGATCCTGCTGAAGCGCGGATGATGCAGGATCGCATCGAGCTGTGCCGCGATCAGCGCATCGAGGGCGGCGATGTCACGATCGATCGCGAGCCTGAACGTTGCCGCATCGGTGGCGAGCAATGTTGCCTCGGCGCCGAACCACGCCTCGGGCAGCAGCACGGCACCAGCGACAAGAGTGGCAAGGGCCTCTGCCGTCGCGGCATTGGCGTCACCGACGATCGCCCCGGCGAGAACGGCCTCGCGCAGCGCAGGCGGTGGCACCGGCGCGGCTTCGGCGGCGCCGGGTCCCGATTGCTCCTCGGGCATGGGCGCCGCCTTTCCTGTCGCGTCGGTCCCTGCGTCAGGCCTTCTGCGGGATGCGCGCGACCATGCGCATGGAGGTGGTGAGTTCCTCCATCTGCAGCCACGGCCGCATGTAGGCCACCGCATTGTAGGCGCCCGGCTTGCCAGGGATCTCCTTCACCTCGACGCGCGCCTCGCGGAGCGGATAGCGGGCCTTCATCTCCTGCCCTGCCGCGGGGTTGCCGTTGACGTAGTTGCCGATCCAGCGGTTCAGCCAGACCTCGCAGTCCGACGCCTCCATGAACGAGCCGATCTTGTCGCGCGCCATCACCTTGAGGAAGTGCGCGAACCGGCTCGTCGCCATGATGTAGGGAAGGCGCGCGCTGATCGCTGCGTTCGCGGTTGCCTCCGGCCGGTCGTACTTCTTGGCCTTCTGCGCCGTCTGCGCGCCGAAGAACACGGCATAGTCGGTGTTCTTGTAGTGGCAGAGCGGCAGGAAGCCGAGATTGGACAACTCATTCTCGCGGCGGTCGGTGATGCCGATCTCGGTCGGACACTTGGCGTCAGGGTCGCCGTCGTCGGACTGGAACAGATGCGTCGGCAGGTTCTCGACCTTGCCGCCGCCCTCGGCACCACGGATCGCCGTGCAGAAGCCGAACTTGGCGAAAGCGTCGGTCAGCCGTGCGCCCATGACGTAGGAGGCGTTCATCCAGCAGTAATGGTCATGGTCCATCGACTTGGCGGCGCCGACCTCGTCGAACGGTGCCTCCTCGTAGCCGAAATCCTCGATCGGCTTGGTGTTCGCGCCATAGGGCAGCCGCGCGAGCACGCGCGGCATGACGAGGGAGACGAAGCGGGCGTCCTCGGTGTCGCGGAACGAGCGCCACTTCATGTATTCGGCCGTGTCGAAGATCTTGGCGAGGTCGCGCGGCTTGGAGAGTTCGGTCCAGCTCTGCATGCCGAAGAGGCCGGCACCGGCAGCGGAGATGAACGGTGCGAAGGAGGCGGCCGCAACGTTCGAGACGAGCCGCAGTGTCTCGATGTCGTCGGGGTGGTTGCTCCACTCGTAGTCGCCGATCAGCGCGCCATAGGGCTCGCCGCCAGGGGTGCCGAACTCGTTCTCGTAGATCTTCTTGAAGAGCTGGCTCTGGTCGAACTCGGTCGCCTTCGTCAGGTCACGGTTGAGCTCGCGCTTGGTCGAGTTCAGCACGCGGATCTTGAGGCCCGTGCCCGTCTCGCTGTTCATGACGAGATAGTTGAGGCCGCGCCACGTGCCTTCGAGCTTGCCGAAGGCGGGCGCGTGCATGATCTCGGCGAGCTGGGCCGAAAGCTTGCGGTCGATCGCCGCAATCGCCGCGTTGAACGTGACCTGGAGGTTCTTGCTGAAGGTGACGGTGCCCTTCAGCGCCTCCTCCGTCAGCGTCTTGATCAGGTCCTGCGCACGGTCCTTCTCGGTCTGCTTGGTTGCCGCGATCGCGGCATCGAGCAGGCTCGACGCCTCGACGGTCTCGGCGCCAGCCGCGGCAGCGCCCTGGGCTTGTGCTTCGGCCATGGGATCATTCCTCCTTCTTGTCGAGGCCAAGCTCGGCCGAGAGCGACTTCAGCTTCTCCTCGTTCTGGAGCACCTGCTCGAGCAGGCCCTCGAGCTCGTCGGAGCGATCCACCTTGCTCATGAGGTCACGCAGCTTGTTGCGCGTCTCGAGCAGCGCCTTCAGTGCGGGCACCTGCTCGACGATCTTGCCCGGGTCGAAATCATCGAGGCTGTTGAACTTCAGCTGCACGCCCATCTGGCTGCCGTCATCGGCGAGCTTGTTGTCGACCTTCAGGTTCAGGCCGACATTCATCCGCGCCATGACGTCGTTGAAGTTGTCGCGGTCGATCTGCACGAACTTGCGTTCGGCGAGCGGGCGGAGCGGCTGCGTCGGGTCGCCGGAGAAGTCGCCCAGCACGCCGACGACGAACGGCAGCTCACGTTCGACCTGCGCGCCTTCGGTTTCCACCTCGTAGCTGATGTGAACCCGCGGCCTGCGCACCCGCGTGAGCTTTTCGTGGACACTGGCCATGCGACTGTCTCCGTTCCCTGGTGGCCCGGCACGGCAGCCGGGGGGCGCCGCCGGGGGTGCGCAGCGTGGATGAGGCATCCCGCCGTGGCACGCACCGCGAGTGAACCATACGTGTTGCGCAACGTCGCGGTCAACGCGCGCCTCAGGGGAAACAACTGCCGCGTGACCTATGTCACGCCGCGGTGCCGATCACTCCTCTGCCTGCGGCGGGCGGATGCCGAGCGAGGAGAGGAAGCCCGCGCGCGTGCTCTCATCCGGCATCAGTTCGGCCAGCAGGTCGGGCAGCGACATCCGCCCGCGCCGCACCGCTTCCTCGAGCGTGTAGGAGAGTGGGCTGTGCGGCTCGACGCGGCGAAACCAGCGCGCCACCTCCTCCAGCATCTTCAGCGCATCCTCGCGCGAGCCGATCTCACCAGGCCTGCCGCCACGGCGCGCACCGCCGCCGCCGGCCGGTGCCTCGCCACCCTCGGTCGCGGCCTCCTCGTCGCCCGCCGCCTCCTCCTCGGCGACGGCGAGCTTGTCGCCGGCAAGCCGCGTGACCGTGGCAAGCGCCGTTGCCAGCAGCTCGCGCACCGCCGAGGTGGGCGGCGCATCGGCGCCCGCGCGCTCGTCAAGCGCGGCACTGAGCTCGCCCCACGCCGCGATCGCCTCGTTCAGCGCGCCCGCGATCGCGAGCCAGTGCGGGGCGGGCAGCGCGGCGGCCGCCTTCATCACCCCGTCGAGGCTGAGCGCGCCGGCCGCGATCCGCGCCTCCTTCCGCGCTTCCTCGAGGCTCTCGAGCGCGTCGGCCTGCTCGATCTGCCACAAGGAAAGCGGATTGCCGACAAGGTCGCGCAGCAGCGGCACCTTCCTGATCGGCTGGGTCAGCGCACCGTCGCCCCCCTCGCCGTTGAGGCCGGTGACGGGGGCGACCTTGGTGATCATCCCGTCCTCGTCCGGCATCGGGTACAGCCCGTCCCAGAAGCCGGCGACGAGGCCGTGCATCAGGCGGAAGCCTGCGCCGAGCCCGGCGAAGCCGTTGCTGCGCAGAAGCGCCTCGGTGTACCAGGCAGCGACCTCGAGGTCCTTCGCCTGGCCCGACAGCAGCTTGTCGGCCAGGTCGCGGATGGTGCGCCACTGCGGCGGCATCGTCGCTTCCTCGGCCGCAGCATCCATCGCACGCTCGGCCGCGCGCGCCTCTGAGCGCGCGTCGCGCAGGCGGTTATAGGCAGATGTGGCGGAGTAGTCCGTCCGCGGGTCGATCCCGGCTGGGTTCTCCCCCTCGATCGGCGCGAGCAGGCGTTCCAGGTCGAAGCCGTCGATCGCCATCCGGTTCCTCCGCGTGTGACCGTCGTCACATTGCCCGAGAACCGGGGTGCTGGACAACCGGGGCGCGCACTCCCTACTCTCCGGCCCGAACGCCGCGGCGTCCGCCGTCGGCAGGGTTCCGGAACGGTCCTGGGAGAGAACGAGTGGCGGCGATCGACCTGAAGGCGCTCGTCGGGCGCCTGAACGACTACTGCCGCAGGCAGCTCGAGTCAGCGGCCGGGCTCACCCTCTCGCGCAGCCACTACAACATCGAGATCGAGCATTGGCTGCTCAAGCTCCTCGATGCCCAGGACGGCGACCTCGCCGCCATCCTCCGCCACTACGATGTCGATGCAGGCCGCTTTTCAGCCGACCTGACGAAGGTGCTCGACCGGCTGAAAACCGGCAACGCGCGCGCGCCGTCGGTCTCGCTCGACATCGTCGAGCTCATGAAGCAGGCGTGGCTTCTCGCCAGCCTCGAACACGGCGCGGGGCGCATCCGCTCGGGCCACCTCCTGCTCGCGCTGATCTCGGACGAGACGCTGCAGCGCCGCGCGGCGGAGGCCTCGTCGCAGTTCGGCAAGATCCCGCCCGATGCGCTCAAGCGCGACCTCGGCGCCATCACCAAGGACACGGCCGAGGCAGCGACGGCCACCCCCGCGCCCGGCGATGCGCCAGCCGCCGCGGGCGGCGGCGGTGGCCCGAGCGCGAGATGGAAGAGC
>NZ_JALHPR010000050.1 GCF_022842375.1 Elioraea sp. | reverse complement strand
GGCGGCCAGCGCGGCACGCTCAGCTTCGCCCTCATCGGCGCGGGCGCGCAGGCGCTGGAGCATCACCGCAGCCCCGACCGAGCCGCCGACGGCAGCGACCTGCAACTGGTCGTTGCCGAGCGGCGCGGTTGCGGCAAGGGACGCCCGCGGCAGCATGGTGCGAAGCTCGTCGACCGTGACCGCGCCGCCCGCCGCTGCCGTCGCATCGGCCAGGCGTCGGGCGAGAACGCCCTGGTAGAAGTCGCCGACGCCCTGGCTCCTGAGCGTGCCGATCAGGTTTGCAAGCTCCGGCTGCATGACCTGGTCGCCTTCGGCGATCGGCCGCTGGCCGCCAGGGGCGCCGAAGATGGCGCGCGCCTGGGGGTCGGCCGCGAGCGGCCGCCACACGGCGGCAAGGTCGGTCACCAGTGCGCGGGAGGCTGGCGTGCCGAATCGCGCGGCCTGCTCGGCCGGGGAGACGACGCGCTCGAACGGCAGGCGCCCCAGCCGCGCATGCAGCGCGAACAGGCCGCGCGGCGTTCCGGGCAGGGCGGCCGGCCGGTCGCTGCCGGGGCGGACCGTGCCCGGCGGGCGCGGCAGGAACTCAACCTCGATCGTCTCGTTCCGGCGCGGATCGAAGGCGAGGCACACCCCGCCGCCGGCGAGCGACGCGCGGGACGGCAGCGTGACGCCGAGCATGAACCCGACTGCGACGGCAGCATCGGTGGCATTGCCGCCTGCGGCGAGGATGTCGCGCCCGATGAACGCCGCGCGCGGCTCCTCGGCCGCCACGCCGCCGAGGAAGCCGCGCACGAAGCCCGGGCTTCCCTGTGCCGGCCCCGTGTCGAACAACAGGTCGTTGACGGTGCTGCACCCTGCGAGCGGCAGGGCACACAAAGCCGCGATGACGAATCTCGGCGCTCGGCGCACTATATTGCCCCCATGGTCAGGCTCATCGCACATGCACGCTCCCTGCTGGTCGCCCCGTTCGGGCGCGGCGCCAGGCTCGCCGCCGCCTTCATGGCGGGGCTTGCCCTCTCGGGCGCTATCCAGCCCGCCGCCGCGCAGGGGCGGAGCTTCACCATCATCCGCGACGCCGAGACGGAAAGCCTGCTCAGGTCCATCTACGGCCCCTTGTTCGCCGCCGCGGGGCTTTCTCGCGGCTTCGTGCGCGTCACCATCATCAGGGATCGCTCGATAAACGCCTTCGTCACCACCGGCAACCGCATGTTCATCCACACCGGCCTCCTGATGCAGGCGACATCGGTGGAGGAAGTGGCCGGCGTGCTCGCGCACGAGACGGGCCATGTCGTCGGCGGCCACATCGCGCGGCTGCCGGAGGAGTTGCGCAACGCCATGATCCGCTCGGTCGCGGCGATGCTGATCGGCGCGGCGGCCGCGGTGGCGACCGGCCAGGGCCAGGCGGCCGGCGTCGGCGCCCTCGCCGGGCAGTCGGTGGCGATGCGCGAGTTCTTCAGCTTCACCCGCACGCAGGAGAACGCGGCCGACCTCACGGCCGTGAACCTGCTCCAGCGCGTCGGCTGGCCGGTCGATGGCCTCGTGCAGCTGATGGAGCGGCTCCTCGCGCAGGAGATGATGATCGCCGACCGGCAGGACCCGTACATGCGGACCCACCCGCTGACGCGCGACAGGATCGACTACCTGAAGGGCCAGATCGCCGCTCGCGGCAGTGACGGCGCGCTGCCGCCGCAGATGGAGCCTCAGTTCGCGATGGTGCGCGCGAAGCTCTACGGCTTCCTCGAGCCTGGCGCCTCGGTGCAGCGGGCCTTTCCACCGTCAGACACTTCGGAGGCCGCCCGCTACGCGCGCGCGATCCAGAGCTTTCGCCTCGGCAGGGTCGACGACGCCGTGGCGGAGCTTGACCGCCTGATCGCCGCGCGCCCGTCCTCGCCCTGGCTCCACGAGGTGAAGGGCCAGATCCTGTTCGAGGGGGCCGGCCGGGTGCGCGAGGCGGTGGCCCCCTATCGCGAGGCGGTCCGGCTTGCACCGGCAGAGCCGCTGATCCGCGCCGGCCTCGCCCGCGTTCTCTCGACACTCGACGAGCCCGCCCAGCTTCGCGCCGCGGCAACCGAGGCAGAGGCAGCGCTCAGGCAGGACCGCACGCTGGCGCTGGCCTGGAACACGCTCGGCATGGCGCGAGGGCGGCTGGGCGAGGAGGGGCTTGCCGCGCTCGCGCTGGCCGAGGAGGCAGCGCTCGTCGGCGACCTGCTCACGCAGCGGCAGATGGCGCAGCGGGCGGAGCGGCTGCTGCCAGCGGGCCCCAGCAAGCTGCGCGCGCAGGATTTGTTGAACGCCGCACAGATCGAACGCGAGGAGAGGCGCCGCCGATGAGGTTCGTGATCGCCATCGTTGCCTGCCTCGCCGTCACCCAGCCCGCGGCGGGACAGGGCTTCACCCCGCAGCAGCGCGCGGCGATCGTCGAGATCCTGCGCGACGCGCTGAAGAACGACCCGACCATCCTCGAGGACGCGATCGCAGCACTCCAGGCGCGCGACATGGCACGTGAGCGTGAGGCGGCACAGGGGGCGATCGCGGCCAACCGCGACGCCCTGGTCAACGACCCCACCGCCCCCTTCAAGGGTGCCGCGCGGCCGACGGCGACGATCGTCGAGTTCTTCGACTACCGCTGCCCCTACTGCAAGCGCATGAACCCCGTGATCGCCGAACTCGTGCGGGCAGACCCTGGCCTTCGCGTGGTGCTGAAGGACATCCCGATCCTCGGGCCAGCGTCCGTAACGGCTGCGCGCGCTGCACTCGCCGCCCACCGCCAGGGCCGGTACGCCGCGATGCATGATGCGCTGATGGGACTGCGCGGCGAGCCGACCGAGGCCGAGATCATGCGCGTCGCGGCACGCCTCGGCCTTGATGCCGAGCAGCTGCGCCGCGACATGGCCGACCCTGCGATCGCGCAGCTGCTCGACGCGAACATCCGGCTTGCCCAGACGCTCGGCATCCAGGGCACCCCGGCCTATGTCGTCGGCAACGAGCTGCTGCCGGGCGCGGTGGGGCCTGAGCAGCTGCGCGAGGCCATCGCCCGGTCGCGCCAAGCGCAGAAGTAGCACGCCAGGCGCAGCGGTAGCGCATACGAGAAAGGGGAGCTCGCGCTCCCCTTTCCCGGCCTGCGGCGGTGTCCCCGCCGGTCAGATGTAGTGTTCGGCCAGCGGCTGGAAGCCGTTGAACGACTGGGCGGCGTATGTCGTGACGTAGGCGCCGGCCGAGAGCAGGTCGAGCCGGTCGCCGGCCTTCAGCGCCATGGGAAGCCGGTAGTTCGACTTCTCGTACAGGATGTCGGCGCCGTCGCAGGTCGGGCCCGCGATCGCCACCGGCCCCTGGCGCCCGCCGTCATGTGGCGTGCGGAGGCGATACTTGATGCTCTCGCCCTCGGTCTCGGCGAGCCCGCCGAAACGGCCGATGTCGAGATACACCCAGCGCACGGGGTCGTCCTTCGCCTTGCGGCTGACCAGCACGACCTCGGACGACACCACGCCGGCATCGCCCACGATGAAGCGGCCAGGCTCGACGATCATCTCGGGGATCGCGTTGCCGAACGCCGTCGTCATCGCCGCCATGATGGTCGCGGCGAAATGGTCGATGCCAGGCACGTCGGACGAGTAGCGCACCGGGAAGCCGCCGCCGAGGTTCACCATGCGCAGGTTCACGCCGCGCTCGGAGAGATCGGTGAACAGCATGCCGACCTTGGCGATCGCCGCCTCGTAGGCATCCGCGTCACGCTGCTGGCTCCCGACATGGAAGGAGAGGCCGTACGGGTCGAGGCCGAGCTCCTTCGCACGCAGCATCAGCTCGCGCGCCGTCTCGACCGAGCAGCCGAACTTGCGGCTGAGCGGCCAGTCGGCACCCTCGTTCTCGACCAGCAGGCGGCAATACACCTTCGACCCCGGGGCGGAGCGCGCGAGCTTCTCGAGCTCTCCCTCGCTGTCGAAGGCGAACATGCGCACGCCGGCATCGAAGGCGCGGATGATCGCGCTTTCCTTCTTCACCGTGTTGCCGAACGAGATGTCGGCCGCGTCCGCCCCCGCCTCGAGGCACATCGCGATCTCTTCCCACGATGCGGCGTCGAACGCTGAGCCGAGACCGGTGAGCCGATCGAGGATCGGCGCGGCGGGGTTGGCCTTCACGGCATAGTAGATGCGCGCGAGCGGCAGTGCCTGCTGCAGCGCGCAATAGTTCTCCTCGACGCGATCGACATCGAGAACGAGACAGGGCGTCGCAGGACGCATGTCATCGAGAAAGCGCGCGACCTTTGGGGTCATCGCACGGGCCCTCCCCTATACTCCAGCGGAGGCGCCTGTAGACGGCGACACCTCCAGGTTGACGAACGGTCGAACGAACCAGCGTCCCCGAGGACGAACCCCGGTCGGCTGCCAGAACGCTTGACGTCGTTGCGTAAACCCCGAGGGGCCAGAGGCACGTGCGTTGCTGCGTCTATGGGCGCATATATACCCCACTCCCCCCTGCACCAAGAAAAAAATGACCCCCGGGGAACGCAGGCCAGACCCGCAAATCCTTTTGTCTTTCCGGGGGGTTAACGAGGGTCGCGGAGGGGGCGGGCGAAGCCGGCCGGCAAGGCGGCCAGGTTGGCAGAACACCAAGGTCTCAAGCCCCCAGGCGCAACATCAGCCGTGGCATCGCCGACCCACAGACGCCTCTAGGCCAAAAGTCCATCTATGGTGTCAGCGCAAAACTTTGCCTCGAGAAACCGCATGCTGAGATGTTCACCCGCGATGGCGCGGAATCGGGTACCCACCTCCGCGTCAGGATTCATGACGGACACAACCCGAGTCGACTTAAATGCCGCTCGGAATAAATAACGAAAAAGTCCCTCCATAATGAAATCGTCATCCGAAACGCGTAGTCCAATGATAAATATTGGCCCTTGCTGAACGCTCACATGCTCAATTTTATACCATAAATCTGACAGTTTTCGCACATCAAAAGATTTTCCATACCCAGGGAGCACAATAAGAGGGTCTATCCCATGAATCAGTGGCTTCAAAGATTCCCATGATGATCTCATTCTCAACTTTGGTATTGAGAAAATGTCCAATCCTTCTGTATTGAAATCTCCAAGAATCTTTTCAAATCCAAGATCATCTGGAGTATTTGTCAATGGATCATGTCTACCAAACACCCAATTCACAGATCCATGAAGCTTTATTAGCCATACTGTCCCGCGCTGAAAATCATATGAGAATGGTACACCTGCTGCATCGAACGCATTCTCCAATAGTGTGTCCCAGTTAAATGTTACAACGATATCTGGATATCGTATTCTATCGACAAACTTTCTATATAGTTCCGGAATTTCTGTAAATTCTGGCGTGGAGTGAGCAATCGCCTTTGCCAAGAAGAAATTTAGGCAGAGGCGCTCTCTTGAGCCGCGGTCACTCCAACGTTCAGAACCACCATGCTCACGAAGCTCGAGGAAATCCAGATATGTACAGAGATGCGCGAATTTCGTGGCGTCAGGTGAACCGTTCAGGTCCAAGTCAATGTCCCGAGCATACTGGCACATTCGTTCATAGAAATCAGGTATCTCTTGCCTCATTAGGCGCAGAGCTTTCGGCAAAAGCACATTTGTTAGCGGAACGCCAGCAGCTGCAGAAAATCCTGCACCCAAGAAAAAAATTCGTCCGCCAAAGTAGGCAGTTGAGTCTTTATCCTGCTTCACTACAGCCAAGGCTCAAATCTCCACGATGAAGCGCCGCGGCAATATCAGATCAGCCCGGCCAGCGGGCTCGACGGGTCTGCCGTCACGCGCCGCGGCATGCGCCCGGCGAGATAGGCATTCCGCCCCGCGCGCACCGCCTCGGCCATGGCGCGCGCCATCCGGATGGGGTCGCGCGCATGCGCGATGGCGCTGTTCAACAGCACCGCGTCGCAGCCAAGCTCCATCGCGATCGCGGCATCCGATGCCGTGCCCACCCCGGCATCGACCAGCACCGGAACCTTCGCCTGCTCGATGATGAGGCTGATCGTCACGCGGTTCTGGATGCCGAGGCCAGAGCCGATCGGGGCGCCGAGCGGCATGATGGCCACGCACCCCATCTCCTCGAGTCGCTTCGCCGCCACCGGGTCATCGGCGCAGTAGACCATCACCTTGAACCCGTCGCGGACCAGCACCTCGGCCGCCCGCAGCGTCTCTGCCATGTCGGGATAGAGATGCGGCGGGGGGCCCAGCACCTCGAGCTTCACGAGATCCCAACCCCCGGCCTCGCGGGCGAGGCGGAGGGTGCGCACGGCCTCCTCGGCCGTGTGGCAGCCGGCCGTGTTCGGCAGGTAGGTGTAGCGGTCGGGGGGCACGTAGTCCTGCAGCATCGGCGCCGAAGGGTCGGACAGGTTCACGCGACGGACGGCCACCGTGACGATCTCCGCCCCCGAGGCCGCGATTGCCGCCGCGGTCTCCTCGAGGTCCTTGTACTTGCCGGTGCCGACGAGAAGCCGCGAGCGGAAGCGGCGGCCCGCCACCTCCCAGGGATCGTCGTCGGCAGGGACGGCATCGCCGCCGCCGATGAAGTGCACGATCTCGAGCCTGTCGCCATTCTCGAGCCGGAGCGTCGCGTACGCCGATTTCGGCACGATCTCGAGATTGCGCTCGACCGCCACCTTCGGCCCCGGCAGGTCGAGCGCGACAAGGAGGCCCGCGACGGTCAGCGGCCCGGGGAAGGACCTGGCTTCGCCGTTCACGGTGAGGGAAAGCAGGGAGGCGGTGCTGTCGGCCATGACGGCGATATGGGGTGCGGCGGCGGCGTGCGGCAAGGCCATGCTAGCCCTCTCCCTCGCCGGTCCTGGCGGCGATGCGCACGACGGCGATGCGCCGGCCGCGCATGTCGGCGACCGTCATCCTGTAGCCGGCGACCGTCACCGCGGTTCCGACCGCCGGCAGGCCCCGCGCCTCGGCCAGCACCAGGCCGGCCACCGTCGCTGCCTCGTCCTCCGGCAGTTCCCAGTCGAGCTCGCGGTTCAGGTCGCGCACACGGGTGTCGCCGCGCACCTCGATCACGCCTTCGGCTGCCACCCGATCGGCCAGGATGGGCTCGCCGCGCTCGGAAATCTCGCCCACCACCACCTCGATGATGTCCTCGAGCGTCAGGAGTCCGCGCAACTGGCCGTACTCGTCGAGCACGAGCGCCATGTGCCGGTGCGTGCGGCGGAACTCCTGGAGCTGGTCGAACAGCGGCCTGATCTCGGGCACCACGGGGATCTTCTCTGCGACCGCGGCGAGGTCGATCGCGGCAGGGTCCCCACCGGCGGCATGCAGCGCCTTCAGCGCGAGCCGGACCTCGACGACTCCGATGATCTCCGCCCCGCCGTCGCGCCAGAGCGGCAGGCGCGCATGCGTGGCCCCCAGAAGCGCGGCAAGCTGGGCGGCTGGCGGCGCATCGGCGTCGATCCCCGCGATGCGGCGCCGGTGCGTCATCACGTCGGCGACTGTCAGCTCATCGAGCGAGAGGACGCCATGCAGCATCCGCCGCTCCTCGTTCGCGGCCTCGTCGGCCGCGCCGAGGCCATGCAGCGCGATCGCCCCGCGCAGGTCCTCGTCGGTCTGCTCACGCTCGCCCGACGTCACCTTCACCCCGCCGAGCCCGAGCAGGAAGGCGACGGTGCCATTCACCGCGCGCGCCGCCGGCCCGAACACGGCGAGGACGAGGGCAAGGAAAGGGGTGGCGCGGAGTGCCGTCGCATCCGGGTGTTGGATCGCGTAGGTCTTGGGCAGGACCTCGCTCACGATCACGAGGGTGATGGTCATCACCAGCGAGGCGTAGATGACGCCCCCGTCCCCGAACCAGGTGATCAGCAGCGCCGAGGCAAGCGCTGTTGCAGTGGTGTTGACCAGATTGTTGCCGACGAGAAGGGCGGCGAGCAGCCTGTCCTTGCGCTCCCGCATGGTGCCGAGCCGGGCGGCGCGGCCATCGCCGGCCCGGGCAAGCCTGGTAATGTAGGCGCGCGAGCTGCCGGTGAAGGCTGTCTCACTGCCTGAGAACAGCGCAGAGAGCACCAGCATGACGAGGATGGCGGCGAGGGAAAGCAGTTCGGGGAGGGTCATGCGGCGTCAAATAGCCTGCCGCGGCCCCGGCTGCGAGGGTGGCCGCGCATTGCGGCGCGGCGAGTGTGCGTGCTAGGTGCCCCGTCCGATAAACCGCAACGGGACCAGCGGTGCAGAATCCAATGCCGATCGTGGCCGTGCTGAACGGCCCAAACCTGAACCTGCTCGGGCTCCGACAGCCGGAGCTCTATGGGCACACCACGCTCGCCGACGTCCAGGCGATGGCGGAGGCCAAGGCAGCAGCCCTCGGGCTCGCCGTCGAGTTCCGCCAGTCGAACCTGGAGGGAGAACTGATCGGCTGGGTGCAGCAGTGCCGGGGGCGTGCGGCGGGCATCGTGATCAACCCGGCCGGCTACACCCACACCTCGATCGCGCTGCTCGACGCGCTGCTCGCCTCGGAGCTGCCGGTGATCGAGGTACACCTGACCAACATCCACCGCCGGGAGGCGTTCCGGCAGAATTCGATCACCGGCAAGGCGGCCACGGGAATGATCGCGGGACTCGGGCCGCAGGGCTACGTTCTGGCGCTCGAGGCGATGGCGGGCTTGATCGGCCCAGGCCAGGCCAGTGGGGCACGGGGGCCAGGGAGAACAGCATGACGCGCATCCAGATCGACGAGGACGCGATCCGGCGCCTCGCCGCGCTGCTCGAGGAGACCGGCCTCTCCGAGATCGAGATCGCCGAAGCCGAGAGCAGGCTTCGCGTCAGCCGTGCGACAGCCGCGACCCAGGTGTTCGCACATGCCCCGGGCGCTGCCACGCCCCCCGGCGCAGCGCCTCCCGCACCGGTGGCAGACGCGGCGATCGACGCCTCGCACCCCGGTGCCGTCACCTCGCCGATGGTCGGCATCGCCTATCTCTCGCCCGAGCCCGGAGCCGCCGTTTTCGTCAAGCCCGGCGACAAGGTGAGCGTGGGGCAGACCGTGCTGTTGATCGAGGCAATGAAGACCTTCAACCAGATCAAGGCGCCGCGGTCGGGCACCGTCACGCGCATCCTGATCGAGACGGGCGCGCCGGTCGAATACGGCGAAGTCCTGATGCTGGTCGAATGAGCAGGCCGATGAGCGGGGCGGCCCAAATGACCAGGACAGCCGGGCGCTGATGTTCGGCAAGGTGCTCATCGCCAATCGCGGCGAGATCGCGCTCAGGATCCACCGCGCCTGCCAGGAGATGGGCGTGCGCACCGTCGCCGTCCATTCGACCGCGGACGCCAACGCCATGCATGTGCGGCTGGCGGATGAGAGCGTCTGCATCGGCCCGCCGGCGGCGCGCGACAGCTACCTCAACGTCCCTGCCCTGCTCTCGGCCGCGGCCATCACGGGGGCGGATGCGATCCACCCCGGCTACGGGTTCCTCAGCGAGAACGCCGACTTCGCCGAGATCGTCGAGGCGCACGGCATCGCCTTCATCGGCCCCTCGCCCACGCATATCCGCATGATGGGCGACAAGATCGAGGCCAAGCGCACCATGGCGCGGCTGGGCGTTCCCCTCGTGCCTGGCTCCGATGGCGAGCTTTCCTCGGCCGAGGAGGCGATCGCCGTTGCGGAGAAGATCGGGTTTCCGGTGCTGATCAAGGCCGCGGCCGGCGGCGGTGGGCGCGGCATGAAGGTGGCGCGGTCGCGTGACGAGGTGGCGGAGGCGTTCCGCGTTGCCCGCACCGAGGCCAAGGCCGCCTTCAGCAACGACGCCGTCTACATGGAGAAGTATCTCGACAGGCCGCGGCATATCGAGCTCCAGGTGCTGGCCGATGCGCACGGCAATGTCGTGCATTTCGGCGAGCGTGACTGTTCGTTGCAGCGGCGCCACCAGAAGCTGGTCGAGGAGGCGGGCAGCCCCGCCCTCGACGCCGCCGCGCGCGATGCGCTTGGCGCGCGCGTGACCGCAGCACTGCGTGAGATCGGCTACCGCAACGCCGGGACGCTCGAGTTCCTCTGGCAGGACGGGCAGTTCGCCTTCATCGAGATGAACACGCGGCTTCAGGTCGAACATCCCGTGACCGAAATGGTCTGCGGCATCGACCTGGTGCGCGAGCAGGTGCGGATTGCGGCGGGCCAGACGCTCGGCTACGGCCAGGATGAGGTGCGGTTCGACGGCCACGCCATCGAGTGCCGCATCACCGCCGAGGACCCCGACACGTTCATGCCCACCCCCGGTCGTGTCGTGACCTACCACGCGCCGGGCGGACTTGGCGTGCGGGTCGACAGTGCGCTCTACGCCGGCTACTCGGTGCCGCCGCATTATGACAGCCTGATCGCCAAGCTCGTGGTGCACGGCACGACACGTCCGCAGGCACTGGCGCGGCTTCGCCGCGCGCTCGACGAGTTCGTGATCGACGGGATCTCGACGACGCTGCCGCTGCACCGCCGCATCGCCGCCGACCCCGAGTTTGGCTCGGGCGACTACACGATCCACTGGCTCGAGCGCTTCGTCGCGCGCGGCGCCGCATGACACGGCTTGTCCTGCATGCGGCCGCCCCACCAAGCCCGCGCGCCTGACATGGCCCGGCGCGGCGCGGGGGAGACCACCGTCACGCCGGAGCTTGTGCTGCGAGCCTACCGCGCGGGATTGTTCCCGATGGCGGAGCGTCGCGACGCCGACCGCCTCTACTGGCTCGACCCTGACAAGCGCGGCATCCAGCCGCTCGACGCGTTCCACCTGCCGCGCAGGCTCGCCCGCACGGTGCTGTCGGACACGTTCCAGGTGCGTTGCAACACCGCCTTCGACTCCATCCTCGCCGGCTGCGCCGAGCCGACGGAGGACAGGCCAGAGACCTGGATCAACACCGACATCGAGCGCCTGTTCGGCGCGCTGCACGCGCTGGGCCATGCCCACAGCGTGGAGTGCTGGCAGGGTGGGACGCTGGTCGGCGGGCTCTATGGCGTGGCGCTCGGCGGCGCGTTCTTCGGCGAAAGCATGTTCAGCCGCGTGCGCGATGCCTCGAAGGTCGCCCTCGTCCAACTCGTCGCCAGGCTCAGGATCGGCGGCTTCGCGCTGCTCGACACCCAGTTCGTGACCGACCATCTCGCCCGCTTCGGCGCGATCGAGGTGCCGCGGCTCGAGTATCGCCGTCTGCTCGCCGAGGCGGTCGACCTGCCCGCCGTGTTCCACGCCGTACTCACGCCCGACCAGTTGCGCAGCGAACTCTCACGGATGCGTGCGGGGAATTGACCCTCCGCGCACGTGGCGCGCAGTCTCGCTTCGTTCCGTAACCGGGAGGATCGAGATGCGCCTCGTCATCATCGCCGCCGCCGCCGCGTCATTGCTGCCGATCGCCGCCACGGCGCAGCCCAAGCAGCCGACGCGCGACTACGCCATCACCTACCGGATGGAGCACCAGGGCCAGGCTGGACAGATGACCGTCGCCTACAGCGCAGCGACGAGGCGCCAGCGGGTGGAGATGCCCGAGGCCGGGCTGGTGGTGATCACCGACCAGGCGGCGCTCCGCATGTTTATGCTGAACGCGGCGACGCGAACGGTGATGGAGATGCCGCTCGCCAAGGGCCAGGAGCCGGGCTTCGTTCTGCCCGACGACATGGTGCTGACGCGCACCGGGTCGGCGACTGTCGCGGGCCATCGCTGCACGATCTACCGCGCCGAGCAGAACCGCGCGGAGCGTGGCACGGTGTGCATGACCGACGAGGGCATCATGCTGCGCGCCGCGATGCGCCAGGGTGACCTGGCAGGATCGATGGAGGCGACGTCGCTGACGCTCGCCACGCAGCCAGCGTCACAGTTCGCGTTGCCCGAAGGGTGGCAGGTGATGCAAATGCCCCAGGCACCGGGGCAGCGCAGGCAGCGCTGACGGGGGCTATCGCCCCTCCGCCCTTATGCCCGACGGCGCAGCCTCCGCGCCGCCGCAAGGCCGAGCAGCCCGGAACCGAGCAGCGCGAGAGACAGCGGCTCGGGAACCCCGATCGGCGGGTTGCCGGCGATGATGTAGACCTGATCGATCACGATGTCCTTCGACGGAAACGCGTTCGTATAGAACGTGAACTCGACATCGTAGATCCCGGCGACCGCGATGTTCGCGGCGCCCGCGAAGGTCTGCCACGTCTGTACGAGGCCAGCTGAGACGTTGTAGCTCGCCAGCGAGAGGCTCGCGACGATGCCTTCGAATGTCGCGTCGCCTGCGTTCGCGAAACCGTTGGCGGGCGCATAGGCGCTGAACCCGATCTGGTAGATCCCCGCGTTGAGGAAGACTGACTGCGTCAGCGTCTGATTGGGATTGTTGGCGAAGTCGGAGACGAAATAGGCGGCGCGTGCGCCAACCGCATCAGGCGAGTTGGTCGGCGCGTTGTTCGCGGGAATGGCTTCGCCGAATGCGCCCTGCGGATAGGCCTGGGCAGCGCCATAGAAGATCGAGACGGGCGGATAGAGCGGTGTGCCGCTGGGCGGGTTCTCGCCGCCCGTGTAGGTCCAACCGGCAAGACCGTTGCCCGGCGTCGGTGTTTCGAAGCTGCCGTTCGTCACGAGGTTGGCGGCAGAGGCTGCGGAGGCAACCGTCGCAGCGACGAGACCAATTGCAAGTGACCTGCTGAAAGACATCCCGACTCCCCCCTCTGCACTTGGCTGCGCAAACCCGTTGCCAATGTGTGAGCAACTGTCGTGCCACGGATGGGAAAGTACGCTGTGACAATGGCTTGGTGGTCAGCGGGCGCAGTTGCGCCAGCGATCTGTAAAGCACGCTGACGGAATCAACCGTGGAGGGATCGGGCGACAGTCAAGGAAACCGACAGGCGTGGGAGGCTAGACCAAGCGGCCGTAGCGGGCCCGCGCGCCACGCTCGATCGCAGCGGCCACGAGGCGCTCGACATCGAGCCGGTGGCGCATGAGCTCGAGGACGCGCAGTTCCTCCTGCGAGGCGCGGCCATCGGCCGCCACCACGTCGCAGGCAAAGGCATAGGCGGTCTCGCACAGCGCTGGCGTGAGCGCGGCGTCGATCATCGCGAACGCCTCCTCCAGCCCGTCCGGGTGCTGCAGGACCGACACGCAACGCTCCGCCACCGCCGGCAGCGTCTCATGGTCGAAGCCCACGAAGGCGGGCATGGAGGTCACGATCCGCCCGATCGTCTTCAGCTCGCGGTCGGTCATCGTGTTGTCGGACGCTGACACCAGCACCATCGCGAACACGAGCGCCTCGTGCGGCGTCAGCAGCGGAAGCGTGGCCTGGGAACGCGATGACATGGGCAGCCCCTCCAATCGGCTGACGCGCTGATGCCCTCTCGGCGCCGCGCCGTCAACGTGACCCGAGGAACGCGCCGACCTCGGCCACCGCCTCGGCAAGCCCGACCCGTCGCACCTCGACCCCCTCGGGCAGCACCGAGAGGATGCGCGAGGGTGCGCGGGCATCGAGCAGCACGAAGCAGCCCCGGTCCTCGGCCGAGCGGATCAGCCGCCCGAAGGCCTGGCGGAGCTTCGCGCGCGCGATCCTGTCATCCACTGCCCCCGCCCGGGCGCCGCCGAACCGGGCACGGCGGGCGCGGTGGAGGATGGTCGGGCGCGGCCAGGGAAGCCGGTCGAACACGATGAGCCTGAGCGCACGGCCCGGAACGTCCACACCGTCCCGCATCGCATCGGTGCCGAGCAGGCAGGCATCCTCCTCCGCCCGGAACACGTCGACCAGCGTGGCGTTGTCCATCGCATCCACGTGCTGGGCGAGCAGGTCGAGCCCTGCCTCCTCGAGCGCGGGCGCGATGCGGCGGTGGACGTCGCGCAGCCGCGCGATCGCGGTGAAGAGGCCGAGCGCGCCGCCGCCTGAGGCGAGGAACAGCGCGCGATAGGCCGCCGCCACCTGGGCCGGGTCCTCGCGGCGCACGTCCGTCACCACGAAGGCCCGCGTCGCCGCGCGGTAGTCGAATGGCGAGGGAACGGCGACGCGCATCGCGGGCCCCAGCAGGTGGATCGCACCCGAGCTCTCCTCCGCCGCCTGCCAGCGCGCCTCCTCGTCAGCCGCCCCGGAATCGCGGAGCGTGGCGGAGGTGACGAGCATGCCGTGCGCCGGTTCGGCGACGACGCGGGCAAACGGAACGGTCGGGTCAACCCAATGGCGCTTCATGCCGACATCGGCCTCATGCGCGCCGCGATGCGTCACCTCGAACCAGTCGACGAAGCGTTCGCCCGGGCGCCCCGCCTCGGCAGCATCCGACGCCACGGCATTGAGCATCGCGCGCCAGGCCGTCAGCGGATCGAGGGCGCGGCGGGTGAGGGAACGGCAGAGGCTCTCGATGCGCTGCCGCGCCGCGCTGTCGAGCTCATCGGCATCATCGTCAAGGCGGGCGGCAAGCCCCTCCTTGAGGCGTTCGAGCGGCGCCACAATCCGCCCAAGCGCCTGTTCGAGCCGGGCGGCAGCCTCGGCAAGGCCAGGGATCATGGGCGCGACCTCGGCCTCCTCTACGCCGGCGCCATCCTCGCGCACGCGACGGGCATGCACCTGGCGGCGGACCAGGCGGAGGAACGCCTCCGCCGCGTTCTCCTCCCCCGTCTCGATTCCACCGAGCTCCGGCCGTGGGTCCTCCGAGAGCCGCTGCAGCCAGCCGGGGGCGGGCAGCGCGCGGGCGGCCTCGAGCGCGGCATCGAGGGCGCGGACCAATGGTGGGGTGGCGGCGACCATGTCCTCCGCCCGGCGCCGGAGGCCGCGGGCGCGGCCGCGGCCGCCCTCGTTGCCGCGCAGCCACCGGCGAAGCTCCGCCGTCTCGGCCCCGCTCAGCGCGGCGGCGAACACGCTGTCGGCGGCATCGAAGATGTGGTGGCCCTCATCGAACACGTAGCGCAGCGGCAGGCCGCTTTCGTCCAGCCCGCCCCAGGCAGCCTGCACCATCACGAGAGCGTGGTTGGCGACGACGAGCCGCGCGGTACGGGCATGCCGCATGCCGCGCTCGATGAAGCAGCGCCGCCAATGGGCGCAGGCGGAATGGATGCACTCGCCGCGACGATCCGACAGGCCGAGCGTGTTGGCAGCACCCAGCAGCTCCGGCAGCCAGCCTGGCAGATCGCCGCCCTGCAGGTCGCCGTGGCGGGTATTGGCAGCCCAGCGCGCCATCAGGCCAAGCGCGATCGTCGCCGCCGCCCCTCGGCCGGCGCCGTTCACCGCCTCCTCAAAGTTCAGCAGGCACAGGTAGTTTTCGCGTCCCTTGCGGATCGCCACGTTCGCGCGCCGTTCGGCCTCGTCTGGCCAAAGGCGGGCAAGCTCGGTGTCGACCTGGCGCTGCAGGTTCCGGGTGTAGGTCGAGAGCCAGACCGGCGCGCCGTTCCGCTCTGCCCACAGGCTCGCCGGGGCGATGTAGGCGGCCGTCTTGCCCGTTCCCGTGCCGGCTTCGGCGAGCACCACGCGCGGTACGCCTGGCGCATCCCGTGGCGCGAAGGCCTCGGTGGCGGCGGAGGCGAAGTCGCTCTGCCCGGGTCGGTCCTCCGCCTCGGTGCCGAGCAGGGCGGCGAGCCGCATCCGCGCCTCCGACGGGGCGACGGGAAAGCTCGTCGGCGGCGGCGGGCGGGCTGTCTCCTCCCACTCGGGGAGCGCCTCCCACACCCGGAGCGAGGAGGCGGCGGCGGCGGCATCGGGCGCGCCGAGGGCAGCGAGC
>NZ_JALHPR010000049.1 GCF_022842375.1 Elioraea sp. | reverse complement strand
CGCCGCGGGCAGGCTTGCGCGCAGCACCCCCCGGCGTGTCCTCGGCCGCCTTTGCCCTGGCGCGCGGCTCCGGCTTCGCGGCATCGGTCTCGACCGGGGCGCGGCGCGCGAACAGCTCGAGCCGCTGGCTCACCAGCGTGAAGCCGAGGCGGGCGGCGATGCGCTTGACCACCGCCTCATGCTCCTCGTCCTCGAACTCGATCACCTTGCCGGTGTCGACGTCGATCAGGTGGTGATGGTGGCCGCGGTCGGTCGGGTCGTAGCGGGCGCGGCCCTCGCCGAAATCGCGCCGCTCGAGGATGCCCTTCTCCTCGAGCAGCCGGACGGTGCGGTAGACGGTGGCGATGGAGATGCGCGGGTCGATCTCCGACGCGCGCCGGTACAGTTCCTCGACGTTCGGATGGTCGGTCGCATCCGACAGCACGCGCGCGACGACGCGGCGCTGGCCGGTCATCTTCACGCCACTCTCGATGCACAGCCGTTCGATCCGGCTTTCCATCCGCCCTCCTCGGTCGCGCCGTCGTGGCTGGCGCGCGCCCGGGGTCGTGCCACGATCCCCGGGACGCCCGGCGGTCCCCCGCCTCGGACGTCCCTATAGCAGAGATGCCGTCCCTGCCCCTAGTACCCCCCCTGTCAGGCTTGGCCGGGGGGCACGGGGCGGCCCCGGCTCAGCCGCGGCGGCCGCTGCCTGCGCGGGGCTTGGTGCCGAGGCCGATCTTCTTGGCCAGGCTCGACCGGTGCTTGGCATAGTTCGGCGCGACCATCGGATAGTCAGGCGGAAGCTGCCAACGCTCGCGATACTGTTCCGGAGACATGTTGTAGGCGGTCTTGAGGTGGCGCTTCAGCATCTTGAGCTTTTTGCCGTCCTCGAGACAGATGATGTAGTCGGGGTGGATCGACTTCTTCACAGGAACCGCAGGCTGCGGCTTCTCGGCCGGGGGTGCGACCTTGCCGACGCCTGCGAGCGTCGCGTACACCTGCTGGATCAGGCCGGGAAGATCGGACAACGGAACACTGTTGTTGCTGACATGGGCCGAGACGATTTCGGCCGTGAGTTCGAGAAGATTGGAGTCCGACGCGTCCGCCTGCATTTCCGCATTGCCTTCTGTTGTCGAGCTGCGCGCTGTATAGACGTCAGAACCGCGTACCGCAACGATCGTCTGTCGCGCCGGGAGTGACATGACACCGAATTCAGATCAGCCCGCCGGTTCTCCAGTCGAGAGCAGAGACGTGGCGCTCGACATCACCCGCGATATCTGCCCGATGACCTTTGTCCGGACGCGACTTCTGCTGGACAAGATCGCGCCGGGGGCGAGTGTGCGGATCAGGCTCACCGGCCGCGAACCCCTCGCCAACGTGCCACGCAGCGCCCGCGAGCTCGGCCACAGCGTTGTCTCCCTCGACCCGGAAACGCCAGGTGCAGCGGCAGAGACCGACCGCTGGATCCTCACGCTCCGCAAGAAGGCGTGAGCGCCAGCGCCAGCACGCGCGCATCCACCGCGCCCGTTTCCCGCCCGTAGTAGCCGCGCCGCCGGCCAACCGGCACGAACCCCGCCGCGTCGTAGAGCGCGAGCGCGGCTGCGTTGTCCTCCGCCACTTCAAGAAAAAGCCGCGTCGCGCCGGCTGCCGCCGCGTGCGAAGCGGCCTCCGCCACCAGCGCGCGGCCGATGCCGCGCCGCCGCGCCCCGGCCAGCACGGCAAGCGTGATGATCTCGGCCTCGTCGACGGCCCGACCGAGCAGGACGAAGCCCAGTGGCCCCTCAGCCCCGGATGCCACGAGCGCGATGCGGCCCGGCACCGCCAGGAGCGACGCGAACGCCGCCTCGTCCCAGGCAGGACCCGCCTCGCCGATGCCTCCGGCATGCAGGGCAGCGAGCAGCCCCGCCCCCTCGGGACCGACGGGCGCGATCATGGTCACGGCAGCGGCGGAGGCCTGAGGCCTGAGGCAAGCCGCGCGGCCGGCGCGTCGAGATAGAGGGGCAGGGGGGCCAGAGCGGGCAGGGTGCCGGCATGGCGCGCCAGCGCGATCTGGCCAAGGTCACGCGCATGCGGCAGGGCCCTGACCATCGCCTCGGGCGCGTCACCCACCGTCACGGCACCGGCGGGCAGGTATGCCGCGATTGCCTCCGGTGCCAAGGCCTGAGCCGGGCCAATCTCGCGCGGCGCGCCGGGGCCTGGCGCGAAGACCTGCACGAAGCGGTGGCCGCGACGGCTGTCCATCAGCGCCGCGACGGGATGTGCGCCGAGATGCGGTGCGGCGAGCGCCTCCGCCGTCGTGACGCCGACGAGCGCCGCACCGGCACCGGCCGCGAGCCCGTGCGCGAGTGCGAGGCCAGCGCGGATGCCGCTGAACCCGCCAGGGCCCACGGTCGCGGCCACAAGGCCAAGGGAGGATGCGACAATGCCCGCCTCGGCCAGCACGCGTTCGGCGAGCACCGCGATCGCGGCTGCCTGGCCCGTGCCGCCGGCAGCCTCGGCCTCGGCGAGCAGGGCCCCGCCCCGCCAGAGCGCGGCCGAGCTTCGCGCCAGCGACGCGTCGAGGCAGAGCAGGAGCATCGGGCCGCGTCCCGCCTAGATGACCTTGCACGCCTCGTCGAAGGACAGCCGCGGGTTGCGCGGCCGCAGCATCGCCGCATCGCCGACCCCGATATTCACCAGGATGTTGGAGCGGATGGTGGTGCCGGCGAAGAACTCCTGGTCGACCGCGTCGTTGTCGAACCCGCTCATCGGCCCCGCATCGAGCCCGATCGCCCGGCAGGCGAGGATGAGGTAGCCCGCCTGGAGGGTGCCGTTACGGAAGGCCGTGACGTCGGCGAAGGCAGGGTTGTCGGCGAACCAGTCGCGCGCGCCGGGGGCGGGGAACAGCCGCGGCATCAGGTCGAAGAAGGCCGTGTCGTGGCCGATGATGGCGGTCACGGGCGCGGCCATCGTCTTCTCGACGTTGCCCGCGCTCAGCGTCGGGCGAAGCCGCTCCTTCGCCTCCCCGGTGCGGAGGAAGACGACGCGCGCGGGCGAGCAATTGGCCGAGGTGGGCCCCATGCGCGCGAGTTCCCAGATGCGGCGAAGGTCATCATCGGTCACCGGTGCCGTGGTCCACGCCTCGTGGGTGCGGGCGTCACGGAACAGGCGGTTCAGCGTCCAGTCATCGAGCACGCGCCATTCTCCCCCTCGTCACGTGGGGAGCGAGGCTACTCCACGGCCTGGACGGCGACCACTTCCGGCACGTAGTGCTTCAGCATGTTCTCGATGCCGTGCTTCAGCGTCGCCCGCGACGACGGGCAGCCGGAGCAGGCGCCCTGCAGCCGCAGGTGGACGATGCCGTCGGTGAAGTGCTGGAACACGATGTCGCCGCCATCCATCGCGACGGCGGGGCGGACGCGCGTGTCGATCAGCTCGCGGATCTGCGCGACGATCTCGCGATCCTCCTCGGCGACCTCGATCTCATCGCCATCGCTGCCCAGGGCACCCTCGACCACCGGTCGGCCGGCCATGAAATGGTCCATGATCGCGCCAAGCACCTGGGGGCGGAGCATCTGCCAGTCGCTGTCCCAGTCCTTCGTCACGGTGATGAAATCCGCGCCCAGGAACACGCGGCTGACGCCGGGCAGCGCGAACAGCGCCTGCGCGAGCGGGCTGGTACCGGCTGCGTCTGCCGACGGGAAGTCAGCCGTGCCGGCCGGCATGACCTCGCGGCCAGGCAGGAACTTCAGCGTGGCGGGGTTTGGCGTGCCTTCGGTCTCGATGAACATGGCGTGCTCCGCATACGGGCCGGCGTGATCGGGGTGCGTGTTCGGGTGCATGATCCGGGGAAACAGCACCCGGCCGGTCCTCTTTCATCCAACATGTGCGCGCGCGTGTGCCGCGGGTCAACCCGCGCCTGCTCATGCCTCCCCTTCACGCTTCGAGGGCGGCGTCCCTTGCCTCGGCTTCGTCGGCGAACACGCCCTCGACCGCGACGATGGGCAGCGGCAGGCGGGCGCGTTCCGTCAGCGCGACATGGGCCATCTCGCCCGAGGTGGCGGTGAGCGGCAGCACCGCCCACGGAAAGCGTGCGCCCCGCTCTCCCGGCCGGCCCTTCAGGGGGGACGCCGCGAAGAGGTCATGGGCGATGAGGTCGAGCCGCTCCGCGTCATGCGGATCGGGCTCGTTGCCCGAGAGGACGGCATCGACGACCCGGTCGAACAGGGCCTGGAGTCCGTGGGCCTGGAGTCCTTGGGCCTGGAGCCCGCGGGCGTGATCTGTTGGCATCGATGAGCGGTTGCGCGGCGGGCGGGGTTTCGTCAAGCCCGCCCGCCGCGCGCGCTCAGCCCCCGCCCGGCTGGCGCTCGGCCGCGGCGATGGCCCTCGGTGCGTCACGCTGCTCACCCAGGAAGGCGCGCGGCGTCACGTCATAGGCATCGCCGGTCGCCGTGATCACGACCTCGGTCAGGGTCGCCATCGTCTGATGCGCGACGCTGCCGGCGGCGAAGCTGGGCTCGGCATCGCCGCCCGGGTCCGACACCCAGGTGCCGACCATGAGCGGACCCGAGGGCTGCGGCATTGCGTTCCAGATCGCGGATGCCGGCCCCGCCCCGGCGAGCAGCAGCGCGCCGGCGAGCGCGGGGAGGATGATCCTCATCGCAGTCTCTCCTTCTCGGGGAAGCGTGTCCCCGGCACGTCCCGGCATGATGCCCGGCGTGGAGGGACGCTATTCGGTTCGGAGACGCAACGCTGTGCGGCCGCGCACGATGCGCGTTCGATCTGGATCAGCAATGGAACGATCTAGCAACGGTGTGTCAGACGCCGAGTTCCGCGCGGGAAAGCTCGCGCAGCGCGTCGGGCGCGATCAGCACCAGCGCGCCGCGCTGGAGCGAGACCAGCCCCTCGCGGCGCATCGCCGCCAGCTCGCGCGACACCGCCTCGCGCCGCGCGCCGATGCGGGCGGCCAGCACGTGCTGCTGCGGCGGCGGCGACACGGCGAGCCCGTCGGCCCCGCGGCGTGGGCGGGCCATGCGCAGAAGCTCCGCCGCGACACGCTGGCGCACGGTGAAGGCCGATTGCTCGACGAGGCGGATCGAGAGCTCGCGCACCCGCGCCGTCAGCATCCTCAGAAGCGTGAGGGACAGCGCCGGCGAGGCGGACACGAGGCCGAGGAACGCTGCGTTGGACAGCGCCAGCACGCGGGTCGGGATCACGGCCGCGGCGGAGGCGGAGCGGGGTGCCCCGTCGATCGCGGCGATCTCGCCGATCACCTGGCCTGCCTCGAGGTCGCGATAGACGAATTCGCGGCCACCCGGCGTGCGCGCGATGATGCGCACGATGCCGGACTGGACGAACAGCACCTCCGTCGCCGCCTCCTCGAAATCGAAGATGGTTTCGCCTGCGGCGTAACCCCGCTGGTGCAGCACGGCCGCCGCCGCGGCCAGCGCATCGGGCGGCGTGCCGTCGAGGATCGCGAAGCCGGCGAGCGGGTGCGTCATGTCACGGTCTCGAGCTCGTCCTCGGACAGGTTGCCCGGGACGATGACGAGCGGGGTGCGGAGCTGGCGGTTGAACCGCCCAGTCAGCGCGCTGATCAGCGGCCCCGGGCCCTCCGCGGCACCGGAGGAGGCGAGAACGAGGATGGAGATGCCAGGCTCCTCCGCGAGCAGGGCAAGGAGCTGTTCGCGCGGGTCGCCTTCGCGCACATACACCACCGGCATCTGGCCGGTGATGCGGTTCACCTCCGCCGACAGGCCCTGCAGCAGTTGCTCGGCCTCGGCGCGGCGTTCCTCGCGCATCATCTCGGCGATGTTGGCCCATTCCGCCTGGCCGACGGGCTCGGTCACGCGCAGCAGCGCGACGCGGCCCCCGCCGCGCAGCGCCCGCAGCGCGGCATAGCGCAGCGCCACCGCACGCTCGGCACTGTCATCGACCACGACGAGGAAGGTCCGCGCCCGGCGGGCTGCCGCGCGGGTTGGATCGGGGGGCGGTGTGTCGGTGCTCATGGGACCAGCTTAGCGCCAGTTCACCGGCGGAACAGTACCGAGCCGACCCAGCCCGCCAAAGCCGCGAGCATCACGGCCGCGAGCCCGTAGCCGAACGGCTCCTCCCGCGCGATCCGCCAGATCTCGGCCGAGGTGCCGGCGCGCAGCACCGTCAAGGGCAGGTCGCGCTCAGCGATCACGCGCCCATCGCGCAACAGCAGGATGTCGACGCGGTACTGGCCCGGGATCACGGCGGCTGGCAGGAACAGTCGCGCGTGGAACAGGCGGTCACCCATCAGCGTCACGCCGCCGGGCTCCTCCGCGTAGAGGCGCTGGTCGGTCTTGAGGTCGAGCAGGGCCTGGCGGAACGAAGGGTCCTCGATCTGGCCGCGCGGGCTCAAGGGCAGCGAGGAGAGGCCGAGCCGGAGCCGGCGACGCTCCTCGGCCGACAGGAGGCCCTCGATCGGGCGCGTCGAGGCAAGCGCATAGTAGGAGGGAGCGGAATCGAACCGTTCCGATGGCCCGTTCACCCAGATGCCGGCGATGCGCACCTTCCGCCGCACCACGACGGGTGCGTTCGGCCCGCGCAGCGTGACGACCACGTCGGCCCCTGGCTGGGCCGCGTCGCCAGTCGCGGTGCCGAACACGAGCACCTCGGCGCCCGAGAAGCCTGTGGTGACCGCAATCTCGCGCTGCGACAGCTCGGCGATCAGCGGCTGCGCGGCGGCAGGTCCAGCGCCGAGCATCGCCAGCAGGGCGGCGACCAGGGCGGCGACCGGGCCGGGCGCCCTCACAGCGCCGGCCCCAGGCTGTAGAGGTTCTCGGGCCGGCGCAGCAGGCCGACGCCGAGTTCGATCGCAACCGCAAGCACGAGAACGCCAAGCAGCCCGCGCGTCTCCTCGCCGCGCAGCCTCGCACCGAGGGCCGCGCCGAACTGCGCACCCGCGACGGCACCGGCCATGAGCAGCAGGGCGAGGATCACATCGACGCTCTGCGTGCTGATCGCCTGCATCACCGTGACGGCAGCCGTCACGAAAACGACCTGGAACAGGCTCGTGCCGATCACCACGCCGGTGGGAATCCCGAGCAGGTAGATCATCGCCGGCACGAGGATGAACCCGCCGCCCACCCCCATGATGGCCGAGAGGAAGCCGACGCCGAGGCCGATCAGCAGCGGCGGAATGACGCTGATGTAGAGGCGCGACTGGCGGAAGCGCATCTTGAACGGCAGGCCGTGCATCCAGAAATGCTCGTGCAGCCGCCGCCGCATCTGCTTGCTCCGCCGCAGGATCGCGCGGGCGCTCTCGGCCACCATCAGGCCGCCGACGATGCCGAGCACGACGACGTAGAAGGCAGCAACCACGAGGTCGAGCTGCCCCACCTGTCGCACCAGCGCGAATACCTGCACGCCGAACGCCGAGCCGACGAGCCCGCCCGCCGTCAGCACGCCGCCCATCTTCGCGTCGACATTGCCGCGTCGCCAATGCGCGATCAGGCCGGAGACGGAGGCGCCCATCGTCTGGTTCGCCGAGGTGGCGACGGCGACGGAAGAAGGAACCCCGATGAAGATCAGCAGCGGCGTCATGAGGAACCCGCCACCGACGCCGAACATGCCCGAGAGCAGCCCGACCATCAGGCCGATGCCGACGATCAGGAAAGCGTCGACCGACATCTCGGCGATGGGGAGGTAGACGAGCATGCGTGGCAAGTGACCCGGGCGTCAGATCATCTAGGGATACGCTGATGCGGTCAGGGAACAAGTGAAAAGGGGCAAGCGAAGGGCGGCATTGCGCGAAACGCGCGCCCGCTTGGAGCTGACGATCGCCGCAAAGATTTCCCCGACGCGGCAGAACGGGAGGTGCGATGACGGGTGCGGGCAGCAACGACTTCATCTCCCGCTTCTTCCCTGACAGCACGCCGGAGAGCATCGCCGCCTTGCGCGAGCGCGCCTGGTTCGGCCCCCGTGGCCTGCACCAGCCCGTCGGCGCTTACGTGGTCAACACCGGGCGGAACCTGTTCATGGTGGATCGCGGGGGGCATTGCTCGTTCATCCCGACGACGGGCCGCGCGCGATGGAGGCCCGCGTGCCGCAGGGGCAGCGCTTCATCGAGGCGGCGCGGCGCGCCAAGCGATGGGCGTGGAGAGCCGCGTGAGGACGCTCGAGATGCTGAGCCGTGGGCGCATCCTCGTTGGCGGCGTCCATGTCCCCTGGCCGGGCTTCGGGCGCGTCGTCGCCGAGGGCGCGGGTTATGCCTGGGTGCAGCGGCCCTGGCAGCTGGGTTAGCCAGCGCTCCAGGTCAGCGTCACCTCATGGCGGTTGTGCGAGAGGTGGCGCACGGCCGCGCCCTCGATCGCGGCTGCCTCGTCTGCCACTACGTAGTCGTCCTCGCCCTGGAACTTGAGCGTGCAGACGATGTTGCGCACCGCACCGGCCGCGATCCAGGCGCGCACCATGCGCAGGCTGCGGGCCGGGTAGGCGATCACGTCGCACACGAGCCAATCCGCCACGCCGTGCGCCTCGCGCCACTGCGCCGGGTCGATGCCGAAGGCGCTTTCCTGCAGTGCCGTCACGCCCGGCATGGCAGCGATCGCGGGGTCGAGCGGGGCCTTGTCCACCGCCGTGACATTCGCCCCGAGCCGGGCGAGCGCCCAGGTCCACCCGCCAGGGGCGGCGCCGAAATCGAGGCAGGTCTCGCCCGCTCCCGGCCAGCGGCCAAGCAGGGCGAGGGCTTCCCAAAGCTTGAGGTACGCCCGGCTCGGCGGCCCCTCGCGGTCCTCGACGAACACCGCCTCGCCGTTCGGGAAGGGGCTGGTACAGGCGGGGCTCGCCAGCAGCGTGTCGGTCATCAGCAGCGTCCAGCTTCCCAAGGGTGCGGTGGGGGCGGCGGCGGGGAAGGCGAGCGGCTTGGCCGACACGTGGGGCAGGCGCTCGGCGATCAGTGCGCTGCGGCGGTGGTGCAGCGGCACGTGGGCGGCCCAGTTCCGCTGCATGGCGCGAAGCTGCGTCGCCGCATCGCCGATCGAGGTGATGGAGAGCACGCGCGGCGCGGTCCAGGCATTCAGCGCCCAGGCAGCGGGAACCGGCGGGTCGGCGCTGAGCGCGAGCCGGCCGTGCCAGCCGTCGATGACCACCCCGCGGCGGGCAAGCTCTGCCGCGAGCGGCGCCTCGAACCCCTCATGCGCGAGATAGGCAGCACCGATGTTGATCACGCTCAGACGCGGAGGAAGCCGACAGCGTCCTCGACCTCGGCCATCGTGGGGGCGGCGAGCGCGCGCGCACGTGCGGCCCCCGAGCGGAGGATCGCGTCGACCGCGCCCTCGTCGGCCAGCAGCCGCCGCATCTCGCCCGCGATCGGCGCGAGCGAGGCGACGAGCAGGTCGGTCAGGGCCGGCTTGAAGGCGCTGAACGGCTTGCCGCCATGCTCGGCGAGCACCGCGGCGGGGTGCAGGTCTGTCAGCCCGGCATAGATGCCCACGAGGTTGCGCGCCTCCGGCCGCTCGGCGAGGCCGCCTTCCTCGGTCGGCAGCGGCTCCGGGTCGGTCTTCGCACGGCGGATCTTGAGCGCGATGGCGTCGGCATCGTCGGTCAGGTTGATGCGGGATTGGTCGGACGGGTCGGATTTCGACATCTTCTTCGTGCCGTCGCGCAAGCTCATCACGCGCGCGGCCGGGCCGAGGATGACGGGCTCGATCGCGGGGAACACCGCGCGGCCGGTGTCGTGGTTGAACTTCTGCGCGATGTCGTTGGCGAGCTCGAGATGCTGCTTCTGGTCCTCGCCCACCGGCACGCGCGTTGCCTTGTAGGCGAGGATGTCGGCCGCCATCAGGTTCGGATAGGCGTAGAGGCCGACCGACGCCGCCTCGCGGTCCTTGCCCGCCTTGTCCTTGAACTGCGTCATCCGGTTCAGCCAGCCGAGGCGGGCGACGCAGTTGAACACCCAGGCGAGCTGCGCGTGCGCGGCGACGGCGGATTGGTGGAAGACGATGTGCTTCTCCGCATCGATGCCGCAGGCAACCATGGCGGCGGCGACTTCGCGCGTGGCGCGGCGAAGCTCGGCCGGGTCCTGCCAGACGGTGATGGCGTGCAGGTCGACGACGCAGAAGATGCACTCATGGTCGTGCTGCAGCTTCACCCAGTTGCGGATGGCGCCGAGATAGTTGCCGAGATGCAGGTTCCCGGTGGGCTGGACGCCGGAGAAGATGCGGGGAAGCGGGTGGGTGGTCATGCGCGCGTGTCCTGATGGAGGGGACGGGGGTGGCGCGTATCCCGCGCCTGGGCGCCCCGGTCAAGCGCGCGTGGCCTGGGCGACCACAATAGATCGGTGCGCTGGCGCACAGACGACAATGTCCATCCAATGCAATCTCACCATGCATCGCGGGGGCAGGATCAGCGCTCTCGATCACGGCAACATTGGAGCGTGGTGCGGCAATGGATTACGTCATGACCCTTCTGGGGTGTCTTGCACTCGCGGTGATCTTCCCGATCGGGATCTTCGTCAGCCGCCGCAACGTTCGTGGGCGGCGCCAGGACATCATCTCCCAGCTCGAGGGGCTGTTCAGGCGCCAGGTGACGACGGCACCAATGCGGCAGCATCAGGCATCGTCCGCGTCGGCGACCGCGCAGGACAAGAGCACGCCAGCCGAACACGAATGGGACATCGTGCCGTCCTTCGAATTCGTGAAATCAAAGTACTTTGAGCCATCGACTCACGACAATACTGCATTCGGAAATAGGGTGCCACGACAAGAACCAAAGGGAGAATGGTTCTCTCTCCCGGTCCTGATTTATGTCCTGTTGAGTGCAATATGCCTCTATGCGGCGGTGATTCGAACTGTCGTCGGATGCTTCGATCTTTTCCTCTTGCCAACGGCACGCGATACCGTCGATGGCGGGTGCTCCGCCTCATATTCGATCTTCCTGTTCGGCGATCTCGCGATAGGCGCCGAGCCGCCCGAACACCGCCAGCATTTCCTCCGCACCATGACGGTGGTCTGCTTCGCGTTCTTCGGTGCCTATATCGCAACCATTCGCGCGCTGATCCGCGCAGTCAGCAATTTTGACCTGAGCCCGCTGACGTTCTTCCGCGCAAACATCCATATCATCTGCACGATCGTTCTCGCCGTCGTCTTCTGGAAGATCGCCGGCTTCGCAGGCGACGCGCTCTTGACCGTGCCGGACCTCGCGCCGCTGGAAGAGGCCGGTCGGGACCTCGGCTTCGGCATGTTCATCCTTGCCGCGACGCTCTTCGGCCTTCACTACCGGCTCGCCGACAGGATCCTCGCGCGCTACTGGACGCGCGGACACATCAAGCGCGAGAACCGGTTGGCACTCGAGGAGACGACGGTGGTTCCGCTGGAGCTGATCTCCGGGATCGACCAGGAGATCCGCTCACGCCTGGAAGACCACAACCTCCTCGATGTCCAGAACCTGGCCTATGCCAATCCGATCATGCTGTTCGTCGAGACGCCCTACGGCATCTACCAGAGCATCGACTGGGTCGCGCAGGCGCAGCTTGCGAACAGCGTTGGCGTTACGCGCTTCATCGCGCTCCAGGCCATCGGCGTCAGGACGATCTTCGACCTGGGTGCGGTATACGGGTTTTGCCCCTGCGCGGCGTCGGAAGGAACCAGGTCGGAACAGGCCCCGGAGGTCGATTGGACTGCCCTGCAGACCCGAGTCACCCAGGTTCTCACCGGGGATACTGCCGCAACGTTGCAGCCGCAGGCGGGAGGAGCCCTTGTCTCTGTGTATCTGCGCGACCTTGCGGTCCGAAGGCTCTATCAGATTTGCCAGAGGATCGGGGAGCGGCTGCCGAGCATTGTCTGCCCGAAGCAGCCAGCCGGCCGGGTAGGCAATCCCCAGCAGATCACCGCCCCCGCCGCCTGAGATACCCCCTGATCTCGCCCACGTCCGCCGCGCGGAAGGCGAGCGCGAGTGCGGCGAACACCACGCCGCCCAGCGCCAGCAGCGCCGCGAGCGCAGGCCAGCGGATGCCGCGGAGCTCGAACAGCGCATCGAACAGCCAGACGCGGGCGGCCCAGAGAACGCAGCCCATCGCCGCCGCCGCGAGCGTGATCCGCACGGCGCGCGAGGCCAGCCGCGCATCGGCCCGCCACCGTCCCTGCCGCACCAGGAGCAGCGCGAGAAGCCCGGCATTCACCCAGGCGGCGATCCCGGTCGCGAGCGCGATGCCGACATGCGCGAACGGCCCGATCAGGGCGAGGTTCAGCGCGAGGTTCAGCGCCACGCAGCCGACCGCGATCTTCACCGGCGTCGCCGTGTCGCCGCGCGCGAAGAAGCCTGGCGCGAACACCTTCACCAGCACGAACGCGGGAAGCCCGACGCCATAGGCCGCGAGTGCGGCTGCCGTCGCTGCCGATTCCACCGCGCCGAAAGCGCCCCGCTCGAACAGTACGGCGATGATCGGCCCGGCACAGGCGATCAGCCCGGCAGCGGCCGGCAGGGTCAGCAGCAGCGCGAACTCGACCGCGCGGTTCTGCGTCTCTCCCGCGCGCGCATCCTCGCCCGCCCTCACCTGGCGGCTCAGCACCGGCAGCAGCGCCGTGCCGACCGCGGTGCCGATCACGCCGAGGGGCAGCTGCGCCACGCGGTCGGCGAAGTAGAGGAAGGCGATGGCCCCCTGCGGCAGCAGCGAGGCGATGATCACGTCGATCATCAGGTTGATCTGCGTGACGCCGGCGCCGATCGCGCCCGGCACCATCCGCCGCAGCAGCGCGCGCACCTCAGGGCTCAGGCGCGGGCGCGGAAGCCTGATCTGCATGCCAGCCGCCCCGACCGCGACTGCGAGCAGCACGAGCTGCGCGATGCCCGATGCGGCAACACCCCAGGCGAGCCCGTGCACGGCGCCGATGCCGATGACGGGGGCGGCGAACAGCCCGGCGATCAGGAACAGGTTGAACAGCACCGGCGCGCCGGCCGCAGCCGCAAACCGGTCGAGCCCGTTCAGCACGCCCGACAGCAACGCCACGACGCAGATCAGCAGCAGGTAGGGGAAGGTGATGCGCGTGAGCTCGACCGCGAGCGCAAACCGTTCCGGATCACGCACGAAGCCGGGGGCGAGCACCATCATCGCCTGCGGCATGAAGACGATGGCGGCAAGGGTGAGTGCGGCGAGGGTGGCGACCATCACCGCGAGCGCGCCTTCGGCGACGCGGCGCGCCGCCTCGCGCCCCTCGCCGGCCAGCGAGCCCGCGAACATCGGCACGAAGGCAGCGGCGAAGGCGCCCTCGCCGAACAGGCGGCGGAAGAAATTGGGCAGCTTCAACGCGACGAAGAACGCATCCGCCTCCGGCCCCGCGCCGATGCGCGCGGCGATGGCGATGTCGCGCACGAAGCCGAGGATGCGCGACAGCGCAGTCCAGGCCCCGACCGTGATGATGCTTTTGATCATGGACCGTGACGCGGAGGCGTCGACAGGCTCAGGCTGGCCCCGCGGCGCTGCGGCGGCGCGGCGAGCCGCCGCCCTGCGGCGTTCCCGGGCTCGCCGCCGGCACCGATGGTGGTTCGAGGGCGGCGAGCAGCGCCTCCTTCAGCGCGCCGAGCTTGCGCTCGTTCTCGATCTTCAGGCCGAACACGTCCTTCACGTAGAACACGTCGACCGCGCGCACGCCGTAGGTGGTGACGTGAGCCGAGGCGATCTGCACGCCAGCCTCGCTCATCGCCGCCGTCACGTCATGCAGGAAGCCCGGGCGGTCGCGGCCGTTCACCTCCACCACCGTGTGGGTGGCGGAGGCGTGGTTGTCGATCACCACGCGCGGGGGAACGTGGATCGCACGCGTGCGCGGGAAGGGCGGGCGTGACTTCCTGATCTCCTCGGCGATGCGCAACCGCCCCGACAGCGCCTGCTCGATCAGCACCGACATGCGCGCGATGCGGTGCGGCGTCTCGAACGACCCGCCTGCCGCGTCCTGGATCCAGAACGTGTCGAGCGCCATGCCGTTGGTCATCGTGTGGATGCGGGCATCGACGATCGAGGCGCCGGCGACCGCGAGCGCGCCGGCGACCTTGGAGAACAGGCCCGGGTGGTCGGCTGCGTAGATCGTCACCTCCGTCACGCCGCGATCGGCCATCACGGTGGTGCGCACGGTCAGTGGCGTGGTGCCGGCCTCGCGCACGATCTGGGCGTGGCGCGCATGCGTGCCCGGGTCGAAGCCCAGCCAGTAGGCGGGGTAGCCGAGCGCCATGAACGCGGCGATGTCGTCACGCCCGAACCCGTCGGCCGCGAGTGCCGCCTCGGCCGAGGCGCGGGCGCGGGCGACGCGGGCATCGCGCTCGGGCACGTTCAGCCCGCCGGCCAGGACCTCCGCCACGCGCCAGTAGATCTCGCGCAGCAGCGTCGCCTTCCAGTTGTTCCACACCTTGGTGGACACGGCCCGCATGTCGGCCACCGTCAGCACCTCGAGCAGGCGGAGACGCTCCGGGCTTTGGACGAGTTCGGCGAGGTCGAGGATGGTCTTCGGGTCGTCGATGTCGCGCTTGAACGCGGTCTGGCTCAGCACGAGGTGGTGCAGCACGAGCCAGGAGGCCGTCTCGGTCTCCTCCGCCGTCAGCCCGATCCGGGGGCCGAGCTCCTGCGTGATGACCGCGCCGACCTCGGAATGATCGCCGCCGCGGCCCTTCGCGATGTCATGCAGCATCATCGCGACATAGAGCGCGCGGCGCGATTGCACCTGGCCGATCAGGGCGGAGGCGACGGGCGTGACATCGGCGAGTTGCCCGCGTTCGAGATCGTTCAGCACGCGCACCGCCTCGATCGTGTGCTCGTCGACCGTGAACACATGGTAGGTGTCGAACTGCATCTGCCCGACGATGCGGCCCCAATCGGGGATGAAGCGCCCGAGGATGCCGGCGAGGTTCATGGTGCCGAGCCACTTCGCACCATCGGCCTTGGTCGGGTTGTCCTGGGGACCGGCGAGAAGATCGAGGAAGATGGCGTTGGCCTCGGCGTCGTCACGCAGGCGCGCGGCGAGGCGGGCATGGCGGACAAGGCCGCGCAGCGTCAGGGGGTGAAGCTCGCGGCCGGTGTCGCGCGCGACCCTGAGCGCGTGGAACATCAGGATCGGATCGTCGGCGAAGCTGCGGCCGGCGCCGAGCACCACCTGGCCTTCGAGCAGCGCGAAGCCTGCCGCCTCGAGCGCGGGCGTCGTCTCCGGCTGCACCGCGGGTTCACCCAGCGCGGCGCGCTCGATCGCGGGCTCGACCGTCAGCGTCAGGCGGCGCACCTCGCGGGCGGTCAGGAAGTAGTGCTTCATGAACCGCTCGACGCCCTGCGTCGGGCCGTGGCGGGTGTAGCCCATCGCCGCGCCGATGACGGGCTGGAGGTCGAAGGTCAGCCGCTCCTCCGCCCGGCCGGTCGTGTAGTGGAGATGGAACCGCACCGACCAGAGGAAGGCCGCTGCCCGCATCCAGGCGCGGGCCTCGTCATCGCCGATCAGCCCGTCCTCGGCCAGCGTCGCCGGCCGCTCGGCGCCGGTGACGTAGCGGCCGATCCAGTAGAGCGTCTGGAGGTCGCGCAGGCCCCCCTTGCCGTCCTTTACGTTCGGCTCGACCAGGAAGGCATTGTCGCCGAACTTTCGGTGCCGTTCCTCGCGCTCGGTGCGCTTGGCGGCGATGAAGGCGGCAGCGCCATTCTTCGCGCAATCCTGGCGGAAACGCTCGCGGAACTCGGCGAACAGGGCCGGGTCGCCGCCGAGGAACCGGGCATCGACGAGGCTCGTGCGCACGGTCGCATCGGCGCGGGCCTGGGCAATGCATTCGTCGAGCGAGCGCGTGGCGTGCCCGACCTTCAGGCCCAGGTCCCACAGGAAGTAGAGCATGAACTCCACCACCTGCTCGGTGCGCGGCGGCTCCTTCCAGGGGGTGAGGAACAGCAGGTCGAGGTCGGAGAAGGGGGCCAGCACGCCGCGGCCGTAGCCGCCGGTGGCGGCCAGGGCGAGTGCCTCGCCGGCAGAGGAGATGCCGGGGGGGAACACCGTCGTCGTCGTCCAGACATGCAGGGTGTGGACGAGGCCGTCCATCTGCAGGGCAAGGTGGCGCGCGGCGGCGAGCCCACCCATGCCATGCTCGAAGCGCTGCTTGGTGTCGGCCTGGATGCGGCCGAGATGCCGGCGGAACAGCGCGAGCGCCTTGTCGCGCTTCACCCCGCCCTCCAGGCCCCCTCCCTCCGAGTTGGTTCCCGTGAGCTCCGACAGCGACCGCTCGAGATCGGCGACGAGCGCGTCCGCACACGCCGTTGGGGACGCACCGTCCCCGTCGGCGGCGGCGGGAAGCCCGTCCACGCGCTGATCCATCTTCACAGTTTAGACATGTCCACCCCGCGTGAAGAAGAGGCGCGTTGCGACAACCGGGGGCATTCGCGTCATGAGTGCGCGAGCATGCCGGTTTCCGCGGCGTTCAGCCGCCCGTGTCACCCTGCGGAAGCATGGATTTCAGCCGCACAAGGAGGGCGTGTGCCTCGCGGGGGCTCAGCGCGTCAGGGTCGGCCTCCGCGAGCGCCGCCACCAGGGCTGAGTGCGCGCTGCCGGCGTGGCGCGGCCGGGCGGCAAACAGCGGCAGCTCGTCGGCCAGCGGGGTGAGGCCCTTGGCGCGCTGTTCGAGCGCCGCCAGCACCGCCGCAGCGCGCCCCGTCACCTCCCGCGGCAGGCCGGCGAGCCTCGCCACCGCGATGCCCCATGACCGGTCGGCGGCACCCGGCTTCAGGGCATGGAGGAACACCACATCGCCCCGCCACTCCCGCGCGCCGAACTGGGCCAGGTGAAGCTCGGGAAGCCTGCCGGCCAGCGCCGTCAGCTCATGGAAATGCGTGGCGAAGATCGCCCGGCAGCGTAGGCGGTCATGCAGCGCCTCGAGCACCGACCAGGCGATGGCAAGCCCATCCCACGTCGCCGTCCCCCGCCCGATCTCGTCGAGGATGACGAGCGAGGCAGGGGTCGCCTGGTTCAGGATCGCCGCCGTCTCCACCATCTCGACCATGAAGGTCGAGCGCCCGCGCGCGAGATCGTCGGACGCGCCGACACGGCTGAACAGGCGATCGACGATGCCGAGCCGGGCTGCCCGCGCCGGCACGAACAGCCCGGCCTGGGCGAGGATGGCGATCAGCGCGTTCTGGCGCAGGAAGGTGGACTTGCCCGCCATGTTCGGCCCGGTGACGAGCCAGAGCCGCGAGCCCGGCGAGAGATCGGCCGTGTTCGCCACGAACGCCCCGCCGCCGTGCCGCACCGCCGCCTCGACCACCGGATGCCGCCCATCCTCGACCACGAAGCGGGTGCCCTCCTCGATGTCGGGCCGCGTCCACCCCTCGGCTTCGGCGAGAACCGCGGTGGCGGCGGCGACGTCGATGGTGGCCAGCCCCTCCGCCGCCGCGCTGATCGGCCGCGCAGCCTGCCGCACCAGGGCGGCGAGGGAGGCGAGGATCGCAGCCTCCCGTGCCTCCGCCTCGCCCGCCGCGGCGACGATGCGGGCATCGAGGTCGGCGAGCTCCGTCGTGATGAAGCGCATCGTGCCCGCCATGGTCTGGCGGTGCGCGAGGCCGGCGAGCGGCGGCGGCGACGCCTCGCGGAGCGTGAGGCCGGCCGCCTCCGGCACCTCGGCGAAGTAGCCGAGCTGGGCGGTGTGGCGGAGCTTGAGGTTGGCGATGCCGGTCGCTGACCGATACGACGCTTCGAGGCCGGCGACGACGCGGCGGCTGTCATCGCGCAGGCTGCGCGCGGCATCGAGGTCGGCGTCGAAGCCAGGCGCGATCGCCCCGCTTTCGGATGCCTTCACCGGCGGGGCCGGCACCAGCGCGCGGCGGAGCCGTTCGGCGAGTGCCGGGGCGGGGTCGAGGGCCGCTTCGGCGGTGGCGAGGTGCGAGGGGCGCGGCAGGGTACAGCCGGCAAGCTTCACGCCGATCGCTGCGGCGGCGGCAAGCCCGTCGCGGATCGCGGCAAGGTCGCGCGCCGC
>NZ_JALHPR010000048.1 GCF_022842375.1 Elioraea sp. | reverse complement strand
CCTACGGTGCCCCCGATGACGACGAACCGCAACACCGATCCCACCACGGCACCCATCGAGGTGTTCCGGTCAGGCCGGCACACCGATGCTGCCGGCCGCACCGTGGCGTTCACCGATGCTGACCTGGCGCAGCTGGCCGAGAGCTACGACCCCGCGCTGCACGAGGCGCCGATCGTCGTGGGTCACCCCGACGCTGATGCGCCGGCCTATGGCTGGGTGCAGGGCTTGCGCGTAGAGGGTGGCACGCTGCTCGCCGATCCGCGCCAGGTCGATCCGGCCTTCGCCGAGCTGGTCCGAGCCGGCCGCTACAAGCGCGTCTCAGTCAGCCTCTACAGCCCTCAGGCGCCGAACAACCCGAAGCCTGGCGGGTGGTATCTGCGGCACGTTGGGGTGCTCGGCGCGCAGCCGCCGGCCGTGAAGGGCCTCAAGCCGATCTCGTTCGCTTCTGGCGAGGAAGGCGTCGTCGAGCTGGCCGAGACCTGGACGCTCGGCATCGTCGGCTCGGCGCTCCGCCGCATGCGCGAGTTCATGCTCACGCAGTTCGGCCAGGAAGCCGCTGACCGCGTCCTGCCGTCCGGTGATCTGGACATGATCTCCGACGCCCCCTCGCTGCCGATGCCGCCGCCGACGCCCGCCTACAGCGAGCCGGGGCCAACCGATACACCGAAGAAGGACGATCCCATGCCCGACCAGGACCGCGCGGCGGAGCTTGCCGCGCGTGAGAAGGAGCTTGCGCGCCGTGAGGCTGCGGTCGCCGAGCTCGAGCGCCAGCGGCATCGCGACCAGGCTGTGCAGTTCGCAGACGAGCTCGTCGCGGCGTCGCAGCTGCCGAAGGCATCGCGCGAGCTGGTCGTGCAGCTGCTCGGCACGCTCGCCGATCCAAAGGTCGACCTCACCAAGCCGCTGGCATTCTCCGAGGTTGGCGAGGTGGTGCCGGCCGACGCGCTGAAGGCTCTGCTCAAGGGCATGCCGAGGCAGGTGGCCTTCGGCGAGGTCGCCGGTGACGGCATCGAGCGCGTCGACCTTACCGACCACCGCAGCATCACGCGCGGCGCCGAGGCGCTGATCAAAGCCGAGGCCGACAAGGGTCACGCGCTGAGCTTCGCCGACGCCGTGGTCCGCATCAGCAGGGAGGCCCAGCAGTGACCCCGACACTCACCCGCACCTTCACCGCCGGCGGCACGATCGGCCTCAACCGCGTCGTCATCCCCGGCGCCGCTGATGGGGCTGTGGTTCAGGCTGCTGCAGCGACCGGCGCGCTGATCGGCGTCTGCCGGCAGCCAGGCGGCGCTGTCTCCGGCGAGCGCTGCGACGTGGACGTGGCTGGGGTCACCGAGGTCGTTGCTGGCGGCACGATCACCCGCGGCGCACTCCTGACCTCCGACGCCAACGGCGCGGTGATCGCCGCAACCGCGGCTGCGGGCTCGAACGTCCGCGTCATCGGCATCGCGCTCGTGTCCGCTGCCAGCGGCGACATCATCCCGGTGCTGCTCGCGCCGGGCTCGTTCCAGGGCTGAGGGGGCCTGACCCATGGCGAACGCGCCGTTTCCGATCCAGCAGACCCTGACCGCGATCGCGGTCCAGTATCGCAACTCGACGCTGATTGCCGATGCTGTGTTGCCCCGCGTGCCCGTCGGCACGCAGGAGTTCAAGTACATGCGTCACGCGATGTCCGAGGGCTTCACGATCCCCGACACACGCATCGGCCGTCGGTCGCGTCCGAACGAACTCGAGTTCACTGCCGTCGAAGTGGCGGCTGCCTGTCTGGACTACGGTCTGGATGATGTCATCCCGCAGCGCGACATCAACAACGCGCCAGAGGGCTACAACCCGGTCGAGCGCGCGGTTCAGGGCCTGACCGACCTTGTGCTCCTGGACCGCGAGAAGCGAGTGGCGGACATCGTCTTCGCGCTGAACACCTATCCGGCAGCTCAGCGCACGACCCTCTCCGGCACGAGCCAGTGGTCCGACTTCACCAACTCGACGCCGCTCGTGAACATCACCACCGCGCTCGACACGATGGTCATGCGCGGCAACGTCATGGTCATTGGCCGCCAGGCCTGGACGCGCCTGTCGATGCACCCGCAGATCGTGAAGGCGGTGATGGGCTATGCGAACGACAGCGGCATCGTGACCCGTCAGCAGGTAGCGGCGCTTTTCGAGCTCGAAGATGTGCTTGTCGGCGAAGGCTGGCTCAACACCGCTCGCAAGGGCCAGGCAGCGAACATGCAGAGGGTCTGGGGAAAGCATTGCGCGCTGATACACCGAGACAGCCTGGCTGGGCCGCAGATGCGCACCACGTTCGGGTTCACCGCGCAGTTCGGTACGCGCTTCTCCGGCCAGATGCCAGAGCCGCACGCCGGCATCATCGGCGGCACGCGCGTGCGCGTCGGCGAGAGTGTGGCGGAGGTCGTGAGCGCGAACGATCTCGGCTACCTCTTCCAGGACGCGGTGGCCTGAGCCATGCACCGCTATCGGGTCATCTCCCCTCTCGATCACGACCTTGTCGCATATCCGGTGGGCGCCATCATCACCTGCGATGATCAGCTCGCAGCGAGCCTGATCGACAAGGGGGTGATCTGGCCCGAGACCGACCACGCGACGCAGGCAACTCAATTCACGGCGCTGCCGCCCGCGACCTCGCCGTCCACTGCTTCGGACGGCGCGGCAGCGGTCGGCCAGCAGGACGCCCCTGCTGACGGCGCGACAGGCGGGGGCACAGTGCCCCCCGCCTCGGCAGCGGAGGCGTCTCCGCTGCCGCCCCCCATGCCCCCCGCAGCGACTGACCAGACGGGAGCCGGCGCAGCCGAGGGTAAGGCTGCGCCGGCCAGTGCCCCTGCGTCGAAGCCGCGGGCCAAGCGCACCAAGGCCTGACCGCCGTGCCCTACGCCACGCAGGCCGAGCTGGAGACCAGGTTCGGCACGGACGAGCTCGTCCAGCTGACGAACCGCGCCGGCGGCAACACGATCGATGCCGCCGTCGTTGCCTCGGCTCTCGTTGGCGCATCGTCAGAGATCGATGGCTATCTGGCGCGGCGCTACGCCGTGCCAGTCTCGCCGGCGCCGGTCTTCCTCGGCGAGGCGTGCCTCTCGATCGCGCGATACAAGCTGCACGGCAAGAGCGCCGGCGACGCCGTGCGCCGTGACTACGACGATGCCATTCGGCTCCTGCGCGACCTGGCTGACGGCCGCGCCGAGATCGCTGGCGCCGCACCGCCGGCGTCGTCCAGTGTGGCCGGCCAGGTGCGCATCGACGCGCCGGGCCGGCAGCTCTCGCGCGACCAGCTCGCGGACTTCACGCGCTGATGGTCGCGCGCGTCGACATCACTGTGAACGATGCCGAGATCGCCAGCGCGCTCGGCAGAGCAGCTGCGGCAACGCGCGACCTCACCTCGTTGATGGATCAGATCGGCGCGTCGCTGGTGGCCAGCACGCAGTTTCGCTTTGAGACGGCGCGCGGGCCTGTTGGAGTGCCCTGGAAGCGCAGCGCGCGCGCGGCCTCTGTCGGCGGTCAGACACTCGTCGACAGCGGGCGCCTGCGCGCCTCAATCACTCATCGGCCCTCGTCTGATCGGGTCGAAGTCGGCAGCAACCTGGTCTATGCCGGCGTACATCAGCTCGGCGCCACCATTCGCGCGAAGACTTCCAAGGGCCTGCGCTTCCGGATCGGTGACAAGTTTGTCGTCCGCCGCCAGGTGACGATCCCGGCTCGGCCGTTCCTTGGCGTCGATGCGGAGGATCGGGCGGAGATCGTCGCCATCACGACTGACTGGCTGCGCGACCGCCTGGCGCGTGGTGGGGGCCAGGCATGATCGACAGCATCGTCACGCGCATCAAGGCAACGCTCGGGAACCCATTCCGCACAGTCGAGGGCGCGGCGGAGTACTCCGCGCTGCAGGCACCGCCACCAGCGGCGCGCTGCCCAGCGGCGTATGTCATCGAGCTCGCCGACGATGCGGGGCAGAACTCGCTGGCCACCAGCGCTGTGCGTCAGCGCATCACCGAGACTTTCGCCGTCGTCATGATCGTCGCCAGTCTTCGCGACCACCGCGGAGAGGCGGCGCAGGCGCTGCTCCAGCCGGTGCGAGCCTTCTGCGTGCAGGCGCTCATCGGCTGGGCGCCAGACGCGAACCACGACGCGATCACCTATCTCCGCGGCCGTCTGGTGGATGCCAGCGAGGGCTACGTCGTGTGGCAGGCGGAGTTTCAGGTTCGCAGCACGTTGAGGAGTGTCTGAGCATGGCTGGAGAGGGTGGGTCCTACGAGCTGCTGCCCGATGGCACGCGCCGGCGCATCGGCGGCACCGAGACACCGGCGCTGCCGAAGCCATGCGAGGCCGACGGCACGCCGATCGACGCGCCGAAGGTGGTTGAGCCGAACCTGCCGGAGCTGCCGCCGAAGGCGAGCGCCGTGAAGCGGAAGGGAGGCTGATCATGGCACGCACGAACCGCGTCGCGACGCTTGCGAAGATCGAGACGACCTATGGCGTCGACAGCGTGCCGACGGGAGCGGCGAATGCCGTGCTGCTCCAGGAGGCGGAGGTCACGCCGATGGAGGCTGAGCGGATCGAGCGCCCGCTGATCCGTCCCTATTTCGGTGCGCGACCGTACGTGCTGGCAGGCAAGCGCATGCGCCTCACTGCCACCGTGGATCTCGCTGGCGCCGGTGCCGCTGGTGACATCCCTGCCTTTGGCCCGCTGCTCCGCGGCTGCGCGATGGCCCAGACCGTCGTGCCATCCACCCGCGTCGACTTCACGCCAGTGTCCTCTGGCGAGGAGAGCCTGACGCTGATCTACAACCTCGATGGCACGCAGCATCGAGGGCTCGGCGGCCGTGGCACCTGGTCGCTTGAGCTCAATGCGAACGCCTTTCCCCGGTTGCGCTTCGAGTACCAGGCCTTTTTCACCCAGCCGACGGCCGTCGCGCTTCCCGCCGTGACCCTCACCGCGTGGAAGGACCCGCGACCTGTCGGCTTCGTCGACACGCCGCTGATCGAGATCGACGGGTTCACGGCGCTGGCTATGGAGAGCTTCAGCTACACGCACGCGAACGACGTCGTGTATCGCGACCTGGTGGGCACCCGATCGGTGCAGATCACCGGCCGGACGCCGGCGGCGACGGTGTCGATCGAGGCGCCTGCGCTGGGCACCAAGAACTTCTTCGCGCTCGCCGACGCTCAGACGCCAGTGCTCGTGCGGTGCCGGCAAGGCACGTCGGCCGGCAACATCGCCGAGATCTCGCTGCCGCGCGTGCAGATCCTGAACCCGCGGTATCGCGACAGCGACGGCATCGCGATGCTCGACATGGACCTGGTGCCACTGCCGAACGTTGGCGACGACGAGATCACGCTCTCCATCAGCTGAGGTGACGATATGTTCGTGATGGCCAAGGACCCGCAATTCACCTGGCCGGTGATTGTGCGCGTGCCGATCGACGACGGGAAGCACGAGATCCAGCGCTTCAACGCCCGGTTCCGTCTGCTGCCGAGAGAGCGCGTGGACGCGCTCGCCGGCGACACGCGGGCGCTGCTCGCTGCCGCGCTGGTCGGATGGAGCGACATCGCCGACGAGGAGAAGCGGCCCCTGCAGTTCAGCGCGGCGGCTGCGGAGGCGTTGGTCTCGATCCCCTACGTGCTGACGGGCCTGGCAGAGGCCTACGCCGAGGCGATCAGCGGCGGAGCTGCCCGAAAAAACTGACGGCCGTCGCGCGTGCCTGGGCCGAGCCACGCGGCGGTGCGGAAGCGGCAACGGAGCAGGCGCGGCAAGCGGCGGCGCTGGGGGCTACGGCGGAGGTGGTTGAAGACATCTCGGCCCGTGTTCCGGCAGCGGTCGAAGTCTTCCCCGACAATTGGCAGGCGGTGACGGTGTTCGTTCGGATGGGCACACAGTGGCGGCGCGCCGGGTTCAAGGGCATCCCGACGGGGCTGGACTACGCCGCAATGCCGGTTGTGGCTGATGCGAGCGGCATCGTGCTCACCGAGATCTTGCTCGACCAGGTGCGGCATCTAGAACGCGAGGCGCTGGCGGCGATGCACGCATGACGGACCTGACCGTCAAGCTAATCCTGAACGCTGACGGCTCTGCCGCGCGGGCGGAGCTCGTGCGCACGCAGAGCGCGATCGGCGCGCTTGGCCCAACCGGCACCGCCGCCGCGAAGGAGATCGATGCTGCTGCCGTGTCCGCGAGCCGCTCGCTCGCAACGGTTGGAACTGCCGCTGCACGAGCTGGGGCCCAGGTCGAAGGCGCGCTGGCTGGCCGCACCGGAACAGCGCTCCAGAGGGTGCGGCAGAACTTCGGCCAGATCGGCTTCCAGGTCGGCGACTTCGTCACGCAGGTCCAGGCCGGCGGCTCTGCCTTCACCGCATTCGCGCAGCAGGGCGGGCAGCTCGCCGGAGCGCTGGCTGGCGGCATCGCAGGCCTGGTCGTTCAGGTTGCTGCGGTTGGCGCACAGATGCTCGCGACGTCGAACATCTTCGGCACAGCCGCTCAGGAGACAAACACCTTTGCGAGTGCGCAGGAGGCTCTACGCAAGGCTCTCGACGGGGTTTCAACGGCCCTTGAGACGAGCGAGGCCAGGACGCGACGCCTCACGATCGAGCAGCGTCAGAACAGCGTGGCCGCGATTGCGAATGCCCGCGTGCAGATCGAGCGTCGCCGCGCGATCGCGCTTGCGACCGCAGAAGGGCTTGAGAGCGAGATCGCGGCGCAGCGCCAGCAGCAGGGCGACGGCTCATTCGATTTCCAGAACTTCCGCGACGGCGCCGAGCGCACCATCGCCCAGTATCGGAACGAGCTTCGGCTGTTGGAAGGGCAGCTTCAGTCCCTGGCGGCCGCTGAGCGGCAGATCTTCAATGCGCCCTTGCCAAGTGGACAGCCGGAGGCGCGGCCAGAGCGCACGCGAGCTGCAGGTGCCGCGCGCAGCACCACTGTGGATGATCCCTTCAGGGCCTTACGACAGTCGGCGCAGTCGCTTGAGCAAGAGGTGCGTACACCGCTGGAGCGGTACAACGACGAGCAGGCGCGTCTGAACACTCTGCTCGACCTCGGCCTGATCTCCCAGGAGACCTGGCAGCGTGCTCTCGCGCGCGCCGGCGAAGACCTCGCAAAGACCCAGCAAGCGGCCAGTGGCGCGACCACGGATATCGGCGGACTCGAAGCGGCGTTCGAGAAGCTGGGTGACGAGGTGCAAGGCTTCGGACGGGAGTCTGCCCGCGCGCTCGCTGATGCCTTCACCGGCGTTCGCGCCCTGGATGGCGGCATCGGCGGGCTGCTTCAGCGGCTCGCTTCAGGCGTGTTGGAAAAGCTGATCTTCGAGCAGATCACCGGCCCACTGACACAGGCAGCGTCGGTGCTGCTCAGAAGCGGCCTGTCTTCACTCGCGGGAGCATTCGGCTTCGGTCCATCACCAGGCGCCATTGCCGGGCCTTCCATTGTTCCGGTCACGGCGACGCCACTGCACACAGGCGGGATCGTCGGAACCGGTGATGGAGCGCGTCGCGTGGTGTCGCAGGCGATCTTCGACCGCGCTCCCCGCTTTCACACCGGCGGGATCATCCGGCCGAACGAAGTCCCGGCAATCCTCGAGCGTGGCGAGGGCGTGTTCACGCCCGCGCAGATGCGCGCGCTGGCGCCGGCCGGTGGTGGCGACGTCATGGTGCAGGTGATCGATCAGCGTGGCGCGGGCGCCCCGCCGATCGAGACCACCGAGAGCCGTGGGCCGGACGGGCAGCGCATGATCAGGATGGTCGTACGGCAGGAGGTGCGACGTGCCGTCGCCGATGGCGCGCTCGATCGCGAGATGCAGGCGAGCTACGGCCTGAGCCGACGAGGGGCAGGCTGATGCCTGCGTGGCCCTCCACCCTCCCAGGCGCGGCCGAGATCGAGGGCTACAGCGAGCGCCCCACTGACCTAGCCATCAGGACACCGATGGACGTCGGCCCCGCAAAGGTGCGGCGTCGATACACGGCAGGGGTCACCGCCATCGAGGGCACGATGCTGATGTCGGCGGCGCAGACCGTCACGCTCATGGCGTTCTGGCGGGACACGACGGCCGCGGGGTCGCTGTCCTTCGACTGGACGCATCCACGCACCGGCGAGGTTGCCCGCGTGCGCTTCACTGTCCCACCGGAGCTGCGGCCGGAGGACGCTGGGGCGCTGTGGCGCGCGAGCCTACGGATGGAGATCCTGCCATGACCCGCGCTCTCTCTCTCGCAGCGCGCCAGTCGCTCACGGCCGAGGAGACGGGCGAGGCTTGGCTGATCCTGCTCACGATCGAGGCGGAGGACCTGGCATCACCGATCCGGGTGGTGAATGACGGCCAGGGCATCACCAGCCGCGGCAACCTCTTTGTCGCCTATCCCTTCGAGATCGACCTGCCAGGCGACGATGCCGACAGCGTGCCGCGCGTGACGCTGAAGATCGACAACGTGCATCGGGACATCGTCGCAGCGCTGCGGGCGCTGACGTCGCCTCCCAGCGTCGCGATCGAAGTGGTGCGCGCGAGCGAGCCTGACCTTGTAGAGGCGGGGCCGTTCAGGATGACGCTGCGCCAGGGCAGCTACGACACGCTGACGGTCGAAGGCGAGCTGGTGTTCGAGGACGTGCTGAACGCTAGGTATCCGGCTGATGCCTACGTGCCCGCTGACTATCCAGGGCTCTTCTGATGGTGCCGGCATGGGCCGCCGAGTATGTGGGGCTCCCCTTCGCTGAGTGCGGCAGGGATCGATCCGGCTGCGACTGCTGGGGCCTGGTGCGCCTGGTGCTCGCGGAAGTGTTCGACGCGGAGGTGCCGAGCTACCTCGGCGGCTACGCCCACACCGCCGATCGGCAGGCCGTTGCCGCGACGGTCGCGCGCGCGCTTCCTGACTGGACGCCAGTGCTCGGCGTTCCTGAGCGCGCCGGCGACGTCGCGCTTTTCCGGCTCATGGGACAGCCGACGCACGTTGGCCTGGTCGTCGCGCCTGGATGGATGCTGCACGTCGAGCGCGGCACAAACAGCGCCCTCGATCGGCTGGACGGGATGCGGTGGGCAAGTCGCCGGATCGGGCTCTATCGGCACTGGGACCTAGCATGAGCGCGCCCGGAGAAGTGCGCGTTATCGCGCTGCCCAAGCCGTTCAGCGGTGATCGGACCGACTATCTCGCGCCGGCTGGCCTAACCGTCGCGCAGCTGCTCAACGACGCGCCGATCGATCCTGCGCTTCGCGCTTTCACGCAGGTGTGGCTGGTGGACCCGAACGGCGGTGCGGATCCCGCATGGATACCGCGCGAGAACTGGCACCTGGTGAAGCCGCGGGAGGGCATGCTGCTCCAGCTCCGCGTCGTGCCACAGGGCGGAGGTGGTGGTGGCAAGAACCCGCTGCGGACCATCCTGTCGATCGCCGTTATCGCTGCTGCCTTCTTTCTCGGGCCCGCGCTTGGAGGTGCAATCCTTTCGGGCATCTATGGGTCAGTCGTGCCTGCAACGATCCTTGGTGTGACCTCGAGCGCGTTCGCAACAGCACTAGGCGGCTTCCTGATCACCGCTGTCGGCACCCTAGCGATCAACGCTCTCGTGCCTCCACCGAAGCCATCGCTTTCGTCGCTCACCTTCGGTGGTGCCACGCGCACCTCGCCGACGCTGAGCATTACCGGCAGCGCGAACCGGTCGAACCCCTACGGCCCGGTGCCTCGGGTGTTCGGGCGTCATCGCGTGTATCCGCCGATGGCGGCACGGCCGGTCACGGAGTCGGAAGGCGATCAGCAGTTCCTGCGCCTTCTCTTCGACTTCGGATACGGGCCGCTCGAGCTCTCCGACCTGCGGATCGGCGCCGTGCCGATCGAGCAGTTCGAGGGCGTCGAGATCGAGATCCGGCAAGGCTTTCCGGAAGATCCCCCCGCGACGCTCTACAGCCGCACCATCCGGCAGGACGAGTACTCGCTCAAGATCACAGAAGCCGGCGGCCCGCAGATCCTGGAAACCCGCGACGCGGCGGCAGAGACGACGATCGACGTGGCCTTCGGTGGCCTGCTTACCTTCGGCGGCGATGGTTCGCAGCAGAACCGCAGCGTGACGTTCCGCACGGAATGGCGGCTTCTGCCTGATGGCGAGTGGGTCAGCGCCGGTGAGACGACCGTCACCGCCGCGACGACGTCCACCGTTCGGCAAGGCGTGCGCATCGTCTTCCCGACGCCAGGCCGCCACGCCCTGCGCTTCACCAGGCTGACGCCGGACACGACCAGCGCCACGGTGCGCGACGAGATGTTCGTCACCGCCGTGCGCTCGATCCAGCCTGACTATCCCCTGCGCAGGTCAGGCCGATGCATCGTCGCGATGCGCATCAAGGCGACGGACCAGCTCTCGGGTGTGGTGGATCAATTCAGCGCCGTGGCGCAGGCCCTCCTGCCGGTCTGGAACGGGGCAGAGTGGGTCAGGCAGCCGACGCGCAACCATGCCTGGGCCTACCTCGAGGTGCTGCGCGGTACTGCGAACCCCCGGCCGATCTCGGATGACCGCATCGACCTCCAGGCGTTCGTGGATTGGGCAGCTGACTGCGACGCTGCGGCTCCGGATGGCGTGGCACCGCGGTGGACCTTCGACGCAGTCGTCGATGCCGAGACCACCGTCTTCGAGCTGCTGCGCGACATCGCTGCTTCCGGACGTGCTGCCTTCGGCATGCGCGATGGCCGGTTCTCCATCGTGCGAGACATCCCGCAGATCGTGCCGATCCAGCACTTCACGCCGCGGAACAGCTGGAACTTCAGCGGCCGGAAGCTCTTCCCCGATCGCGCGCAGGGGGTTCGTGTCCGGTACATCGAGCCCGAGCGGGAATGGCAGCAGCAAGAGGTGATCGTCTACGCCGACGGCTTCGACGAGAACACCGCGCAGCGGCTCGAGACGCTGGAGATGTGGGGCTGCACCAGACGCGCGCAGGGATGGCGCGAGGGGCGCTACCACCTCGCCGTCGCGCAGCTGAGGCCGGAGACCTACGAGATCTCCTGCGACGTCGAGCACCTCATCGCCACACGCGGTGATCTGGTGCGCGTTGCTCACGACGTGCCGCTGTGGGGTATCGGTTGGGGCCGCGTCGCCGAGCTCGAGGAAGAGAGCGGCGATGTCGTCGCCGTCACGATCGATGCAGCGATGGAGGTCAGAGCGGACCGCCTCTACACCGTGCGCGTCAGGCGGTCCGACGCTACCGGCCATGTCTACTCCGTGGTGCCGGAGATCGACGCCGAGGGCCTGACGCGACGCCTCGTGCTAGCAGTGCCGATCCCGCTGTTGGATGCTCCTGCGATCGGCGACCTGGTGCAGTTCGGCGAGGCGGGCCGCGAAAGTGCTCTCCTGCTCGTCAAGCAGATCCAGCCGGGCCCGGACCTCACCGCGCGGCTGACGCTCGTCGATGCTGCGCCGGATGTTCACGCGGCGGATGCCGGTGGCGTCATACCGCCGTTCGATCCGGGCATGACGCTGCCGTTCCCGCCGCCCGGCACGCCGCCGCTCGTGCCGGCGATCGACGAGGTCTACTCTGGCACGCGTGCTCTCATCCGTGGCGGCGATGGGTCGATCATCAGCCGCATCGCCGTCGGCGTCGCTGCACGCGACGAGCCGTTCTTCGGGTTCATGCAGCTGCGATGGCGCCGCTCGGAGAGCGCGGAGCCGTGGCAGATCGGGCCCGCGGCCGAAGGTGTGCGGACCACCCTCTACGCCAGCCCCGTTGAAGACGAGGCGGTCTACGAGCTGCAGGTCCGCGCGACGACGCGCGTCGGTGCCGCCAGCGCGTGGTCAGCCAGCACCATGCACCAGGTTCTCGGGAAGGCCGCAGCGCCATCCGATGTCCAGGGCTTCGCGATCGCCGGCCGCGACGTTGACTGGTTGGCGGTGCAGGATCTCGACCTGGCTGGATACATCATCAGGTGGGCCGCAGGCGCCTCGGTCGAATGGGAGCGGGCTGTTCCCGCCCATGGTGGGCTGCTGACCTCGAGTCCGTTTACGCTGCCTACGAGCATCGCCGGCGACGTCACGATCCTGATCAAGGCGATCGACACCAGCGGCAACGAAAGCCTCGAGGCCGCCAGGATCATCGTCGGGCTGGGCGACCCGGTGCCGGAGAACGCGGCGGCCGCCATAAACTATCGTGCGCTCACCTGGCCAGGCACGCGCGTCTCGGCCGAGGTGGTTGGTGGCGACCTGGTCGCGACGCTCGACGGCTCCGCCCCCATGTGGCCGGACGACGCGGCCGCGATGTGGCACAGCACCAGCGGCGCGATGTGGCCGCCGGACGCGTGGTCAGCGATGGCCTACGAAGACACGGTTTCCTTCTCGTCGCCGCCGTCGGATGCGCGCGTTCTCATCGAGGCCGAGTTCGAGGGGGATGGGGCGCGGCTGCTCTGGCGCAAGACGGCCCCCATCTGGACGGATGATGGGGCCGCACTCTGGACCGCGGATGCTGATCCGATGTGGGGCACGGGCGGCGCATCCTGGACAGCCTGGCCGGGAGTAGCGGCGGCCTCGGAAGGCGCGTTCGAGATCCGTGTTGAGATCGGTGCAGGGGCGACACGCGGCAGGATCCGCCGCCTGCGCGCCATTCTCGATGCGAAATCGATCGTCGAGCAGCTCGCCGACGTGTCGATCGCGGCGGCTGGAACGCGGCTGCCGATCACCAAGACCTACGCGGCGATCGGCGCGGTGCAGCTCACGCTCCAGGGCGGCACGACGGCACGCACTGCGCTCCTGATCGACAAGGACCAGGTGCTTGGCCCTCTCGTGCAGGCGCTCGATGCGACTGGCACAGGGGTGGCCGCGACCGTTGATGCTTCGATCTTCGGATACTGAGGAGGACTTATGGCCACGCTTCCGCCGAACAACGACCTCACCGGCTCAGGCGTCACGCAAGGCGGTTTCAGGACCGCTCTCAACGCGGTGCTCGATGTCATCCGAGACACGCTCGGCTCCACCGGAACGCCCGGCGGCGCACGCACCACGCTCGGCCTTGGCGCGCTCGCGACGAAGAGCAGCCTGGTGATCTCCGACTTGCCAGCGAACATTCCCGGCACCCAACTCGCCGATGGATCGATCCCGGCAAGCAAGCTCGCGTCGGGCGCAGCCATCCCGGCTGGGTTCATCATGGACTTTGCGGGTGCCACGCCACCGACCGGATGGCTCCTTTGCGATGGCTCGCCAGTCAGCCGCACGGCGCAAGCGGCGCTGTTCGCGGCGATCGGCACCACCTGGGGCGCCGGCGATGGATCGACGACGTTCAACCTGCCTGACCTGCGCGGCCGCGTGCGGGCCGGGCGAGACAACATGGGTGGCACGGCTGCGGGGCGCCTTACGAACACGGGCACGGGGAACCCAGGGCTGAACGGGCAGGTACTCGGCGGTGCTGGTGGCTCCGACAGGCACACGCTCGGGACGCCGCAGATCCCGTCGCACACGCACACGGGGACGGCTGCCAGCGCCGGCGCTCACACGCACACGGTCCTCGGCCCCTATTTCGATCCTACTTTCGGCAGCACTACCACCAGCGGCGACAATGCTGGCGCTCTATCACCGACGCAGCCCGTGACCTCGTCTGCCGGAGCGCATACCCATGGGCTAACGATAGACGCCGCGGGGGGCGGCGAAGCCCATCCGAATGTGCAGCCCACTGCGGTCGTCAACTCCGTGATCAAGACCTGAGGAGGCAGCGATGCGCGTCTCTGTCTCCGCTGATGGCATGGTGGTCGTCGACGGCGTCGGCGCGGCGTGCGCCGTGACGCTGCCCTCGGGGGTGCGTGCGCTGCACTGGGATGGAGAGGTGGGGTTCGAGGAGAGAGACGCCGGAAGCACACCGGTCGACCTGGATGCCTTCGGCCCATACCTCGCCGCGTGGCGGCAGGCGACTGGCCGAGAGGCTGGAAGGTGGCGCGTGCTGCGCTCCACGCTGATCGAGCGCATGACGGAGCAGGAAGCGGTTGACCTCAGCACCATCGTCGCGACACTGCCTGTGCGTGACCGCCTGCTGTGGGAGGCGGCACGATGGCTCTGGAATGACGACGCGCGTGTCCTTGGCGCGGCGGCCGCGATGAGCTGGAGCGACGCACGCGTCGCCGAGCTCCTCGCCTACGATCCTGATGCGCGAATGCTGCAAGGCTGACGCTGATCAGCCTGAGCGCCATCGCAGCCTTGGGAGAGTGTCGGTGCAGAGGAGCTGCATGGCACGCACACCTGGACAGATCAGGCGAGGGATCCGGCCACCGATCGCTGCTCGCGGTGTAGGTGTGGGGCGCATCTCGCTCGCCGGGCCATCCAGCCCTGTTCCACCTCCTCCCCCGCCACCCCCGCCGCCTGGCGCGCAACTAACAAGCATTTCCTGGCGCGTTGGCAGCCGGCTTGCGATCCTCGCGAACGCCGCACCAGGCGGCGAGCTCGTGTTGAACACGGGCCGGCACGATCACCGCGCCGACAGGCCCGCGACCATCACGACCGCCGACGCGGACGTGAGCTCGTGGACGAGCGGCCAGAGCCTCGCCGGCACCGTCACGCAAGGCACCCTCGCCAACCGCCCGACGCACAGCCAGGCCGCGAGCGTGGTCACCTTCGCGGGTTCCACCGGCACCGGCGACACCACGAACGGGAAATGGTTCGGCTTCCCCACCGGGGCCGGCACCCTGCCGACGCGCATCGAATCCGGTTCGCCGCTGCTGATGGTCTACATGCTCGTCAGGTTCGCCTTGGTGCCGACCTGGCGCACGCGCCTGTTCGGCGTCGGCACGTTGAACAACACGTTCCAGAACGAGCGGCGCGGCTATGGCCTCGATGTGAACAGCGGCGGGCAACTGCGCTTCTGGCGCGCCGACAGCACCGCGGTCAGTGCACAGACGATACCCGGCGCGATCACGGCTAACGAGCCGATCGCCCTGGCCCTCGTGTTGAACGATGACCGCACTACGCCGGGCACGTCCGACAACATCACGCGCCTGTTCGTGAAGACCAAGGGCACAGGGCCTTACCCGAGCTTGACGCAGGCTGCCACGGCAGCGCGCGCGGTTGCGGGCAACGGCTCGCCTAGCGCGATGATCAATCGCGACTGGTACACGGCTGCAGCCGGAGGGATCGGCAACTTCGAGCTGTTCGCGTTCGCGGCCGACTATGCGCCGCCCACCACGGACGCGCCGATCGGCGACAACCTCGACCGCATGCTCGGGAGGGTCTGAGGGTGTTTCGCTATCAGCTCTTAAGCACGACCACATGGGCGCAGAGCCAAGGCATCATGTGGGGCGGATCAGGCGAGACGAGCGAGCCCGGCTTGAGCGTGACCGGGCAGGCCCGGCTGCTTTCGCGCCTGCAACAATACCTGCCGGGCGTGACGGTGAACGTCCGCGCCCTGTCGAACGGTGGCAGCCCGCCGGCCTACTCGATGGTCAGCGGAACCAATTTCATCGACTGGAGCGGCGCATCGGACGCCTGGTGGAACCGTGCCGGCGCCGCCTATGACACGCACGGCGGCCCCCTGCGTGACTACATCCTCGCCGAAGGGAACGCGGCGCGGATGCACGTTCTCATTCACTACTGCAACACGCAGGACGACAACGACGGCGGGTTCTTCTTCAACGGCTACCGCGACGCGATCGTGGCCGCCTACCAGAAGATTTTCGACGACTGCGCCCCGAGCTTCGGCGCGTTCTACATCCTGCCGGTGTGCAATGCCTCGCGCGGCTCCGGTGGCGGCAACCTTGGCAGCATCCGCCGCATCATGGATGCGCTCGCAGGCTATGGCGAACCGGTCGCAGGCCTGCCGCGTCTCCCGTTCGTTCTGCGGCCGATCTACCCCATGGGCTGGATCCCGATTGACCAGTATCTCGAGAGCTCGGGCGACAATCAGCACGTGATGCGATCGACCGCCAGGCGCGCCACCGAAGGCCTGGCGCTGCGCATCGCAGGGTGGAACGGTGCGACGGCGCAGAGCCCGGATCAACCGCGCCTCTGCCGCGCCGTGCGCATCAACGCAACGACGCTGCGCGCGACCCTGGTCAGCCCCGGTGGGTTCCCACTGCGCCGGCAGGGTGCGCATGGGTTCGCGCTCACCGGCGCCGGGAGCATCTCGGCCGTTGGCGCGTTCGACAATTCGCAGGTGGCAACGACCCGCTATGTGACGTGCGACCTCACTGTGTCGGGCCTCACCAGCATTTCGCGGCTCACACAGTTCGCCGCCTATCAGCAGTCGAGCTTCGCCAACGGCACCACCCCGCCGCGTGGCCTTCTGCAGAACGTGAGCTTCGCCGATCCGACCGGCGGAACCCTCACGATCACCGATGCGTATGAGGACCTCTTGAGTGCCGATCCTGTGCTGATGGTCGCGCAGCATGAGAGCGGCGTTCCGGTCGAGATCTAGGAGCCAGGCCCGTGGAGAAATGGACGATCGCCACCCCTCTTGCCGGCATCCCTTGGACCATTCCAGGCGGTGTTGAGGCAACGCTCGCCTTCACGGCGGACGTGAAGCCAGGTGACGCGGGCATGGTCATCGTGAGCCCTGACGCGTCGCTGCTGCTGACCTACGCCGAAGGCGTCCGCACCGATCCGGGCATCCGCCCGCGCGCCGTCGCCGGCGGCTCTCTGCTGTCCTACGTCGTCACCGAAGTGACCGAACAGGGGCCCCTCTACGTCATCGCGCTCAACCGCGCCTCGGGAGGCTGACAAGATGGCATCGAACCTCACCACCGCCGGCGCAACCTTCGCGATGGCCGCCCTTGCCGGAACCTATTGGCTTGGCCTCGGCACAGGCCAGAACCCCGCCGGCCTGGTGGGGGAGGCCAGCACCTCAGGCACCGGCTATGCCCGCGTGCCGGTCATTGTGACGCCCTCAGGGCCGGTCGGAACGAACGACAGCGCCGCCACGTTCACCGGCTTCACCGTCACGCAAGGCGCCTTCACGCATGGCGGCCTGTTCACGGCACAGACCGGCGGGGAATGCCGGTGGGTTGGATCGCTCAATGCCGCCGTGAACATCCAGGCCGGCGTGCCCATCACAATCCAGCCCGGCGACCTCGATGTTGAAGTGGAAGTGACGGCATGAAGGCCGACGTTCAGCGTTTATCAGTCCTCGCCTACGCCAGCGGTTTCACGCTCTGGCTCTACAAGCCTGAGATGGGGGTGCAGTCTATTCGTGAGCCGGGGTTCTTCAATCGCCTCGCCCACCTGCTTCACCCAGGTGATTCGGTGATCATCAGCGCCTCAGATGGCGGGGAGATGGTCTTCGTGGCGCAGAATACAGGCGACACCGTCACCCTCTTCGACGCACCGATCGCACCGCCCGCGAGCTGACTTTCGTCGCCGGCGTCGGCCGGCGGGGGACGGGGCGTTGGCGCGCCCCGAGCCGAGGGGTAGCGCCCTCATGACCACAATCGGCCGCTTGCGGCCATCCCGCCACCCCTGCAGGGGCGGGATCAGGCTATCGAGGTCATCCCATGGCGTCCATGCGCGCCGTTGCACCTGTTCGCCCTGTCGCACCCTGGATTGGCGGCAAGCGCCGTCTCGCCGAGAGGATCGTTGAGCGGATCGAGGCTGTCCCACACGAGCTCTACTGCGAACCCTTCCTCGGGATGGGCGGCGTATTCCTGCGCAGGCGAAATGCACCCCCGGCTGAGGTGATCAACGACCTGAGCCGGGACGTGGCCACGCTGTTCAGGGTGCTGCAGCGGCACTACCAAGCCTTCCTGGAGATGCTGCGCTGGCAGCTCACCACGCGTGCTGACTTCGAGCGGCTCATGGCCACCCCGCCAGACACCATGACCGACCTGGAGCGCAGCGCCCGCTTCCTCTACCTCCAGCGCTGCGGGTTCGGCGGAAAGGTGACAGGCCGATCATTCGGCGTCAGCTACGCGACCGGCGCGCGTTTCGACGTCACCAAGGTCGTGCCGCTCCTCGAGGAGGTGCACTGCCGGCTCGCAGGCGTCGTGATCGAGTGTCTGCCCTGGCAGGCCTGCATCGCAAAGTACGACCGGCCTGGCGCTCTGTTCTATCTTGACCCGCCCTATTGGGGCAGCGAGGGCGACTACGGCCAAGGCTTCGGCCGAGAAGACTTCGACGCGTTGGCTGCGGTGCTCGGCGGCCTGCAGGGCGGCTTCATCCTATCGCTGAACGACACGCCGGAGGTCAGGCGCACCTTCCGCAGCTTCCAGGTCGAGGCGGTGCAGACGGTGTACTCAGTCGGCGGCGGCAGCTCGTCGAAGCCTGTCCGCGAGCTGCTCATCGCTTCTCGTCGCTCCCGCGCATCGCGGAGGAGATGAAGCAATGGTGTTCCGGGCCGCGGTTTCCGCTTCTTTGCGCCGGCACCTATCCTCTGCGGCAGCTGCCAGCTCGGGGGCTCAGCAGGTCGCGCCCGGTGCCTCAAGGTACGCTGAAGGCGCCCTTCAGCCAGGTCCGCCTAGTGCTGCTCACGGTTAGGAACATGATGCCGGGGATGGGGATAATCTCCGATCACAGAGGAATGCCGTCTCTCGCCAGGGCGCCGGCGCTGCTTTTGCGCGGGAAGAACCATGTGGCGCTTCAGGGAAAAACCATTCGGCGCGCTACAGTCACCAGGGCTATGGCGAGAACCGCGGGAAACCTGCGGCTAAGAGCCGTCTCAGTTCCACCGGAGAGCGCGCTTCGATAGACCGCTGGCGGAGGGGGTG
>NZ_JALHPR010000047.1 GCF_022842375.1 Elioraea sp. | reverse complement strand
CGGCCGCTCCTCCGCCGCCATGGCCGGCGCGGGCGGCAAGGCTGCGCTGCGCCTGTCGCTGGCGCGGCGGTCCTGCGGCGTATCGGCCAGCGCCTCGTCCGCGCCCCAGGCGTGCTGGAGCATCAGTGCCGCGACCAGGTCCCTCTGAAGGTCCTCATCCATCCGTGCAGCAAGCCGCGATCCCGTGCCCTCGCGCAAGCGGTGCGATGGCCCTATGTGTCAGGAGGGCGGAGCAAGCCAGGGGAGCGCGATGGACCGCGAGGCGATGGAGTATGACCTGGTGATCGTCGGTGCGGGGCCATCGGGCCTTGCCGCCGCCATCCGCGCCAAGCAGGCCGCCGCCGCCGAGGGGCGGGAGATCAGCGTGTGCGTGCTGGAGAAGGGCTCCGAGGTCGGCGCCCACATCCTGTCCGGCGCGGTGCTGGAACCGCGCGCCCTCGATGAATTGCTGCCCGACTGGCAGGCCCTCGGCGCGCCGCTGACGACGAAGGCGGGTGACGACTGGTTCCTGTTCCTGACCGAGAAGCGCGCCTTCCGCCTGCCGACACCGCCGCAGATGCACAATGACGGCAACTGGATCATCTCGCTCGGCTCGCTCTGCCGCTGGCTCGGCCAGCAGGCGGAGGCGCTCGGCGTCGAGATCTATCCTGGCTTTGCCGCGGCCGAGATACTGATCGAGGAGGGCCGCGTCGTCGGCGTCGCGACCGGCGAGCAGGGCATCGCCAGGGACGGTTCCCGCAAGCCCGACTGGCAGCCGGGCATGGAGCTTCGCGCGCCCTACACGCTGTTCGCCGAGGGCTGCCGCGGGTCGCTGACCAAGTCGCTCGAGCTCCAGTTCGGGCTGCGTGACCCGAACGCCCCGCAGACCTACGCCATCGGGATCAAGGAGCTCTGGGAGGTGCCGGCCGGCCGGCACAACCCCGGCCTCGCGCTGCACTCGATCGGCTGGCCGCTCAAGTCCGACACCTATGGCGGCTCGTTCCTCTACCACTGGGGCGAGAACCTGATGAGCTTCGGCTTCGTCATCGGGCTCGACTATCCGAACCCGTATCTCTCGCCGTTCGACGAGATGCAGCGCTTCAAGACCCACCCTGCGATGGCCGACTACTTCAAGGGCGCCAGGCGCGTCGGCTATGGCGCGCGGGCGCTGAACGAAGGAGGGCTTCAGGCGATCCCCCGCCTGGTGTTCCCCGGCGGCGCGCTGATCGGGTGCGGCGCGGGCTTCCTCAACGTGCCCAAGATCAAGGGCACGCATACGGCGATGAAGTCGGGCATGCTGGCGGCCGAGGCGGTGGTCGCAGCACTCGGCGCGGATGATCGGCCCGCGACGCTCGAGGCCTATCCACGCGCCCTCGAAGCCTCCTGGGTGTGGCCGGAGCTCAAGGCCTCGCGCAACATCCGCCCTGCCTTCGCCCGCTGGGGCCTCTGGGGCGGCCTCGCCTATTCCGGGCTAGACACCTACGTGCTGCGCGGCCGCGCGCCGTGGACCTTCAAGCACCACAAGGACCACGAGAGCCTGACGCCTGCGGCGGAGGCGACCCCGATCGCCTACCCCCGGCCCGACGGCGTGCTGACCTTCGATCGCCTCTCCTCGGTGTTCCTCTCGAACACGAACCACGAGGAGGACCAGCCGGGCCACCTCAAGCTGGCCGACCCTTCGCGCGCGGTGGCGGTGAACTGGGAGCGGTTCCGCAGCCCCGAGACACGCTATTGCCCGGCCGGCGTCTACGAGATCGTCGGCGCCGAGGAGGGCAAGCCCGCGCTGGTGATCAACGCGCAGAACTGCGTGCACTGCAAAACCTGCGACATCAAGGACCCCACCCAGAACATCAACTGGGTGACGCCGGAGGGCGGCGGGGGACCTGTCTACGGGACGATGTGATGCGAGGTGCTGCCCGACCGCTGTTTGCCATGCGCGGGCGGCGGGGGACCTGTCTACGGGACGATGTGATGCGAGGTGCTGCCCGACCGCTGTTTGCCATGCGCGGGCGGCGGGGGACCTGTCTACGGGACGATGTGATGCAAGGTGCCGGCCGACCGCTGTTTGCCATGCGCGGGCGGCGGGGGACCTGTCTACGGGACGATGTGAGGCAATCGCACGCCGAGCCTGTGGCAGCGCGCAAAACGCTGCGCTAGGGTGAGCGTGATGACGCAGCGCCGCAACGATGACCAGGCTGGCCGCGAGGCGACGCGGCGCGGGCTGCGTCGCTTCGCCATCCTGCCGCTCGCGCTTCTCGCCGCCTGTGCCTCCGGCGTTGCCCAGGCGCCCGCGACCGATCCGCCCACCGTCCGCGTCGGGCAGTTCCGCCCCACGGGCATGTTCGGCGCCTACCTCGCCGGCCGCCTGGCCGCGAGCGAGATGGACACCGCGGTTGCCGCCGACCAGTTCTCCCGCGCGCTCGCCGCGGATCCGAACAACCCGGAGCTCCTGCAGCGCGCCTTCCTCGCCACCCTCGCCGATGGGCGTGACGCGACACCGCTTGCCCGTCGCGTGCTGCAGCGTGACCCGCAGGCGCTGATCGCCAATCTCGACGTCGCTGTGGCGGACGCGAATGCAGGCCGGTTCGATCGCGTCGAGACTAGGCTCCGCACCCTTTCCCGCGAGGGGGCCGGACAGCTGCTGCAACCGCTGCTGCTCGCCTGGGCACAGCTTGGCCGCAATCAGGGTGACGCCGCACTCGCCACCCTCCGCCCGCTCACCGAAGGCGTTCGCTTCCGCGGCACCTTCGCGCTGCATGCCGGGCTGATCGCCGACCTCGCCGGCCGGCCCGCCGAGGCTGACCGCTACTTTCGCCTCGCCCTCTCCGAAGGCGGGGGGCAGAGCCTTCGGCTGGCCGAGATCGTCGCCGGCTTCGAGGCGCGGCAGGGGCGGCAGGAGGCGGCAGGGCGCCTTCTCGCCGAGCTCTCGGCCACGAGCGACGACGTCGCGATGGTCGAGGCCCGCATCAAGGGCGACCTTGCCCGCCGCTCCGTGCGCGATGCGCGTGACGGCATGGCGGAAGCGCTGCTCGGCCTCGCGGGCGCGCTCCGCCAGCAGGAGGCGAGCGAGTTCGCCATGCTGCTGCTCCGCTTGGCCCTGGCACTCCGCCCTGATTTCGGGCCGGCGACCGTCCTGCTCGCCGACCTGCTCGAGAACGATCGTCGCTTCGAGGCAGCCCAGGTCGTGCTCGGCGCCGTCAGCGGCGGCAGCCCATACGCGCCGATGGCACAGCTTCGCGCCGCCGTGCTGCTCGACCGGCTTGACCGCACCGACGCCGCCCTCGCCGCCCTCGAGAGCCTCGCCGCCGCCGATCCGGCGCGGCCAGAGCCGCTCGCCCGCATGGGCGACATCCTGCGCACCCGGTCTCGCTTCCCCGAAGCCGCGCGCGCCTATGACCGCGCCGTCGCCCGCCTCGGCCCGCCAGAGCGGCGGCAATGGACGCTCTACTACGCCCGCGGCATCGCCAATGAACGCGCGAAGGACTGGCCGCGGGCCGAGCGGGATTTCCTCACCGCGCTCGACCTCTCGCCCGACCAGCCCTACGTGCTGAACTACCTCGGCTACTCGTGGGTCGAGCAGGGCAGGGAGCTGTCCCGCGCGCGGGCAATGATCGAGCGCGCGGTCGAGCTTCGCCCGCATGACGGGCACATCGTCGACAGCCTGGGGTGGGTGCTGTTCCGCATCGGCGACTATCGCGGCGCCGTGCGCTGGCTCGAACGCGCGGTCGAGCTCGAGCCGCGCGACAGCGTGATCAACGACCACCTGGGCGATGCCTACTGGGCCGTCGGCCGCCAGGCGGAAGCACGCTTCCAGTGGCGCCGGGCGCTGAACCTCGGCCCCGAGCCGATCGAGATCGGGCGGATCGAGGTGAAGCTGCGCGACGGGCTTCCGATCCCGCCCGCGTCCGTCGCAGCAGGCCCCGTCGCAACAGGCTCTGGCAACGCACCGGGACAGGCCCCTGCCACCACCACGCGCTGAAGCCGGCGCTCTTTCGGAGGCCGCGCCCGCCAAGCTGAACCTGTTCCTGCACGTCACCGGCCGCAGGGACGACGGGTACCACCTGCTCGACAGCCTGGCCGTATTTGCCGGCCTCACGGACACGCTGTCGGCCACGCTGGCCGACACGCTCTCCCTCTCCGTCACCGGTCCCTTTGCCGACGCGGCCGGGGGTGGCGACGACAACCTCGTCCTCCGCGCCGCGCGCGCCCTTGCCCCCGGCCATGGCGCCGCACTCACGCTCGACAAGCGCATCCCCGTCGCCGCTGGCCTCGGCGGCGGCTCTGCCGATGCTGCCGCCGCGCTCAGGCTTCTCTCGCGCCTCTGGGCCACGCCCATCGCGTGCGACCCGCTTCGCCTCGGCGCCGACGTTCCCGTCTGCCTCGCCTCCGCACCTGCCAGCATGAGGGGCATCGGCGAGGTGCTGGGTGCTGCGCCCGCTCTGCCGCCGGGCCTCGGCCTCGTCATCGCCAACCCGCGCCTGCCGCTCGCCACGCCCGCCGTGTTCGCCGCGCGCGGGGGCGCCTTCGGAGCCCCCGCGGCGATGCCCGACCGCTTCGCCGATGCCGCCACGCTCGCCGCCTGGCTCGGCACGACGACGAACGGACTCGAGGCCGCCGCCACCGCCCTCTGCCCACCCGTCGCCGTCGTGCGTGCCGCCTGCGCCTCGCTCCCCGGCGCCCTGCTCGCGCGGATGAGCGGTTCAGGGCCAACCTGCTTCGCCTTGTTCGCCACGGTCGCCGAGGCCGAAGCCGGCGCTGCCCGCCTCGCTCAGGCTGAGCCCGCCTGGTTCGCCTGGGGCGGCGGGCTTTACCGAAACGGGTCTGTCAGCCTATAGGCCAGCACCCGGATGGGGCGTCGCCAAGCGGTAAGGCAGCGGACTTTGAATCCGCCATTCCCAGGTTCGAATCCTGGCGCCCCAACCAGCGGCACGGCCGCAGCGGGCTTTGTCGCAGCATCGCCGCACAACCTGGCCGGCCCAGTCGTGGGGCGTGTGTCAGACGGGGATCAGCCCCGCCAGGCGCTTCGTCTCGGCCACCGCATCCGCCGCGTGGTGCATGAAGTGGCCGGCCAGCTCCATGATCATCGTCGTGTCCCGCTTGAGCGCCAGTGCCGGCAACAGCGTGTCGAACGGCGTGTCGCCCCAGCCGGGCGGGGCGTGGATGTCGCCGGTGCCGTAGGCGAGCTTCTCGGCCTTGCCCCAGGTCCGCACCGTGTCGAGGCGGCCGAACTGGTCCTGCAGGTGGATGTGCACGATGTGCGGCGCCATCGCCGCCAGCGTCTCGCCCAGATCCTGCTGGCGCAGCGTCGCCATCATGTACGCATGCCCGATGTCGAGCGTCGCCCCTACCGCCGGATGATTCACCGCCGCCACCTGGGCCGCGAGCGCGAAGGCATCATGCGTGTGCGGGATCGAGGGCAGCGGCGGCAGGTTCTCGAGCGCCAGCGTCACGCCATGCCGCGCGGCATGATCGGCGAGCCCCGCGAGACTCTCGACCTCGAGGCGCTTCAGCCGCGCAAGCTCGGCGTCAGCCAGCGGCGCGGACCATACCCCGCCATGGATCACGAGGCGGATCGCGCCGAGCGCGCCAGCCGCCTCGATCATCGCGCGGCACACGGCGCGGTGAAGCTCGATATGCGCCTCGTCCATGAAATTGGTGCCGAGCGGGCCGTGCGCGGTGTAGCGGAGAGGGTGGCGCCGCGTCACCGCCTCGATCGCGCGCAACTCCGGCAGGTTCAGCCGCCCGCCGGCGACCACGAACATGTTCTGCAGCGACAGTTCCGCGATGTCGCACCCAGCCTCGGCGAACCGGCCGAGCTCCGCATCCAGCCCGGCGATGTCGCCGGCAGCACTCTCGGTCGAAAGCCCGACACCCAGGATTATCGCCATCAGCCTCTCCCTTGCCCGATGGCGCGATACCGCGCGGCGCCCCGCCTGTCCATGTCGGTTGCGTGTCGTTTCGATGTCGGTCCGTCACGGTACGAGCCAGTTCGCCCGGAGCGAGCCTGACGACCAGTCGAACAGCGCGCGGCGGTGGCCTGCGGCGGCAAGGTAGAGCCACTCCATCCGGACCACCGTGACGGTGACGGCGATGAACGCCGCGCGCCCCGCCTCGTCGCCATCGCCGATCTCTGCGAGCGCCGCAACGGGGTCGGACGCATGCGAGCCGGGTGCCGTGGCGACCCGATAGCAGGCGCGGCTGAGGGGCTTCGTCGCTTTCCAGGCAGCGTTCGCCACGTCATCATTCGTGTGCAGCGTTGCCGTACCGGCGAGGCGAAGCTGGATCTTGCCGCCCGGATCATAGGCGTGCACGGCGATGCGCGGCCTTGCCCTCAGCTCCGTTGCCTTGGCGCTGCGCGCATCGGTGTGGAAGCGAAGCCGCCGTGCCGGCGGCGAGGCGCCGCGCAGCACCACCGTGCGCACATGCGGCCCGCCATCGGCTCCGATCGTTGCCACCGCAGGTGTGTGGAACGGATGCTTCCGATCCGCCGCACCGCGGACAAGCAGCGCCCAGGCCTCCGCCAAGCTTGCGGGAAGATCGTCGTACCAGGGGGGTGTCGGCTCTGCCATCGCCGCATGCTGGCCGTCAGGAAGGAGTGAGGCAACCCACCCCTGCGCCTCTTTTCCTGGCATTCCCCGCCCCCTCGGCGTAGAGCGCGCGGATGGAGGACCGCACGGCACGGCCAACGAGCCGGCATGACGTGATCGGCGAGATTGGCGCGATGGCCACCCTCGCCTGGCCGATCGTGCTGACCAACCTGGCGCAGATCGCCATCACCACGACCGACGTGGTGATGATGGGCTGGCTCGGGCCGACGGCGCTCGCCGGCGGCGTGCTCGGCGCGAACCTCTACTACGCCTTCTTCGTGATCGGCCTCGGCCTCGCGATGGCGCCCTCGCCGGTGATGGCACAGGCACTCGGCCGCCGCCGCCATGCGCTGGCCGAGGTCCGCCGCGCCTTCCGCATGGGCTGCTGGCTCGTGGCACTCGCGATGCTGCCGGTGATGGTGGCGCTGTGGTTCGCCGAGCCGATCCTGCTGCTGCTCGGCCAGCAACCCGCGCTTGCCGCCGATGCCGGGGCCTATGTGCGGGCGATGATGTGGGGGCTGATCCCCTTCCTGTGGTTCATGGTGCTGCGGGGCTTCACCGCGGCGCTCGAACGGCCGCGGCCGGCGCTGCTCGTCTCGCTCGCGGGCATCGTGTTCAACGCCTTCTCGAACTGGGTGCTGATGTTCGGCAACCTCGGCGCACCGGCGCTCGGGCTCGTCGGCGCGGGCATCTCCTCGTCGCTCTCGGCCATCCTGATGTGCACGGCGCTGACCGTGATCTGCATGCGCGGCGCGCCGTTCCGCCGCTATGCCATCCTCGGCCGGTTCTGGCGGCCGCACTGGCGGCGGCTTTCCGAGCTCGCGCGCATCGGCACGCCCATCGCCGGCGCGCTCGGCTTCGAGGTGACGGTGTTCAACGCCGCGGTGTTCCTGATCGGGCTGATCAGCGCGCGCGAGCTTGCCGCCCATGCCATCGCCATCCAGATCGCCTCTGTCACTTTCATGGTGCCGATGGGGCTTGGCCAGGCAGCGACGGTGCGTGTTGGCCTTGCCGCGGGCGCGGGCGATGCGGGCGGCGTCGGCCGTGCAGGCTGGGTCGCGCTCGGCATGGGCGTCGGCTTCATGGCGGGGATGGCGGCGCTGTTCCTGACCGTGCCGCACATCTTCGTCCTGGGCTTCCTTGACCTGCGCATCGAGGGCGCGCCGGAAGTCGCGGCTTATGCCGTGACGCTGCTCGGCCTCGCCGGGCTGTTCCAGGTGGCGGACGGCGCGCAGACCATCGCCGCGGGTGCGCTGCGCGGGCTCAAGGACACGCGCGTGCCGATGATCTTCGCAGGCCTCGGCTACTGGGTGTTCGGCCTGCCGACGGGTGCTGCGCTCGCCTTCCTCGCGGGCTGGGGCGCCTATGGCGTGTGGGTGGGGTTCGTCGTCGGGCTCGGCGTTGTCGCCGTGCTGCTCGTCAGGCGCTGGGCGCGGCGCGAGGCGCTCGGCCTCGTGCCGCGGCGTCATATCGGTTCCGTTCAGTCGGCGAGTGGATCGGCGGGCGAGGGGGCTTTCCGCGAATACGCCATGGCGCAGAACCCGCCGCCCTGATAGCGCTCCGTCACCGGGTTGCCGCTCACCTTGCCCGCGAGCTGGCCCGCGAACACATCCGCCGTGTCGGCCGGCGCCCAGCCGATGCGGCCGCGGTGATCCTTTCGCCACCAGGTGCGGCTGTTGTCCGACGCACCCCAGATCACGGCATGGCCCGTCGCCTCCGCGACCGTGCAGCGATGCACGAGCCGGCAGAGATCGGCGTAGGAGAGCCAGGTCGCGAGCATGCGCGCATCGATCGGCTCAGGGAACGAACTGCCGATGCGGAGGTTCACGTTCTCCACCCCGTGCTTGTCCCAGTAGAGCCGCCCCATCAGCTCGCCATAGGCTTTCGAGAGGCCGTAGAACCCGTCGGGGCGGAACTGGCAATCGGCATCCAGCGTCTCCTCGCGCTCGTGGAAGCCGATCGAATGGTTCGATGACGCAAATATGACGCGCGCCCCCTCGCGCCGCGCCGCCTCGTAGACGTGGTAGAGGCCGCGGATGTTGGGGCCGATCACCGTCTCGAACGGCTTCTCGACCGAGACGCCGCCGAAATGCAGGATCGTGCCGCAGCCTTCCGCGAGGCCGAGGATCGCCACCCCGTCCTCGAGGTCGGCCTGGGTGAAGCTTGCATTCGTGGGCAGGGCGTCGGGGAACGGCACGATGTCGGTGAGCCTGAGCGTGAGCCCCTCGGCGGCCAGCGCGCGGGTGAGCTGGCGGCCGAGCGCGCCCGAGGCACCGGTGAGCAGCACGGGTTTCGTCGTCATCGCTGTCGGTCCTTCAATCGGCGAAGAGGGGAACGGGAACGCCCGCCACGGGGCTCGGCATCACGAACACCGCGCCGAGCAGCGGGTGCGCGCCGATGCTGTCGGCGCCGAGTGGGTGGCGAAGGCTCGTCCAGTAGAGCGTGCGCAGGCCGGGCCCGCCGAAGCAGGGCATGGTGACGCCGGGGCAGGGGAAGGGGTCGGAGGCGATCAGCGTGCCGTCCGTCGCGAAACGGTTGATCCGCCCCGCGCGCACGCCGGCTGACCAGTACGTCCCCTCCATATCGAACGCAGCACCATCGGGGCGGCCGATCACGTCGCCATCGGGTGTTGCGATCCGCCTGCGGTTCGTGGCGATCCCCGTTGCCGGATCGAGATCCCACGCATCGATCCAGGGCGCGCCGCTATCGGACGTGATCATCGTGCGCCCGTCGGCCGACCACGCGATTCCGTTGGCGGTATAGAGCCCGTCCGTCACGCGGAACCAGGCGCCATCGGCCGTGACGCGGTAGAGCGAGCCGGTGGGCTGGCGGGGGTTGCGGTCATCCATCGTGCCGACCCAGAAGGCACCATCGGGCCCGATTTTTCCGTCATTGAAACGGTTATATCCGGGCTCAGGGCCAGGGCGGCAGAGCTCGCTGATGCGGCGCGCGCGCCAGTCATACATCACGATCCGGTCGCGCAGCGCGACAACCCATTGCCCAGACCGGCAGAGGCCGAATGAGCCGACCTCGGAGGGGAAATGCCAGGTGTTCAGCACGGCACCCTCGGGCGAGAAGGCGATGATCGCGCAGCCGATGATGTCGCAGATCAGCAGGCGGTCATGCGCCGCGTCCCAGACCGGGCATTCGCCCAGTGCGGCGCGGTAGTCGGGGTTGAGGAGGGCGATCCCGGTCATCGGTCATTCCACGGTACGAATGAGGTTCCGCGCGGCGAGTGCCGCGATCGCAGGCGGCTCGGCCAGCCCAGCAGCCACCTTGGCGAGGATCGCGCTTTCCGCCGCCTGCACCCGCGCGAGGCTGTCGAGCACCGCCTCGATCCGCGCGGCGGGGATGACGACGACGCCGTCGCGGTCGCCCACCACGATATCGCCCGAGGCAACCGCGATGCCGCCGCAGACGATGGGCAGCCCGACGAGGCCTGGCCCCGACTTGGCGCAGCTGTCGGGCGTGACGGCAGCGGCGAACACCGGAAGGCCCACCTGGTCGAGCCCGTCGCGGTCACGCACCGCGCCGTCGGTGACGAACGCGACGACGCCGCGGTTCTTCGCGATGCCGGCGACGACGTCGCCGCAGATCGCCGCATCGATGAACCCGTCCGCCGCGGCGACGATCACGTCGCCGGCCGTGACGATGGACAGCGCGCCCATCACCGCGAGATTGTCGGCCGGCCCGCAAAAGCAGGTGACGGCAACGCCCGCGAAACGCTCGGCTGCGCCGACGACGGGCTTGATCGCCGGGCGCATCGCACCGCGGCCGCCGAGCGCATCGGCGAGGTTGCCGGTGGGCACGCCGGCGAAGCGCGCGACCGTCGCGGCGGAAGGCCGCGCGAAGCCCGGGCGGATGGTGAGCAGCGGAGGATCGTCGATCACAGGTCATTCTCCCTGGTGATGCGGATGGCCCCGCGCGCGAGCACATCGGGCTGCAGCGCGAGGCCAAGTCCGGGTCCTGTCGGCACCGTCACCATGCCATTCTCGACGGCGGGCAGCGCGGTGACGAGATCGCGGTACCAGCCTGACCAGTAGGCGCGCACGCTTTCCATGAACACCGCATTGGGCAGGTTCAATGCAAGATGCGTCGAGGCCGCGAACACCACCGGCCCCGTGCAGTCATGCGGCGCGACGGGGCGCTGGAACGTCTCGGCCAGCGTGCCGATCTTCTTCGCCTCCGAGATCCCGCCGCACCAGCCGAGGTCGAGCATCACGTAGTCGACCGCATCGGCGCGGAGGATGTCGAGGAACTGGTTCCGCCCCGCCAACGTTTCCGATGCGCACACAGGCAGGCCCGACATCCGCCGATAGTCCGCCAGTGCCGCAGGGTCGGCCATCTTGATCGGGTCTTCCATCCAGAACGGATCGAACTGGCGCATCGCGCGCGCGATCGCGAGTGCGGCCGCAGCGTCCCACAGCGAGTGAAGCTCGACCATCACGGCCATCGTGTCGCCGACCGCTTCGCGGATCTGCCGGAAGGGGCGGAGTGCGGCGTCGATGCTCGTGGCTGAGATCATCTGCCCGTGCGTTGCCGCGGCGTAGGGGTCGAACGGCCAGATCTTCATCGCCCCGATGCCCATCTCCTTCAACGACAACGCGAGCGCGCCGGCATCGCGGGTGAAGGCAATCTGGTCATCGTAGGGGCCGCTCGCGGCGTCCTCGCCGGCAACGGCACGCCGCCCGCCGCGGGCGTTGTAGAAGTATCCCGCACAGGTATTGTAGGTCGCGATCGCCGGCCGCGTCGCCCCGCCGAGCAGGTCGACGATCGGCCGCCCCGCGGCCTGCCCCGCGATGTCCCACAGCGCGATGTCGACCGCGCTGGCGGCGCGGAGCTCGGTGCCCGAGGACCGGAAGCCGACATAGGGGCGGGTGAGTTCATGCGCGATCGCGTCGATGCGCGATGGGTCGGCGCCGATCAGCCGGGGCGCGATGTCGGCGTGCAGATGCGCCTCGACACCGGCCGCACCGCGGAACGTCTCGCCGAGGCCGATGATGCCGGCATCGGTGTGGAGCCTCAGCCAGAGGATGTTGTCGTAGGGTGCGAGCCGGACCGTCTCGAGGGCGGTGATCCTCATGGCATGATTCTCATGGAACGGTCCTCAGGCGCCGTAGCCGAGCAGCAGCCGCGGCAGCGTGAGCGCCAGTGGCGACCAGTACGTCGTCAGGCCGAGGGCGACGAGGATCGCGGTATAGAACGGCCAGATCGTTCCCATCACCTCCTCGATCCGCACCCGCGCGATGGCGCAGCCAACGAACAGCACCGCACCCACGGGCGGGGTGGTGAGGCCGAGGCCAAGGTTCATCATCATCACCATGCCGAACTGGACCGGGTCCATCCCGATCGCCTGCGCGACGGGCAGGAAGATCGGCGTGCAGATCAGGATCAGTGCCGCCATGTCCATGATGCAGCCGAGCAGCAGCAGCGCCACGTTGATCATCATCAGCAGCACGATGGGATTATCGGAGATGCCGAGCATCGTGTTGGCGAGATGCTCGGGCACGCGGTGCAGCGCCAGCAGGTAGGCGAAGGCGGTCGCGGTGCCGACGAGCAGCAGCACCACCGCCGTGGTGCGCACCGATTGCGCGACGGCGGTGACGAAGCCTTGCCATGAGAGCTCGCGATAGATGAACACCGTGCAGAGCACGGCCCAGATCGCGCCCATCGCGGCGCTCTCGGTCACGGTGAAGATGCCGCCGAGAACGCCGCCGAGGATGATCACGGCCGTGAAGAGGCCGGGAAAGGCGCCGGCGGCAGCCCAGGCGAGCTTGCGGAAGCCTGGGAACGGATCGCCGCGATAGCCGCGCCGCGCGCCGATGACATAGGCCGCGATCGCGAGCGAGAGGCACATCATGATGCCAGGCACGACGCCTGCGAGGAACAGCGCGCTGACCGACACGCCCCCGCCGGCCGCGAGCGAGAACAGGATCATGTTGTGCGAGGGCGGGATCATGATCCCCGCGATCGAAGAGGTGACGGTGACGTTCACCGCATAGTCGGTGTCATAGCCCTTTTCGCGCATCGCCGGGATGAGGATGGAGCCGAGTGCCGAAGTATCGGCAACCGCAGAGCCCGAGATGCCGCCGAACAGCATTGAGGCCAGGACGTTGACGATGCCGAGCCCACCCTTCACGCCGCCGACGGCGGAGGCAGCGAGGTTGATCAGCCGCGTGGCGATGCCGCCATGCAGCATGATCTCGCCGGCGAAGATGAAGAACGGGATGGCCAGCAGCGAGAACACGTTCATGCCCGACGTCATCTGCTGGAAGGCGACGGCGAGCGGTACCCCCTCCCACCAGAAGCCGGCGACGGCCGAAATGCCGAGGCTGAACGAGACGGGGACACCGAGGGCCAGCGTCAGCGCGAAGGCGCCGAACAGGACGATGAGGCTCATAGGGTGTGGGTCACTCGAGGCCGATGGCGCGCTGGCCGATGGGGGGAAGGTTCGCTGCGCGGCGCAGCAGATGCTCGGCCGAGAAGGCGGCCGTGAGCGCGCCGCAGATCATCAATGGGACGAACTGCATCCCCTGCGGCAGGCCGAGCAGGGGGATGTTGAAGCTCCACATCATCGAGGCGAGGGTGTCGCCCCAGGTGAGCATGATGAGCCCGAAGCCGAGCATGAGGAGATCGACCGCGATCGCGACCGCCTCGCGCAGGCGGTCGGGCAGTGCGGCGACGACGATCTCGACCGCCATGTGGAACCGCTCGCGCACGCCGACGGCGGCGACGGGAAGCGAGACGAACAGGATGGTGAGCAGGGCGGCACGCTCGACCCATGTCGGCGTATCGTTCAGCACGTAGCGGCCGAACACCATCCACCCCGTCATCACCATCAGCGACACCAGCGCGATGCCGGCGGCGATGATGACAAGGCGTGACAGCAGGTTCAGCAGCGCGGAGAGCGCGGCGACGCCGGATTGCATGGCCGCGCTCCCCGTTCCTTAGGTCACTGCACCGCGCGGATGCGGTCGACCAGCGCGCGCATGTTCGGCGCACCGGCATACTTCTCGTAGAGCGGCGCCATCAGCTGCTGCCACGGGCCGCGATCGGTGATCTCGGTCACCGTCACGCCGGCGGCGACGACCTTGTCGCGGCTCGACTTCTCACGCTCCGCCCAGAGCTGGCGCTGGTAGGCGGAGGCCTCGCGCGCCGCGGTGCGCAGGATCTCGCGGTCAGCCGGGCTCGCGCGATCCCAGCGCGGCTTGGACACCACGACGATCTCGGGAACGTTCGAGTGCTCCGTCGTCGCGTAGAAGCGTGCGACCTCGAAGTGACGCTGGCTCTCATAGGACGGCCAGTTGTTCTCCGCCCCGTCGATCACGCCCGTCTGCAGCCCGGTGTACACCTCGCCGAAGGGCAGCGGCGTGGCGTTGGCGCCGAGTGCGCGGACCAGGTCGACCCAGAGGTCGGAGGTCTGCACGCGGATCTTGAGGCCCTGCATGTCAGCCGGGGTGCGCACCTGGCGGCGGGTGTACATGCTGCGCGCGCCGGCATCGAACCACGACACGACCACCATGTTCAGCCGCGCCTCGATCAGCCTGGCGAGCTCGTCGCCCACCGCGCCGTCGACCGTCTTGTGGACGTGCGACACGTCACGGAAGATGAAGGGCAGCGTCAGCACCTGCGTCTCGGGAACGAGGTTGTTCAGCGGGCTGAGGTTGAAGTTCGCGAAGTCGATCGCGCCGAGGCGAAGCTGCTGGATCGCCTCGTCCTGCTGGCCGAGCTGGGCCGAGTGGAAGGTGCGCATGCGGATGCGGTTGTTGGAGCGCTGTGCGACGAGCTCGCCCCAGCGATCGAGGCCGCGGCTGTTCGGATAATCCGGCACGTGGATGTTCCAGCCGCGCCATTCCTGCGCGGCGGCGGGCGCCGCGCTGATCAGGATGGCGGCAGCCGCTGCGAGCGTGCAGCCCGCAAGCGTCTTGGCAATGGTCCGATCGGACATTGTTTCCCTCCGGTTCTCCAGGCCCATCGCACGGGCCGGTTGATGGCGACACTGACACCTGATACATCAGTTGGCAATGACCTCGTTGGCAACCACGCGAGGCAGGGGGAAACGCAGAGTGGCGCCGGCAGATGCACCAGGTCCGGCCGTCGACGATGGCCTCCCTGTCGCCGAGCGGGTGTATCGCCGCCTGCGCGACGCGATCGCCTCTGGCGAACTGCCGCCCCGCGGCAGGCTGTCGGAGCGCGACATCTCCGCATCCCTCGGCGTCTCGACGAGCCCGGTGAAGGCAGCGCTCGCCCGCCTCGAAGCCGAGGGCATGGTGGTGACGCAGCCAAGGCGCGGCACCTGGGTGGCCTTCGCGCCGGAGAAGCTGTCCGAGATGGGGCTGATCCGCGCGGCACTCGAGGGCGTTGCCGCCAGGCTCGCCGCCGGGCGCATCACCGAGGTGCAGCTTGCCGCACTTTCGGCCATCGTGGCGGAACTCCGTGCCGCCACCGCGGCGCATGATGCCGCCGTCCTGGCGGAAGCCAACGAGAGCTACCACCAACTGGTGCTCGCCGCGGCCGACAACGCCTTTCTCAGCAACGCCGTGAAGGCGCTTCGCGGCTACTACCTCATGACTCGCAACAGGATGCGCACCGCGCAGCTCGAGCCGTACAAGGCGCAGGCCGAGCATGAGGCGATCCTTGCCGCACTCGCCGCGCGCGATGGTGCGGCGGCGGAAGCGGCGATGCGCGCGCATATCGCGCGCTCGGTCGAAACGCTCTGGGCTGAGGATCTGGCGCACCACACGCGGTGACCCCGTGATGCTGTCACGTGGCGGCACGCTGCGTGCATACTTCCAGCCATCGTGGTGTCATGCGGGGATGCGATGGAACCCTTGCTCTGGGAATGGGGCAGCCTGCTGCTGCGCTGGCTTCACGTCGTCGCGGCGATGGCGTGGATCGGCGCGTCGTTCTTCTTCATCCACCTCGATGCCACGCTGCGCGCGCGCGAGGATCTTCCGGGCGGCGTGAAGTCTGCCTGGCAGGTGCATGGCGGCGGCTTCTACGAGATGCGGAAATGGATGGCCGCCCCCGAGTTCCTGCCCGAGCATCTTACCTGGCACAAATGGCAGGCGTACTGGACGTGGCTTTCGGGCGCGCTGCTGCTGGGCTGGATCTACTACGCGCAAAGCGAGCTCTACCTCATCGACCCTGCGGTGCGCGACCTCTCGCCGGCGATGGCGGCGATCGCGGGGGCCGCCGGCATCGCGCTCGGCTGGGTCGTCTATGACCTGCTCTGCCGATCGCGCCTGAAGCGGAACGATACGCTCCTGCTCGCCGCGCTGTTTGCCTATGCGGTGGCCGTCAGCGCCGTGTTCGCGGCACTGTTCAGCGGCCGCGGCGCGCTGCTGCACACCGGCGCGGTGCTCGCGACGGTGATGACCGGCAACGTGTTCCTCGTGATCATCCCGAACCAGAAGAAGGCGGTTGCCGCCCTCATCGCCGGGGCCGTGCCCGATCCGCGCTTCGGTGCCGAGGGCAAGCAGCGATCGATGCACAACAACTACATCACGCTGCCCGTCGTGTTCCTGATGCTGTCGAACCACTATCCCGTCACCTATGTCTCGCAGGCGGCGATCCCCGGGATCGTGGCCCTCTCGCTCGTCGCGGGTGCGCTGGTGCGGTGGTTCTACAATCGCCGCCACGCAGGCTTCGATGCGCCGGGCCATGGCGGCGGCTGGTGGGCCTGGGGTGCGGCCGCCGCCGCGGTGGTCGCAGCGATCGCGCTCAGCCTGGCACTCGCCCCGTCCGATCCGGGCGCGGAACGGAGGCCCCCCCGCGCGACCCTCCCGCCGGCAGTGGAGGAGATCGTGCTCGGCCGCTGTTCGATGTGCCACATGCCAAGCCCCGTCTGGGCCGGCATCGGCCTGCCGCCGAGGGGCGTGGTGCTTGACGAGGCGGACGCGATCCTGCGGCAGAAGGCGGCGATCAGGGTGCACGCGGTGCTGACGCACGCGATGCCACCGGGCAACATCACCGGCATCACCACCGAGGAGCGCCGCGTCCTCGCTGCCTGGGCCGCGCGCTAGGCTCCGGACCCAGACCGACCAAGTGACGATTGCTGCGAGGGTGACGGCGCTGAGGAGGAGGTCGGCGCGTGGGTCCTGCTGGTCCGCCCGCCGCGCGCTCTAGCCTCTCAACCCCGGCAGGTGGCCGGGCCGGCCGAACAGGTAGCCCTGGCCGTACTCGACGCCGAACTCGCGCAGCATCGACACCTCGGCCTCCGTCTCGACATGCTCGGCGATCACCTGCGCACCGGATGACCGGCAGAGCTGGACGATCTGCGCGAGCAGCGCACGATCCCGCCCGCCCTTGCCGGCACCGCGCACGTACTGCCCGTCGATCTTCACGTAGTCGACCTGGAAGCTCTTGAGATGTCGGATGCCTGCTGCCCCGGCGCCGAAATCGTCGAGGCACACGGCATGGCCGCGGCGGCGAAGCTCTGCGATCAGCGCGCCGGCTGCCTCCGCGTTCTCGATGTCGGCCGTCTCCGTCACCTCGATCAGCAGGCGCGTCGCGCCGACGCCGACCTTGTCGAGCACGGCGAGGAACTGCTCGGCGAACGCAGGATCGGAGAGGGAGATCGCCGAGACGTTCACCGCGACATGTGTGGCCGACGTCGCACCGATCGCCTCCGTCGCCGCGCTGAGGACGGCGAGGTCGAGCGACTGAGCGAGCCCCGACGCCTCGGCGAGGGTGACGAAGCTCTGCGGGTCCTGCGGCGCACCGTCAGGGCTGGGGAGAGGGCGGATCAGCGCCTCGAAATGCTTCACCGTCCGGTCGGAGAGTGCCACCACGGGCTGGTAGGCGAGGCGGAAGCGGCGCCGCCCGATCTGCCCCTCGATCTGCGCGGCTTCCGAGGCGAGCCCATCGATGAACCGGGCGAGGCCTGCAGAGCCGTCACGCTCGAGCGCCTTGGCAAGGGCGCTTCTGCCGCCGCCGGCGAAGCGCGAGACCATGAGCCGGAGCGCGCGCACCGCCTGCACAGGGTCGCTGGCGCCGACATCAAGCGAGATGTCGGTCGCCGCGACCGAGAGTGCTGCCGAGGCCGGCGCACGGGCGCGCGCCAGGCGCTCGATCTCGCGGGCCAGCGCCGGTGCGTCGAGACCTCCGCCATGCACGAGGCCCCAGCGCCCCCCGCCGAGTTCGCCGGTCGCGCCGCCAGGGGCCGCGGCGCCGATCGTCGCGCCGATGCTGTCGAGCAGCTCCTCCCGCGCAGTGTGGCCGAGCATGACGGTGGCTTCCGCGAGGCCCTCGACCTCGACGAAGGCGAGCCTGGCCGGGGCGCCGCCCTCGGCCGCCTCGCGCAGCCTGGGCTCGGCGATCCGCAGCAGGCCCCCCTGGTCGCCGACCATGGCGGTGGCGGCGGGCAGGGGGGCTGGGAGCTGCCCGAAGGTGAGGCAGAAGCGCTCGCCCCCGCCCGCTGCAAGCCCGGCGAGGACGAAGGGGGTGCGGGCTGCGTCGGCGATGCGAAGCCCCATCGGCGGAAGCCTGCCGCGGGCGGAAAGATGGGCCAGCGCGGTCTCGAGCGCGGCATGGTCCTCGGCGGCGACGATCCGCGACACAGGCTGTCCGAGGAAGGCATCGCCAGGGCGGCCCAACCGCGACTGGAAGGCGCCGGCGGCGAAGGTGACGCGCTGCTCCCGGTCCACCTCGACCAGCAGGTCGGACGCAGCGAAGGCGAAGGCAAGCAGGCGCTCGCGCGCATCGATCGCCGCCTGGCGACCGTTGCCCGCCCTCCCGATCCCTGGGGGAGACGCCTCCCGTCCTGGCTTGGTTCTGTCCTGCGTCACTGCTCTCATGATCCGCTGAAGTGATGCTCATGAGACAAGACCGACGCTACTGCTGGGTTAACGGGCGCCGTGACCTGGATTACATCGGGCGGATTGCGACCGGACGCTGCCCCCTTGCGTTGTCGCAGCCGGTGGGCACGATCGGCCTCGTCCATCGAGAGGGCACGAAAACCGCTCGCAGCGGACATGAGCATTTGGCGTGAGTGCGTTGATCATCAACGGAAAGGTGGCTGGAATGGCGAACACGGACATAGCGCGGATCCTCGGTGCGCTGCTCGGCGGCGCTGCCAAGGGGGGCCTGCGGCCCGCCCGCCGGCGCCGGCGCAGCCCAGCACCGCTGCTCGACGTGCGCGTCGGTGGCAGCAGGGCAGCCGCGACCGCGCT
>NZ_JALHPR010000046.1 GCF_022842375.1 Elioraea sp. | reverse complement strand
CGCGCGCGCGGTGCTCGAACGCGCCCAGGCCGCCGCGCCGGGCGAGCCGAACCTCGCGCTCGCCACCGCCTCCGTCCTGCTCGCGGCGAACGAGGCGGCGAAGGCGGCAGCGATCCTTGACGCAGAGCCGCTGAAGGCGCGGCGCCGCGGTACGCCGGTGCTGCAACTCCTGGCAGAAGCCCGCGCCGCGCAGGGCCAGTGGGCAGAGGCGGAGGCCGCAAGCCGCACCGCGCTCGCAGAGGAACCGGAGAACGTTTCCATTCGCCAGCAGCTTGCCGCGCTGATGCTGCGCGCCGGCAATGCGCGTGGGGCCGAGACACTGCTCCAGGTCGGCCTCAACGCGCAGCCGGGCAGCGCGGTGCTGCTGCAGACCATGGTCCAGGTCATCCGCCAGGACCGTGGCCTCGACCCGGCACTGGAGGCCGCCGACAGGCTGGCGCGCGCGCCCGGCACGCGTCCGGCCTCGCTCGTGCTGCGCGGGGACCTGCTGCTCGGCGCGAACCGGGCCGAGGACGCGGCACGTGCCTTCGCCGCGGCTTCGGCGGATGCGCCGTCGCAGGCGCTTGCGCTGCGCGAGGCCACTGCCTGGCAGGTGGCCGGCAAGCCGGAGGAAGCGGCCAGGGCGCTCACGGCATGGCTCGCGCGCGAGCCGAATGACGTTGCCGCTGCCTCGCAGCTCTCCCAGACCGAGATCATGCTCGGCCGGGTCGCTGATGCGGAACGCCGCCTTGTCGGCATCGTCGCCGCCGCGCCGGAGGATGCGACGTCGCTGAACAACCTTGCCTGGCTGATGCAGGCGCGGACGGATGGGACGACGCCCGCGGGCAAGGCGACGCTTGCTGAGGCGCGGCTGCTTGCCGAGCGGGCGTACTATCTCAGCCCCTCGCCCGAGACCTCCGACACGCTCGGCTGGATCCTCGCGAAGGAGGGCCAGACCGAGGTGGCGGTGCCGTTGCTGCGCCAGGCCGCGGCGGCGACGGTCGCGCGCCAGCGGGCAGACCCGGCGATGTTCTATCGCCTCGCCTATGCGCTGCGCGCCGCCGGTCAACGCGACGAGGCGCTGCGCATCATCGAGCCGGTGGTGGCGGCCGACGTGCAGTTCCCCGAGCGCGCCGACGCGGAAAAGCTGCTCGCCGCACTGCGCGCCGGCGGCTGAACGGCAGCGGCGGCGGGAGAGAGGCGGATGCGCGACCTCGCGCTGGTCGGCGTGCTGATCCCTCTGCTCGCGCTCGCGGTCGCGCGCCCTTTCGTCGGCGTGCTGATGTGGTCGTGGATCTCGTTCATGAACCCGCACCGCGAGGTCTATGGGTTCGCCCAGACGATGCCATGGGCGATGGTGACGTTTCTCGTTACCATCTTCGGCTGCATCGTCGCGCGCGAGCCGAAGCGGCTGGCGCTCAATAGCGTGACGCTCCTTCTGATGGCCTTCGCAGGATGGATCACCTTCACGTCGCTCGTCGCGATCGGGCCGTCGCAGACGGTCTGGAAGGAGTGGGACCGCACGATCAAGGTGATTGCCGGCCTGCTGCTCACGGCCTCGCTGCTGACGGAGCGGCGGCGCGTCGATGCGCTCGTCTGGCTGATGGTGATCGCGATCGGCTTCTACGGCGTCAAGGGCGGCATCTTCACGGTGATGACGGGCGGCGGATTCATCGTGCTTGGCCCGCCCAACACGATGATCTTCGACCGGAACCATCTCGCCGTCGCGCTGCTCGTGACGCTGCCGCTGATGAATTACCTGCGCATGCAGGCGCGGCATGTGCTGGTCCGGCATGGGCTTCTGGTCGCGATGGTCTCGACGCTGGGTGCGGCGATCGGCAGCCAGTCGCGCGGTGCGCTCGTTGCGCTCATCGCCACGGGCGGCATGTTCTGGCTGCGCAGCAAGGGCAAGATCGTCTCCGGCATCGCGATGCTGGCGGTGATCGCCGCGGTTATCGCCTTCATGCCGGACAGCTGGGTCGAGCGAATGAACTCGATTCAGAACTACGAGGAAGACGGGTCCGCGATGGGCCGTATCACGATCTGGCTCGCGGCCTTATCGCTGGCCGTGGCACGACCGCTGACCGGCGGCGGGTTCCGCGCCATCTACAGCCAGACCGTCGTCGACCAGGTCGCCATCGGCACGAAGGCGCGGGCGACGCACAGCATCTGGTTCGAGGCGATGGCAGACCATGGCTTCGTGGGCTTCGCCATCTGGGCCGGGATCATCGCCGCAGGGCTCTGGTCGGCGCATCGCATCTGCCGGATGACGAAGGACAGGCCCGACCTGCTCTGGGCCAACCAGCTCGCGCGCATGAGCCAGACCGCCGCTGTCGCCTACATGTCGGGCGGCAGCTTCCTGTCGCTCAGCTACTGGGATTTCTCGTGGACCCTGATGGTGATCCTCGGAGCGACCCATGCGCTCGTGGCCGCCGCGCAACCCGCAGCGATCGCGCGCGCCGCGGCAGCACAGCAAGCCTCATGGCAGGCGCAGCCTTCCGGCAGGGTCAGGCCGGCCGGGACGCGGGCATGACGACGGGAGACAGCACATGCAGGGCCTATACTACATGGCCATGCTCATCGGCGTGGCTTGGCTCGCGGTCTGGTCCATCCTGCCGCCTGAACAGCGGCGGAAGGGCTGGTGGCCCTTCGACATGCGCGACAGCGACGCGCCGGAGCTGACCGATGCAGTCCCCGCCACAGATGACGGACGATCGCGCCGCGCCACCGGCCGAGACCCTGGGCGCGATCAGGGGCGTGACGCTGCCGCCACTCAGGCTGCTGACGTTCAGCACGCTCTACCCAAACCCGGCCCAGCCCAATCATGGCGTGTTCGTCGAGAACAGGCTCAGGCATCTCGTCGCGACGGGTGAGGCGGAGAGCACGGTGCTCGCCCCCGTGCCGTGGTTCCCCGGCCGCACCCCGCCGCGGCGCGCCGTGCCGGTAGCGGAACGACGCCACGGGCTTGCCGTTCATCATCCCCGCTACCTCGCCCTCCCAGGGCTCGGCATGGCGACCAATCCGATGCTGCTGTACCGAGCAGCGCGCGCCGCACTCGACGGGCTGATGCGCCAGGGCCTTGCCGTCAACCTGATCGACGGCCACTATCTTTACCCCGACGGCATCGCCGCCGTCTGGCTCGCACGCGATCTGGGCCTGCCCGTCGTCCTCACCGCACGCGGCTCCGACACCAGCCAGCTGCCGCATTACCGCCTGCCGGGGCTGTTGATCCGCGAGGCGATCGCGCAGGCCGACGCGCTGATCGCCGTCTCTGCGGCCCTTGGCGAAGGGCTTGTCGCGCTCGGCGCGGCGCCAGGCAAGGTCACGGTCCTGCGCAACGGCGTCGACCTCGCGCTGTTCCGCCCGGTGGCGGACCGTGCCGCGCTGCGCGAGACGCTCGGGTTCACCGGACCGACCCTGCTGTCTATCGGCCACCTGATCGAGCGCAAGCGCCACCACCTGGTCATCGAAGCGCTGCGGCACCTGCCGGAGCATCGCCTGCTGATCATCGGCGAGGGCCCGGAACGCGCAGCGCTCGAGGCGCGCGCGCAGGAATGGGGCGTGTCGCCGCGGGTGCGGTTCGCCGGCGCCGTGCCGCACCGAGAGTTGCCGCGCTACTACACCGCGGCCGACGTGATGGTGCTCGCCTCCTCGCGGGAGGGGTGGGCGAACGTGCTGCTGGAGGCGATGGGCTGCGGAACGCCCGTGGTTGCCACCCCGGCCTGGGGGTCGCGCGAGGCGGTTGCCGCCCCCGAGGCCGGCATCGTCGTCGATGATGCGACAGCGGAGGCGATCGCGGCCGCGGTGCGCCACCTCTGTGAAAACCCGCCTGATCGGGTGGCGACGGCCGCGTACGCCGCACAGTTCAGCTGGGATGAAACCTCGGCCGGGCAGCTCGCGCTGTTCCGGCGCGTTCTGAAGGAGCGTGGACCGTGACCGACGCCGCCTTCTCACGCCGATCCGCCGGCCGGTTTGTCATCGCGAGCGTCGTCGCCGGTTGTGCCGGCCCGGCGCACGCACAGCAGGGCGTCGTGGTTGCCCCCGCCCTGCCCTGTGCGACCCACCGCGATGACATTGTCTCGCTGCTGCTCGACGGCTCCGGGGCCTCGGCGGGAACGGTCGTCACCTTTGGCCAGGTGTTCCGGAAGGGTGACCTGCCCCGCGGCGCGAGTCTGACTGCGCGGCGTGCGACGGCCCAGGCGCTGCCGGTGCAGGCTGACGTAAAGACACGCCACGCTGACGGGTCCGCACGGTTCGCGGTGGTGTGCCTTGCGGCACCGGCACTGCGCAGCGGCGAGCGCCTCGGCGTCGTGCTCGGGCGCGGTGCGGCGGCCGAGGCCGCGCCGCTCGACATCGTCGCGGCCGCCACGGGCCGTTCGGCGATCGTCGAGATCACGCCCGTCGGCGGCGGCGAGGCGTGGCAAACCGATCTGCTGCTGCGACTGCAGGACGCAATCGTGTTGCACCGCGGCGAGGCACCTTGGCAATCGGGGCCGCTCGCGGTGGAGGGGCGCGTGCGGCTGAAGGTCCCGGCCGCGGCGCTGGGACCGGACGCGGCTGAGATGCGCCTTGTCGCCGATGTGGCGCTCAGGTCCGACGGGACGCTCCGCTGCGCGGTATGGCTGCGCAACGATATCGCGATGACGCGCTCCGGCGGGGCGGCGCATTACAGGATGCGGCTGCTGCTCGACGGCCGTCTCGTGCTCGAGAGCGACGAGGTCAGGCAGTTCCAGTACCAGGCCTGGGGGCGGACACGGGGCGTCGCGCGCGGCGGCCGCGAGGTTGCGGCGCCGTTCGTGCGCCACGATGCACGCTATCTCGGCGAGACGGGCGCCGTGCCGCGCTACGACATCGCGGTCGGCGTCGAGGAGGCGCTGCTCGCGCGGATGGCGGCAGCCATGGCCCACCGCGACTGGCAAGCGCCGATGCACCCGCGCGGGATCACCCAGTACATGCCGCAGACAGGCGGGCGCGGCGATATCGGGCCAGCGACGGTGTGGCAGGCGGCGTGGCTGGTCAGCGGCGATCCGCGGGCGGCGGCGCACGCGATCGGTCAAGCAGAGGCGGCCGGCGCAGTGCCGTGGCACTTCTGGGACGATGCCAACAATACCTGGCTCGGCACCGCGAAGTACCCGAGGCTCTGGACCGACCCGCGGGGCGGTACGGGACGGCCGGGCGACGCACGCGCGACCGGGCTCACGCAGCAGCGGCCCGGCAGGGATGTGACCGGCTGGACACCCGATCAGGCACACACGCCCGACCTGTCGTCGGTGCCCTACATGCTGACGGGCGAGCGCTGGATGCTGGATAACCTCCAGGCCCAGGCCTCGGCCGCCGTGATGGGAACGTTTCCCGAAACCCGTTTCGACGGCGGAGGCATCGTCGTCAACGGCCAGCAGGTGCGCGCATCGGCGTGGAACCTGCGCCAGGTTGAGAACGCAGCGTGGCTGAGCCCGGACGGCAGCGCAGAGCAGGCCTATTTCGAGACCGTCTCGCAGAAGAACTGGGACTGGCTGATCTCGCAGGTCCCGGCGTGGACCGCTCAGCAGGGCGAGGTCCATGGCTGGGTTCCAGGCCTGAACAGCGATGGCACGCTCCGGCCATGGCAGCAGGACTATTTCGCCTCCATCACCATCCTGATGACACAGCGCGGGCGCCCCGAGGCGGCCCGGTTCCTGCGCTGGCAATCAAACTTCCTGCTCGGCAGGTTCCGCAACGAGCCCGGCGGCTTCAAGCAGGGCTTCGGGGTCGGATACACCATCGCGATGGCCCCGCCAAACAATCCCCGCGGCGCTCCGGTGTTCCAGACATGGGCACACGTTGCCGAGGCGACCAACGAGCGCAACCTCGTGCGCAGCGAATGGGGGACCGGCAACTACAACCAGCTGGCGCTGGCCACGCTCGCGGGCATGGTTTCGGCGCTCCAGTCGCAGGAGGCAGCGAGCCTCTTCGCCGAACTCTCACGGCGGGGCCTGCGCGGCACGGCGGCATCGGACTACCGGAAGGAGCCGACGTTCAATGTAACGCCGCCCGGCGTCTCGCGCGCAGGACCGGGCGAGGCACGCTGCACGCCGTCGCGCCCGCCGGGTTGACGAAGAGCCTGCCCATGCGCGCGTTCATCAAGCGAATACTGCACCGGATCGGGCTTGCGCGGGCCCTGCACCGCATGCGCAACTGCGATGTGCTGACAGTGGCGATGTTCCATCGCGTGCTGCCGCCGGACGATCCTCGCTTCGCCGGCGCGAACCCGACCTATACGGTCAGCCTCGCTGACTTCGAGCGCATCCTCGATCTCTTCGCGCGGCTCTACACGGTCGTCGACCTCGCGGCGGTCGAGCGTGCGGCCCACGGCGGCGCGCGACTGCCACCCTGCCCGCTCCTGATCACCTTCGACGACGGCTGGCGCGACAATGCCGAGTTCGCTCTCCCCGCGCTCGAGGCGCGTGGCATGGCGGCGGTGCTCTTCGTCGCCAGCGGCTTCATCGGCGACGCGCGCGGCTTCTGGCAGGAGCGGGTGTATGACGCCGTGGCCACCCGCCAAGGCGATGCCGAGGCCAATGCGCGGATCGCGGCACTCGCGGCCGCGGGCAGGGATGCGCGGGAGGCGGCGCTTGCTGCGCTCGATGAGCGCCCGCTCCCGCGCGCGATGGCCGATGCGACCGAGCTCGCGTCGCTTGCGGCAGGCGGCGTCGCCATCGGCGGCCACGGCCACAGCCACACGCCGCTGACCGAGGTGGACGATGCCGGCGCGGAGCTCACCGCTTGCCGCGCCGCGCTGGCAGCCCTTGGCCTTGGCGACGAGCGACCATCCTTCTCCTTTCCGCATGGGCGCTTCGATGCTGGCCTCGTCGCGGCCGCGCAGCGGGCCGGGTTCGGCCTCTGCTTCACCAGCGCGGCCGAGGTCACGCCCGTCGCTGCGCTGGCGCGGCCGGAGGGAATCGGCCGCATCTCCATCGAGGTGCCGCATCATGGCCCGCGCCCCGGGCTCGACATTGCCGGTCTTGCCTTTTCGCTCATCACTCGCCCGCACAGTGTGGCCTGATGTCGAACCGCCCCGCTCTTGCGGCAGAGGTGAAGCCCCCTGCCGCGCTCGACCCGCACGAGCGTGCCGCCTGGGCCGATGCCCAGGCGGCAACGCCGCATCTCCGCCGTGCCTTCTTCACGGCCGGGTTCGCCCGCGCCTGCGGCGAGGCCTGGCCCAGCGCGCGCGTGGCCGTGTTCCGGGAGAGCGGGGAGATCGCGGCATTCTTCCCCTTCCAGTTCGCCGGCCCGTGGGAGCGTCGGATGGGTCTCGCCGAGCGCATCGGCGGGAGCATGTCGGACCATGCGGGGGTGATCGCGCGGCCCGGGTTTCGTATCGCCCCTGATGTGCTGCTGTGGAAGGCCGGCATCGGGGCGATGTTCGTCGATCACCTGACGGAGGGGCAGGAGGCATTCGGCCTCTCCACCGAGGAGGCGCGCCCGGGCCACGTGATCGACCTCGCCGCCGGCCCGGCCGCGTATTTCGCTGCCCTGGGCGCGGCGAACAAGGGCTTCCTGGCCGACACGGAACGCCGCATGCGCCGGCTCGAGAAGGAGTACGGTGCGGCGCGCTTCACGTTCACCGACCAACCGTCCTGGGGGGACGTGCAGTCCCTCATTGAGGTCAAGCGGGCGCAGTATGCGCGGACCGGCGTCGGCGACAGCTTCGCCGATCCGGCGAAACTTGCGCTGGTCCGCGCCCTCGTCACCGCCGCCGACCCCGATTGCCGGCCGGTGCTGACGACGCTTGCCGCCGGCGGGCGTGTGCTGGCGCGTCATCTCGGCCTGCTGCACGCGGGGCACCTCAGCTACTGGTTCCCGGTCTATGACCCGGAGGCGCAGAAGGTGTCGCCAGGGCGAATGCTGCTGTGGGAGACGATCCGCGCCGCGGACCGCCACGGCGTGACCTGGATCGACCGTGGCGAGGGCGACAACCAGGCGAAGCAGGATTTCTCGACCGGCGTGCAGCAGTTCGGCCGCGCGCGGTGGCGTGCGGGCGGCGTGCGTGGCTTCGCTGCCGACGCGTTCCAGCGGGTGCGCTGGAGGCTGGCGGAATGAGTGCCGCCGACGAGCCGGCGCAGCTCGGCCGCGCGATGGTGCGTGGCTCGGCGTGGATGATCGCCAGCCGCTGGGTGCTTCGGCTCATCGGGCTCGTCAGCACCGTCGTGCTTGCCCGCGTGCTGACGCCGGCCGATTTCGGCCTCGTCGCGATGGCGATGCTAGTTGTTGGTGCGGTCGAAGTCTTCGGCCAGACCGGGCAGAGTCACGCGCTGCTTCGAATGGTCGAACCGACGCGCCAGCACTATGACACAGCGTGGACGTTCAGCGTGCTGATTGGTGCAGGTGTCGCGCTCATACTCGCGTTCGCCGCGCCGGTTGCGGCTGCATTGTTCGATGAGTCCCGCGTCGAGACGCTCCTCTGGTGCCTTGCGCTGAGGCCCCTGATGGCGGGACTTCAGAACGTCGGGATCGTGGACCTGCAGAGGGCTCTTGATTTCCGCCGCGACCAGGAGATCGTTGTCATCAGCAAGGTCGCTGGATTCCTTGTGACGATTCCCTTGGCAGTCATTGCACAGAGCTATTGGGCGCTCGTGGTCGGCATCCTTGCCCAAGGCCTTGCCCAACTCGCTCTTGGATACCGGTACTCAGCATACCGCCCACGCTTCAGCCTTGCCTGCGCACGGGAGCTTTGGTCGTTCTCGGCGTGGACGCTGGTCATCCACATCAACATGTACTTCGCTGCCAAGGCCGACGAAGCCGTCGTTGGTGTCTCGCTCGGCGCCGCGTCGATGGGTAAGTATGCCATTGCAGGAGAACTCGCGAGCCTTCCGACCCAGGAACTCGTTGCCCCGGCAGCACGACCTCTCTATGCCGTCTACTCGCGCCTGGTGGGTGATCTGGACGGAATGCGCGGTCATTACCTGACGGCGCTGTCATTCGTCGCGATGCTGGCGGCACCGGTCAGTACCGGGGTCGCACTAGTCGGGGGGGATGCCGTGCGCGTTGTCCTGGGCGTTCAGTGGATCGAGGCAGCGCCGCTGATGCCATGGCTCGCCCTTTCTGCCGGTGCCTTCGGCATTTCGGGGACTGCGTCGACAGTGCTCCTCGCGGCCGGCCACGCGCGCGTCAACGCGCTGCGCGGGGCCCTTTTCGTCGCCCTCCTGATCCCGACCGCCTGGCTTGGCGTCGTCATGCGCGGCCTGGAGGGCGCTGCCATGGCCCGTCTCGCGGCCACGCTGACGATCATGCCGATCATCTTCCTGCTTCTGGTTCGCCGGCTCCACATCCCGCCCCGGGCACTTGCCAATGCACTCTGGCGACCGCTCCTCGCGGCAGGATTGATGGCGGGAGCGGTCACGATTGCCCATCCGGTCATGCCTGCGCTGCCGCCCCTGAGGCTTGCATTGGAGGCAGTCTTGGGTGCGGTAGTCTATGGCGCCGCGCTCGGGGCGGGCTGGTGGCTTGCGGGACGACCCGATGGGCCAGAGCGGACTGTCCTGGAGGCAGCCCGGCGCGTCCCGGCCCTGAGAGGCCTGATGCCGTGACGGACACGCACCAAAGGGATGGAAGATGACCGAGATCCTCCTGTACCTGGCAGTGCCGGCAGCAAGTGAGCACGTACCGTTCGCGCGCAGCCCGAAGGGCCGCGTGCGTTCCGCGGTGATGCAGCTGGCCGATCGTGCACGCTGGCGGCTCCTCCGCGACTGGTGCGTCACGTTCGACAGCTGGTGCCGCTTCGAGCACAGCAACAAGGGAGACGCGGCGATCCGAGCCGCGATCCGCGAACAGGTCGGCAGTGTCGTCTCCAATCCGCGCTTCATCGAGGTGGAGTGGGGGCGGCTCGACGCCTCGCATGTCGCCCGGCTGAACGCATCGCAGGGGCTCTTCGTGCTCGCCGGGAGCGGCTATCTGCATTTCGGTCGCGACGACAGCATCGCGCCGCGCGTCGTGGCCGACCTTGCGCTGATGGAGCAGATCACCTGTCCGCGCATCGCATACGGCATCGGCGTCAACCAGTTCCGCGGCGATGGCACGCTTCGCCCCTTCGACCCGGCAGGCATGCCGGAACAGACGCGCGAGACACTGCCACGACTGGCTGGGATGCTCGACATCGTTTCTGTACGTGACCGCACGACGGAGGCGCTGCTTGCGTCCCTCGCACCAGGCCGCGTTCACCTGACGGGGGATCCGGCCCTTTTCCTGGCGCCCCGGCTGCGCCAGGCCAGCCTCGCCGACGCGCCACCGCTTGTCGGCCTCAACTTCGCCCTTCACGGCCCGGAGTCGGCACGTAGCTTTCCGCAACGGATGCGGTGGATCGTTCCATTCGTCCGCGGGCTTCGCGACACATGGGGCTGCCGGTTCCGCTACATGATTCACAGTGACGTCGAACGGGTGTTCCCGCTGATCCTTCGCGGAGAGGGGATCGAGGTTGAGGTCGTCGACGGCGATGTCGATGCGCTGACGGAGGGTTATGCGGGCATTGACCTCCACATCTGTCAGATGCTGCATTCGAGTATCCTTTCGCTGGGCGCCGGGGTACCCACGCTGAACATCGGCTACGACGCGAAGAACCTCGAGTTCTTCTCGCTTATGGGAGTCCCCGAGTATTGTGTGGCGCCACGCGACGCAGCGGTCGAGCATCTGCTGTCGCTTGCGAACCAGCTGCGCAAGGCAGCCGGGGCCTTCGCCGAGACAGTCGCGGTCCGGAAGGCAAAGCTGGCGGCGAGCAAGGATGCCTGCCTTGATGCGATCCGTGCGGTCGTCGATGCGCAGAACACCCATGCGTGACCCCATCACATGCAGGTGACCGGAGGGCGGAGTGGTTCGGCGCGCGCGAGCGTGCACGACGATGGGTTCAGCACTGTCGAGCGAACCGTTGTCGCAGGCGGCTACTGTGTGGGGTGCGGCGCCTGCGCAGCCATGTCAGCAGGCGCACTCACCATGAAGCTGGATGAGCTCGGGACGTATCGCCCGGTTCGCACGACGGACGCGGCGATCTCAGGCGACATGGAGCCAATCTGTCCGTTCGCCGACAAGGCACGCGATGAGACAGCGATCGGTGACTCGCTCTTCGGCAGTTCCGCGCCGCACGATTCCCGGATCGGCCGGTACCACGCCCTCTATGCCGGACACGTGGCAACCGCGGAATTTCGCCTCCGCGGAAGTTCGGGCGGATTCGGCTCATGGCTGCCCGCGAATCTGATCAAGTCGGGCATCGTCGATGCCGTGCTGCATGTGAAGCCACTCGCGCCGGCGTCGGAGGGGGGGCGTCCGCTGTTCGGCTTCCAGCTGTCGCGCGACGCTTCAGAGATCCAGGCTGGTGCGAAGTCACGATACTACCCGGTCGAGTTCTCCGAACTGCGCGAGCTTCTCGCCGCGACGCCGGGCCGCGTTGCCGTTGTCGGGCTGCCCTGTTTCATCAAGGCTCTTCGCCTGATGGCGCTTGCAGACCCTTCGATCGGCGATCGGATCGCGGTGACGATCGGGCTTGTCTGCGGCCACCTGAAGTCGACCCGCTTCGCCGACTATCTCGCCTGGCAGGGCGGCATCGCACCGGGCACGCTCCGCGCCATAGACTTCAGACACAAGCTGCCGGGTCGAGCGGCGATGGACTATGGAGTACGAGCCATCGGGCCGGACGGCACACCTGTCGATCTCCCGATGCGTTCCCTGTTCGGGCATCAGTGGGGATATGGTCTCTTCAAGCTCCAAGCCTGTGACTTCTGCGACGATGTGTTGGCTGAGACGGCCGACATCACGATCGGCGATGCCTGGATCCCGCCCTATGAATCGGACCCCGCGGGGACGAACATCGTCGTCGTGCGACGGCCAGACCTCGTTGGCATCATCGAGGAAGCACGGACGACGGGCGAGATCATGCTCGATCCCCTCGATGCGGACGCGGTCGGACACTCGCAGGCCGGCGGGCTCCGGCATCGGCGCCAGGGGCTAGCGGTTCGTCTTGCCGAGAAGGATCGGAACGGGGAGTGGCGGCCGCAAAAGCGCATTGCGGCGGCACCGGACCTGCGAGGGCGGTTCGCCAAAATGCACCTCCACCGCATGTCCGTCAGCGCAGAAAGTCACGTGGCGTTCGCCGAGGCATTGGCACGCCGCAAAGCCGATTATTTTGCCCAGCGGATGGGTCCGTTGATGCGGCGACTGGACAGACTTTCTCGATCGCCTTTTCAGAACGTGATGCGATCGCCGGTTGCCATGGCCCTGGCCCGCCTGACACCCGCCATCCTGAAACGCCTTCTGCGCCGTCTCGCCGGAAGGCGGGGGCGCTAGGCATCGAGACCTTGTGAGAGGGCAGGAATCGGCAGCCGCAGCGTCGCACCCGCCACGTGAACCCTTTATGCAGATGATGCAGAGGACGATGACAGGCTTGCATCGCAGCGGGCAGGATGCAGCCCATGAGGAGGTCAGGCGGCAGGAGGGTTCGCGATGCGTGGCATGATGCGGCTGGCCAACCCATCGCATCCATCCGCGACTGGCGGCATCCGTGCGTCCACGACAGGCTGACGATGAACCACGCCCCCACCACGACAGCAGCGGACCATGCCGCGGCGCCCGCCTCCGGCGCGCCGGCGCCGAAGGTCAGCGTCGTCATCCCCGCCTACCGGGCGGCTGACCTGCTCGGCATCGCCATCGGCTCGGTCGCGCGGCAGACCTTCCGTGACCTCGAGGTGATCGTCGTCGACGATGCGAGCCCCGATGACACCGAGGAAGTCGCTCGCCGGCTGCTCGCCGAACACGCGCTCGCCCACACCGTGGTGCGGCAGGCAGTCAACAGCGGGCCCTCGGCTGCGCGCAACCGGGGCGTGGCGCTGGCCCGCGGCGAATACGTCGCCTTCCTCGATGCCGATGACGAGTGGCTGCCCGAGAAGCTCGCCCGCCAGGTCGCGTTGATGGACGCGGATCCGGCAATGACGCTCTGCGGCTGCCAGGCCGACTGGGTGGACATCAATGGCAACCTGATCCGCCCCCTCTACGAGCACCTGCCCGACAGGCTCGACGACGGCTGGAAGCTGCTGTTCTGGAACTGCTACGTCGCCACCCCCTGCGCGATGGCGCGGCGGCTCGACCTCGGCATCGCCCCGTTCGACACGAAGCTGCGCGTCGGCGAGGACCGTGACCTGTGGATCAGGCTCGCCAGCAACGGGTGCGTCGGGCTCGTGCCCGAGAAGCAGGTGGTGATACGCACCTCGCCCGGCAGCTTCATGGCGCGGAACGCGACGCTGGTGCTCGAGGATACGCTGCCGATGATCCGACGCCACATCGTCGCGTTCTCCGACACGCTGCCGCTGCGCACGCGCATGCGCGCGATCGGCATGCTGCACAGCCAGATCGGCAAGAGCCTCGACAATGTGCCGGGGCACTACCTCACCAGCGTCTCGCACCTCGCCCGCGCCTTCGTCCTTGGCTACCGGCCGTTCGACAGCCTGCGTCACATCGTGCTGACGGCCCCGCTCGTCCGGTCCGTGAAGGAGCGTGTCAAGGCGTGGCTGCTGAAGCCGGCCTAGGGGCGAGCCCCATGAACACCCACCTGCCCTTCAGCCTTGCCTCGACGCGGTCCTTCGACCGCCCCGTGCTCAGCGTCGTGCTCGACACGGAGGAGGAGTTCGACTGGTCGGCGCCGTTTTCGCGCCGCAACCGAGGCGTCAGCGGGCTCGACCACCTGCATCGCGGGCAGACGATCTTCCGCCGCTACGGGCTGAGGCCTGCCTACCTGATCGACCATCCGATCGTCACCGCGCCGCGCGCGGCCGAGGTGTTCGGGCCATGGCTCGCCGCTGGGGAGTGCATCGTTGGTGCGCAGCTCCACCCTTGGGTGACGCCGCCCTACGAGGAGGTGGTCTGCCCGTTCAACTCCTTTCCGTGCAACCTCAGCGCCGACCTCGAGCGCCGTAAGCTCGCGACCCTGACGGAGGTGATCACGGCAACGCTCGGCATTGCCCCGCGCGTCTACAAGGCAGGGCGCTACGGCCTCGACATCGGCCGCCAGGAGATGCTCACCGCGCTCGGCTACACGGTCGACACCTCGGTGATGCCGTTCCGCGACTTCTCCGGCCTCGCCGGCGGGCCGAACTTCTTCGGCTTTCCAGACCAGCCCTTCTGGTTCGGGCAGGGCAGCGACGCTGGCGAACGCCGCATCCTTTATTTGCCGGTGAACCAGTCCCTGGTCGGACCGCTGCGCTTCCTCCGCGACATGGGGGCTGACCGGAAGATCTTCGGCCCGCTCTCCACGCGCCTGCGCCTGCCTGGGCTGCTAGCACGGCTGCACCTGCTCGAACGCATCATGCTCACGCCCGAAGGCGTCGAGTTCGAGGAGATGCGCCGGCTGGTGGATGCGCAGATCGCCGATGGGCGGATGGTGTTCACCCTCTCGCTGCACAGCCCGTCCTTCATGCTGGGCGGAACACCTTACACGCGCACCGTGGCGGAACTCGACGGCCTGCTCGCGACGATCGAGCGGTTCCTCGACTATTTCTTCCGTGACCTCGGCGGCGTCGCGACCGACCCGCTCAGCCTGCGCGACAGGCTGATCGAGGCGGGAAGCTAACGGCCTACCGCCCCCTCGATCTGGCGGCCGATGATCGGCAGGTCGATCGTGATCGTCACCGGCCGCGGCCTGACCTCGCCGACGATGCGGTAGAGGCGCAGCTCCTCGTCCTCCACCGGAACGTTGGCGCGAACCGGGATGCGGGCGACTTCCTCGAAGCCGGGACCGTCGAGCACGCGCTGCAGCCGCGCCATGGCGGCGAGGTCGGTCCAGAAGTCGCGCTGCGCGACTACCACCGAGACGCCAAGGTCACGGATGCGGGCGAGGATCTCCTCCTCCGTGTCGTCGCGCTGGCCGACGCCGAGCTCGCGCCGCACCGCGACGGTGAGCAGCAGCTTGTCGGCCCGCACCGTGTAGAGGTCCGGCCTCTCCGCCACCGTGCGCATGCTGAAGACGAAGCTGCCGTCGCGCTTGCCCGAGAACAGCACGACCGAGTCGCGCGGGGCGACGGCAGCGGCGCGCCGCGCCGCCTCCTCGTAGCCGTCGACGCGCGGCACGGCATGTACGGCAACGGTGACAGCGATCAGGGCAGCACCAGCGGCCGCAGCGACGGCAGGCCCGCGCGCCCCCGCCACCTTGCCCGCGAGCCACACGAGGGCAGCCGCGATCCAGATCGCCATGGGAACGAGCAGGATCACCCCGTGCCGCGCCTCCTTCAGCTCGATGAACGAGAGGGCGAGGTAGGAGACGACGACCCAGACGACGAGCATCAGCCGCTCGCCCGGCCGCCAGGTGCCTTCGCGCCGGCCGAACATCAGCCCGAGGCCGAGCGCGGACAGAGCGAGCGGCAGCCAGCCGAGCATCCCGGGAAGCTCGCGCGCGTACCAGATCCACCCCGCGAGGGTGCGGCGCGAGGCGGCGGTATCGGCAATGGCAACCACCGACTGCACGTTGGCCTGGCCGAACTGCAGCGTCAGCGCCACGAGCGGCAGCAGGCCAACGACGAAGGCGAGTGCGGCGAGCCACACGCGCCGCTCGGCCAGCATCGCCACGCCGCGCGACCTAAGCAGCATGAGAGCGAGTGCTGGGATGGCGAACACCATGCTGACCTTGGTGTAGAGGGCGGCGAGCAGGAAAGCCGCCGCGAGCCAGAGCGCTGCCGTGCCGCCGCCGCGCGCATGCCGCGTCGCGAACACCGCTGCCCAGACCAGCCAGCAGAGGGCGGGGATCTCGAGCATGAGCTGCCGGCCCCACAGCGCGATCTCGGGCAGGCCGAGCAGCACCAGCGCCGCTGCCAGCGCACCGATCGGCGGCAGCCAGGCAAGTGCCAGCGCGTACATGCCGACGCCGAGGCCAAGCAGGTGCAGCGCCACCATGGCCTGCGCCACGACGTGGCTTTCGCCGAACAGCAGGAAGGCCGGCGCGCTCACGGCGTAGAACAGCGGCGGATAGAACAGGATGGTCAGCGCCGGATACTGCGCGTACCACCCGAAGGCGAAGCCCTTCGGGTCGGCCAGCGGACGCTCCACCAGCACGTCCTTCACGAAGATGCCGTTCAGCCCGTGCCGCGGCGCATCGCTCCACCAGAACGCGCCATCCAGCGGCGAGGTCGCGAACAGAACAGCGACCGCCAGCGCGATGGCCAGAACAGCGATGATGTTGTGGGTAGCGTATACCGGGGCGGCGGAAGGTGTGGCGTACATCATGGCTGCCCCATAGAGGAAAAAACTTACGTTTTCATCATCCGCGTGTGGATGATACTGGCCGTTGCTCCAACCTGGCATTCCAATCACCCATGCGCGCACCCTGATGCAGAACGATGCCGCCATCCCCCTCGCGGTCGACCTCGATGGCACCCTGGTGCAGGGCGACACGCTGTATGAGCTGTTCTTCGCCTGCCTCCGCCGCCGGCCGCTCGCGCTGCTGCTCGTGCCGCTCTGGCTGCTCGAGGGCAAGGCCGGGCTGAAGCGCCGGCTCGCCGAGGCGGTCGACGCGCGCGGCCTCGTGCTGCTCTACCACGCCCCGGTGCTTGCCTGGCTCAGGCAGCAGCACGCGGCCGGGCGGCGCATCATCCTCGCCACCGCCGCCGACCGCTCCGTCGCCGATGCGGTGGCGGCGGAGCTTGGCCTGTTCGAGAGCGTGCTGGCGACGGAAGGCGGCCACAACCTGCGGGGCCGCGCGAAGGCCGATGCGCTGGTCGCGCGCTTCGGCCTCAACGGCTTCGACTATGCGGGCAACGACCGCCATGATCTGCCGGTCTGGCGCGTCGCGCGGCAGGCCATCGTCGTGGCACCCGAGGGGGCGTCGATCGTCGCGCGCACGCGCGCCGAGGCACGCGACGTCGTGCACATCGCCGTCGCCGGCACCTCGGTGCGCGCGGTGCTGAAGGCGATGCGGCCGCACCAATGGGCCAAGAACGTTCTCGTGTTCGTTCCCGTCGTCGCGGCGCATCGCTTCACCGAGATCCCGCTGCTGGTGGAAGCGACGGCAGCGTTCATCGCGATGGGCCTCGTCGCCTCGGCCGGCTACGTCGCCAATGACCTGCTCGACCTGCAGGCCGACCGCGCGCATCCGCGCAAGAGGAACCGCCCGCTGGCCTCCGGCGCGCTCGCCGTGCCGCACGGGCCGTTGCTCGGGGCGGCGCTGTTGGCCGCCGGGCTCGGCATCGCCGCCGCCGTCTCGGTCGCGCTCGCCCTCTGGGTGCTGGTCTATCTCTGCCTCACCTTCGCCTACTCGCTCTGGCTGAAGCAGAAGGTGCTGATCGACGTCTTCGTCCTCGCCGGTCTCTACACCCACCGCATCCTCGCCGGGGCGATCGCGACGCTGATCGCGCCGTCGTTCTGGCTGCTGTCGCTGTCGATGTTCTTCTTCCTCAGCCTGGCGATGCTGAAGCGCTATTCCGAGCTGATCGACCTCGCCCGCGCCGCGGCCGAACGCGGCGTGGCGGTGAAGGCGCGCGGCTACCGGGCAGAGGACACCGAGACGCTCGTCAGCCTCGGCGCGGCGAGCGGCTTCTCGGCCGTGTTCGTGCTCGCCCTCTACATCGACAGCCCGAACGTGCGCGCGCTGTACCAGACGCCCGAGATCTTCTGGCTCTGGTGCCCGCTGCTGCTCTACTGGCTGAGCCGCATGTGGGTCGGCGCCCGCCGCGGCGTGATCGATGACGATCCCCTCGTCTTCGCGCTGCGCGACCGGATCAGCGTGCTCGTGCTGGTGCTGATGGTGCTGTTCGCTGCACTTGCCGCCGTGGTCGACCTGCGCTGCCTCATCGCCGGGCGATGCTGATAGCGCTCAGCGGACCGTCCCCGGCCCTTCCAGCGGCACCACCCGGCCCGTGAGCGCGTTGGCCCTGAGCGTCGCGGGGGCGTCGGCGAGGTTGCGGACGAACACGGTGCCGCGTGGCATAAGGTTCTCGAACCGGTTGCCCTCGATGGTGAGCGTCGTCGTCGGATGGCGGATGCCCTCGGCGCCGATCACCACCGAGGCGCTCATGTTGCCCGCCCGCGGTCCCTTGCGGATGGTGCTGCGCGCAAGCACGAGGTCACCGCCATTGGGAATGTCGATCTGGTAGGACGCGGTCTCGTCCGGCCCGTCGAGGATCGCCGTGTCGGTGATCTCGGTGCGCCGGGCGCGCGACTTCACGTGGTGGCACACCCGCGTCGCCTCGAAGCGCGAGCGGCGGATGGCCAGCAGCGCCAGCGTGTTGGCGTAGAGGCCGTGGGCGCACTCGCCGATCAGCGCGCCGTTGCGGAGGAACAGGCTGTCCTCGATCACCACCGTCGCGTCGGGGATGTTGAGCGCGGTGAGGATGCCGTTCTGGTTCTCCTCGAACCGCGCGTGGCGGATCGTCAGGTCACCGCCCTCGGCGCGGATGCCGGCACCGTTGCCGGGTGGGGCGACGGCGCCGGTGAAGGTGAGGCCGGTGATGGTGACGCGCGGTGCGGCGACGACGAACAGCGCCTTGCCTTGGCATACCGGCCCGGTGATGACGACGGCCCCGCCTTCCGCCTCGATCGTGAGGTCAGGTTGCCGCCAGACGGCGCAGTCGACGTAGCGGCCGGCGCGGATGACGATGCGGTCGCCAGGCCGTGCGGCCGCCGCGGCAGCGCTTGGGGCGGCAAAACGCTCCCCCGGGCCGACGCGCAGCGTGTCGGCGGCGAAAGCCGAGGGGGCAAGAAGTGCTGGGAGGAGGAACCAGGCCGCCGCGGTGACGCGGCTCACCCGCCGATCCACGTCCTGAACCACGCCACGAATCGCGGGATGCCGACGTCGATCGGCGTCTTCGGGTCGAAGCCGAAATCCTCTCGCGCGCGGGTGATGTCGGCATAGGTCTCGGGCACGTCGGCGCGCGGCGTCGGCTTGTTGTCGATCACCGCCTGGCGGCCCAGCGCCTGCTCGATCAACGCGATGTAGCGGCTGAGCAGTTCCGAGCGGTGGTTGCCGAGGTTGTACACGCGATGCGGCGGCCCGCCGGGCAGGTCAGGCCGCGCGGCCACTGCCGGCCCGGCATCGAGGCAGCCGAGCAGGCCGGCGACGATGTCGTCGACATAGGTGAAGTCGCGCTTCAGCTTCCCCTCGCCGTACACCGTGATCGGCCTGCCCTCGACGATCGCCTTGGCGAACAGGAAGGCCGCCATGTCGGGCCGACCCCAGGGGCCGTAGACGGTAAAGAAGCGCAAGCCCGTGGCGGGAATTCCATAAAGGTGGGCGTAGGAGGCGGCCGTCAGCTCCGCCCCTCGTTTGGTCGCGGCATAGAGGCTGAACGGACGCTCCACCGGGTCGGTCTCGCTGAAGGGCAGCTTGGTGTTGCCGCCGTAGACCGAGGACGAGGAGGCATAGAGCACATGCGACAGCCGCTTGAGCCGCCGCGCGAGCTCGAGGATCGCCACCTGGCCCATCGCGTTCGCATCGATATAGGCCCAGGGGTTCACCTCGGCGTAGCGCACCCCTGCCTGGGCGGCGAGGTGGACGATGCGGTCGATCGCAGGAAAGCGGTCGGCCAGCGCCAGCACCGCCTCATGGTCGGCGAGGTCGCCGCGCACCATCACGAAGCCCGGCTCGGTGGCGAGCACGGCGAGGCGGGCCTCCTTCAGCGTGGGGTCGTAGTAGTCGTTCACGCTGTCGAAGCCGACCACGCGCTCGCCGCGGGCGAGCAGGACGCGGGCGAGGTGGAAGCCGATGAAGCCGGCCGTGCCGGTGATCAGGATCGTCATGGCGCGGACCATCGCCGCAGGCGGGCGATGGCGCAAGACGGATCGCACGGGTCACGGTCGCGCGAACCAACCGTCTGGACGGTTGCCTCCCGACCGGCTGGACGGTATGGGACGGTCATGCTCAGTCCCAGGGACCGCGAAGATACCCGCTCACGCCTGCTCGCCGCCGCCGAGACCATCGTCGCCGAGCGCGGGGTCGGCGCGCTCACCCTTGATGCCGTCGCAGCCGCGGCGGGCGTCTCCAAGGGCGGCCTCCTGCACCACTACCGATCGAAGGAGGCGCTGCTCACCGCCATCGTCACCCGCATGGCCGAGGAGATGCGCGCGGTGTTCGACATGCTCTACGCCGCAGAGCCGCCGGGGCCGGGCCGTGCCGCGCGGGCGGGCCTCGTCTGGGCCTTCCACAAGCCGCCCGAGCGCGAGGCGCGCGACCTGCGGATCGCCGCCGCACTGCTCGCCGCCCACGCGCACGACCCGGCGCTGATCGACCCCATCCGCGCCGAGCATGCGCACATCCGTGCGCTGATGATGGATGACGGCCTTCCGCCTGCCCGCGCGATGCTGCTGATGACGGCCGCCGACGGGCTGTTCCTCGCCAAAGTGTTCTCGCTGTGGGAACCGAGCGAGGCACTCGCCCGCGACATGGAGGCGACGATGCGGGCGCTGACCGTGCCGTGAAGCGCGTCCTTGCCATCGCCGCGGCAGCGCTCGTTGCCGTCCCTCTCGCCGGGCTGCTCGTGATCGGCGAGCCAATCGAGTGGGGCGGCACGGCTGATGCCCGTGCCCAGGCGCCGCCGGCGAACCAGGCGCCGCAGGCGACCTCCGGCGTCGGCGCACTCGGGCGTGTCGAGCCCGAGAGCCGCATCCGCCGTGTCACCCGCGCTGCCGGGGCAGAGGGCGTGCGCGTGCTCGCCAACGCCGTGCACGAGGGCGATGAGGTCGAGGCTGGCGCGCTGCTCGCCACGTTCGATGACCTGCCGAAGAAGGAGGCCGCCCTCGCGCAGGCGGCGGCCAACCACAGGCTTGCCGCCGCCCGCCTCGCCAAGCTGATGGCCGGCGGGCGTGACACCGAGATCGCCGCGGCCCGCGCCCGCATCGACGCCGCGGCCGCTGCTGAGGAAGGCGCGCGCCGCGAGGCCGATCG
>NZ_JALHPR010000045.1 GCF_022842375.1 Elioraea sp. | reverse complement strand
CCGGCGCCCCGCCGGCCCGCGTCGCATAGGCCAGCTCCCCCGCGATCCGCTCCGCGATATCGAGGCGCACCAGGACCGGTCCGAGCGTGACGAACCCCATCGCCTCGGCGAAGCCCTCCGGCCAGGAGGGGTCGGGGCGGATGCTGACGGCGCCTGGGTTCGGCAGCGCGGGCGTCGGGCTGATGCCGCGAGCCGTCGCCCACAGCAGCGCCCGCAGCACAGCTGGCCCTGGCCGCAGCAGGGCAGGCACGAACGCCGCGTGCCGGCCGATGCGGATGCCGAGGCGCCGCAGCGCCCCGCGGTGGGCGAGCATGTCCTGCCCCGGCTGTCCCACGGCGACGCCAAGCCCCTCCGACAGCCGGTGCGCAAGACCACGCAGCGACGGCTCTGCCTCAACAGCGGCAGCAAGGGCGAGGAGCGGGCCGAGCACGCGCGCGATCCTGCCGCCGAGCCAGGCGGCGATGCGGCGACGGATGCGCTCGCGTTGCGCGCCATCGAGGAAATCGCCACCGGGCACGACCACCAGCGGCCGCAGCGGATCGGCCCCCGCGGCAAGCCGCGCCACCTCGGCCCCCCGCCAAGCGATGCGGCCTGCCTCGTTCACCGCGAACCCGTCATCACCCTCCGCCTCCAGTGCAGCGACCCGGCGCGGGATCTCGCCGGCCAGTGCCCGGCGCGCGGCGCGCAGCACCGCCTGGCGGCCGATGCCGGTCGTGTCGGGATCGGGGTGGAACACGAACCCCTCGACGCGCCCGACGCCGTGGCCCTCGACCACGACCGCCCCCTCGCGCGTGACGGCCGACAGCAGATCATCCTCCCCGCCGGCATCGAGGCGGCGGATCAGGTGGGCCGCGCGGCGATCGACGAAACGCACCGTCAGCCGCTCATGCAGCGCATCGGAGATGCGGTCCTCCAACGCGCGGGTGGCTGCCTGCAGCGTCTCGGCGTCCTCGACCCAGCCGGGGCGGGAGGCGACATAGGCCCAGACGCGCACGCCCGAGATGCGCGCCATCAGCGTGTCGAGGTCACCATCCGTACGGTCGAGCGCGGCGAGCTGGGTGGTGACAAACCCCGCCGCGAGGCGGTGCGGCGGCGCTCTCAGCGCATGGAAGATGCGGCCGCAGAGCCTGGCGTGGCTGTCATCGCCGAGGCGGCGATAATCCGGCACCTGGCACGCCTCCCACAGCATGCGCAGCGCACGTCGCCCGATTGCGGCCTCGCGGATGTCGGTGTCGCGCGCGAGCGATGCCAGCGCGAGGTGGTCAGCCGCATCGACCCCGCGCACCAGGCCCGGACGGGGGCTCGGCTGTTCGAGCGAGCCGAGCAGCGCGTCGAGGCTGGCGAAGTCGAGCGCGGCGTTCCGCCAGTACAGGTGGTCAAGCGCATCGAAGCGATGGTTCTCCACCGCATCGGCCAGTTCCGGCATGAGCATCGGCGCATCGGCCGTCGTGCCGAAGGTGCCATCGGCCATGCCGCGCCCGGCGCGCCCGGCGATCTGGGCGAGTTCCGTCGCGTACAAGGCGCGGGGGCGGTGGCCGTCGAACTTTCCCAAGCCGGCGAACGCCACATGGTTGATGTCCATGTTCAGGCCCATGCCGATCGCATCGGTCGCGACCAGGAAATCCACCTCCTTGGCCTGGTACATCGCCACCTGGGCGTTGCGCGTGCGCGGGCTGAGGCGGCCCATCACCACCGCGCAGCCGCCGCGGCGGCGGCGGAGCGCCTCGGCGATCGCGTATACATCGGCCGCCGAGAAGGCGACGATCGCCGACCGCGGCGGCAGGCGGGTGAGCTTTGCCGGTCCGGTATGGGTGAGCTTGGAGAGCCTCGGCCGCGTCTCGACCGCGGCATCGGGCACCAGGCGGCGGAGCAGGGGGCGGATCGTCTCCGCCCCCAGCACCATCGTCTCCTCGGTGCCGCGGGCGTTCAGGAGCCGGTCGGTGAAGACATGGCCGCGATCGGGGTCGGCGCAGAGCTGGATCTCGTCAACGGCCAGGAAGGCAAAATGCCGCTCGATCGGCATTGCCTCGACGGTGCAGCAGAACCACCGCGCGGTGGGCGGGACGATCTTCTCCTCGCCGGTGACGAGTGCCACCTTCGACGGCCCGACGCGGGCGGCGATTCGGTCATAGTTCTCCCGGGCGAGCAGGCGGAGGGGAAAGCCGATCACGCCGGTGGCGTGCGCCAGCATGCGCTCGACCGCGAGATGGGTCTTGCCGGTGTTGGTCGGGCCGAGCACCGCGCGGACGCGGGGCTTCTCGAGATCACCGCCGGGCATGGGCATAATGTGGACGTGGTGGCGACCGCTTCGCAACGCCCGCGACACTGCATTGCGGGAACGTCATGCGGCGGCGTGAGCCCCAGCCGGGCTCAGCGGAGCGAAAGGCGGCCCGTGCCGACGACGGCCCCCAGGTTTCGGGCCTGGAGGATCAGCGCCACGCCATCGGCCCCGGCGATGTCGGGGCGGTCGAACTGCACCAGTGCCGGCGTCCGTTCGACGACCGCGACGATGCCGGCCTGGCGCACCACGTTCACGTGGTGGAGCATGTGTCCGGCATTCTCGCCATGCGGCACGAACCGGCCATCGGCGCTGCCATACATCACCGCCCAGAGCTCGAGCGCGACCGTCACGTCCTTCATCTCAGGCACCTCGACCTGGAACCGCTCGACGGCCCCGGCCTCGCGGGTGATGGCCAGCAGCGCGGTGGGGGCGGCGTCGGCGATGAGGCGCATGATGCGCGTCTCGTCACTGCCGACGGCAGCGACCCCGCCCTGGATGACCATCTGCGGCGTGTAGATGCTGCGGCTCCGCATCGTCCGCGCATAGCCGCGCTGGCGGCGGGCGGAGGCAGGGATCGCGAACGGGTCGGCCCAGCCCATGTGGTCCCAGTAGGCCACGTGGAAGGAGAGGACGAGCAGGTCTTCACGCGGCGCGAGGGAGGCGAGCAGCCTGTCGGCCGGCGGGCAGGCGGAGCAACCCTGGCTTGTGAAAAGCTCCAGCAGGATGGGGCCGCGGGCGGGCTCGGCGACGATGGTTGCCGTACGCTCGACCTGCGCAGACACCCGGCCAGCGAGGGGCAGGGCGGCGAGAACGGCACAGACAAGGGTGAACAGGCCACGACGCATGCGAAACATCGTGTGGCGATGCCGCTCCAGTTCCAACGCAAACGCGCGTGATGGCGCCATTTTTCCTCGTTACCGTGGCGTCGGTGACAGACGGTGGTGATCAGAGAGGGCCGCGAGGCCAGTCGGGAACGCGGGCGGGCGGGGCCGGGGGTCGAATCGCCTTCTACTATGCCGCGGTTTTCGTTGGACCGGGAGTAACGCTTCCATTTCTTCCCGCATTCCTTGCATCACGTGGGCTTGATCCCGCCGAGGTTGCGATTGCGCTGACGGCGCAACAATTCGCACGCCTGCTCTCAGGCCCGCTGATCGGCCGCGCTGCCGATGCGATGGGCGATCGCCGACGCATCGCGGCTCTCTCGGCCGCCGCGGGGGTGCTGGCAGCCCTCGCGGTTCTCATGTCCTCGGGGCCGCTGGCGCTGGTGCTCGCCTGCGGGCTTGCCGGCGCGGTGACGGCCCCGCTCGTGCCACTCGGCGATGCCGTGGCGCTGCGCGCCGCAGGGCTTGGCCTCTGCGATTTTGGGCGCGTCAGGGGCCTCGGCTCGATCGCCTTCGTGTTGGCGACCCTCGCGGGCGGCGTCGCTGTGCGCCATCTCGGGGCGGGCATCGTACCGCTGGCTATGGCAGGAGGGTTCGCTGCGACCGTCGCGGCCGCGCTCCGGCTGCCGGCCATCGAGACGCCGCCCGCTCGCGGGCGTGGGCTCGGGGCGGCGCTCCTACGGAGGCCTGGCTTCGCGCTGCTGCTGCTCGCCTCTGGGCTGATCCAGGGCAGCCATGCGCTGCATTACGGGTTCTCGGTCCTCGCCTGGGCCAGCGCGGGGATCGGACCGGACCTCTCCGGGCTGCTCTGGACCGTCGGCGTGACAGGCGAGATCGCGCTGCTGCTGTTTGGCCGCGCCTCGGCCACCCGCATCGGGCCGGTGGGGCTGCTCGCGGTCGGTGCCGGGGCCGGCATCGTCCGCTGGGTGGTGACGGCGCTGAGCGTCGACCCCTGGATCATCGGACCGCTGCAATTGCTCCACGCACTCAGCTTCGGCGCGACCATGTTGGGGGCAGCGTCGCTGCTCGTCCGCCTCGTGCCGCCGGAACTGGGTGCCACGGCGCAGACGCTGCACGCGGCCCTCGGCCCAGGCCTCGTGACGATGCTGCTGACGGCAGCGAGCGGGCCGCTCTACGCCCGCTTCGGCGGCGCGGCCTTCCTTGCCATGGCGTGCGTGTGCGCGGCAGCGCTCATCCCCACCGCGCTGCTCGCGCGGCGGGGGGAGGCGCGCAGCTAGGCTCGGCGCGAGCTACTTCTTCTCGATGTTCCAGAACACCATCACCGGCGCGGCGAGAACGCCCTCGACATTCGACCGCCGCGCATAGGGCACGTCGGCCTGGCCGAGGATGACGTAGGGCTGCATCTGCGCCAGCCGCGCCTGGAGCTGTTCGGCGATGCGCTTGCGCGTCGGCTCGTCCGCCGCGTCGATGAAGGCGGCGCGCAGCTTCTCCGCCTCCTCGTCGCACGGCCAGCCGGCCCAGTTGCGTCCATCGCAGGCCATGTTGGTGCCGATGTTCGTCAGCGGGTGGAACATCGTGGCACCTGACGCACCCGTCACGAACAGGTTGTAGCCGCCCTGGTCCGGCGGGTCCTTCTTCGGCTGGCGGGTGATCACCGTGCCCCAGTCATTGTACTGGAGGTCGACATTCATGCCCGCCTGGCGCATCCCGGCCGTGACCACCTCGGCCATCCGCCCGATCCAGGGGATGTCGTTGGTCGTGACGAACACGAGGCGCTCGCCGCGATAGCCGGCATCGGCCAGCAGCGACCGTGCCCGCTCGATGTTCGGCCGCGCATAGGCCTCGGAGCCCGCCTCGGACGCATAGGCCGTGCCGCAGACGAAATAGGCCCCGCACCGCTTCCACCACCGCTCGTCGCCGAAGCCCGCCGTCATCGTGTCGGCCTGGTTCACGATGTAGGCGAGTGCCAGCCGCGCGCGCGGATCGTTGAACGGCGCATGCAGGCTGTTCGGACGCAGCATGCCCTGGGTGCCGAGCGGGTTCAGACGGTCGAGCACCGTGCCGCGCTGGCGCGCGACGATGGGCACCAGGTCGGTCGCGACCTGTTCCCACATGTCGATCTCGCCAGACTGCAGCGCGGCGGCGACGGTGGACGCGTCGGGGATGTTCCGCCACTCGACGCGATCGACCTTCACGACGCGCCCGCCGGCCAGCCCGTCGGCCGGCTCGCTGCGCGGGCGGTAATCGGGGTTCTTCTCGTAGACGACGCGCTGGCCCGCCATCCACTGGTCACGCACGAAACGGAAGGGGCCTGACCCGACGGTGGTGGTGACGGGCCGCCCCGGATCGGTCTGCGCATCCTCCTCGCGCATGATCGCGGGGATCTGCCCGACGGCGGAGCCGAGCGCGTAGGTCATCAGGCCGAAGGGACGATTCAGCACCATCGTGAACGTGCGCTCATCGACAATGTCGAGGCTGGCGAGCGAGTCGCCGAGGCGCGACCCCACGGTGTCGCGCGCCATCCAGCGGCGGAGCGAGGCGGCGACGTCGCGCGTCGTCACCGGCTTGCCGTCATGGAAGCGCTGGCCCTCGCGCAGGGTGAAGCGCCAGGTGAGCTGGTCATCGCTCACGCTGAACGTGTCGACCATCTGCGGCTTGGGGGAGAGAGAGCTGTCCCACGCGAACAGCGTCTCGTAGATCATCAGCCCGTGCATGCGGGTGATGACGACCGAGACGGCAACGGGATCGAGCGTGCGCAGATCGGCGTGCGGCACGACGCGCAGCACCGATTGCGCCGACGCCGAAGGTGCGAGGAGGGGCGCGGCGAGGGTGGCGGCGAGCCCTGCGGCAAGAAGCGTGGTGCGGAACGTCATCGTCATTCTCCCAGATCAGGCCCGGTGGAAGTCCAGCACGCGGCAACGGTTGGTGACAACCCGAACCGTATCACCCGCGAGATGCAGGCACGGGCGTTGCGACCATGGCCCGTCGCCGCGCCACCCTTCAGGTGCTGATCGCCTTCCAGCCGGAGCCGGGCATGCTCCAGCACCCCGCGAAGGCTTTGGTGAAATCGGTCCAGAAGGCCTTGGTCATCTCGGCGACGCGCTCACACGCGTTGTCGAGATCCATCGTCCCGCCCTTCGCGGCATCGACGACCTTCGTCGCAGCGTCGATGGCAACCTGATGGGTTGCCTTGACCTGCTTGTAGGTTGCACTGACATCGAAACCGGAGGGCAGGCCCGCAGGGTCCTCGAGCACGCGGAACCCGAGTTCGTGGGTGAAGGTGTTGTTGTTCTGCGGCGCCTTGAGGATCGCGGTCTTCCCTTTGGCCTTCAGCGCCCGGGCGAAGTCCTGGGCCGAACCCTGGCCGGTCGCGCAGGAGACGACGTTGATCATCCCGGCGGCGCTCGGCAGGGCCGGAGCGATGAGGGTCGCAAGGTCCTTCGGCGCCATCCCGCAGACCACCTGCGCGTTGCCGTGCCCGCAGAGCCACAGGACCCACCCATCCTCGTTCACGATCGCGATCGGAGGCGGGACGCCGCTCTTCAGCAGGAACACGCCGGCGCAGTTGGTCAGCGCCGTCTTGATGAAGTGTGCGCGGCAGAACGTGATCCAGTCGGAGCCCGTCTCGACCAGGGCGATGTAGATGCGGCTCATCCTCGTGCCTCGCTCTCGTGGTGTCGCAACAGCAGGACGCTTCCCCGACCCTGTCGGCCGCGCGCCGTCCGGCCGCGCTCACTGGCAATCGTGTTGAGAGGTGGCTGCCGCCTTCAGGACATCGAGGCTCGGCGGAAGTTCAGCACGCGGCAGCGGTTGGTGACAACCCGAACCGTATCGCCCGCAAAACTGAGGCACGGGCGTTGCGACCACGGACCGTCGCTGCGGCGGAACAGCGCACGGCCCACGCCGAGCGGCGTGAGCGGCATCGTCGCGCGCAAGGTTCCCGCGCCCATGGTCACCGCGCCGTCGGCGATGGTGAAGGATGCGCCGAACGTGTCGTTGCGCCATTCGCCTGCCCAGGCAGGGTCGCACGCCGCATCGCCCGGCACCGGAACGAACCGTCGCTGTGCGTGGTTGATCTCGCCCGCGATCGCCGCTCCCTCGTTCCTGAGCCTGATCCACATGTACGGGCTGCGAGAGACGGCCCAGCCATCGCCGCCGTCGTAGAGGCGTTCCGTCGCGCCGAGGAACGTCACGCTGCCATCGGCCACCTCGATCCAGAACGGCCCGCCATCCTCAGCCGCGTAGAGGCCGGGGCGGAGAGCGCCTGGCGCAAGCGGCGGCGACTGCGTCACGCCGAGCCCTGCCGCCATCACCGCGAGAGCGACGCCGAGGCTGTCGGTCTCCTCCCTGTTCGTGAGCACGACGACGCCGGCGTTGAGCTCGCGGCTGACCAGCACGTGGTTCTTGAAGCCCGGCAGCGACCCGCCGTGGCCGAAGAACATGTGCGGCCCGAGCGGCGAGCGCCCGAGGCCGATTCCGTAGCCGGTCTCGCGCCCATCCGTCAGCCGCCGCGGGGCGGAGAGCGTGTCGAGCACGCCGTCGAGCGGACCTGAGCCTGCGATCAGCGCCGCGCACCAGAGGGCAAGATCGGTCGCCGAGCCTGCCATGCCGCCGGAGCCGGAGAAATGCGGCCCGTAGCGGCCCTCATGCCAGAGCCCGTCGCCATCCTTCCAGTAGCCGCGCGCGAGGCCCGGGACTGGGTCGGTCCAGTCCTCGGGGAAATGGGTCGCGCGCAGGCCGAGGGGGCGGAAATACGCCTCGCGCCAGGCTGGCCCGACCGGCCCGATGCGCTTCTCGACCACGTGCTGCACCAGACGGTAGCCTGTGTTGGTGTAGCTGATCTCGCTGCCTTGGGCGTAGTTGAGCGCCGGCAGCTTCGAAACGAACTGATAGAGCATCGCGCGCGACATCGCGGCAGAGGGTGGCGTGTGCGTCTGCCACGCCGCTTCCATCGCATCGGGGAGGCCCGAGGTCATGTCGAGCGCGCGACCGATGGTGACCGCGCCGACGGCCGGCGAGAGCTCGGCGAGGTGGTGGCCCAGCGTGTCGTCAAGCGCGAGGCCCGCCCGCAGCGTGGTGGCGGCGAGGACCTGCTTGGTGATCGAGGCCCAGCGGAAGCCCGTGGCAGGCGTGATCGCGAGCGGGGTGTTGAGATCGGCAAGCCCGCCGCAGGCAGCGTGGGTGGGCCCGTCGCGATCGAGGAGGATGATCGCCCCGCCCGGGCCGCCTTCGGCGCGCCAGACGGCGGCGAGGGTTTCGGCGTGGGCGGCGGCGGCGGAGGGATCGAACGTGTTCATGCGCGGAACGGTCGCGCGCCGGGCGGGAAAAGGGAAGGCCCCTCACATGCCTCCCAGCACCCTCACCCTGTCCCTCTCCCACGGGCGGGAGAGGGAACGCCTCCCGGCACCTCGCCACACGGTTCCCTCTCCCCCCTCGGGGGGAGAGGGTCAGGGTGAGGGGGCCTCCAGCGCAGCGGCAATTGTCTCCATCACGCCCGCTGGGTTGGAGAGCACATCGTTGTTCCAGACCCTCAGCACACGCCACCCGAAACGTCGCAATGCGGCGTCACGCGCGGCATCCGCGGCGCCCCCGTGCTGGCCGCCATCGACCTAGACGGCGACGCGCGCAGCATGACAGGCGAAGTCGAGGATGTACGGCGGAACCGGGTGCTGCCGCCGGAACTTTGCTCCAGCGAGGGATCGTGACCGCAACAGCCGCCACAGCACGCGTTCGGCGTCGGTCATCGTGCGGCGAAGCGTGCGTGCGCGGACGGTGGGTCGCATCGCGGAACGATACGGGACCGCCCTCACCCTGTCCCTCTCCCGCACACGGGAGAGGGGACGCCCCCTGCGACACCGCGCCACACGGTCCCCTCTCCCCCGCTTGGGGGGAGAGGGTCAGGGTGAGGGGGCACTGACGGTCGTGAGGCGGCGGTCGGCCCTCAGGCCGCCTTCGCCATCCCGCGCAGCACGTATTGCAGGATGCCGCCGTGGCGGTAGTACTCCACCTCGTCGAGCGTATCGACGCGGCAGAGCACCGGCACCTTGTCCACCACGCCACCGGCACGATGGATCACGAGTGAGAGCTCCATCCGCGGGCGCAGCGCCGTCAGGCCCTCGATGTCGAGCACCTCCTCGCCGGTGAAGGCGAGCGTCTTGCGGTCCATCCCGTTCATGAACACAAGCGGCAACACGCCCATGCCGACCAGGTTCGAGCGGTGGATCCGCTCGAAGCTCTCGGCGATCACGGCCTTCACGCCGAGCAGCATGGTGCCCTTCGCCGCCCAGTCGCGCGACGAACCGGTGCCATACTCCTTGCCGCCGATCACCACGAGCGGCACGCCAGCCGCCTTGTAGCGCATCGCCGCATCGTAGATCGGCATCACGTCACCGGAGGGGTAGTGCTTGGTGATGCCGCCCTCGATGCCCGGAACCATTTCGTTCTTGATGCGGATATTGGCGAAGGTGCCGCGCATCATCACGTCATGGTTGCCGCGGCGTGCGCCGTAGCTGTTGAAGTCGCGCTGCGCGATCTGCCGCTCCATCAGGTACTCGCCGGCAGGAGAGGCCTTCTTGATCGACCCTGCCGGGCTGATGTGGTCGGTCGTGATGCTGTCGGCGAGCAACGACAGGATCCGCGCGGCCTTGATGTCGGTGATCTCGCCCACCGCCATCGTCATGCCGTCGAAATAGGGCGGGTTCTTCACGTAGGTGGAACCATCGTTCCACCGATACGTCTCGCCGCCATCGACGGCGATCGACTGCCACTGCTTCGGGCCCTTGAACACATCGCCATACCGGCTCCGGAACATCGCGCGCGTCAGCGTGCCGTGCACCGTATCCGCGATCTCCTTGTTGGTCGGCCAGATGTCGCGGAGATACACCGGCTTGCCGTCACGCCCCGTGCCCAGCGGCTCGGTCGCGACGTCGATGTTCATCGTGCCGGCGAGAGCGTAGGCGACGACGAGCGGCGGCGAGGCGAGGTAGTTCGCCCGCACGTTCGCATGCACGCGGCCCTCGAAGTTTCGGTTGCCCGACAGCACCGAGGCGACGACGAGCTTGCCGTTCTCCACCGCATCCACGATCGGGTCGGCGAGCGGCCCGGAATTGCCGATGCAGGTGGTGCAGCCATAGCCGACGAGGTTGAACCCCATCGCGTCGAGATCGACCTGCAGCCCCGCCTTCTCGAGATACTCCGTCACCACCTGCGAACCGGGGGCGAGCGAGGTCTTGACCCACGGCTTCACCGTGAGCCCCTTCTCGCGGGCCTTCCGCGCGACGAGGCCGGCGGCCACCATCACGTAGGGGTTGGAGGTGTTGGTGCAGGAGGTGATGGCAGCGATCACCACGTCGCCATGGCCGAGCTCATAGTTCGTGCCCTCGACCGGCATCCGCTTCGCCACGTCGGCCGGCGCGACGCCGAGCGACTTCGTGAGCTCCTCCTTGAAGGACTTCGTCGCGTCCTTCAGCAGCACGCGGTCCTGCGGCCGCTTCGGCCCGGCGAGCGAGGGCTCGACCGTTCCCATGTCGAGTTCGAGCGTATCGGTGAACACGGGGTCGGGCGTGTTCTTCTCGCGGAACATGCCCTGCGCCTTCCAGTATTCCTCGACGAGGGCGATGCGGTCCTCCTCGCGGCCGGACAGGCGGAGATAGTCGATCGTCGCGGCATCGACGGGGAAGAACCCGCAGGTGGCACCATACTCGGGCGCCATGTTGGCGATGGTCGCACGGTCGGCCAGCGTCATCTCGTCGAGGCCGGGGCCGAAGAACTCCACGAACTTGCCGACGACGCCCTTCTTCCGCAGCATCTGCGTGACGGTGAGCACCAGGTCGGTCGCGGTCGCGCCCTCGGGCAGGCGACCGGTGAGGCGGAAGCCGATCACGTCGGGGATCAGCATCGCGATCGCCTGGCCGAGCATCGCGGCCTCCGCCTCGATGCCGCCGACGCCCCAGCCGAGCACGCCCATGCCGTTCACCATCGTGGTGTGGCTGTCGGTGCCGTAGCAGGTGTCGGGGTAGGCGATCTCGACACCGTCGATCGTGTCGGTCCACACGGCCTGGGCGAGGTATTCGAGGTTCACCTGGTGGCAGATGCCGGTGCCGGGCGGCACCACGCGGAAGCGGTTGAAGCTCCCCTGGCCCCAGCGCAGGAACACGTAGCGCTCGGCATTCCGCTCGAACTCGACATCGACGTTCTTGCCGAAGCTGTCGGCCTTGCCGAACTCATCGACCATCACCGAATGGTCGATCACGAGGTCGACCGGCACGAGGGGGTTCACCTTCTGCGGGTCACCGCCCAGCCGGATCATGCCATCGCGCATCGCCGCGAGGTCGACCACGGCGGGAACGCCCGTGAAGTCCTGCATCAGGATACGGGCGGGGCGGAACGGCACCTCCTTGTCGGAGCGGGCGGCACCCAGCCACTCGGCGATCGACTTGGCGTCGGTCACCGAATAGGTGCGCCCGTCCTCGAAGCGGAGGATGTTCTCGAGCAGGATCTTCAGCGTCACCGGCAGGCGCGCCAGGTCGGCGCCGAGCGCCTTCGCAGCCTCGGGGATGGAGAAGTAGTCATAGCTCTTGCCGCCCGCCGTCAGGGTCCGGCGGGTCTTCAGGCTGTCCTGCCCGATCATTCTCATGGGTTCGCTCCGCGTTTGACGCGGCGAGAGGGCGCACAGGGCCCGGCCGCGTTTGCGGGACAACCGCATACACCATAGGGTTGAACGGTCCAACAACGAAGGATTCGCGATTCTTGCTCCAGGCCGATGCACTTGCCGCAGAGCGTGGGGGGAGAAGCGTATTCGCGGGCGTGAGCTTCACCCTCACCCCCGGCATGGCGCTCACCCTCACCGGGCCCAACGGGGCGGGGAAAACCACGCTGCTGCGCGTCCTCGCCGGGCTCGGACGGGCGGCTGCCGGCCGGCTGCTCTGGTCGGGGGAGGATGCGATGGCCGACCGTTCGGCCCATGCCGCCAGGCTCTCCCTCGTCGGCCACCAGGATGCGATCAAGACGGCCTTCACCGTGGAACAGGCCCTGGCGCACGAGGGGCGGATAGCGGGCGTCGACCCGGCGCATGCCGGGGCGGCGATGGTGGCGATGGGGCTCGCCCATCTCGCCGCGGCCCCCATCCGCATCCTCTCGGCCGGGCAGCGGCGGCGCGTCGCACTCGCCCGCCTGCCGCTCGCCCGCCGCCCGCTCTGGCTGCTCGATGAGCCGACCGTCGCGCTCGACCATGCCGGCGTCGCGGCGCTCGGCGCGGTGATGGCGGCCCACCGTGCGGCGGGGGGCATCATCGTCGCCTCGTCGCACCTGCCACTGCCGCTGCCGAACGCCGCGCAGCTTCGCTTCAACGTACGCCCCCGCGAGGACGTGGACGCGGCATGAGCATTTTCTGGGGGATGCTGCGGCGCGACCTCGCCCTCGCCCGCCGCAACGCCGGCGACACGCTCGCGGCCGTGGCCTTCTTCCTGCTCGCCGTCGGGCTGTTCCCCTTCGGCGTCGGCCCTGCACCCGAGCTTCTCGCGCGCATCGCCCCCGGCGTGGTGTGGGTCGCGGCCCTGCTCGCGGCCCTGCTGCCGCTCGACCGGCTGCTCGGCGCCGACTACGAGGACGGAACGCTCGACCAGGCGATGCTGTCGGGCCTCGACCCCGCCCTGGTCGCCGGTGCCAAGGCCGCCGCGCACTGGCTCTCGACGGGCGTGCCCCTGCTGATCGCCTCGCCGTTGGCCGCGATCATGCTGAACCTGCCGCTCGAGGGTCTTGGCGTGCTGGTCGCGGCGCTGGCGCTCGGCTCGCTGATCCTGTCGCTGCTCGGCACGGCGGGGGCGGCACTCACGCTCGGCGCGCGGCGCGGCGGCGTGCTGCTGCCGCTGCTCGTGCTGCCGCTCGCGATCCCCGCGCTGATCTTCGGCGTCGCGGCGGTCGAGGCGGCGGCGTCAGACATGGCGGTGCGGCCGCATCTCGCGATGCTCGCCGCGATGGCCGCCGCCGCCCTGCCGCTCTGCCCGCTTGCTGCTGGGGCCGCGCTCAGGGCGGCTACTGAATAGCGGTCGTCAGCCCCAACGAATGGGCAGCGTCCGCGCCTGCTGCACGGCCGTGTAGGAGATCGGCGCGAAGCCGGCCTGGAGGTTGCGGTGCGCGACGTAGCTCTCGGCGATGCGCTTGGTCAGCGCGTCCTGGTCGTCCCGCAGTTCCTTCAGCACCTCGCCGGCGGCGTTGCCGAGCGCGATCAGCAGGTCGCGCGGCGCTTCCTTCACCTGCACGCCGTGCCGGTCCACCGCCTCCTTCAGCGCGATCGGATGGCGATAGTCATACTCCGTCAGACCTTCCATGTAGCTCGCTTGTGCTGCGAACCGGATGGCGGCCTTCAGGTCATCGGGCAGCGCGTCGTACTTCGCCTTGTTGACGCCGATCTCCTCCGACGACGACGGCTCCTGCACGCCGGGGGTGTAGAAGAACTTCGCCACCTGGTGGAAGCCCAGCGTCATGTCGTTCCAGGGGCCGATGAACTCTGCCGCGTCGATCGTGCCCGATTGCAGCGCCTGGAAGATCTGCCCCGCCGGCAGCGTGACGACGGACGCACCCGCACGGCGATACATCTCCCCGCCAAGCCCGGCATTGCGGTAGCGCAGGCCCCGGAAATCGTCGATCGAATTGATCTCCTTACGGAACCACCCCATGAACTGCGGCCCGGAATCCCCACACAGGAACGGCTTCAAGCCGAACCGCGCATAGGCCTCGTCATACAGCGCCTGGCCGCCGCCCCAGTTCATCCAGCCGACGAGTTCCTGCGCCGTCATGCCGAAGGGGAAGGAGCCGAAGAAGCCGATGCCGCGCAGCTTGCCGAGCCAGTAGGCCGGCACGGCGTGATAGAGCTCGGCCGTTCCCTGGCTCACGGCATCGAACACGCCCAAGGGCGGAACGATCTGGCCGCCGCCGAACACCCGCACGGTAAGCCGCCCGCCCGTGAGCAGCCCGATGCGCTCTGCCACCCGGTTGGCCGAGACGCCGGGGCCAGGCAGGTTCATCGGCCAGGCCGTGACCATGCGCCACTCGATGCGCCCCTGGCTGATGGCCGGTGCCGGCAGTGCGGCAGCACCAGCGGCAGCGGCGGCCACGACGGCGCCGCGACGGGAAATGCGTGTTGTGCTTGTCATCCTGGTCCTCTTCTCATCCGGATCGGTCGTTTCGCCGCCCGGCCTTTTCCCCCGCAGAAGCGAGCCGTGATCGTTGCCACGGAGCGCGATTCCTGTCCGCGGCGGATCGTAGCCTAACTCGACCAGGGGTACATCCCGACCAGGATTTTCGGGAGATGAGGAGAATCGTGCCGGCGCGCGCCGCCTCGTCCACGGGGCGCGCCGGCACCGCTCACCGATCGACGCGCCGATAGGTGATGAGAAAGCGGACCGGGCCGCGCTCGGGATGTGCCGCCCATTGCATCACGTCGGTCGATTCCTGGAGCAGGTTGCCATCCAGGCGGAACGATCGCCGCTGTTCCGTCCCGACCAGGGCGGGGTTTGCGGCGACGTCGACGCGCGTGGTCCAGCTGCTCGCGTCGGTGGTGTAGGGGCCGGCATAGGCGACCATGGAGAGGAAGAGCGCAGCGCGATCCTGGTCATTGGCGGGCGCGGTGCGCCCCTCATTCGTGATCAGGACGAGCATGCGCCCCTCGGGCGTGAAGGCGATGTAGCCGCCTGGGTGCGCTCCCCGTGCCGGCTCACGCGCCCCGGTCGCCTGGCTCTCCGCTTCGAACGAGACAAGTTGCCAGGTTCCGACGAGCGGGGACGGGCCCTGTGCCAGGGCAGGCCCGGCCGGGATGAGGGCAACAGGGGCGAGGGCAAACAGGCATGCGCCCAGGAAAGCCGCGCGGGTGTTCATGGCTGCCTCCGTGATGTTGCGCATCGCGCCGCTGAGCCGGCCCGTGCGTCCACGTTGACAGCTAATGATCAGCCGCCTCGCCAGCGCATTGATGTGCAGCAATCGAGCAGCGCAGGACGCCGTCAGGGTGACGCCGACGACGCCCGCCACACCACGGGAAACACCTCGCTGTCCATCGGCGCGCCCGGCTCGGGCCCGCCTGCCTCCGGTGGCGGCGGGCTCATGAACCCCTCGCGCAGCACGAAGCGCGCGTCATCGCCCGTCCACCGCACCGACACGGCACGGCGGCGATGGGTGGACGACGCGTTGCCCGGCGCGCCGTGCAGCGTGAGGCCATGGAACACCACGCAGTCACCCGGCTCGAGGTCGAAGCCGACAAGGTCGTACTTGTCGCGGTTGCCGGCGATGTCGGGAACCGGAATGAAGCGCGGGTCGTTCGCCGGGTGGTTCGCCTGGTCGGCGAAGCGGCGCGGCGTGTACCAGGTGCGCGCGAGATGGCTGCCACGCACATACTCGACGCCGTTCTCGCGCGCCACGGGGTCGAGCGGGATCCACATCGAGCACACCTGCTCGCCATCCACCGTCCAGTAGGGCTGGTCGTTGTGCCACGGCGTCGGCTCGCGCGTGCCGGGTTCCTTCACCAGCACATGCTCGTGGAACACGTTCACCTTGCCGCTGCCCATCAGTCGCCCGGCGAGAGCGGCGGCGGGGCTCCCGGCCAGGAAGCGGCGATAGCCGTCGATGCGCTGCCAGTTGCAGTAGTCGCCGAAGAACATGCCGGGGCTGCCCTCTGGCGTGTAGCGCTTCCCGTAGCGCCCGGGGTTGCGCATGTTCTCCTCGACGCCCTCGCGCAGCGCCTCGATCCAGCCCGCGTCGAACACGCCGGCGAGCTTCACCACCCCGTCCCTGGCGTAGGTCTCGATCTCGGCCTGCGTCGGCCGCGCCGGTCCCGCGAACCCGTCCATCACCCTGCCTCCACCACCGTTGCGGGGAGTGTAGGACGAGCGGCGTTGCGCCGTCATTCCCCCCGTAGGGAACGGGCGAGCAGCCCCTCGGCCAGCGCCGGTGCGGTGGCGTGGCCGGCGACAAGCGCCGCCACGGCCTCGGCGATCGGGAGCTCCACGCCATGGCGCGCGGCGCGGGCAACGAGGGCGGGCGCGGTCGCCACCCCCTCCGTCACCCCGGCACGCGCGGCGAGGATCTGCGCGAGGCTCCCCCCCCGCCCGAGCGCGATGCCAAGCAAGTGGTTGCGGCTCGCCCCACCGGTGCAGGTGAGCACAAGGTCGCCGAGGCCCGAGAGGCCGGCCGCCGTCTCCGGCCTGCCCCCTTCGGCGGCAACCAGCCGGGCGAGTTCCGCCACCCCGCGCGTGATCAGCGCCGCGCGCGCGTTCTCGCCAAGCCCAAGCCCCTCGACCACGCCGGCCGCGATCGCCACGACATTCTTCGCCGCCCCGCCGAGCGCAGCGCCAACGAGATCAGGAGAGGGGTAGAGACGCAGCCGCGCGATGGCGAGGTGGGCAAGGAGGGCCGCGCGCGCCGCCGCATCGGGGGCGGCGAGAACGGCAGCGGCGGGAAGCCTCGCGGCGATCTCGTGCGCGAAGTTCGGCCCTGTCAACGCGGCGAGCGGCACGTCGGGCAGCGCGGCGGCGACGATCTCGTGCGGCAACTGCAACGTTGCTGCATCGATCCCCTTGGCGCAAAGCACGGCGGGCGCGACACCCGGCCAGTGCGGCGCGATCGCCCCGGCAACGACGCGCAGGCCCTGCGTTGGCACCGCGAGTAGAACGGCGTCCGCATGCGCGAGCGCCGCGGTCGCATCGGCGGTGACCGCGAGCGCCTCGGGCAGCGTCACGCCAGGCAGCAGCCGCGTGTTCTCGCGCGTCACCGCGATCTCGGCCGCGCGATGCGGGTCGCGAGCCCATAGCGTCACCGCGCGCCCTTCCTGCGCGAGCCTGACGGCAAGCGCCGTTCCCCACGCACCCGCACCGATCACGGCGATGCGCGCGCTCATGCCGCGGCATCCAGGTGAACCGCACCGTCAGCCACGTCGGCCAGCCGTGCGGCGAGGGCGGCGAGGATCGGCTTCGCTACCTCCCCGAAACGATACGGCGCGTTGACGATCAGCAGCCCGGAGCCGTTCAGCCGCGTCGGGTCGAGTGGCGGGCGGAGATAGAGTGCTGCGTCGAGCAGCTTCGGCAGGCGTGCCTCCCGCACGGCATCGCGAAGCGCGCGCACAGGGGCCAGGTGCTTCACGGGATACCACGCGGCGAGGACCAGCGTCGGCGCGGCACGGTGCGCGGCGATGAGGGCTGCCACCAGCTTCGCTGCCTCATCCTCCGCCTCGTAGGGCGGGTCGAACAGCACGAGGCCGCGCTTGAAACCCGCTGGCGGCACGAGGCCCTTCAGCACGTAGGCATCGCCCTGCCGAACAGTGATGCGCGCATCGCCCGCGGCCCATGCCGCGAGTGCCGCATGCTCCTCCGCGTGCTTCTCGTTCGCGACCAGCCTGTCGCCCTCGCGCAGCAGCGCGCGGATGATCGCCGGCGAGCCAGGGTAGAGGCCGAGCCGTTGCACGAGCGTGACGTATTCGGCAAGCGGTTCCGGCGTGTCGGCGAGCAGCCTGCCGATCCCGCCCTTCCATTCCCCCGTCCGCATCGCCTGGTCGCCGGCCAGGTCGTAGGTGCCGCGGCCGGCATGCAGGTCGGCCACCGCGAAGGGCGTGTCCTTGCGGCGCAGCGCGCCGAGCAGCCCGACGAGCAGCGCATGCTTCAGGCAATCGGCGTGGTTGCCGGCGTGGAAGCCGTGGCGATAGTTCACGCAGCCTCCCCCACCCCTGCGCCCAGCGGCCAGCGCGGCCGTGGCGCGACGTCCATGCCGTCGGGCGCGAGGCCCGTGCGCAGCCGCTCGATCGCGGCCCAGGCGACCATCACGGCATTGTCGGTGCAAAGCCGGATGGGCGGTGCGGCAAGCGCGAAGCCGGCGCGCGCGCATGCCTCGGCCAGCCGCGCGCGGATCGCGCCGTTGGCCGCCACGCCGCCGCTGACGACGAGTGTCGCCGCATACCCGTGCCGCGCGACGAAGGCGGCCATCGCGCGGCCAGCACGGTCGGCGAGCGAGGCGGCGACGGAGGCCTGGAACCCGGCCGCGAGATCGGCGGCGTCCTGTCGCGGCAACGCGCCAAGCGGATAGGTCGCGGCAATCACGGCCACCGCCGTCTTGAGGCCCGAGAAGGAGAAGTCACAGCCCGGCCTGCCGACCATGGGTCGCGGCAGGCCGAAGCGCTTCGCATCGCCCTCCACCGCCAGCGCCTCGATCGCCGGCCCGCCCGGCCAGCCGAGGCCGAGCATCTTGGCCACCTTGTCGAACGCCTCGCCAGGCGCATCGTCGAGCGTCGTTCCGAGCAACGTGTGCGCGCCCGGCCCGGCGGTTTCGGCCAGCAGGCAGTGCCCGCCGGAGACGAGCAGCGTGAGATAGGGGAAGGCGGGCGGCGCACCCAACATCGGCAGGCGGGCCGACAGCGCATGCGCCTCGAGATGGTTGATCGCGAGGAAGGGGATGCCGCGCGCGAGCGCGAACCCCTTGGCATAGCCGGCGCCGACCACGAGCCCGCCGATCAGCCCGGGCCCCGCCGTCGCCGCGACCACGGCGGGCGCGGGCTGGCCATCGAGAACGGCCTCGACCATCGCCGGCAGCCGGGCGAGATGGGCGCGGGCGGCGATCTCGGGCACCACGCCGGCATAGCGGACATGGTCCTCATGCTGGCTGAACAGCGCCTCGGCCAGCACGGTCCCGTCCGGCGCGAGCAGGGCAGCGGCAGTTTCGTCGCAGCTCGTCTCGATTCCCAGGACCGGGCCGGGGACGAGACCGGCAAGGTGACCGGACAGCTCCATTGCCATCGGCGCACTTCCCTCCATGTGGGGGGCGTTGTAGGCACCCCAGCAATGTCACGCCACCCCACCAGTTCCCCCCCCAGCCAGAGAGACGGCGTCCTCGCCCCGCACCCGCCGCCGCGCCGCGGCAGGGCCGCGCTGCCGCTGCGGATCGGCACGCGCGCCTCGCCGCTGGCGCTCGTGCAGACGCGCATGTTCATGGCGCGGCTGGTGAGCTTCTGCCCCGTGCTGAAGGCGGCGGAGGCGTTCGAGGAGCATGCCATCACCACCACCGGCGATGCCGTGCAGGATCGCTCGCTGGTCGACATCGGCGGCAAGGGGCTGTTCGCCAAGGAAATCCATGAGGCGCTGGCCGATGGGCGGGTGGATTTCGCCGTCCACTCGCTGAAGGACCTCGAGACGGCACTGCCCGACGGCATCGTGCTCGCCTGCTGCATGACGCGGGAGGATGCGCGTGATGCGTTGATCCTCGGCCCGCGTTGCGGCGTCCCCGACGCGGCTGACCCCTTCGCCGCCATCCCGCCTGGCGCCGTGATCGGCACGGCGTCCGTCCGCCGCGCGGCGCAGCTGCTGCATCGGCGGCCTGACCTTCGCCCGGCCCTGATCCGGGGCAATGTCGCCACCCGCATCGCCAAGGTGCGGGCTGGCGTGGTGGATGCGACCTTCCTCGCCTATGCCGGCCTCCGCCGCCTCGGGCTGGAGCGCGAGGCAGCGCTGGTGATCGACGCGGCAATGATGGTGCCGGCTGCGTGCCAAGGCATCGTCGGCGTCACCGTGCGCGCGGCGGACACGGAGCTGCACGACCTGCTGTCCGGCATCGAGGACCCGGAGGCCGCGGCGGTGAGCCGGGCGGAACGGGCGATGCTTGCCGCCCTCGACGGCTCCTGCCGCACGCCGATCGGCGGCCATGCCACGCTGGGGGCGGATGGCACGCTGCACCTGACGGGCCTGGTCGCGCGGCCCGATGGGTCTTTCCTGCTGCACCGGGCGATCAGCGGCGCGCCGGTGGACGCGGAGGCGCTGGGCAGGACGCTCGGCGACAGCCTGCGCCGCGACAGCCCGGCCGACATCTTCCAGCCATGAGAGCCCATTTGCGGGCTCTGCGTGACGCATCAGCATGACCGGCACGGGGCTCGTCCTCGTCACGCGGCAGGAGCCTGATGCGTCGGAGACGGTCGCGCGGCTTGCTGCACACGGCCTCACCGGGCTCGCCGCCCCGCAGCTGAGGATTGCACGCGTGAAGGGGCCCCTGCCGCAGCCGAGGGCCGTCCAGGCCGTTGTCCTCGGTAGCATGAACGCGGTGAGACACCTGCCGGCCCGGTTCCGGAACCTGCCAGCGCTCGCGGTCGGCGATGCAACGGCGGCATCGGCACGCGCTGCCGGGTTCCGCGAGGCCGCGAGCGCATCAGGCGATGCGCGTGACCTCGCAGCACTTGCCGCGCGCTTCTGCGACCCCGCCGGTGCGCCGCTGCTGCTCGCGACCGCCGAAGGTGCCGGGATGCCGCTGGCCGCCGACCTCAGGGCGCGCGGCTTCCGGGTGCTGCGCCGCGTCGTCTACCGCGTCGTGCAGCGGCCGACGCTGACGCCCCCTGTCGCTGCCGCGCTGGCCGAGGGGCGGGTGTCGCATGCGTTGTTCTTCTCCCGCTCGGCGGCACGCGCGTTTGCGAGGGTCGCGCGGGCGCGGCGGCTGACGCATACTCTCCAGGGGGTCACGGCGCTGGCGATCAGCCCAGCCGTGGCAGCAACGCTCGCGCCCATGGGGTTCGGGCCGGTGCTGGCCGCTGCGCGGCCCGACCAGGACAGCCTGCTCGCCCTCCTCGGCGGGCGGACCGGGAAGAGGGGGCGGGAATGACCGACGAGACGCGGGCGGAAGGCAACGCCAAGCCGGGGAAGCCGGCCGTTCCCCAAAGCGGCACACCACCCAGCGGGCCGAAGCCCGAGGCGAAGCCGGTTGACATCAAGCCCGAGGCGAAGCCGGCGGAGATAACGGCCCAGGCGAAGCCGGTTGACATCAAGCCCGAGGCGAAGCCGGCGGAGATGACGGGCCAGGCGAAGGCCGCCGATCGCCCAGCGGCGTCCTCGCCGCCGAAGCCGCCCGAGTCCAAGTCCCCGGAAGTGAAGCCGGCGGCCCAAAAACCAACTGATCAGAAACCCGCAGGGATGAAGCCCGATCAGAACCCACCCGCCGCCGCGCGGGGAGAGCGCAGCCATTGGCCGCTCTGGGCAGCGATCGGCGTGGTCGCGATCGGCGTCATCTGGCTCGCGATCGACCGTGGCGGCCCCGCGGGCGTGCAGGACCCCGCCCTGTCTGGCCTCGCCGGCCGTGTCGCCGCGCTGGAATCGCGGCCACTCGCGGCACCTGCGCCCGACGCCCGCGTCGGCGCGCTGGTCGAGCGGATCGCGGCCCTGGAATCCCGCCCTGCGCCATCAGGTCAGGCAAACGACGCCGATGCGCGTGCCGCGCTCGCCGCGCTGACCGCCCGTCTCGCGGCCCTCGAATCCCGCCCCGCACCCGCTGCACCACCGCCACCGGTCGACGATCAGGCCCGCGCGACCATCGCCGCACTGACCGCCCGCCTCGCCGCTCTCGAGGCACGCCCGGCACCCCCCGATCCGCGCGAGGCGATCGCCGGCATCGAAGCGCGGATGTCGGCGGTTGCCGCCGTCGCCGCCGCCCTCGAGGAGGGCAAGCCCCTCGGCGCTGCCCTCGGCCAGTTGCCGGCCGGCACCACGGCGCCAGCCGCGCTCGCAGCCTTCGCCACCGCTGCGCCGCCAACACTGGCGGAACTCCGCCTCTCCTTCCCCGAAGCCGCCCGCGCCGCACAGGCCGCCTCGGAAGCCGAGGGCGAGGGCTTGTGGGAGCGCGCGACCTCGCGGCTCGCCGGCATCGTGACCGTCCGCAAGGGCGGCGAGGTGGTGGTGGGCGACGCGACGGCTGACCGGCTTGCCGCGGTCGACCGTGCGTTGACCGCCGGCGACCTTGCCGGCACCGTCCGCGCAGCAGAGGCCGTGACCGGCCGCGCAGGCGAGGCGCTCAGCACGTGGCGTGCCCGCGCTGCCGCCCTGCTTGCCGCGCGCTCGGCGCTCGGCTCCCTCGCCTTCTCACGCTGAGGGGCGGGAGCGATGCGCCGCGCCCTTCGGATCCTCATCCCCCTCGTCATCGCCGTCGCCGCCGCGCTGTGGCTGATGGCCAACCCCGGCCGCATGCAGCTCCAGTCCGGCGACGTCACGGTCGACGCGCCGCTCTGGCTCGGCGGCGTGGCGCTCGGGCTGCTGCTCGCCCTCGTCGCCCTCACGGTGAAGCTGTTCACCGGGTTCCGCGCTGCGCTGTGGCGGAGGCGGGTGCGCCGCGCCGAACGACGCCGCGAGGAGGGTGACAGGTCGCTCGTCGCAGCGCTGGCCGCGCTGGCCGCCGGCGACGGATACGGCGCGCAGCGCGACGTTGCCCGCGCCCGCAAGCGGCTGGGCGATACGCCGCTGACGCTGCTGGTCGCCGGCCATGCCGCGCGTGCTCTCGGCAACCAGGGCGCGGCGAGGAGGGCCTTCGGCGCGCTCGCCGATGTCGGCCCGCCAGGCGCGTTCCTCGGCCATCGCTGCCTCGCAGCCCTGGCCGTCGAGAAGGGCGACAAGGATGAGGCGGCAGCCTCCGCCCGCGCGGCGCTGGCGATGCGCCCCGATGCGCCCTGGGCACGCTCGCTGGTGTTCGATGCCGCCGCGCGGGCCGGTGACTGGCGCGCGGCACTCGCCCTCGCCCCGAAGGGGGACAAGGGCTCCGACGCGGCGATGCGGCGTGCCGCGCTGCTGCTCGGCGCCGCTGCTGACGAGCCTGACAGCAAGGCGTCGCTCAGGATGATCGAGGAGTCGGTCGAGCTCGCGCCCGGGCTTCCGGCGGCGCACGCGGCCCGCGTCGCGGCGCTCGAGGCGCGGGGCCAGCGGCGGCGGGCGGAAGGCGCACTCGAACGTGGCATGATA
>NZ_JALHPR010000044.1 GCF_022842375.1 Elioraea sp. | reverse complement strand
GCTGGGGTGCGGCACTGCGTTGGGGGCGGCACTGCGTTGGGGGGCGGCACTGCGTTGGGGGGCGGCACTGCGTTGGGGCGCAGCACTGCGCTGGGGGGAGGCGGCGGGCCTGCTTCGGTTCACCGCCGTGCGGTCATTCGCCCCAGCCGTTGGCCCGAAGCCCTGCTGCGGCGCGCTGCGCACCGGCTGCTGCGCGGTGCGCGGCGAACTCGCGGGGCGCGGCTGCGCTGTGGGGCGCGCCTGTTGGGTCGCCTGCCTCTGAGGCGCGCCGAGCTCGCCCAGCGGCGCGCGTGCATCTGCAGTGGCGGCGGCGCGACGATCGGCACCCGAGGTCCTTGCCTCGGCACGGTCGCCCGCGCGCGGCTCGGCCCGGTCGCCACGGCTGTCCTGGCGTTGCTCCTGGCGGTCGCCTGCAGCGTCCTGGCGTTGGCCCTGGCGGTCGGCGATCGCCTCCTGGTCCACCGAACCCCTGGGGTAGTAGGGCGGCGGGGGATAGGCAGGCCCGCCATAGCCGTAGCCCCAATCGTCGTCGTCGTCCTCGAGCAGCTCCCCGAGCAGGAGCCCAGCGCCGATGCCGATCGCGCCGGCGACGATCGCCGTGCCGACGGTGCTCGGGCCACTGTTCTGCACCACGGTGGTGGTCGCGGGCGCCGCCGCCGGGGCGGCCGCTGCTGGTGCAGCGGCGGGCGGGGCAGCCTGCGCCGCCTCTGCCTGCACCTGGGGCTGGGGCTGGGGCTGGGGTTGGGCACCCTGGACCGGTTCCTGCGTCCGTGCCTGCGCCTCTGCCTCCGCTGCCTCCTCGGCCCGGGTCGTCACCCGCCCGTAGGCGAGCCACACGTCATTGGGCTGCGTGGCGTAGGCGGAGCCGAGCGCCGAGGTCTGGGCGATGTTCCCGGCGAGATAGGCAAGGGTGCGTGGCGCCCGTTCGGCCAGCACCTTGACCGGGGGTGGCCAGTTCTCGTCCATCGCGCCGCGGCTCTCGGCAGGCCGCTTGGCCCAGGCATCGGCTGCCATGAGGTCGGCCGGGTAGCGGGCGGCGTCGAGCACGAGGCCGACCGCGTCCTGCGGCGCCCCGGCATAGGGTTCGAGCAGGTCATCGAGCTGCGCGGGGCCAAGCTTCGGCGTCTCCGCGCCCGGAACCGGCGCGCGCTGAGGTGCCTGCGCAAAAGCTGGCGCAAAAGGCGGCCCGACGCCAAGCGCCAGCGCCGCCACGCCGGCAAGCAACACGGCCGTCCACCTCGTCATGCCTACGCTCCCCGACCCTTGAGGGGCCAGTCTATCGTCGTGGACGGCCGCTGGCGTTGACGAAAATCAACCCCGCCCGGCCTCGCCGCGCGCTCAGGCGACGATGCGCGTCGTCAGCGTGCCGATGCCCTCGACGGTCGCCTCGATCACGTCACCGGGGCCGAGCACGCGCGGCGGCACCATCGCGTAGCCGACGCCCGACGGCGTGCCGGTGGCGATGATGTCGCCAGGCTCGAAGGTCAGCCCCTGCGAGAGGGTGGCGATGATCGTCGGGATGTCGAACAGGAGCTGGCTGGTGCGGCTGTCCTGCCGCGCCTCGCCGTTCACCGTCAGGCTGATGCGCAGGTCGGGCGGGCTGGCGATCTCGTCCGCCGGCACGATCCAGGGGCCGAGGGGGCAGGACCGGTCGAGCCCCTTGCCCTTGAACCACTGGCCGTGGCGGCGCTGGAGGTCACGCGCGGTGATGTCGTTGGCCACCGTGTAGCCGAAGATGTGGTCGAACGCGCGGTCGGGCGCGATGTCGCTGCCCCCGGTCCCGATGATCAGGGCGAGTTCGACCTCATAGTCGAGCACGCGGGTGATCGCGGCGTAGGAGGGAACCGTCTCGTCCGGCCCGATCACGGCCGTCGGCGGCTTGGTGAAGAACTGGGGGTACTTGGGCGCCTCGGTCGTCTCGCGGCCGGCGGCGCGGTCACCCTCCGCCACGTGCTCGATATAGTTCCGCCCGACGCAGAAGACGTTCTTGGCAGGGCGCGGGATGGGGGCGAGCAGCCGGAAGGCCCCCTTGGCCAGAACCGCCCCGGCGGGCGGCTTCGCCGCCGCCGCGCGGAGGACAGGCCCGAGCGTGGCCCAGGCGCGGATGGTGGCGACCATGTCGGACAGGGGGGCTGGGTCGACCCCGGCCGCGCGGGCGGCAGCCGGGCCGTCCAGCGCCGTGCCGTCATCCAGCACCAGCCCGATTCGGGTTTTCCCGTCAGCCAGGATCGTCGCCAGCCGTGTCGTCATCACCCGTTTCCCCACCCTGTTCTGCGCCTTGGTGGGCGATACTCCGCCGGAGCGGCGGTGCCTGTCACCCCCAGGGCTGGGTCGCGCCATCCATGCCGCCCGTGCATGGCCACGGGGGCGCCCTGCGCATGCCGCATTCACGCGGCGTTGGTCTATGTATGCTCCTGATGGGGGCAGCAGCATGCCGGCAGACGGCAGCAGCGCGCCGCTGTATCGTCCACGCGCCGTGGCGGGTCATGCCGCGGCGAGGGGACACGTTCGCAAGCAAGGGGCCGGTCCGTGACGGGGCCGGTACGTGGTCACGATGGATGCGATCGCCGGGCTGAACATCGACAGCTTCCTCGATGGGATCAAATCAGGGGATGCGGCCTATGTCGCCGGCCTCTACGACAAATGGTCCGGTGACCACGCGTCGGTCGAGCCTGGCTGGGCGGCGCTGTTCGGGGCGCTCTCCTCCGGCGGATTGCCCAATGCCGGCATGTCGCGGCCGCAGGCGCCATCGGGTGTCCAGCCCGCCCTCGCGGATGCCCGTGCCGCCACGCTCGACAGCATCCGAGCGCTGATGTTCATCCGCGCCTACCGCGTGCGCGGCCATCTCGAGGCGCAGCTCGACCCGCTCGGCCTCGAGGCGCCGAAATCCCACCCCGAGCTCGACCCCGCCACCTACGGCTTCGGCCCAGCGGACATGGACCGGCCGATCTTCATCGACCACGTGCTCGGCCGCGAGACGGCCACGCTGCGCGAGATCGTCGCCATCCTGCGGTCGAGCTATTGCGGGCCGATCGGCGTCGAGTTCATGCACATCCAGGACCCGGACCAGAAATCCTGGATCCAGCGCCGCATCGAGGGCGCGCCCTGGACCACCGCCTTCGACGCCTCGGCCAAGCGCGACATCCTGACGCACCTGACGGAGGCCGAGGGCTTCGAGGTGTTCTGCCAGAAGAAGTTCGTCGGCACGAAGCGCTTCGGCCTCGAGGGCGGCGAGAGCGTGATCCCCGCCGTGCAGACCGCGATCGAGACGGCGGCGGCAAACGGCGTGGTCGAGGTCGCCATCGGCATGCCGCATCGCGGCCGGCTCAACACCCTCGTCAACGTCATGAAGAAGCCGTTCTCGGCGGTGTTCAGCGAGTTCCAGGGCAACGCCTCGAGCCCCGATGACGTGCAGGGTTCGGGCGACGTGAAGTACCACCTCGGCACCTCGACCGATGTCGAGATCGCCGGGCGGATGGTGCATCTCTCGCTGCAGCCGAACCCCTCGCATCTCGAAGCGGTCGACCCCGTCGTGGTCGGCAAGATCCGCGCGAAGCAGGACATGACGGGAGACCGGCGCGGCCGGCGCTCGGCCATGGCGATCCTGATGCACGGCGATGCCGCCTTCGCCGGCCAGGGGCTTGTCGCGGAGACGCTGGCGATGAGCCAGCTCATCGGCTACCGCACCGGCGGCACGGTGCATTTCATCGTCAACAACCAGATCGGCTTCACCACCGTTCCGGCGCACGCCTATTCGGGCCTCTACTGCACCGACATCGCGAAATCGATCCAGGCGCCGATCCTGCATGTGAACGGCGACAACCCCGAGGCCGTGGTGTTCTGCGCCCGCCTGCTCACCGAGTTCCGCATGCAGTTCGGCGTCGATGCCGTTCTCGACATCGTCTGCTATCGGCGCCACGGGCACAACGAGAGCGACGAGCCGGCCTTCACCCAGCCGCTGATGTACAAGGCCATCCGCGCGCAGAAGACCACGCGCACGCTCTACGCCGAGCGCCTTGCCGCCGAAGGCTCCGTTCCCGCGGCGGAGGGCGAGGCGATCCAGGCGCGCTTCAACGCCGCGCTGGAGGAAGCGTTCGAGGCGGGCAAGACCTTCAAGCCGAACAAGGCCGACTGGCTGGAGGGCCGCTGGGCCGGCCTCGCTCCCGCCACCAAGGACGACGAGGCGAAGGAAGATGCGACGGCCGTCCCGCTCGACGCGCTCAGCGAGGTGGGGCTTGCCATCAGCCACGTGCCTGATGATTTCGCCGTCAATCCGAAGATCGCCCGCCAGCTCGAAGCCAAGCGCGCGATGATCGAGACCGGCGAGGGCATCGACTGGGCGACCGGCGAGGCGCTCGCCTTCGGCACGCTGCTCCAGGAAGGCCATTTCGTGCGGCTGTCGGGCGAGGACTGCCAGCGCGGCACGTTCAGCCATCGCCACGCCGTGCTGATCGACCAGAACACCCAGGCCGAATACACGCCGCTGAACCACATCAAGGATGGGCAGGCGACGATCGAGGTGTTCAACTCGCTGCTGTCCGAGGTCGGCGTACTCGGCTTCGAGTATGGCTACACGCTGGCCGATCCGAAGGCGCTGGTGCTGTGGGAGGCGCAGTTCGGCGACTTCGCCAACGGCGCGCAGGTGATCATCGACCAGTTCCTCGCCTCGGGCGAATCGAAGTGGCTGCGCATGTCGGGCCTCGTCATGCTGCTGCCGCACGGGTTCGAGGGCCAGGGGCCGGAGCATTCCTCGGCGCGGCTCGAGCGCTATCTCCAGCTCTGCGCCGAGCGGAACATGCAGGTGTGCAACTTCACCACGCCGGCGAGCTACTTCCACGCGCTGCGGCGGCAGCTGAAGCGGAACTTCCGCAAGCCGCTCGTCGTGATGACCCCGAAATCGCTGCTGCGCCACAAGCTCGCGGTGTCGTCGCTGGCCGATTTCGGCCCGGGCTCGTCCTTCCAGCTCGTCATCCCCGAGACCGACGCGCTCGTGCCCGATACCGATGTGCGCCGCGTCGTGCTCTCTACCGGCAAGGTCTACTACGACCTGCTGCAGGCGCGCCGCGACAAGGGCATCCGCGACGTGGCGTTGATCCGCCTCGAACAGCTCTATCCGTACCCGCGCAAGACACTCGCAAAACTGCTCGCGCAGTATCCGAACGCCGAGGTCGTGTGGTGCCAGGAGGAGCCCGAGAACATGGGGGCCTGGACCTTCCTCGACCGCCGCATCGAAGCCTCCCTCGCCGATGCGGGCCGGTCTGGCATGGGGCCGGGCGCGCGGCCGCGCTACATCGGCCGGCGCGAGGCGGCGAGCCCGGCGACGGGCTTCTACAAGGTCCACAACGCCGAGCAGGCGGCGCTGGTCGAGGACGCACTCACGATCTGAGTCGGGTTGCGCCCGGCGCCTGCGCGGGCTCATCTGCCTCCACACCATCCCTTGCGCTGAAGGTCATGCATGTCGGTCGAGATCAAGGTTCCCGCCCTCGGTGAAAGCGTCAGCACCGCCACCGTCGCGCGCTGGATGAAGAAGGCGGGCGAGGCCGTGGCGGCCGACGAGCCGATCGTCGAGCTCGAGACCGACAAGGTGACGGTGGAGGTGCCAAGCCCCGCCGCCGGCGTGATCGAGGCGATCGTCGCGGCCGAAGGCGCCGAGGTCGAGGTCGGTGCCGTTCTCGGCACGATCGGCGCTGCCGGGTCCGCTGCCGCCGCGAAGCCGGCGGAGGCGCCGAAGCCTGCGGCAGCACCCGCCACCGCTTCCGGCGCCCCGCGCCCGCCGCTGCCGGCCGCTGCGAAGCTGATGGCCGATGCCGGCGTCTCTCCCGCCGCCGTGTCGGGCACCGGGAAGGCAGGCCAGGTGACGAAGGCCGACGTGCTGAAGGTGATCGAGGGCGGCGCGAAGCCGGCGCCCGCGCCTGCTCCGGCGCCCAAGCCCGCCGCGGCAACTGCACCCGCACCAGCCCCCGCCGCACCTGCGGGCGCGCGCGCGGTGCAGCGGCAGAAGATGACGCGCCTGCGCATGACCATCGCGCGGCGTTTGAAGGAGGCGCAGAACACCGCCGCCATCCTGACGACGTTCAACGAGATCGACATGTCGGCGGTGATGGCACTGCGGACGAAGTACAAGGACGCGTTCGAGAAGAAGCACGGCGGCGTGCGGCTCGGCTTCATGGGCTTCTTCGTGAAGGCCTGCGTCGCGGCACTCACCGAGTTCCCGAACGTGAACGCCGCGATCGAGGGCGAGGAGATCGTCCTGCACCACTACATGGACATCGGCATTGCCGTCTCGGGCCCCACGGGCCTCCTCGTGCCGGTGCTGCGTAACGCCGAGACGCTGTCGATCGCCGGTATCGAGGGCGCGATCACGGCGTTCGGCAGGAAGGCGCGCGACGGCGCGCTGACGCTCGACGAGATGTCGGGCGGAACATTCTCGATCACCAACGGTGGGGTGTTCGGCTCGCTGATGTCCACCCCGATCCTGAACCCGCCGCAATCGGCCATCCTCGGCATGCACAAGATCGAGGAACGGCCTGTGGCGATCGGCGGGCAGGTGGTGATCCGCCCGATGATGTACGTGGCCCTGTCGTATGACCACCGCATCATCGACGGCCGCGAGGCGGTGAGCGCGCTCGTGCGCATCAAGGAAGCGATCGAGGCGCCCGAGCGGCTGCTGCTCGAGGTCTGAGCCTCAGCCTGTGCCGAGGAACCGCGCATTCTCCACGCGGATCGCCGCTGCCGCATCGTCGTACAGGAAGGGCAGGAAGGCGAAGCGCTCGCCCTTCGTCACCGGCAGCACCTCGTGCAGCAGGCCGCAGCCGAACACCACGGCAGCCCCCGTCGCAGGCTTGTAGCTGCGCGTGCCGAACTCGGGGAAGCGCAGGTCTCCGCCCTCGTGATTCTCGGCGCAGAGATTGATGCTGACGGCAAAGCGCCGATGCGCGGTTCCCTTCGTCGTGTTGTCGCGATGCGCGCGGAAATGCCCCTCGCCAGCGGCGTAGCGCGCGACGAGATAGCGTTCCATCCGCGTCACCTGGAACTGGAAGGCCTTGGCAATCTCGGGGATGACGCGGCGGAGGATGCGCTCGCGCGCGCCGGTCATCAGCGCCTGGTCCTCGAGCGTATGGTCCTGGCGCTGCTTGAAGCCCGGGTCCCTGATCTCGACCGTGCGGCCGTCGACCTCGCGCATGAAGCCGCTCGCGGTGCGCTCGCCGCCATGCCAGGCAGCGATCAGTGCCGCGCAGAACTCCGGCTCGAACACGCGCGGCAGGATCAGCACCGGCGCATGCACCTCCATGCCGGCATGTGCGCCGATCTCAGGCAGCGCGGGGATGGAGGCGGCGAGTGTGCCGAGTTGCGACAGCGGAACGGCCTCAAGCACGCGAAGCCCCGGGTCGATCAGCAGCGCGAAGGCCTGGAACACCCCGTCATCGCCAAGCGCGCCGTAGAGGCGGCTGACGGCAAGGGCATGGTCGTCGAAAAAGCGCAGGCCAGGGCGATCGGCAAGGCGCCCCGCCGCGACATCATCGGCATCGACGGTGACACCGAAGAAGCAGGCGCGCTCATCATCGAACACGCGCTCATGCGGCGCGAGTGCCGCGAGCGCGGCAGCGACGGGGGGCTGCGCCGCGCTGCCGAGGAAGGCGAGCACGACATAGCGGCCCGCCACGCTCCCGAAGGCGAAGCGCGGATTGCCAGCGCAGGGCGCGTTGAAAAGCGGAACGCTGTCGCCGCGCGTGTAAGGAAACGGCTTCCCGGCCATCGCCTTCTCCCGAAACGTTACGCTCCCTTGAATACAGGAAGTATCTCGGGAAGAAAACGAACCCGGTCGGCCCCGCCCTGGTCCTCGACGCTGTTGAGGATGCGGTGCCCCGGCTGCTGCCGGACGCACCAGTAGGCGAGCGGGTGGCCGGCGGCGCGCGCCGCATCGCGCATCTCGGCAAGCCTCGCGACACGGCGCGGATCGGCATCGTTCTCGAACCGGCTGCCGAATGTTGCGTTGCCGGTGTCCCACTCGCCGATCGCCACGGGAACGCGGTTCCGCCTGCCCCACTCCGCACCACGGCGCACGAGGTCTGCCGCCGGAACCGAGGCAGGCTCGTAGCCGTGCCAGGAATAGATCACGCGCGCCCCGCCGCGGCGCGGATCGGCCCACGGCGTCATCGCAGTCAACGAGTTCAGGCTGCCCCAGCGATGGCCGCCGACCATCAGCCAATGCTCGGGCGCGCCGCGGCGAAGGGCTGAGAGCCGCGCGTCGCGGATCGGGCGCCACTGGTCCCAGCTGTCGTAGACGGCCTCGTTCTGCTCCTCGATCACGAGGTCATCTGCGTTCCAGCGGCCGGCGGCCCAGGCAGCCCATCCTTCCGTTATCGCATCGATCGGGCCATAGCCGAAGCCACCCGGAGCACCGCTGGCTTCGGCATAGTCGCGGAGGTTCTTGCCAAAGATCGTCCACACCACGACGAGGCCGGCACCGATGAGCGCATCGATGCTCGCGGCCCAGGTGTCGAAGTACCGCCTCAGCTTGCCCTCCTCGTTGTTGAGGAAGAAGGAGGGCTGCATCAGGCGCAGCTCGCGCGGCTGCTCCGTGTCGGGGGCGTCGGTGCGCTCGCCGGCAAGCTCGACCGAATCGGCACGGCCGATGCGCACGAACGGGTAGGGCATGCCAGCGCGCACGCGCACGCCCGCACGCACCACCGTGCGGTTGGGCACGATCGTGGTGCCAGGCGCCCAGGGCCAGCGGAAGGGTGCCGGAAAGCCGAGGATGCCCTCGCCCGACCGCCCCTCGATGATGCGCTGGAGATTGGGGGAGACGAAGTCGCTCCCCTGGCCAGGCACCTGGAAACAGTCGAAGAACACGCGCACCCAGCTGACGCCGTTGTCACGCAGGTAGCGTGCATTCTCGGCGGAAAATGCTCGGGGCCTGCCGCCGCCGCCGGCGAGATAGGCGAAGCCGCGCTCGATGTTCACGCCAAGCCCTTGCGCCATCCGCGCGTAGGGTGTGCTCATCGTTCCGGCCCCGACCGTTACGTCCTCATGCAGCGTCTGCAGCAGCGCGCAGCGTATCGCCGAAGCGCACCAGCGCGCCGCGCGGCTCGCCGAGAAGTGTGTCCTCGCGCATCACGATCTCGCCACGTACCACCGTTGCCATCGGCCAACCGGTGATGCGCATGCCGTCGAACGGGGTCCAGCCGCAGGGAGAGACGATCCAGTCATTCGTGATCGTCCGCTGCGCCTTCATGTCGACAAGGGTGAAATCGGCGTCGTAGCCGGCCGCGATCCGCCCCTTGCCGACGATGCCGTAGACGCGCGCCGGCCCTGCGCACATCAGATCGACCAGACGGCCGAGCGAGAGGCGGCCTGCGTTCACATGATCGAGCATCACGGGAACCAGCGTCTGCACGCCCGTCAGCCCAGCCGGGCATTGCGGCCAGGGCTTCATCTTGAGCTCGGCTGCATGCGGCGCATGGTCGGAGCCGATGACATCGACGGTGCCGTCGGCCACCGCGGCCCAGGCGGCATCGTAGTGGCGCCGGTCGCGGATCGGCGGGTTCATCACGCCGAAGCCCTTCAACGTGTCGTACACGTCGGGGGCGACCTGCGTCAGGTGGTTGACCAGCACCTCGATCGTTGCAATATCGCGATAGTCACGCATGTAGGCGAGTTCCTCCGCCGTCGAGACGTGCAGGATATGCGCCCGCCGCCCGGTCTTGCGCGCGAGTGCCATCAGCCGCCGCGTGCCGAGGAAGGCGCACTCAACATCGCGCCACTCGGCATGCGACGAATGCGGGTCACCCACCTTGTAGAGGGGCGCGCGCTCCTGGAGCCTGTACTCGTCCTCGCTGTGATAGGCGATGCGGCGGTAGCCGCTGCGCATCACCCGTTCAAGTGACGCATCGTCCTCCACCAGCAGGTCGCCGGTCGAGGAGCCGGCGAAGATCTTGATCGCGCACACGCCGGGCTCCTGCTCGAGCGCGGCGAGGTCGGGGATGTTGGCCTTCATGCCGCCGACATAGAGGCCCATGTCGACGAAGGCGCGGCCGGTGATGAACGCGCGCTTCCAGGCGAGCGTCGCGGCATCGACGATGGCGGGCCGCGTGTTCGGCATGTCGAACACCGCGGTGAGCCCGCCGAGTGCCGCCGCCTTCGTCCCTGTTGCGATCGTCTCGACAGCCTCGTTGCCGGGTTCGCGCAGGTGCACATGCGCATCGATCAGGCCAGGCAGGACCATCAGCCCGCGCGCGTCGAGCACCGTCGCGGCCGTCGCCCCCTGCCCGGCGGCGAGCGATACGATCCGCCCGGCACGCACGCCGAGATTGGTCGCAGCCTCACCCCAGGGCAGCACCACGGTGCCGCCACGGATCAGCAGGTCATAGTGTTCCGCCATCATCCCCTCCCCTCGCTCAACGTTCGCTCAGCGTTTCGAACACGTCGCCTGTCGGCATCAATCCGCGCACATGCCGGCGATGCCAGAGCGCGTAGTAGAGCAGCGACCACGCGGCGAAGGCCTGGTGCTTGCCCATCGCTCCGCCCTGCAGGCGGAAAAGATCGCCGAGCGCGTCCGCGCGCACCACAGCCGTCACGGCCTCGTCGGCCGCGAGCAGCGCGCGCACCCGATCCGCCCTCGCACCGATCCAGGCACCGACGGGAACGGTGAAGCCCTGCTTCTTCGCGAAGGGCCGCGCTTCCGGCATCGCCTCGGCGAGCCAGGCGCGCAGCGCCCATTTGCCGATTCCGTCGCGCACCTTCAGCGCATCGGGAAGGCGGAAGGCGGCGGCGGCGATGGCGGGGTCGAGCAGCGGCGTGCGGCCCTCGAGCCCGTGGGCCATCAGGCAACGATCGAGCTTGGCGAGAAGGTCGTTCGGCAGCCAATCGACCATGTCGGTCGCCTGTGCGGCCATCAGCCGCGTGCGCCCTGGTGCCGCTGCGGCAGCGGCCGCACCTTCCATCCCATCGCGCCAGCCCGGGGCGAGGTCGCGCCTGAGGCCGAGGCGTTCGAGCATGCCGCGCGCACGCATCACCCGCCCGCCGAGCCACCATGGCCGCATGGCGGAGCGGTAGCGGCCATAGCCGCCGAACATCTCGTCGCCGCCCTCGCCCGACAGCACCACCTTCACGTCCTGCCGCGCGCGGCGGGCGAGCAGCCAGGTCGGGACAATGGCGTAGTCGGCGGCGGGGTCGTCCATCGCCGCGGCGATCACGGGCAGGTGCGCCCAGAAATCCGCCTCCGTCACCGTCACCTCGACATGCGCCGCACCCGCGGCCGCGGCGGCGGCGCGCGCGGCCGCACGCTCATCGGCAGCGCCGGGAACATCGAAGCCAGCGGTGAAGGCAAGCACCGGGCGTTCGTTCAACCGTGTCATCACCGCAAGCACCGCGGCACTGTCGATGCCGCCCGACAGGAACAGCCCGTAGGGAACATCGGCCCGCTGGTGTACCGCGATGCTGTCGGTCAGCGCCGCGTCGAGGCGCGCGATCGCGTCCTTTTCGCCGATCACTTCCGGCCCTCCATCGGGCAGGGCCGCCTGGCGGTGGCGGGCGACGATGCGGCCATCCTCGATCGCCACCACCTCGCCCGGCAGCAGGCGCCTTATGCCGGGGAACACCGTCTCGGCGCCCGTGGTGAACTGGAGCTCGAGCAGCTCGTCGCGCTTTGGCCGGTCGAGCCCGCGCTGCACGAGCCCGGCGTCGAGCAGCGCACCAGGTTCCGAGGCGAAGGCGATTCCGGCCTCCGTGTCGGCGAGGTAGAGGGGCTTGATGCCGAAAGGATCGCGCGCGAGCACGACGCGGCGCGCCGCACGGTCATGGATCGCGATCGCGTACATGCCGCGCAGGTGGTCGACGAAGCCAATCCCGTCGCGGCGATAAAGATGCAGCGGCGGCTCGCAGTCACTCCCCGTCGCGAAGGCAGTGCCGGCAAGCGTGTCGCGCTTCAGCTCCACGTAGTTGTAGATCTCGCCATTCGCGACGAGCACGGCCCCGCCAGGCTCGAACAGCGGCTGGTCACCGGTCGCGAGGTCGATGATCGCCAGCCGGCGTTGCAGCAGCGCAGCCCCCGGTGCCGCATGAACACCGGCGCCATCAGGCCCGCGATGGGCGAGCGCTGCGTCAAGCGCCGCCATCGCGCCATCCGGCACGGTGGCGTTGGGTTTCAGCGCGAAGCCGGCGATGCCGCACATCAGGCAGCCACCGTGGCGAGGAAGTGCCGCCAGCGCGCGATGACGGGTTCGGGTGCGTAACGGGCGGCCCATGACGCCCGCCCGGCCGCGGCGAGCGTGCGCGCCCGCGCGGGATCGGCGATCAGCGCGGTGATCGCGCGCGCCAGGGCCTCCGGCTCATCGATCGGCACGAGGACACCGTCAACGCCGTCGGTGATCACCTCAAGCGGCCCCTGCGCCACCGTGGCAATCACCGGCCGCTCGGCTGACCACGCCTCCAGCACGACGTTGCCGAGCGGCTCGTGCCGCGATGGGCAGACATGGATGTCGGCGGCTGCGAGCAATGCCGCCTGGTCATCACGCCAGCCGAGGAGGTGGACGCGATCGTCAACGCCATGCCGGGCTGCAAGCGCCATCAGCGCCTCGCGCTCCGGCCCCTCGCCGGCGATGACGAGATGCGCGTCGCCGATGTCGGCCAGTGCGGTGACCAGCGTATCGAACCCCTTGTTGCGGTGAAGCCGGCCGAGTGCCAGCAGCAGCGGAACGCCCTCCGGCACGCCGAGGTCGCTGCGCAAAACCGGTTCGCCGCCGGACAGGTCAGGCGTGAAGTTCGGCAGGTGATGCGCACGCTCCGCCGGCCAGCCCTGGTCGATGATGTAGCGCACGATGCCTTCGGTGTTGCCGACGAGGTGGTGGCAGGCGCGGTAGTGCCGGAGGTCATAGTAGCCGCCGAGGCGCCCCACCTGAACCCACGGCCCCCGCGGCGTCTTGCCCGCCGCGCGGTTCATCCAGGAGACGACGACGCGCGGCGCGAAGCGGCGGAGGGCGAGGCCAAGGCGCGGGCGCGTCAGCAGGTCGAGCGGCCCGCCGAAGGCGAAGCCGCGCACCGGCACGCCGGCGGCGGCCAGGGCTGCCTCGCGCTCCCGGTCGCTGCGGATCAGCGCCATCACATCCTCGCCCGACGCGGCGAGTGCCGAGACGAGGCGGACGAAGAATGTCTCCGCCCCGCCGTGATGCGCGCCTGCCATCACCATCGCCACCTTCGTCACGCCGCACCGTCTGGACGGTGACGTTCGGGTTCCAGCCGCGCCTTCAGGTGCGCGAGCAGCGGATAGAGCCCCGCGCAGAGCGCGATGAGAAGCCCCCAGCCGCCCTCGCGATAGCCCTTCCGCGCGAAGAAGCACTTCCAGAACCGCGAGACGAAGCGGCGCAGGTTGCCGGAGAGCGTGCCGATGTCGCCTGACGCCAGCATGTCGGCCGCCCGTGCCGACGCGTAGCGGTCGAGCCGTCGCATCATGTCGCTGATGTCGCGATCGACGTAGTGCAGGAAGGCGTGCGTCAGCCGCGGCCCCTGCGCGCCCGTCCAGCGCAGCGAGGGGTGCACGCGCTGCATCCCCCAGTGCTTCGCGCCGCGGCGCGACAGGCGCGGCACGGCCGAGGTGCCGAACGACCCGCCCCAGCCGTGGCGGACGAGATGGGTGCCGATGTAGTTGTCGAGCGGGATCTCATGCCAGGCGAAGCCGCTCGTTGCGATGACCGAGCGGATCTCGGCCGCGAGTGCCGGCGGCACGTGCTCATCGGCATCGACCTCGAGGATCCAGTCGCCGGTGCAGGCGGCAAGGCCTGAGTTGCGACGCTCCCCCTCCACCGGCCACGCGCCCTCGATCACGCGCGCGCCCGCCTCGGCCGCGATGGTGGTGGACGCATCAGTCGAGCGGTCGAGCACGACGATGATCTCGTCGGCGAAACGCAGCGTCGCGAGGCACGCGGCGAGGCGCTGTTCCTCGTTGCGCGCGACCACCAGTGCCGAGAGCTTCGGCGCGCTCATTGCGCGGCCTGCGGTGCGGCCACGCGCGCGAGCAGCGCGACGGCACCGGCGAACGCCACCTCGACGGTGAGAGAGCCCATCAGGCTTCCAGTCGTGCGGTGGTCATAGCCGGGCGTGGCGACGAGCTCGTGCACCGTCTCCTTCGTGCGCACGAACGCCGCGCGGCGGCCGACGGGGGCATAGTCCTCCGGCGGCGAGGGTCCGAACAGGCCGAGCGTCGGCGCACCAGCGGCGGCGGCAAGATGCATCAGCCCCGAATCGTTGCCGACATAGAGCGAACAGCGCGCGAGTGCGGCAGCGGCCTCGGGCAGGGTGAGCGTGCCCGCGAGGTCGATCGTGCGTGAGCGCGGCAGGGCGGCGAGAACCGGGGCCGCCAGCGCACGCTCCGCCTCGCCGGGGCCGGCGAACACCGCAGCACGCGCGCCAGGCAGCGGCCCGTCGGCGGCGGCCAGCCGATCGAACAGGGCCACGAAGCGGTTCGCATCCCACACCTTGCCGGGCCAGTTCGCGGTCGGGCCGAGGCCGATGACCGGCGCGCCCGGCGGCAGGAGGGCGGCAGCGCGCGCATCATCGGCAGGCCGCGTCCAGGCGACGGGCAGCGGTGGCGGGTCGAGGCCGAGCACCGCGCCGAGCTGCGCGATGCGGTGCCCCGCCTTCCGCCCGCCGCGCATCACATGCCGCTCGCCCGCGCGGATCATGTGGGTGAGCGCCGAGCCGCGCAGGTCGACCGCGATGTCCCACCGCGTGGCCGCCACCGCCCGCCAGAGCGAAAGCCAGTGCAGCCCGAAGCGCTGCTTCGGCAGTGCGATCACCCGTTCCGCATTGGGGCATGCCGCGAACACGCCAGCGGCAGCGGGGCCGCAGGCGATCGTGACGGCAGCGCCCGGATGCGCGCGCAGCAGATGGTCGAGCAGGCCGGTCGACAGCACCGCGTCGCCGATCCGGGTCGCGGTGACGAACAGGATGCGCATCGCGGCGCTTGTAGCCGAGGCCGGCGCCGCTGTCAGGACCACAGCTTGGGCTGCGGCGCTTGTGCGGACGCGTCACGCCTTCCATATCGCGAAGCATGGAAAGCATCGCGCACCTGCCACATCGCGGCGCCGTCGCCGTCGAAGGGCCCGACAGGGTCACGTTCCTTCAGGGCCTCGTCTCGGCCGACGTGCGGGAGGCAGCGCCCGGGCGCGCGCCGTGGTCGGCGCTGCTGACGCCGCAGGGCAAGTGGGTGCATGAGTTCTTCATCCTCGCCGATACCGGCATGAACGACTCTGGCCGGCTGGTGCTCGAATGCGAGCGCGAGCGTGCGCCTGACCTGGCCCAGCGCCTCTCGCGATTCCGGCTGCGGGCGAAGGTGACGGTCGCCGACATCTCGCCGGGCATCGTCGTTGCCGCCGGCTGGGGCATGTCGGTGGTTCCCGGGGGCCTCGCCGCGCCCGATCCGCGCCTGCCCGAGGCAGGCTGGCGCGGGGTGTTTCCCTTGGCCGACGCACCACCGGCCACGGCCGATTGGACGGCGTGGGACGCTCATCGCCTCGCGCTTGGCCTGCCTGACGGCAGCCGTGATCTCGAGGCCGATCGCACCCTGCTGCTCGAGGCGTGGTTCGAGCTCCTGGGCGGCGTGTCCTGGACCAAGGGCTGCTACATGGGTCAGGAGCTGACGGCGCGGACGAAGTATCGCGGCCTGGTGAAGCGGCACCTCGTTCCCGTCGCGGTCTCGGGCCCGCTGCCGGCCCCAGGCACACCCGTGCTGCGGGACGGCGCGGAGGTCGGCACCGTGCGCTCAGGCCGGGGCGCCCTGGCCCTGGCCATGCTGCGGACAGATGCGATGGGCGGCCCCCTCACGGCCGGCGAAGCGACGCTCACCCCCGCACCGCTGCCGTGGATGGCGCCCGAGGATGCTTCAGGCGAGGCAAGCGCGCCGTGACGGCACACCCACAAGGCGGGCTCGACAATGCCCCGCCGCCGGTCGCGGTCCACCCGCCCGTGCTCTATGGCGCGGCGTTCCTGCTTGGCCTCGGCCTCGACAGGCTGTTGCCGGTCGCGGCTTTCCTCCCCGATGGCGTGCGGCACGGCGCGGCGAGCATGCTCATGGTGTTCGGCACCTGCTTCGCGCTCTGGTCGGCCTGGCTGTTCCGCCGCGCCGGCACCGGCATCCCGACCTGGCAGGCCGCCACGCGGCTGGTGCAGCGCGGCCCCTACGCGATCAGCCGCAACCCGATGTATGTCGGCGTCACCGCGCTCTACGCGGGGCTTGCGCTCGCGGTGGCCAGCACCTGGGCGCTGCTGCTGCTCGCGCCCGTCCTCGTGGTGATGGACCGGTTGGTGATCGCGCGGGAGGAGCCGTATCTCGCCGCCCGCTTCGGCGCGCCCTACGTGGCCTACAAGGCGCGCGTTCGGCGCTGGCTCTAGAGCCATGCCTGGAGCAGCTTAGCCCGTGCAGTTCGCCGGGTTGGATCAGCCGATGAGCAGGTGATCGAACAGCGGGACGGGCGGCAGGATCGCGCCGGGCATCGACAGGGCCTGGGCCAACACATCCGGAGTCGGCGTCGCTGGGCTGTCAGGCAGCGTCATCGGCGGCATGTCGGAGGCGAAGACGACGCTGTTGGTGGGCAGCGCCGGGTCGATCACGGCTGACCCGACGCCCTTCGTCGCATCGGTGACGAGCAGCGGGGCATCGCTTGCCGGCGATGTCGTGCTGGTGGCAACGGCGATCGCGGCAGCCGTCTCGGCCGTTGCGGCGGCGGCATCGGCCTGCGCGGCATTGGCCTGCGCGGCATCCGGCACCTTGTCGGCCTGCTTGGCCGCGGCCTCGATCGTCGCGGCCGCCTGGGCGGCGGCTGCCTTGGTCGGCGTCGTCGATGCCTTTGGCGCGTGGGCGACGACCTCGGAGTCATCGGCGTCGGGGTCGAATTCGATGGAGCAATGCGGCAGCGGTGCGCCCTGGTCCTGCGCCCCCTTCTGGCTCGCGGCGGACCTGTCCTGCCCCTCGCCGGGCCTCGACAGTCCCTGGCCGGCATCGGTCGACGCAGGGTCGCCGGACCGGCAGGCCTGGCCGTCCTCATTCTCTCCCTTCGTGGGCGCGAGGTCGCTGATCCGGACGGGGGCGGTCGCTGTGTTGGACGGGTCGGACGGAAGGGTCGGCGCGATCTGGCGCGCAGGCAGCACCGGAACGGCGGCGTCGGTCTCGCCGCTGGTGTGCGAGGACGACTCGTAGGCCGGGTTCGTCGCCTCGGACGCAGCCTGCTCGGAGCGGCGCGTTTCGGCCGATGCGGTGCTGAACAGCGTGGGCAGGACCGGCAGCGCCGCGATCGCGCTGGCACTCATGGACGCAGTCGGGCCGTGCCCGGCCTGCGCGGCCTTGGTGGTCCATGTCGAGCGTAGCTTTGCGTCCATCTCGGTCACGCAATCCTGGTCGGTGATGGGCAGCACACACGCCTTGGGCATGTGTGAGGTCCCCGCCAATTGCCTCACACTACTGCGCGCACGCGAGTTCGTGAATAGTTTTTCCACAGGGTAGAGAGTCAAGGGCGGACGTTCCCGCGTGCGGAAGGGTTGTCACGACCATGTCAACCGCGTGGATGGCCGGAGGTTGCACGCGGCGCGGCCCGTCACCGCCCGAGCATGAAGGGCGCGGAGTGAGCAAGAACGCCCTCAATGCTGCCCTCACCCTGCTCGGCTTCCGCGCGGCCAACGACCTCTGGCGAGGAAGGCGGGGCTGAACTCCTGGTCGGGCAGGGCCTCGCGCAGGAACTCTTCCGGCCCGGCGAACATGACGACGTCGCCATCGTTGCCCTGCACGGCGAAGCACCGGTCAGCCGTGAACAGGATGCAGCCATCCTGCTGCGCACTTCGAACAGCCGCCTCAATATAGGAGTCATTTCCTATCTCAACGGAGCGACACGGCCACCTGCGACGCGCCATCCCGGCCGCCATCCGCGTCGCGGGATTTCCCGGCCGTCAGACGAACAGCAGCGCTGCCCCCCCGGCCTGTGCGGCATCGACCAGGAAGCCGCCGGGCACCGCACGGCCGCGCCCGGCGGCGAGGCGAGCGATGGACGCCGCCCCGTCATCGGTGCCGATCACGAGGCCAGCGATGAAGGGCAGGCAGGGCACGGCAAGCCCCGGGAACAGCCGCCCGACAGCCGCCTGCGCCACGACCCTGAGCCGCCCCTCGCCCATCGCCACGACCCGGTCATCCCCCTCCGCGCGCGGCGGCGAACCGGCCAGCTGGCCAAGCCGCGCCGCCACCGCGTCCGGGTCCTCGACCGCCAGCACCGTCTCGATCAGCGACACCGCGTGGTTCGGATGGTCGAGCAGCCCCGGCTGCCACAGCAGCTCCGGCGTCAGGTGGCGAATGAGCTGGATGCGCCCCTCCGGAGCCTCCGGCAGCGGCAGCCGGGCGAAGCGCGCCGTGCGCCCCCCCTCGGGCGTGTCGACCGGCCGTTCGAGCCAGGCGATTCCGGGGATGGCGATGCCGTCGGCCCGCAGTCGGGCAAGCTCGGCTTCCGCGTCGTCGATGCCAAAGGCGATGATGTGCAGCCCCTCGTAGCGCGTGAGGAACCGGTCGAGCGTATTCGAGGGCAGCGCCGGGTCGACCACCGCGATCAGCTCGAGATAGCCCTGCCGCAGCATCGCGCAGCGGTTGCCGGTGCCGATCGGGCGCGCCACCCCGTCCGCCCCGGGGGCGTGATGCTGGGCGAAGGGGGTGAGGGTGAAGCCGAGGGCGGCATAGGCATCGGCCAGCGCATCGAGGTCGCGCCCGGCGATGCCGACATGGTCGAGGGTGGTTGCTGCCATCGGGCTCAGCCCACCACCGTCTCGTATTTCGCCTGCTGCCAGGCCACAGGCTCGGCATCGGCCTCGTCGTACCAGCGGGCGACGAGCGGGTGCGCGCGCACGGCAGCGACATAGGCCCTGCTCGCCGCGCTCAGCTCCGGCGCCCAGGTGATGAAGCGGGTGACGACGGGCGCATACATCGCATCCGCCAGGGTGAACGTGGCGCCGAACAAATAAGGCCCGCCCTCGCCGAACCGCGCCCGCGTGTCGGCCCAGAGCGCCTCGATCCGCGCAATGTCGGACAGCGCCTCGGGCGTGCGGCCGTGGCCGGCGGCGCGGGCGGCGAAATCCTTCCCCGTGTTCATCCACATCGCCTGGCGCAGGCCGCGGAACCCACCATGCATCTCGGCCGAGATGGCGCGCGCATGGGCACGCGCCCGCGCCTCGGTCGGCCACAGCGCGGGGGCGAGTTCGGCACAGTATTCGGCGATCGCGATGCTCTCCCAGATCACCGCGCCATGATGGTGCAGGCAGGGCACGAGCCGGTTGGGCGAGATTGCGGTGATGCGGGCGGCCGTGTCGGGCTGGCCGAGCGGGATCAGCACCTCCTCGACCTCGAGGCCCGCCATGTGCACCGGCAGCCAGCCGCGCAGGCTCCAGGACGAGTTGCGCTTGGTGCCGATATAGAGCGTGCCGTCTGGCATCAGGGCCTCCGCAATGAATCTCTGTCGTGCAACGATGCCATGCGGGACAGGGCCTGCCCATCCCGGCTGTCGAGCCCGCAGGCATCAGTCGAGGCGGCAGCATGGGTTGAAGGGACAGGCATGGGTTGAAGGGACAGGCATGAGTTGAAGCGGAGGCCCATCTGTTGAAGAGAAAGGCTGGCGGTGCCACCCTGCGGCGCCGTCCCGGGAACCCGGGCTGCCAAGGAGCACGCCCCCATGAATGTCACGCTTCGCCCGAACAATCTCGACGCGTTCTGGATGCCGTACACGGCCAACCGGAACTACAAGGCAGGCCCCCGCCTGCTCGCCCGCGCGGAGGGTGTGTCGTACTACACGCCCGAGGGACGCGAGGTGCTCGACGGCACCGCCGGCCTCTGGTGCGTGAACGCGGGCCATGGGCGGCGCGAGATCGCCGAGGCGATCAAGGCGCAGGCCGACGAGATGGATTTCGCGCCGACCTTCCAGATGGGCCACCCGATCGCCTTCGAGGCCGCCGCCAAGCTCGCCGAGTTCACGCCTGACGGGCTCGACCGCATCTTCTTCACCAACTCGGGCAGCGAGAGCGCCGACACAGCGCTCAAGATGGCGCTCGCCTACCACCGCGCGCGCGGGCAGGGGCATCGCCAGCGCCTCGTCGGCCGCGAGCGCGGCTACCATGGCTGCGGCTTCGGCGGCATGAGCGTCGGCGGCATCGTCGCCAACCGCCGGCAGTTCGGCGCGCAGCTTCCGTATGTCGATCACCTGCCGCACACCCACCTGCCGGGGCAGAACCTGTTCACCCGCGGCGAGCCCGAGCACGGCGCCAATCTCGCCGATCATCTCGAGGATCTCGTGAAGCTGCATGGCGACACCATTGCCGCGGTGATCGTCGAGCCGGTCGCGGGCTCGACCGGCGTTCTCGTGCCGCCCAAGGGGTATCTGAAGCGGCTGCGCGAGCTCTGCACGAAGCACGGCATCCTGCTCATCTTCGACGAGGTGATCACCGGCTTCTCGCGCCTCGGCTCGGGCTTCGCGGCAGAGCATTTCGCCGTGATGCCCGACATCGCGACGATGGCGAAGGGGCTGACCAACGCCGCCGTGCCGATGGGGGCGGTCGCCGTCTCGAACGACGTGTACGAGACGGTGGTCAACGGCGTGCCGGGCGGCATCGAGTTCTTCCACGGCTACACCTATTCAGGCCACCCGCTCGCCTGCGCGGCCGCCATCGCCTCGATCCGCATCCACCAGGAGGATGATCTCGCCGGCCGCGTGCGCGCGATCCAGCCCTACTGGCAGGAGGCCGCGCACAGCCTCCGCGCCAACCCGCTCGTGACCGACATTCGCGAATGCGGGCTGATCGCTGGCATCGAGCTCGAGCCGGTGAAGGACAAGCCCACCGAGCGTGCGACGCGCGTGTTCCAGCGCTGCTTCGACGATGGACTGCTGGTGCGCGTGACCGGCGACATCGTGGCGCTGTCGCCGCCGCTGACGATCGAGAAGCAGCATGTCGACCGCATCTTCGACACGCTCGACAAGGCCGTGCGGGCAGAGGCGGCCTGAACCAGCCGCGCCAGGGAAGCGACACGGCGATGGGCTCCGCGACGCGGCTGCTGCTTGGCGGCCTCGCGCTGGGCGTCGTCGCGACGGCGGGAGGCACGGTGTGGTCGCACCTTGCCTCGCAGCGCGCGATCGAGACGCTCGAGCGTTTCTCGGCAGAGCCTGGGCGGTTCGATGCCGCGGGCCTCGCCCTCGATCAGGCGCGGCTCTATGCCGCAGCACTCGAGACGCTGGCCGGCGCGCCACCGGTGCTGCTGCGGCAACGCTACGAGGGCTTCGTCGCCGCGATCGCGCGCGTGCGCGGCGACGAGTGGCGCGTCCACTTCGCGTCCCTCCCCCGCTTCGAGGAGACGCTGGCCCAGCTCGATGCCCTCGTCGCGCGGATCGATGACCTGCTCGGCGCCACGGCATCCGTCCCGGCGAGCCAGGGTGCTGCGATGCCGCAGTCCGCCGTCATCGAGCTGACGCGGCTGTTGCCGCCGTTGCGCGAACCGCTCGCGGAACTGGCGCTCGCCTTCGATGCCTCCGCGTCGGTACAGGCGGCGCAGGCACTCCGCCGGCTCGAACGCGTGCGGCAGACCGAGGCGCTGGCGACCGGCGCCTTCCTCGTCGCGATGCTCGCGCTTGCGACCGTGGGGCTCGTCATCGTCCGCGGCCTGCCGCGCGGCGACGAGGATGGGTTCGGCCTTCCCGCCCCGCCGCCGGTGTTCGCCGGCGCGCCGATGCTGGCTGCCACCGCGCGCGACCTCGCCGGGCCGCTGCACCGGATCGCCGGCACCTTCGGCATGGTGCTCGACGTGCCCTTCCTCGATGCCGAGACGGTGCGCGCGACGCGCGCCGCGCTCGATGCCGCCGAGGACCTGCTCGACCTCTCCGACGCACTGGCCGACGCCGCGTCGCTGGCCGCCGGCAGGAGCGATCCGGTGCGCACCGCCTTCGACCCGGCCGAGACGGTGGGCGATGTGCTGCGCGCGCTCGAGACACGCGTGACCGAACTCGGCGGCCGCGCGGCGCTGGTGCAGGCCCCCAGCATCGCAACTGGAATGGCAGCCGGGCAGACACGCAGCCAGCCTGACCTGGTGATCGGCGATGCGCCGCGCTTCGTTCGTCTGCTGAAGGCGCTGATCGTCAGGCTGCTGCCGCTCGGCCCCAGCGCGACCCTCGGCGTGGCGGTGCGGCAGGAGGGGAGCGAGCTTGCGCTGCTCGTCGGCGATGCGACCTCCGCCTCGCTGCCGGCGCAGGCCTTCGAGACGGTGGAGTTGCGGGAGGCGTGGCCTGGCCAGGACCTGGCCGACGGGCTCTCGCCGGCGATCGCGCTTGCCGAGGCGCTCGGCGGCAGGCTCACCCGCGCGCGCGCCGGCGCGGGTCGCAGCGAAACGGTGCGCGCCATGCTGCCTTTCCCGGCCGCCACGGCTGCCGACCTCGCGGCGGAAAGCCGGCAGGAGGGCCGCACCCTTCGCCTGCTCGCGGTCGATGACGTTCCGACCAACCGCCGCCTGCTCGCTGCCATGCTGGAGCGCCACGGCCACCAGTGCGACCTTGCCGCCGATGCCACCGAGGCACTGCGCCGGCTGCGCGAGGAACCCTATGACGCGGTGCTGATGGATGTGCAGATGCCCGGCATCGACGGGCTCGAGGCGACGCGGCTGATCCGCGCGATGCCGCCGCCCGTGGGCCAGATCCCGGTGATCGCCGTCACCGCCCATGTGCTGCCCGACCAGCACGAGACCTTCCTTGCCGCCGGCATGAACGGGGTCATCAGCAAGCCCGTCGCCACCGCTGCGCTGATGGCGGCCCTGGGCCGGATCGGCACGCGCCGCGGCGCGACACTGCCCTCCTCCGATGCCGGGCTGCCGCTGCTGGACGACGAAACCGTCACCCTCGTCCGCTCCACCCTGACGCCTGCCGATTTCTCCCGCTTCGTCGAACGGCAGACGGCGGAGGGCGCTGCCGCGCTCGCCGAAGCCGAGGCCGCCATCCGGCGCGGCGACAGGCTCGGGCTCGCCGCCGCCGCACGGGCCGTTGCCGCCGCCT
>NZ_JALHPR010000043.1 GCF_022842375.1 Elioraea sp. | reverse complement strand
CGGCTCAGGCGCCTCGGTCGGCGCCTCGCGGGTGGGGGTGCGCGCGGGCGGGGTCGGCGTCGGTGCGGCGGCCGTTGGGCCAGCGGCGATGTCGAACTCCACCGGCACGCCCTCCGGCGGCGGCTCCTCGAACTGCTTGGTCGATTGCACGCCGACAAGCACGGCGAACATGACAAGCACGTGCAGCGCGCCCGAGAAGAGAACGCCCTTCCGGAGCTGGTCCTCGCCTGCTGGGTCGTCGTCGCGCGGCATCGTCTGGCCCGCTTTCGCTCCGGTCAGCGACCCTGCGGCCGCGCCGGCTGCCCAGGTGCCGGCTGCCCAGGTGCCGGCTGCCCAGGTGCCGGCTGCCCAGGTGCCGGCTGCCCAGGTAACGGCTGGGCTGGCGCCACCTGGCCAGGCCGGGCGGCCGGCGCCGGGGCCGTCGTCGCCTGGTCCATCTGCAGCGCGACGCGCGTGAAGCCGCCCTGCTGGATGGCCGACAGCGTCTCGGCGATGCGGCCGTAATTCGCCGCACGGTCGCCGCGCACGAAGACGCGCGCCTCCTCGCGCCCGCGGGTGGCGGCGATCGCCTGCAGGCGGGGGATCAGGTCCGCCATCTCGATCGGCGTCTCCTGCAGGATGATGCCGCCATCGGCCCGCACCGACACGACCAGCGGCTCATCGGGGTTCGAGATCGGGTTGGCCGAGGTCCGCGGCAGGTCGACCTGCACGCCGACTGTCAGCAGGGGTGCGGCGACCATGAAGATGATCAGCAGCACCAGCATGACGTCGACCAGCGGTGTGACGTTGATCTCGGCCAGCGGCTTGTAGCGCGCGCGGCGCCCTCTTCCGTTGCCGATCATGCCCCCTGCCATGGCGCTAGCCCCGCTCCTCGGTCTGGCGCGACAGGATCGCGCCGAACTCTCCGGCAAAGCCCTCGAGCCGGGAGGCGAAGCGGGCCAGGTCGGTCGAGATCTTGTTGTAGGCGAGCACGGCCGGGATCGCCGCGATCAGCCCGATGGCGGTTGCGAACAGCGCCTCGGCGATGCCGGGGGCGACGACGGTGAGGTTGGTGTTCTTCATCGCCGCGATCGCGGTGAAGGAGTTCATGATGCCCCAGACCGTGCCGAACAGCCCGATGAAGGGTGCCGCCGAGCCGACGGAGGCGAGGAACACCATCCACTTCTCCAGCCGCTCCATCTCGCGCTGGACGGTGATGACCATCGCCCGCTCGACCCGCTCGCGGATCGCCGCGCGCGAGCCTTCCGAGGCGCTGACCAGCTTGGCGGCGGAGCGATTCCACTCGCGCATCGCGGCCGAGAACACCGCCTCCATCGGGTGGCGCGGGTTCTCGCCTGCCTCGCGGTAGAGATCCTCGAGGTTGACGCCCGACCAGAACCGGTCCTCGAAGGCAGCGGCGCGGGCGTTGGCGCGCTTCAGCGTGACGGTCTTGTCGAAGATGATCGCCCACACCCAGACGCTCGCGAACAGGAGCCCGATCATCACGGTTTTCACCACGATGTCGGCCATCAGGAACAGGCTCCACAGCGAGAGGCTCGCGATCGGATCTCCCGCTAGCCCTGCCGCATCAACCGCACGGTCCATGTCGTCCCTTCCGCCTTCCCCTAAGTCTCACCCAGCACGGGCAGCAGCGCCCGAAGGCCAGCCGGGATGCGCGCCGGCCGCATGTCGGCCAGCCTGACGCACACCAGATCGACGGCGAGCGACGCGATCGCCTGCACGCCACCCGTCCCGGACTTTTCCACCCCTTGCGCGAGCGCGAGCGAGGCGCCGCCGAGCTTGACCGGCCGCGTGGTCACGATCAGCGAATCGTCGAGCAACGCGGGGCGGTGATACTCGACCACGACACGCTTGACGACAAAGATCAGGCCCTCGCGGGCGATCAATTGCTGGTGGGGGAGGCCAAGATCACGCAGGTATTCGGTCCGCGCCCGCTCGGCGAAGCGGAGATACGAGGCGTGGTAGACGACGCCCCCCGCATCCGTGTCCTCGAAGTACACGCGCAGCGGGAAGCGATGTGCTTGCTGTTCCACCGCTATTCAGGCCCGGAATCGCGCAGCAGGTCGGGCTGGAGCCCGGCCGGGGGAGCCAACCCGAGATGCCGCCAGCCTGGTTCTCCCAGCATCCGGCCGCGCGGGGTGCGCAGCACCAGCCCCTCCTGGATCAGGTAGGGCTCCACCACGTCCTCGAGGCTGTCGCGCGCCTCGGCCAACGCGGCCGCCAGCGTCTCGACGCCGACCGGCCCGCCGCCATGACGCTCGGCGATCAGCCTGAGATAGCGGCGGTCCATCGCATCGAGGCCGCGGGCATCGACCTCGAGCCGCGTCAGCGCCGCGTCCGCCGCCGCACGGTCGACCCGCACGGTGCCGGCGACGGTGGTGAAGTCGCGCACCCGCCGCAGCAGGCGGCCGGCGATGCGCGGCGTGCCGCGGGATCGCCGCGCGATCTCCTCTGCCCCATCCTGCGCGAGGTCGAGGTCGAGCAGTGCGGCACCGCGGCGGACGATCGCGAGAAGCTCCTCCGCCGTATAGAACATCAGCCTGAGCGGAATGCCGAACCGGTCACGCAGCGGCGTCGAGACGAGGCCGGAACGTGTCGTCGCCCCCACGAGCGTGAAGGGCGGCAGGTCGATGCGCACCGAGCGCGCCGCCGGCCCCTCGCCGATGATGAGGTCGAGCCGGAAATCCTCCATCGCGGGGTACAGCACCTCCTCGATCGCCGGCTGGAGGCGGTGGATCTCGTCGATGAACAGCACGTCGCGCGGCTGCAGGTTCGTCAGGATCGCCGCGAGATCTCCGCTGCGCTGGATGACCGGCCCCGAGGTGGCGCGGAAGCCGACGCCGAGTTCACGCGCGACGATCTGCGCGAGCGTGGTTTTCCCGAGGCCCGGCGGGCCGTGCAGCAGCACATGATCAAGCGCCTCGCCGCGCGCGCGGGCGGCTTCCACGAACACCGCGAGATTGGCCTTGGCCTGCGCCTGGCCGATGAATTCGGCCAAGCGCGTCGGGCGCAGCGCCGCCTCGCCGAGATCGTCGCCGCGCTGGCCAGGGTCAGTGATTCGGGGGTCGGTGATGCGGTCCTGCATGCCTCAGGCTTTCGCGAGCGCACGCAGCGCGTCGGTCAACACCGCCTCGACCGTCGCCGCCTCGCCGCGCGCGGCGCGCGCTGCGGTGACCACGGGCTCTGCTTCGGCACGGCGATAGCCGAGATTGGCGAGTGCCGAGAGAACATCAGCCAGCAGCGGATCGGACGGCGGTGCGGGAACGCCAGCCGTGACGGGGGCGAAGGGAACGGCCTCGGCGAAGCCCGCCTTGTCCTTCAGCTCCGTCACCAGCCGCGCGGCAAGCCGCGGGCCGACGCCAGGGGCGCGCGACAGAACGGCACGATCGCCGCCCGCGATCGCCGCCGCGAGTTGGCCGGGCGAGAGCGTGCCGAGCAGCGCGAGTGCCACCTTCGCGCCAACGCCCTGCACCGTCAGCAGCGTGCGGAAGGCGGCACGCTCGGCCACATCGATGAAGCCGTAGAGGGTGATCGCATCCTCGCGCACCATGGTCTCGACCAGCAGGCTGCACGCCGATCCTGGCGGCGGCAGGGCAGCGAGTGTTCGTGCCGAGACCGACACGACATAGCCGACGCCACCAACATCGATCAGCACGCCGTCGCTGCCAGCCGTGTCGAGGCGGCCCGTGAGCTTGCCGATCATCTGGCGAAGGCCGCCATGCGGCGGGCGGTCGCTGCATGGTGGGCGTGGCAGATCGCCACCGCCAGCGCATCGGCCGCATCCGCCCGCGTCGGCGCGGCACCGGGCAGCAGCATGCGCACCATCGCCTGCACCTGCTGCTTCGCCGCGTGCCCTTGGCCGACCACGGCGCGCTTCACAGCCGTCGCCTGATATTCCGCCACCGGAATGCCGATCAGCGCCGGTGCCAGCAGCACCACGCCGCGCGCCTGGCCGAGCTTCAGCGTCGACAGCGGGTTGCGGTTCACGAAGGTCTCCTCCACGGCTGCCTCGTCAGGCACCCACTGCGCGAGCAGGGCAGCGAGCGCGCCGTGCAGATGCGCGAGGCGTCGCGCGAGCGGTTCTGACGCATCCGTCTCGACGAACCCGTCGGCGACGTGGCGCAGGTGGTTGCCCTCGGCCTCGATCACGCCCCAGCCCGTGGTGCCGAGGCCAGGATCGAAGCCCATGACGCGCATCGCATTCAGGCCGAGAGCTTCGCGAGAACGGCGTCTGACACCTCGAAATTGGCGAACACCGTCTGCACGTCGTCATGGTCCTCGAGCGCGTCGAGCAGCTTGAGCACCGAGGCCGCCTGCTCCTCATCCACGCTCGCGGTCGTCGCCGGCCGCCATTCGCGCCTGGCCTCCTCCGGCTCGCCGAAGCGGGACGCGAGGGCGGATTGCACGGCGAACAGGTCATCGGCGGCGCACGTCACCTCGTGGCCGCCCTCGCCGCTCTCGACATTCTCGGCCCCTGCCTCGATCGCCGCCTCCAGCATCGCCTCGGTGTCACCAGCCGCGGCGGGATAGCGGATGACGCCGAGCCGGTTGAACATGAAGGCGACCGAGTTGGTCTCCCCCATCGCCCCGCCATGCTTGGAGAAAAGGGTGCGCAGGTCAGACGCCGTGCGGTTGAGGTTGTCGGTCAACGCCTCGACGATGACGGCGACGCCGCCGGGGCCATAGCCCTCGTAGCGGCGGGCGACATAGTCAGCCCCGCCTGCCTCGCCCGAGGCCTTCTTGATCGCGCGCTCGATCGTATCCCGCGTCATGTTCGCCTGGCGGGCGGCGACCAGCGCCGCGCGCAGCCGCGGGTTCGCGTTCGCGTCCGGCGAGCCGTTGCGGACCGAGACGGTGATCTCGCGGATGATCTTGGCGAACATCCGCGCCCGCTTGGCGTCCTGCGCGCCCTTGCGGTGCATGATGTTCTTGAATTGCGAGTGGCCGGCCATCCCGCCGCCCTCCTGCCCATCTTTGCGGCGCTGCTGTCGAGTCGCCCGTGTCGCGGTGGACGGGGCTTGTAGCAGGCAGGGGGAAGCGCAGGCTAGGAGGGGGGGCTAGGAGGGGGCTATGAGGCGCCGGAGGCCCTGACCACCGGCGCCCACACCTGGCTCTCGCGCGCCACGAAGGCGGCCAGCGCCTCCGGCGTGTAGTCGCCCAAGGGGGCCATCCCCAGCGTCGCCAGCCTGTCGGCCACCGCCTTCTCGGCCAGCGCCTCGCGCACCACGCGGTTGATCCGCGTCGCGATGTCAGGCGAGAGGCCGGCCGGGCCGGCGAGCAGGAACCAGTTCGTCGCCACCACGTCGGGCAGGCCCTGTTCGCGCACCGTCGGGATGTCGGGGAAAGACGCAAGCCGCTCCGGCGAGGTGACGGCGAGCGCGCGAAGCTGCCCCGCCTGCACGTTCCCCGCATGGGCGCCGAGCGTGTTCCAGAGCGAGGTGGTGGTGCCGGAGAGAACGCTCGTCTCCGCCTCCGAGGCACCGCGATAGGGCACGTGCAGCAGCTGCACACCGGCGGCGAGGCTGTACATCACCCCCGCGAGATGCCCGACCGAGCCTGTGCCGGACGAGCCGAAGCTGATGTCCTCCGGCTTCGCCTTCGCCGCCGCGGTGTACTCGGCGAGCGTGCGGATGGGACTGCGCGCGCCGACGGCGGCGAGGATGGGCGCGCCGCCGAACATGGCGATGTAGGTGAAGCTCGTCGCAGGCTTGTAGGGCAGGTTCGGAAACAGCGTCTCGGCGATCGCCAGCGGCCCGGTGTTGGAGACGAGCAGCGTGTGCCCATCCGGCGGCTGCGTGGCCACGAACCCGGTGCCGACTGCCCCGCCCGCCCCTGGCCTGGGCTCGATCACGAAGGGCTGGCCGAAGGCACGCTCGAGCGCAGGCGCACAGAGGCGCATGACGATGTCCGACGTGCCCCCTGGCGGATAGGGGTTGATGACGCGCACCGGCCGATTCGGCCAGGCCTGCGCGCGCGAGACCGAGGGCGCGGCAACGAGCGGGGCGAGGAGGGAGGCGGAGAGAAGGGCGCGGCGGCGCATGCGTGGTTGCTCCGGGTTTGTGCAGGCCCTGCCCGCGCGCACGCCAGATCGCTGCGCATCGGTGGCCTGCGTCGGTAATGCGGAGGGATAAAGCAAGCTGCGTGCCGGGTGCTTGGGCTCACCGCTTGACCCACCAAAATCCTTGTATGCAGAATGATGCATTCACGAGATCGCGAGGCGCACGCCCCCGGCTCGGGACAAGACGGCGAGGGCGCACACGCCCCGCAACGGGATGGAAACACGGCCAGGCGAAACCACAGCCGGCCCCGAGGAGAAAGCCATGGCACGCACGCTGCCCCCAAGGACGCTATCCGTCAGCCGCCGGACCGCGCTGACCGCCGGGATCGGCGCGTCGCTCGCCATCGTCACGCGCCCGGCGCGCGCGCAGGTCCAGTACCGCCTCACCCACCCGGCCGACACGTCGCACCCGGTGCACATCGAGGCCGAGAAGATGGTCCAGCGCATCGCCGAGCGGACGAACGGCGAGGTGCGGTTCACCATCTTCCCCAACAACGCGCTGGGTTCGCCGGTCGAGACGGCGCAGCAGACGCGGCTGGGCGCGATCGACTTCATCCTGCTGAACCCGGCCAACATCGAGTCGATGTCGCGCACCATCGGCGTCATCAACATCCCCTACCAGTTCGACAGCTACGACCATGCGCACCGCACGCTCGACCGCACGGGGCGTGACTGGATCTCCCAGCAGCTGCGCACCGCGGGCTTCCAGTGGATCGCCAATTTCGAGTGGGGCTTCCGCGCCCTGTCCAACAGCCGCCGCCCAGTGAACACGCCGGCCGACGTGCAGGGCCTCAAGATCCGCGTGCCGCCCGAGCTCGCCATCAAGGCGGCGTTCGAGGCGCTCGGCGCAAGCACGCAGACCGTCGCCTTCCAGGAAGTGTATCTCGCACTCGCCAACAAGACGGTGGACGGGCAGGACAACCCCGTCGCCACCACCTTCGCCGCGAAGTTCTTCGAGGTGCAGAGCCACATCGCGCTGACGCGGCACATCTACGCCTCCATCATGTTCGCCGGGAACCCGCGCGCCTGGGGCCGCATGAACGATGCCCAGCGCGCCATCGTCACCGAGGAAGCGACGGTGGCGGGTGCGGCCGCGCGACGCGGCGTGCAGGAGAAGGAGGAGTTCTTCCTCGCCGAGATGCAGAAGGCGAACGTCGCCATCACGCGGCCAGAGGTGGCACCGTTCCGCGACAGGATGGGCCCCGCCTACGAGCAGCTGAAGCGTGCGCTGGGCGACGAGACCTGGAACACCTGGGCCGGGCTCGTCAACGCCGCCCGCGCATCCTGACCACGCGCGACTGCCGGATCGGCGGCAGGGTGCCACACCGCACCCTGTCGCCGTACGCGCCCGCGCCGAGGCAGTAGGGGCCCGGGATGTTCATCGCCGCGATCCTGCTCGCCCTCTGCGCGCTCATCCTGCTCGGCGCGCCGATTGCGGTGGCGCTCGCCAGCGTCGCCATCGGCACGATGTGGATCGCCGTCGGACCAGAGCTCCTCGTCATCTTCATCCAGCGCCTCTATGCGGGCACCACGTCGTTCCCGCTGCTCGCCATTCCCTTCTTCATCCTCGCCGGCAACCTGATGAACACGGGGGGGATGACGCACCGCATCTTCGACGTCGCACACCTGATGATCGGCCGCGTGCGCGGCGGGCTCGGCCACGTGAACGTTCTCGCCAGCATGCTGTTCGCCGGCATGTCGGGCTCCGCCGTCGCCGATGCGGCGGGGCTTGGCGTGGTCGAGATCAAGGCGATGAAGGAGGCGGGCTACACGGCGCGGTTCGCGGCGACGCTGACGGCGGTCTCCTCCACCATCGGGCCGATCATTCCGCCGAGCATCCCCTTCGTCATCTACGGCAGCCTGGCGAACGTCTCGGTCGGCGCGCTGTTCCTCGCCGGAATCGTGCCTGGCGTTCTGATGGGTGCCGGGCTGATGGCGGTGGTCGCTGTCGTCGCGAGGCGCCAGAACCTGCCGATGGGTAGCGCGCGGCCGCCATTCCCGATCGCCGCGCGCATCGTCACCGCGGCGCTGCCGGCGCTTGCCCTGCCGCCGCTCGTGCTGGGCGGGATCCTCGGCGGCCTCTTCACGCCGACGGAGGCCGCCGTGGTGTCGGCGGCCTATGCGCTGCTGCTCGGCACCCTCTGGTATCGCGAGCTCTCGCTCGCCGAGGTTCCCGACATCCTCTGGGAGTCCTGCCGCCAGACCGCGCAGGTGATGTTCATCATCGCCGCCGCAGCCCCCTTCGGCTGGGTGCTGATCCAGCAGCAGATCCCGAACGCGATGCTCGCCGCCATGCTCGGCATCTCGCGCGAGCCGTGGATCGTGCTGCTGATCATCAACGTGGCGCTGCTCGTGCTCGGCATGTTCATCGAGGGCATCGCGATCCTGATCATCGCCTTCCCTGTTCTGCTGCCGATCGTGACGGCGATCGGCGTCGATCCGGTTCATTTCGGCGTCATCATCGTGCTGAACCTGATGATCGGGCTGGTGACGCCGCCGGTCGGCCTCTGCCTCTACGTCGTCTCGTCGGTCAGCAAGGTGTCGATGGCCGAGATCTCGGCCGAGATCTGGCCCTACCTGCTGGCGCTCATCGCCGTGCTCGGCGTCATCACCTATGTGCCCGAGCTTTCGCTGTGGCTGCCGAACGCGCTCGGCTACGGGGTGGTGCGCTGATGGGTGCGGTTCGCGCGCTCGACCACCTGGTGGGGCAGCTGTGCAAGTGGGGCGCGGTCACCTGCCTCTCGGGCCTGTTCGTGCTGCTGCTCGTCGCCGTGATCGTGCGCATGGTGCCGGCGCTCAGCTTCTCGGGCTATGACGAGATCGTCGAACTGCTGTTCGCCTGGATGGTCTTCCTCGGCGCGCTCGCCCTCTGGCGCGAGGGTACCCTCTACCGCGTGACCGTGATCGAGACGGCTCTGCCGCTGGCGACGCGGCGCATGGTGAGGGTGTTCACGCGCGCGTTGATGCTCATGGTGGCGCTTGTGATGGCGGTGATGGGCCACGCCTTCGTGCGGGATGCCGGCGAGATCACGCCCTTCCTCGGCCTCGACAAGACCTACTGGTACGTTGCCGTCCCGCTGACCGGGGCGATCATGTCGGTCTACGCTATCGCCGGGCTGTGGCGCGCGCTGCGCGGCATCGAGGACGAGGCGGGCGGCGGCACGATCATCGGCTGACACGTTGGAAAGGGAGAACGAGATGGCAGGACGTCTCGAGGGCAAGGTCGCCGTCATCACCGGTGGCGCGGGCGGCATCGGCTCTGCCACCGGGCAGCTCTTCGCCGAGGAGGGTGCGCGCATCGTGCTGGTTGACCGTGACACGGCAGCGCTGGCCGATGTCGCGGCACGGATCGCTGCTGCGGTGCCGGGGGCCGCTCTCGTGACGCTGGTCGAGGATATGGGCGAGGAGGCTGCATCGCGGCGCATCGTCGAGGCAACGATCGGCGCGTTCGGGCGGATCGATGTGCTCGTGAACAATGCCGGCATCCGCGCCTACGAACCCCTCGCCGTGGCACGGACGGAGACGTGGGAGAGCATCCTCCGCGTGAACCTGCTGAGCTATGCCTTGCTGACGCGCGAGGCGATCGACCATCTCCGCGCATCTGGGCGCGGGTCGGTCGTCAACATCTCCTCGACGCACGCGGTGAACCCGCGCGCCGGCATGGGGCAGTATGACGTGGCCAAGGCGGGCATCATCTCGATGACGAAGACGCTCGCCTTCGAGGAAGCCAGGCACGGCATCCGCGCCAACGCCGTCTGCCCCGGACTGACGTTGACGCCGTTCCACGTCCGCCGTGCCGCTGAGGCGGGCCGCTCGCGGCAGGACCTCGACGACGAGGCGAAAGGCGGGTGCCTGGCCGGCCGCTGGGCCGATCCGCGCGAGATCGCGTATCCGATCCTGTGGCTTGCCTCCGACGAGGCGTCATACGTGACGGCGACCGCGATCATGGTCGATGGGGGTCGTTTCGTGACCTGAGTGCATCGCCGTAGGCTTGGCGGGCCCCGTCGCGACCCGACAGGCAGGGCGGTGACCACGCTCTGGCGCCTGCCTGCGCGCGTGGTCGCCGCAATGCTGGCGCGGGGCGAGGTCACGGCAAGCGACGCAATGCCGTGGTGCTCCGGCGCTTCGACGATGCGCGGCGGGAAGCGCGCGGCCAGCATCGCGGCCCGCCGTTCGGCCTGGCCGGCCTGATCATCGACATTCGAATTCGCCGTGCTGCCCGAAAGCCCTATCCAGACAGTGGCCGACCTCCGCGCTTGGAGGAGGGGCGATGCTGAAACCGGAAAACCGAGTTCTCGATCAACCACTTGTGCGACGCGCTGCGCAACGGCTTCGAGCTGACCATTCGCCGCGACAGGCAAATGCCCCTCGACGACATTTCAACGACCTGGTCCGAGCTCATCGCCCACACCCTGCGGGATGTGGATCCGCGCATTCCTCTTCGACGTCCCCGGAAGCGGGATGCGCGGTGGTCCGCGGCTCGACATGCTCTTCCAGGTCTGGTTCAACACCGGGGATCCGAGGGCGGCTTCGGCGTGCCGTTGCTGATGCGCAAAATCCCGGCTGCCGGGCGCATGCCGCTCGCGATCTGGAACGAGTTGCAGGAAGCAGCGCGGATGCTGAATGTCGCCACGCCAGCTGGCCGCCTCATGCTGTTCGGCGACGGCGCGGACTTCGACTGGGGCGCCTAGCATGATCCGCCACAGCGGATCACGGTCTAGGGGTAGTCGCAGCGCTGCGCGATCACGCTCACGAAGCCGCGCAGATCGGCCTCTGTCACCAGGAACCGGTGCTCGTTGGCGCCGCGGACGACCGAGAAGGTCAGCGGCAACTGGCCCGCGGTCTCCGTCCTGCCGCCGCCAGGCTGGATCGCCACCATCGTCACCGGCGCGGCCGGGTCGAACCAGCCCTGCGGTGCCCCGTCGGCGGTGCGCGCCGGCTGGCCCTCTCCGGTCACCACGATCGCGCCGGCAAACGACACCGACGTCTGGCCGGCGCGCGCCACCGGCGTGGGCAGCTGGAACCGCCGCGTCTCCTGGCCAGGATCGCATTTCGTCCCGTCCGTCGCGTTGCGCAGAACAAGCCGGAGCCGGTCCGGCGCAAGCCCCTCGCCCAGCCGCTCCTGCACCTGGGCGAACAACTCGCGCGCGGTTCCCGTCGGCACGTCGCGGGCGTAGCGCGTCTCCCACTCGCGAACGCGTCCCTCCGCCTGCTGGCGGAGCGCTTCGGTCTGGGCGAGCTGCTGCTGCAGGGCAGCGATCGCGCGGCGCTGCTGGTCGATGTCGCGGCGGAGCCCGTCGGTCTCGATCTGGGCCAGGCGGCTGCCGGATTCGTAGGCGAGCGTCCCCAGCAGCACGAGGCCACCCAGGACCGCGAGCACCGTCACGATCCGCGCGCGTTTGCGCCTCCGCTCGGCGCGGCGTGCATCGCGGAAACCAAGGCTCATCGGTTCCTGTCGTCCCCTACCCACACCCGGTTGAACAGGTTTAGCACCTCATGCGACACCCGGCACCTCACCCGGCCGGCATCGTGGGGGCCAGCCCGCCGCCCTGGCGCAGCGCCTCCACACGCCGGGCGAGGCCTGTCGCGTCGTCGGTCTCGATGAACACGCCGCACACCGCGGCATCACCCTCGGCCGGCGCGAGGCGCTCGCCCGGCACCTTCTTCCAGAAGCGCAGCGCGGCATTGCCCTTCTGCATGCCGATCACGCTGTCATAGTCGCCGCACATGCCCGCATCGGTCTGATAGGCCGTGCCGCCGGGCATGATGCGCGCATCCGCGCTCGGCACATGCGTGTGGGTGCCGACGATCAGGCTCACCGCCCCGTCGAAGCTCGCGGCGTAGGATTGCTTCTCCGAACTCGCCTCGGCGTGGATGTCGATGATCGCGGCATCCACCGTCCGCCCCAGCGCGTGGCCCGCCAGCAGCGCGCGGGTGGCCTGGAACGGGCAGTCGAGCGCGTCCATGAACAATCGCCCCATCACGTTCGCCACCAGCACCTTCCGCTGCCCGACCGTGAACACGCCCGCCCCGCGACCTGGCGTGCCGGAGGGGTAGTTCAGCGGGCGGAGCAGCCGCGCCTCTCCCTCGATGTAGGGAATGATCTCGCGCCGGTCCCACGCATGGTTGCCGAGGGTCAGCACATCCGCGCCGGCGGCGAACAGCGCGCGGGCGATCTCGGGCGTCAGCCCGAAGCCGTGCGAGGCGTTCTCGGCATTCACCACCACGAGGTCGAGCGCCAGCGTGCGGCGAAGGCCGGGCAACGCCGCAATCACCCCATCGCGACCGGATCGGCCGACAACATCGCCGAGGAAAAGCAATCTCATCGCGTCCCCACCACCCCGGCCTCCGTCGCGATGGCATCCAACGGCGCGTCGTGGGCCGTGACAGGAACGCGGGATTGGCGCTGTGCCGCATAGGCGATGCCGAGAGCACGCAAGGGGCGCGTGGCGCGGAGTGCGGCGAGCGTGCGGTCGTAATACCCAGCGCCATGGCCGATGCGACCGCCCGCCTCATCGAAGGCGACGAGGGGAACGAGCAGCCAGTCAGGCACGATGGGGCCTGCATCCGCCAACGGGTGGCGTGTGCCGAACGAGCCCTCCGCGAGCCTGTCGCCGAAGCAGAAGCGGCGGAAGGTGAGCGCTGTCCCGCGTGGGCCTGTCACAGGGAGGGCGAGCACATGGCCGCGCCCGGCAAGGGCGAGCATCAGCGGCCGCGGGTCAATCTCGTCCTTCAGCGGCCAGTAGCCGGCGACCACAGCACCCGGCGGCGGCGCGTAATGGGCGAGCGCGTGGCCCGCAAGCCGCACGCCCCAGCGAGGCTCTCCCGTCGCTCGGGCGGCGAGGCCGCGGGCCCTCGCCTCCCGCTTGGCAGCGGTGATGAGGGCCGTCTCTGTCAGCGGATCGGAGGTGTCGTGCATGACGTGGTGTGCGGAGCCGCCCTGGCCGTTGGCGTGTTCATCCTCCCAAGGCCTGCTCTACGCAGGTGGGCGCCGTGTGCTACGGCCACGACCGCAGCAGGAACAGCTCCCTATGGGAAGACATTGGCCCCGGGGATGACGTGCCTGACGCACCGGGCAGCCCCACGGATGAACCTAGGCCTGCGCGAGCCGCGTGGCAACGCCTTCGAGCCGCCGCGCCAGTCCGATCAGCGCATCGGCCGCCGCCGCCTCGTCGGCCGCTGGCCTGGCGGCTGCGGCGGGCGCCGGGGCGCCATCGCGGCGAAGGTCGGAGAGTTCGTCGGCCAGCATGATGCCGGCCATCACGAGAAGCCGCGCCTCGCCGAGATTGCCAACCTGCGCCTTGATCGAGTTCACGCGCTTGTCGAGCTCGGCGCCGAGGGCCTGGAGATTCTCCTCCTGCCCATCGGGGCAGCCGAGCGTGTAGGGATAGCCATTGATCTTGAGGACAACCTGGGCCACGCGCTCATGAACCTCCGTGCGTCACTCGACCTCGAGAACCGATTGCAGCCGCGCGATCACGGTATCGAGCCGGCGGGCCGCCTCTGCCATCGCGAGGGCGGCGGCATCGGTGGCAGGATCGGTGTCGGGTGCGTCCTCGCGCTCGGCGGCGCGATGGGCAAGGGCGTCGGCCACGTCCTCGAGCCGCGAGACGGCGATCTCGAGCGCCGAGGCGGCATCGGCGAGGGTCGGGGCGGCAATGGCATCCGGCATGGGCATCATCCGTGTGCAGGGACTCGGGCGTTTCGACGTGCAGGCTAGACATCCGGGCCGTGAAGGGCAATCGAGCCGGTCGTGATGGCGCTTCCCCCCGATCTGCCACCAGCTGTGATCGTGCGTGGCCTCGGCGATGCCCGAGCCGTGCTCGCGGCAGCGTCAGGCAAGCCCGTTCTGCTGCTCTCCCCGCCCGAGGCGCGGCGGCTCGGGCCTGCCTGGTGGGTCGCGATGCTGGCCGAGGCCGGCGCCGGGATGCCGGCGAACGCGTTCGATTGCGGCGGCGAGGCGGGAACGGCGCAGGCAGCGCTCGCCGCCGGTGCTGGCGGAATCGTGTTCACCGGCAACGCCGCGCTCGCGGCAAGGCTCGCCTCCATCGCCGCGCGCCAGGGAGCGCTTTTCCTCGGCAGGGCCCCGCCGGCGCTCGACATGGGCGCCTATGGCGCGATCCGGCGCCTGCCAGGCCTGTTTCTGGCCCCGGAGTGACTTTTTGGCGGGTTTCGTCTACGCAACCGCGCCACAGCACGACACAGACCGAAGACGGAGACGAGCCCCATGCGCATCACCCGCCGCGTCAAGGAGATCCTCTCGCACTACGAGAGCGACAATCCAGGCACCAAGACCAACCTCGCCCGCATCCTGATGGAGGGAAAGCTCGGCGGCACGGGCAAGCTCGTCATCCTGCCGGTCGACCAGGGGTTCGAGCACGGCCCGGCGCGCAGCTTCGCGCCGAACCCGGCCGGCTATGACCCGCACTACCATTTCCAGCTCGCCATCGATGCCGGGCTCTCGGCCTATGCCGCACCGCTCGGCATGATCGAGGCGGGTGCCGGCACCTTCGCCGGCGCGATCCCGACCATCCTGAAGGTGAACAGCTCCAACAGCCTGTCCACCATCAAGGACCAGGCCGTCACCGGCAGCGTCGGCGATGCGCTGCGGCTGGGCTGTGCCGCCATCGGCTTCACCATCTACCCGGGCTCGGAAGAGCAGTTCGGCATGATGGAGGAGCTGCGCGAGCTCGCCGAGGAGGCCAAGAGCGTCGGCCTCGCCGTCGTCGTCTGGTCGTATCCGCGCGGGCCGATGCTCGACAAGGTCGGCGAGACGGCTTTCGACATCTGCGCCTATGCCGCGCACATGGCGGCGCTGATGGGCGCGCACATCATCAAGGTGAAGCCGCCGATGGAGCCGCTGTCGCTCGACGCGGCGAAGAAGGTCTACGAGAAGGAGAAGATCGACGGCACGACGATGGCCAAGCGCGTCGAGCATGTCGTGCAGTCGTGCTTCGCGGGCAAGCGCATCGTGGTGTTCTCGGGCGGTGAATCGAAGGACCTCGACGGCATCTACGCCGAGACGCGCGCGATCCGCGATGGCGGCGCCAACGGCTCGATCATCGGCCGCAACACGTTCCAGCGGCCGCGCGAGAAGGCGCTCGAGATGCTCGGCAAGATCATCGAGATCTACCAGGGCAAGTTCTGAGCTTGGCCGCCAAGGACAAGCCTCGCGTCCATGAGGGGCGGCAGGAGAAGTCCTGCCGCCTCTATCTCATCACGCCGCCTGCAATCGACGTTCCGACCTTCCGCGACACGCTCGCCCGCGCCCTCGATGCGGGCGATGTCGCTGCCGTGCAGCTTCGCCTCAAGGGCGTTGACGACGACACGATCCGCCGCGCGGCCGAGGTGCTGCGTGTGGTCGCGCAGGACCGTGGCGTCGCGTTCCTGATGAACGACCGTGCCGACCTCGCGGTCGAGACGGGCTGCGACGGTGCGCATGTCGGACGCGAGGATGGCTCCCTCGAAGCCGCGCGCAGGCTGCTCGGTCCTGACCTGACGCTGGGAGCCACCTGCCATGACAGCCGCCATTTCGCGATGGAAGCGGCGGAGGCGGGGGCCGACTATGTCGCCTTCGGCGCCTTCTTCCCCACCGGCACGAAGGACACGAAACACCGCCCGGAGCCTGAAATCCTGACGCTCTGGTCGGAGGTGACGGAGATCCCCTGTGTCGCGATCGGCGGCATCACTGCGGCGAACTGCGGCCCGCTCGTGCGGGCGGGAGCGGATTTCATCGCCGTCGTCTCCGCGGTGTGGAACCACGCTGGCGGGCCCGCGGAAGGTGTTCGCGCGATGAACGCCGCGATCGCCGCCGCGGAGGAGGACGCGTGATGCCGCGCGGGCCGGCGATCTGCCTGCTCGCGCTCTCCCTCGCCACGCCCGCCTTCGCGCAGACGCTGCGCGACGATGCCTCGGGCATCAGCATCACCGCACCACCTGGCTACACGGCGACACCCTCGCCGCCAGGCGGCACGCCGCGGCCGGTGTTCGACCTGCGCACGCCGCGCGACACCGACACGGGCTGCCGCATCGCCGTCGAGGGCGCTTCTGCGACCGCATCGCTCACGCAGGCCGAGATCAACGCCCGGAACGCGTCGCCGGAGCACACGGCGACGGTCGCCGCCACCTACGGGACTGTCTACGACATTCGCGTGGTCGAGCCGGTGACGCACCAGGGCATCACCGGCATCGCCATGATCGGCGATCTCAAGCCCCGGCCAGCAATGCCGCCACGGGCGCAGGACGTGCGTTCCCTGCTCGTGATCCTCGAGACGCCGCGGCTGCGCGTCTCGCTCGGCTGCGTCGGCGAGAAGGCCGATTTCGCGAGCCGCCTCGCGGGGTTCGAGGCAGTGCTCAAGGGCCTTGCGATCCCCTGATCGTTACCCGGCCAGCACGCCCCGCACGGCGGCCAGCGCATCCTCGGCCTTCGCCGCATCCGGCCCGCCGGCCTGGGCCATGTCCGGACGCCCGCCGCCCCCCTTGCCGCCGACTGCCGCCGACGCTGCCTGCACGAGCGTGACGGCGGAGAAACGACCCACCAGGTCCTCCGACACCGAGACGACGATCGAGGCCTTGCCCTCCATCGGCGACACGAGGGCGACGACACCAGAGCCCATGCCCTTCCTGATCTCGTCGGCCAGCCCCTTCAGGTCACGCGCCGGCACCTCGACGACGCGGCCGGCGAAGTTCACGCCGCCGATCTCCTCGACCGCAAGGGCTGCCCCGGCACCGCCCGTCGCGAGTTTCTTGCGCAAGTCCGACACCTCGCGCTCGAGCCTGCGGCGCTCCTCGACCAGCGCCTCGATCCGCGCCGGCACCTCGGCCGCCGGCGCCTTCAGCGCAGCAGCGGCCAGTGCGAGGTTCTTCTCCGTCTCGCCGATATGGGCCAGTGCTGCAGCACCCGTGACCGCCTCGACGCGGCGCACACCCGCACTCACCGCCGCTTCGCCGACGATCTTGAACAGGCCGATATCGCCCGTCGCGCGCACATGGGTGCCGCCGCAGAGCTCGACCGAATAGGTGCCCGCACGCTCCGTCGCCTCAGGCGCCGCGCCCATCGAGACGACGCGCACCTCATCGCCGTATTTCTCGCCGAACAGCGCCATCGCACCCTGCTTCACCGCCTCCTCGGGCGTCATCAGCCGCGTGACCACGGGCGCGTTCTCGCGCACCCGCGCGTTCACCTCAGCCTCGACCCAGGCGATGTCGGCAGCCTCCATCGGCTTGGGGTGGCTCACGTCGAACCTGAGACGTTCGGGTGCCACGAGCGAACCCTTCTGCGCGACATGCGTGCCGAGGCGGCGCCGCAGCGCCTCGTGCAGCAGGTGCGTGGCGGAGTGGTGCGCGCGGATCGCTGACCGCCGCGTGGCATCGACCGTCGTGACGACCGCGTCGCCCGACTTCAGCACGCCCTGCGTCACCGTGCCGAGATGGACGAAGAGATCACCCAGCTTCTTCTGCGTGTCGCGGATGGTGACGATCAGCCCGTCGCCGGTGGTGATCGTTCCGCCATCGCCCACCTGCCCGCCGCTCTCGCCGTAGAACGGCGTCTGGTTCAGGATCACGGCGACCTCGTCGCCGCCGCGGGCCTCGGGCACCGTTGTGCCGTTCACCACGATCGCCCGCACCTCGCCCTCGGCCGCTTCCGCCGTGTAGCCGAGGAACTCGGTCGCCCCCGCCTTCTCGCGGAGGTCGAACCACACGGCCTCGGTCGCCGCCTCGCCTGAACCTGCCCAGGCGGCACGGGCGCGCGCGCGCTGTTCCTCCATCGCCGCCTGGAACCCAGCGACGTCGACCGCACGCTTCTCGGCCTTCAGCGCATCCTGCGTGAGATCGAGCGGGAAGCCGAACGTGTCATAGAGCTTGAACGCCACAGCGCCCGGCAGCGCCTCCTCCAGGCCAAGCCTCGCGGACTCCTCGGCGAGCAGGTGCAGGCCCCGCTCGAGCATCGCGCGGAAGCGGGTTTCCTCCGTCCGCAGCGTCTCGGTGATCAGCGCCTCGGCGCGGCCAAGCTCGGGGTACGCCACGCCCATCTGTCGGATCAGCGCCGGAACGAGACGCCACAGCAACGGCTCGCTCGCCCCCATCATGTGCGCATGCCGCATCGCCCGCCGCATGATCCGGCGCAGCACGTAGCCGCGCCCCTCGTTCGACGGCAGCACGCCATCGGCGACGAGGAAGCAGGAGGAGCGGAGGTGGTCGGCGACCACGCGGTGGCTGGTGCGGAAAGGCCCGTCGGGGTCTGTGCGCGTTGCTTCGGCGGAGGCGAGGATCAGCGCGCGCAGCGTATCGGTGTCGTAGTTGTCGTGGCGGCCCTGCAGGATCGCGGCGAGCCGCTCGAGCCCCATGCCGGTGTCGATCGAGGGCTTGGGCAGCGACACGCGGCGGCCATCGGGCAGCGCCTCGAACTGCATGAAGACGAGGTTCCAGATCTCGATGAACCTGTCGCCATCGGCATCGTCGCTGCCAGGCGGGCCGCCGGCGATGGCGGGGCCATGGTCATAGAAGATTTCCGAGCACGGGCCGCAGGGGCCGGTATCGCCCATCGCCCAGAAATTGTCGGAGGTGGCGATGCGGATGATCCGCTCCTCCGGCAACCCGGCGATCTTCTTCCAGAGTGCGGCGGCATCATCGTCCTCGTGGTAGACGGTGACGAGCAGCTTCTCCGCGGCGAGCCCATAGTCCTTCGTGATCAGCTCCCAGGCGAGCCCGATGGCGCGTTCCTTGAAGTAGTCGCCGAAGGAGAAGTTCCCCAGCATCTCGAAGAAAGTGTGGTGGCGGGCGGTGAAGCCGACGTTCTCGAGGTCATTGTGCTTGCCGCCGGCGCGCACGCATTTCTGCGAGGTCGCTGCCCGCTGGTAGGGGCGATGTTCGAGCCCGGTGAAGACGTTCTTGAACTGCACCATGCCGGCATTGGTGAACATCAGCGTCGGGTCGTTGCGCGGCACGAGGGGGGAACTGTCCACGACCTGGTGTTCGTTGCGCGCGAAGAAGTCGAGGAAGGTGGCGCGGATGTCGTTGGAGGAGGGCATGGGTCTACCGGGTTCTGTTGCTGGCCGAACTTCGGCCTGTCTCTCGCCCCGTATCTAGCCGCAGGGAGCCGGTTTTCCTAGGGACCCAACGCGTCGCCGAACCTAGGCCTCAAACCGCGCTGCGTATGCTCCCGCGAGCGAATCAACGAATTCGTCCCATCGAAGGCCCGATCCCTTCTTGGGCAGGTCGATACGAATCGTCGCTGTATCTGGCTCGTAGACAACGACTGCGATGCCTTCAAGTAGGTGGGCTGCTTCCGCCTCACTCTTCCGTCCACCGGCACGAATAAGGCGGTCAATCGCGCGCTCAATTAAGTGGACTGTGGACTTCCGTCCACTTGGGGCGATAGGTGGCTTTTCCGGTTCCGTCGTTGCCTCAGTTGCCTCGTCATCGACTTCGTGGCCGTCCGCTTGAGCAGCCTCTTTTTGTTCGGCCTTCTCGGCCGCCGTCGATCCCGTCTCTTCATAAGTCGGTATGACGAGGACCCCACCGACAACTGCAAACGGAAACTTCAGGTGGATGTTTACTGCGAATGTTCGAATGTCACCGAAGCGATTCCAGATTGCCCGACCTACTGCCAGGTTTATTGGCTTGAGCTCTACAGCAAGCCTAAGGCCGTCAAGCTTATGGCTTTCGGATACGTCAGCATTAGCAGTACGAAGTCCACCTGCGACCTTCTGCTCATCGGTAACGAGCTTGTCCTTTAGCGTGGGGACTTTAGCGACAAGTTCGTCGGCGAGAGCGCGCGCGAGGGCGTTGGATAATCTGATCTGCGCCGCCTTTTTTGGTCCCTTCGCAAGAGTGCTCTGCTGGCGGATGTAGGCACTCACTCCGGCTACGTAATCTTGGATTCCAACTGGCGAAAGATTTGCAAGACGATCAATCTCGGTAAGGCCGGTTGGCTCGGCTGGCGCCTTCGCTTTCTTGTTTTTCTTCGCGCTCATCCGCGTATTTTCGGAAGCGCTTGTTCGCGTTGGGCACGGACTGTCACCGAAGGGAGCACTGGCTCACGCCGATGAACTTCAACTTTGGCAGTCAGCCACCCGAGCGATGCCAACCGCTCATCCATCATATTCACATAGCGCGGCTCAACATCGACGCTGATGCTATTGCGGCCTGTTTCCAGTGCAGCTAGCGCGGTAGTTCCGGTGCCACCAAACGGATCAACAACAATATCGCTAGCAAAACTGAACATCCGAATTAATCGCCGAGGTATCTCGATCGGATACGGTGCGGGATGGTCGCGCCGCAGTTGGCCTGTTACGTCCGTCCAAACGGGCGTGAACCAACGCATATAATCCTCTGTTTCAATCCGCGATAAGCGCTCCATCTCGCGGGTAGGCTTTCTGTAACCACCTGGTTTACGGAAGAATAGGATGTGTTCTATATCATTTTTTACTACTCCATTGGGCAAATTTGGCTTCCCAAGAAACCGGGACGAACGAGACGCCTCAAGCTTTATGTTTGCCACCTTTTGCCAACGGATAGGGGTTAGGTTGTCGAAGCCGATCTTCCGCGCGCGCACTTGAAGGTCACCAGAGAGCGGCAGAACGTGATGGCGGCCACCTTGACGTCGGGAAATGCAAACATCGCCAACCACACAGGCGACGCGTCCGCCGGGGACGAGAACTCGAAGACATTCCGCCCAGACCGCATCCATCTCATCTAAAAATTTCTCATACGACGCAATGTTGCCAAGTTGACCTGTATGGTCGGGATACTGAATTAACGAAGCGTATGGTGGACTTGTACAAACTAGATGCACACTCTCGGTGGCAATGAATGACAAATCCCGCGCATCACCCTCATATATGCTGTGGTTTGTGTTCATCGGGGAAGCTCTTGGCACTCTCCCCGTTGGATCAGTCTGAACGCCTCTCGATCGTCTATTGCCTGCCATCCGCCTACTCCGCCGCCTCGGCGTCCTCGCCGCCCGCGACCATCAGGCTTTCGGCCACCTTGCCGCCCTGGCCGCGGATGCGTTCCTCGATCGCCGCCGCCACGGCCGGGTTGGCCTTGAGGAACGCCTTGGCGTTCTCGCGCCCCTGGCCGATGCGCTGGCTGTCGAAGCTGAACCAGGCACCCGATTTCTCGACGATGCCCGCCTTCACGCCGAGATCGACCAGCTCGCCGATCTTGGAGATGCCCTCGCCATAGGTGATGTCGAACTCCACTTGCCGGAACGGCGGGGCCATCTTGTTCTTGACCACCTTCACGCGCGTCTGGTTGCCGACCACTTCCTCGCGGTCCTTGATCGCGCCGATCCGGCGGATCTCCAGCCGGATCGAGGCGTAGAACTTCAGCGCGTTGCCGCCCGTCGTCGTCTCCGGGTTGCCGAACATCACGCCGATCTTGAGGCGGATCTGGTTGAGGAAGATCAGGATCGTCTTCGACCGCGAGACCGAGCCGGTGAGCTTGCGCAGCGCCTGGCTCATCAGCCGCGCGTGCAGGCCGACATGGCTGTCGCCCATCTCGCCCTCAAGCTCGGCGCGGGGCACCAGGGCCGCGACGCTGTCGACCACCAGAACGTCAACCGCGCCCGAGCGCACGAGCGTATCGGCGATCTCGAGCGCCTGCTCGCCGCTGTCGGGCTGGCTGATCAGCAGGTTGTCGACATCGCAGCCGAGCTTGCGGGCATAGATGGGGTCAAGCGCATGCTCGGCGTCGATGAAGGCGCAGGTGCCGCCCAGCTTCTGCGCCTCGGCCACCGCATGCAGGGCGAGCGTGGTCTTGCCCGAGCTCTCGGGCCCGTAGATCTCGATGATGCGCCCGCGCGGCAGGCCGCCGATGCCGAGGGCGAGGTCAAGCCCGAGAGAGCCTGTCGGCACCACCTCGATCGGCTCCTGGTGGTCCTTCCCGCCCATGCGCATGACCGAGCCCTTGCCGAAGGCGCGTTCGATCTGCTGCAGGGCCTGGTCGAGCGCCTTGTTCTTGTCCATGGGGGCTGGCCTCTCTTCCGGTCATGTCGGCGCCAGGGTGGTGTGCCCAGGCTCGTCTCGGTGGGTGCATACCATACGATGAGACGAGTCGTACCACGTTGCCCGTGGCCGCCCGCCCCATCGATGTTCGCTGTTCGTTCCTAGCCTGTCGCAGGCCGGAGGGAAAGCGATTCCAGCTTGATCCACCGCAATGCAAGCCGTGCCGCGCCGCGATGTGATGCGTGCCACGGGGCCCGCTCTCCCCTGGGCCCCACCGATAGCGCAACGCTGCGGGACTCCCCGCCGTGGCGGCGCGGCAGAAGACGCTGCCACTCGGGCTCGCCCACGAGGCGAGCCCGTTCTTTTTTGAAAAAGGGTGGCTCGCCCACAGGGCGAGCCCGTTCTTTTTGAACAAGGCGGCTCGCCCACAAGGCGAGCCCGTTCTTTTTGGGGTCCCCCTTCCCTCGGCGCGGCGGAGGCAGGCACCATCACCACCCAGACGGGGACGGGGGCACGCGCGGATGAGCGAGGCGGTGGCGGCGGCACTTCTCGCGGCGCGGCGAGGGTTGCTCGACTTTTCGACGCGCAACCGGCTGCTCTCCCTGCCACGCCCCGGCCGCAGCACGGGCGTCGTCCACCTGACCGGTGAGCGGGCGGAGGCGCTGTTCCGCCTCCTGGTCACCGAACGGAAGCCGATGGGCTTCGCCCCCTCCGTCAGCGCCGACCCTGCGACTGAGCCCGCGGCCGACGCGAAGCCGAAGCGCCGCCGCCCCGTCGCCGCCGTCGGCGCCACGCCGCCTGACCCGGATGATGCCGTCCTCTCCGTCGCCCTCGCCGAGGAGGCCCTGTCGCGGCTGCTGACAAGGCTCGAACGCGATGCCCGCAGCGTGCGCGAGGAGCAGGGCATCAACATCCTGTCCGCCGCTCTCGGCCAGCTCGTCTGGCGCGACCCGAAGGCGCCGGAGACCGAGCGTCGCGCGCCGCTCGTGATGGTGCCAGCCACGCTTGCGCGCGGCACCGCACGCGCGCCCTTCCGCATCGCGTGGGACGAGGGCGAGGTCGGCGGCAACCTCACCCTCGCCGCGATGCTGGCCGATCAGTTCCGCATCACGCTTCCGCCCTTCCCCGAACTCGATGAGCGTGACGAGGGCGCCTGGGCCACGCTGTCGGCCTGGCTCGATGCGGTGGCCGCCGCCGTCGCGGGAACGCCAGGCTTCGCGGTGGAGCGTGATGCCATCGCTGTCGGCCTCTTCTCCTTCGCAAAGTTCCTGATGTACCGCGACCTCGACCCAGAGGCCTGGCCGGAACCCTGGCGGCCTGACCGCCACGCCCTGCTCGCCGCACTCGCCGGTGCCACGCCGCCGCCCGCCGGCGAGACGTTCCCCGACGATGCCGAGATCGATGCGCTCATCCCGGTCGAGCGGCTCGACTTCGTTCTCGACAGCGACGGCAGCCAGACGCTCGCCGCCGAAGCCGTGCGGCGCCGCACCTCCCTCGTCATCCAGGGGCCGCCGGGCACGGGCAAGAGCCAGGTGATCACCAACCTGATCGCCCAGGCGGTGCTCGACGGGAAAACCGTGCTGTTCATCGCCGAGAAGCTTGCCGCCCTCGAAGTGGTGCAGCGGCGGCTTGCCGGCATCGGGCTTGGCTCTGCCTGCCTCGCGCTGCACAGCGACACGGCCAACCGCCGCGCGCTCGTCGCCGAGCTCGACACCACGCTGAAGGCCCCGCGCACGGCACCACCGGATCGCAGCGCGCTCATCAAGCAGCTCGGGTCGTTGCGGGGTCGGCTGAACCGCCACGCGGCCGCGATGCATCAGGCGATCGGCGAGACGGGGTGGACCGCCTTCCGCGCGATCGGCGAGGCGGCACGGCTGAAGGCGGCCGGGGTCGCTGCACCCGACATCGCGCTGCAAGCGGCGGGGTGGACGGCAGACCAGATCGCCGCCGCGACGCGGTTGGTGCGCGAGATGGCAGCGACCATCCGCCGCATTGGATCGCCGGCGGACCATCCCTGGCGCGGCGTCGGCGCCACCGCCCTGCCGCCCAGCGAGGGGGAGCGCATCGCCCGGCGCCTGCCCGATGCGATGCGCGCCGTCGCTGCCCTCGCCGCCCTCGGCCCAGCCACGCTGGGTGCGGCGG
>NZ_JALHPR010000042.1 GCF_022842375.1 Elioraea sp. | reverse complement strand
GGCCGGGCGCGGCCGGGCGCGCCGCCATTCACGGCACCCCCCGCGGCGCGCGAGGGCGGCGAACGCCAGCGCGATGGCGGGCGGCACGCGGTGCCGATCTCGGGCCTCGTCTCCGGCATGGCGATCCACTTCGCCGGCTGCTGCCACCCGCTGCCGGGCGACCGGATCGTCGGCATCGTCACCACCGGCAAGGGGGTGACGATCCACACGCATGACTGCCCCACGCTCGAAAGCTTCGCAGCGACCCCCGAGCGCTTCATCGATGTCGGCTGGGACCAGGATGGCGGTGCGGCACAGCGCCACACCGGCAGGCTTGCGGTCGTGACGGCGAACGAGCCTGGCGCCCTGGCTACGCTCACCAACGTGATTGCTAAGCGCGAGGGCAACATCGTCAACCTCAAGATCGTCAACCGCACGCCGGAGTTCTTCGAGATGCTGGTCGACCTCGAGGTGCGCGACCTGCGCCATCTTGGCGATATCATCGCCGCGTTGCGCGCGAGCCAGCACATCTCGAGCGTCGAGCGGGCGCGCACCTGAGAAAAAGTGCCTTCACAAGGGATCCTCCGATGGCCGCATACCTACGACTGGGCGTGAACATCGACCACGTCGCCACCATCCGAAACGCCCGCGGCGGGGCAGCACCCGACCCCCTGCGCGCGGCGCAACTGGCCGTGTCGGCAGGGGCGGACGGCATCACCGCGCATCTCCGCGAGGATCGCCGCCACATCCGCGATGCCGACATGGAGCGGCTGATGGCAGCGCTGACGGTGCCGCTGAACTTCGAGATGGCGGCGACGGCGGAGATGGCAGCGATCGCCACCAGGCTTCGCCCGCACGCCGCCTGCCTGGTGCCGGAAAAGCGCGAGGAGCGCACGACCGAGGGCGGCCTCGACGTCGCCGGCAACATCCCCGCGCTGCGTGACTACTGCGCCAGCCTCGCTGCCGCCGGCATGCGCGTGAGCCTTTTCGTCGAGGCCGACCCGCGGCAGCTAGACGCCGCGGTGGCCGTGGGTGCGCCGGTGGTCGAGCTGCACACCGGCACCTATTGCGAGGCCGAAGGCGAGGCACGCGGGCGCGAGCTGGCACGGCTGGCGGCAGCGTCGCGCCATGGCGCCGCGATCGGGCTCGAGGTGCATGCCGGGCACGGTCTTGCCTTCGACACGGTCGGGCCGGTCGCTGCCATCCCCGAACTCGCCGAGCTCAACATCGGGCATTTCCTGATCGGTGAGGCGGTGTTCCAGGGCCTCGGCCCCGCGATCGCGGAGATGCGCCGGCTGATGGACGCCGCCCGCGCCCGCCAGGCGGCATAGGAGCGCAGTCGATGATCATCGGCATCGGCTCCGACATCTGCGACATCCGCCGCATCGAGGAGACGCTCGCGCGCTTCGGCGAGCGGTTCACCCAGCGCATCTTCACCGACCGCGAGCGCGCGCGGGCCGAACGCCGGCCTGGGGCGGCCAGCACCTATGCCAAGCGCTTCGCCGCCAAGGAGGCGTGTGCCAAGGCGCTCGGCACCGGGCTTCGCCGCGGCGTGTTCTGGCGCGACATGGAGGTGGTGAACCTCCCCTCCGGCCAGCCGACGCTGCGGCTGACGGGCGGGGCGGCAACGCGGCTCGCCACGATCACGCCGGCCGGGCAGGGGAGCGCGATCAGCCTCACGATGACCGACGAATACCCCTACGCGCAGGCGATGGTGGTGATCAGCCTCGTGCCCGCGCCCATGCCGGTCCTGGCGTCCGCTCTCCTTCCCGACCCCGTTGCTTGACATTGAACGGGGGGAGGGGCAAAGCCGCGCGAAACCTCGATGCGGCCACTGCCGGCGGCGTCGCGATCACCCGAACACGGAACTTCCATGACCAAGCGCAAGGGCGGCGGCTGGGTCGAGACGATCAAGACGATCGTCTACGCCGGCCTGATCGCCATCGGCATTCGCACCATCGCGTTCGAGCCGTTCAACATTCCCTCCTCCTCGATGGTGCCGACGCTGCTGGTCGGTGACTATCTGTTCGTCTCGAAGTTCAGCTACGGCTATTCGCGCTACTCGCTGCCCTTTTCGCCGCCGCTCTGGTCGGGCCGTATCCTGTTCGACATGCCCGAGCGCGGGGACGTGGCCGTGTTCCGCTGGCCGCGCGACAACGCGACCGACTATATCAAGCGCATCGTCGCGTTGCAGGGTGACCGGGTGCAGGTGATCGGCGGGGTGCTCTACCTCAACGGCGAGGCGGTGAAGCGGGAGGCGGCGGGGTTGTGCGAGGATGACGGCACGGGGGTTCGCATCCGCTCGCGCCGCTATGTCGAGACGCTGCCGGCCTCGCTCGGCGGCCGCAGCCATGCGATCTGCGAATTCTCCGACACCGAGCGGTTCGACAACACCGAGGAGTTCCGCGTGCCCGCGGGCCACGTCTTCGCGATGGGCGACAACCGCGACAACTCCTCCGACAGCCGCGACTTCTCGCCCTCCGGCGTCGGCTTCATCCCGATCGACAACCTGATCGGCCGCGCCGAGATCATCTTCTTCAGCCACGAGGGCAGCGCCTTCAACCCGCTGAACTGGCGGCTCGGGCGCATCTTCCAAAGGGTGAGGTGAGCGAGGGGGCGGTGAAGCGCAGGCGCGGCGGCGGCAGGCCACCACCGCCTGCGCCGGCAGAGGCGACGCTTGCCGCCGCCGAGGCAGCACTCGGCCACCGCTTTGCCGACCGCGCCCTGCTGATCCAGGCACTGTCGCACGCAGGGCTCAGCCAGGGGCGCGACAGCGGGCTCGCCTCGAACGAGCGGCTGGAATTCGTGGGTGACCGTGTGCTCGGCCTCATCGTCGCGGAATGGCTGATCGCGCGCTTCCCGGAGGAGCGCGAGGGCGCGCTCGGCCGCCGGCTCGGCCACCTTGTGGCGGAACCGTCGTTGGCCGAGGTGGCCGTGCGCATCGGGCTCGGGCCCCTGCTCGCCGTCGCCCCCTCCGATGACAGGGCCGGGGTGCGCGAGCGTCGCGCGGTGCTGGCGGATGCCGTGGAGGCGGTGATCGGCGCCCTCTATCTCGATGGCGGGCTCGATGCCGCGCGCGGGTTCATCCACCGCGCGTTCGAGGGCACCGTGGCGGCGGCAGCGGGCGAGGCGCCGCGAGACCCGAAATCGGCGCTGCAGGAATGGACCATGGCGCGCGGCCTCGGGCTTCCCGAGTATCGCGTGATCGCCACAACGGGGCCGGCGCATGCGCCCTCCTTCCGCGTGCAGGTGGAATGCGCGGGGCGCGTCGCGGAGGCAGAGGCAGGGGTGAAGCAGAGTGCCGAGAAGGCAGCCGCCGCCGCCCTGCTCGCCGCATTGGAGAATGGGACATGAGCGACGCCACGCGCTGCGGATTTGCTGCCATCATCGGCGCACCGAATGCGGGCAAGTCGACGCTGCTGAACCGGCTCGCAGGCCAGAAGCTCGCCATCGTCTCGCCGAAGCCGCAGACGACGCGGTTCCGCGTCCTCGGCATCGTTCCGCGCGAGGGAGCGTGGGGGCGGGCGCAGGTGCTGCTCGTCGACACGCCTGGCATCTTCAAGCCGCGCCGGATGCTCGACCGCGCGATGGTCAAGGCCGCCTGGACAGGGGCGGGGGATGCCGACATCACGCTGTTCCTGGTCGATGCCGAGCGCGGCATCGCCGATGACGTGCGCACGATCGCCGAGCGGCTGCGCGAGACATCGAAGCCCTGCTGGCTGGTGCTGAACAAGGTCGACCTGATCGACCCGCCGAAGCTGCTGCCGCTGACCGCCAAGCTCAACGCCATCACGCCGTTTGCCGAGACCTTCATGATCTCGGCCGAGAAGGGCAGCGGCATCGAGCGGCTGCTCGACGCCCTCGGCCCCGCCATGCCGGAGGGGCCGTTCCTGTACCCCGAGGACGAGCTCACCGACCAGACCGACCGCAAGCTCGCCGCCGAGATCGTGCGCGAGCAGGTGTTTCGCCAGACGCATGAGGAAGTGCCCTACGGCACCACGGTCGAGACCGAGGTGTGGGAGGAGAAGCCTGACGGATCGGTCGTCGTCAGGCTGGCCATCTGCGTGGCGCGCGATGGGCAGAAGGCGATCATCATCGGCAAGGGCGGGGCGCGGCTGAAGGCCATCGGTGCGGCCGCGCGCACCGAGCTTGCGAAGGAGCTCGACCGGCCGGTGCACCTGTTCCTCACCGTGCTGCACCGCCCGAACTGGGACGAGGAGCGTGATCGCTTGCGCGACCTTGGGCTCGAGCCGGACTGAAAAGATGGAAGCGTGGGAGGACGAGGCCGTCGTGCTCGCCGTGCGCGCGCATGGCGAGGGCCACGCGCTCGCGTCCGTCCTTGCACGCTCACACGGGCATTGGCGCGGCCATGTGCGGGGCGGGCAGGGCAAGGCGGGCCGCGGCGTGTGGCAGCCCGGCAACCGCCTGGCACTCCGCTGGACCGCCAGGCTCTCCGACCAGCTCGGCCATTTCGCGGGCGAGCTGACGGATGCTGCCGCCGCGCGTGCGCTCGATGACCCGGCGGCGTTGGCGATCCTCTCCTCTGCCTGCGCGCTTGCCGAAGGTGCCCTGCATGAGCGAGAGGCCCATCCGCTCGGCTATCTCGGCCTGGCGGCGCTGATGGAGCGCATCGGCGAGGGTGACGCGCTGGTGCCCGACTATGTGCGGTGGGAGGTGGCGCTGCTCGCTGAGCTCGGCTACGGGCTCGACCTCTCTTCCTGCGCGGTGACGGGGGTGGTCGATGATCTCGGCTTCGTCTCGCCGCGCTCCGGCCGCGCCGTTTCGCGCGAGGCGGCCGCACCGTGGAAGGAGCGGTTGCTGCCGCTTCCCCCCTTCCTGCTCGGCAACGCCGCCGTGGGGGAGGGGGATGTGGCTGCCGGGCTCCGCCTCACCGCCCACTTCCTGGCGCGCGACGTGTTCGGGCTGCGCAACCTGCCCCTGCCACCGGCGCGGTTGAGGCTTGCCGACCGTTTCCTCTAAGTGCCTGCCTGCGAATTCTACTGCCGCGGCCGTCTGGCTTTGATTTTCTGCGCTTCCGGTGCTCACGGCCCTTGAGGCCGCTGCGCGCCGGTTCTCGAAAATCGCGCCATCCGACTCACGGCAGCGAATTCCCAGACAGGCACTAAACTGACGTTTAAGAACCGGAGCCCGAGTCGCATGCCGATCGACCTCACAGGTGGCGAGATCCTCGACACCCCGCTCGCCGATGCGCTGTCGGAGCGGTATCTCGCCTACGCGCTCTCCACCATCATGGCGCGGTCGCTGCCCGATGTGCGCGACGGGCTGAAGCCCGTGCACCGGCGGCTCCTCTGGGCGATGCACCAGCTGAAGCTCGACCCGTCCTCCGGCTTCAAGAAATGCGCCCGCGTGGTGGGCGACGTGATCGGCAAGTTCCACCCGCATGGCGACGCGGCGGTGTACGAGGCGTTGGTGCGTCTCGCCCAGGATTTCGCGCAGCGCTACCCGCTGGTCGAAGGCCAGGGCAATTTCGGCAACATCGACGGCGATAACGCAGCGGCCATGCGCTACACCGAGGCGCGGCTGACGGAGGTGGCCCAGGCGCTGCTCGCCGGCATCGAGGAGGATGCGGTCGATTTCCGCGCCACCTATGACGGCGAGGAGAAGGAGCCGGTGGTGCTGCCCGCCGCCTTCCCGAACCTGCTGGCCAACGGCGCGCAGGGGATCGCGGTGGGGATGGCGACGTCGATCCCGCCGCACAATGCGGGTGAGCTCTGCGCCGCGGCCCTTCACCTGATCGCCAACCCCGATGCGTCGCCGGCGCAGCTGATGCGCTTCGTGAAGGGGCCCGATTTTCCCACCGGCGGCGTGCTGATCGAACCGCGCGAGGCGATCCGTGCCGCCTATGAGACCGGCCGCGGATCGTTCCGCCTCCGCTCGCAATGGCAGGTCGAAGACGGCAAGTTCGGCACCTGGCGGATCATCGTCACCGAGATCCCCTGGCAGGTGCAGAAGGCGCGCCTGGTGGAGCAGATCGCCGCCGCGATGGAGGAGAAGAAGCTCCCCCTGCTCGGCGACCTGCGCGACGAGAGCACCGACGAGGTCAGGCTCGTTCTCGAACCGAAATCAAAGACCGTCGACCCGGAAGTGCTGATGGAGAGCCTGTTCCGCGCGACGGCCCTCGAGAGCCGCGTGTCGCTGAACATGAACGTGCTCGATGCCACCCGCACGCCGCGGGTGATGTCGCTGAAGGAGGTGCTTCGCGCCTGGCTCGACCATCGCCTCGTCGTGCTCGAGCGCATCTCGCGCCACCGCCTTGCCGCTGCCGAGCGTCGCATCGAGGTGCTGGAGGGCTACCTCGCCGTCTACCTCAACCTCGACGAGGTGATCCGCATCATCCGCACCGAGGACGAGCCCAAGCCCGTTCTCATGAAACGCTTCACGATCAGCGACGTGCAGGCCGATGCGATCCTGAACATGCGGCTCCGCTCCCTCCGGCGGCTGGAGGAGATGGAGATCAGGAAGGAGCACAAGGCGCTCTCGGCCGAGCGCAAGCGGCTGCGCGCCCTGCTCGCCTCGGAGAAGGAACGCTGGGCCGCCATCAGCGCCGAGATCGAGGAGACGAAGAAGAAGTTCGGCAGCGGCGCCCTCGGCGCCCGCCGCACCCGCTTCGCCGAAGCCCCTGTCGCTGCTGCCGAGGCGGTGGAGGAGGCGTTGACGGTGCGCGAGCCCGTCACCGTCGTCTGCTCCGACAAGGGCTGGATCAGGGCGATGAAGGGCCACCTCGCCGATCTCTCCGGCCTCAAGTTCAAGGATGGCGACAGCCTGTTCGCCGCGATCCACGCCGAGACGACGGACCGCCTTCTCGCCTTCGGAACGAATGGCCGCGCCTACACGATCGCGGTCGACCGGCTTCCTGGCGGGCGTGGCGACGGAACGCCGATACGCCTGCTGGTCGACCTGCCGAATGACGCCGACCTGCTCGACCTCCAGCTCCAGGCCAGCGAGGGCCGCTTCCTCGTCGCCGGCGCCGAGGGGCGCGGCTTCGTGGTTGAGGCGGCTGAACTCGTCGCCAGCACCAAGGCTGGCAAGCAGGTGATCACGCTGGAGCCAGGCGAGGAGGCGGTGGTCTGCACGCCGATCCCCGACGGGGCGAACTACGTCGCCACGATCGGCGAGAACCGGAAGCTGCTCGTGTTCAAGCTCGAGGAGCTGCCCGTGCTTCCCAGGGGCAAGGGCGTTGCGCTGCAAAAGTTCAAGGATGGCGGGCTGGTCGATGCCAAGCCCTTCGTGATGGCCGATGGCCTCGCCGTCAGGCTCGGCGAGAACCGCGTCAGCGTACGCACGAAGGCGGAGCTTTCGGAGTGGATCGGCAACCGCGCCGGGGCAGGCCGGTTGCCCTGGAAGGGGTTCCCCTCGTCCGGCCGCTTCGGCTGACGCGATAAGCGGCATCCGGCTTTGCGATGCCGCGGGGGCGGCGCCCGGGCGCATGATCAGGCCCTTCGACAGGAGGACGTCCATGACGACCGCGACGCTCGACCGCACCGAAACCCTGATCGCCGGCATCACGCTTCGCGTCGTCGATGCGGGCCGCGTCGGCGCGTTCTACCGCGAGGTGATCGGCCTCGAGGAGCTTGCGCGCGACGGTACCGAGACGGTGCTGGGTGCAGGGGGAGTTCCGCTCCTGACGCTGCTGTCGGACCCTGCCGCGCAGGAGGCGCCCGCGGGCTCGGCCGGGCTGTTCCACACGGCCTTCCTGTTGCCATCGCGGCACGACCTTGGCCTCTGGCTGCGCAAGGCAGCCGGGCGTGGCGTGGCGCTCGACGGCGCGTCCGACCATCTCGTATCGGAAGCGATCTATCTTGCCGACCCTGAGGGCAACGGCATCGAGGTCTATGCCGATCGCCCGCGTGAGACGTGGAACCACGAGGACGGGCAGGTGGTGATGGCGACAAAGCATCTCGACCTGCGCGCGCTGGCCGAGGCGTCGCCCGGGCCCTTGCCGGAGGCTGCACCGGCAGGCACCGTGATCGGTCATGTGCACCTCAAGGTGGGTGACGTGGCGGAGGCGGAACGGTTCTGGACGGGTGTGGCGGGCCTTGCCGTCAGCGCCCGCTACGCCGGGGCCGCGGTGTTCCTCGGCCGCGGCGGCTACCACCACCACCTGGCTGCGAATGCGTGGCAGAGCCGTGGCGCAGGCCGGCGCCCCGATGGCGTGCGCGGCCTCGTTTCGGTGGCGTTCGATGCAGCCCTCGAGGGGCCGGTGGCCGACCCCTGGGGAAACCGCGCTGTCCCGCGCTGATCGCTACTCGACCTTGATGTTCGCCTCGCGCACCACGCGCGCCCAGCGGTCGAGCTCGGCCTCGAAGAAGGCCCCGAAGTCCTGGGGTGACGAGCCCACGGGCGCGACGCCGAGTTCCTTCCACCGTGCTGCCGCCTGTGGGTCGTTGGTGGCCGCGGCGATGTCGCGGGCAAGCCGCGCGAGCACCCGCTCGGGCGTTCCGGCACGCGCCATGATGCCGTGCCAGGAGGTGACGACGAGGCCGGGCTGGACGGTCTCCGAAAGCGTTGGCACGTCCGGCAGCTCGGGAAGACGCGCGGCGGTCGTCACGGCGAGCGCGCGGGTGCGATCGGCGGCGAGCAGCGGCAGCGCCGTCTGCGGGTTGTCGAACAGGTAGGAGACGCGGCCGGCCACGAGGTCCTGGTTCGCCGGGGCGGCGCCGCGATAATGCGCGGCCGGAACGGTGATTCCCACCGCACGGTTGAACAGTTCCGCGATCAGGTGGCTCGATGTGCCCACGCCACCGGTCGCGTAGGTGAGCGTCCCCGATTTCGCGAGCGTCACGAGCTCCGCGAGCGTCCTGGCCGGCGATGAGGCGGGAACGGTGAGGATCACCGGCACATGCGTCACCTGGCTCACGGCCACGAGGTCGCGCCGCGTGTCGTAGGGGAGCCGGTCGAACAGCGCCGGGTTCGCGGCGTTGGAGAAGCTCGCCATCAGCAGCATGTAGCCGTCCGGCGCGGCGGAAGCGACGGCCTGGGTACCGATGTTGCCGCCTGCCCCGGGGCGGTTCTCGATCACGACGGGCTGGCCGAGGCGGGGGGCAAGATACTGGCCGAGCAGCCGCGCGGCGATGTCCGTGGGCCCGCCTGGTGCGGCCGGCACGACGATGCGAACGGGCTGTTCGGGCCATTCCGCCTGCGCTGCGGGGGCAAGGCCGAAGCTCAGTGCGAGCGCGATGACAATGCGGCGCATTGCGTTCCCCTCCTCGGTTTGTTACGGCGATGGTTCCACTGCATGGCCGATGCGTCAACCGACATGGTCGGCCATCGCCGCGCCGCGGCCATGCGCGCGACGGAACGGGAAGAACGGCACGATGCGGATCACCGACATCACGGTCACCATGGTCGCGTGGGAGAACATCCCGCCAGTGCGCTACGGCACGGCCAACCCGGCCACGGTGGGGCGAAGCGATATCGGCGTCGTCGAGATCGCGACCGATGCAGGCGTCACCGGCCATTCCTTCCTCGGTGCCTCGTTCCGCCCGGCACATCTCGATGCGACGATGCTGGTCGAAAGCCTGAAGCCGCGATTGATCGGCCAGGACCCGCTCGCGCGAGAGGCGCTGTGGCAGGCGATGAACAAGGCGCGCCGCGGCGTGACCTACCGCGTCATCGGCGCGCTCGACACGGCGTTGTGGGACCTCGGCGGCAAGGTGGCGGGGTTGCCGCTCCACCGCATGATCGGTTCGTTCCGGCGCCGCATCCCGGCTTATGCGAGTTCTGGCTCGCTCGCTGACGAAGCGGCCTATCTCGCGCAGCTCGATGAGGTTCGCGCACGGGGCTTCCGCGCCTACAAGCTGCACCCGCCCGCCGATATCGAGGCGACCATCTCGCTCTGCCGCGCCGTCCGCCGCGCCGCGCCGGCGATGACGCTGATGATCGACACGATGATGATGCACCGCCTGCCCGAGGCGATGCGGCTCGGCCGCGTGATCGAGGAACTCGGCTTCGAATGGTTCGAGGACCCGCTCGGCGAGGACGACATCGAGAACTACGTCACGCTGCGGCGGAAGCTCGACATCCCGATTCTCGCCACGGAATACAGCGCCGGCGGGTTCGAGGCGTTCACGCAATGGCTCGTGCGGGGAGCGACCGACTATCTGCGCGGCGACATCGCGGTGAAGGGCGGGCTCACGCCGCTGCTGAAGGCCGCCCACCTGGCGGAGGCTTTCGCCACCACCTTCGAGGTGCACCATGGCGGCAATTCCTGGAACAACGTCGCGCAGCTGCAGCTGATGATGGCGCTGCCGAACGCGCGCTACTTCGAGGTGCTGCTGCCCGACCTCGCGCAGAAATTCGGCCTGCTGAACGACATCGAGGTCGAGAGCGACGGCAGCGTGACGATCGATGCCTTCGAGCGCCCCGGCGTTGGCGCCGAGATCGACTGGGATCTCGTGAAGGCCAAGGCGATCGGGGTGCTGACGTAGAGTTCAGCCAGCGGTGATCGGCTGTGCGGCCGGGCAGAGCGGAGCCGGGCCCGTCGTCGCCTCGGCCTCGGTCAACACCCGCCACTGCCCGCCCCAGAGCACCTCGACGGGCCGGAACGTCGCCTTGTAGGCCATCTTGCGGCTCTCGGGCACCCAGTAGCCGAGATAGACATGCGGCAGGTCGAGTGCGAGCGCACGGCGGACCAGCCACAACACCATCCAGGTGCCGAGCGACCGGCGCGCGTGCTTCGGTTCGAAGAAGGAATAGACGGCCGAGAGCCCATCCGACAGCCTGTCGGTCAGGCAGGCAGCGACCAGCGCGTCATCGGGGTCGCGGAACTCGATGACGTTCGTTTCGATGGGCGTATCCTCGACCATCGCGCGGAAATCATAGAAGCCCATCGCGGCCATGTCGCCATCGGCGTGGCGGGCGGCCTGGTAGCGCTGGAACAGGGCGAACTGCTCCGTCGTCGCGCGCGGCGGCACCTCGAAGCCTTCCACCGCGACGTTCATCGCATCGATCCGCCGCTGCGTACGGTTGGGTGCGAAGGCGCGCGCGTTCACGCGGATGGGGATGCAGGACTGGCATCCGGGGCACACGGGGGCGTAGGCGATGTTGTGGCTGCGGCGGAAGCCTGCACGGCTCAGGCGGTCATGCAGCCCGTCGGCGTCGGCGCCGGACAGTTCCGTCACCAGCTTCCGCTCCAGCCTGTCCTCGAGATAGGGGCAGGGGAGTGGCGCTGTCGTGTAGAAGAATTGCGGGCGGCGGAAGGGTTTCTGCAGCATGGGGGATGGAGTGAACCGGATGGCGGCGCTTGCGGTCAATCACGCTGTGCGGCCGCTGCCGGATGGACAGGAAAAAGGCGGTGCCCTCGCAGGCACCGCCCTTTCGTCACGGCCTGGCAGTGAGGCCGGCCGGCGGGATCAGGCCGCGCGGCGGGCGCGGCGAGCGAGGCCGAGGCCAAGCAGGCCCGCGCCGAGCAGGGCGAGCGAGGCGGGCTCGGGCACCGCCACCGCCACCGAGGTCACCTTGAACTCGGCGACGTCGAAGCCGTCGCGGTTGTCGTCGCCGGGGCCGTAGATGGATGCGTCGACGAGTTGGATCGAGTTGTAGTTGCCGCTGTTCACCGTCAGCGAGAAGGTGGTGTTGTTCGTAGCACCTGAGGCCCCCAGCGTCGCATCGGCAACCGCACCCGTCGCGTCGACGGTCGCGTTGTTGCCGATCTTGCCGACGAGCTGCCAGCCGCCGCCATCGACGCCGAGGAAGATGTTCGCGAACTCGCGGTGGCCGGAGCCGGTCAGGCCACCGGTGGTGAGCTCGATCACCGTCCCGCTCGTGATGATGTTGGTGTCCGGCGCGATCACGAAACTGAGGATGCCGCCGGCGCCCGTGCCGCCGAGGCCGAGCGAGTAGATCGTGTTCAGGTCGCCGCCGAACATGTTCCCGAGGGTCGAGCGCAGCGGATCGACGTTGAGGACCGGGTTGCCGGCCGCATCGGTGCGCTTGCCCTGCAGGCCGACGATCGAGCTGAAGGCGCCAATGCTGTCATGGACGATCGGAGAGGCGGTGGCGGCCGACATCATGGCGACAGAACCGACCGCGATGGCAGCAGTGGCGAGGAGAGCATTTTTCATTGAGCAGTTCCTGATGTGCGAGGCGAACCGAACGCGCCGTGTACTCGCATCAGCAACTGACGTGCCATACCGTAAGCTATTGATCGAAAGAGACTTATGTGTCGGGCCTTCGTGACCTGTAAAGATTTCCCACGTGCCCATACAGGGCCGCGAGCTGGAGCCTCTGTCGCGCTGTAAGGAATTCCGACAAGGCAAGCCGCTCATGGACGGAGCGTGATCCGCCCCGTGTCGCCGATGGGCTCCCGCGGCAGGCGCAGGTGCCCGCCAGCACCCCAGCCGGGCGCCAGATCACGGTAGTGCGGGCTCAACGGGTGGCCTGACTGCCCGGTGGCGATGATGAAGCGCGAGTTCTCGAGGTCGGCGAGGTCGTAGGCGCCGCGATACCCAGCCCCGTGGATGTTCTCGTACGGGTTCGCGCCCGAGAACCGCATCCCCGCGCGCTGCACCGTATGCCCGTCGCCCCCCGTCGGCAGCACCGTGCCGAACCAATCGCCCAGCCACGGGATGAAGCGCATCAGCGGGTGCTGGAAATGCACCACGTGTACGTCCCCCCAGCGCCAGCGCGACATCGCCTCGCCATGCGCGGCGGTGAGCTCCACCACGGCATCGGACAAGGCGGCGGCGAGCATCGGCGCGCAGCCCGCGGCGCCGCACCAGTGCCGCCCACGGGCCAGAACGAACGTCAGGAACTCGGCGGAGCTCTCGCGGAACGTCTCCGCGTCGGGCCCCATCGTTTCGCCCGCGATCCGCCGTCCGAGGTGCTTGACCCAGGCGGTGTAGAGCAGCGGCTCCGGCCGCGCCTTGTCCATCACCCCGTCCCAGCGTCTGAGCATCGCAAGCGCCTGGGCCTCGCGCTGCCCGGGCGGCGGGTCGATGACGGTCATCAGCGGCAGCAGGTCGCGGGCGGCAAGGCTCAGCACGTCCATCTGGATCGCGGCCATGGTCTCGACCGTCTGGCCTGGCTCGCCGTCGATCCGCTCGATGATGCGGCGATGGCGGAAATCACCCCACCAGTCGCGCGTCAGGAACACGGGAAAATCGTCTGGCACCACCCGGTTGTTGGCGTTCACCAGGCGTTGCGAGGGCGGATCGACGAAGCGCGGCAGGGCCTCGAAGGGCGCGAAGCCGGTCCAGTCATGGCTCCCGTCCCAGCCCGGCACCGGGAAGGAACCATCGCCGGCGCGGCGCAGCGGGATGCGGGCCGGCAGCACCATGCCCATGCGCCCGGCGCTGTCGGCGATCACGATGTTCTGCTGCGGCGCACCGATCGCCGCGACCGCCGCGCTGGCCGCCGCGAAATCGCGAGCGCGGTTGAGGCGGTGCAGCGCCGCGGCCGCGCTGTCGCCGGGGATAAGCGCCGTCATCGCGACGGCCAGCACGTGGCCCGCCGGCGTGCCCGGTGTCGGGTCGAGGTCCGACAGCACCGGGCCGTGGCGGGTCGTGCGCACGCGCATTGTCACCGGGTCGCCGAACCGCACGCGGAGGGTTTCCTCGCGGACCGCGAAGGGGCGTGGGCCGTCGGGCGTGAGATAGCTGTCATTCCCCGCGAGGCGTTCGACGAACACGTCCTGTGTGTCGCTGTGCGTCGTCGTCATGCCCCAGGCGATGGTGGCGTTGCGCCCGAGCACCAGGAAGGGAACGCCCGGCGCGAAGGCGCCGGCGAGCATGAGGCCGGGCGCCTCGACGCGGGCGAGGTGCCACTGGATCGGCTGCGAGTAGGCGAGGTGGGGGTCGTTGGCGAGGATGGGCTTGCCCGTGGCGCTGCGCGCGCCCGTGACGGCCCAGATGTTCGAGGCGGTGGGCGGCACCGGCGCATCGACGCCGAACTCGGGAAGGGCGGCGAGCACGCGATCGACGTGCTCTCCAAGCGCGGGAACCGACGCGACCGGGTTGCCTGCGCTGCCGTCGCGCGGCCAGAGCTCATCGATCCGCGCCTGCGCCATCGTGGTCGAGAGCCGGAGGCGGGCGAGTTCGGTGCGCGCATTGCCCGAGAGGAACAGCGCCATGACCTTGCCCCAGAGCAGGCTGTCGGTCTCGCGCCAAGGCTCCGGCGTCACGCCGAGGAGCACGAACTCCGGCGCCGAGAGCCGGCCCTTCTCCGCGATCCATGCATTCACCCCGCGCGCGTAGGCCGACAGCGCGGCGCGCGTCTCCTCCGGCAGGCGCGCATAGTCGGCCTCCGCTGCCTGGGATAGGCCGAGAACACGCACGTAGCGGTCAAGCCTGAGGCCCTGTGCGCCGATCAGCTCCGCCAGGCGCCCGGCGGCACCGCGGCGCATCAACTCCATCTGGAACATCCGGTCGCGCGCATGCAGCCAGCCGATCGCGGCCCAGGCGTCATGCTCGCTCCCCGCCCTCACGTAGGGGATGCCGTGGCCGTCGAGCGTGATCGACACTGGTGCCGAGAGGCCCGGGATCACGGCTGCGTCATTGGCGGGCGGAAGTGTGAGCCGCATCACGCCGAAGCCTGCCGCAAGCACGATAAGCGGCAGGGCAACGACGAACAGGATGAGGCCGATGCCGAGACGCCCGAGGAGTCGGAGGGGGTTGCGCATGCGCGGCAACATGGCACGGCGCGCGTATCCCGTAAGCCCTGGCCGCGTGCAGCGCATCGTCCGACCGGGATCACGAACGTGCCAGAACGGCGAATTCACACCGTGTTAACGCACCCCTGCCACCAAGCTGACACAGCATGGGCCAACCATGATCCAAACGGGAGAGGAGGAACGCATGCGCCTGTGGACGGCGATGCTCGGCGCCTGGCTCTCCGCAGAATCGGGGCTTGCTGCGGGGCCAGGGACAGCGAATGCGGGTGGGCAGGCATCCGGCGGCCAGGTGCGCGAGCTTCCTCGCGCGTTGCCGCCGATCTCACCTCCCGCAACGGCGGCCGGCGCCGAGGAACAGGCCCCAGCCCCGATCCGGCCGGAGGCGCCGCACCAGGACCTGCGCCCAGACTTCGGCCGGCCCTGACGCTTCCCCGCTTGCGAATTCACCGCGCTGGCCCAGAGTCAGCGCATGCCAACCCAGCATATGCTCCACCTCCTCAAGCTCGCCGTCGGCTGCCCGACGATCGACGATCTCGCGGCCCGGCAGATAGCCCGCATCAAGGCCGACCCGCCGCTGCGGCACCAGACGCGCAGCACCCCGCGCCGGGCGGACGAGATCGCCGGCCGCGGCTCGATCTACTGGGTGGTGGGGGGCTTCATCCAGGTGCGGCAGCGCATCATCGCGATCGAAACCGATGTGTGGGACGATGGCTCGGCCTGCTGCGGCCTGCATCTCGACGCGGCGCTCGTGCCGGTCACGCCACGTCCTGTGAAGCCGTTCCAGGGTTGGCGCTATCTCGAAGGGCCGGCCGCGCCGGCCGATCTGGCACGCGGCACTGGCGCGTCGTCTGCCTCGCTCGCCGCGATGCCCGCGAAGATGCGCAAGGAGCTCGCCGAACTGGGGCTTCTCTAGCCGGGGCCACCTCTTGCCGCGGGGCGGATGCAGCATGACACTCCGCGCCATGGCTACCAGGATCGACATGAGCGACGACGAGGACGGGCTGATCGCGCTCGCCGCCTCCGGCGCGGGTGATGTGGCGCAGCTTTCCCGCCTGCTCGAGCAGCTCGGCATCGCGCTCTGCCTCTACGATGCCGAGGACCGCGTCGTTGCCTGGAACGAGAGCTATCTCGCCTTCTTTCCCGAGCAGGCACCTGGGCTTGCGGTCGGCGTTCCCTACGCCGACACGCTGCGCCGCTTCTTCGGCAACGACCTGCCGGACACGGAGCGGCCGAAACTCGAACAGCACATCGCCGCCGCCGTGCACCGGCACCTGACGCAGGAGCAGCCCTTCGTGTTCCAGCGCCGCTCCGGCCGCTGGCTGAAGGTCGCCTCGCTGCCGCTGGCCGCCGGCGGCCGCATGCGCCTCTGGCGTGACGTGACACCGGAGCAGATGGGCCAGGGGGACACCCCGGCCCAGGGCAGGGCAGGGCGGGAAACGGCGCGCGCTCTCGCCGCCCTCGACACCGCCTATGCCGTGTTCGACCGCAGCGGCACGTTCGTCACCGCCAACAAGCGCTACCAGGAGCTGTTCCCAGCGCTCGGCGGGCAGATGGGCGCGCCGGTGCAGCTCGGCGATCATCTCCGCGCCATCGCCGCCTCCGTCATGACCGAGCAGGACGCGGCCAGGCTCTCCGGCCTCGCGGCGAGGCCGCTGCCGGAGGCGCTGCCGGTGCGCGTGCCGCTGCTGTTCCAGCGGAAGGATGGCGGCTGGCTGCGCTTCGAGGAGCGGCCCGGCGAGGATGGCGGCGTCGTCGCGCTGTGGGACGATGCGACGCGCGAGGCCGAGGCCGATGCCCGCATCCGCTCGCTCGAGCGGCACCTGCACGATGCCGTCGAGGCGATGCCGCAGGCGCTGCTGCTGTTCGACTGCGATGGCTGGCGGGTGCTCGCCAATGCCCGCCTCGCTGCCCTCGCGCCAGGCCTTGCCGAAGCCCTCGCGCTGGCGCCGACCTTCGCGCGCCTGTCGGCGTGGCGCGAGGCGGCGGCGGCTGAAGCGCTGGCGCGCGGCGAGGCGACGCCGCCGGGCGAGGTGGTGCTCGCCGATGGCCGCGTTCTCCGTTTCGAGAGCGTCACCACCTCGGAAGCCGAGACGCTGGTGGTGATCGATGACGTGACCCGCGCGCGCGAGGCCGATCGCGAGATCGCCCGCCAGCGCGAGATCGCGCACCAGAACGAGAAGCTCGCCGCCCTCGGCTCGCTTCTCGCCGGCGTTGCGCATGAGCTGAACAACCCGCTCTCGGTCGTCGTCGCGCGCGCCGCGCTGCTCCAGGAGGCGCTGGCCGACAGCGCGCAGGCCCAGGCGGTGCAAACGTTGCGCGCCGCCGCGGAACGCTGTGCCGGCATCGTGCGCACGTTCCTCGCCGTCGCCCGCGCCAAGCCGCAGGAGCGTGGCGTCGTCTCGGTTGCCGAGGTGCTGGGCGCGGTCCTGGACATGACCGAGTACGGCTTCCGCACCGCCGACATCGCCGTGACGCGCGGGGAGATCGACCCTGGCGCTGCCGTCGAGGTGGAGCCCGAGCGGCTTCACCAGGTGCTGCTGAACCTGCTGGTCAACGCCCAGCATGCGCTGCGTGACGAGCCCCCGCCGCGGCGCGTGCATGTCGCGGCCGGCGTGGTTGGCGGCCGCGTCGAGATCACGGTCGAGGACACCGGGCCAGGGGTTCCGCCAGCAATCCGGCGCCGCATCTTCGACCCCTATTTCACCACCAAGCCGGTCGGCGTCGGCACCGGGATCGGGCTTTCGGTGTGCCACGGCATCATCACCGCGCATGGCGGGACGATCACGGTCGAGGATTCGCCATGCGGCGGTGCGCGCTTCGTCATCCGCCTGCCGAGCGCTGCCGGTACGCCGGCAGCGCCGGAGGCTGCAGCGCGGCCCGTGGCATCGGCGCGGCTGCGTGTCCTCGTGGTCGATGACGAGCCCGACATCACCGAGGTGCTGGCCGAGGTGCTGGCGCGCGATGGCCATGACGTCACCACCGCTGCCGATGGCGAGGCAGCGCTCGCCGCGCTCGCCGGCAATACCTGCGATGTGCTCGTCACCGACCTCCGCATGCCCGGGCTCGATGGTGCCGGGCTGCTGCGACGGCTCGCCAGCGTGCCTGCGATGCGGCGCCCTGCCGTGATCGTGCTGACGGGCGATGCGCTCTCGCTCCGCCGTGACGCGGCATGGACCGAGCCCGCGCCTGTCATCGTCGAGAAGCCGTTCGACCCCGTGCGGCTTGCCGCCGAGGTGCGGCGGCTTGGTGCGGTGCGGGCCAGGGGGTCTTCCGATGGCGCGACAGGCTGACCCGCCCGGGCTAGACTGATGGATCGCATGACGGGGGACCACCGATGTTCGACCTCGACCGCTTCATCGCCGAGTGCCAGGACGCTGTCCTGGCCACCGACGGCCAGCGCGCCGTGCGCGAGCTCGTCGCGCGCACCGTCTCCGACCATGCCGAGCTGCTGCGCGCGCTGGGTGAGCCGACGAAGGCTGGCCTCAACACGCTCTACCGCTCCGATACGCTGACGGTGCTGAACCTCGTCTGGGGCCCGCACATGACGCTCTCGCCGCACAACCACGGCATGTGGGCCGTGATCGGCCTCTACACGGGTCGGGAGGACAACATTTTCTGGCGCCGCATCAATGACGAGACCGGCTCGCGCGTCGAGGCTGCGGGTGCCAAGTCGCTCATGGCGGGCGAGGCTGCGCCGTTGGGGAAGGACATCATCCACTCCGTGCTGAACCCGATCCCCCGCCTGACGGGGGCGCTGCACGTCTATGGCGGGGATTTCTTCCGCCCTGGCCGCAGCGAGTGGGATGCCGAGAACCTGCGCGAGGGCCCCTACGACGCGGAGAAGACCCGCGCGCTGTTCGAGGCGGCCAACGCGGGACGCTGAGCTACCTTCTCCCGCCGAGGAACTGGCCGAGGACGCCCACGATCATCTGCTGCATGTCGGGCTGTTGGTCAGGCACCCGGCCCTGCGGCGTCAGCCCGTTGATCACGTCGGGCAGCATCGCGGCGAGGCCCGACATGAGGTCGGATTTCGGCATCGCGGCCTCGGATGCCATGGCGCCGAGCTTCTCGCCGCCGAACACCGCTTCGAGCGCCTTGGGTTCCAGCGCCTGGTTCGGCCCGGTGCCGACCCAGCTGTCCACCTGCTGGCCCATGCCGGCACCGCGGAACTGCTGCACGAGGTCGGCCAGCCCGCCCGAGCCGAAGGCCTGCGCCGCCTGGCCCTGCTGCGGCGTGAGCAGGGCCGCGATCACGCCGGCGAGAGGGTTCGCCTGTGTGCCGCCCTGTGCCGCGCCGGCCTGGCCCCCCATGCCTTGGCCAGACAGCATGCCCTGCAGAACGCTGCCAAGAATGTTGCCGAGTGCCATCGATCCCTCCCCGTTCCTTCGCTTGGCGAAAGGGTACCGGGCAAGGGCATCGGTACGCAATCGTCACTGCCCGGCGAGGGTGATCGCGCGAACCGGCTGCTCGGGATGTGATACCGCCGCAACGGCCTCGGGTGGCGGTGCCTCGACGATGATCGCAGGCCCCGTCCTGTCCGCCGGCACGTCGACCGTGGCGGCGAGAATGAAGGCCCCTGCGCTGAGCGCGATCAGGGGAAGGGCACGGATCTGGTTGATGGAAAGACGCATGGTCCTGTCTCCGCTGCCGGTCGGCGGAACCATCCCGCCGCCAGGGAAATGATGACAGAGCGGAACATTCATCCGTATGTCGCGCGTCACACGGAGAGAGGCGTCACATCAGCCCGGGCAGCCACAGCGAGAGGCCGGGGACGGCAACAAGCGCCGCAAGCCGCGCGATGTCGGAGGCGCAGAAGCCGAGAACGCCGCGCCATGTTTCCGTGATCGGAACGTCCTTCGACATCGCGCTGATCACGAAGAGGTTCAGCCCGAAGGGTGGCGAGATCATGCCCACCTCGACCGCGACGAGAACCAGGATGCCGAACCAGACGAGAAGCTGCGTCGGGTTCAGCCCGAAATCGAGCGCCAGCATCATCGGCACGAACACCGGCAGGGTGAGCAGCACCATCGCGAGGCTCTCCATCGCGCAGCCGAGCACGAGGTAAATGACGAGGATCGCCGCCAGCACCGCAACCGGCGCGAGGCCGAGCGAGACCACCCAGGCGGAGACCGACGCTGGCAGCCGCGACAGAGCGAGGGCGGCCGAGAACAGTTCCGCTCCAAGAAGGATCAGGAACATCAGCGCGGTCGTCTCGGCCGTCGCGAGCAGGCTCTCGATGAAGCCCTTCAGGCGCATCCCGCCCGTCGTGACGGCGAGCACGCCGACCGCCGCGGCGCCGACGGCTGCCCCCTCGGTCGGCGAGAACCAGCCGGCATAGATGCCGATGACGACGAGCAGGAACACCGATGCCGCGGGCCACACCTCGCGGCTCTCGGCGAAGCGCCGGCCCCAGGGAACGCGCGGTGCCGCCGGTGCCGCTCCAGGCGCGAGGCGGGCGTAGATGTTGACCACCGCCATGTAGCCCACGGTCGCCAGCAGGCCCGGGATGGCTGCGGCGACGAAGAGGTTGCCGATCGATTGCTCGGTGTAGATCGCGTAGATCACGAGGATCACCGAGGGCGGAATGAGGATGCCGAGCGTTCCGCCAGCCGCAAGCGTTCCGGTGGCAAGTGCGGGCGAGTACCCCGCCCGCCGCATTTCCGGCCCCGCCACCTGGCTCATGGTCGCGGCCGTGGCGATCGAGGAGCCGCAGATCGCGCCGAACGCCGCACAGCCGCCGATGGTCGCCACCGCAAGCCCACCACGCCAGTGCCCGAACCAGGCGCGCGCGGCGCGGAACAGGGCGGCATTCATTCCCCCCTTGGTCGCGAACTCGCCCATCAGCAGGAACAGCGGGATGACAGAGAGCGTGTAGGACGAGAAGCGGCTGAACGGCAGCGTCTTCAGCGTGTTCAGCAGGGGCCAGAGTCCCGTGATCGCGGCAAAGCCGGCGCCGCCCGCCAGCAGCATGGCGATGCCGACCGGCACGCGCGCGACGAGCAGCATGGCAACGCCCGCGAACATCGCGATGCCGATGTCGTGCGGCGTCACGAAACCTCGCCGCGGAGCGTAGCGATCGCCGCCGCCAGCGCCGTCATGGCCCAGAGCACCATGCCGAGCGAGGCCGCCGCATAGGCCCACCAGAGCGGGATCTGGAGGAACATCGTCTCGCGCCCGCGGTCATGCGCATCGAGGCCGCCCTGGACCAGCCGCCAGGCAAGCACCGCGACGATGATCGCGACGATAATGGCGGCGATCGCATCGAGGGTGGAACGGACCGCGGCAGGCGCGCGCGCGGTGAACACGTCGAGGCGGATATGCGCCCCCCGCACCGTTGCCCACGGCATGAACCAGGCGACGGCGACGCCCGCCAGCATCTCGACGATCTCGGTGTCGCCGAGGATCGGGCGGCCGAAGCTCGCGCGCAGCACCGAGGCGACCGTGACGGCCATCGCCGAGACGAGCGCGAGCCCGCCGCCGATGGCCAGCCACCGTGCCGCCGTTGCGAGCGCGCCTCCTTCCGCCGCCTCGTGCTGGGCCGGCTCAGCCACTCCCCGATCAGCGCCTGCCATGCTTCGCGGTGATGGCCATCAGGTCATCGAACATCTGCTGGCCGGGGCGGTTCAGCCGGTTCATCTCGCGGATCCAGCTCTGGTACACGGGCTGCGCGGCGGCGACCCAGCGCGCGCGCTCCTCGGCGCTCAGCGTGATGATCTCGTTGCCGGGCGCGTCGCGGTTGGCGGCGATCGCCGCTGCCGTCTGGCTGTCCCACACCTCGCCCATGCGGCGGGCATACGCGATGCCGCTGTTGCGGTCGATCACTGCCTTCAGGTCACCCGGCAGCCTGTCATACGAGCGGCCGTTCATCAGCGTCAGCAGCATGCCCTGGAACACCGCGCTGTCGGTGTGGAACTTCGCCACCTCATGGAACCGGTACGGCGCCGTGATGGCCCAGTTGATCATCATGCCGTCCACCTGCCCACGCGCCAGCGCCTCGTAGACGCCGGGCAGCGGGATGCCGACGGGGGTGGCGCCGAAGGCCGTCATCGCCTCGCCGATGAAGCGGCCGGCAACGCGGATGCGAAGCCCCTTGAAGTCCTCGAGCGTGCGCACCGGCTTGCGCGTGGTGTGCAGGACGGAACGATCGGTGCTGTGGATCGAGATGATCCTGATGCCGCGATACTCGGTGGCGGCGAGATGCTTCTCGGCGAACTCCATCGCAGCTGGGCTCATCGTCGCCGACGTGCCGGTGTTGACGAAGGGAAGCTCGAGCCCCTCGGTGCCGGGGAAGCGGCCTGGCGTGAAGCCGGGCACGGTCCAGATGATGTCGACCACGCCATCCTCGAGCTGCTGCACCAGGTCGCGCGCCTGGCCGCCGAGCTGGAGAGCGGGATAGACCTCGACCTTGATCCGCCCGCCGCTGTCGCGCCCCACCGCTTCTGCCCACCGGTCGAGATGCATGGTGTGGTCGAGCGCGGTGGGCGAGCTGAACGAGTGCAGCCGCAGCGTGAAGCTCTGGGTGCTTCCTTGGGCAGTCGCCTCCGCCGCGGGCAGCAGCGTGGTTACGGCGAGTGCAGCCGCGATGAGGGTTTTGCGCAGCATCGGTCTCTCCCGTTCGGCCGTGCCGGCGCGCCACGCATGCGGCGTGCCAGGAGCCCCGGCCATCAGTCGCTGGGAAGCGGAAACTCCGGCGTGTCGTAGGCGAGCAGCGCCTGATAATGCGCCTCTGCATCGGCAGTGAACAGATCGGCCGCAAGCGCCTCGGCGAGCCTGGGGGCGGCGAATTTCATCGCGTTGATCGAGCTGCCCGAGGGGCCGAAGCTGACCGTCGCGCCGAAGCTGAAGAGATGCACGTCTGCCAGCCACGGCGCGGTGCCGGGCAGCTTCTCCGTCAACGCGAAGCCGGGCGTGAGATAGGGGTAGCGCGAGAGGCGTTCGTTCCGTTCCGCCTCGGCGGGGATGTAGCGGTCCCCCCAGGTGGCGACGAGATGCGCATGCGGGACAAGGGCCGGGTGTGCCGCGACGTCCATCTGGAACCCGGTGCCGGCGATGACGAAATCCGCAGCGAGCGGCCCCGACGGCGTGTCGATCTCGACGCCGCTGCCCGCCGCGCGCGCGCCGAGCCAGGGCGTGCCGGTGCGCAACGTGAACCCGGCATGGCGCGTCGTGCGCTCCCACGTCTCGCGGGGGAAGGCCTCGCGCACCGAGAGCAGGTGGTTCATCCACCGCCAGCGCTGTGCATCGGGAAGACCGGGGAAGCCGCGGAAAAAGCCGGCGTGGCTGATCTGCTTGTAGGGCTGGATGCGTTGCAGCTCCGGGCGCCGGCAGCAGAGGGTCACGCGGGCCCCTGCCTCGAGCGCGGTCGCCGCATTGTCGAATGCCGAGGCACCGGCGCCGAGCACCGCGACATGCTTGCCGTCGAGCCGGGCGAAATCGATCGCGTCACCCGTGTGGGCGCGAAGATGGGCGGGGAGGGCCTTGATGAAGTCGGGCATCCACCACCGCCCTGGCGTCTCGATGCCGGTGGCGAGCACCACCTTCCGCGCGACGAGGTGGCGCGCGACGCCGTCCTCGACCACCGTCGCGACCAAGCCATCGGCTGATGGCGTGAGCGCGGTGAGTGCCACCCCGTTGCGGACCGGCAGCGCGAGGATGCGGCGGTACCAGGCGAGATAGTCGGCCCACAGGCCCTTCGGGATCTTGCCGAGCGCGGCGAACGCGTCCGCCCCCCACTGGGCCTCGAACCAGGACTGGAAGGTGAGGGAAGGGATGTCGAGGTCAGGGCCGGTGACGGTCTTCCACGAGCGAAGCGTCACCATTCGCGCGAAGTCGCGCCACGGTCCCTCCGCGCCTTCGGGCTTGCGGTCGATCGCGAGCACGTTCGTCACCCGCTCGCGCATCAATGCGAACAGCGTGACGAGCCCGCCCTGGCCGGCACCGACGACCAGCACGTCGAGGATCGGTTCGCCGGCAGCCGTTCTGCGGCCCGGAACCCAGAGCGGCTCAGGATAGGCGATCAGTGCGAGGTCGCGCGCGATGGCGGCCTCGAGCGCGGCGAGCTGGCCGGTGGCATCGGCCTCGCGGTGTGGCAATGCGTCCATGTCATCCCCGAAGCCCAGTGAACTGCAACATGTGGCATGACGGGCAAGCACGGCAAGCAGCGTTGCGCTTGCGGGCCGGTGCTGCTCCTGGCAACACTGGACATCGTTGCGGATTGTCATCTCGGGGCATTGCGGGGGCGATGTGAACATCAGGGCCGATGTGGCATCGGGCCACGCACGGGCGCTCGGAACCTCGGCCCCGGCGCGCGGGCGCAAATCCGTCACCGTCCTCTTCGCCGACATCGTGCGCTCGACGGAACTGGTCCGCGGCCTCGACCCCGAGCAGGCGTTCGAGGTGCTCCGCCCGATCATCGACCTCCTGACGGCGGCGGCGGAACGCTACGGCGGCACGATCGGCGACATCGCCGGCGACAACGTGATGGTGCTGTTCGGCGCCCCGCTGGCGCAGGAGGACCACGCCCTTGCCGCCTGCTGCGCCGCGCTGGCGATGCGGAGTGACCTCGCCGCGGCGAGGCCAGGCCGGCAGCTTCGCATCGGCATCATGTCGGGCGAGGTGGTGGTCCATGCCATCGACAGGCCCTCGCGCTGGTCGATCGAGGCGGCGGGGGAGCCGGTGTACCTCGCCAAGCGGTTGCAGGAGAAGGCGGACGCGGGCGCGATCTGGATCGGTGCGCCGACCGCGGCGCTGACGTCAGGCCGCGTCGTCACGCGCCCGCTCGGCGCGAGGGAGCTCGAAGGGTTTCCCGAACCCGTCGCCGCCTTCGCGCTCGATGCGGCCGACCCCTCGGTCACCAGGCTCGACGCGCCGGCGGCACGCGCGCTCGCCCCCTTCGTCGGCCGCGGCGCGGAGCGGGCGAGCCTGGCCGCGGCGGCCGAAG
>NZ_JALHPR010000041.1 GCF_022842375.1 Elioraea sp. | reverse complement strand
GGCCATTGCGCCAGCGCCCCCGCCCCGCGTGCCGCCGCCAGCGCAGCCTCCGCCGGTCGAGGCACGGCCACCCGCGCCACAAGCGGCCGCCCCCGTTGTCCCTGCCCCCGTTCTCCCTGGCCCCGCTGTCCCTGGCCCCGTCGTCCCTGGCCCCGTTGTCCCTGGCCCGCCGCCCGCGCCTCCGCCGGTCGCGCTGCCACCGGCCCCAGCGCCCGCATCGGTTGTGCGGCAGCCAACGCCCGTTCCCGCCGCGCCGATTCCTGCAGCGCCGGCAGTCACCGCGGCAGCCGGTGCCGCGGCGGCCCTCAGGGTCGCCTTCACCGTGACGGAGACGGAACTCACCCAGGCCTCGCGCCAGCGCGTTGCCGCCTTCGCCGCAGCCGTGCCTGAGGACGAGGCGGTGCGCATCACCGTCAACGCCTATGCCGGCGGCGATGCCGCCGACCCGTCGCGCGCCCGTCGCACCTCGCTCTCGCGCGCGCTGTCCGTCCGCTCCGCCCTGATGGAGGCTGGCATCCGCTCCACCCGCATCGACGTCCGCGCGCTCGGCCTTGCTGCAGGCGATGGGCCGGCGGATCGCGTCGACATTCTCGCAGGAACCCCGCGATGATCACACGCCCGCGCAAGTTCATCCTGCGCATGCTCGGCTTCGTCGCGGTCGTTCTGGTCGTCACCGCGGTGCTGCACCAGACGCTGATCGACGCCTTCCTCGCCACCCCGGTGCTGAACGGGCTGATCCTCGGCGTGCTCCTGATCGGCACCGTCTACACCTTCCGGCAGGTGACGGCGCTCGAACGCGAGGTCGAGTGGCTCGAGACGTTCCGGCGCAACAAGCCGGGCCTCGCAGGCCTCGGCGCGCCACGGCTGCTCGCGCCGATGGCCTCAATGATCACCGAGAAGCGTGACCGCTTCACTCTCTCGGCGATGGCGATGCGCAGCCTGCTCGACGGCATCCAGAGCCGCCTCGACGAGGGGCGCGAGATCAGCCGCTACACCGTCGGCCTGCTCATCTTCCTCGGCCTGCTCGGCACGTTCTGGGGACTGCTGCAGACCATCGCCTCGATCGCCGACGTGATCGGCGGCATGTCCGTTGGTTCTGGCGACCTGCCGACGCTGTTCAACCAGTTGAAGACCGGCCTCGAGGCGCCGCTGCGCGGCATGGGGACAGCGTTCTCCGCCTCGCTGTTCGGCCTTGCCTCGTCGCTCATCCTCGGCTTCCTCGACCTCAACGCCGGCCAGGCACAGAACCGCTTCTACATGGACCTGGAGGAATGGCTCGCGCAGGCCACGCGGCTTTCCTCGGGTGCCATCGGCGGCGAGGGCGAAGGCTCGGTTCCCGTCTACGTCCAGGCGCTGCTCGAGCAGACCGCGGAGAACCTCGAAGGGCTGCAGCGCACCCTCGGCCGTGGCGAGGAAGGGCGGATGGCGGCGAACCAGGCCGTCATCGGGCTCACCGAACGGCTGGGGCAACTGACCGACCAGATGCGCGCCTCGCAGCAGCTCCTGCTCAGGATGGCCGAGGGGCAGCAGGAGCTTCGCCCCGTCCTGTCGCGGCTGGCCGACGCGCAGAGCAACGGCGCGATCGACGATGCGACCCGCGCGCATATCCGCAACCTCGAACTCTACATGGCGCGGATGCTCGAGGAGATGATCCAGGGCCGCAACCAGGTCTCGGGCGAGATCCGCTCCGAGATCAAGCTGCTCGCGCGCACCATCGCCGCGCTGGCGGAAAACGACCAGCGATGAACGCCCGCGCGGGGATGAGCTGAATGGCGGGGCTGCGTCGCCCGCGCACGGCCTACGAGCCATGGCCCGGCTATGTCGATGCGCTGTCGACGCTGCTCATGGTCATCATCTTCGTGCTGCTGGTGTTCGTGCTGTCGCAGGCCTTCCTGTCGGTCGCACTTTCGGGGCGCGACCAGGCACTCGCGCGGCTGAACCGGCAGGTGGCGGAGCTGTCCGACCTGCTCGCCCTCGAACGCGGCACGGCGGAGGAGCTTCGCCTCTCCGTCGCGCGCCTCTCGACCGATCTGCAGGCGATGACGACGGCACGCGACACGCTCAACCGTCAGGTCGCGACACTGACGGCCGAGCGCGAGCGCGTCGGCACCGAGCGTGATGCGGCGCGGAGCGAGCGTGAGCGGCTGTCCGCCCAGCTGGCCGAGGCGCTGCTGCGGGCCGAGGCCGCCTCGGCTCGCGCGCAGCGGCTCGAAGGCCAGCTCGCCGAGGCGCTGACGCGCGCCGACCAGACCCAGACCGTGGCCGATGCCCGCGCCCGCGATGCCCAGGACAGCGCGCGCGAGGCGCAGGAACGCCAGCGTGCCGCGACCGAGGCCGCCCGGGCGTTGGCCGAGACCCGCCGGCAGCTGGAGGATGAGCGCGCGCAGCTCGCCCGCATGCGCGAGGCGATGGCCACCCTCGACCGACAGGTGACGACCGACCGTGCGACCATCGAGCTCCGCCTCTCCGAGATCGCCCGCCTGAACGGGCAGATCCAGGCGCTGACCGCGCTCCGCGACGAGCTCGAGCGCCGGGCCGCTGAGGCCGCCGCGCGCGCGACGACGGAGGAGGAGCAGCGCCGCGCGACCGCCTCCCTGCTCGAGGAGGAACGCCGGCTCGGCGAGAGTGCGCGTGCACAGGTGGCACTCCTGAACCGCCAGATCGAGGAGTTGCGCTCGCAGATCGGGCGGATCAGCGCCGCCCTCGACGCGGCCGAGGCCGAGGGGCGCGACAAGGATGCGCAGATCGCCTCGCTCGGCAGCCGCCTGAACCTCGCCCTTGCCGCACGGGTGGAGGAACTTCAGCGCTACCGCAGCGAATTCTTCGGCAGGCTTCGCGAGGTGCTGGGCAACCGCGCCGGCATCCAGGTCGTCGGCGATCGTTTCGTGTTCCAGTCGGAGGTGCTGTTCCCGGTGGGCAGTGCCGACCTGCAGCCCGAAGGCGTCGAGCAGATCCGCCAGCTTGCCGGCGTGATCCGCGAGATCTCGCGCGACATCCCGTCGGAGGTGAACTGGATCCTCCGCGTCGACGGCCACGCCGACCGCTCGCCCATCGGCGGCGCGGGACGGTTCACCACCAACTGGGAGCTTTCGGCCGCGCGCGCGATCACGGTGGTGCGGCTGCTCGCCCTGCTCGGCGTTCCCGAGAACAGGCTCGCGGCAACCGGCTTTGGCGAGTTCCAGCCGCTCGACACTGGCGAGGGAACGACGGCCTTCGCCCGCAACCGGCGCATCGAGCTCCGGCTCACCGATCGATGACGCCACGCGTGCTCGACCACCCGGTGGCAGCCGACGCGCTGGCAGCACTTCGCCGCGCCGAGACAGGCCCGGTCGCGTTCCGCGCGGCCCTCTCGCGGCTCGCGCTGCTGCTCGCGGCCGAGGCGACGCGCGGGCTGCCCACGGCGTCGGTCGCGATCACCACGCCGCTGATGGCGGCGGAGGTTCCCGTGCTGGCCGGCAAGCCACCCTGCCTCGTGCCCGTGCTGCGCGCTGGCCTCGCGCTGGTCGATGCGTTCCTGACGCTGCTGCCCGAGGCACCCGTCGCGCATTACGGCGCCTGGCGCGACCATGAGACGCTCCAGCCCGTCGAGTACTACTTCAAGAGCCCGCCCGACCTCGCCGCGCGCGGCGCCATAGTGCTCGACCCCATGCTGGCGACGGGTGGCACCGCCGTTGCTGCCGTCGCACGGTTGAAGCAGGCGGGTGCGACGACGATCACGCTTGCCGCCGTCCTGGCAGCGCCAGAGGGGCTTGCCGCGGTCGCCGCCGCGCATCCTGACGTGACGATCGTCGTCGCCGCCGTCGATCGTGGCCTCGATCACCGAGGCTACATCGTGCCCGGGCTTGGCGACGCCGGCGACAGGACCTTCGCGACGGCGTGACCGCCGCACCTGACGCAGGTCAAGGACGCGAGCATGGTTTGGCCCCATCACCGCTCGCCGAGGGCGTTGTATGCTGCAACCGCGTTCCCCGCAGGAGTGACCCATGACAGACCGCATGATCGGCACGGCGCTGGACCCGTTCGGCTTCTGGGAGTGGGTGGCCGACGCGCAACAGCGCAACATCCTGTTCCTCGACACGATGCGCGCGCGCGGCAACCAGTATCTCGCCCATGAGGCGGAGACGGTGCCGCACGTGCTGAGCTTCGACCATGAGCTGGTGATGAGCGGGGCCGGGCTGCAGCGGCCTGTGAACTACGGCCTCGTGCGCATTCCCCCGCCCGAGGGAGCGCCGCAGCCGCAGCCTGGCGCACGGCCCTTCGTGGTCGTCGACCCCCGCGCCGGGCACGGGCCCGGCATCGGCGGCTTCAAGGCCGACAGCGAGATCGGCATGGCGATCGCTGCCGGCCACCCCTGCTACTTCATCGGCTTCACCCCCACGCCGTTCCCGGAGCAGACGCTCGAGGACGTCGTGGCGGCAGAGGCTGCCTTTGTCGCCGAGGTCGCGCGCCGCCACCCCGATGCTGAGGGAAAGCCGTGCGTGATCGGCAACTGCCAGGCTGGCTGGCAGACGATGATCGCGGCCGCGACCCGGCCCGAGGCGTTCGGCCCCATCATCCTCGCCGGCAGCCCGTTGTCATACTGGAACGGCACGCGCGGCTTCGCGCCCATGCGCTACACCGGCGGCATGCTCGGTGGCTCCTGGCTCGCGCACATGACCGGCGATCTCGGCGCGGGGCTGTTCGACGGGGCCTGGCTCGTGACGAATTTCGAGCAGTTGAACCCGGCCAACACCTTCTGGTCGAAGCAGTTCAACCTCTGGCGCAAGGTCGACACGGAAGGGCCGCGCTATCTCGGCTTCGAGCGCTGGTGGGGCGGGCATGTCCTGCTGACCGCCCCGGAGATGGCATGGATCGCCGACAACCTGTTCGTCGGCAACCGGCTGTCGGCCAACCAGCTGGCGCTGAGCCACGGCACAGCCGTCGACCTGCGCGACGTTGCAGGCCCGATCGTCGTCTTCTGCTCGCGCGGGGATGACATCACCCCGCCCGGCCAGGCGCTCGGCTGGATCACCGATCTCTATGCCGATGTCAGCGAGATCCGCGCCCATGACCAGACGATCGTCTATTGCGTGCACGAGACGATCGGGCATTTGGGCATTTTCGTCTCCTCGGGCGTGTCGAAGAAGGAGCATCGCGAGTTCACCGAGAACATCGACCTGATCGACGTCCTGCCGCCGGGCCTCTACGAGGCCGTTCTCTCGCCCCGCAAGGGTGCGGCGGGCGATGCCCTGATCAGCGGCGACTATGTGGTGACGTTCGAGCCGCGCACGCTCGACCACATCCGCGGCTTCGGCATCAACAGCGCCGAGGATGACCGCGCCTTCGCCGCGGCCGCGCGCATCTCCGAACAGATGCTCGGCCTCTACCGCACGTTCGCGCAGCCCGCGATGCGGTCGATGGCGAACGAACAGGCAGCGACAGCGATGCGGCGGCTGCACCCCGCGCGCCTCCCCTATGAGATGCTGTCCGATCGCAATCCCCTCGTGCGCATGGTCGAAGGTGTGGCGGAGACAACGCGCGCGGCACGCAGGCCCGCCGCCCCCGACAACCCGTTCGTCGCGCTGCAGGACGCCACCGCACGCGCGATCGAGACCACGCTGAAGGCCTGGGGCGAGGCGCGCGACCGGATGGTCGAGACCATGTTCTTCGGCATCTACGGCTCGCCGATCGTGCAGGCACTTGCCGGTGTCGCCGGCTCCGCCCCCGTCAGGCACAGGCCGGGGCGCGACCCGGGGCACGAGGCGCAGGTCGCGGCACTGACGGAAACGTTGCGCGGTCGCATCGGCGTTGGCGGGGCGCCGGAGGCGTTCCTGCGCGGGCTGATGCATGTGCGCGACATGGCAGGCGCCGACGAACGCAGCTTCGCCGTTCTCGAAGCCCTGCGTGGCCGCCTGCCCGAGGGCCCGATGTCGCTCGCGGCGTTCAAGGCGATGCTGCGCGACCAGTGCGCGCTGATGGTGCTCGACCGCAAGGCGGCACTCGCCGCCATGCCCGCCATGGTGCCTGAGGATGCGGCGCGGCGGCAGCGCATGCTCGAGGGCATCCGCATGGTGGCGGAGGCAACCGGCCCGCTCGACGCAACGGCGGAGGCGCGGTTGGCCGAGATCGCGGCGTTGTTGGGCCCGCCAGCACCGGCAAATGAACGCGCGGCGGCGAACGACCGAGGCACGCCGCGCAGTGCGGTGAAGGCACGACGGAAGAAGTAGGCCGCCTTAGGCGCGATGCCCTGCCAGGCATCGAGCACCGCAAGGCGCATCAGCCCTGCCGCTGCTCGTGCCCCTTCTCCTGCGAGAGATCAGGCCGCCAGTCGCGGAAGAAGGCTGTGCCGATCGAGCCGGCGATGGCGATGAGCATGCGCTGCACCCAGTCGAGGAACTCGTGCAGCCCGGTATCGACGATATGGTCGATGTCATGCTCCTCCAGCCCGGCGCGAAGCTCCTCGACACGCTCCGCCGCCTCGCGGGTGCCGCGCAGGCCGTAACGGGCGCGCAACTGTTCCAGCGTGAACTCGGTCTGCCGCACGCAGAGCAGCACCGAGCGCGGGAAGGCGCCGTTCAGCAGCAGGAAATCGGCCACCGCGCGCGGCGTCAGCCCGCGCGGATGGACGCGGCGGAAGGCATGGTAGCCGGCGGCGGCGCGCAGCAGTGCGTGCCACTGCGAGAGATCGAGCGCCGAGCCGACATCGGCGAGCGAGGGCAGAAGCAGGTGGTACTTGATGTCGAGCAGGCGCGTCGTCTGGTCGGCGCGCTCGATGAAGCGGCCGAGCTGGAGGAAGTGCCAGCCCTGGTCGCGGTAGAAGGTGCCCTCGGTGATGCCGGTGTGGAGCTGCACGTTCTCCTTCACCCGCGCGCAGAGGTGGGACAGCCCGTCGCCGGCGACCTCCTCCTCCGACAGCGCCGCGGTCCAGGCGTGGAACATGTTCAGCTGCGTCCACATCTCGGTGCTGATCAGCGGGCGCAGCGCACGCGCGTTCTGGCGCGCGGCCGCCACCGCGGCGGGAATCGACGTGCCGCTGTCATGGTCGAGCAGGTAGAAGCGACGCACCGCCTCCGGCGTCGCCTGCCCGTAACGGCGGGCGAACTCCTCCTCGTCGGCGTTGATGCGCACCATGCTCTCCCACGCCTGGGAGGCGCGGCCGGAGGCCTCGAAGGTCTGCGTCACGTCGAGCAGGCGGGCGAGGTTCTCGGTACGCTCGAGATAGCGCGCCATCCAGAACAGGCTCTCGGCGTAGCGGGCCAGCAGCGGCTGGGTGTGGACGGGAAGGGTCGTGTTCATTTCACTCGTCCACCAGCACCCAGGTATCCTTCGATCCGCCGCCCTGCGAGGAGTTCACCACGAGGCTGCCGGGCTTGAGCGCCACGCGGGTGAGGCCGCCGGGCAGCACCCAGGTGTCGCGGCCGGTGATCGCGTAGGGGCGAAGGTCGAGATGGCGGGGGCGCAGCCCATCGGGCGTCAGCGTCGGGCAGACGGAAAGCCCGATCACCGGCTGGCTGATCCAGTTCGACGGGTCGGCGAGCAGCTTCTCCCGGCAGGCCTCGAGCTCGGCCTTCGTCGCGCGGGGCCCGATGGTGATGCCGTAGCCCCCCGATTCGCCGACCGGCTTCACGACAAGGTTTGCAAGGTCGGCCAGCGTTGCCTTCAGCCCCTCTGGCTCGCGGCAGATGCGTGTCTCAACGTTCTGGAGGATGGCATCCTCCGCGAGGTAGTAGCGGATGATGCGCGGCATGTAGGCGTAGAGAGCCTTGTCGTCCGCCACGCCGGTGCCGACGGCGTTGGCGAGCGCGACATTGCCCTTCCGCCAGGCCCCGATGATGCCGGGAACGCCAAGCATGCTGTCGGGGCGGAACACGGTGGGGTCGAGGAAGGTGTCGTCGATCCGGCGGTAGATGGTGTGCACCGGGGCGAGGCCGGCGGTAGTGCGCATGAACACGCGGTCATTCTCGACCACGAGGTCGCGGCCTTCGACGAGCGGCACGCCCATCTCGCGGGCGAGGAACACGTGCTCGAAATAGGCCGAGTTGTAGATCCCGGGGCTGAGCAGCACGACCTGCGGGTCGTCGACGCCCTGGGGGGCGATCTCGCACATCGCCTGCTGGAGTTTCGGTCCGTAGCCATCGACCGGGCGGAGGCGGATGCCGCGCATCAGGTCGGGGAAGACGCGCAGCATCGCGTGGCGGTTCTCGATCACGTAGGAGACGCCGGATGGCGTGCGCGCATTGTCCTCGAGCACGCGGAAGGTGCCGTGCTGGTCGCGCACGATGTCGGTGCCGCAGATGTGCACGTAGGTGCCGAAGGGAACGGGGAATCCCTGCATCTCGGGCCGGTAGTTGACGTTGCCGAGCACGAGATCTTCGGGGACGATGCCGTCCTTGAGGATCTTCCGGTCGTTGTAGACGTCATGCAGGAAGAGGTTCAGCGCGGTGACGCGCTGCTTCACACCTGCCTCGAGAATGCGCCACTCGCCGGCCGTGATCACGCGGGGGACCATGTCGAACGGCAGGATGCGGTCGATCGCGGTTGCCTCGGAATAGACCGTGAAGGTGATGCCGAGGTTGAAAAGGTCACGTTCCGCCGCCGCCGAACGCCGGCGCAGCTCCTCGACCGGAAGAGCGGCCAGCCGCCGCAGCACGGTCGCCAGTGCGCCGCCATCGCCGGGGCGCTGGGTCGTCAGCTCGCAGACATAGCCTGCCGGATCATAGCCGGGCAGCACGACGGGCGGCACGCCATCGGCGGCCAGCCCTGCTCCATCCGCCGCACGCGACACAGACCCCGTCACCCCGATGGTTTCCCCATCCATCGCCGTTCTCCGCCCTTCATGATGCGGCCGGCGCGCCTCTCCCGCCCCATGATGCTAGCTTGCAGATTGCGCATGGCCAAGCGCGGCGGGGCCGACACGACGCGCGGCAAGCCAGGGACATCGCAATGCTTGATCGGCGGGCAGGTTTCAACGATACCTCTTGCCCAAGACTGCGACCCGGTGGGCCCCGAGTCGCGCGCCAGCACAAAAGGAGCTTACCCGTGCGGCATGCACTTCTGATGACCGTGACCGTAGCTGCGCTCGGCATCGCCGCCACCGGCACCGCGCTCGCGCAGTCATGCGTGAATGCGCGCGAGCAATCCGCGTTCGAGCTTCGGGCGCTGCAGACGCACCTGATGGTCGGTGCACTGTCCTGTGGGATGGGCGATCGCTACAACGCCTTCGTCACCCGCTGGCAGTCCGACCTCGCTGGCGCGCATCGCAACCTCTCGGGCTACTTCAACCGCGCCTTTGGCAGCCGCGGGCAAAACCAGCTGAACGAGTACATCACCTCGCTCGCCAACGCGCAGTCGCAGGAAAGCATCCGCCAGGGCAGCCATTTCTGCGGCAGGATCGGCCCGATGTTCGAGCAGGTCAGCGCGCTGCGAAACGCAGCCGAACTCACGACGGCGTCGGCTGGGGCGTCACTGCCGCTCGCCTTCGATGTCCGCCCCTGCGACATCCGGTCGGCCAACCAGGGCCAGAACCAGCCGCGCCGCTGAGACCATCCACCTCCCCCCGCCACGCGGCGGGGACGACTGCTCTCAGCCGCGCCGGGTCACCGGCGCGGCTTTTGATTCCACCCTGGGCCTTGTCGCCCCTGGCCCTTGTCGCCCCTGGCCCTTGTCGCCCCTGGCCCTTGTCCAGACCCACGGTGTGCACGGCCGATGCCTGAGCGTGCCGCGCGGCCACCTGCACGGCCATGGCCGACTTGATCAGGAGCGAGTCGCGACCCGCATTGCCGCGGCACCGGACAGCGTATTCACGACGCCCTGGGCGGGGGGCTCGGCATGGGAGTTGTGCATCGTGGCCTGGTCGTCACCGCGCTGATTGCAGCGGGGCGGTCCCATGGCAGAGGCCGAAAAAGAGAAGGGCGCCCGAAGGCGCCCTTCCCAGTCTCAGCAGGTCGTCTCCGATCAGCGGAGGACGATTTCCACGCGCCGGTTCTGCGGCTCGCGGACGTTCGCCCCGGTCGGGACGAGAAGCTGGCTGAACCCGCGGCCGGTGATGGCCATCTGGCTGCGGGGAATGCCACGGCGCTCGAGTTCGGCGGCAACCGCCTCGGCGCGGCGCACCGAGAGGGCCTGGTTGTAGGCGGCGGAACCGACGGTGTCGGTGTGACCCGTCACCTCGATCCGCGTCGTCTGAACCCGCGGCGCGTTGGCGGCCGCCTCGGCGATGATCTGCCGGGCGCGGTCGGTCAGGTCGGCGCGGGCGAAGTCGAAGAACACCAGGTACGTGCGGGCCGGTGCGGGGGCAGCAGCCGGGGCCGGAGCCGGCGGCGGCGGCGGCGCAACGCCGAACGCGTAGGTGAGGCCGATCAGGAACGTCCAGTTCTGGTTCGCAACATCAACCGTGTTGCTGCCGGGGTTGGCCGTCCGGAAGGCGTTGCTCGTGTCGTACTCGTTGTCGAGCGTGGCGAAGTAGCGCGCCTCACCCGTGATCATCAGGCCGGGGACGGCCGAGATCGGGAAGTTCGCACCGACGATGCCCTGGTAGGCGAAGTTGCCGACCGTGTCGTCTGCGATCGTCACGCCGTTGGACTTCGCGTCAAACGCGGTCCAGGCGTAACCGGCACCGGCGCCGATGTAGGGAGTCACCCAGCCAAGGTTGAAGTCGAGCAGGGCGTTGACCATCGCACCGTAGGTGGTGCTGCTGCCGCCGCTGCCGCTCGTGATGCCGTTCACGCGAGCGGAGTCGACGTCATTGGAGCGGTAGTTGCCCTCGAGCTCGAGGCGCAGACCGAGCATCTGGTCGAGGGGAATGCCCCAACCGATGCGGCCGATCGCGGCCCAGCCGCCATCAAACTCGACGCTCGCACCTGGGCGGGCCGTCGGGCCGAAGCTCAGGTCACTTTCGTCAACCATGTTGTAGCCGCCGAGGGCGCCGATATACAGACCCTGGACCGGCTGGGCACTGGCTACCGCGGGCACGAAGCCCATCGACGCAGCCAGCAGCACAGTGCGGAGCTTCATTCGTTTCTCTCCTTACCCATCCCGAGCGAGAGAGCCACATCCGGTGCCGAACAGCGGCCCTTTGCATCCCTTACCTCGCGGTGACACGGACATTAGCGAACCACTCGGCGCAGCGCACCCTCCCGCGATAGGTCGGAAAGGGGGTTCGGCAACGATTTTCAGCACCTGTTGCGACAATGCCACAGGTGTGACCGATCTGCGCGGGTCCCGAGTTCCGCGCAGCCACCACATGCGTCAGGGCTTGGAAGACCAGGCATCTTGACTGATCATCTTCATCAATGAAGGGGCGGGAGCGGCACGTGCGGGAGCGATTCGGCAGCGACGGAAGCGTCCTGCGAACCGCCGCGCCTCTCCCAAGCCCCGGAGTCCATGCCATCTCCCGGCAGCATGTCCATCCTCCTATCCCCTTCTGCGTCCCGGTCAGCCGTTCAGCCGTCACCGGCTCGCGAACGGGCTCGCAATCCATACAATCTCGCAATCCATACAATAAGGATGCTGCATGACGACAGCGGCTGGCATCACCGTGCTCACGGACGGGTTCCACGACATCCCGCCCGGCAGGATCGCGACCGTGGTCACGCATCTCGAGATGACCACACGGCCCTCCCACGCATTCGTCGCGCAGCAGCGCCCGGGCTGGTCGCTCCGCCACGAAACGTCGCTCTCGCCTGAAAGCTACCGCGCGCTGTTCCGGCGCATCGGCGAACCCTGGCTGTGGTTCAGCCGGCTCAGCCTCGGCGATGAGCAGCTCACCAATCACCTTGCCGACCCTGCGAGCCTGATCTGGGTGTTCGAATCGGAAGGCGAGGATGCCGGCCTCGTCGAGCTTTCCTGGCGCGAGCCCGGCACGTGCGAACTCGTGTTCTTCGGCGTGATCCCTGACCTGATCGGCAGCGGGGCCGGCCGCTTCATGATGTCGCATGCGATTCTCGCCGCCTGGGCGCGGCCGCAGGTCACGCGCGTGACCGTGCATACCTGCACGCTCGATCACCCCTCCGCTCTCCCCTTCTATATGCGTGCGGGCTTCCGGCCAGTGCGCCAGCAGGTCGAGATCGCGCCGGACCCCCGGCTGGCCGGCACGCTCACGGCCGCCGCGGCACCGCATGTGCCGCTGATCGCGACCGCCGGCTGATCGGTCAGAGCGCGGCGACGAAGGCCTTCGCCCGCGTCGCCACCGATGCCGGCGAATCGCCGGGCTTGTAGAGCGCGCTGCCGACGCCGAACCCAGCCGCCCCAGCCGCCCGCCAGGCAGCGATCGACTCGGGAGAGACGCCGCCGACGGGCAGTACCGGCACCGCGGGCGGCAGCACGGCCTTGAGCGCCCTGAGCAGCGCCGGGCCGCCGATCTCGGCCGGAAACAGCTTCAGCCCGTCAGCTCCCGCCGCGATCGCGCCAAACGCCTCGGTCGCGGTGTAGCAGCCAGGCAGGACGAGGGCGCGAGCCGCCCTGGCCGCGGCGATCACGGCCGCATCGGCATGCGGCATCACCACGATCCGCCCGCCCGCCCCGACCACCGACGCGGCATCCGCTGGCGTCAGAACGGTTCCGGCGCCGACCAGCACCGCCTCGCCGAACCTCGCGGCCAGCGCGCTGATGCTGGCCAGCGGGTCGGGCGAGTTCAGCGGCACCTCGATGATGGCGATGCCTGCCGAGACAAGCGCCTCGCCGACAGGAACCGCATCGGCCGGCGTGATTCCACGCAGGATCGCCACGATCGGGCAGCGCGCCAGCCAGGGACCGAGCCGGCTCAAAGCATCCCCCGCGAGGCAGCGATCGCGGAGAGCCCGTGCGCGGCGGTCTCCTCGCCGTGGCTCACGGGGGTGTGCCCCGCCGCGGCAAGCGCGCGCGCGTAGCGGTCCGTCAGGCCGGGAGAGCCCACGACATGGACGGTGCCCGCGCCAGCAGCGAGCGACCCGATCTCGTGGCCGATCAGCAGCCCCGACAGGAACGAGGCGGCCGCCTCCGCGCGCAGGTCGCCCAGGAGGGTCGCCGCCCTGATGCCGAACAGATGATGCGTCAGCCCGCCCGCGCCGGCTGCCCGGGCAACACCCGCGGCGAAGGCGGCCTCGTCATCATCCCCCTTCCCCTCCGGCATCAGGGGGGCAAGCGTCGACTGCCGCCGCATCAGCGCGAACAACTCCCCCGTCATCGCCGTGCGGAACGCGACGATCGCGCCATCCTCGACCACGGCCCATTTGCTGTGCGTGCCGGGAAGGCAGAGCGTGTGACGGCCAGGCCCGAGCAGCGGCAGCAGGCCGAGGATCTGCGTCTCCTCCCCGCGCATCACGTCCGCCACGCCGCCATTGCGGCACGAGAGGCCTGGAACGATGAAGCTGCCCGGCCTGTCAGGCAGCGGGATCAAGGCGGCGGCAATGTCGGCGGCCCGCGCCGGGCAGGGGGCGTAGGGCGCCTCGACCCAGCCCTGCCGGCTGCCGACCATGCCGCAGAGGAGGGCCGGCTCAGCCGACGCCCCTGGCCATGGGGCGAGGACCTCGGCAAGCGCCTCGGCGTAGCCGGCAGGCGGAACGAGGCTGATGCCCCTCGGCGCGGTGAGCGCGGCGGTGACGGCACCATCGGCGCCGAGGCGCCAGGCGCGGAAGGAGGAGAGGCCCCAGTCGATCGCGAGCATGGCACCGTTGTCGCACCGTCGGGCCGATCGCGGAAGCGCGCGCGAACCGGGATGCGCGATCGGGGGTGCGCGATGCAGTAGTCCTGACAGCGCCGCCATGGCAGGTTCCGGCCCATGCAGATCCCGATGCTCACCACCGCCCGCCTCACGCTCCGCGCCTTCCGCGAGAGCGACCTCGACGCCTTCGCCGCCATGCAGGCAGACCCTGAGGTGATGCGCCATCTCGGCGTCGGCGCGACCGCCGGCAAGCCGCGCACGCGCGACGAAAGCTGGACGGGCATGGCCGTGATGATGGGCCAGTGGCTGCTGAAGGGGTACGGCACCTTCGCGGTGGAGGAAACGGCAACCGGCCGCTTCATCGGCCGCGCCGGCATCCTGCATCTCGCCGGCTGGCCGGAGCCTGAGCTCGCCTACGCGCTCGCGCGCCAGGCCTGGCACAAGGGCTATGCGGAGGAGGCCTGCCGCGCGGCACTGGCCTGGGCCTTCCCCGCCACCGGGGCGGAGCGGATCGTCTCCTACATCAAGCCCGACAACGTTCCCTCCGCACGCCTCGCCGAACGCCTCGGCGCGGTGAACGAGGGCACGGGAGAGGTGCTGGGCGTTGCCTGCCAGGTGTGGGTGCACAGGATGGTGCCGACGGCGCTGGCCTGAAAGCGGAATGCGATCGGGATCATGAGCCCCGCCATCGCACAGCTTGGGGTTCTCATCTGCGGCCACATCATCAGCCAGTGGCTGCGCACCCTGCCGGCCATCGCGGCCGGTGGCCTGTTCGCGGAGCTTGGTTTCACCGAGCAGGGGCTGGCGATCGCGACGGGGCTGATGGCGGTAGCCTTCATGGTCGGGCAGATCCCCGTCGGCGTGATGATCGACAGGCTCGGGCCCCGGCGGACGGCGATGATCCTCCTCGGTGTCGCTGCTGTCGGCGCCGGCGCGGCGGCCGCGGCGCCGACGCAGGCGGTGTTCGCGCTCGCCCAGGTGGTCGCCGGCTTCGGCTGCGCCGGGCTGATGATGGCGCCGCTCTCCTTCGCCGCGCGCACCCTGCCGATGGATCGTTTCGGCGCCGTGTCCGGCTACCTGCCCGGCGTCGGTGCGGTGGGGCTCCTGCTGTCGGGCTCTCCCTCCGCCGCGCTCATTGCCTGGGGCGGGTGGCGGCTCGCCTACGCGGTCGTGGCGGGAGCAGCGGCCATCATCATGCTCGCCGTCGCCAGGTTCGTGCCCGAACTGCCGCCGAGCGCAGGCGCGCAGCAGCGGCGCAGCCTTGCCGCCGAGGCGGCCGATGTGTGCCTGCTCCTGGTCGGGCGGCAGCTGCGCGCGCCGGTGGTCCTCGCCATCGTCGGCTATGCAGCGCTGATCGGCCTGCGCGGCCTCTGGGCAGGGCCGTGGCTCACAACCCAGCTCGGCTTTGGCCTGGCCGACGCCGGCAACGTTCTTGCAGGGCTCAGCGTGCTGATGATCGCCGGCCCCATTCTGTTCGGCTGGCTGGATCGCCGCCTCCCCGACCGTGCATTGGCGATGGGCGTGATCCACCTCGCCTCGGCAGTCCCGCTCGCGCTGCTCGCCGCCGGCGGCTTCGGCAGGGTGGCCGACATCGCCGCGATGGCCGTCACCTCGTTCGGGTTGACGAGCCATGTGCTGCTCTACCCGATGACGCGGGGCCTGAGCGCCGAGGCCTCGCTCGGCCGCTCGCTCTCGGCAGTGAACCTTGGCTTCTTCCTCGGCGTCGCGGTGCTGCAGCCGCTCTCCGGCGTCGCTGCCCGCATGGTCGGCATCGGTGGCGCCTTCGCCCTCTATGCCGCCGTGCTCGCAGCAGGATCGGCGTGGTTCCTCGCGCTCGTGCGGTCTACCCCTCGAGGCTCATGAGAAGCCCCGCGATCAGTTTCGCCCGCGGCACGAGGGAGGCGACCATCACATGCTCCTCCAGCGTATGGATGCCGCCGCCCATGACGCCCAGGCCGTCGAGCGTGGGGATGCCCATCGCGCCGGTGAAATTGCCGTCCGACCCGCCGCCAGCGGAACTCGCCGGCAGCGCGCCGATGCCGACATTGCGCGCGATCGCCTCGGCCTGCGCGTGCAGCGCGCGCACCGCCGCATCGGGCTCCCACACCGGCCGGGTGACGGTGCGGCGAACGGAGAACTGCACGTCGTTCCCTGAGGGGCGGAGTGCCAGCATCCTGTCCACCAGCACGTCGAGGTCTTCCTGCCGCTTGGCCATCGAGAGGCTCTCGGCGCGGCACACGGTGGGCACGCAGTTCACCCACTGCCCGCCCTGGATGACGCCGACCGACGTGGTCGCATCCTCGCCGGACAGCGCCTCGATCGCGAGGATCTGCCCGGCCATCTCGCGGATGGCGCTGCGCCCCTCCGCGAGCCTCGCCCCCGCATGGCTCGGCCGGCCGATTGCTTCAAGCGCGAAACGGGCGATCGCGTAGCGGCCCCACACCACGCCGCCATCGGTGCGCGCGGGCTCGGGGATCAGCACCACCTTGTGGCGCGCTGCTTCGGCCTCGATCAGGTCGCGCGTGGAGGGCGAGCCGACCTCCTCGTCGGGCGTGAACAGAACCGTCACGGGGAGCTTCGTCGCCGCCCCGGCGGCAAGGATGGCGCGAATGGCGGCGAGGGAGACATAGGCACCGCCCTTCATGTCGCAGATGCCGGGGCCATAGGCGCGTTCAGCCGCGCCCGATCCCTCGCGGCGGAAGGCGAGCGGGCCCGATGCTCCACCCGTGCCGACGGGGTGGACGGTGTCGAGATGGCTCATCAGCAGGATGCCGGGCCTGTCCTCGCCGCCGCCGAGCGAGGGGTGGGGAAAGCGCGCGCGCACGCAGTCGCCGAAGCCCATGCGGCCGGGGATGCGCTCGATTCGCGCGCCCATTACGGCGAGGTCGCGCGAGGCTGTGTCCATCATCCGGTTCACCGCGGCGGCGTCGAAGGTCGGGCTCTCGACCTCGACCCAGCCGCGAAGCCCAGCCAATATCGTTTCGGTGTCAAGAGAAAGCTGGTTCGGGTCGATCATTCGGTTCTTCTCTTCCTGCCGCGTGCGGGGTGGAACGGTCGCCGCACGCGTGCGGATTGTCCAGCGGGGGGATGCACACGCTTGCACTGTCGCACCGGGTGTGCTGCGCTGCGGCACGACAACGGGGGCTTCCATGCCGCGCGACGGGATCGAGCGCGAGTTCAAGTCGATGCTGGATGGCGCCGCCGAGCGCGAGCGCATCCTCGCGCTCATCGGCGGCAGCGTGAAGTTCCTCGTCCAGCGCAACATGCTGTTCGATACGCCGGCGCCAAGCCTCGGCAAGGCGGGGCTCTCGCTTCGCCTCCGCCACGAGAACGGGCTCTGGATCCTCACCGCCAAGGGCGACCCGCGCGAGCGGCGAACCGATCGCCCGAAGCTGCTCACCCATCGCGGCGAGGCAGAGGTTGCGGTGCGCCCGGCGATGGCCGCCCATCTCATCGCCGGCACGGCTGATCCGCTCGCGATGCTCCGCCGCGCCGAGCCGGCCGCGATGGCGTTGAAGCTTGCCGATGCGATCGAGGCGGCGGCCGATGGCGCGCCGCTTCGCCTTGTCGGCGAGTTCCGTAACGAGCGTACCCTGTGCGCCACCTCGCTTCCCTGCGGCACCGAGCTGTCGCTCGCGCTCGACCGCTCGGAGATGCCCGATGGCACCGTCGAGCATGAGCTCGAGCTCGAGATCGCGCGCGGCGCGGTCGCCCCCGCCGCTGCCTGGCTGGAGGCGCTGATGCGCCGGGCGGAGGTGCCGCTTCGCCCCGCGCACAGCAAGCGCCAGCGCTTCGACCTCGCGGTCGCCCGCCGCGAAGGCGCCGCCCCGGCATGCGCGCGGCCCTGATGCGCATCCTTCTCGCCAACGCCAACACGACAGAGGCCGTCACCGCCATCTGTGCCGCCTCGGCGCGTGCGGTCGCGGCAGCGGGGACCGAGATCGTTCCGGTGACGCCGCGTTTCGGCCCCGCGATCATCTCCTCGCGGGCGGAGAACGCCATCGCCGCGCACGGCATCCTCGATTGCCTCGCCGAACACCATGAAGGGTGCGATGCGGCCATCCTCGCCGTCTCCTACGACACGGCCCTAGGTGCTGCGCGGCAGCTGCTGCCCATCCCCGTCATCGGCATGACGGAGGCCGCCTGCATGGCGGCCTGCCTGCTCGGCGGCCGTTTCGGCCTCGTCACCTTCTCCTCGGCCGACCTCTATCGCGAGGTGATCACCGCCCACGGGTTCGCGCAGCGGCTCTCCCGCATCGCGATCGTCGATGCCACGCCGTACGACGCGGCATCAGACCCAGACGCCGTGGCGCGGAAGGTCGTCATCGCAGCGCGGTCGCTCGCAGCCGAGGGGGCGGATGCGGTGCTGCTCGGCGGTGCCGCGCTCGCGGGCATCGGCACGCGCATCCAGGCCGAGGTTCCCGTGCCGCTGGTCGATGGCATCGCCGCGGCGGTGAAGCTCGCCGAGGCCATGGTCGGGCTTGGCCTTCCCAAGCCGCGCACGGGGGGGTTCGCAGCCCCGGTGGGCCGCGCGTCGCTTGCGCTCGGCGATGCGCTCGCGGCGATGCTGGCCCGCCGCTGAGGGATCTTCCGGCGCGGCTGCCCCGCGGCTAGCGTCACGCCCATGTCACCACCGGCCGCCGCGCGTCTTCCCTGGAATGCCGTCGGCGCCCTCTCGGTCACGCAGATCGTCGCCTGGGGCTCGCAGTACTACGCGATCGCCGTGCTCGCGCCCGCCATCGCCGCCGCCGAGGGCTGGAGCCGCGAGGCGATCTTCGGTGCCTACTCGCTCGGCCTTCTCGCACAGGGGTTCGCAGCGTTTCCGGCTGGCACGCTGATCGATCGGTTCGGCGGGCGGGTGGTGATGTCGGCAGGCTCGCTGCTGTCGGCACTGGCACTGGCGGGCGTGGCGCTCGCGCCGAACCCATGGTGGTTCGGACTTGCCTGGATCATTACCGGCATCGCGATGGCGGCAACGCAATACGAACCCGCCTTCGCCACCATCACCGCGAGCTTCGGCGCCGATGCGCGGCGGGCCATCACATACGTCACCTTTGCCGGCGGACTTGCCTCGACCGTCGCCTGGCCTGTCACCGCAGCGTTGCTGCCGAGCCTCGGCTGGCGCGGCGCCTATGCGTTCTGGGCGGTGGTGACGCTCGTCGCCTGCCTGCCGTTGCATCTGCTGCTCCTGCCGCGCGCGCGTGGCGGTGCGACACGCCCGAAGCCGCGCGCGATGGGCCCGGTGCTCCGGTCCCCCGCCTTCTGGATGGTGGCACTCGCGCTCACCGCGGGCGCGCTGCTGTTCTCCGTCGTCGGCGTGCACGCGATCCCGATGCTGCAGGACGCCGGGCTCTCGGCGACCGAGGCCGTGACGATCGCCTCCTTCACCGGCGTGTTCCAGGTCGCGGGCCGCGTGCTGGAACTCGCCGGGCTGTCGCGGCTGCGGCCGACGCGGGTGGCGATCCTCTCCGCGCTGTTCCAGCCACTTGCGATCGCGGCGCTGATGGCCGTCGGCGCCGTGCCGGGGGCGGCGTGGGCCTATGTCGCGCTCTACGGGCTGTCGGCCGGCATCCTCACGATCGTGCGCGGCACCGTGCCGGCGGAATTGTTCGGGCGAGAGGGTTATGGGGCTGTGGCGGGCGCGATGGTGGCACCCGGCATCATGGCCCGCGCGGCAGGCCCCTACGCGGCAGCGTGGATGTGGCAGAACCTCGGCGGCTACGGGCCTGTGCAGTGGTCGATCATGGTGGCCGGCATCATAGCCTGCATAGCCTTCATCGCTGCCGCAGCCCTCGCGCCGAAACCCGGCGCCGCGGCCGAGGGGGGCACCTGATGCCGCGCCTCGCCGTCGCCCGCTTCTGGTTCGAGGGCAACAGCTTCTCCCCCGTGCCGACGACCGAGGCGGCCTTCCGCGCCCGCGAATGGGTGAGCGGAGCGGGGGCGCTCGCCACCTATGCCGGCAGCGCGACGGAACTCGGCGGCATCGCCGCCTTCCTGGCCGCCACGCCCGGCTGGACGGCGGAGGTGATCCACGCCGCCTCCGCCCAGCCTGGCGGGCCGCTTGCCGCGGGCCTCGTCGACGCCTGGCTCGCCCCGGTGACCGAACGGCTCTCCCGCGGCGACTACGATGCCGTCTACCTCTCGCTGCACGGCGCCGCCTGCGCCGAGGACGATGTCGCGCCCGACCTCACCATCGTCCGCGCCATCCGCGCCGCGAGCGGTGGCGTGCCGCTCGGCGCGAGCTTCGACATGCACGCGAACCTGTCGCCCGAGACGGCAGGGCTGCTCGACTGCGCCTCCGCCTACCGCACCCACCCGCATGTCGACATGGCGGAGACCGCAGGGCGCGTGCTTGCGATGCTTGCGCGCACCATCGCCGGGGAGGTGAAGCCCGTGGTCGCGATGGCCAAGCTGCCCCGCCTCCTCCACTCGTTCCATATGCGGAGCGAGGCAGGGCCGATGGCGGAGCTCTGGGCGGAAGCGGCAGCCTCGGAGATGGGCCCCATCCTGGATGTGAGCCCCTTCGGCGGCTTCGCCTGGGGCGACACCCCGCATGCCGGCCCCGCCATCCTCGTGACCGCCGATGATGACCGCGCGGCGGCGCAGGGTGTCGCGGACAGGCTCGCCGCCTCGCTTGAGGCCAAGGCAGCGTCAGGCCGCTTCGCCGTGTCGCTGCCAGGACCGGAGGAGGCCATCGCCACCGCACGTGCGGCACCGCCGGGGCCCGTGGCGGTGCTCGACCCGGCCGACAACCCGCTGTCGGGCGGCGTCGCCGACACGCCCGCCGTTCTCCGCGCCCTGCTCGCCGCCGCCCCGGACGAGCCCTGTGTCTTCGCCTTCCTGCATGACCCGGAGACGGTCGCTGCCGCTGCTGCCGCGGGCGTCGGCGCAGGGCTCACACGCCCGCTTGGCGGCAGGACGACGTCTGCGTTCGGCCCGCCCGTCCCCGTCACCGCCACGGTGGAGCGGCTGACCGACGGGCGGTTCGTGAACCGGGGCCCGATGGAGCGTGGCGCGCCGGTCGACCTCGGCCGCACCTGCGTGCTCGCCGCAGGGGCGGTGCGCATCATCGTCGTGTCGCGGCGCGAGGCTGCGATCGACCCGGGATTCTTCGCGCTCCACGGCATCGACCTCGCCGCGACCCGGCTCGTGGTGAACAAGGCGAAGAACCATTTCCGCGCCGCCTACGCGACGCTGATGACCGCGATCATCGAGTGCGACAGCCCGGGGCCCGCAGCCCTCGACCTCGCCGCCCTGCCGTTCCGCCACGTCCCATTGGCTTGGCGGGAGGAAGCGTAGACGCCCTGATCCCGCCCTGTTCAGGGCCTAGCGTTGCCGCATGGCATTCATCCGCCTCTACCTCCGCGTGCTGGCAGAGCTTGGGCCCGAGCGGCGCCTCGCGGCGCTGCTTGCCGGCGCCAACGTGCTGCTCGCCTTCCTCACCTTCCTCGAGCCGGTGCTGTTCGGCCGGGTGATCGACACGCTTGCGGGCAGCGCGACGCGCCCGGCCGCGGAGGTGTGGTCGGTCACCCTCACCCTCCTCGGTCTCTGGGCGGCGGTCGGGCTTGGCGGCATCGTCGCCAACATCCTCGTCGCGCTGCAGTCCGACAGGCTCGCCCACCGCAACCGGCTCGGCGCGATGGCGAGGTTCTTCCGCCATGTCCTGACGCTGCCCCTCTCCTTCCACGGCGACACGCATTCCGGCCGGCTTCTCAAGATCATGCTGTCGGGTGCCGACAACATGTTCTGGGTCTGGCTCGGCTTCTTCCGAGACCATCTCTCCACGGTCGTCATCGCGCTCGTGCTGCTGCCGCTGACGCTGCTGATGAACTGGCGGCTGTCGCTGCTGCTGATCGTGCTGGCGATCCTTTTCGCGGTGGCCTCCGCCCTCGTCATCCGCCGCACCCAGGAGGCGCAGAGGACGGTCGAGGGCCATCACGCGGCACTTGCCGCCACCGCGGGCGATGCACTCTCCAACGTCATGGTGGTGCAGAGCTTCGTACGTCTGGGCGCCGAGTCGCGCATCTTCCAGGAGACGATCAGCCGCCTGCTCGCCGCGCAGTTCCCCGTGCTGACCTGGTGGGCGCTGCTGACCGTGCTGACGCGGACGGCATCGACGCTGACCGTCATCTCGATTTTCGTGCTCGGCACGGCACTTCACCTGCGCGGCCAGGCGAGCGTGGGCGAGATCGTCACCTTCATGGGCTTCGCCACGCTGCTCATCGGCAGGCTCGAGCAGGCGATGGGCTTCGTCTCGACCATGTTCATGCAGGCGCCAGGTGTTGCGCAGTATTTCGAGGTGATCGACACGCCCTCATCGGTGGCCGACCCGACGGGCCTTCCGGTGCTGCCGCGCCCCGCCGGCGAGGTGACGTTCGAGGACGTGAGTTTCGCCTACCCGGGCGGGCCGCCCATCCTCTCCGAAGTGACCTTCTCCGCAGCCCCGGGCCAGACGATCGCGCTCGTCGGCCAGACGGGGGCCGGCAAGAGCACGACGATGTCGCTCCTGCAACGCCTGTGGGACCCCCAGACAGGCAGCATCATGATCGACGGCACGGATGTGCGCGCGATCAGCCTCGAATCACTGCGCAGCCATATCGGCGTGGTGTTCCAGGAGAGCATGCTGTTCAACCGCTCGATCCGCGAGAACCTGCGCATCGGCCGTGCCGAAGCGACCGACGCCGAGATCGAGGATGCGTGCAGGCTCGCCCAGGCGCATGACTTCATCATCCGCCAGAAGCAGGGCTACGACACGCTGGTGGGTGAGCGGGGGGCCTCGCTCTCGGGCGGGCAGCGGCAGCGACTCGCCATCGCCCGCGCGCTCGTCAAGAACCCGCCGATCCTGATCCTCGACGAGGCGACCAGCGCGCTCGACGCCGCGACCGAGGCGAAGGTGCAGCAGGCCCTGAAGGCGCTGATGGCAGGCCGCACCACCTTCGTGATCGCGCACCGGCTGTCCACCGTGCGCGAGGCCGACATGATCCTCGTGTTCGCCGAGGGCCGGATCGCCGAGCGCGGCACCTTCGACCAGCTGGTCGCGAAAGGCGGCGTGTTCGCCGGACTCGTCGCGACACAGCTGTCGAATGGCGCGCAGCGCGCCGCCGCCGAGCACTGAGGCGGAACGACCCTCCGCTCAGCCGCCGATGGGGCCGCCGTCGCGCCTGACGATGGCGATCACCGATGGCCGCGGCGGCTCTCCCTCCTTGAAGTCGGGCCAGCGTGTCGAGGGCAGTTCGAACGTGCTGCCCGGATCCTCGCCCGGGTGCTGGATTGCCAGGAAGAGGGTACGGTCATCCGGCGTGAAGTGTGGGCCGCACACTTCCGCCCCCGTGGGTGCCTGGAAGAACAGCCGCGTCAGCGCACGCCCGTAGCCTGACGTGTCGGCAGCCCAAAGCCCATCGGCGATCCCCGCGCTCGCCGGCGCACCATCGGTCGAGATCCAGATGCGGCCCTTGCTGTCGAACGCGCAGTTGTCGGGGCAGGAGAGCCAGCCATTGTCGCTGGTCGCGCGATGATAGCGGGCGCCGGCATCGGTCCCCGGCTTGCCGGCCAGCAGGAAGATCTCCCACCGCGCCTCGGTTGCCGCATGGTCGACCCGGTTCGTTCCGGCGCCGGGCGGGATGACCTCGACGATATGGCCGTGCGTGTTGCCCGCGCGCGGGTTCACCGCATCGACCTGCTGTGCCGTCCGGCGGCTGTTGTTGGTGAGGTTGACGTAGACGCGCCCGTTCACCGGGTTGGTCTCGACATCCTCCGGCCGGTCCATCGGCGTGGCGCCGAGCAGGTCGGCCGCACGGCGCGTCTCGATCAGCACGTCGGCCTGGCTCTGGAACCCGTTGGCCGGCGTCAGCGGGCCTTCGCCGAACACCAGCGGAAGCCAGCGCATGCGGCCCTGCGGTTCGAACTTCGCGACATAGAGCGTGCCCTCGTCGAGCAGGTCGCGGTTGGCGGCGCGGTCGGTCGGATTCCACGGGCGGGCGGTGACGAACTTGTAGAGATAGTCGAACCGCTCATCGTCTCCCGAGTAGAAGGCGACGCGCCCGTCATGGCTGATCGCGTGCGTCGCACCTTCGTGCTTGAAGCGGCCAAGCGCGGTGCGCTTCACCGGAACCGAGGCGGGATCGTACGGGTCGAACTCGACGATCCAGCCGAAGCGGTTCGGCTCATTCGGCTCCTTGTCCAGGTTGAAGCGGTCGAAGAAGCGGCCCCAGGCCCAGGTTGCCTGCTTCTGCACGCCGTAGCGGCGGTAGTTCGCGGCCTCCGCCCCCGTCTCGGCCGCATCGCCGCCGAAGTAGTTGTTGAAGTTCTCCTCGGCCGTGATGACGGTGCCCCACGGCGTGTTCCCGCCAGCGCAGTTGTTCAGCGTGCCGAGCACGCGCGTGCCCGCCGGGTCGGCCGAGGTGCGCAGCCGCGGGTGGCCGGCCGCCGGGCCGCTCACCCGCATCGGGGTTTCCATGGTGATGCGCCGGTTGAAGCGGCCGCCCGGGACGCTCGCCCACACGCCCCCCTGGCGCCTGACCTCCACCACGCTCATGCCGTGCGCGGCGATCTCGACCGCGGCTTGGTCCTTGTTCGTGCGCGCGCGGGCCGCACGGCCCTCGCCGATGCCGGCGAACATCAGGTTGGTGTTGGTGTACTCGTGGTTGACGCAGAGCAGCCCGTGGTCGGAACCGTTCGAGCCGGCCGGCAGGGGGAAATAGTCGAGATAGTCGCAATTGTAGCCGAACTGCTTCGCCTGCCCTTCGGCGGTGAGGTTGCGCGGGTCGAATGGCGGCGCGCCTTCGAGCACGGGGTCGCCCCAGCGGATCACGACCTGGACGTCATGCCCATCGGCCACCGCGTGGCTCTGGCTCAGCTGCTGGCGGAGCTCGGGGAAGCCGAGGGTCGAGGGGCCGCCTTCCCGGGGCACCGGCGCGGGCTGCGCCGCCGCTGGCGGCGCCGCGGCGGGG
>NZ_JALHPR010000040.1 GCF_022842375.1 Elioraea sp. | reverse complement strand
GGCGGCGCGGGTGGCGGCGGAGGCGGCGGCGGCGAGCAGGGCGGGTTCGGGAGCCTCGTCGGCTACGGCGGTGCCGGTGGTGGTGGCGGCGGCGGCGGCGGCGGCGGCGGCGCCGGTGGGATGGGTGCCACGGGTGGTCTCGGCGGGGTAGGCGGAGGGGCGCTGGAGATCGTCGCACTCGGCCGCGTCGACGCGACGGGAACGCGTGTCGATGCCGCAGGCGGCAATGGACGCATCGCCGTCCGCGGCCCCGACGGCGCGTCGGGCACCGCCGGCCTCGACGGCAAGGACGGCAAGGACAAGACGACATCGGATTTTCATCGCCCGGGGGCGGCAGGCGGTGCCGGCGGCGATGGCGGCGCGGCCGGTGTGGGACTCGCGGCCGGCCCGGCGCAGACCAATCAGGGCCGTGGTGGAGCCGGTGCCGCGGGTGGTGATGGCACCGCCGGCGGCACGAATGCTGGGCAGGGGGGTGGCATCGGGGCTGGCGCCTACGGGGGTGCCACCGGCAGCGCCGGGGGGCGCGGCGGCGAGGGCGGTACGGGCGGCGGCGGTGCCGGCGGCACGGTGAAGCTCGTCGGTACCGACGTCGCCAGCGCCTCCTCCACGGTGGATGCGAAGGGTGGAACGGGCGGCAATCCTGGCGCCGATGGCCGGCTGCTGTTCGGCACGAACACACCGGCACGCTTCGCCGGCACGGCCACGATCGGCGGGTCGGTCGAGCTCGGCGCGGGGCCGAGGGAGGCCAACCCCTTCCTTGCGAACGCGACCGCCACGCCGTTCATCCCGGGCCTTCCGGGCGGGGCGGAGATCTATGGCCTGACTGAGCTCAAGGCCAGTCTCGACTTTCTCAGCATCTACCAGAACCGGGGACCCAACGAGGCGGCGCTGGTCAAGCTCGATGTCGGCATCGGGCTGCCGATTTTTCCCGGGTTCGATGCGCTTTACTTCATGAACCTGCGTGACCCCGGGGCAGGTATAGGCACGCCGAAACTCGGCGTCGGGACCGGCCAGGCGGGCGACCTGCTGCTCGAACGGGGAACTGACAGGAACCCGCTGTTCGGCGGCCGGGGCCCGTTCGGCATCTTCTCCCTTGGGTCAGGCGAGGTGTGGATGACGCTGATCCCAGAGACAGCGACAGGCTTTTACATCAGCGCGCTCGATGACAGGTACTGGTCCTACGCGCTGACCCTGCCGTTCGATGAGCCGCTCTATCTCGACGTGCCCGAGCCGGCTGGCCTGGCGCTGCTCGGCCTGCCGCTTGCGGCGCTTCTCTACATGCGCCGGCGCAAGGCTGCGCCCTCGGCGTGAGGCCGGTGGAGTGGGAGCGGGGGATACGCCCGCTCCCACTGCCGTTTGTCTGCCGTGCCGCCCCCCGAATGCGTACGCCGATTGACCTTCCCCGCCAAAGGCTGGCATGCGAACGCCTCGTTCCCACCTGATTGGTGAGACGCGGCTGTAAGGGGCTTTGCACAGATGGACGCGATGACGTCACCGGACGAGGTGGCCCAGGCGGAGCGGACACCGCGGGAGAGACCCCGCAAGGAGCGCGCGAAGAAGCCGCGCGTGGCCGTCGTGCTGTTCAACCTCGGCGGCCCGGACAAAGCCGAAAGCGTGCGACCGTTCCTCTACAACCTGTTTGCCGACCCGGCGATCATCCGGGTACCGGCACCCTTCCGCCAGCTCCTCGCCGCGCTCATCACCTGGAAGCGCACGCCGATCGCGGCCGAGAACTACGCCGTGCTCGGCGGCAAGAGCCCGCTGCTCGAGCTCACCGTGGAGCAGGCCGCCGCCCTCTCCCGCGCTCTCTCGGGCGACCTCGACGCCAAGGTTTTCGTCTGCATGCGCTACTGGCACCCGATGTCGGACGAGACCGCCCGCGCCGTGCGCGCCTGGGGGCCCGACGAGGTGGTCCTCGTTCCCCTCTACCCCCAGTTCTCGACGACCACGACGGGGTCGTCCCTCGATGCCTGGCGCGATGCGGCCGCCAAGGCAGGGCTCGTCGCGCCGACGCACACCGTCTGCTGCTACCACTCCGACCCGGGCTTCGTTGGCGCCACCGCGGCGATGGTGCGCGAGAGCTACCTCAAGGCCCGCGCCGAACTCGCCCCTGAGATCCCGCTGCGCGTCCTGTTCAGCGCGCACGGCCTGCCCGAGAGCATCGTGGCGCGGGGCGACCCCTACCAATGGCAGGTCGAGCAGACGGTCGAGGCGGTGGCCGAGGCGATGGCGATCGACGGGATGGACCATCTCGTCTGCTACCAGTCGCGCGTGACGCCACAGAAATGGATCGGCCCCTCGACGGAGGATGAGCTGAAGCGCGCCGGCGACGAGAAGGTGGCCGTCCTCGTCGTGCCGATCGCGTTCGTGTCGGAACACTCCGAGACGCTGGTCGAGCTCGATGTCGAGTACCGCGAGGAGGCGGAGCATTTCGGCGTTCCCGCCTATTTCCGCTCGCCCGCGCAGAACAGCGACCCCGGCTTCATCGGCGCGCTCGCCGGTCTCGTGCGGCACGCGCGGGCGGAGGAGAGGAGCCTGTGCAGCTTCCGCGGCGCCCGCACCTGCCCGCGCGCGGCGAAGGACTGCCCGCATGCCCGCCGCGGCCATGCCACGGCAGGGCGCGTGATCACCGCCGACGAGGACTGAGGCTGCCATGCCCGCCCCAGGGATCGACGCCGTTCTGTTCGACTGCGACGGCGTGCTGGCCGACAGCGAGGCGATCGCCAACACGATCATCGCCGAGGACCTCACCGCCCGCGGCTGGCCGATGACCGGCCGGGAGGCGGAACACCGCTTCCTTGGCCTCTCCCTGCCGATGATGGCGCCGATGATCGCCGCACGCATCGCCATCCCCGATGACTGGGCGCTGGCGATGACGATGCGCATCGTCGGCGCGATGGCGACCGAGGTGGTTCCCATCCCGGGTTCCGCCGGCGCGATAGCAGCCGTACGCGCCATGGGGCTCGGCCACGCCGTCGGGTCGAACTCGTCGCGGGCGGAGCTCGCCGCCAAGCTCGCCCGCCTCGGGCTCGACGGCATCTTCGACGGCCGCGTCGTCAGCTACGAGGATGTCGCGGCGGGCAAGCCGGCGCCTGACATCTGGCTCCGCTGCGCCGCCCTGGTCGGCGTGGAGCCCGCGCGCTGCGTCGTGATCGAGGACAGCGTCACCGGCGTGCGCGCGGGGCGGGCGGCGGGCATGCGCGTGCTCGGCTATGCACCCAATGGCGCCGCCGCGGCGCTCGCGGCCGAGGGGGCCGAGCCGTTTGCGCGGATGGACGCGCTTGCCGACATCATCGGGGGCATGATCGCGGATCGGAGGGGCGCATGACGATCGACGCGCTGGCCTACATCTACCCCTGGGTGAAGTCGCTGCATGTGATCGCGATCATCGCGTGGATGGCAGCGCTGCTCTACCTGCCGCGCCTGTTCGTCTATCACTGCGAGGTCGCGCCCGGCAGCGTGGAGAGCGAGCGGTTCAAGGTGATGGAGTATCGCCTCTCCCGCTATATCGCGAGCCCGTCCTCGATCGCGGCGTGGGTGTTCGGCATCCTGCTCGTGCTCACCCCAGGCGTGGTGGACTGGGCCTCGGGGTGGTGGCATTTCAAGATGCTCGGCATCCTCGTGATGACGGGTGCGCACCACGCGATGATGGCGCGGCGGCGCGATTTCCTGCAGGACCGGAACCGAAGGCCACAGCGTTACTTCCGCATCATGAACGAGGTGCCGACGGCGGCGATGGTGGTGATCGTCGTCATGGTCATCGCCAGACCATTCTGATTGTTGATCTTTCCGACGTCCGGCCACGGGTTCCGGGTCGTTTCGAAGGCCAGGGACAGCAATTCGTCATCACGGCAGCGATGGAATGATTGACGGAACGGCCGGCGTTCCTTAAGTCAATCTCATCTTCCGGCGCGGCCACCGGCCGCAATGATCCCCACAGGGCAGTTTCGCGAAGACACGGCGTTTCGTTCCCGGCCAAGGACAGGCCGGCGCATCACGGCATTTGCGCCACGATGCAGCGATAGCCACCGACGCCGCCGCATGGGGACCTGCACCGCCACCTTTCGCCGGAACGACGCCTCCCCCCGTGCATCGCACGTGTCGGTTCCATTCGCCGGCCACCCCGCGAGCGCCCCCCAACCTCACTCCGATCCCGGGCACCCCAACCAGATGCACCTCGCCGAACTCAAGGCCAAGAGCCCCGCAGACCTCCTGGCGCTGGCCGAGAGCCTCAACGTCGAGAACGCCTCGACGCTGCGCAAGCAGGACATGATGTTCGCCATCCTGAAGACCCTGGCCGACAACGACCAGGCGATCCACGGCGATGGCGTGCTCGAGATCCTGCCCGACGGGTTCGGCTTCCTGCGCAGCTTCCAGGCGAACTACCTGCCAGGCCCCGACGACATCTACGTCTCGCCCAGCCAGGTGCGGCGCTTCAGCCTGCGCACCGGCGACACGGTGGAAGGCCAGATCCGCAGCCCGAAGGACGGCGAGCGCTATTTCGCGCTGGTCAAGGTCAACCAGATCAACTTCGACGAGCCCGATGCGGTGCGCCACCGCATCAATTTCGACAACCTCACGCCGCTCTACCCCGAGAGCCGGCTCAAGATGGAGGTGGAGAACAAGGAGGGCGTGCAGAAGGGCGTCCAGAAGGACTACACGCCCCGGATCCTCGACCTGATCTGCCCGATCGGCAAAGGCCAGCGCGGCCTCATCGTTGCGCCGCCGCGCACCGGCAAGACGGTGATGCTGCAGAACATCGCAAGCTCGATCGCCGCCAACCACCCCGAGGTCTACCTCATCGTGCTGCTGATCGATGAGCGGCCCGAGGAAGTGACCGACATGGCCCGCACCGTGCGCGGCGAGGTGGTGAGTTCCACCTTCGACGAACCGGCGACGCGGCACGTGGCGGTCGCCGAGATGGTGATCGAGAAGGCCAAGCGCCTGGTCGAGCACAAGAAGGACGTGGTGATCCTGCTCGACTCGATCACCCGCCTCGCGCGCGCCTACAACACCGTCGTGCCCTCGTCGGGCAAGGTGCTGACGGGTGGCGTGGACGCGAACGCGCTGCAGCGGCCGAAGCGCTTCTTCGGTGCCGCGCGCAACATCGAGGAGGGTGGGTCTCTCACCATCATCGCGACCGCGCTGATCGACACCGGCAGCCGCATGGACGAGGTGATCTTCGAGGAGTTCAAGGGCACCGGCAACAGCGAGATCATTCTCGATCGGAAACTGTCCGACAAGCGCACCTTCCCCTCGCTCGACATCACCAAGTCCGGCACCCGCAAGGAGGAGCTGCTGGTCGAGCGTGGCACGCTGTCCAAGATGTGGGTTCTGCGCCGCATCCTGATGCCGATGGGCCCGCAGGACGCGATGGACTTCCTGCTCGACAAGCTGAAGTACAGCAAGACGAACCAGGACTTCTTTGATGCGATGAACACGTAAGCCGTGTTCATCACCGGCGTTTCTTTTGGCGTGCGACGCACGCCGGGGAACACCTGAGGGTGCTCATCGCATCCCCGTTCCATTCGTCCGCTCCGCGGACCGGGGCGATGAATACGTAAGCCGTGTTCATCACAGCGTCGTTTCAGCCTTCCGGCCCCACGCCAACCTGACCCACTCACCCAACCCTCTCCCCCTGAAGGGGGAGAGGGCTTTCGGACGGGTATGCCCGCCGCGTCCCCTCTCCCGCGTGCGGGAGAGGGACAGGGTGAGGGCCCCCCTGTGCGCCCCATCACGCGGCCTGTAGCCTCCCACCCCTATCGTTCCGCGGCAGGGACGACACGGAACGGAGGCGAAACTGATGGCGGCAGGCGACCTCGCAGCGCTCCAGGCGATGATCAAGGCCGATCCGGGCTGCACCGCCGCGGCGGAAAACCATGACTTCTACGTCGCGGCGAACCTGAAATCCTGGAAGGCCCGGCGCACGATGTGCGGCAACGGCCAATGCGCCATCCTGGTGCAGACGGCGACGGGCTGCGGCAAGACGCGGTTCTGGGTGCGCGGGCCCGTCGTGAAGGGCAACGCCGCCGTGCCGGAGGGAACCGCCATTGCCATCTTCGACGATGACGGCACCTACCCCTTCGCCGGCAGGCACGCCGCGATCTACCTCAGCCAGGATGGCACCGGGCTGAACACGCTCGACCAGTGGGCGCATGACGAGAACAAGAAGGCAGCCATCGAGAAGAGCGGCTATTTCTTCAAGCAGACCTTCGGCAACACACGCTACAGGCTGAATGACGGCAACCGCTTCCACGTGATCCTGACCGCCAGGAAGATCGTCAACCACGGCGAGGTCGAGGACGACTGACGCGGCTGCGCTGCCTCAATCCAGGCCCTCGCTGATCGCGACAAGCCGCGCACGTTCCTCTGCATTCAGGCCGATGGCACCGGGGCAGCCCGCTTCATCACGCATTGCCCCCGCGACCCTGGCGCGGATCGCGGCATCGAGGTCGCGGCCCGTCGTGCGATCGGCGGTCCAGATCTGGCTGAGGATGCCGCGCGCGACATAGGGCGCACGCTCCGGCGCGCAGGCGAGCGTGATCAGCGTCCGCGCCACCCCCCGCGGCTCGGGTGGCGACAGCCCGACGAGATCGGCGTGGCGGGCATCGAGGCCAGGGTCGTCCTCTGACCGCGCAGTGAGCGTCGTGAGCCGCCGCGCCGCACCCTCCCGCAGCGTCACGCCCGGGATGACGGCAAGCCACGCATCGACGCTCTCCCGCCAGGGGCTCGCCTCCCTGGGGCCTCCCTCCTCCGCCGCGGCGGCGGGGACCCAGGTCGCCGGCAGGGCGGCGGTCGAGATGCTGCGCGCGTCGGCATCGGCCAGCCGCGCGCCATACGTATCCGCCCGCCAGCCCTGCACGTAGCGCAGATCGGCGCCGCGCAGATCGGCCGACAGCAGTGAGGCGCCCTGCAACCGCGCCTTGATCAGGAACGCGCCAGGCAGCCGCGCGCCGACGAGCGACGCCCCTTCGAGCGAAGTGCCGGTGAGCGATGCGCCATGCAGCGACGCGTCGTCGAGCGTCGCGCCGGCGAGGGCGGCACCATCGAGCGTTGCCCCCTCGAGCCCGGTGCCGCGCAGGCTGGCGCCCGTGAGCACGGCGCCGGGGAGCGATGCGTCGCGCATCGTCGCACCGTCGAGGATGGCACCCTCGAGACGCGCGTTGTCGAGGAAGGCCCCGTTCAGCCAGGCTTTGTCGAGCCGTGCGCCAGCGAGGTCGGCGCGGCTGAGATCGGCCTTGCGCAGGTCCGTCGCGATCAGGATCGCGCCGCGCAACGACCGGCCCCGCAGGACGATGGTGCGTGCGAGGCCTTCGCGCGCGAGCTCGGTGTCGGTCACGCGGATCAGTCGCTCATCGGCCAGCGAGAGCACGCGCGAGAACGGCCTGTCCGGCGGGCGATGGGTCGTGCTGTCGAGCACGCCGTCGAAGAACAGCATGTCACGCAACGGCGTGATGAGCGGCATCGGCCTGTCGAGCGCCTCGCCGCGTACGGTGGCGACCACGAGGCAGAACACCATGACGGTGACGGTCCCCGCGGCGGAGATGATGCGTGCCGGCAACCCCGATGGCGGCATCAGCGCCCAGAGCACGGCGAGGTCGATGGCGATGAGTGCCCGGTGAAGATGCGTGGTCGGAACGTCCTGGTAGGGCAGGAAGCGCAGCAGGAAGAACACGAGCAGCAGCACCGGCGCGATGACGAGGGTGATCGCCGTCATCACCCGCGCGGCGAGCGCGCGCTGGTGCAGGCTCGGGGCGGCGAGCGCCTGCACCACCGCGAACCCGTCGAGCGGGCGGACGATCCGTTGCAGCGCCGTGGCGTAGGTTTCCTGGCCGAGTGTCGCGCGGTGCCGTGCCTCGGCTTCCGCCGCGGCGATGAACGCCGCGACCTTCGCGCGCAGGCCGCTGACCTGCAGCAGCGCGTAGAAATGCAGCACGACGAAGATGGTCGGCGCGATGGCGTAGAAGCCGATCATCGGCAGGTCGATGTTCAGCAACGGCAATCGCATCGGCGTGGCATCGAGGAGCGCGCGATGCGTCGTCGTGCCGACGGACGCTGCCAGCAGCAGCATCAGTGTGATGAAGAAGAACCATTGCTGCGACACCTCGCGCCGCGCGGCATCGTTCGCCGTGGCGAGAAGTTCGCCGAGATCAGGATCGTGCTGGTGCGGCTGAGGGGCCGCAGCGCTTGGCGTCGGCACGCTGGCAGTCGGCATCGGCCGCCCCCTTTGATACGGAGTTGTATCAAAGAGCGCGGCCGACCGGAAGCCTTCCGTGCGGCGGTGCCTTGACGCGCTACGTGCTGCCGCGGGCGGCGAGGGCGTGGCGAAGTGCCGCAGCGTCGGCGAGCGGCAGCCCGCACACACCCTGGGTGCAGACATGCGCCGCCGCCACCTCGCCTTGCGTCGCCGCCGCGCCGGGGTGGGAGGAGGGGAGCGCGCCGCCGCGCTGGATGACGACGCCGAGGCCGGAAGCTGCATTGGCGGCAGCGAGCAGCGCGTCGGCCGCCTGGCCATCCCCAGTGATGACCACCGAGGCGCCACGGTCGAGGATGTCGGCCGCGACCAGCAGGTTGGCGAAGCTCCAGGGCTGTTCCGCCGCACCGCCGGCATAGGCGGCGAGGATTCCCTCCGCCGTCGCGCGGTGCAGCGCATCGCCGGTGGCGTGCCAGAGCAGTGCGCACGCCTCCGCCAGCATGCCGTTACCGGAAGGGACCGCACCATCCGTCACGTCCTTGGCGCGGACGATCACGTCGGTCGCGTCCGCCGCCGTCGTGAAGAAGGCGCCATCGGCATCGGCGAACAGGGCATGGCAGGCGCGCACCCACGCCTTGGCATCATCCAGATACGCCGCATCGCCGGTGGCGGAGGCGAGCGCGATCGCGGCCTTCGCCATCGCCGCGTGATCGGCCAGCATGCCGGCGGGCCCGCGCACGCCACGGCGCCACGCGTGCAGCAGCCGGCTGCCGCCACCTGCCGTCCCGTCCGCTTTCATGTGTACGGCAACGAAACGAAACGCTCGCGCAGCGATCTCGATCCACTCCGGATGGCCGAACACATGCGCCGCGCGGCAGAGTGCGGCGATCATCATGCCGTTCCAGTCGGCCAGCACCTTGTCGTCACGCCCTGGCTGCACGCGACGCTGCCGGTGCGCCAGCAACGCGGCACGGCCGCGGGCAAGCAGCGCGGCCCTCGCGTCGTCGTCATCACCCGTTGCATGGCTGCGGTTCGGGATGGCATGGCCTTCCCAGTTGCCGCCCGGGCGGATGTCGTAGGCCGCGAGGAACGTATCGATATCGGAAGAAGAGAGCCCGGCAGCGGCCAGCACACGCCCGGCTTCCTCGGTGGTCCACACCGCGAACTTGCCTTCCTCGCCCTCGCTGTCGGCGTCCTGCGTGCTCGCGAAGCCGGCACTGCCGTCATCGGCCGCATCGGCGATCATCTCGCGCGAGAGCCACGCGACGGTTTCCTCGGCCCGCGCGCGCCAGAGCGGGCTGGCGGGCTCTTCCGCCCCGACGAGGGCGAGGAGTTCGAGGATCTGCGCGTTGTCGTAGAGCATCTTCTCGAAATGCGGCACGAGCCACACCGCATCGGTCGAGTAGCGCGCGAAGCCGCCGCCGAGATGGTCGTAGATGCCGCCCTGGCTCATCCTGCGCAGCGTCAACGTCACGGCGGCGCGGGCCGCTGCATCACCGGTGCGGCGCCATTCGTTCCAGAGCAGGCGGAACAGCGAGGGTTGCGGGAATTTCGGCGCGCCCTGGAGCCCGCCTTCCTTCTGGTCGAGCCCGCGGAGCAGTGCTGCGCGCGCGGCGTCCATATGTGCCGGCCCGATCGTCGCACCCTCCGCCGGGCGTGCGCGGCCGAGCTCGGCCAGCGCATCGCGGATCGAGGCGGCGTTGCGTGCAACCTTCTCGCCCTCCTCGGTGTAGGCACGCGCGATGCCGGCGAGCACTTGGCGGAAGGAGGGGCGGCCGTAGCGCGGCTCGGGCGGGAAGTAGGTGCCGCCCCAGAACGGCTCCGCGCCCGGCGTCAGGAACATGGTCAAGGGCCAGCCCCCCTGTTCGCCGAGGATGTGCAGCGCGTGCATGTAGATCGCATCGATGTCGGGCCGTTCCTCGCGGTCGACCTTGATGTTCACGAAATGCGCGTTCATCAGGGCGGCCGTCTCGGCATCCTCGAAGCTTTCATGGGCCATCACGTGGCACCAATGGCAGGCCGCGTAGCCGACGGAGAGCAGGATGGGCTTGCCGGTGGTGCGCGCCTCGGCCAGCGCAGCCTCATTCCAGGGGCGCCAGTGCACGGGATTGTCGGCATGCTGGAGGAGGTAGGGGCTGGTCTCGCCACTGAGGCGGTTGCCGCCCGGGGGGAATGCGCCTGGGGGGGATGCGCCTGGGGCGAATGTACCCGGGGGGCGAGGCTCGATCGGTGCGGCTGTCATGGCGGCGTTCTCCATCCGCAAGCGTCGGTATCCGGCCCGGAGCGTCGCTGTCCGGCGTCACTTACGGTAACGGGGTTCCGTGCTGGCGGCTTCATCTCTACATGGTTGCGCGCATGGATGGAGAGAAGGCGATGGGCCAGGCTGGCGAGGCGGGCATGAGCGGGACACGGCGGTCGCGTGTGGGTGACCCCGCGCCGTGGTTCGAGGCGCATGTGTTCGTGTGCTGCAACCGCAGGCCCGATGGGCACAAGCGCGGCAGCTGTGCGGCCAAGGGCAGCGAGGCGTTGCGCGACTACATGAAGGCACGCGCGAAGGAAATCGGCCTCAAGGGCATCCGGGTGAACATGGCCGGCTGCCTCGACCGCTGTGAGTTCGGGCCGACGCTCGTGGTTTACCCCGAGGGCGTCTGGTACAAAATCGAAACGAAAGACGATGTCGACGAGGTGCTGGCGGTGCATCTGGCCGGTGGCGGGCGCGTGGCGCGGCTGATGCTGACGGAAGCCCACGTGCCGCCGCCCAAGGAGGCGCCCCCTGGCTGAGGCGCCCGGCAGGTTCGGGGGCGAGACCATCTTCGCGCTCGCCTCCGGCCAGGGGCGGGCGGGCGTTGCCGTTCTGCGCGTCAGCGGGCCACGGGCGCGGGAGGCGGTGGAGGCGTTGGCGGGCGTGGTGGCGGAACCGCGCCGGGCTGTGTTGCGCACCCTGCGTGACCCGACGAGCGGCGAGGCGCTGGACCGTGCGCTCGTCCTCCGCTTCTGCGCCCCCGCGAGCTACACCGGCGAGGAGGCGGCTGAGCTTCACGTCCATGGCGGTCGGGCGGTGATCGCGGCTGTGGCCGATGCCCTGTTGCGGGCGGCACCCGGCGTGCGGCCGGCGGAGGCTGGTGAGTTCACGCGGCGCGCCTTTCTCAACGGCAAGCTCGATCTCACCGCTGCCGAGGGGGTGGCTGACCTGGTGGCGGCAGAGACGGCCGCGCAGCGTCGGCAGGCGCTGGCGCAGGTGGACGGGAGGCTGGCGCACTGCGTGGCAGGGTGGGTCGAGCGGCTGACGCATGCGCTGGCGCTTGCCGAGGCTGCGATCGACTTCGCAGACGATGGCGTGGGCGAGCAGGCCGAGGCCGAGGCGCTGGGCGACGCGGCTGCAGTGGCCGCGGAGATGGGCGCGGCACTTGTGGGCGCTGGTCGGGCGGAGCGGGTGAGGGATGGTGTGCGGGTGGCGATCATCGGCGCGCCGAACGCAGGAAAGTCGAGCCTTCTCAATAGGTTGGCCGGGCGGGACGCGGCGATCGTCTCGGCCCGCGCCGGCACGACGCGGGATGTGATCGAGGTGCGGATGGACCTCGGTGGCCAGGCGGTGACGCTGGCTGATACGGCCGGGTTGCGGCAAACCGAGGACGACATCGAGGCGGAAGGCGTCCGGCGCGCGCTGGCCTGGGCTGGCGAGGCTGAACTCCGTCTTGCCGTCTTCGATGGCCTCTCACTGGGGCCGGACGCAGGGACTGTCGCTGCCCTCAGCCAGGGCGGCAGGCGCTGGATCGGCGTGGCAACCCGGTGTGACCTTGGGCGGCGGCTTGGCACCGTGCTGGGGGAGGAGGTGACTTCGGTCTCCTCGGTCACGGGGGCTGGGCTGGATGCGGTGCTCGCGGCGCTGACCGACGCCGTCGGCGCGCTGGCGGGAGAGACATCGGGCGCCGTGCTGACGCGGGCGCGCCACCGGGCGGCGGTGGAGGAGGCGGTTGCCGCGATCAGCCGCGCCGGCGATGCGGGGTTGCCGGAACTGCGGGCCGAGGCGCTGCGCGGGGCGCTTCGGGCGATCGGGCGCTTGACCGGGCGGGTCGACGTGGAGGATCTCCTCGACGTGGTGTTCCGGTCATTCTGCATCGGGAAGTAGAAGGGGCCAGGTTTGCTCCGCGTTTCACGTGAAACGCGGGGTCGGGGAGGGTGCGGTGGATCGCTTCGACGTGATCGTGATCGGTGGCGGGCATGCCGGGTGCGAGGCCGCAGCGGCAGCAGCGCGGGCGGGGGCGAGGACGGCGCTGGTCACCCATGCGCCGGAGACGATCGGCGAGATGTCCTGCAACCCGGCGATCGGGGGGCTGGGGAAGGGGCACATCGTCCGCGAGGTCGATGCGCTCGATGGCATCATGGGCCGGGCGGCGGATGCTGCGGGCATCCAGTTCCGCCTGCTCAACCGCAGCAAGGGGCCGGCCGTGCAGGGGCCGCGCGCCCAGGCTGACCGGCGGGCCTATCGCGAGGCGGTTCAGGGCTTTCTCGCCGCGCAGGCCGGTCTCGGCATCATCCGCGGGGGGGTGGAGCGGCTGCTGCACGACGGGAGTGGGGCTGTCGCCGGCGTGGTGCTGGCGGACGGGCGCGACCTCACCGCTGGCGCTGTCGTCATCACGACAGGAACGTTCCTCCGCGGCGTGATCCATGTCGGGCCGGAGCAGCGCCCCGGTGGGCGCGTCGGCGAGGCGCCCTCGACCGGGCTGGCGCAGGCCATCGCGTCCCTCGGCCTAAGGATGGGGCGCCTGAAGACGGGGACCCCGCCGCGCCTCGATGGGCGTACGATTGGATGGGAACGGCTCGAGGAGCAGCGTGGCGACGAGGAGCCTGAGCTGTTCAGCACCCTGTCGCGCGCGCCCGCGCTGCGGCAGATCAATTGCCACATCACCGCGACCACGGCGGCTACCCACGCCCTCATCCGGGCAAACCTGCACCGCGCCCCGATGTACTCGGGCCAGATCGAGAGCCGCGGCCCCCGATACTGCCCCTCGATAGAGGACAAGGTGGCCCGCTTCGCCGACCGCGAGCGGCACCAGATCTTCCTCGAGCCGGAGGGGCTGGATGACGACACGGTCTACCCCAACGGCATCTCGACCAGCCTGCCGGAGGATGTGCAGGCGGCGCTGATCGCGACCATTCCTGGCCTGGAGCAGGCGCGGATCATCCGCCCCGGCTACGCGATCGAGTACGATCATGTCGACCCGCGGGAGCTCGCTCCGACGCTGGAGTGCCTGGCTGTGCCGCGCCTGTTCCTCGCCGGGCAGATCAACGGAACGACCGGGTACGAGGAGGCGGCGGGGCAGGGGATCGTGGCGGGGATCAACGCCGCGCTGGCGGCCGGCGGGCGTCGCGATGGCTTCGTGCTCGACCGGGCCGAGGCCTATATCGGTGTGATGATCGATGACCTGGTGACGCGCGGCATCACAGAGCCATACCGGATGTTCACCAGCAGGGCTGAATATCGCCTGACGCTGCGCACCGACAATGCCGATCTTCGCCTGACGCCGCGCGGGCTTGGACATGGCGTCATCGGCCCCGCCCGCGCGGCGGCTTTTCGGGCGCATCGCGAGGCGATCACAGAAGCCCGCGCCCAGGCCACCGACACGACGATGACGCCAGACCAGCTCTCGACCCAGGGAATCACTGTGAATCGCGACGGTCAGCGCCGGTCGGTGCTCGACCTGATGGGCCATCGCGGTGTCGATCAGGCGGCACTCCGTGCGGCGTTTCCCTTTCTGTCCGCACTTCCGCCCCGCGTGGCGCGGACGCTGGAGGCAGAGGCGCTCTACGCCGGCTACCTCGGCCGCCAGGAGGCTGAGATCACGGCCCTGCGCCGGGAGGAAGAGCTCACAATCCCCCGCAGCCTCGATTACGGCGCGATTGCCTTCCTTTCTGCCGAGATGCGGGAAATCCTGTCCCGTTCCCGCCCCGCGACCATCGGTGCCGCACTCCGCCTGCCGGGAGTCACGCCAGCCGCCATCGCTGCCCTTCTTGGGCATGTCCGCCGACGCGCCGATGCCGCCTGACCGGGGCGGGTGTTTCACGTGAAACGAGGCGGGAGCGAGCAGGGCCCAGCGTTCCCCGATACGGTGCGCCCGGCGCTCGAGGCCTACGCCGCTCTCCTCACCCGATGGAACCAGCGCATCAACCTGGTCTCTCCGCGAGACCTTCCGCGCCTGTGGGAGCGGCACATCGCCGATGCCGCCCAGCTTGCGCCGCTCATCCCGCCAGGAACGACCCGGATTGCTGACCTTGGCTCCGGCGCCGGGCTTCCGGGCCTGATCCTCGCGATCATTACCGGCACCGAGACCCACCTCGTGGAGCGTGACCAGCGAAAGGCCGCCTTCCTCCGGGAAGCTGCCCGCGAGACGGGGGCGCCCGCAACCGTCCATGCAGCGGATGCAGCCACCCTCACCCCCCTCGGCGCCGGCGTGGTGACGGCCCGTGCCCTCGCACCCCTCCCTGTCCTGCTCCCGCTAGCCATCCGACACTCCGCCCCTGGCGGCGTTCTCCTCTTCCCAAAGGGCGCCACAGCCGAGGCGGAATTGACCGCCGCCGCCGCTGCCTGGACAATGGCCGTCGAACGGTTCCCGAGCCGAACCGACCCAGCCGCAACCATCCTTCGCCTGTCCGAGGTCGCGCGTGTCTGAACCGCCTCCGCCACGCCCAGCCAGGCCGCGCATCATCGCCGTCGCCAACCAGAAGGGCGGGGTGGGCAAGACCACGACCGCGATCAACCTCGCCACCGCGCTCGCCGCCACCGGCCAGCCGACCCTGCTGCTCGACCTCGACCCCCAGGGAAACGCCTCGACCGGCCTCGGCCTGCCGCGGACGGATCGTGGTGACGGCAGCTACGCGCTGCTCGCCGAAGCCCGCCCGCTGGCCGAGGTGACGCGCCCGACCGCCATCCCCCACCTCTCCCTCGTGCCGGCTGACCAGGACCTCGCGGGAGCGGAGATCGAACTCGTCTCCCTCACCCGCCGCGAGTTCCGCCTGCGCGATGCGCTCGCCGCCGCGGCACTGCCACCCAGCACCATCGTGCTGATCGACTGTCCCCCCTCCCTCGGCCTGCTCACCTTAAACGCGCTGGTCGCGGCCGATGCGGTGCTTGTGCCGCTGCAATGCGAGTTCTTCGCGCTCGAAGGCATCAGCCAGCTGATGCGCACGATCGAGATGGTCCGCCGCGGGTTCAACCCGTCCCTCGCGCTGCAGGGCATCGTGCTGACAATGTTTGACAAGCGTAACAATCTGTCTGACCTGGTGGCGGCCGACGTGCGCGGCTTCTTCGGCGAGAAGGTGTATGAAACGGTGATTCCCCGGAACGTTCGGATATCGGAAGCACCGAGCCACGGCAAGCCCGTGCTGCTTTATGACGTGCGCTCCGCCGGCGCGCAGGCCTATATCGCGCTGGCCGGCGAGGTGCTGCGGCGCGAGCGTGCGGCGGCGGGAGCGGCGGCATGAGCGCGCCCCCCAAGGACTCTGGGCCGAAAGATGCACCGCCGAAACGTCTTGGCCGCGGCCTCTCCGCCCTGTTCGGCGAGGCTGCTGCCCCGCCTTCGGAGGCGCCCGTCGCCGCCCCTGGGCCCGCGCCCGCAACACAGTCGCTTTCCATCGCAGCGCTGGAGCCTTCGCCGTTCCAGCCGCGCGCTGGCATCGACCGCGAGAAGCTCGATGACCTGATCGCCTCGATCGCCGCGAACGGCGTGTTGCAGCCGCTGCTCGTCCGCCCGCATCCGACGGCACCTGGCCGCTACCAGATCATCGCCGGCGAACGTCGCTGGCGCGCGGCACAGGCCGTGCCGCTGCACGAGGTTCCCGTGCTGGTGCGCGACCTTGATGACCGCACGGCGGCCGCCGCCGCGCTCGTTGAGAATCTGCAACGGTCTGACCTGAACGCGATCGAGGAGGCGGAGGGCTACCGCCGCCTGGGCGAGACCGAGGCGTTGGACAATGCCGAGATCGGCCGCCTGGTCGGCCGTTCCCGCAGCCACATCGCCAATACGATCCGCCTCCTGAACCTGCCGATCGTGGTGCAGGTACATCTGCGCGAGGGCAAGCTCACGGCCGGCCACGCCCGCGCGCTGCTCTCGGCGCACGACCCCGGCATGCTGGCCGACCGTGTGATCATGGAGGGCCTCTCGGTCCGCCAGACCGAGGCGCTCGCGCAACAACCCGCGCCCACAACGAAATTCGGCAAGTCCCCGCCGCGGAAGGACCCCAATGTCGAGGCGCTGGCGCGTGACCTGACGGAGCAGCTCGGCCTCAAGGTCGCGATCCGCTTCGACGGCAAGCGCGGCGAGGTGCGCATCGCCTACAAGGACCTCGAGCAGCTGGATGGGCTGATCGCGCTGCTGAACAAGGTGGGGTAGGGAGGCTGACCCCTTCCCCCACCCCGCGCGGCATGTGACGCTCGCCGCAACGAACACATCCGGGAGGCTCCACACCATGCGCCCCAACCGCCTGCGCGCAGCGCTCGATTCAGGGCACCCGACGCTCGGCACGCACCTGCTCTCCGTGTGGCCGACGCTGGTCGAACTCGTCGGCGCCACGGGGCACTACGACTACATCGAGTTCACCGCCGAATACGCGCCCTTCACGCTGCATGACCTCGACAATCTCGGCCGCGCGCTCGAGCTCTCGCACCTCTCCGGCATGATGAAGGTCGAGCAGGACCAGTACCTGCACCAGGCGATGCGCGCGATCGGCTCAGGCCACCAGAACGTGCTGTTCGCCGATATCCGAAGCGTCGCCGATGCTGAACTCGCCGTCGCTTCCGTGCGCGCCGAGGCGCCGAAATCAGCGGGCCTCTCGCGCGTGGGCCTGCACGGCGTCGGCATGCGGCGTGACGTCGGCACGCTGCGTGATGTCGGCTCCGAGGCCTATGTCGAGGCGCTGGGGCAGGCGGTGGTGGCGATCATGATCGAGAAGGTCGAGGCGCTCGAGAACCTCGATGCCATCCTCTCCGTGCCTGGCATCGACATGGTGCAGTTCGGCCCGGCCGACTATGCGATGGGCATCGGCCATCCGGGCCAGTTCGCGCACCCGAAGGTTCGGGATGCGGAACGACGCGTGATCGAAACGGCGCTGGCGAAGGGGCTGCACCCGCGCGCCGAGATCCACGAGCCGGAGCAGGCCGAGCGCTACCGCGCGATGGGCGTGAAGCATTTCTGCATCGGCTGGGATGTCTCGATCCTGCAACGCTTCTGGGCTTCGGCCGGGGCAGCGATGCGTGGCATCGAGACAGCGCCGGCGGAAGCGCCGAAGGCGGGCTATCGCTGAACGAGCGACCGCCCGCGGCGCCACTGCGCCCGGCCTTGCCCCCGGCCCTGCCCCCGACCCTGCCCCCGACCATGCGCGCCTGGGTCGCACGCAGCTATGGCGGCCCCGAGGTGCTGGCGCTGCGCGAGGTGAAGCTCCCCCAGCCCGGCCCGGGGGAGGTGCTGATCCGCGTGGAGGCGACGACCGTTTCGTCAGCGGACCGGCGGATCCGCGCGCTCGATCTCCCGGCCGGAATGGCGCTCATGGGCCGGCTGGCGCTGGGGTTGCGCCGCCCCCGCAGAGCCGTCCTCGGCGTGGAACTCACCGGCCGCATCGCCGCTGTCGGCGCTGGCGTGACGCGCTTCGCACCCGGTGACGCCGTGATCGCCTTCCCCGGCTTCCGCCAGGGCGCGCATGCCGAATTCGCGGTGATGCCGGCTGCCGGCATGGTGGTGGCACGGCCTGCTTGCATGTCGGTCGAGACTGCCGCCGCGCTGGGCTTCGGCGGAACGACGGCGCGGGACTATCTTCGCCGGGCGCGGCTGCGCGAGGGGGAGCGTGTGCTGGTGATCGGCGCATCGGGCACCGTCGGTGCCGCACTGGTGCAATTGGCCATCGCTGCTGGCGCGATCGTCAGCGCCGTCACCTCCACCGGCAACGTTGCCCTGGTGCAGGGGATGGGCGCTGCCGAGGTCATCGACTACACCGGTCGCGACTACACCGCAGGGCCTGATCGCTGGGACATCGTGGCTGATGCCGCCGCGGCACTGAGCTTCCGCACAGCCCTGCCGATCCTCGCCGAGGGCGGCCGATACCTTGCCATCGCCGGCGGGCTGGGCGACCTGCTTGCGCGCAGGCGAGGCAGCCGCCGACCCATTGCAGGACCTGCCGCGGAGCGCCCCGATGATCTTGCCGCGCTCGCCGATCTTGCCGCGCGCGGCCTGTTCCGCCCGCCGATTGATGCGGTGTTTCCGTTCGATGCGCTGCCCGCCGCGCATGCCCGTGCCGACACCGGCCGCAAGCGCGGCAGCCTCGTCGTCCTGCTCGAATCGCCCTCGCGCTAACGCTCGCCGCGGCGCGCGGCGCGGGCGATGTCGAGCACGGCGCGGGAGGCGATGAGCTGGTCCGGCGCGCCGGTCGTCTTGCAGCCGAGCTCCGCCGTCAACAGCCGCTCGCACGCCGTGGCCGCGCGCGCTTCCGTCCAGCCCTGCAACGCGCGGTGCCAGGCGCTTTCGTGGCGGAAGAACACCGGCGGGCGGGAACGCATCGCCGCCTCCTTCGGCGCGAGCGCGCCCAAGCCCTCGGCCACGCCGAGATGCAGGCGCTGCATGTGCCGCAGCGCCGCGCGCACCACCTGCACCGGGTTTGCGCCCTCGTCGAAGGCGAGGCCGAGCGCACGATCCGCCCCCGCAACGTCACCGGCCGTCGCGGCATAGAGCGCATCGTCGAGGCCGAGGCCCGCATGGTCGCCGACGCTGGCCATGGCATCGGCCACCGTGACGCGCCCGCCCGCGCCCGCGTGCAGCGCGAGCTTGTTGAGCTCGGCGCGCGTCAACGCACGGTCGGCGCCGAGATTGTCGGTCAGCCACGTGATCGCATCGCCATCGGCCGTCACGCCGGCCTCCGTCAGCGTCGCGGTGATCACCTGGCGCAGCGCGGCCCCTGTATCGGCGTAGCAGGCAATGGCCGCGGCGTTCGTTGCGCGTTCGAACAACGCGCGCAGCTTTGAGCGTGCGGGCAGCTCGCCGGCCTCGGCCACCAGCAGCGTGTCGCCGGCAACCGCGAGCGCTGCCTCGATCGCGGGGGTGAGCGTGTCGGTCGCATCACGCAGCCGCACCGCGCGTCGCCCGCCCATCAGGCTGAGGGCTGCCATCTCGCCGGCAAGCAACCCAGGGTCCGACGCTGCCTGCTCGCGTCGCGGCTCGGAGATGCGGAAGGGATCATCGAGGCTGCCGGCCGCAAGCCGCACCAGCCCCTCGGCGCGCTCGCGCACCAGCCCGGTGTCGGGGCCATAGAGCAGTACGCCGCGCGCGGCCCCGGGGTCGGCCAGGAAGGCGGGGATGCGGCGGGCGTCGAGCTTCACGTGCCGCGGGCGGCGGTGGTTGCGCGCCTGCGGGCATAGAAGGCGGCGAGCTGGCCGGTGATGTCCTGCGCCAGCCGTTCCGTCAGCCGGCGCACGGCGGCTTCGCCGGAGAGCTGGGCGGCGAAATACTGGTCCGTGCCGACGTTGAACGCGTCGACCGCGAGCGCGCGGCCGCGCGTCACCGGATCGCCCGGCGGCGTGAGGGGGCGGAGCACGAACTCGGCGACGGCGCTGACGCGGTTGCGCGTCTCCGTCTGGTCCTGCTGCACGGCGAGTTGCTCGCGCCGCACCTGGACGCGCACCAGGAGTTCGTAGAGCGCAGGCGCGCCGCGATCGCTGCCGAGGTTCTGCACGAGCGCCTGGCGCAGCAGTTGGCCCTCGCGGTCGGCGATCAGCGCGACGCGCGTGGCCGCGAGATCGCCCGATGCGGTGGAGGCCGCCGCGCCCTGCGGCGCCTCGCCGTAGAGCGGGCGGAAGCCGCAGGCACCCACCGTGAGCAGCGGCGGCGCGAGGAGGAGCGCGCGCCGCCTCATGTCAGGCCACCACGAAGTTGACGATCTTGCCGGGCACATGGATGCGCTTTCGGATCGTTCTGCCTTCGAGCGCGCGGGCGACGTTCTCCTCCGCTTCTGCCGCGGCAAGCACGCTCGCCTCGTCGGCGCCGACGGGAACTGTGATCGTGCCGCGAAGCTTGCCCATCACCTGCACCGCGATCGTGATGCTGTCGGCCGCCGCAAGCGAGGCATCAGCCTCGGGCCACGGCAGCAGTGCCACCAGTCCGGAACCGGGGCGGAGCATCGCCCACATCTCCTCGGCGAGATGCGGCATCATCGGCGCGACCAGGCGCGCTGCGGTCTCGAGCGCCTCGCGCTTCGCCCAGAGGATGGCGGCATCGTCACCCTTCGCATCGGCGATCGCGTTCGCGAATTCGTAGAGGCGCGCGACCGCGACGTTGAAGCCGAAATCCTCGAGCGCCTCCGTCACGGCGATGATCGTGCGATGCGTGACGCGGCGGAGATCGAGAGCGCCACCTCGCGCGGCTTGCGCCGCTGCCGGCGGCGTGGCGACGTCTTCCCAGGATGTTCCGGCTGGCGGCAGTGCGGGCACGGCGGCATGCGTGAGACGCCACAGGCGCTGGACGAAGCGCGAGGCGCCGGCGACGCCGGCTTCCGTCCACTCCACGTCACGTTCGGGCGGGTTGTCGGAAAGGATGAACCAGCGCGCCGTATCGGCCCCGTAGCGATCGATGATCGCCGAGGGGTCGATCGTGTTGCGTTTCGACTTCGACATCGCCTCGATGCCGCCGACCGTCACGGGTTCGTTCCCGCCGCGCAACATGGCGGTGCCGTCGGGCAGCTTCTCGACCTCGGTCGGATAGAGCCAGCGGCCGTCCATCGCCTTGTAGGTCTCGTGCTTGACCATGCCTTGCGTGAACAGCCCGGCGAACGGCTCGCCAGAGGGCAGGCCGAGATGGCCGGTGTCGCGCATCGCGCGGGTGAAGAAGCGCGAGTAGAGCAGGTGCAGGATCGCGTGCTCGATCCCGCCGATGTACTGGTCGACCGGCAGCCACGCATCCGCCGCCGCGCGGTTCGTCGGCGTCGGCGAGCCGGGGGCTGTGAAGCGGGCGAAGTACCAGGAACTGTCGACGAAGGTGTCGCACGTATCGGTCTCGCGCCGTGCGGCCGCACCGCAGCGCGGGCAGGGAACGTGCTTCCACGTCGGGTGGTGGTCGAGCGGGTTGCCGGGTGTCGCGAAATCAACATCCTCGGGCAGCCGCACGGGCAGCTCGGCTTTCGGCACCGGAACGATGCCGCACGCCTCGCAGTGGATCACCGGGATCGGGCAGCCCCAGTAGCGCTGGCGCGACACGCCCCAGTCGCGCAGCCGCCACTGCACCACGCCCGTTCCGGAAGCGAGCCGTTCCAGCTCGGCAATCACGCGGCGCTTCGCCTCGGGGACGGCAAGGCCGTCGAGGAAGCCGGAGTTCACCAGCGTGCCGTCATCGGTGAAGGCAACGTCGCCCACCGCGAACGCCGCTGCATCCTCGCCCTTCGGCAGCACCACGGGCGTGACGCCAAGCCCGTATTTGCGGGCGAAGTCGAGGTCGCGCTGGTCATGCGCGGGGCAGCCGAAGATGGCACCCGTGCCGTAGTCCATCAGCACGAAATTCGCCACCCACACGGGATACCGCGCGCCGTTCAGCGGGTTCGTCACCGTGAGGCCGGTATCGACGCCGCGCTTCTCGGCGGTCTCGAGCGCGGCTTCGGTCGTTCCCTCGGTGCGGCAGGCAGCGACGAAGGCCGCCACCGCGGGGTCGCGCGCGGCGAGGTCGGCCGTCACCGGATGGTCGGGGCTGAGGGCGAGGAAGCTCATGCCGAACAGCGTATCGGGGCGGGTGGTGAACACCTCGACGTCAGCCGCACCGCCAACGGGTTCGGGCAGCGCGAAGCGCACGCGCGCGCCCTCGCTCCGCCCGATCCAGTTCTTCTGCATCAGCCGCACGCGCTCGGGCCACCGGTCGAGGCCATCGAGGGCGGCGAGCAGGTCGTCGGCCTGTTTCGTGATCGAGAAGAACCACTGCGAGAGCTTCTTCCGCTCCACCACGGCACCCGAGCGCCAGCCGCGCCCGTCGATCACCTGCTCATTGGCGAGCACGGTGCCGTCGACCGGGTCCCAGTTGACGAAGGCTTCCTTCCGCTCGACCACGCCGGCCTCGAGGAAGTCGATGAACAGCGCCTGCTGCTGGCCGTAGTATTCGGGGTCGCAGGTGGCGAACTCGCGCGACCAGTCGAGCGAGAGGCCCATGCGCTTGAGCTCGCCCCGCATGGTGGCGATGTTCTCGTAGGTCCATTTCGCCGGGTGGATGCCGCGCTCGCGGGCGGCGTTCTCGGCCGGCAGGCCGAACGCGTCCCACCCCATCGGGTGCAGCACGGCGAAGCCGCGGGCGCGCTTGTAGCGGGCGACCACGTCGCCGAGCGTGTAGTTGCGCACATGGCCCATGTGGATGCGCCCCGAGGGGTAGGGGAACATTTCCAGCACGTAGTACTTGGGCTTCGTCCCGTCCGGCCCAGCTTGGTTTGGCACGTCGGGGACGGTGAAGCATGCTGCGTCGTTCCACGCCTTCTGCCAGCGCGGTTCCGCTGCGGCGAAGTCGTAACGGGCGATCTCTGGTGTCGTGTCCATGATGGCGAGCAAAATACCCGCTTCCGCGCCGCCCGCCAGCGTTTAGGCGTCAGGCCAGCATCGACGCAGGCCTACCGCCCCGCCGTCTGGGTCGACTGGATGCGGAGGTCGCGGGCGCGGGCGAGGATCTTGTCCTCGAGCGCCGGACCCATGTCGGCGCTGACGGCCTGGTCGACCCACTGGCCGCGGCTCTCGACCTGGCGGAATACCGAGACGCGCACACCGTCGGAGCGAAGCTGGCGGCCGAGGATGTAGGTGGTGACCTTGAACCGCTCACCCGGCGTTTCGGGCGGGGAGTACCAGTCGGTGATGATGACGCCGCCGAACGGGTCGGCCGAGATGAGCGGCATGAACGACAGGGTGTCGAGCGAGCCGCGCCAGAGGAAGGCGTTCACGCCGAGCGCGCCGCCACCATTGGCCCCGTCGCGGTTGGTGCTGGAGCCGAACAGGGTGAAGCCATTCTCCATGCCGAGCACCGAGCCGCGCTGGCTCGAGCGCGAGGGGTCATTGTACTCGCTCTGCTCGACATAGCGGCCCTGCCCGCAGGCGGCGAGCACGAGGGAAGCGGCGAGCAGGAGCGGTCCTGAACAGCGCTGGCGGCGTGGCGGGTGGGTCATGGCGGGCATCGGTCCGTGTCGGTGTCCCTGGGGGCGGTCAGCCTTGTGCGTCGATGAGCGCTCGTCACGGGCGCGTCAACTGAAAACGCCGCCCCGCACTGTGGAAATGGGGTGATCCCTGTTCAAAAGAAAGGGGCGGCAGGTTGCCCTGCCGCCCCGATCCGTGTCCCGACCGGCCGAAGCCGCTCGGGGTCAGCTCACCACTGGAAGCCGATGCCGAGCGAGATCACGTCGACAGTCGCCTTGTTGTTGGTGTTGGCAATGGCGCCGGTGATCACGTCGACCCCGCTCTCCTTCACTTCGCCGTTCAGGTACTCGAGGAACAGCGCGAGGCCAGGAGCGATGTTGTACGTGCCGCCGAGCGCGAAGCCCTGACGCTCACGCTTGCCGGTACCAGCAGCCTGCGAGCCGGCCGACTCGCTGTTGAAGTAGTGACCACCGACCACGAACGGGCCGAAGGTGTACTGAGCGCCGAGCGACCAGGTGAACAGGTCGCTGTTGTCGCCGCCCGGAACGTTGAGGCGCGGCTGGAAGCCACCACCAAGCACTGAACCGGCTGCAGCCGAAACGGCTGTGCCGGCCGCGTTCAGGGTGTTGCCATTCATGTTGGCCTTACCACCGGAGATGATACCGCCAACAGTCAGGCCAGCCCACGACACGGTCGCGCCGCCGAGGGCAACGCTGAGGTTCTCAGCCTGGAGACCACCGGTCCTCAGGTTGTCAACCGTGCCCGAGCCCACGTAACCACCGGACACGCCCACGCCGACGGGGCCGAAGGTGCCGCGGTAGCGCAGCATGATTTCGTAGATGTCCTGGGCCCGCTGCAGCGCGTTGTCCTGGATCGACCCGTCGACGCGATCGCAGTTCGCTGCGTTCGCGCCGCTGAAGGACGCGAAGGAGCACGCGCCGTCGCCGCCGAACGAACCGTCGTTCGGGCCGTAGGAGAGGCCGACGTCGAAGCCGAAGAACTGCGGCGAGAAGTAGCCGATCTTCGTGTAGTTGTTGCGGCCCGACGACGAATACCAGAAGGCGTCGGACGGGTTCGTGCCGATCACGAAGCCCGGTGAGTCACCGTCCCAGCCGCCCGAGCCGAAGCCCGTGATGTGGCCGAGATGCATCGTCTCGACAGCACCCGTCGGGCCCGAGCCCACGCGGATCTGGCCGAGCGTCGGCGTGCCGACGTAGCCCCAGGCGCGGCGGAAGAACAGGTTGGAGCGGGTGTCGCCCTCGGCGTTGCCGCCCGAGCCCATGCGGATCTCGAGGCTGGAGCCGTAGCGGAGGCCGTTGGCGGCGACGCCATCGAACCCCGGGAAAATGCGGCCATAGTCGATGAAGTCGATCGACGACATCGAGGAGGCCGTCTGGCCGACCACCACGCCGGGAGACGCGGCCGTCGCGTTGAAGTCGCTCGGGCTCTGGTCGACCCAGCCCATGTACATGCGGTAGCGGCCGCTGAACCGGGCGGTGATGCCCGGGGTCGGCGTGCCCTGACCGGTCACTTCCGTGCCCTGCTGGGCCATGGCCGGTGCAGCGCCGTTCGCCACGAACGCGGCAAAGCCGGCCGCCGTGGCGAGAAGGATCTTGCGCATCCTATTCCCTCTCTGTGTTACGCGCCGGACCCTTCCAGCGCATCCTATCGACCCATCCCCTACCCCCCGGCACGGCGCGCGAACGACATGCCTCAAGACGGGATAACGAGCCTGGACGAGACTATGGGCAGCCTCTCAGGCGCGTGTCCACGGGCCGAAAAGGCCGATTGTGCGTTTCGGGAAACACCGTGGCCGAGATGCAACACTGCACCTTTCACCTACGGCGCGGAAAAGCCGCCCACGGATGCAAAGGCCACCGCCCCTGCCCGTGCCGCCGCCCTGACGTGGCCCCTCGTGTGCGCCCCGGTGAGACCGCCAAGCGCCGCCACCGGAAGCCGCGCCGCACGGGCGAACCGAGCGAAACGCACCGGCCCGAGCACCGCCCCGCCCGGGTGAGACAGCGTCGGGAACAGCGGCGAGAGCAGGGCAAGGTCGGCCCCGATCGCCGCGGCCCGGGCAAGCGCGCGCGGGCCGTGCGCGGCGATGGTCAACAGCACCCCCCGTCGCCTGCGTCGTGCCGCCCGGAAGCACGCGGGCGGGCGCATCCCCTCGGCCAGGTGGAGCCCGGCGCCGAGCGCCAGCGCCAGCCGCGCATCACGCGCGACCAGGAGCCGAAGCCCGCGCATGCGACAGATCCTGGCAAGCGCACCGGCGAGCGCCGCCCGGCCGGCCGCCCCGTCATGGCGCAGGATCACCCCGGCCCCGCGCGGCAGCGCCGAGGCTGCCGCCAGCGGGTCACCCCCCCGTCTCTCGTCGGTCATCAGAATGATGCTAGGGAATGGGCTGGACGGCGGGCCGAGAGCCCGCGCCGCCGAGACCAGGGATCCTGCCATGCCGGATGGTGCCATGACCGCTCAGCCTGACCTTGCCGCCAATCTCGACACCGTGCGGGCCCGCATCGCTGCCGCGGAGATCGCCGCCGGGCGCGCCCCGGGCAGCGTGACGCTGGTCGCCGTGTCCAAGACGCATGGGGCGGAGGCGGTGGCGGCGGCACTCGCGGCAGGGCAGGTCGTGTTCGGCGAGAACCGGGTGCAGGAGGCGGCGGGCAAGTTCCCGGCGCTCCGCCCCGCCAACCCTGGCCTCAGGCTCCACCTCATCGGGCCATTGCAGACCAACAAGGCGCGCGAGGCGATGCAGGTGGCCGACGTGATCGAGACGCTCGACCGCCAGAAGCTCGCCGCCGCGATCGCCGCCGAGCGTGATCGCACGCAGCGCTGCCCTGACCTGCTCGTGCAGGTGAATGTCGGTCGCGAGCCGCAGAAGGCCGGCATCGACCCGGATGAGACGGAGGCCTTCGTCGCCGCGTGCCGCGGGAGCCTGGCGCTGCCCGTCACCGGGCTGATGTGCATCCCCCCGGTGGAGGATGACCCGAGGCCCCACTTCGCCTGGCTCGCCGCCGCCGCGCGGCGCCTTGGCCTGGCGGTGGTGAGCATGGGGATGAGCGGGGATTTCGAGGCGGCGATCGCCGAAGGGGCGACGCATGTGCGCGTCGGCTCGGCGATCTTCGGCGCCAGGCCCGCCCCGGCGGCCCCCATCATTCCAGCCTGACCGCGATCACCGCGAGCCCTGGCAGCACCAGGCGAAGATCGGGCAGCGAGAGCGCGATGCACCCCTCGGTCGGGCCGAAATCGGGGCGGGCGAGGTGGAGGAAGATCGCCGAGCCGCGGCCGGGGACGGGCGGGGCATCGTTCCAGCCGAGCACGCCGATCACGTCATAGAGCGCATCGTCGCGCCACAACCGCTCATGGCTCGCGGTGAACGGAAGGCGGACGGGGCGGTTGTAGGCGGCGTCATGGGGCGCGTCGCACCAGCCATCGTCGGGCCCGATCGGTTCCGCCGGCACGGCGGCGGTGGGGCGGGGGAGCCTGTCGGCCCGCCAGAGAATGCGGCGGACGGGTAGCGTGCCGTCAGGCGTGCCGCCGTCACCCTCCTGCTTCCCGGCGGCCGGCACGATGCCGGCACGGCCGAGCGCACAGGGAAAGGGGCGTGCCTCGGGGCCACGGAGCAGGCGGCCGACCGTGGCGCCGCGCGGGGCAAGCACGAGGGCGGCGTCGGGGGCGATGATCATGGCGCCGATCTAGCACGGCGCGGCCAGCGGGGTCAGGGCGCCGAGGCGGGCACCGGGGCGGGCACCGGGGCGGGTGCCGCCGTCGGCAGGTTTGGCGCAGCGCGGCCGCGCATCGCCCTGTCATAGGCCTCGAGCCCCTGCATCATGCGCTGCACGAAGGCAGGGTCCTGCCCGCCGGAGGTGACGGGGATGATCGGCGCACGCCTCAGCCGGGCTGGCTGCGACGCCGCCACGGCGGGTGCTGCGGCGGCATCAGGCTCGGCCGCAGTTGCAGCCAGAGCAGAGGCTGCCGGTGTTGCTGTGGCCGGTGCTGCTGCGGCCGGTGCTGCTGCGGCCGTTGCTGCTGCTGGCCGCGCCTGCGCGTCCGCCGGAACGGCGAGAGCGGCGGCGACGAGGCCGGCGGCCGGGTCGGCGGCTTGCGGCGCGTCGCGCAACG
>NZ_JALHPR010000039.1 GCF_022842375.1 Elioraea sp. | reverse complement strand
GCCTTGCCCGCGCCTTCGCCCGCACCCGCAGCGACGACACCGCTGCCGGCGGCGACCACGCGGCCAGCGCCGCGCCATTCGCCCGCCGTCAACCCGAAGGCGGCGATGGGCAGCAGCAGGCCGAGGCCGCAGAGGAACAGCGTGACGAAGGCCACGCCGAGCGGCCCGAGCAGGCCGCCCGCGACATCCTGCGCCCCGCCCATGATCAGCGGGCCGATGACGCCGCCAGGGCCGGCCGGCAGGGCCGCGTGGCGGATGTCGATCAGCGACAGTGCTGCTGCCGCGGCGGGCAGCCCGGCCGCGAGCAGCGCGAGGCGGGCGACTGGATGCCCCAGCGGCCGGTGGCTGACGAGGCGCCAGGCCCAGACGAGCGGGGCAAGGCCCGCGAGGATCGCGGCAAGCCCGACGCCTTGCAGCAGCGCATCCGAGATCACCGCACCCGCCGGCCCCGCGAGGTTGCGCGCGCCGACGGTGCCGGCGGTGTTCAGCGACGGATCACCCGGGTGGTGCGAGGCGAGTGCGACCAGGAGGGTGAGGCCGAGCGCGCAGGAGGCGACCCCCGCGATCTCGGCCGCGCGGCGGCGCATGAAGGCGGCCAGCCCCGGCGGCAGCAGGCGCCTGAGGGTGCCGGTTGCGGCGGACGGGCTGGAGCCGGAAGCGCTTTGCGGTCGTGCCATGGCCGATCAACAGGTTGCGGGCGATTCCTGCACCATACCCTAAACAGCCGCGCTTTGTCCGCTCCCGTGTCGCTCCCCTCACCGGGGGTGTGGGCGCCCCCGGCTGGGATGCCCGTCCGTCAGCCCTGCGGAATCCGCAGCGCCTGGCCGGGATAGATCTTGTCCGGGTGCTTCAGCATCGGCTTGTTCGCCTCGAAGATGACCGGATACTTCGCACCCGAGCCGAGATGCTTCTCGGCGATCTTCCAGAGCGTGTCGCCCTTGGCGACCGTGTGGAACACCGGCGCCGGCACCTCGACCGCGGCGGTGATCGTCTCCTCGACCGTGGCCACGCCCGCGATGTTGCCGGCAGCAAGGATCGCGCGCTCGCGCGTTTCGGCATCGGCCACGGCGCCGGAGAGCTTCACCGTCTCTCCCTCCATCGTCACGGTCACGCCAGGCGGAACGCCCAGCCGGTCAAGCTCGGCGCGGATCGCCTCTGCCGCCGGCGGCAGGGGCGCTGGCTTGCTCTCGTCCTGCACCGCCTCGTCCTTGCCGATACCAAGCAGGCGGCCAGCAGCCTTCACGAAATTGAAAAGACCCATGATGAACTCCCCCGACGCCTTGAACAGCGTGACTGTGAATGTCGCAGGGGTGAACCTAGCACATGACGGCGATGGTCCGAATGCGTGGTGTGCTATCACTTGCCGTCCTGGCACGGTATTTCTGCCGGAAGAACAAGGACGGGGGATGACGATGACCGAGACGGTTCTTCGCGGACAGGTCGTGGCGCATCTCGACAAGGCGCTTGGCGCGCTGCGCGACCTCGGCCTGCCGATCAGCCAGGCCTCCTCGGCCGAAAGCCCGATCACCGGCCTGCTCGCCAAGATCACGGCACTCGACGAAACCCGCGTGGCGCTGATCGCGCGCGTGCTGAACCAGGCCACCACCTTCAACGAAGTGGTGCGCGAGCAGATCCAGGCCATGGCCGTCGGCCAGCGCTACGAACAGATCACCGAGGCGTTCAACTCGATCCGCGACGATGCGCGCGACATGGTCGCACAGATCGAGGACGGGAAGATCTCCACGATGGAGCGTCTGTCGAACATCTGGCAGAAGGTCACGCGCGGCGACATCGCCACGCGCTTCGACAAGATCCGCGACACCTATCTCGCCGTGTCGAAGGACACGAAGGAGAACATCGACCGCGAGCACGCCATTCTCGGGGCCTATCTCGACTTCCGCGTCGCGATGAAGGAAGCCGAGGTGATGGCGCTCGAACTGCTCAAGACCGCCGAGGGCCGCCTCGCCACGGCAAAGGCAGCGACCGAGGCGGCGATCGTGGCAGCGGAGGCAGCCGCGGGCCAGGAGCCGGCCGACCGTGCCCGCCTGGAACTTGCGCGCGACCATGCGCTGCGCGCGCTCCAGGAAGAGGACGGGCGCTACCAGATCACGAAGGATCTCGCCGACAACCTCACCGTTTCCTACAACACGTCCGAGGTGATCATGTCGCGCCTGGTGCAGACCACGACGGCGAAGAAACGCGTCTATCAGCAATCGGTATCGTTCTTTTCGACGAACGAAGCGGTGCTGACGGCGCTGTCGGCCTCCTTCACCGGTCTGCACGGGCTGCATGAGAGCACCCAGGCGCTCGAGCGGATGAAGGCGGGCGTGAACCAGTCGCTCGAAACCCTCGCCGAGATGGGCGGGAAGGTCCAGGAAGCCGCGCTGCGTGCCGGCTATGGCCCAACCATCCAGGCCGAGGCGGTGAAGAAGCTGGTCGACAGCGTGGTGAACTACCAGGAGCGGTCGCGCGAGATCATCGAGGAGATGCGCGACGCGGCGACGCGCAACAGCGAGGAGATCCGCCGCTCCGTTGAGGAGGCGAAGCAGCGCATGACGCGACTGGCCCAGCGCGCCGGCGCAACAGCCGCCGCCTGAGCCGGCCATGCCCGAACACGTTGCCCCGGCGCTCGACGACACCATGCTCGCGATGGACGTGGTGGACACGATCCGCCATGCCGAGCTTCTGGTGGCGCGAGAGCTCAGCGGCGACGAGCGCGCCGTGCGGCTGCGCGCGCGCCTGCGGGAGATCTACACGAGCCAGGGTATCGATGTGCCCGAGCATGTGCTCGACCAGGGCATCGCCGCACTCGAGGAGAAACGTTTCGCTTACGAACGCCGCGGCGAGGGCTTACGGCGCTGGCTCGCGATGGCCTGGGTCACGCGCGGGCGCTGGGGCAAGCCGGTGCTGGCCGGCATTGCCGCGCTGCTCGTCGCAGTATCGGTCTGGCACATCGGCGTGGTGGCGCCACGCGAACGCGAGGCAGCGTCGATCGAGCGCGAGCTGGCCGATGGCCTGCCGCGCGCCCTGCGCGCCGAGCATGACCGTGTGCTCGCCGGAACGACCGAACCTGCGCCCCGCGCCGATGCCGCGCGGCTGCTGGCCGAGGGCGAGGCTGCGGCACGGGCCGGCAACCTGGCCGAGGCGCGGGCGCGGCGCGAGGCGCTCTCCGTCCTCGCCGCCAGGCTCGCGGCCGACTACAGCGTGCGCATCGTCAACCGACCCGGCGAGCCTTCCGGCGTCTGGCGCGTGCCGGCGCTGAACCCTGGCGCGCGGAACTTCTACCTTGTCGTCGAGGCGGTCGACGCCGAGGGCCGCGCGGTGCAGGTGCCGGTCACGTCCGAGGAGGATGGCACGACGGCGCGCACCGCACGCTGGGGCCAGCGCGTGCCGGAAGCGGAGTTCGAGCGGGTGCGGCGCGACAAGCTCGCCGACGGCATCGTCGACCAGCCGGTGATCGGGCGGAAGCAGGCCGGCACGCTCACGACGCGCTGGACGGTCGAGACCCCTGGCGGAGCGATCCTCACATGGTGACCGTGAGATGCTGAGCGGACTCTCGATCCTCGGGCAGACCGACACGCACATGGCGGAGGCAAGCCGCGAGGCTTCGGCCGCTCAGGCCGAGGCCGACCGGCTCGCCACCTTGCGCGAATCCCTGCGCGGCGAGGAAGCGCATGCGCTGAATGCGCTCGCGCGGCTCAGGCTCACCGAGTTTGCTGGCGCCGATGCGGCGCTCGGCGCGCTGGATGTCGCAAGCGCGCGCGTCGCCGCGCGGCTGCGCGAGCGGGCGGCCGAAGTTGCGGCGGCGCGCGACGCCGTTACGGCGGCACGTGGGGCGCTGACCGACGCGGAAGCCGCGCGCGATGCCGAGGCCGCACGGCTGCGCGCGATCGAGGAGAGCGAGGACGCCGCGCTCGCCGCGAGCGAGGCCAAGGCAGCGTCCGACACCGAGCATCAGCGGCTCGTCGCGGCCGCCGAGGCAGCGTCGCGCGTCGCCCGCCACGCCGCGCAGAAGGCGGAGTTTGCCGCGCGCGACCTGGCCGAGAAGGGCAAGCCGTACCGTGACGACGCGTTGTTCGCCTATCTCTGGGAACGCGGCTTCGGCACGCAGGCCTATACGGGCGGCAACATCGCGCGGGTGATCGACGGCTGGGTGGCGCGGCTGGCGGGATACGATGCGGCAAGGCGGTCCTACGCACTGTTGTCGGCGCTGCCCGGCCATCTCGCCACCCATGCCGCGCGCATGGCCACCGAGGCAGAGGCAGCCGAGCTCGCCGTCATGGCGCGTCGCCGCAGCCTGGCCGGGCTTCCGCCAGCACCGGAGACGGCGGAGGACCTGGTGGACGAGGACGAGGCCGTCGCGGCAGCCCAAGCCAGGCTGACGGAGGCGGAGCAGGCGCATGCCGCGCTTGCGGGGGGCGATGACGAGGCCTCGCGCGAGGCGATGCGCGCGCTCGAGAAGGCCTTCGCCGCGCAGCCGCTGACGGCGCTGCGCGAGCACGCCATGCGCACGCCGACGCGCGAGGACGATGCGATCGTCGCGCGGCTTGAGGAAGCCGCCGAGCAGCGTGCCGTGCTTGACCGCGCACTGGCGGCGGCGCGTGCGCAGGCGGAGACGGCGCGCGCGCGGCTCGACCAGCTGCAGCAGGTCAGGCGCGACATGCGCCAGGGGGGGCTCGCGGGGCGCCGCAACCCCTGGGGCGTTGGCGGTGCGGGCGGCGGGATGGGTGGGCCGTGGGGCGGGCAGCAGCAATCGGGCAACCCGATGCTGGCCGTGCTGCTGGCCGAGATGCTGCGCGGCGGCCTCTCGCGCGACGGGTTCTGGGACAAGATGGGGCGCGGGGGCCGAAGCGCGCCAATGGGCGGTACCTGGGGCGGCGGCGGCGGTGGCAGTGGTAACTGGGGCGGCGGATCGGCGCCGCAACGGTCCGATGGCGGCATGTCGGGTGGCGGCTTCAAGACGGGCGGGCAGTTTTAAGGCGCGCCGTCACTCGCGCCCCGTGTCCTCCCCCACCCTCACGCCCGCGGGTCGCGCGGCGGCGCCACCCTGGGTGACGGTGATCCACCGCGCCGGGCGGCCGCCCCGCTCCGTCGTGACCAGCCAGGCTTCGCGGCCTGGCGGGCCGTCATGCACGAAGCGGGGGGGAGAGGCGGTCTCGTCGCGCGCCAGCAGGGCGGCGGCGGCGGACGCAGCCTCGCCCGCCGTCACGCCGGTGACGGTTCGGGGACACTTGGCGATGCGCGACGGCGTGCGGCAGGTGATGCCGATTGTCATGACGCGGCCCGTGGCATCGACGCGCGCCGCGCCGATGACGTGGCCCTCGGCTTCCAGGGGAACGAGCCAGTAGGCGGGCGCGCCGGCGATGTCCCCCACCATCGCCGGCGCGCCGACCGACAGGGCCGGCCAGGGCTTCAGCATCGCGTCACCCTCCGCGGCCAGCGCGGCGAGTGCACCCGCCGCCGCCTCGCGCGCCCTGTCAGCGGCGATCATCGCCGCGGCCTCAATGCGTGTCGGTGCGGTGGCGCACGAAGCACCAGTTGGTGTGCGTCACGGCGTCCCAATCCTCCCAGTACACGGCGCCGCCGGCGCAGAGATCGGCGTTCCATGGCCAGGGATCGTACACCTGGAGCCACCGCTTCGGCGTCGATCCCGCCAGGAAGATGTTCTGCCGCTTCCAGCCCGCCACCGCGCGGGCGTGGCCGGGGATGCCGGATTTCAGCGGGCGGTTCGCGTCGATCTCTGCCTTCGCCTCGTTCCAGTCGGCCGAGAAATCGTGCCAGGCATCGAGGCAGCCGTTGCTGAGGCTCTCGTAGCCGGCATCCTGCCCCGCTTGGCTGGTTCCGCCGCTGTCGGTGCCCATGGCTGCGGCGATGGCCGTCTGCTCGAACGGGCGGCGGTAGAAATCGAGGATCATCTGCCCCGTGGCGACCGCGCAGTAGACGTTCGTCTGCTGGGCGTAGAGGGCGAAGCAGGCGTGCGGGGTGCAGCGCGGGCCGTAGGTGAGCACGCGGGAGGAGTAGAGCCGGATGGCATAGTCACTCGCCAGCACGAAGCGTTGCCGTGCGGCGGTGAGGTCGCGCGCCGTGAAGGCGGTGGCGAACATCTCCTTCGTCGCCTTTTTCGTCATCTCGAGCTCGCGATCGGCCTCGTCGAAGCGGCGGAGGCGCTGGTCGAGCGCACTTTCGGGCCGGGATTCGAGGAAGGACCAGGCTGTCTGCCCCTCCAGCTCATCGGCGCCGAAGTTCTGGACGATGGAGCCATCGGCCACGTCGACGATGATGCTGAGCGGCTTCTCGCCCGCGAGTTCCACGCGCACGCCGACCTTGGGGTAGGAGTAGCAGACGAACTCCATCGCCTTCGCCTCGCGCCGCGGATAGGCCTTCTTGGCGGCCTCGAGCGCGAGCTTCGTTGCCTTCGCCGGGTCCCACGACCGTGGGCCGCGTTCGATCGTGACGACGGGGGAGCCTATGAGGCGCGAGGCTGCGGCCTTCACGCGGCCGACCTCGCGCCTGCCGTCCATCACCGTGAATTCGTGGAACAGCGGTTCGCCGTTCAGGTCATGCAGAGTGATGGGTTCGGGGTTGAACTCGCCGGCCCAGCCTTCCTGGAGGTCAGCGATGCCGCCGGCCCATGCGCGGCGGACGGCGAGCTGTGCGTGGGCGAGGGCTTGGGTCCGTTCGACGAGGGCGCGCGGCTTGGCTCTGCGGAGCGTCATGGCTCTCTCCTCGGGTGGGCGATGCGAGAGCATCGCCGCGTTGGGGGAGCGAGAGCCGTGCCGGGCGGCGTGGGGAGTGAGCGCAGGGGCGAGCGGTGCCCCGCGTCAGCCGCGGATCACGATCTCGTCCCCATTGTTTTGATGGTAGAATGATTCACCTACTGTGTCAACATCAACCGACGTTACGTCGATTGCCCTCCGGATAGGATCGTGGTGATCAGGCGACGCCAAATGTGTCTTTGGGATCAAAACAATGGCTAACTAGAGAAAAACTTGCGGATTGCGAAAACAATGTCCCTCATTAAGCGAAGTTGATGGCCATTCTGTTCGCAGTACAGCAGAAGATCATACATCACGTCAGGAATTTTCTCTGCATCTCGACCTTGTTGAATGTCAAGTTGTTCACAAATTTTGGCCATAGCGCTTCCATAAAACTCAGTACCTATTTCGCTCTTAATGTTGTCTTCAAGACAATTAAAGAAATGAGCAAAGTTGTCCGAGACACAATCAGTAGTGGGGAGTTGTGCAAGATTGTTGTCATCCCTCAAGAGACGCAACAAAGCAATATTAATGTTATTATTATTGGCACTTCTATCATTCTGGTCTAGATCCCAAATTACAAACACAGGTATTCCAAGATCTCGAAATATACTAAGTGGCCTATCGATATTATTTTTGCTTTCGGCCGAAAGAACTGCGATGCCGGCGGCAGCAAAGTTTATGTTTAGTAATCTACTGACAGCGATTAATGCAGCCTTATCACTTCTACCCTCGACGAGCACAATTCCATTAGCAAAGAATCCCTCTGATAATTCAAGGCCCAATATGTGAAGACGTGGTCTAAGACTTTGGGCAGTATAGGTTCCAGGAGGTTTTTGATGCGCGAGTTCTAATTTTTTTGCAATAGATACCATATCAATCTTTGTTAGTGTACAATGTTTTAGTTCTCCATCAACGATAGACTTTCGTCTTATTACTCTGACTTCGTCAGCCCGTCCTATCGAAATAAACATTGGAGAGTGTGAGCAAAAGATTACTTGAGTTGTTCCCGCGACACCGGGCAGTGATCCATCACTTAGTCTGCGTAGTACATCAGCAATATGTGTCTGCTTGGTTGGGTGCTGATATAACTCTGGTTCCTCAATCGCCAAAATCAGAGTTGGCGAATGAGGCATAACTTTTGACGCTTCTTCGTCAGGCTCGATTTTCGGCTCTGGTTGCGCTGTCGTTGTGCGCGCTAAATACTGAAGGATTGTGAAGACGAATGCTCTCTGCAGGCCGTGGCCCTGGCGATCGACAGGCCCTCCAAATCCATCGTGCTTGAGGTGGACATCTGCCATAGGGAGTGTCATCGGTAACTCGCCGACGTCGCGCCATGCCAACTCTACTTCAGCATCGTCATATAGGCGCCGGATATCAAAAGTAAGTGCATTAGCAAGTATTCTCAACTCAGGCATGTTTTGAGGATCAACTAGCTGCTGATAACGCTCTGTCATTGATCTCTGGAACTCTTGAATGTCTTTCCTCTGAAGTATCTGACTTCGTACGACTAATTCTAACAGCTTTCCGATAACGCTGTTTTTTCCATCTGCTGCATCAGTAGATGCTTCGCGAACCGCAGGGACAAATACAAAACTTGTATAGTTTTGGAGCTTTCCACGACTGTTGTTTTGAAATCCGAAAAATTGCCCGTCATCGAGCATCAGTTTTAGTTCTTCCGGATGCTCAAATTCCCAATTTTGTAGTGCTCCTTCAACCGCCGATGCGGCCGGTACTGGAGGTAAGGATTCATACTTTGGGTTCGTTTGCCGCAGCTCCCGGTAAGCTTCGCGCTTTGGATTGCTCGACACTTGAGCGCGGATGGGCACAAAATCAGGGTTTTGGAGCGTAACGCCGTGATACCTTCCACTATTTGCGGTGTTGTCAAAGATGCGTGTGACAACGAGACGCCCCTGCTGAACTCTACTTGCAAATATTTCTGCCTCGTGCTCGTTCAGTTCGTGAAAAGTTAACTCTATCTCAATAGGCTCATCCGTTTTACGGCTAAAAAAGTCGTCTGCCTCGCATGTTTTCGCCGTGTCGTAAAACTTTTGGATTGCTTTGAGGATTGATGATTTTCCGGCTCCATTGCCACCGATTAGTGCCGTATACCGATCGAATTTTACAGTTAGGTCACGCAAGGATCGAAAATTTCTAATGTGGGCCTGTTCAAGTTGCATGACTTTTCCTCTTTCCCATTGTCCTTTGTCGTCGAGGCGGGGTACGTGCACCACCTGCGCATCCCATCACGATACAGCGACGAGGTTCAGGCGCCACTACGATACTCAAACAGAAAGGGCGGGACCCTTTCGGACCCCGCCCCCTGTTCCGCCTCCCGCGCGGTTGCCCGGGCTAGTCTCCGGCCCGCGCGTGAAGCCTCCGACGGAAACCTCTCACCCGATCCGTGAGCCCGTCCGGGAATTCGCTGCCGTGAGTCGGATGGCGATGCTCCCGAGAACCGGCGCGCAGCGGGCCGGCGGCCCGTGAGCACCGGAAGCGCAGGGAGCGAAGCCAGACGGCCACGGCAGTAGAATTCACGGATGGGCTCACTCAGCCGATGCGCTCGCCGTGGAGCGACTCGTCGAGCCCCTGCTGCTCCTCCTCGTCGGACACGCGCAGGCCGATGATCGCGTCAACGATCTTGAGCAGGATGAAGCTCACCACCGCGGTGTAGACGCCAACGATCACCACGCCCTTGATCTGGATGATCACCTGGCCGACCGAGCCGCCGTAGCCCTCGGGCGTCGAGGCGCTGGCCGAGAGGGCGCCGTAGGCGAAGATGCCGACGAGGATGGCCCCCACGATGCCGGCAACGCCGTGCACGCCGAACACGTCGAGGCTGTCGTCATAGCCCAGCATCTTCTTGAGGCTGGTCGAGGCCCAGAAGGCCAGCACGCCGGCCACCGCGCCGATGATGATCGCGGAGCCAGGCAGGACGAAGCCGGCGGCCGGCGTGATCGCGACCAGGCCCGCCACCGCGCCCGAGATCACGCCAAGCACGGTGGGCTTGCCGCGCGTCATCCACTCGGCGAACATCCAGCCGAGCGCGGCGGCGGCGGTGGCGACCTGCGTCACCAGCATCGCCATGCCGGCGCGGCCGTTGGCGGCGGCGGCAGAGCCTGCGTTGAACCCGAACCAGCCGACCCACAGCAGCGCAGCGCCGATCACGGCGAGGCCGAGGTTGTACGGCGCCATGTTCTCGGTGCCGTAGCCCTTGCGCTTGCCGATGACGATGGCAGCCACGAGGCCCGCGATGCCCGCGTTGATGTGCACCACCGTGCCGCCGGCGAAGTCGAGAACGCCGTCGCCGAACAGGAAGCCGTTCGGGTGCCACACCCAATGCGCGACCGGCGAGTAGACGACGAGCGACCAGAGGACGAGGAACACGAGCAGGGCCGAGAACTTCATGCGGTCAGCCACCGCGCCGGTGATCAGGGCGGCGGTGATGATCGCGAAGGTCATCTGGAAGGTGATGAACACGCTCTCGGGGATGGTGAAGGCCACCGCGCTGTCACCGCTGCCGAGGCTGAACGGCTTGTCCCAGTTCGCGCCGACGCCGGCGAGGAACAGGCGCGAGAGATCGCCGACATAGGCGCCGCCCTCGCCGAAGGCCAGGCTGTAGCCCGCCACCATCCAGACGATGCTGATCACGGCGCAGGCCGTGAAGGTCTGCATCATCGTGGCCAGAACGTTCTTCTTGCGCACCATGCCGGCGTAGAAGAGGGCGACGCCCGGGATGATCATCATCATCACGAGTACGGTCGACATCAGCATCCAGGCGGTGTCGCCGGTGTCGATCTTGGCCTCTTCGGCGGCCAGCGCCGGCATCGCGGCGAGCAGGGGCAGCATCAGCGCGCCGCCTGCGATCAAGAGCTTCTTCGTCATCGTGTCCTCTGATCCTTCCCAGACCAGCTCCCCAAGGGAGCGGTCGTGCAAATCGTGGCGGCGGTTCAGACCGCCGCGGTGTCGGTCTCGCCGGTGCGGATGCGGATCGCGCGCTCGATGTCGAGCACGAAGATCTTGCCGTCGCCGATCTTGCCGGTGTGGGCGGCCTTGGCGATCGCCTCGCACACCTGGTCGGCGAGGTCGTCGTTCACCACGACCTCGATCTTCACCTTCGGCAGGAAGTTCACGTGATACTCCGCGCCGCGATAGATCTCGGTCTGGCCCTTCTGCCGCCCGAACCCCTTCACCTCCGACACGGTGAGGCCCTGCACCCCGAGCGGGGTCAGCGCCTCGCGCACGTCGTCGAGCTTGAAGGGCTTGATGATCGCCATGATCAGTTTCATGCGCCGTCCTCTCCAGCCGTTTTCCGGCACCCGTAGCGTCGGGCAGGGTTTCAAGAACCGTGCCGCGGCGCGGCATTGGGCGGGAGGCAAGGGATTGCCTCGCTTTTCGCGTGGCGGGCGAGGGGGAGGGGCGGCCCACAACCCTGCCCATAAATTATGCAGACGCGCCTTTCCGGCGGCAGATCAGCGCCTTGGCGTGCTCGGCGCCGCCGCCATATGCTGGGGCATGACAACGCACGTGACCGTCTCTGTCTGCATCGTCGGCGCCGGGCCGGTCGGCGCGACGCTCGCCTGCCTGCTGGCCGAGGCCGGCATCACCGCCGCCATCGTTGACCGTGCATCACTGCCGCCGATGGAGCTGCCGGCCTTCGACGGCCGCGCCTATGCCATCGCGCTCACCTCCCGCGCCGTGCTCGAGCAGGCGGGGGTGTGGGCGCGGCTTGGCGGCGCCCCATGCCCGATCCGCCAGATCAGGGTGTCGGACGGCAAGGTCGGGCGGCGGGCGAGCCCGATGTTCCTGCATTTCTCCGCAGCCGAAGTGGGGGAGGATGCGTTCGGCTGGATGGTGGAGGCGCGGCACCTTCGCATCGCGCTGAACGCGCAGCTCCCGCGCCTGCCCGGCCTCTCGGTGTTCGCGCCCGCCGCGATCGCCGCCGTGACGCGGGGCGAGGAGGGGGCCGAGGTGAGGCTCGATGACGGAACGGTCATCGCCTGCCGGCTCGTGGTCGCGGCCGAGGGGCGGGAGAGCGCGCTGCGCACCGAGGCCGGCATCCCGGTCACGCGGTGGGACTATGGGCAGCAGGCGATCGTCTGCGCGGTGCGGCATGAGCGGCCGCACGGGAGCATGGCGGTGGAGCATTTCCTGCCAGGCGGGCCCTTCGCCATCCTGCCGCTGCCGGGAGAGCCTGGCGTCGATGGCCAGCCCGATGGCCGCACCTCGGCCATCGTGTGGTCGGATCGCACGGCGCTGATGGACGCGATCTGGGCGCTGCCGCCCGAGCGGTTCGCGCATGAGGTGGCGCGGCGGTTCGGCGATCACCTCGGGCACGTGACGCCGGCCGGCATGCGCTGGCGTTATCCGCTCTCGGCGCTGGTCGCTGCGCGCTACACCGACACGCGGCTGGCGCTGGTGGGCGATGCGGCGCACGGCATCCACCCGATCGCGGGGCAGGGGCTGAACCTCGGCTTCCGCGACGTCGGCGCGCTGGGCGAGGCGATCGTGGCAGCGGTGCGCGCTGGCGACGATGCAGGCGGTGCCGCGACGCTCGCGCGCTACCAGGCTGCGCGGCGGCCGGCGAACGTGGCGATGCTGGCCGCGACCGATGCGCTCGACCGTCTGTTCTCGACCGACCTCGCACCGGTGCGGCTCGCGCGTGGCCTGGGGCTTGCGGCGGTGCACCGCATCCCGCCGCTGAAGCGCCTGTTCATGCGCACGGCGATGGGCCTCTCGCCGTTGGGCGGGCTGAACCTCGGCGCGCTGCGCAAGGCGGCCTAGAGGGACACCACCGCCCGGCATCACGCACGCTGCAACCACACGTTGGTTGCGTGCGACCGGCCCAAGGCCGTATTGATGCGGAACCGGATTGACTATTCGTGCCGATCGCCTGTCGCACTCCAGGAGCCGCCCGCTTGCCGCTCGGAGAGGAAACGACCCATGCGCCGATCCGCTCGCCCCGCATTCATGACGACGCTTCGCGTGCTCGCGCTCGCAGGCGTGGCCTTCGCCGGCACCGCCGGGATGGCACGCGCGGCCTACTGGAACGTGTTCAACGTCGAGGGCGAAGCGGCGATCCCGGCCAACATCGTCACCTATGCGACGCTCGCCGACATGCTGGGCGACACCAACCGCACCGGCCTGAACGCGCCGAACAATTTCGGCTTCGCCAGGAACATCGTCGGCAGCGGCTCTGACGGCGTGACGTTCTGGAACGTGTTCAACGTCGAGGGCGAAGCCGCCATCCCGGCGAACATCGTCACCTACGCGACCCGCGCCGACATGCTGGGCGACACCAACCGCACCGGCCTGCACGCGCCCAACAGTTTCGGCTTCGCCAGGAACATCATCGGCAGCGGCTCAGACGGCCTCGCCTACTGGAACGTGTTCAACGTGGAGGGCGAAGCTGCGATCCCGGCCAACATCGTCACCTACGCGACGCTCGCCGACATGCTGGGCGACACCAACCGCACCGGCCTGCACGCGCCGAACAATTTCGGCTTCGCCAGGAACATCGTCGGCAGCGGCTCTGACGGCGAGACCTACTGGAACGTATTCAACGTCGAGGAGGAAGCTGCGATCCCGGCCAACATCGTCACCTACGCGACGCTCGCCGACATGCTGGGCGACACCAACCGCACCGGCCTGCACGCGCCCAACAATTTCGGCTTCGCCAGGAACATCGTCGGCAGCGGCGCCGACATCCTGCCGCGGCCTCCGGTCTCGGTTGCCGAACCGGGCACGCTCGCGCTCCTCGGCGTCGGGCTCGCCGCACTTGGCTTCGCCCGGCGCAGAAGGGAAAGCTGAGGCGGCACCCTGAGCAGGCGGCGGGTCAGGCCGCGGGGTTTCCGCCGCGCGAGCGCGAGAGCGCCCATGCCGAGGAACGCGGCGAACAGCGGCAGGCTGGCGGGCGCGGGCACCGCGACGGGCGGCTGAACGACCACGTCGGTGAACAGTTCGAGCGAGAGTTCGCGGAAGCTGATTGAGATCGGCGTGCCAACGACGGGGTTCACGGCAATGCTGGTGGTGAAAGCGAGGGTCAGCGTCGCGCCGCTGACGTAGCGGGACAGGTCGTTGACGCCGGTGCCGCCTGCCACAGGAGACAGCGTGGCGGTGACGAGGGAGCCGCTCGGCGTATCGAACAGGATGAATCCGCTCAACAACTGGATGTTGCTGCCGAGGCGAACGCTGTTGAAGTCGGTGATCGTTCCGAAATCGGCGACGATCTTGGCCGTGAGCGCGAAGCCGGTGATGCCCGTGAAGCCAGAGATGTCGTAGACGAAATCGCCCCGGACCCCGCTTGCACCCACTGGCCTGGTCGCGGTGAAGGTCAGGCCCGTCGTCGTGTCGGCGTCGACCACGTCGGACAAGCTGCCGCTGACCGCGATCGAGGCATCATCCGCCCAGCCTTGGGCGGAGAAGCCCGAGGGGGTGAGGAAGGCAGCGCTTGCCGGCGCTGGCAGGGCCGCAGCCCCGATCGCCGTGACGGCAACAGCCCAGATCATGACGGCGCGCATCGATCCCCCACCCGGTTTATGCCTTTGTCGTTATGAACGGTAATCATGGCGCGAAGAGCGCGTCAACGCGCCTTCGCGCTCAGGCAGCGCAGGACATTCCGGGGTATGCGATCTCGGCGTCCGTCACCAGGCGCTCGAAGGCGGGCTTGGCGATCAAGTAGCCTTGCGCGAAGTCGACGCCCATGTCGCGCAGCACCGCGAACTCGCCCTCGGTCTCCACCCCCTCGGCCGAGAGGGCGAAGCCGCCGCGGCAGGCCTCGACGATCGCCGCCAGCCGCTCGCGCTTGCGCTCATCACGCTCGATGCCGCGGATGAGCGTCATGTCGAGCTTCACGATGTCTGGGCCGATCTCGAACAGCGCGCCAAGCCCGGCGAAGCCAGCGCCGAAATTGTCGAGCGCGGTCAGGATGCCGTGGCGGCGATGGGCAGCCTGACGCGCGGTGACGCCGGCACAGCCGCCGGTCGTTTCGCCATCGCCGTTGCTCAACCGGCAAGCCGCGCGGTACAGTTTCGAAACGAGGTCGCTTGCGCTGCCCTCCGCGTCGGAGGAATCAGGCTTAGCAACGACGCATCGCAGCACGAGCCCCACGCAAGAACCGCACTGCGGCAGCAGCCGCCGGCAAGGGATGGGGACGCACCATGCATTGCAACGTTCCGCCACCGCCTCAGGCATGGCAACCGGCGCGGGCACGGCCCGCCACGAGCGCGCGGAGCGCGTCATGGCCGCGCAACCTCGCCATCGCTGCCTCGCTCTCCTTCGCAGGCGCGGGCGGGGCCAAGGCCGCCTACTGGAACCTCTTCAACGCCGAGGGTGAGAGCGCGCTCTCATCCGTCTACGTCACCTACGACACGCTCACCGACATGCTGACCGACAGCAACCGCACCGGCAGCTTCAACCCAGGCGGTGCCGCCGACAACGTCGTCGGCAGCGATTCCGACGGGGCGACGTGGTGGAGCCTCTTCAACGCCGAGGGCGAGAGTGCGCTCGCGTCCGTCTACGTCACCTACGCCACGCTCGCCGACATGCTGACCGACAGCAACCGGACGGGCAGCTTCAACCCCGGTGGTGCCGCCGACAACGTCGTCGGCACCGGCTCTGACGGCACGACGTACTGGAGCCTGTTCAACGCCGAGGGCGAGAGTGTGCTCGCGTCCGTCTACGTCACCTATGGCACGCTCGCCGACATGCTCACCGACAGCAACCGCACCGGCAGCTTCAACCCCGGTGGTGCCGCCGACAACGTCGTCGGCACCGGGTCGGACGGCAGGACGTACTGGAGCATCTTCAACGCCGAGGGCGAGAGCGCGCTGTCCTCGGTCATCGTCACCTACGCCACGGTCGCCGACATGCTCACCGACAGCAACCGGACGGGCAGCTTCAACCCCGGCGGTGCGGCCGACAATGTCGTCGGCGGTGGTGCCGACATCCTGCAGATCGTTCCGGTTCCGGAACCCGGTACCGCGGCGCTGCTCACCGTCGGGCTGCTCGCGCTCGGCGCGCTGGCGCGGCGCCGCCTCTGAAGCGATCAGGCCGCTTCGGCGGCAGCCGGCGCGGCGAGATCGGGCAGCTCCGCCTCCGCCACCAGCCGCTCGAAGGCGGGCTTGGCGATCAGGTAGCCCTGCGCGAAGCCGACGCCGAGGTCGCGCAGCACGGCGAATTCGCCGGCGCTCTCCACGCCTTCGGCGGAGAGGTCGAAGCCGCCGCGGCAGGCCTCCACGATGGCCGCGAGCCGCTCGCGCTTCTGCCGGTCGCGGTCGATGCCGCGCACCAGTGCCATGTCGAGCTTCACGATGTCGGGGCAGAGGTCGAAGAGATGGCCGAGCCCGGCGAAACCGGCGCCGAAATTGTCGAGCGCGGTCCTGATCCCGTGGCGGCGGTGCGCGCCGATCAGCGCCTGCATGAAGCCGCGGTCGAACACCCGCCCATCCTCGACCAGCTCGAAGGTCAGCCGGTCAGGCGTGATGCCGTGCGCCATGCAGGCGGCGAGGGTGGCGTCGAGCGAGGCGTCGGGGTCGGCGATCGCCCCGGCATTGATGTTGATCGACAGCCGCGTGGCGAGGCCGAGCGTCGCTGCCAGCGCGATCGCCTTCACGCGCGAGGCATGGTCGAACACCGGGCGGTCGGTGGCGGACAGCGCACCGAGGATGGTGTGCGCCAGTTCCCCGCTGGAGCCGCGCACCAGCGCCTCGTGCCCGGCGATCATGCCGGTTTCGAGATCGACGATGGGCTGGAACGCCATCGAGAAGGCGAGCGGGAATGGCGCGGCGGGGCCCGTCATGCGACGCGCACCGCATGGCGCGGGGCGCTGGTCTTCGGGCCGGCGACCGGCTGGCCGAGATCGAGCAGCGCGGGCTGCCAGCCGAGTTCCTCGCGGCGGGGCAGCTTCTCGAAGGCGGGCTTGGCCAGCAGGTAGCCCTGCACGTAGTGCACGCCCGCGTCGATCAGCACCGCGAGCTCACCGTCCGTCTCGACGCCTTCGGCCGTGATGGTGATGCCCATGTCGCGGCAGAGCGCGATCATCCCGGTGGTCAGCGTGCGCTTGCGCAGGTCACGGTCGATTCCGCGCACCAGCGCCATGTCGAACTTCACGATGTCGGGCTGGAGCTCGAGCAGCGTGTTGAGGCCGGAATAGCCGGCGCCGAAATCATCGAGCGCGATCTTGAACCCCTGGGCGCGGTACTCGGTGATGATCCGCCGCATGAAGGCGCTGTCGTTGATGCGCTCGTCCTCGGTGATCTCGAAGGTGAGGGACGAGAGCGGCACGCCGTGCTTGCGCGCGGTGGCGAGCGTGAGCCGCAGGCACGCGGCCGGATCATAGATCGCGTTGGGCATGAAGTTGATCGACAGCCGCGTGTCGAGGCCAAGCGCGGCCGCGAGCGAGATCGCCTTCACCCGGCAGGCCTGGTCGAAGGCATAGCGGGTGTCCTCGCACACCGCGTCGAGGATGGTGCGGGCACCCTCGCCCCTTGTGCCGCGGACCAATGCCTCGTAGCCGGCGATCGTTCCGTCGGCGACCGCCACGATGGGCTGGAAAGCCATGCTGAAATCCAAGGGGAACCGCGGGCCGCCGCGGCAGCCCTCACATCCCATCGCATCGTTCATGTCACGTCGCCCGGTTGCATCGGGCACCGACCATCGCGCGACGGGCCTAACCGTACGTTAACGCGCGTTGATCCGCCGCGGCGTCAGATGGCGACGCGGACGCCGAGCTCCACCACGCGGTCGGACGGGATGCGGAAGAACTCGGTCGCCGACACGGCATTGCGCGCCATCACCATGAACAGCCAGTGCCGCCAGAACGACATCCTGGGCGAGGCGGCCGGCACGACGGTCTCGCGGCCGAGGAAGAAGCTCACCCCCATCGCATCCGCCTCGATGCCTTCCGCCTTCAGCTCGGCCAGCGCGCGGGGAATGTTCGGGCTCTCCATGAAGCCGTAGCGGAGGATGACGCGGTGGATGCCCGGCGAGAGTTCCTCGACGACGCTGCGCGTCTCGGGCGGCGCCACGGGAACGTCCTCGGTCAGCACGGTGAGGAACAGCACCTTCTCGTGCAGCACCTTGTTGTGCTTGAGGTTGTGCAGCAGCGCGCCGGGCACGTAGTCGGGGTTGCCGGTCATGAACACGGCGGTGCCGGGCACGCGGATGGTGCGGCTCTGCGGCAGGCGGGCGAGGAAGCCGGCGAGCGGCAGGCTGTCGGCCCGCCACTTCTCGAACATCAGGTCGCGCCCGCGGCGCCACGACGTCATCAGCAGGAACAGCGTCACGCCGATCAGGATGGGCACCCAGCCGCCATCGGGGATCTTGAGCAGGTTCGAGGCGAAGAACGCGGCGTCGATCACGAGGAACACGCCGAAGGTCGCCGCCGCCTTCCACCGGCTCCAACCGAGCGCCTTGCGCGCCACGACGATGCCGAGCAGCGAGGTGCAGAGGAACGTTCCGGTGACGGCGATGCCGTAGGCCGCGGCAAGCCCCTCGCTCGCGCGGAAGCCGACGACGAGCAGCATGACGCCGACGAAAAGGATGGCGTTGACCTGCGGCATGTAGATCTGGCCCGCCTCCTCGCCGCTCGTATGCCGCACCGTCAGCCGCGGCGAGAAGCCGAGCTGCATCGTCTGCCGCGCGATCGAGAAGGCGCCGGTGATCATCGCCTGGCTCGCGATGATCGTCGCTGCGGTGGCGAGCAGCACGAGCGGCAGGCGGAACCAGTCGGGTGCGAGCAGGAAGAACGGGTTCTCGAGCGCCGATGCATCGCGCAGCAGTAGCGCCGCCTGCCCCACGTAGTTCAGCAGCAGCGACGGCAGCACCAGGAACAGCCACGCCTGCACGATGGGCGTGCGGCCGAAATGGCCCATGTCGGCGTAGAGCGCCTCGGCACCGGTGACGGCCAGCACGATCGCGCCAAGGGCGACGAAGCTCTCCCAGGGGTGATTGACGAAGAACCACATCCCATAGGTCGGCGAGACGGCGGCCAGCACCTGGGGCGCGCGCAGGATCTCGAGGAAGCCGAGCACGGCGAGCACAGCGAACCACACCGCCGTGATCGGCCCATAGATGAGCCCGACCCCGCCGGAGCCGCGATACTGGACCGCAAACACACCGATCAGCACGATCACCGACAGCGGCACGACGTAGCGGTGCAGCGCGGGGTTCACGACCTCGAGCCCCTCGATCGCCGACAGCACTGAGATCGCCGGCGTGATCGCGCCGTCGCCGACGAACAGGCTCGCCCCGGCGATGCCGATCAGCGTCGCGGTTCGCCGGAGCGGCCCGGCCGGCAGCGCGCGGGTGGCCAGGGCCATCAGCGCGAGGATGCCGCCCTCGCCCTTGTTGTCTGCTCGCGTGACGATGCCGATGTACTTCACCGTCACGATGATGATGAGCGACCAGACGACGAGGCTGGTGACGCCGAGCACGTCCGACTGCCTGAGGCCCCCTTCGGCGAAATGGCTGAGCGACGCCTTCATGGCGTAGAGCGGGCTGGTGCCGATGTCGCCATAGACGACGCCGAGGACGCCGAGCAGCAGCGTGATCTTGGGCGTGCCCGACCCGCCTGGCTTCGCCGGGTCATGCGTGGCCGAGACAGAACTCATCGAGGCCCCATGGCATTGTCCTGGGCTGAGGTTTCTGGCCGGGTCGCGGGCCGGGATCCAGGGGACCCGGGTGGGGGGGTGTAGCCGAGGCAGGGCCCCGGGTGAAGCACCATCGCACGCTCCCCTTGCACCCTCTCCCCCTGGCCAGAGGCCTGTTGCCCGCCGCCACCCCCCTCTCCCCCCGCAAACGCGGACGAGGGGGAAGAGAAGCCGGCACAGGCGATCGCCTGCCCTTGCCCGCGGGGCCAGGGGGTCTAAGCTCGCCCGAGACGGGGGGATGGCCAATGCGAACAACCTCGATCATGCCGCTGCTTCTGCTCCTGCTCACGGGAGGGGCGGCGGCGCAGTCACCGCCGCGCCAGACGCTCCCCCCGCCCGTGATCGCCGCGCAGAACGAGCTCTTTGCCGAATGCAGGGGTTATGGCGGGCGCCCCTCGGCGATGGCGGAGTTCATCACCAGCGGCGACCTGAACGGCGATGGAACGACCGACCACATCCTCTCGGTGCAGGGGCTGAACTGCGAGGGCGCTGCCTCCGCCCTCTGCGCGGGGCAGGCCTGCCCGCTGCAGGTCTTCCTTTCGGGACCGTCGGGGTTCCGCCGCGCCTATGCCGAGAACGTTCATGCGTGGGAACTCGACCGCGCGGCGTCGCCCCCGGTGCTGACCGCCATGTGGCTGCCAAGCCATTGCGGCCAGCGCCCCCGCACGCGCGACGGGTGCCGCGCGCGCTACACCATTGCGGGACAATCGGTCACGGAGGTGGGCGCCCGCGCCGGGGCGGCAACCGCCCCCCAGGAGCCACAGCCGCGACAGCAGCAACAGGCGGGCGTGCCGGGCGCCGGGGCGGCGGCGACATGGCAGCTTCGACCCGTCCAGGGCCGCGGCAACGCGGCGATGACGACGGGGCCTGGCGTCGTCGCCGGCTTCGCCCTCGTCTGCAACGGGCCAGCGCCGATCGCGGTGTTCACGCTCCGCGCCCGCCCGCCTGCGGGCCAGACGGTCGTGGCCTTCGCCTTCCCCTCGGGCCGCATCGATGCACCGATCGCCCCGCTCCAGGGAGCAGCGCCCAATGTCTGGTACGCCGACCTCAGCGCGTCCCGCCTGCCGCGGCTGCTCGCGGGCAACGATGCCACCGTGCCGCTGCTGATCAATGGCGGGCGGCAGGGAACACTCTCGCTCACCGGCTCGACCGCCGTGATCCGGAGCGCCCTCGCCCCCTGCTACCGGTTCTGAGCCTCAGGCAGCGATGCCGCGGAGGATGGTCTCGCGCATGCCGGCGCAGAGGGCCTGCGTCTCTGTCCACTCGAACTCGGGGAAGGTGGTCATCAGCGAGACGAGGCCGTGGCCCGAGGCCCAGATCTGCTCCGCCACCATCGCGGCGTCGCCCTTCCGGGCATGGCCCGAGGCCATCAGCGCCGCCACCTCCTCGGCCAGTGCCGCGAAGGTCGCGGCCCCGTTCGGCGAGACGGGGCGGCACTTGGGGTCACCGGGACGGTGGCCGGCAACGCCGACCACCGGCGTCATGAACAGCAGCCGGTACTCCTCGGGGTGGGCGAGGCCCCAGGCAACGTAGGTGTCCATCAGCGCCGCGACCCGGGCGAACGGGTCGCGCGAGCCCGCCGCCGCCTCGCGGGCGCGGGCGAAATTGGCAAGGATGCCTTCGAACACGGCATCGACCACCGCGGCCATCAGGACGATCTTCTCGGGGAAGTAGAGGTAGAGCGCTGCGGGCGAGACGCCAGCGGCCTTGGCGATCGCACGCATCGAGACGCCGTCAACGCCGTGCTTCGCCATCAGCTTGCGCGCGGCGGCAACGACCTGCGTGCGCCTGTCCTCGGCGCTGCGGCGCTTCGACGGGACCGCGCGGCCCTGGCGCCTGCGCGCCGGCACCTTGCCGTTCGTTGCCACTGTGCCGACAGGCCGTGCCACCCAACCTCCACACCGCACCGGATGAACGGCGTTCACATTAGCGCTTGCGCACCGCCGCGCAATCCCCCTATATGAACGTCGTTCACATGAACTACGTTCAGGAGCATGCGGTGGGCGCGATCGCGTGGCGGATGTTGACGGGGGACAGGGCCAAGTATCTCGGCCTCGTCTTCGGCGTCGCCTTCGCCGTGATGCTCATGACGCAGCAGGCCTCGATCTTCGTGGGCCTGATGCTGCGCACGGCAGCCCAGGTGATCGACGTGACCGACGCCGATCTCTGGGTAATGGACCCGCGCATCATCTACGTCGATGAGACCGAGCCGCTGCCCGAGAGTGCGCTGTGGCGCGTGCGCTCCGTGCCGGGCGTGGAATGGGCCGCGCCGTTCTTCAAGGCGCTCTCCGTCGCCCGCGCGCCCGATGGGCGGCTGCAGCAGGTGTTCGTGCTCGGCGTCGATGACGCGACGCTGGCGGGTGCGCCGTCGCGCATGATCGAAGGCTCGGTCGAGGATCTGCGCCGCCCAGGCGCCGTGGTGATCGACCGCGTCGGCGCGCTGTTCATCTGGCCAGGGGAGAAAGGCTCGGAAACGGGCTCGCCGCGGCGATCGGATGTGGGCCGGACGCTCGAGATGGCCGACAGGCGTGCCACCATCGTCGGCACGGCGGAGACCTCGGCCCCCTTCACCACCTTCCCCGTCGTCTATACGCGCTATTCCGAGGCGTTGCGCTTCGCCCCGCCGCCGCGCAAGCCGCTGTCCTACATCCTCGTGCGCGCCCAGGCCGGCGAGGATCATGCCGCCCTCGCTGCGCGCATCGCCGCCGAGACGGGGCTGAAGGCGCTGCCGTGGCGCCAGTTCGCGTGGGAAACGATCCGCTACTACCTGCAGCGCACCGGCATCCCGATCAATTTCGGCATCACCGTCATCCTCGGCTTCGTCGTCGGCGCCGCCGTGGTCGGGCAGACCTTCTCCATCTTCGTGCTCGAGAACCTGCGGCAGTTCGGCGCGCTGAAGGCGATGGGTGTCGCCAACGGAACGATCCTCCGGATGGTGCTGCTTCAGGGTGCGGCGATCGGCATCCTCGGCTTCGGCATCGGCATCGGCATGGCGGCGGCGTTCTTCGAGATCACGAGCCGCACGAATGTCGACCTCCGCGGCTTCTTCCTCGTCTGGCAGGTGGCGGCGGGAACGGCGGTTGCCGTGGCGCTCATCATCGTCGGCTCCGCCCTGCTCGCCATCCGCCGCGCGCTCGTGCTCGACCCCGCCGTGGTGTTCCGCACATGAGCGCGGTGGTGGAGGCACCCATCGTCCAGGCGCGGGGCGTGGTGAAGGATTTCGCGGCCGGCGACGAGAGCCTGCGCGTGCTGCACGGCATCGACCTCGACGTGCGGGCGGGCGAGCTCATGCTCGTCGTCGGCCCCTCTGGCTGCGGCAAGACGACGCTGATCTCCATCCTCGCAGGCATCCTCTCGGCCACCGAGGGCGAGGTGCGCGTCGGCGGCCGCGCGCTCGGCGGATTGTCGGCCAGGAAGCTCGCTGCGTTCCGGCGCGAGACGGTGGGGTTCATCTTCCAGCAGTACAACCTGCTGCCCTCGCTCACCGCCGCCGAGAACGCCGCCGTCCCTCTCGTTGCGCGCGGCGAACGTCTTGGTGCGGCCGAGAAGAAGGCGCGCCTGGTGCTCGAGCGCCTCGGCATGGGGCCGCATGCGGGCAAGCAGCCGCGGCAGCTTTCGGGCGGGCAGATGCAGCGCGTGGCGATCGCCCGCGCGCTGGTGCACGACCCCGCCTTCATCGTGTGCGACGAGCCCACCGCCGCTCTCGACGCCGCCTCGGGCCGCGCGGCGATGGAATTGCTGCGCGACGCCGCGCGCGACCCCCACCGCGCCGTCGTCGTCGTCACGCATGATCCGCGCATCTACGGCTTCGCCGATCGCCTGGCCGAGATGGAGGACGGCCGCGTGACGCGCGTGCTGGATGAGCCGGCCGCCATCCGCGCCCTGTCGCATTGAGGACCGACGCATGTCGAAACGCTCTCTCTCAGCCCTCATCCTCCCCACGCTCGCCCTCGGTGGCGCGCTGTTCACCACCTGGTCGATCATGGGCCAGCCGGGCGCGCCGGAACGCACCGCGCCACCCTCCGTTCCGGTCTCGAATCCCTACGCCGCCGCTGTCGCGGGCCTTGGCGAGATCGAGCCCGCCAGCGAGACGGTGGCGATCGGCACCGACCTCTCGGGGCTCGTCTCCGCCGTGCATGTGCGGCCGGGCGACGCGCTGGCACAGGGCGCACCGCTGTTCTCGCTCGACGATCGCCGCCTTCGCGCAGCGCTGGCGGAAGCCGTCGCCTCGCTCGCCGCCACGGTGGCCGACCGTGCGGAAGCCGAGGCCTCGCTCGCCGCGGCGTGGGCAGAGCGTGACCGCGCCGCCGCCGACGCCGCGCGCTACCGAAGCCTTGCGCGCACCGACATCGCCGCCTCGCGCCAGCGCATCGAGACGGCGGTGGCCGACAGCCGCAAGGCGGAGGCGCAGATCAGGCTCGCCGAGGCCCGCATCGCCTCGGCCGAGGCAGCGACAGCCCGCGCGGCGGCGCAGCGCGACCGTGCCGCCGTCGACCTCGACAAGACCGTGCTCCGCGCGCCCTTCGCCGGAACGGTGCTGCGCGTCAACGTCCGCCCCGGCGAGTACGCGCAGGGTGCGGCGTTGTCTGATCCGCTGGTGGTGTTCGGCGCGATCGACCCGCTGCACGTGCGCGTGCAGGTGGACGAGACCGACGCGCACCGCCTGATGTCCACCGCCACGGCGCGCGGCTTCCTGCGTGGCGATGGCTCACGCTCCGCCCCACTCGACTTCGTGCGCATCGAACCGCTTGCGCGGGCGAAACGGTTCCTGAGCAACGCACCCGGCGAGCGCGTGGACACCCGCGTGGTCGAGGTGATCTACCGCCTCGACCCTGGCGCGCTGCCCGTCACGGTCGGGCAGATGCTGGACGTGTTCATTGCGGCGGAACCGCGCGCCGTCGTGCAGGCATCGGCACGCTGACTGCCGGCCGCCCGAGCTCCGGGGAGACTTCGGCGAGCACTTCCTCCTCGGCGGCGAGGTGCAACGTCAGCAGCGCCTCGAGCGTGAACAGCGCGCGGCGAAGCTCAGGTGCGGCGCGGTCCCATCCATCCGGTTCCGACGCCAGTGCCATGAGGGCGCCGAGACGTGCCGTGACCGTCTCGATCTCGGCATGCATGCGCGACAGCGCTGCCATCGGATCACGCCCGCCGAGCTCGCGCGCGACTGCGGGGTACAGCGCCTCCTCCTCCGCGTGCTGGTGCGGCAGCACCTCGGCCCGCAGCGCAGCTTCCGCGGCGGCAATGCGCGGCAACGCAACGGCGCCGTCCGACACCGCATCGCCCGCCTCGCGGAGATGCGCGGCCAGCACACGGAACCCGGCATGCTCCGCCGTGCGCGCGGCAAGCCCGGCGGTGTCGGCGAGCGTGCCCACGGCGCTGTCATCGCGGCCAGGGCGAAGTGCTGTGAGGGCGAACAGGATCGCGGCAACGTCGATCGCCTCCTGCACCAGCGCGCCGGCCAGCGGCGGCAGGTGGCCGAGTGCCGCGGCGATCATCGCGATGCCCGACAGCCCCATGCCGAGCATGATCGCCTGCAACGCGATGCGGCGGCTCCTCACCGCGATCGCCACCGCCTCGGCCACGCGGTCGAGACGATCAACCATCAGCACGACATCGGCTGCCTCCGCCGCTGCCGCGGTGCCGTGCGCGCCCATGGCAATGCCGACATCGGCCGCGGCGAGGGCTGGCGCGTCGTTCACGCCATCGCCCACCATCGCCGCCGGTGCGCGGGCGCGCTCGGTGCGCACGGTGGCGATCTTGTCCTCGGGCGAAAGGTCGGCGAGCACGGCATCGAGGCGCAGCGCTGCCGCGATCGGCGTTGCCGCCGCGGCGCGGTCACCCGTCACCATCACCAGGCGCGTCACGCCGGCCGCACGCAGCAGCCGCACCGCGCGCGGCGCTTCCGGCCGCACGCCATCGGCCATCACGAAGGCAGCGACGGCACCGCCATCGGCCGCGAGCCAGGCGATGCTGCCGGCAGCGGCGAGGCTCGCGGCGGCGCCCAGCCCATCCGCCGGCCCGAGGCCACGGCCATGCAGGAACCCCTCGCTGCCGAGCGCTGCCGGTCGCCCGCCGACGCTGCCGGTGAGCCCCCCGCCGGGATGTTCCTCGATCGTATCGGCCATCGGCACGTCGAGGGCCGCGGCGGCCGTCACCAGGGCAGTGGAGACAGGGTGGGTCGAGCCCTGCGCGAGCGAGGCGGCGAGGGCCAGTGCCTCATCGCGTGACCAGCCCGGGATCGTTTCGACCGCGGCAAGCCTTGGCCGCCCCGGCGTCAGCGTGCCGGTCTTGTCGAACAGCACGGTGCGGATGCGCGCCAGGCGCTCAAGCGCGCCGCCGCCCTTGACCACGATGCCACGCCGCGCCGCGCGCCCGATGCCGGCCATCAGCGCGATGGGTGCCGCGAGGATCAGCGGGCAGGGTGTCGCGACGACGAGAACGGCGAGCGCACGCACGGGATCGCCCGAGACGATCCAGGCCCCACCCGCGAGCAGCGCGGTCGCGGCGAGGAAGCCCAGCGCCCACTGGTCGGCCAGCCGCGCAAGCGGCGGGCGCTCGGCCGCCGCGGCCTCAGTCAGCCGCACGATCGCGGCGTAGGTGGAGGCCTCCGCCCCGGCGGTGGCGCGAAGGCGGAAGGCGGGCCCGGCATTCACCCCGCCGCTGCGCAAGCCTGCGGCGCGAGCGTAGGAGGCGGGCATCGGCTCGCCGGTCAGCACGCTCTCGTCGAGCACCGCTGCCTCATCCTCCAGCACGCCGTCGACCGGCACCGTCTCGGCCGGGCGGACGAGCAGGAGGTCGCCCGCGGCGATCTCGGCGACCGCGACCTCCACCACGCCATCGGCGCCGATGCGCGCGGCGGAGCGTGGCGCGCGGGCGAGCAGGTCGGCCAACGCACGCGTCGCCCTGCCCTCGGCCCAGGCTTCGAGCGCCTCGCCGCCCGCGACCATGAGCGAGACGACGGCAGCCGCGGCGTTCTCGCCGAGCGCCAGCGCCGCGACGATGGCAGCGAGCGCGATGACATCGACGCCGAGCTGCCCGCCCGCCAGCGCGCGGATGATCGAGATGGCGACCCTGATGGCAACGGGGATCGATGCGGCCGCCCAGGCCAGCGCGGCGACGTCAGGCCGGCCGAGCGCGGTGGCGAGAAGCCCGGCAGCGAGGCCGAGGGCGACCCAGCCGAGCAGCAGGAAGCGTGCCCGGCCGGGGGTGTCGGTCATGCGGTGGGCGCGGTCACGCCGGGTTGTCGCACGCCGGGTCGTCTCACGCGGGCTGGGGCACCCAGGTGGCGTTGAGCTTGTAGCCGCCGCTCTCGGTCACCAGCAGGCGGGCGTTCGCGGGGTCGGGCTCGACCTTCTGGCGCAGGCGGTAGATGTGGGTTTCGAGCGTGTGCGTGGTGACCGCCGCATTGTAGCCCCACACCTCGTTCAGCAGCACCTGGCGTGCAACCGGCTTGCCCTCGGCGCGGTAGAGATATTTCAGGATCGCGGCTTCCTTCTCCGTCAGCCTGATCTTGCGGTTGCGCGCGGCTTCCAGCAGCAGCTTCGCCGCCGGGCGGAACGTGTATGGCCCGATCGTGAACACCGCGTCGTCGGAATTGTCGAAGATCGCGAGATGGCGGCGCAGGCGCGCGAGCAGTTCGCCGAGCCGGAACGGCTTCACGAGATAGTCGTTCGCGCCGCTGTCGAGGCCACGGATCGTGTCGGCTTCGGTGTCGGCGCCGGTGAGCATGATGATCGGCACCTTCACGCCCGCCGCGCGCATGCGGCGGGTGAAGTCGCGCCCGTCGCCATCGGGCAGGGACACGTCGAGCAGCAGCGCATCGAACCGCGCCGCTGCGCCGCCGGCCAACTGCGTCTCGGCGGCCGTGAGGCAATCCGCCTCGGTCGGGGCAAACTCGCCCTCGGCCCGAAGCTGCTCTGCCAGCGTCTCGCGGAGGGCACGGTCGTCGTCGACGATGAGGATGGGTCGCGCAAGCGCCATGGTCTGATGTCTTCCCCGTTTCTTCTCACACTGTGCCAGCCGGTTCCCAACCCAGGCAAGCAAGCTCCAGGCAAGCAAGCCCCAGGCAAGCAAGCCCCAGGCAAGCAAGCCCCAGGCACACAAGCGGGGGCAGGGCGCGGCCGGCCGCGCCGGGGCAGGAGCAGGGGATCGAACGCTGCCCCCGGCCACCGGCCCGGCCCCCTACAATGTCGGTCCGCACCCGCGACGATGCAGCGGCACCCAATGCACGATCCCGTGAAGTGCTGCATCCACCCCCTATGCATCTCTGTTCAGCGTTCGGAGGTTGTCGGGGTGGTGGTCTGCACCATCTCACCAACGCCACCCAACTGTGTGTTTCACGACACCGTCACCCAAAGGCCACCTCGCCGGGCCCGGTCTGCCTTGTTTGCGCCCCGATCCGGTTCACACACTCCGCGAGGGAAGAAGGAACGACCATGTCACCGACCGCCACGCGCGGCGCCGAGGTTTCGGCCGAGAGGCGCTCTTCCACGATGAACACGACAGTTACTGTGTCCGGCACTGTGTCCGGTTCCGCATCCGGTCCAGCATCCGGCCAGGCAACGGAGGCCGACGGCCAGGCTGAGGGCGAGCGCGCGCTGCGCCACGTCCACCGCTGTGTCGCCGAACTACGCCGGGGCGCTGCCGCGCTGCTGCTGGCCGAGGATGGCGCCTGGCTCGTCGCCGCCGCCGAGCTTGCCTCGCCGGCCACGCTCGCGCGCCTCGATGCCCTTGGCGCCCAGGCGCCGCTGCTGCTGCTCGCCCCGGCCCGTGCCGCTGCCGTCCTGCAGGGTCCTGCCCCGGGCGGGGCCGACGTTGCCGCCGTCGCCTTCCGCCTCCCCGCGGGCGTCACGCCCTCCCAGCTCCGCGCGCTGGCCGATCCGACGGCGGAACAGCCGACGCAGCGACCCGACCTCGCCGGCCCTGCCCCTGCCCAGGGCGCGGCCGCGGCGATCCAGCTCGCCAAGCTCGCCCGCCTGCTGCCGGCGGTCGTGGTCGCACCGGTCGACACCGCTGGCGATGCGGCAGGCTTCGCGCGCCGCCAGGACCTGCTGTCGGTTCCCGCTGCGAAGGTGCTTGGCTATCCCGACATGGTGGCCGCGACATTGACGCGGGTGGCCGAAGCCTCCGTCCCGCTCGAGGACAGCGCGGCGACGCGGATCATCGCCTTCCGCCCCGCCGATGGCGGCACCGAGCACCTGGCCATCGTCGTCGGCGATCCGTGGAAGGCCGGCGAGCCGCCGCTCGTCCGCCTGCACAGCGAGTGCTTCACCGGCGACCTGCTCGGCTCCCTCCGCTGCGATTGCGGGCCGCAGCTGCGCGGCGCGCTGAAGCTGATGGCCGACGAGGGTGCGGGCGTGCTGCTGTACCTGAGCCAGGAGGGGCGCGGCATCGGCCTCGTCAACAAGCTCCGCGCCTACGAGTTGCAGGATGGTGGCGCCGACACGCATGACGCGAACACCCGCCTCGGCTATGGCGCGGATGAGCGGAACTTCATGATCGCCGCGTCGATGCTGCGCGACCTCGGCTTCGACGCCGCGCGCGTGCTGACCAACAACCCGGACAAGGTGGCGGCGCTGGAGGCCTGCGGCATCGCCGTGGCCAACCGCGTGGCGCACGCCTTCCCGCCGACGCAGCACAACGCCCGCTACCTCCAGACGAAGGCAGAGCGGTTCGGCCACCTCTTCTGATCCACCTGTTCCGGTTGGGCTGGGTGCTGTATCTCCGGGCCGCATGACAGACGAGCCAGCACCCCCGCCGCCCACCCTCCCCGACCGGCTGTCGTCCGACCCGGCGAGCCCGCACTACGATGCCGCCCTGCTCGAGCGCGGCATCGGCATCCGCTTCAACGGCGCCGAGAAGACCAACGTGGTCGAGTACAGCGTCACCGAGGGCTGGATCCGCGTTTCCGTCGGCAAGGCGGTCGACCGGCGCGGCCAGCCGCTGACCATGAAGCTCAACGGCAGGGTCGAGCCCTACCTGAAGGCCTGAACAGGCCGATTATGCCCGGCAAGCCATGCCGGGGCGGTTGCTGAGCCCAGTCATTCCAACAGCTTGCGCGCTGGCACGGCCGTTGCGAAGGCGTTTGCATGACCGCCGTCGCCGCCCCTTCAGCACCAACCGCCGCTGAGCGCCCCGCTCTCGCCGGCCCGCCGCTCGGCCGCGACGAGATCGCGCCGATGCCGGCGGAGATGACATTCGGTGAGTTCCTCTCCGCCCTGAACCCGCTGCACCACATCCCCGTCGTCGGCTGGGTCTACCGGCAGATCACCGGCGAGGCGATCCAGCCTGCCATGCGCGCGCTCGGCGGCCTGTTGATGGGCGGGCCGATCGGGGCGATCGCGTCTGCCGTCGGCGCCCTGGCCGAGGAGATCATCGGCGCGACCGACTATTCCGCGCCGACCGCCATTGCCGGAGCCACGCCCGCCGCCGCGTCCGCCGTTGCCGCCGCGCCCGCCGCGGCGGCATCGCCCGGCAGGCTCGCGACGATCACGCCGCCCGAAGGCCAGCCGATGCCGCTCGCCGCCAGGCTCGCC
>NZ_JALHPR010000038.1 GCF_022842375.1 Elioraea sp. | reverse complement strand
TCGAGGAGTCGGTCGAGCTCGCGCCCGGGCTTCCGGCGGCGCACGCGGCCCGCGTCGCGGCGCTCGAGGCGCGGGGCCAGCGGCGGCGGGCGGAAGGCGCACTCGAACGTGGCATGATCGCTGCCGCCCACCCGATGCTGGCGGCACTGGCGCTCGCCCCGCGACCGCGCGAGAACGCGACCGAACGCTCACGCCGCGTCGAGGCGCTGGCCGGCTACGCCCGGGGCCAGGGCGAGGCGGAGCTGATGGCAGCGCAGGCCGCGCGCGAGGCAGGTCTCTGGGCCAAGGCGCGCCGCCATCTCGTGCTGGCCCGCGAGGCAGGGCTCGGTGACCGGCGGGTTTTCCTGATGCTGGCGGAGATCGCGACCGCAGAGCATGGCGATACCGAAGCGGGCCGCGCGGAGGCAGAGCTTCACCTGCACGAGGCAGCCGCCGCGCAGGCGGAGCCAGCCTGGTGGTGCGGCGTGTGCGGTGCGCGGCATGAGGCGTGGGCGCCGGTTTGCGGGGAGTGCGGCTCGGTCGCCTCGCTGCGCTGGGGGAGCGTGGCGGCAGCGGTGCAAAGGCCGCCGCTGATGATCGCCTCCGTCCCCGGGCTCTGAGGGCGTTCATGCAATCCGTCGGCATCGAGCGTCGTGCGCATGTGATCGTTCTCGGCAACGAGAAGGGGGGCTCGGGCAAGTCCACCGCCGCGATGCACGTGATCGTGGCCCTTCTCCGCGAAGGCTACAGCGTTGGCGCGATCGACCTCGACGCACGCCAGGCGACGTTGACGCGCTATCTCGAGGCGCGCGCCCATTTCGCCGCGTCGAAGGGCGTGGCGCTGCCGTTGCCGGAGGCGCGCGCGGTGCACCGGAGTGAGGCCGACCGCCGCACGGAGGCGGAAGCCGAGGAGAAGGCCGGGCTTGCCGCGGCGATGGCAGCGCTCTCGCCGCAGAACGATTTCGTGGTGATCGACAGCCCAGGCTCCGACACGCATCTCTCGCGCCTCGGCCACGCGCGGGCCGACACGCTGATCACGCCGATCAACGACAGCTTCGTCGATTTCTCGATGCTTGCGCGGGTGGACCCAGACGACCATGCGGTGGTGAGCCCCTCCGTCTACAGCGAGATGGTGTGGGAGGCGCGCAAGGCCCGCTTCGCGCGTGACCGGGGCCGCCTCGACTGGATCGTGATGCGCAATCGCCTCGGCTCAGCCGAGGCGCGCAACAAGAAGGACGTTGGCGCGACCTTGGATGTGCTCGCCAAGCGCATCGGGTTCCGCACGGTGCGGGGCTTCGGCGAGCGGGTGATCTTCCGCGAGCTGTTCCTCCAGGGCCTGACGCTGATGGACGTGAAGGAGGCCGGGGTAGGCGTGTCCTTCAGCATGAGCCATGTGGCGGCCCGCCAGGAGGTGCGGAGCCTGGTGGCGGCGATCCGCAAGGGCCCGCCTGGCGATGTGTGGCGTGTGGCGGGATCTGCGCCGGCAACGCTTGCGCCAGCGGGCGACGCGGCGTAGAAGGCCCGCGCCCGGTGGCGGGGTTCCCCTGCCCCTGGAGCCATGCCTGTGCGCCGACATAGCTCAGCGGTAGAGCAACTGATTCGTAATCAGTAGGTCCCCGGTTCAAATCCGGGTGTCGGCACCAGCACTTGGCAGACATGTGCACAGGGCCGGGTTGCGATGCGGACCCGTCGGGGCCGGGTGCTCGCAGTCGAATACGCGGTTGCCCGACACGGCTGGCCGCTTGGAGGCCGCCTGCCCGGCCAAGCAAGCAGGGCGCCGGGGCAAAAGAAAACGCTGGCCCGCGGGAACCGACCCAACCGCGGCAAGTTCGCGAAGGGGGTGCCTCGCCGCGTCACGCGCCCCGTCAAGAGGCCCCATGCCGAGGCCCCATGACACGGCCCCATAACACGGCCGCGGCACGAGGCCGCCATGACCCATGCAGCCCATCCGGATACGGAACGAGGCTGGAGAGCCGGCCTGCCCAGCCAGGCATCGGCCGAGCGCGCGGCAGCGATCGTCATCGCCAGCCCGCTGCTGGTCTGGCCGGCACTCCTGAACGGCTACCCGATCATCTTCGTCGATACGGCAGCGTATCTCCTGCACACGATCACGGGCGAGGCGCCCTGGGACAAGACGGCCGCATACGGCCCGTTCCTCTGGCTCTTCCACCAGGGGTTCAGCCTGTGGCTCTCAGTCGCCGCGCAGGGGCTGATCCTCTCCTCGGTGCTGTGGCTCACGCAGCGCGTTGCCTGCGGTGTCGTTTCGCCCACGCGCCATCTCCTGCTCGCGCTCGGGCTGGGCGGCCTGTCCTCCGCGCCCTGGTTCGCAGCGACGGTGATGCCGGATTTCTTCACACCCATCGTCGTGCTCTGCCTGTTCCTGCTCGGCTTCGGCGAGGCGAGGCTGAGCCGCGCCGAGATGGCCGGCACGGGGATCCTCGGCGCGGTGGCGATCGCCGTTCACCTCTCGCACCTGCCGACGGCGCTGGCGCTGGTGATGCTCGTGCTCGTGATCCGCAGACGCTGGCAGCCGACGCTGCGCGCGGCGCTGCCGGTCATGGCGGCGATCATGTTCCTGCTCGGCACCACCTGGCACGCCACGGGGCGAGTCACGCTGTCGGCCAACGGCGCGGTGTTCCTGTTCGCCCGGCTCCAGGCAGACGGTCCGGCGACATGGACGTTGCGCGACCGCTGTCCCGCCTCGGACTGGTATCTCTGTGACTTCATCGATCGCATGCCGATGGACAGCGACCACTTCCTGTGGAACCCGCGCAGCCCGCCGGCGATGGACGCTGCCGGACGGCACCGCCCGATGGGTGCCGTGCTGCTCGCCCCCGAAGCGCGCGCGGTCGTGGCGGCCACGCTGCGCGCCTATCCCGCCGATGTCGCCGCCGCGGCACTCCGCAACACCCTCGCGCAGCTTTCCAGAACGCGCGTGGGCGACATGTTCGACGAGGCCGATCTCGACCAGTTCGGCGAAGGCGTGCTCGCCCGCGGCTTCCCGGCGCGGGAGCGCGCGGCGTTCGCGCAAGGGGCACAGATGCAGGGCGCGCTGGCCCGGCTCGCCGCGCCGGCGCTGCGGCTGCATGGTGCCGTTCTCGTCCTGTCCGCGATCCTGCTGGTCGCTGTCGCATGGCGACCGGCATTCCGGGCCGACCGGCAGCGCCTCGGCCTCGTGCTCTGCATCCTGCTCGGCATGGCGGCGAACGCCTTCGCGACCGGCGCGCTCTCCAAGCCGCATGATCGCTACCAGGCGCGGATCATCTGGCTTCTGCCGCTCGGCGCTGCCATCGCGGCCTGGCCGGCAGGGCTCGTGTTCCGCGCGCGACCCAAGGCGCCGGCTCTCGAGCCCATGACCTGACGCAGGATCCACTCAACGGCGATCACGGGCGGCATCGGCGCTCTGGTCCGGACGGTCGTCTGATGGGCCCGGGACCGAGGAAACGCGTCGTGCCGCAGCCACGCTGCCGCGCGGGGAAACGTCCTACCGCACCAGCGCCGGCAGAAGCGCGTCGAGCCGCATCCGCCCTGCCGCCGTCGCGGCGAGCGCGCCATCCTCCTCCCAGAGGAGCCAACCTTCCTCGAGCGCTGCCGCGAGGGTGCGAGGGTCGAGCGCGTCGGTCAGCCCCATCCCAGCGCGGGCGGCGAAGCGGGCAGGGTCGATCCCGCGCGTGAGCCTGAGGCCCATCAGCAGCATCTCGCGCGCCCGCGCCTCCGGCGGCAGCGCCTCCTGCTCCCGCACGCCGTGGCCGCGCGTCTCCACCGCCTCCATCCACGCCTCGGGCGCGCGGATGCGGGCCATCGCGGTGGGCACGCCATCGCGCGGCAGGCGGCCATGCGCACCGGGGCCGATGCCGGCATAGTCGGCGTAGGTCCAGTAGGCGAGGTTGTGGCGGCTCTCCGCCCCCGGTCGCGCGTAGTTCGAGACCTCGTAGGGAACGAGGCCGGCGCGCGCCGCCTCCTCCACCGTCGCGTCATACAGCGCCGCCTGCGCGGCATCGTCGGGCAGCACGATCTCGCCGCGCGCATGCGCACGCTCGAACGGCGTGCCGGGCTCGATCGTCAGCTGGTAGAGCGAGAGATGGTCGAGCCCATAGCCGAGCGCGCGGCGCACCTCCTCCCGCCACGCAGAGATGCTCTGGCCCGGGCGGGCGTAGATCAGGTCAAAGCTCGCGCGCGGGAACAGGCTGCGCGCCTGGGCGAGCGCCTCGAGTGCCTGCGCGGCCGAATGCCGCCGCCCGAGGAAGCCGAGTGCCGCGTCGTCAAGCGCCTGGATGCCGAGGCTGATGCGGTTCACCCCCGCCTCGCGGAACCCGGCAAGCCTGGCGAGCTCGACGCTCGTCGGGTTCGCCTCCAGCGTGATCTCCGGCTCCACGTCGGCCGGGAACGCCGCCCGCGCGGCGTCGACCACGGCAGCGACCGTCCCGGGCGACATCAGGCTCGGCGTGCCGCCGCCGAAGAAGATGCTGCCGAGCGGGCGTGGGCCGACCAGTGCCGCCTCGTGCGCGAGCTCGGCCAGGATGGCCGCGCGGTAGCGCGGCTCGTCCAGCCTGTCGCGGACATGGCTGTTGAAGTCGCAATAGGGGCAACGCGCCGCGCAGAACGGCCAGTGGACGTAGAGGGCAATGGGCTCTATCACGAAACCGATGTGGTGGCGGGTGTGCCGCCGCACCAGCGCCCGTGGCGCGTGGCAGAGATCGTCGCCTTGCCAAAGCGCCGATCCGGGCCACGTGCGCGCGGGCAGGAATGCACCCATGGCAGAGGACGTGCTGACGACGATGACGACGCCAGAGAAGCTGCACGCGCAGCGGCGCCTGACCGGCCCCACGTCACTGTCGCGGGTCGATGTTCGCAGCCTGTTTCGCTGGTGTCTCGCGGCACCCGCGCTCGCGGCGTGGCCGTTCCTGTCGGCGTTCCCGCTGTTCGAGATGCTGTCGAGCGAGCCCAGCGGCTGGCTGATCACCACGCGCTCGATCCTGCTCGCCACAGGGTTCTGGGCGGCACTCGGCGCCTACATCGCCTTTCGTCTCGCGCGCTTCCCGGGGGCGGGGGAGATCAAGCGTGATGGCGGGCTTGCCATCGGCCTCTACGCCGCGGCATGGATCTCGGCGTACATGGTCATCTACCTGCTCCCTCTGGCTGCCCGCTAGATCCACATCCGCCTCCACGAGTAGCGGTGCGATCCGTAGGCGGATGACAGTGCCCGCAGGCAAAGGGCTGGATCATGATCCGCTGCAGCGGATCATGGTCTAGCCGCGCTCCAGCACCAGGTTGCCGGCCGCGTCGCCGCGCACGCGCCAGCCTGGCGGGACGAGGCAGGTCGCGTCGTACTCGGCGACGATCGCCGGCCCGATCGCACCGGCCGCGGCGCTCTCGCGCGAGAGCAGCGGCGCATCGCGCCAGCCGTGCGGGCCGAAATAGGCACGCCGCGACCCACCGCCCGCAGCGCGATGATCGGTCACCACGCGCTCGGGCACGGGGGGGCGGACGGGAATGCCGCGGCCGATCATCTGCATGGCGACGATCTCGACAGGCTCCGCAGGCCCCGCCGCGTAGCCGAAGGCCTGTTCGTGCACGGCGGCAAACAGCGCGGGAAGGGCGGCCAGAACGGCGGCCGCGTCGCCTTCGGGCAGGGCCACAGGCAACTCCGATGACTGTCCCACGTACCGAAGCTCCGCCGTTGCCGTGAAGGCCTGCCGAGCCGGCGGGAACCCGTCATCGGCAAGCCGTGAGGCAGCCTCCGCCGCAAGCTGGTTGCGCGCAGCGGCGAACGAGGTGGGCGACACCTTGTCGAGCCGCCCACGGAACGTTGCGGACAGGTGATGCTCGACATCGGCATAGAGCAGACCGAACGCGGAGAAGAGCCCCGGTGCAGGCGGCACCATCACCGCCTCCATGCCGAGTTCCTCGGCCATCGCCGCGCCTAGCAGCGGGCCGTTGCCACCGAACGCGAACAGCGCGAAGCGCCGCGGATCGCGCCCCCGCTCGACCGAGACGGCACGGATCGCGCGCATCATCGTTGCGACCGCGATGCGCACCATCCCATGCGCCGCCTCCTCGAGCGTGAGGCCGAGCGGTGCGGCGATGCGCGTCGCGAGCGCCGCGGCGGCGGCGTCACGGTCGAGGGTGATGGCACCACCGGCAAGCCCCGCCGGGTCGAGCCAGCCGAGCACGAGCGCGCAATCGGTGATCGTGGGCTCGGTTCCCCCGAAGCCGTAGCAGACAGGACCGGGGCGCGAGCCGGCGCTGCGCGGGCCTACCTTCGGCGCGCCCCCGGCATCGAGCGACACGATCGAGCCACCGCCTGCGCCGACCTCGGCCAGGTCGATCGCAGGCACCTTCAGCGTGTAGCCTCCGCCGGTGAGCAGGCGCGAGCCCTGCATGATGCCGCCACCGACCTGGAACGCAGCGGCGCGCGCGGCCTCGCCCTCCTCCACCATCGCTGCCTTGGCGGTGGTGCCGCCCATGTCGAACGTCACGATCCGGGGAATTCCGAGGCGCTGGGCGAGCGCGCGCGCACCGATCACGCCAGCCGCCGGCCCGCTTTCGACGATCGTCATCGGCAGCGAGGCAGCCTGTGCGGCCGGCAACAACCCGCCATTGGACTGCATCAGCATCAGCGGTGCCGCGATCCGTTGCGATACCATACCGTTGCCGAGTCGAGCCAGATAGGCGCGCACCACGGGCAGCAGGTAGGCGTTGATCACAGTGGTCGAGGTGCGCGGATACTCCTTGATCTCGGGCAGCACCACGTGGCTCAGCGAGACGGGAAGCGACGGTGCGATACGGGCGGCAACGGCCGCGACCACGCGTTCGTTCGCGCCGTTGGCGTGCGCGTTGATCAGGCAGACCGCCAGGCTCTCGATGCCATGGTCCACCAGGCGCCCGATCGCGGCCTCGATCTCGGCCTCGTCCGGCGCGCGGGAGATGGTTCCGTCAGCGCGCGTGCGCTCGGCGATGCCGAGGCGGTGGCGACGCTCGACCAGCGCCGGCGGCTTGGTCCAGCCGACGTCGTAGAGGCGCGGCATGCGCAGGTCGCGGATCTCGAGCGTATCGCGGAAGCCTTCGGTGGTGATCAGGCCGGTGCGCGCGCCACCACGCTCGAGAACAGCATTGGAGCCGATCGTCGTCGCATGCAGCACGGCCGCAAGCTCGTCCGGTGCGATCGCGGCTTCGGCCAGGAGTACCGCCAGGCCCTCGACGATGCCGCGCGCATAGTCATCGACCGTCGAGGGAACCTTGCGCGTGCGCACAGCGCCCTCGTCCGACAGCAGCACGATGTCGGTGAAGGTGCCGCCGATATCGATGCCGGCGCGCCAGGACGCGGTCACTGCCCCGCCTCCCGCCACGGTGTCCATGAGACGCGCGGTGTGGCCGTCCAGGCGCGCGCCGCGGTGAGGCGTTCGCGCATCGCCTCGGTCGCCACCACGTCGACCTTGCCGGCGACGAGGACGACGCCGTAGTCGCGCGCGGCCGCATCGGCCGTCACGAGCTCCTGCACGACGTCGGCGAGCACCGCCTCCGGGTCGCGCGTCAGCGGATCGCCCCAGCCGCCGGCACCTGGCAGCTCGTGGCGGAACACATCACCATTGCGGATCGTCATCGTCAGCTTCGCGGCGAGCAGCGCCTCCGCCTCGGTGCCAGGGTTCATCATGTTGAGCGAGGGCGTTCCCGGCTCGCCGCCATAGAGCCCGTAGGGGCGGTGGGTGCGGCGATCGGCGCGGACCTGCAAAACGGCCTCGTGTTCGAGGAAGCGCCAGTCACGCCGGATGGAGACGCCGCCGCGATACCTCCCCGCCCCACCCGTGTCGGCCACGAATTCGTTGCAGAGGACCTCAAGAGGCTGCTCCGCCTCGATCACCTCGGCCGAGTGACTCGCCATGTTGGCGAACATGTTCGTGTTGCCGTCGAGACCATCCGCCCAGGGCCGCCCGCCCCATGCGCCGGAGAGGAAATCGACATAGATGAAGGGGCGTCGTTCCTTCGTCCATCCGCCGATGCTGATGCCGGTATTGCCGCCATCGGAGGCCGCGTAGACCAGCTCGGGGTAGAGCATCGCCAGCGCGCCCATCGCGCAATCGACCATGCGGAAGCCGGTGAGGCCGCGCGCGGCGCAGGCCGCAGGCAGCACGGCATTGGCGATCGTGCCTGGCGGGGCGATGACGTCGACGATGCGGAACACGCCATCGTTGTTCGGGAGTTCCGGCGGCAGCACGCATTTTGCCGCGGTGAACGAGGCGCCGCGCGTGTACGACAGCGTGTTGTTGATCGCACCCTTCACCTGCGGCGACGAGCCCGTCCAGTCCATCACCATGCGGTCGCCGCGCTTCGTCACGCGGCAGAAAAGGCGGATCGGCACGCCAGCGTCGATCTGGTCGTCGTCGATCCAGTCCTCGAACTCGGCCTCGCCGTCGGGGAGGGCAGCAATGGCAGCACGCGTCATCCGCTCGGTATGGTCGGTCACCTCCTGCATCAGCGCCATCACGGCATCGGGCCCGTGCGCGGCGACGAGGTCGACCATGCCGCGCTCTGCGATCGCGCACGCGGCGAGCTGGGCGCGAAGGTCGCCCATCACGCGATCGGGCACGCGCACGTTGCGCTCGATGATCGCGAGCAGCGTCGCGTTCGGCACGCCACGCTCGTGCAGCTTCAGCGGCGGGATGCGCAGGCCTTCCTGGTAGATCTCGGTGCTGTCCGACGCGTTGGAACCAGCCACGCGGCCGCCGACATCGGTGTGATGGCAGATCGTTGCGGCAATGGCCACGATGCGGCCCTCGTGGAACAGCGGGCGGAACACGAAGATGTCGGGCAGGTGCATGCCGCCCTGGAACGGATCGTTCATCGTGATCACGTCGCCCTCGGCGATGTCGCCGGCGAAATGGGCGAGCGCGGCCTGGAGCGCGACCGGGATCGAGCAGAGATGCCCCGGCAGCGACAGGCCCTGCGCCACCAGCCGCCCCTCTGCGTCACAGAGCGCGGTCGAATAGTCCATGATGTTCTTCAGCACGCCCGAGTAGCTCGCGCGGTAGATCGTGAGCGACATCTCGTCGGCCAGCGCGACGATGGCGTTGCGGAACAGTTCGAACGCGATCGCGTCCCGTTTCGGTGTGTCGGTCATGGTGTCCCGGATGCGAATCCCGTGCCGCGGGCGCCGATGCGCGCGGTGGCGCGAAGCTTGCACAGGCCTTCCGTGACGCCAAGGGGCGGCGCTTGCAGGCCCCACGGTCCCCTCTCCCCCCTCGGGGGGAGAGGGGCAGGATGAGGGGACCCCGCGCTCTATTTCCCAAGCCAGGCGGTCGCGTCGATCTCGACCTTCAGCCCCTCGGTCGCGAGATCGACGATCACGGTTGCCCGGTGCGGCGGCTCCTCCGGGAAGTACTGCCAGAACACTGCGTTCATCGCGGCGAAATCGGCCCGGTCGGTGATGTAGAGCGTCACCTTCGCGATGTCCTTCATCGTGCCGCCGGCGGCTTCCACCAGTGCCTTGATGTTCTCGAGCGTGCGCATCGTCTGGCTCGTGATGTCCGGCCCCTCGAGCGACCCGTCGGGCTTGTAGCCGACCGAGCAGGCGTAGAGCGTGTCGCCGCAACGCACGGCCTGGGGAAACGGCATCGAGGCCTTCCAGGCACGGTCAGACGAGACTGGGGTTTTCGGCATCGCTCGGGCTCCCTCACGCGGCTGCGGCGACGAGCATCGCCCGCCGCCGCGCCCAGCGAAACCCCGCGTGTGGAACGTTCCGCGATCAGACGTTCTGTTTCTCGATGCCGGCGGCCGCAGCAGCTGCGCCCCACTTCTCGAGCTCCGCTGCGACGAAGCGCGTGATCTCCTCGGGGCTGGAACTCACCACCTCGGCGCCGAGGATGCGGTGGCGGTCGATCACGACCGGCAGCTTCAGCGCCTCGGCCACCGCCTCGTTGATGCGCGCGACCACGGGCGCGGGCATGCGCGCAGGTCCCATCACCATGCCCCAGGTCGAGGCCTCGAAGCCCGGCATGAACGCCTCGCCGATCGTCGGCACATCGGGCAGCTGCGGGGCGCGTTGCGTCCCTGTCGTCGCAATCGCCTTCAGTGCGCCTGATTGGATGTGCGGCAGGGCCGCGGGCACCGTGTCGAACATGATGTTCACGCGGTTGGCGATCAGGTCAGGGTGCGCCTGGGTCGAGCCGCGATAGGGGATGTAGGTGAACTCGACGCCGGAACGCTGCGCGAACAGAACGGGTGCGAGGCGCACCACGCCGCCGGTGCCGGCGAAGGTCACGTGGCCCTTGGGGTTCGCCTTCGCGTAGGCGACGAGCTCCGCCGGCGTCGATGGCCCGAATGCCTTCGGCGCGCAGAGCACGAGGGGCGTGCGCGTCGTCATCGAGATGAAGGTGAAGTCGCGCAGCGTGTCGAACGGGAGGCGGTAGAACGCCGCGTTGACAGGATGCGCGACCGAGACGAGGGCGAGCGTGTGGCCATCGGGCGCTGCCTTGGCCACGAGGTCGGTGCCGATGATGCCATCGGCGCCAGGCCGGTTCTCGACCGGAACGGGATGGCCGAAGCGTGCCGCCATCGGTTCGGCGATCAGGCGCGCGGTGATGTCGCTCACGCCCCCTGGCGTGTAGGGCACGACCATGCGCACCGCGCGGTTGGGAAAGGCAGCCTGGCCGAATGCGACCTTCGGGGCGACGGGCGCGGCGAGCAGGAGTGCTGGCGCGGTGAGCGCCGCGCGGCGGGTGATCGACATGGGTTGCTTCCTCCGGGTTGTTCCTGCCGGATAGTTTGCACCCGGAACGGTTCGCCGGGAAGCTCGCCTACAGCGCCTTCGCCTCGAACAGCGCGAACGCCGCGGCGCGGTGGCTGATCGCATGCTTGGTGGCGGGGTCCATCTCGCCGAAGGTCTCGACATGGCCGGCGGGAACGAACATCGGGTCGAAGCCGAAACCGTTGGCCCCGCGCGGCGGCCACACCCAGGCGCCGTCCACCCGCCCCTCGAACACCTCCACCTCGCCATCGGGCCAGGCGAGCGCGAGAACGCAGACGAACCAGGCGCCCACGTCGTCGGGCTCGCCGCAATTGGCGCGCACGCGTGCCATGCCGACGGCATAGTCGCGCCCGCCACCGGGCAGCATCGCGGCATCGGCCGTGCGCACGCCGGGGCCGCCACGCAGCGCGGCGATGCAGAAGCCGCTGTCATCGGCCAGCGCCGGCAGGCCTGACGCTTTCGCCGCCGCAACAGCCTTGATCGTTGCGTTGGCGGCGAAGGTCTCCCCCGTCTCATCCGGCTCAGGCAGCCCGAGCGCGCCGGCGCCGATCGTCTCGATGCCGTAGGGGGCGAGCAGCGCGCCGATCTCGGCGAGCTTGCCGGCATTGTGCGTGGCGATGACCAGGCGCTGCCCCCGCGCGAGGCGACGTTCAGCCATTCACGGCTTCCTTCTGGAGGTCGAACAGCGCCGAGCAGCCGCCGCGGGCGAGCGCCATCAACTCGTCGATCTCGCGCTGGGTGATCGGGCGACGCTCGGCCGTCGCCTGCACCTCGACGATGCCGCCGCCCGCCGTCAGAACGAAATTCCCGTCCGCCTCCGCCTCGCTGTCCTCGGCGTAGTCGAGGTCGAGCACGGCAGCACCCTTGTAGATGCCGCAGGAGATCGCCGCGACCTGGCCCCTGATCGGCGTTGAATTCAGCACGCGTGACCGCACGAGCTTGTTGAAGGCGCAGGACAGCGCCACCCACGCGCCGGTGATCGCGGCGGTGCGCGTGCCGCCATCGGCCTGGATCACGTCGCAGTCGAGCGTGACGGTCATCTCGCCCATCGCCTTGAGGTCGATCACCGTGCGCAGCGACCGGCCGATCAGCCGCTGGATCTCCTGCGTGCGGCCCGATTGCTTGCCGCGCGCCGCCTCGCGGTCACTCCGCGTGTGGGTCGAGCGTGGCAGCATGCCGTATTCGGCCGTGATCCAGCCCTGGCCCTGGTTGCGCAGGAAGGGCGGCACCTTGCCCTCGACCGATGCGGTGCAGAGGACGTGGGTGTTGCCGAACTTCACGAAGCAGGAGCCTTCCGCGTGACGCGAGACGCCGGTTTCGAGGGTGACGGGGCGGAGCGCATCGTGGGCGCGGCCTGAGGGGCGCATGGGCGGCCTTTTCTTCGTGTGCGTGTCGTGTGCCGGCGGGGCGGGCAACGGGGAAGGCGGACAATAGGGGCGGCGGGAGCCGGTTGGCCAGATCGGCTTCGTTGACCCACCGCCATTGCGTCCATACTTATTCAACATGGCAAACGACCAGACGCGGCGTGACGAGCCTGGCGGTCCCGGCCTGCCTGGCCGATCGGCTGTGATCCTGCGCGAGATCGTCGAGGCCTATGTCGCGACGGGCGAGCCGGTCGGCTCCCGCACCCTCTCGCGCCGCCTGCCGATGACGCTCTCGCCCGCCACCATCCGCAACGTGATGGCCGATCTCGAGGAAAGCGGGCTGATCTTCGCGCCCCACACCTCGGCCGGCCGGCTGCCGACCGACCGTGGGTTGCGCATGTTCGTCGACGGCCTGCTCGAACGTGGCGCGCTGAGCCCGGAGGAGGAGGAGGCGATCGCCGCCCGCTGCAAGGCGGAGGGGCGGTCGATCGAGGAGGTGCTGGCGGAAGCCTCCGGCCTGCTCGCCGGCCTCTCCCACGCGGCGGGCCTCGTGCTTGCACCGACCTCCGAGGCGGCGCTGAAGCATGTCGAGTTCGTCTCGCTCGGCCCGGGCCGGGTGCTGGTGGTTCTCGTGACGGAGGACGGCCAGGTCGAGAACCGGGTGATCGAGGCGCCGCTGGGATTGCCGCCCTCGGCACTGATCCAGGCGGGCAACTACGTGAATTCGCGCCTCGCCGGCCGCACGCTCGAGGACGCCCGCAAGGCGATCGAGGAGGAGATCTCCGCCCATCGGACGGAGCTCGACGACCTGACGAGCAAGGTGGTCGAGGCAGGGCTCGCGACCCAGGCGGGTACCCAGGCGGGTGCGGGGCGGGCGCTGATCGTGCGCGGCCAGGCGAGCCTGCTCGCCGACGTGACGGCGCTCGAACGGCTCGAGACCATCCGCGGCCTGTTCGAGCGGCTGGAGGCGAAGGAGACGCTGCTGCGCCTGCTCGAGCTCGCGCAGGAATCCGAGGGCGTGCAGATCTTCATCGGCGCCGAGAACAGGCTGTTCGAGGCAGCGGGCGTGACCATGATCGTCGCCCCCTACCGCAATGCGCGTGACCGCATCGTCGGCGCGATCGGCGTGATCGGCCCGACGCGGATCAACTACGCGCGGATCATCCCGGCCGTCGACTACACCGCCAAGGTGATCGGCCGGCTGCTTGGGTGATATCCTCTGGGGCGGTTGACACCGTCTACTATCTTCCTTACCCCTCTGGTTGACGCTGTCAACTTGGAGGGCTTCGCCCATGCCGACACTTCCCCCCGCCTGCCTGAAACGCTGGGCCGGAATCGCGCTGCTGTTGGGCGCCCTCGGCGGCTGCGCCATCGCCACGCCCTATCGCGAGGTCGGCCAGGCGCCGGCTGACGCCAGCGCCGACGCCGCCCTGGTGGCGATCACCGAGGCCAGGCTCGGGGGAGACCGCGCCAGCCGTGCGGCGTTCTGGGATGGCGTCCGGGAGGTCGAGCGCAGCCTGCCGTCACAGCCCGGCCTGCTCGGCTATGCGCTGAGGCGGGAGCTCCTCGGCAACACGGCCTGGACCATGACGGTGTGGGACAGCGAGGAAGCGCTCGATCGCTTCGTCGGCGCCTCGGCGCATCGCAGCGCCATGGCGGCCGGCGACCCGGCGATCGCCTCCGTGCGTTTCGCGCGGCTGACGCGGGCGCGCGATGCCGGGCCGCCGCCCTGGCCCGAGGCGCTTGACGCGCTCGCCCGCCGCGGACAGGGGTATCGATAGCGATCCCCGACCATGGAACAGCGCGCGTGGCCAGACCGGACAGAGACCTGCGGGAGGCGTGCATCGCCGAGGCCATGGCGATCGTCGCCGGCGACGGCGTCGAGCGCCTGAGCCTGCGCGAGGTCGCGCGACGCCTCGGCGTCTCCCACCAGGCGCCCTACAAGCACTTCCCGAGCCGTGACCACATCCTCGCCGCCATCGTCGCGCGCGCCTTCGCCGCCTTCGCCCGCTTCCTCGACCGCAATCCGCGCAGCGACGATGCCGATGCCGATCTCGGCGGCATGGGGCTCGCCTATCTGGACTATGCCCGCGCCCACCCGCTCGAATACCGGCTGATGTTCGGCACGCCGCTGCCGGACGGGCGCGCGCACCCCGAGATGATGGCCGAGGCGCGCCATGCCTTCGCGCTGCTGTGCGACGGGCTGAGGCGGCGGGCGGCGGCGCGCGGCGAGCAGCCTGATGACAAGGCGATCGTGCTCGATGCGCTGTTCATCTGGTCATGCCTGCATGGCCTCGCCGGCATCCATGGCGCGAGCCTCGTCGACACGCTCGCCCTCCCCCCGGGCGCGCTGGAGGCAAGCCCGGCGCACGTGCTTGGCCGGATCGGTGACGCGTTGGGCCACTGAGGCCGCGCATGCCGCGCATGCCGCGCATGCCGCGCGGCGTGCGTCATGTCACGCCCCCGAAACAATGGAAACGCGTTCGGCCACGGCGCGGAAACACGGCGGGAACATACGGCTGGCACCACTCGTTCGCCTGAGAACAACAAGAACCCTGCGAACAACAAGAACTTTGCGAACGATACGAACAACGAGGGACGCCATGCTGATCGACACCACCATCCACGCAACAGAGCCCGAGCGGGTCGCCCGCTTCCTCGCCCTCCTCTGGGGCACCGAGGCGATGCCGATCCCCGACCTTTCGGGCGGTTGGCCCGGAAGTTGGCCTGGAAGTTGGATCGCCTTCGCCGATGCCGGGGGCAGCGCCAGCGTGCTGGTGCGCGAAGCGCTGCTGCCGCGACCCGAGGCGCGCGTCGCCATCACCACGCGGCTGTCGGAGACCGCCGTGCATGCGCTCGCTGCAACCGAGACCTGGGCGAGCCGGCATGAGCGGCGCTTCGGCGAGGCAGGCAACGCCGTTGGCCACGCAGTGGTCGCCGTCACGGTCGAGCCGTTCCTGGTGCTCGAGGTGCTGCCCGAGGCGATGGCGGCGGCGCGGGCCGAGGCGATGCGCCCCTGGCGCTGGGGTGCGATGCTCGCCGGCCTCGTGCCCACCGCACGCCCGGCCAAGGCAGCGCCCGCCCTGCCCGCGATGCCCTTCCCGGCCCGCCGCGCCGCCTGAACGGGTGGGACGCGCGGCCTGCGCCTGATGCACCCCTGACGCGCCCGCCCTTCCCTTCACCGCGCCATACGCTTAAGTGTGCGCCGCCATGCAGGACACATCAGACAACGCCAAGACCCCCTCCTCGTCGCAGCCCCCTTCGTCCCCCCTGGGCCCGGAGGGAGAGATGCTGCGCGAAGGCCTGACCCAGACCTCGCCCGAGACGCTGATGGCCGAGGCGGCCCAGCGCATCAAGGCGCTGGAGGACGAGGCGGCCGAGTACAAGGACAAGTGGCTGCGCGCCGAAGCCGAGACGCAGAACGTGCGCAACCGCACCCGCCGCGAGGTGGACGACGCGCGCGCCTATGCCGTGACGAAGTTCGCCCGTGACGTGGCCGACGCCGCCGAGAACCTCGAGCGCGCGCTCGCCTCCCTCCCGCCCCCGGCGGATGACGAGCCTGAGATCGTAGGCAAGCTGCGCGAGGGCGTGGCCGCGATCGGCCGCAGCTTCCAGGGTGCGCTCGAACGCAACGGCGTGGCCCGCGTCGAGGCGGCCGGGGTGAAGTTCGACCCCGAGCTCCACCAGGCGATGGCCGAGGCGCCGTCGCCGGATGTGCCGCAGGGCCATGTCATCCAGGCCTGGACGCCGGCCTGGACGCTGAATGGGAGGCTGCTCAAGCCCGCCATGGTGGTCGTCTCCAAGGGCGCCTCGGCCGACCAGCCGGCAGCACCGGGCGCCGAGCCTGGTGCGGCGCTCGATACGAAGGCGTGAGGGTTCTCCCTCCATTGTCACCCGCTCCCCTTGTCGGGGCAGAGGGTGCTGAATACATGCACGACGTCATCTGCGGCATGCCTGCCGCTGGGAACCAGGACAGTGGGGGACGGCGTGGTGCCTGAACGGGCCGCCCGGTCTCGCCGGAACAGGAGAAGAACATGAGTAAGGTCATCGGCATCGACCTCGGCACCACGAACAGCTGCGTGGCGATCCTCGAGGGCAAGGATGTCCGCGTCATCGAGAACAGCGAGGGTGCGCGCACGACGCCGTCGATGGTCGCCTTCGCCGACAGTGGCGAGCGGCTGGTCGGCCAGGCAGCGAAGCGCCAGGGCGTGACCAACCCGCTGAACACCCTCTATGCCGTCAAGCGCCTGATCGGCCGCCGCTTCGATGACCCGATGGTCGCGAAGGACATCGGCATGGTGCCCTATCGCATCGTCAAGGCTGATGGCGGCGATGCGTGGGTCGAGGCGCGCGGCGAGAAGTATTCGCCCTCCCAGATCAGCGCCTTCATCCTCGGCAAGATGAAGGAAACCGCCGAGGCCTATCTCGGCGAGAAGGTGACGCAGGCCGTCATCACCGTTCCGGCCTACTTCAACGACAGCCAGCGCCAGGCAACGAAGGACGCAGGCCGCATCGCCGGGCTCGAGGTGCTCCGCATCATCAACGAGCCGACGGCCGCGGCTCTGGCCTACGGGCTCGAGAAGAAGAAGGCCGGCACCGTCGCGGTGTATGACCTGGGCGGCGGCACGTTCGACATCTCCATCCTCGAGATCGAGGACGGGGTGTTCGAGGTGAAGAGCACGAATGGCGACACGTTCCTCGGCGGCGAGGATTTCGACAAGCGCGTGATCGACTACCTGGCGGACGAGTTCAAGCGCGACCAGGGCATCGACCTGCGCAACGACAAGCTGGCCCTCCAGCGCCTGAAGGAAGCCGCCGAGAAGGCCAAGATCGAGCTCTCCTCCGCCAAGGAGACCGAGATCAACCTGCCCTTCATCACCGCCGATGCCTCCGGCCCCAAGCACCTTGTGGTGAAGCTCAGCCGCGCCAAGCTCGAGGCGCTGGTCGATGACCTGATCGCCAAGACGCTCGAGCCCTGCAAGTCGGCGCTGAAGGATGCCGGCGTGTCGGCGGCCGAAATCGACGAGGTGATCCTCGTCGGCGGCATGACCCGCATGCCGAAGATCTTCGAGACGGTGAAGACCTTCTTCGGCCGCGAGCCTGCCCGCAACGTCAACCCCGACGAGGTGGTGGCGATCGGCGCGGCGGTCCAGGGTGCGGTGCTGAAGGGCGAGGTGAAGGACGTCGTCCTGCTCGACGTGACGCCGCTGTCGCTCGGCATCGAGACGCTGGGCGGCGTGTTCACCCGGCTGATCGACCGCAACACCACGATCCCGACGCGGAAAAGCCAGATCTTCTCGACCGCCGATGACAGCCAGAACGCCGTGACCATCAAGGTGTTCCAGGGCGAGCGTGAGATCGCGGCCGACAACAAGTTGCTGGGCCAGTTCGACCTCGTGGGCATCCCGCCCGCACCACGCGGCGTGCCGCAGATCGAGGTGACGTTCGACATCGATGCCAACGGCATCGTCTCGGTCCAGGCCAAGGACAAGGCCACCAGCAAGGAGCAGCAGATCCGCATCCAGGCCTCTGGCGGGCTGTCGGATGCCGAGATCCAGCGCATGGTGAAGGAAGCCGAGGCGAACGCCGACGCCGACCGCAAGCGTCGCGAGACGATCGAGGCGCGCAACCATGCCGAGGCACTCGCCCACCAGACCGACAAGACGCTAAAGGAGAATGCCGAGAAGCTTGGCGGCGCACCCGAGAAGGAGGCAGCCGAGCAGGCACTCGCGGCGCTCAACGCGGTGAAGGACGGCGATGACATCGATGCCATCCGGGCAGCGACCGACACGCTCGCCCAGGCCTCGATGAAGCTCGGCGAGGTGCTCTACCGCCAGCAGCAGGCGAACCCGGAGGCCGGCGCTGCGCCAGAGGCTGGCCCAGGGGCAGGCGGCACCGAGCCGCCGAAGGACGACAAGGTGGTCGACGCGGATTTCGAGGACGTCGACGACAAGAACAAGAAGAAGTCCGCCTGAGCCGCCCTGGTTGACTTGCCAGGCACACGGCGGATGATCGCGTTGCGTGCCACCTGGATGCCGAGACCCGGCATCCAGGTGGCCGGTCCCCTTTTGACGCAATAGGCGTCCAGCCATGAGCAAGCAGGATTTCTACGCGGTGCTCGGTGCCGCCCGCGAAGCGAGCGCCGATGACCTTAAAAAGGCCTATCGCAAGCTCGCGATGCAGTATCACTCCGATCGGAACCCCGGCGACAAGAAGGCCGAGGCGAAGTTCAAGGAGGTGAACGAGGCGTACGACGTGCTGAAGGACGCGGAGAAGCGGGCGGCCTATGACCGTTACGGCCACGCAGCCTTCGACGGCTCCGCCGGCGGCGGGCGCGGGCCCGGTGGTGCCGGCTTCGGTGGGTTCCAGAACAGCGGCTCCTTCGCCGACATGTTCGACGACATCTTCAGCGACCTGATGACCGGCCGCGGCCGGGGCGGACCCAACGGCGGAGCCGGCCGCGGCGCTGACCTCCAGACGCGCGTCGAGCTCTCGCTCGAGGAGGCTTTCGCCGGCAAGAAGGCGACGCTTCGCGTGCCGACGGCCATCGTCTGCGAAGCCTGCAAGGGCTCTGGCTCAGAAGGGGCGGTGGCGCCGCAGACCTGTGCGAGCTGCAACGGCGCGGGCAAGATCCGCGCGCAGCAGGGCTTCTTCCTCATCGAGCGCACCTGCCCCACCTGCGGCGGCACCGGCAAGGTGGTCAAGGACCCCTGCAAGATCTGCGCAGGTGCCGGCCGCGTGCAGCGCGAGCGGACGCTGAATGTGGATATTCCCGCAGGCGTCGAGGACGGCACGCGCATGCGCGTCACTGGCGCGGGCGAGGCGGGCCTGCGCGGCGCGACGGCCGGCGATCTCTACGTCAACGTCATGGTCCGCCCGCACAAGCTGTTCCAGCGCGAGGGGGCCAACCTCTACTGCCGCGTGCCGCTGCGCATGACGGCCGCCTCGCTCGGCGGGTCGATCGAGGTGCCGACGGTCGAGGGCGGCCGCGCCAAGGTGACGATCACGCCAGGCACGCAGACGGGCGACCAGTTCCGCCTGCGCGGCAAGGGCATGACGCAGCTCGGGTCGTCAGCCCGCGGCGACCTCTACATCCAGGTCGCGGTCGAGACGCCGATGAACCTGACGAAGAAGCAGCAGGAGCTTCTCCGCGCCTTCGAGGAGGAGGCGGAGAAGGCGGACGACAAGTCGAGCCCGGAAAGTGCGGGCTTCTTCGCCAAGGTCCGCGAGTTCTTCGAAGGCAAGGGCTGAGGGCGCAGCCCACCGGGAAGCCGGAGCGACAGGCACATCTGCCTGCCGCCCCGCCGTTGTTCAGGCAGCGATCGCCGCTCCCGCCGCGAAGGCCACGCCAACACGCCCGTCGCTCACATGCCTCACTTCGACCTGCAGTGCTGGCCGCCCCGGTAGCGACAGCACGCCGCGCTGGCCGACCCTCGCCTGCGGGACGCCGCCAAGCCCTGCCCCACCGGGCCCGACGTCGAGGACGCGCACCGAGAAGCGGTCGGCGCCGAGCGACAGCGTCGCCTCGCCGGCTGCCGGCTGGCGGCGCTCCTCGCGGCGGTCAACCTCGGGAACGGAGGTGCGCAGGATCGCCACGACCTGCGACTTCAGCGCCTCGGTGTTGGCCGCCAGGCTCGCCGTCTCCGCCTGGGTGCGGCCGGCAAGCTCGCCCGCACCGCGCGCGTCGGTCGAGACGGAAGCGATGCGCGCGCTCATCTCGCGTGCGGCGTGCGTCACGCCGCCGATGCTCTGGGCGATCGCGCGCGTCGCACCGTCCTGCTGGTTCACCGCATCGGCGAGCGACCCGGCAAGCTGGTCCATCCGCCCGACCGACTGGGCAATGCGCCGCACCGTCTGCACCGCGGCCTCGGTCCGGTCTCGCACCGCCTCGATGTGCTGGCCGATCTCCTGCGTCGCCCGAGCGGTCTGCGCGGCGAGGCTCTTCACCTCGCCGGCAACGACGGCGAAGCCCTTGCCGGCCTCGCCGGCGCGCGCCGCCTCGATCGTGGCGTTGAGCGCGAGCAGGTTCGTCTTGCCGGCGATCTCCTGGATCAGGCGCGTCACGTCACCGATCTGCCCGACCGCGCCGGACAGGGCAACGATGACCTGCTCCGTCTCGCTGCTGTCGGTGGCAAGCCCGCGGCTCACAGTTGCCGCATCGCGCACCTGGTCCGTGATGCCACGGATGGAGGCGGCAAGCTGTTCCGCCGCATCGGCCACCGTCTCGGCCACGCCAAGGCTGTCGTCGGCGTTGCCGCGCACGGCATCGGCGGTGTGGTCGACGCGCGAGACGAGCTCTGCCACCGCGCGGCTGTCGCGCGCGAGGCCGGCCGCCTGCTCAGCCATCGCCGCCATAGCGCCGAGGGTTTCGGTCTCGACACGGTCGGCCATGCCGCGCAGGGCAGCGATTTGGCCTGCGGCGGCTTTGGCGCGCTCTGCCTCCTGCTCGGCACGAAGGCGCTTGGCCTCCTCGCCCTCCGTCCGGAAGACGGCGACCGCAGCGGCCATCGCGCCGACCTCATCGCGCCGGTCGATGCCAGGGATCTCCCCGACCGCCTCGCCCGCCGCCATCTGGCGCATCGTCACCGCAAGCCGGCGGAGCGGACCGACCGCACGGGTCGACCACGCTGCCGCAGCGACGCCGACCGCGAGCGCGCTGGCCAGCAGAACAAGCATCATGGCCTGGAACCCGCCGGCGATCCCCCGGGCATAGGTGGCGATGCCGCGGTTCTTCTCCTCCTGGAGGTCGATGAACTGGTTGATCTGTGCGAGCCAGGTGATGAAGGCGGGCCGCGCATCGCCCATCAGCATCGCGTGCGCACGCTCAGCCTGGCCGCGGTTTATCAGCGCGCTCACCTCCGTGATCATCGGCAGGGTGCGGCGCTCGGTCTCCTTGATGGCCGCGAGGATCTCGCGCTCGCGCAGCGTCACCTCCGCACCCGTTGCCATCATCGCATCGAGCCGCGTGGCACTGTCGGCGTAGAACGCGGCAAGTCGGTCGATCTCGGCCAGCGAGGCACTCCGCTCAGGCGCTGCCGTGACGAGCACGACATCACGCAGGCTGATCGCACGGTCATGCACCGAGCCGCGGAAGTTGATGGCGTAGCGCTGCTTGACGCTGTTGATGTCGTTCATCGTCGCGAGGCTGGCGCTGATCTCGTTCACGCGATTGACCGCGATCGCGCCGAGCGCGACGAGCAGCGCGAGGACGACGCCGAACCCGATGATCAGCCGAGGGGCGAGCCCGGAGAACTTGCCCTGGGCATTGGTGACTTCCGCGCGATCCATGGTGCCTCCTGGTGTGGATGCACAATGGCTTAGGAGGAAAAGGTTAACGAAACCCTGTACGGCAAAGGGGCAATGTCAGAGAGCGATCCGCCACCGGATGATCTCCCGCCCGCCGAGTGCCGGAGGCACCGTCTCGCGCCCCATGGCGATCCCGCCATTGGCCGCGATCACCCGCTGCGAGGCGAGGTTCTCCAGCCCTGCCGTCAGAATCACCGCGGCCAGGCCAATGCCGCGCGCCTCGTCCAGGAGGAGCGCCAGCGCACGCGTGGCGATGCCCTGGCGGCGGCGCTGCGGCACCACGCCATATCCGATATGGCCGGACACATGCGGCGGCAGCACATCTGTTCCCCGCTGCCAGCGCAGGTTGGCGAAGCCAGCGAAGCCGCCCGCGTCGATCCAGCGCGTATAGCCGGGAAGCCGCGGCACCGTGCTGCCATCGGCGAGGGTGATCCGCGCTCCCCTCGCCTCCGGATCATGCAGGCTGGTAAGGAAGGCATCCGCGTCGGCCGCGATCGCGGCGAGATGGGCCACGCGGATGCGTTCCCCACCGATGTTGGAGCGAGGCGACATAGCCCGCCAGCAACGCACGCGAGGGGCGCGCGAGCGTGACGGCAACGCTCAGACGAAGCGGCCCCTGAGGAAGCCCAGCGCCGGCAGCGGCGACCAGGCCCGCGGGATGTCGGCGCGGCGGATGGGAGCGACGGAGTAGCGCGGCACCGGCTGCTTCGTGCGCACGATCAGGTGCTCATACGCCCGCACCTGCGCCGCCCGCCAGGCGCGGTCCTCGAGCGCATCGTCACGCGTGCGGAAGATCTCGGCGATGCGATCGGTCTTGCCGACGGTGGCGATGACGGCCCAGAGCGTATCGTCGCCGCTGCGGGGAGCAGGAGAGCGTGGAAGGGGAGAGATGCTGTTCACGCGGCGCGCTCATGCTCCTCTGTCGGCCGACAGCGTGGCAAGGCGGGGGCCGAAACGCAACGGCCGCGAACAGGGAGCGCTGGGGGGCCCGAAAAATGAACGGGCCGGCGGCTGGGAGGTAGTTGTGCCGCCGGCCCGCCATAACGGATGGAAGCCTGCCGGGAAAGGCCACCACCCTGAACAACCCAAGAGTGGAACCGCAGAGATTACGCCAACCCATTCGGCCGCATTACGAAATGGTCATCTACCGCGCGAGGTGTGCCGGCGATCAGGCGCTCATCGGCCACACCCAGGGCCGCGCGGCGCGATCCTCCGCCTGCCAGGCCCCGATCGCCTCGCCCTGGCGCAGCGTGAGCCCGATATCGTCGAGGCCGGCCAACAGCGCCTCGCGCCGCGCCGGATCGATCACGAAACGGTGTTCCGCGCCCGACGGTGCCGTCACCACCATCCGGTCGAGGTCGACCGTCACGCGCGCGTTGCCGGGAGAGGCCTCCACCTCCTCCGCCAGCGCGGCAATCGTGGCCTCGGGCAGCACGACGGGCAGCAGGCCGTTCTGGAGCGCGTTGTTGGCGAAGATGTCGGAGAAGGAGGGCGCGATCACGGCGCGGATGCCGGCCCCGGCGAGCGCCCACACCGCGCCCTCGCGGCTGGACCCGCAGCCGAAATTCGGGCCGGCGAGCAGGATGGGTGCGGTCCTGAACTGTGGATGGTTCAGAACGAAATCGCCGTCCTCGCTGCCATCGGCGCGGCGGCGCCATACCTCGAAGGCATGCGCGCCCATCTCGGCCTTCGTGGTGCCGACGAGGCGTTCGACGCGGATGATCACATCGGTGTCGATGTTGGGCCTGAGCAGCGGTGCGGCGGGGCCGGTGACGGTGGTGAAGGGCTGCACGCTCAGAACTCCCCGCCGCGGAACATGGGCCTGATGTCGACGATGCGGCCGGCAACCGCGGCGGCGGCGGCCATGGCGGGAGAGGCGAGATGCGTGCGCGCGCCCTTGCCCTGCCGGCCGACGAAGTTCCGGTTCGATGTCGAAACACACCGCGCGCCCGCCGGCACCGCCTCGCCATTCGCCGCGACGCAGAGCGAACAGCCAGGCTCGCGCCAGTCGAACCCCGCCTCGCGAAACACGGCATCGAGCCCCTCGGCCTCGGCCGCGCGCTTGACGCGCACGCTGCCCGGCACGACCCAGGCCGTGACGCCCTCCGCCACGCGCCGGCCGCGCACCATGGCGGCGGCGTCGCGCAGATCGGAGAGGCGCGAATTGGTGCAGGAGCCGATGAACACCCAGTCGACCGGCGTTCCTGCAAGCGGACGGTTCGGCGCGAGCCCCTGGTAGGCAAGCGCATCGGCCCACGCTTTCCTGCGCGCGGGATCGGGCGCGGCGTCAGGGTCAGGGATCGGCGCGTCGACGGCGATGACATGCTCCGGGCTCGTGCCCCACGTCACCTGCGGCGCGATCGTAGCGGCATCGATCACATGATCGGCATCGAACACCGCATCGTCGTCACTGCGCAGCGTGCGCCAGTGCGCGACGGCCGCGTCCCACGCTGCCCCCTTCGGCGCATGGTCGCGCCCCGCGATCCAGGCGAAGGTGGCCTCATCGGGGGCGACGAAGCCGATGCGCGCCCCCATCTCGATGGTGAGGTTGCAGAGTGTCAGCCGCGCCTCGACCGGCAGCGCGCGCACGGCGGAGCCTGCCCACTCGACGGCGAATCCTGCCGCGGCGCCGGTGCCGAGGCGGCCGATCGCGGCGAGCACCGCATCCTTCGCCGTGGTGCCCTGGGGGAACGTGCCCTCGAACCGCACGCGCATGGCGCGCGGCTTTTCCATCCGCAGCGTCTGCGTTGCCAGCGCGTGCGTGAGCTCCGAGGAGCCGACGCCGAAGGCAAGAGCGCCGAGACCGCCATTGGTGCAGGTATGGCTGTCGCCGCAGATGACCGTCAGCCCCGGCAGCACGATGCCGAGCTCCGGCCCCATGACATGCACGATGCCCTGCCCGTCCTCGCCGAGGTCGAACAGGCGGATGCCATGCGTGGCGGCGCCACGCCGCAGCGCATGCACGCCACCCGCCCCCTTGGCGAAGGTCTCCGCCGTGCGGCCGGGCGCGGTAGCGACGGCGTGGTCAGGTGTGGCGAAGGCGAGTGCGGGGTTGGGGATGGCGTAGCCCTTCTCCGCCACCTCCGTCAGCGCGCGGGCGCCGGAGAGGTCGTGCAGCAGGATGCGGTCGATATGCACGAGGTCCTGCCCGCCGCCCGCGGGCGCGATGCGGTGGAGCGACCAGAGCTTGTCGAGGAGGGTGCGGGGCATGGGGGTGAGATGCCGCGTGTGGGACCGCGCGGCAAGGGGGAGTTAGCCGCAATGCACGAACAGCTGCGGCGCAGTTTTGTGTGTGACTTGCCGCCCAGCTTTGGCAGCTATTGTCTGGGGCACCCGGCAGCCCCGGCATCGCGTCCTTGCCGCCTATGCAGCAACCTCACAGGATTTGGAGATGGAGACGATTATAGGCTCGATCGAACGGGTGCTCTCGTCAGTCACCGCGCTCGTCTGCGCGGCTGTCGCGGTTGTCGCCTATATTGTCAGAGACGTCGTTCCACTTGACTGGCAGTGGGTGACAGTCGTTGTGATGTGGTTGTTTGGCGCAGTTGCACTCGCGAAAACGTTGGAAAACGCGTTACGCGCAGGGCGCCGAGCGTGGATAAGTCGCCGAGCCAGCAAGCGACGAGAGCAGCGGCGAGCAGATGAAAAGGCCAAGACGCAGGAAGAAGAAAGACAGAAACTCGAACAGCGAGAGGCATCGAGGCTCGCTGTTCTGAAGCGTTTAGAATTCCTTGCAGACGACGAAATTCTCCTTATAGCGTCGGCCCTCAGGAGTCGCTCACAGACTATCCAGATATCGCTTTCATCGCCGACCGCGCGAGCGCTCTCGAGCAAAGGAATTCTGGCAAACGCGGGTGGCCTTGGCGAGGAAGATAACTGGCCATGGACGTTCCGCGACTTCATTTGGGAGCACCTAATTGAGCGCAGCAACGAATTCCAACAGCGTGCAGAAAAAGTGAATCTAAGGCCCCGTTAGTCCAGAGATCCGACCCGACACGTAAGCTCTTGCGCGCACAGATGGTGCTCAAGTCGGGGTAAAGGGCGCCCCGCTACCGCGCCAAACTCTGATACGCCGCGAACGCCGCCATGAGCACCACGGTGTTGGTCGAGGCATCCAGCGGCACGATCTGCACGGGGTGCCCGAGGCCCTGGAGGATCGGGCCGATCACCGTCACCTGGCCAAGCCGCGGCAAGGCGCGCGTCAGGATGTGGGCCGCGTGCAGCCCCGGCATCACCAGCACGTTCGCCGGCCCCGTCAGGCGGCAGAACGGGTAGAGCGCGCGCAAGGTGGGGTCGAGCGCCACGTCGGCGGCCATTTCGCCGTCGTACTCGAAATCGGGCTTACGCTCGTCGAGCAGCGCGACCGCCTCACGGATCGAGCCCGGAATGGAGCCCTTGGGGTCGCCGAAGGTGGAGAAGGAGAGGAACGCCACGCGCGGCTCAAGCCCCATGCGGCGCCCTGCCGCAGCGGTGGCCTTGGCGATGTCGGCCAGCTGCTCGGCGTTCGGCCGCTCGTGCATCGCGGTGTCGGCCACCAGCACGGTGCCCTGGTCGGTCAACAGGATGGAGATGCCGAAGACGAGATGGTTCGGCGCCGGATCGATCACCGACAGTACGCCCTCGAGGCTCACGCTGTAGCTGCGCGACAGGCCCGTCACCATCGCATCCGCATCGCCCAGCGCCACCATGCAGGCGCCGAACACGTTGCGGTCCTGGTTGACGAGGCGCTGGCAATCGCGCGCAAGCGCCCCCTGCCGCTGCGTGCGCGCGTAGAGGAACTCGGCATAGCGCGCATTCGCACCCGAGAGCCGGGCGTTGTGCACCTCGATGCCGGCGGTGTCGCCGAGGCCCAAGCCCTCCATGGTCGCGAGCACGCGTTCCTCGCGGCCGATCAGCACGGGAATGCCGTAGCCCGCGTTGCGGAACGCCACCGCCGCGCGGATCGTCTTCTCCTCCTCGCCCTCGGCGAACACCACGCGGCGCGGATTGGCGCGCACCGCCTCCATGATCGCGTCGAGCGCGGCCGAGGTCGGGTCGAGCCTGGCGGCAAGGTCGCGCACGTATTTGCGCAGGTCCTTGAGCGGCTTGCGCGCCACGCCGCTGTCCATCGCCGCCTTCGCCACGGCAGGGGACACGCGCGCGATCAGCCTGGGGTCGAACGGCAGGGGAAGGATGTATTCCGGCCCGTAACGAAGCCTGGAGCCGAGCGTGGCGGCAGCGGCGTCGAGCTCATCGGGAACGTCCTCGCGCGCGAGTGCAGCGAGCGCCTCGGCGGCGGCGACCTTCATCGCGTCGTTGATGGTGGACGCGCGCACGTCGAGCGCGCCACGGAAGATGTAGGGAAAGCCGAGAACGTTGTTCACCTGATTCGGATAGTCGCTCCGCCCCGTTGCGATGATCACGTCGCTGCGCGCGGCCTTCGCGTCCTCCGGCGTGATCTCGGGGTCGGGATTGGCCATGGCGAAGATGATCGGGTTCGCCGCCATGGAGCGGACCATGTCCTGCGTCACCGCCCCTGCCTGGGAGAGGCCGAAGAACGCATCCGCCCCCACGAGCGCCTCGGCGAGCGTGCGCGCGCGCGTGTCGGCGGCATGCGCCGATTTCCACTGGTTCATCCCCTCGGTGCGGCCCTTCCAGATCACGCCCTTCGTGTCGCAGAGGATGACGTTGTCGCCGCGCATGCCCATCGCCTTCAGCAGCTCGACGCAGGCGATTCCGGCCGAGCCCGCGCCGTTGACGACGAGCGTCATGTCGCGGAGCTCGCGCCCCGTGAGATGGGCGGCGTTGATCAGGCCCGCGGCGGCGACGATGGCGGTGCCGTGCTGGTCATCATGGAACACCGGGATGTCCATCAGCTCGCGCAGCCGCTGCTCGATGATGAAGCACTCGGGCGCCTTGATGTCCTCGAGGTTGATGCCGCCGAAGGAGGGGCCGAGATAGCGGACGGCGTTGACGAAGGCGTCGGTGTCCTCGGTATCGATGCAGAGGTCGATGCTGTCGACATCGGCGAAGCGCTTGAACAGCACCGCCTTGCCTTCCATCACCGGCTTGCCCGCGAGAGCGCCGAGGTTGCCCAGGCCCAGCACCGCCGTGCCGTTGCTCACCACCGCCACCATGTTGCCCTTGGCCGTGTACTCGTAGGCGAGCGAGGGGTTGGCGGCGATGTGCTTGCAGGGTTCCGCCACGCCGGGGGAGTAGGCCAGCGAGAGGTCGCGCGCCGTCGTCAGCGGCTTGGTGAGGCGGATCTCGAGCTTGCCCGGCTTGCCCATGGCATGGAGCTGCAGGGCCTCCTCGGCCGTCACGCGCGCGCTGCGCCCGTCATTCGCCCCGTCCATGGTCGCTCCTCCGCATAAATCCCTGATCTTGCCCGCACCTTGGCAGGGCGCCGCGATCAGGGAAAGCCGCGCGGGCGGAGGCGCCTGCACGGCCACGTGCCCGTGGGCGACATACACAGGTCCGTGATTGCGCGATCGAACGAATGTGCCTAGCCTCCGCATCGTCGTCATATTTGGTCGTACGTGGCGACATTGGCGCACGGGATCGCTCCCTGGCCGCAATCGACGACCGGGGGGGACCACACCAATGCATCACATGCACCGCCTGGCCTGTGCCGCCGGGCTCCTGGCCGCACTCGTCGCCGCGCCGGAGGCCAAGGCCAGCCTGATCGGCGATACCGTCACGTTGACGCAGAGCGAATATGCCGTGACGCCAAGCGCCGCCGTCGTCGGCGATGCGGCAGAGTTCCTCGTGGTGCTTGATTCCGACCCTCGCTTCCGGGTGGACGTGGCGGCCTTCTCGGTCACGTTCAGCCTCGCGTTGCAAGGTGGTCTTTCCCCCTTTGCCTCCACCTTCACGCTCGGCGATCTCGACTTCGCCGGCGCGCCCGGCGGCATCGTCGGCATCAGCACCGCCACCGCGGGGTCGCCAGGCGGCTTCACCACGAGCTTCACCGCCGACAGCCTGATCCTGGCCGTGAACGGCTTTCCATGGCTGGACGGCTCGAGCGTGACGGTGACGTTCGACGTCGGGGCAGCGCCGGTGCCGGTGCCTGAGCCTGCGTCCCTCGCGCTGCTCGGCGCCGGCCTCGTCGGCCTCGTCGCCGCCCGGCGGCGCCGCCCCGCGCAGGGCTGAGCCGCCTCAGCCCGCGGTCGAAAAGGTCAGCTCGATCTTCTGGCCCAGCGGGTCGGTCAGGAAGATCTGGTGCAGCGGGAAGCCGGGCACCGGGGCCTCGGAGAAGCCGATGCCGGCGGCCGCAAGCCGCTCCCGCGCGGCCTCAAGGCCCGTGGCGGTGAAGGCCACATGGTCGAACCCAGCGCTGCCGGGTGCTGGCGCCTTCGCCCCGGCGGGCAGCGATGCGCGGCCGGCCAGATGCACGACGGGGCTGTCGTTCAGGTAGAGCCAGTGGCCGGGGAAGGGAAAATCCGGCCGCCGCCCCTCGGTGAGCCCGAGCGCGGTGACGTAGAAGTCGCGCAAGGCCGCAAGGTCGGCCGGTGAGCAGTTGATCGTCATGTGGTTCATGCCGCTGAGCGTCATGCTGTCCTCCCCGTCTTCCGCGGCAGTGTAGCGCGGCCCCGCGCGGCAGCGCACCTGTCGCCCTTGCGCCGCCGCGCACCTGTCGCCCTTGCGCGGCCGCGCCGCTCTCGCCACCGTGCGCGCCGTGCCCAGGCCCGACGCCCCCTCCCCGATGCTCGCCCAGTGGTTCGCGGCGAAGGAGCAGCACCCCGACGCGGTGCTGTTCTTCCGCATGGGCGATTTCTTCGAGCTGTTCTTCGAGGATGCGGAGAAGGCCGCGCCGGCGCTCGACATCGCACTGACCACGCGGGGCGAGCATGCCGGAAAGCCCATCCCGATGTGCGGCGTGCCGGCCGCGAACGCGGAGCCCTATCTCGCGCGGCTGATCCGCCGGGGCTTCCGCATCGCCATCGTCGAGCAGACGGAAACGCCCGAGCAGGCCAAGGCCCGCGGCCATCGCGGCCCGCTGCCGCGCGCTGTCGTGCGCGTCGTCACGCCGGGCACCATCACCGAGGAGGCGCTGCTCGAGCCCGACCGCCCCTCCTGGGTCGCGGCCACGACGGCGGGCGATGACGGCATCGGCGCGCTCGCCTGGCTCGACATCACCACCGGCACCTTCGCCTGCCGCTCGCTGCCGGCGCGCGACCTTGCCGGTGCCATCGCCGCCCTCGATCCGGCAGAGCTGCTGGTGGCCGAGGATGCGGCGGGCGATGCGGCACTCCTGCCCTGGAAGCAGCGGCTGGTCGCGCTGCCCGCCACGCGCTTCAAGCCGGAGCCGGCGGCGCGGACGCTGCGCGAGGCCTATGGCGTGGCGACGCTGGATGGCTTCGGCAGCTTCGCCGATGTCGAGATCGCGGCGGCCGGCGCGCTGCTCGCCTATGTGCGATCGACGCAGGCAGGCGCGCTGCCGCTGCTGGCCCCGCTCGCACGCGAAACGGCAGCCACGACCATGGCGATCGATGCCGCCACCCGCCGCAGCCTGGAGCTCACCACGAGTGCTACGGGCGGGCGCGAGGGCAGCGTGCTCGCCGCGATCGACCGCACCGTCACCGCCGCTGGCGGGCGGCTTCTCGCCGCGCGCCTCGGTTCGCCCGCGACGCTGCCTGACGCCATCGCCGCGCGGCATGACGCTGCCGGCTTCTTCCTCGCCGATGCCGCCGCACGCGAGGCGGTACGTGCGCTGCTTCGCCGGGCCCCCGACATGGCGCGCGCGCTCGGGCGCATCGGGCTCGGGCGCGGGA
>NZ_JALHPR010000037.1 GCF_022842375.1 Elioraea sp. | reverse complement strand
CGCCCGCGCCCGCACCACCGACGCCGCCGCCCCCGGCCCCGCCGCCGCCGGCGCCGACACCGCCGACACCGACACCGCCGGTGACGACCCCGCCCGTGCAGCGCCCGCTCGAAGGCTCGACCGCGCTGCTGAACACGCTCGAGCGGCTCCGGCTCCAGCAGCAGCAGAACCAGCCGCCGCGCCCCGCGCAGCCTCAGGGTGGCGCGCCGCGGCCTGCCGGCGCGCCAGGCGGCACCGCCGCCACGCCAGGGCTCACGCGTGGCGAGATCGACGGGCTGTCGAACAAGATCAGCGAGTGCTGGTCGGTCGATGCCGGGATGATGGGGCTTGCCGATATCACGGTTGAGATGCGCGTGAGGCTCCGCCCTGACGGGTCGGTCGTCACCGTCACCCCGGCGCGCACCTATACCGGGCGCGAGCTGGTTGTTGCGGAACAGGCGCGGCGTGCATTGCTGAGCCCCCAGTGCAACCCACTGCCCATCCCGCGCGAGAAATTCAGCACGGTTGAAGCAAGCGTGTTCCGCTTCAGCCCGCGCGGTCTGGTGCGGTGACGGGAAAACGCGCTAGAGACGGCGCGCCCGCGATGCTGGGCTTGGCCTCCCCATGGCCGCTTGACCAGGACATACGATGAGCCTCATCCCCTCCGCGCCCCGCCTGCTTTCAGACCCGCAGGTCGATGCGCTCCGTGCGCTCTCCCTCTCCCGCCGCGCGATGCTCGGCGCCGGCGCTGCCACGCTCGCCGCTGCTGCCCTGCCAGGGTCGGCTGCCGGGCAGGGGGCGGTGATCGATATCACCCGCGCACGGACCGACCCGCTTCCCATCGCTGTCCCGGATTTTGCCGGGGCGACACCCTTCGGGGCGCAGATCGCGCAGGTGATCACGGCCAATCTCGGCCGCTCCGGCCTGTTCCGACCGGTCGATCGCCGCGCCTTCATCACCCAGGGGGCGGAGGCGACGCCGCGCTTCGCCGATTGGCGTGCCGTCGGCGCCCAGGCGCTGGTCACCGGCCGCGTCGAGCAGCAGGGCGAGCGCCTGCGCGTCGAGTTCCGCCTGTGGGACGTGTTGCCAGGCCAGCAGATCCAGGGGACGGCCTACACCACGCCCGCGGCCAACTGGCGGCGCATCGCCCATATCTGCTCGGACGCGATCTATGAGCGGCTGCTCGGCGAGAAGGGCTATTTCGACACCCGCATCGTCTACATCGCCGAGAGCGGGCCGCGCGACCGTCGGATCAAGCGCCTGGCGATCATGGACCAGGACAGCGAGAACCACCGCTTCCTGACCGACGGCTCGTGGCTCGCGCTCACGCCGCGCTTCCACCCGAACGTGGCGCAGGTCGCGTTCATGTCCTACCAGCGGAATGAACCGCGGGTGTATCTTTTCGAGATCGATTCCGGCCGGCAGACCCTGCTCGGGGCCTTTCCGGGCATGACCTTCGCCCCGCGCTTCATGCCGGATGGCAACGCGGTGCTGCTGTCGGCCATCAGGGGCGGGGATGCGAATATCTACGTCGTCGATCTCCGCACGCGCGCGGAACGGCGGCTGACGTCAGGCCCCTCGCTCGACGTGTCGCCGTCAGCCAGCCCCGATGGGCAGCAGATCGCCTTCAACAGCGATCGCGGCGGCAACCAGCAACTCTACGTGATGAACGCCGACGGCTCGAACGTCCGCCGCATCAGCTTCGGCCAGGGTCGCTACGCCACGCCCGTGTGGTCGCCGCGCGGCGACCTGATCGCGTTCACCCGCATCGCCGCCGGCAGCTTCGCCATCGGCGTCATGCGGCCCGACGGGTCGGGCGAGCGGATTCTCTCCGAGGGCTACCAGATGGAGGGGCCGACCTTCGCGCCGAATGGCCGCGTGCTCGCCTTCTTCCGCGAGACCCCGGCGCGGGATGCGCGCGGCACCGGCTATTCCGCGAGGCTCGTCTCGATCGACATTACCGGCTTCAACGAGCGGGCGATCCCGACACCGACAGACGGGTCCGACCCGGCGTGGTCGCCGCTGCTGCCTTGAGATCAGGCAGAACGGCGCGGCAAAGACGTGCCCGGGCGTGACGGAATCGTTGGTCAGCCATGCGTCGGCACGCATTTTCGCCGCAAATGCAAGGGACTTCTTGACCACGCGTGAACCGCGCGCTAGGTGCGCCGCGGAACAACCGACGCGGGACACGCCCGCGTCTTCATTCCGGATCCTAAGGAGATAGAAAACCGATGAAGATGAAGCTGCTGGGCGCGATCGCCGCCGTGGCGCTCGTCGCCGCCTGCGAGTCGACCCCGACCGAGACGAACACCGGGGCAGGGTCCGCGACCGGTCCGCGCCCGGGTTCGCAGGAGGACCTGGTCGTCAATGTCGGCGACCGCGTGTTCTTCGATTTCGACAGCTTCTCGGTGCGCCCCGATGGCCGCTCGACGCTGCAGCGCCAGGCCGAGTGGCTCGGCCGCTACGGCAGCGTGAACGTGCAGGTCGCCGGCCACGCCGACGAGCGCGGCACGCGCGAGTACAACCTCGCCCTCGGCCAGCGCCGCGCGAACGCCGCGCGTGACCTTCTGGTCGCGCAGGGCGTTGCCGGCGCCCGCGTCTCGACCATCAGCTTCGGCAAGGACCGCCCGATCGCGCTCGGCTCGAACGAGGAGGCCTGGGCACAGAACCGGGTCGCCATCACCTCGGTCCGCTGATCCCTTCGCCGTGATGTGTCGTCGGCGGCCTCCGGAAGGGGGCCGCCGATTGCATGTTTGGCATCGCATCCGCGTGCGGAACGCTTGCGCCTGCCCGCCGCGCGGCCTACCGCTTCTCGTCAGAGATGGGCCGAAGGCCCTCCGGAAGGGATGAGAGAGGCATGACAGCAGTTCCCGTCATCAGGCCGGTCGCCATCGCGCTGGGCCTTTTGCTCGTCGCAGCGATGCCCGCCGCGGCGCAGATCGAGAGCCGCGAGGCGATCGCGCTGCAGAACCAGATCCAGGAACTCCGCCGCGACCTCCAGGGGCTGCAGCAGGGCAGGGGGACCTCGGGCGGTTCGTCGATCGGTGCGCCGTCGCCGGCCTCGGTCGCCGGCGGCGGGGCCGGTCAGGCTGAGCTCCTCACCAGGCTGCTCGAGCGCGTGTCGGCCATCGAGACCGATCTTCGCCTGCTGCGCGGCCGCAGTGACGAAATGCAGAATTCGTTGCGCCAGCTGCAGGCGACGGTGGAGAAGAACGCCACCGACACCGATTTCCGCCTCCAGGAGCTGGAGAGTGGCGGGCGCCGCCCCGCCGGGCAGCAGCAGCGCCCCGCCCAGGGCGCCGCGCCAGCTCCGGCCCAAGGCCAGCAGCAAGCCCAGCAGCAGGCCGGTCTCCCCCGCCCGCCCGCGGCACCGCCCGCGGCGCCAGCAAACCGAAGCCAGCAGCAGATCATCACCGACGCGCAGGCCGCCATCCGCCGCCAGGACTGGGCAGGGGCGGAGCGGGAGGCGAACCTCTTCCTCTCGACCTACCCGCGTGACGGCAGGCTCGGCGAGGCGCACCAGGTCCGCGGCGAGGCCTTCTTCGGCCGGCGTGACTTCGCCCAGGCAGCACTGGCCTTCGATGATGCACAGCGGCGGCTCACGGGCAACGCGCAGCAGGACGCGCAGCTTCGCCTCGGCCAGTCGCTGGCCGGGCTGAACGAGCGTGCCTCGGCCTGCGAGGTGTTCGCGCGCCTCGCCTCGCAGCACGCCGGCAGCCTCAAGGCGGATGTCCGCGAGAGCCTGACGCGCGAACAGCAGCGCCTGCGCTGCTGAGGGGCGCGTGACCAGCAGCGCCTGCGCTGCTGAGGAGGCCACCCTCCGCTTCGCCGCGGCACTCGGTGCCGCCGGCGGGTGGGAGGAGCGTCCGCGCCTTGCCGTCGCCCTCTCCGGTGGCCCCGACAGCCTGGCCCTCGCGCTCCTGGCGCAGGGCTGGGCCGCGGCGCGCGGCGGGGATGCCATCGCGCTGATCCTCGACCATGGCGTGCGCCCCGCGGCACGCATCGAGGCGGGACTCGCCGAGGCCTGGGCGGTGGCGGCAGGGCTTGCCGCGCGCCGCCTCGCCTTGCCACCCGGGCAGCGACGGTCATCGGCCGCGCTCCGCGAGGCACGGCACGCGATGCTGGCCCGCGCCGCGACCGAGGCTGGCGCGCTTCACCTCCTGCTCGGCCATCACCTGTCCGACCAGGCGGAGACGGTGCTGATCCGCGCCCTCGGGCGGTCCGGTGCCGGGGGTCTTGCTGCGATGGCGCCGGTGCGGGTGACCAAGGCGGTGCGGCTCATCCGGCCGCTGCTCGGCGTCACGCCCGCGGCGATCAGGGCGGTGCTGCGGGAGCGCGGCCAGCCCTGGATCGCCGATCCGTCGAATGATCGAGGAGGCGGGCTCCGCGCCACGCTCCGCCACGCCATGGCCGATGGGGCGGGCGAGGGGGTGCAGGTGCGCGCCCTCGCCGACGCCGCGGCGTCGCACGCCGCCGATGCCGCGCGGCGATCCGAGGCCGTGACGGCCTTGCTCGCTGTTGCCGCGACCCTGCCGTGCGCAGGTGGCGTGGCGCTCGACCGCGCCCGCCTTGCTGCCGCCCCCCTAGCAGATCGCACCGCCGCGCTCGGCGCGGTGCTGAAGGCCGTCTCGGGCCGCGCGCTGCCCCCCGATGCGCGGGCATTGGCGCGGCTGGCCGCCGCCGTCGCGGCTCGTGCCGGCGCAATGACCCTCGGCGGCTGCCTCATCGCGCCGCGCGGCGATACATGGCAGGTCACCGCCGAAACGCGGCCCAGTACGCCATCGCCCGTCACGCCACTGCCCGTCGCGCCACGACGGGCCGTTATCCCCGGGCCCGTTACGCCAGGGCCCGTTACGCCAGGGCCTGTCGCGACGGTGGCCGAACCGGCGGCGGTGGTCTATGCTGGTCGCTTGAGAAGGACCTTGGAGGTCGTACCGCTCCCGCTATCGGTGCCGTGAAGGTATTGCCGGCACGACAGGGGATTGGAGAGCGGCCGCCCGGTACCATCTCAGATGCGTGGGGTCGGGATCATCCCGGCCCGCGCGTGATGGGTCGCCGTCCCGGACCACACCCTGCGACGTGATCGCAGCGGTGCTTCCCGGCGGCGCTTGGGAGAGAGCTCTCGCGTGAGCAACTTCGGCCGAAACCTCGCCCTCTGGGTGATCATCCTCCTGCTGCTGGTGGCGCTGTTCAACCTGTTCCAGCCATCGGGGCAGCGGACGATGGCGCAGCAGGTCGCCTTCAGCGACTTCATCCGTGAGGTCGACAGCGGGCAGGTGCGTGATGTCACGATCCAGGGGCGCATCGTCTCCGGCGTGCTGACCGACGGCCGCTCCTTCCAGACCTACCTGCCCGACGGCAGCAATGTCGTGCAGCGCCTGACCGACCGTGGCGTGCGCGTCGTCGCCAAGCCCGAGGAGAGCGACGTCAACCCGCTCTTCCACTACCTGCTGTCGTGGTTCCCGATGCTGCTGCTGATCGGCGTCTGGATCTTCTTCATGCGGCAGATGCAGTCAGGCGGCGGGCGTGCCATGGGCTTCGGCAAGTCGCGCGCACGGCTGCTGACGGAGAAGCAGGGGCGCGTCACGTTCGACGACGTCGCGGGCATCGACGAGGCGAAGGGCGAGCTCCAGGAGATCGTCGACTTCCTGCGCGACCCGCAGAAGTTCCAGCGCCTCGGCGGCAAGATCCCCAAGGGCGTGCTGCTCGTCGGCCCCCCGGGCACCGGCAAGACGCTGCTCGCGCGCGCCATCGCGGGCGAGGCGAACGTGCCGTTCTTCACCATCTCCGGCTCGGATTTCGTCGAGATGTTCGTCGGCGTGGGCGCGTCCCGCGTGCGCGACATGTTCGAGCAAGGCAAGAAGAATGCACCCTGCATCATCTTCATCGATGAGATCGACGCCGTCGGCCGCCACCGTGGCGCCGGCCTTGGCGGCGGCAACGATGAGCGTGAGCAGACGCTGAACCAGCTGCTGGTCGAGATGGACGGGTTCGAGAGCAACGAGGGCGTCATCCTCATTGCCGCGACCAACCGCCCCGACGTGCTCGACCCCGCCCTGCTGCGCCCCGGCCGCTTCGACCGCCAGGTCGTCGTGCCGAACCCGGACGTGAACGGGCGCGAGAAGATCCTCTCGGTGCACATGCGGAAGGTGCCGCTCGCCGCCGACGTGGTGCCCAAGACGATCGCCCGCGGAACGCCTGGCTTCTCTGGCGCCGACCTTGCCAACCTCGTGAACGAGGCCGCCCTGCTGGCCGCGCGCAACGGCAAGCGCGTGGTTGGCCACGCCGAGTTCGAGGCGGCGAAGGACAAGGTGCTGATGGGCGTCGAGCGCAAGAGCCTCGTCATGAGCGACGAGGAGAAGCGCATGACCGCCTATCACGAGGCGGGCCACGCTCTCGTCGCCTTCTCGATGCCCGAGTGCGACCCGGTCCACAAGGCGACGATCATCCCGCGCGGCCGCGCGCTCGGCCTCGTCATGTCGCTGCCGGAGGGTGACCGCTACTCAAAGCACAAGTCGAAGCTGCTCCAGGAACTCGCCATGGCCATGGGCGGGCGGGCTGCCGAGGAGGTGGTGTTCGGCGCCGACCGGGTGAGCAACGGGGCCGCCGGCGATATCAAGATGGCAACCGACCAGACCCGCCGGATGGTCACCGAATGGGGCATGAGCGACCGGATCGGCATGATCGCCTATGGCGAGAACAGCCAGGAAGTGTTTCTCGGCCACTCCGTTACCCAGTCGAAGAACCTGTCCGAGAGCACGGCGCAGGCGATCGACAGCGAGATCAAGCGCATCATCGACGAGGCCTATGCCACCGCCGTCCGTGTCGTGACCGAGCGTCGCGATGGGCTCGACAGCATCGCCAAGGCGCTGCTTGAGTTCGAGACGCTGTCGGGTGACGACATCCGCGGCCTGCTCGCGGGCGAGCCCGTGGTGCGCAAGCCGGCGGACGATACGCCCGCGCAGGACCTCCGCCGCAGCTCCGTTCCGACATCGGGCCGCGTGCCGAAGTCGGGCGGCGCACCAGGCGGGCTCGACCCGGCGCCGCAGCCGAACGGCTGAGGCCCGGGAGCCGAGGCCGAGCACAGGGTTTCGCCGCTGCAGAGGGTGTTCGTCGAACCGCTCGGGCTCTCGGCTTCGGCCATCCCGGGTGCGGTGGCGATCGGCGGAACCGGCCCTCGGTTCCGCCACGCGCTGCTCTGGCGTCGCAGCGCCGCGGGAGACAGTGCCGCCCCCTTCGATGTGACGGCGCCGCCCGACGAGGCGCGCGGCGCGCTCGCAGCGATCATCGCGCCGCGCCTGCCGCTTCTTCCAGGACTTCCAACGGGCCGCCCGCTCGTGATGGGCACGATCAACGTCACGCCCGACAGTTTTTCGGATGGCGGACGCTTCCTCGCGCCCGATGATGCAATTGCCGCCGGCGAGGCGATGATCGCGGCGGGCGCCGATCTCATCGATATCGGCGGCGAGAGCACGCGGCCAGGGGCTGCCCCGGTTCCACGCGCGGTCGAGCAGGCGCGCATCCTGCCCGTGATCGCGGCCCTCGCCCGCCGCGTGCCCGTGAGCGTCGACACACGCCACGCCGCGACGATGCGCGCCGCCCTGGCCGAGGGGGCGGCCATCGTCAACGACGTGTCTGCCCTCTCCCATGACCCCGAGGCCGCCGCCATGGTGGCTGAGGCCGGCTGCCCTGTGATCCTGATGCACATGCGCGGTACGCCCGAGACGATGCGCGGCCTGGCCGATTACCGCTGCGTCGCGCTCGATGTCACCGAGGAATTGGCGGCGCGCGTTGCCGCCGCCGAGGCAGCGGGCATCGCGCGCGGGCGCATCGTGCTCGATCCCGGCATCGGCTTCGCCAAGACGGCTGGGCAGAATCTCCTGCTGCTCGCGCGGCTTGGCGTGCTGCACCAGCTCGGCCGCCCCCTGCTCGTCGGGGTGTCGCGCAAAAGCTTCATTGGCCTTGTCGCGGGTATTGCCGATCCTCTGGCGAGGCTCCCCGGCAGCCTTGCGGCGGGGCTTGCCGCGATTGCCGCCGGTGCTGCCATCCTGCGGGTTCATGATGTTGCCGAGACCGTCCAGGCGCTCCGGGTCGGGGCGGCGATCGTGGCGGCGGCCAGTGACGCGGTTGCGGGATGACGGAATGGGAGCTTAACGCATTAAGGGCATAGCGCAGTGAGAACGTGACCGGCGCGTGCCCGCCATGGGATACTTACGTTTCAGAGAGGGATAGGACACGCATGCCAAGCATCACTCGCTTGCCGCAGACGCCGCCCCGACGCCGCAGGCTGTTCGGCACCGACGGCGTCCGTGGCAAGGCCAACCTGCCGCCGATGACGCCGGGCATGGCGATGCGCCTCGGCCAGGCCGCCGGCGTGCTGTTTCGCCGCGCCGCCGTCGGCGGCCACCGGCCGGTCGTCGTCATCGGCAAGGACACGCGGCTCTCGGGCTACATGATCGAGCCTGCGCTGACCGCCGGCTTCGTTTCCGTCGGGCTCGACGTGATCCTCGTCGGGCCGCTGCCGACGCCTGCCATCGCGATGCTCACGCGGTCGATGCGGGCCGATCTCGGCGTCATGGTCTCGGCCAGCCACAACAGCTTCGAGGACAACGGCATCAAGCTGTTCGGCCCCGATGGCTGGAAGCTCTCCGATGAGATGGAGCTCGAGATCGAGGCCGTGATGGACGATCAGGGCCTGCAGGAGCGGCTGGCCGATGCCCGCGACCTCGGCCGGGCGAGGCGCATCGACGATGCCGCCGGCCGCTACATCGAGACCGCCAAGGCCTCGTTCCCGCGCGGCCTCAGGCTCGATGGGCTTCGCATCGTCGTCGATTGCGCCAACGGCGCTGCCTACAAGGTCGCGCCGACCATCCTGATGGAACTCGGCGCCGAGGTGATCCGCCTCGGCGTCGCGCCGGACGGGTTCAACATCAACGACGGCTGCGGCAGCACGCGGCCGGAGATGATGCGGGCCGCCGTGATCGAGCACGGCGCGCAGCTCGGCATCGCGCTCGACGGCGACGCCGACCGCCTGATCCTCGCCGACGAGACCGGGGCCGAGGTCGACGGCGACCAGCTTCTCGCGCTGATCGCCGCCAGCTGGGCGGAGGCCGGCCAGCTCGCCGGCGGCGGCATTGTCGCCACCGTGATGAGCAACATGGGGCTCGAGCGGTTCCTCGCCGCGCGCAAGCTCGCCCTCCACCGCACCAATGTCGGCGATCGTTACGTCGCCGAGAAGATGCGCGCCGGCGGCTTCAATGTCGGCGGCGAACAGTCGGGCCACATGATCCTGTCCGATTTCGCAACGACGGGCGACGGCCTCGTCGCGGCACTCCAGGCGCTCGCCGCGGTGGTTGCGACGGGCAAGCCGGCATCCGCCGTGTGCCGGCAGTTCGAGCCGCTGCCGCAGAAGCTGCGCAACGTGCGCTACGCGCGCACCTCGCCGTTGACGGCGGCCCCCGTGAAGCAGGCGATCGCCGATGCCGAGGCGATGCTCGCCGGGCGGGGGCGCCTGCTCATCCGCAAGTCGGGCACGGAGCCGCTGATCCGCGTGATGGCCGAGGCTGATGACGAGGCGCTCGTCGCGCGCGTGGTCGATGAGCTGTCGGAATTCATCGAGCGCCACGTCGCCTCGGCGACAGCCGCGGAATAGGGCGTACCCGCATGAAGGGACGTGTGCTGATCGTTGCCGGATCGGATTCCGGTGGCGGGGCGGGAATCCAGGCCGACATCAAGGCCGTCACCGCACTCGGCGGCTTTGCCATGACGGCGATCACGGCGTTGACGGCGCAGAACACCTCGGGCGTCGCCGGCGTGCTGCCGGTGCCGCCCGACTTCATCCGCCAGCAGATCGCCGTCGTGCTCGACGATCTCGGCGCCGACGCGATCAAGACCGGCATGCTGCATGACGGCCCGACGATCATCGCCGTGGCGGAGGAACTTGCCGCGCGTGCCCGGAACGTTCCGCTGGTGGCCGATCCCGTGATGGTCGCCAAGGGCGGGCATGCGCTGCTGCTGCCAGATGCGGTTGCGGCACTCGCGCACCACATCGTGCCGATGGCGACCGTGCTGACGCCGAACCTGCCGGAGGCCGAGGTGCTCGCCGGAAGGCGGATCGGCGATGTCGCAGAGATGCGCGAGGCCGCAGAGGCGCTGCGCGGGCTCGGCGCCAAGGCGGTGCTGCTGAAGGGCGGCCACCTGCCGGGTGACCGGGTGACCGACCTGCTCGCGACCGAGGCCGGCATCGAGGCGTTCGAGAGCCCGCGCCTCGACACGCGCCACACCCATGGCACGGGCTGCACGCTCGCCTCCGCCATCGCCGCCGGCATCGCGCAGGGCCTCTCGCTCCGCGATGCCGTCATCCGCGCGCGCCACTACGTGCTTCTCGCGATGGCATCCGCCCCCGGCTATGGCCGCGGCCACGGGCCCCTTGACCATGCCGTGACGGTCGACCCAGCCCGCGTGGCCGCGCTGTTGCGGAGTTAGCCGCTCACGCCGCCTTGCGCCGACGGGCAATTGCGAGGCCGGCAAGCGCGATGGCAAACACGCCGAGCGCGCCAGGCGCGGGCACGGGGACGGGTTCGATGCGCGTGGCCTCTAGGAACATGTTGTCGGCGTAAACGGTGACTGAACTGAGCGGAAAACGGTCATCGGAGCTCGTGTTGGGAGGCAATTTTGGCAATACGACGAGCTGCATCGTTACCACGATGGGATCGGTTCCGGAGACCGAGAAGACGTCCTCGAACAGCTCAAACGGTTTCGCCCGGAAGATCGGGCCGCTGCCGGTGGTGATGCTGAAATCCGCCGGGGTGAATTCCTGGGGCGACAGGTCGATCCGCCCAAGCAGCGTGACGGGAAACGGTGCGACGCCGGTGAAAATCGAGAGGAACACGTTGCTCTCGTTGAGCACCGAAGACGTGCCGAGAGCATCCTGCCACACGAACAGGGCAACCTCGCCGCCGAATCGATAATCCCCCGGATTGAGCGTCACCGTCTGACTGAACGCGACCGGCTTTGGCAGGACGCCCTGCGGAATGGCGTCCTGCAGGGTCGTGACGTAGTTGCCCTTGCCAGCGCAACCGCTGCCGAAAAAGGTAGGGCAGGCGATCGCGACAACGCCGCCAGAGCCGTTGACGGCTGAAACAATCCAGTTGTCCGGCGAAAACTGGGGGAACTGCCCGCCAGTCGAAGTCACCTGCTCGAACGTGGAATTGATGAGGAAGTTCGCCTTGGCGCTGCCGGCGCCGACGATCAGAGACGCAGAAACGAAACACGCTGCTAGGATACGCATGTGCCTTGACCCCTCCCATGCCAGGCCCGAATTCTCCCCCGACGGCCTGGAGCAGAAGACGCTGGAGTCCGTATCGATTGGAGTCAAGATCATTCCGTGACCTTGATCGAGTGTGTGCACGAAACCTCGGAACGATACGAAAATGCACCTACCGCTGTATGTCATCGATGCCTTTGCGGACCGCCCTTTCGCCGGCAACCCTGCAGCGGTCGTCTTCCTCGCCGAATGGTTGCCCGATGCAACGCACCAGGCGATCGCCGCTGAGCATAACCTCTCCGAAACCGCCTTCCTGGTGCGCGAGGGCGCTGGCTGGCGCCTGCGCTGGTTCACACCGACGACGGAAGTCGCGCTCTGCGGCCACGCGACGCTCGCGGCGGCCTTCGTGCTCGCGACCGAGCGCGGCGAGGCGGGGCCCTTCTCGTTCGCCACGCGAAGCGGCACGCTGACCGTGACGCGCGAGGGACCGCTCTTCGTGCTCGACTTCCCCGCCGACCCGCCGCACCGCGTGGCCGACCCGCCGGCAGCGCTGGCGCGCGCACTCGGCGCCACGCCCGGCGAGGTGTGGAAGGCGCGCGACTGGATCTGCGTGTTCGACGACGCCACGGCGATCGCCGCGCTGGCACCCGACCACGCCGCAATCGCCGCCCTGCCGGACACCGAGACAGCGCCTGACGGCTCCTGCGTGGTCGCCACCGCGCGTGGCCCGGCACGCACCATCGCCACTGCGCCAGGCGAGCGGGGCGTCGACGTCGTCTCGCGCTACTTCGCCGCGAAGGTGGGCATCCCGGAGGACCCGGTGACGGGCGTGGCTCACACGCAGCTTGTTCCGTTCTGGGTGGAACGGCTTGGCCGCGCGCGGCTTCTCTGCCGCCAGGCCTCCCGGCGCGGCGGGTTGCTCACGTGCGAGATGGCGGGCGAGCGGGTGAGGATCGGCGGCAGCGCGCGGCTCTACGCGAGAGGCGAGATCAGCCTGCCGGACTGAGGCGTTCAGGTGGCGCGCCTCAGGTAACGTGCCTCAGGTAACGTGCCTCAGGCCGCGTCGCGCGCCTGGGTGAGGCCAGGGAGGGCACCGGGCTTGCCGAACAGCCAGCCCTGCATCGCATCGACGCCGAGCTGTCGCAGCAGCGCTGCCTGCGCCTCCGTCTCGACGCCCTCGGCGACGGACACGGCGCCGAGCGCGCGCACCACCTTCATGATTCCGTCGAGTACCGTCGCCGCGCGCTGGTCGGACGCGGCGGCGTGGACGAAGCGGCGGTCGATCTTCACCTTGTCGAACGGCAGGTCGCGCAGATACATGAACGAACTTGCCCCCTCGCCGAAATCGTCGAGCGCGATGCTGATGCCGAGCGACCGCAGCCGCGTGAACGCCTCGAGCACGGCCTTCGGATCCTGAACGAGAATCGATTCCGTCATTTCGAGCACGAGGCGTTTCGGACTGAGCCCGGAGGTGGCGAGGGCCGTCTCCACAACATCCGGCAGGTCCGCCAGCAGCAGGTTCGGCGGCGAGAGGTTGATCGCGATGCGCAAGCCCGGTGCTGCGCGCGCAGCCTCGGCCGTCGCGGTGCGCAGGACCCATCGGTCGAGGTGCGCGATCAGCCCTGTCTTCTCCGCGATCGGAATGAACTGGCCGGGCATGAGGGTCATGCCGTCGGGCCGGGGCCAGCGGATGAGCGCCTCGTAGGAGCGCGGCAGCCCGGTTCGCGCGTCGATGATCGGTTGCCAGGCGAGTGCGAACGGCGGCGGCGTCGGGCCGAGCAGGGCCTCGCGCAGCTCCGTCGCGATGCTGAACCTGCCGAGCGGGCTGCCCGCGCCCGGCGTCAGCCGTACGGCCTGCGCGAAGCCGCCCCTGCCCGTGCTTTTCGCCGCATAGAGGGCTGCGTCGGCGGCGCGTTGCAGCGCCGCGGGCGAGGCGCCATCAGCCGGGAATCGCGCGGTGCCGATCGACGCGCTGACGCGGAGCAGGTGGCCTTCGACGATGATCGGTGCTGTGAGCGCCGTCAGCAACCGCCGTGCGGCCGCCGCCGCGCGGGTCGCCCGCGGCAGCAGCAGCGAGAAATTGTCACCGCCCAGTCGGGCGATCGTCGCACCGGGAGCGGCAGCACGGCGCAGCCTGTCGGCGACAGCGGCGAGCGCGGCATCGCCGGCGACATGGCCCAGGAGGTCATTGATCTGCTTGAAGCCGTCGAGGTCGAGCGCCATCAACAGCGCCGTGTCTCGCGACGCATCGAGGCCGGCGAGCACCTCGTCGAAACCGTGGTGGTTCAAGAGACCCGTCAACGGGTCGTGGCTGACCAGGCCGTGCAGGTGGCGCAGCGCCGTATGCAGCGAGAGCATCTGCGAGACGCCCAGGGCAAGGTCCGCGAGGCGGTCGGCGAGCGCACCTGAGAAGTGGCGCGGCACCTTGTCGATCACGCAGAGGGTCCCGACCGGGTGGCCCGATGGCGCCAGCACGGGCGCTCCCGCGTAGGACTGGATGCCGACCGGCCCGAGCACCAGCGGGTTGTCGGCGAAGCGCTGGTCGCGGCGCGCGTCCTCGACCACCAACACTTCGCCGGGGGAGAGGATGGCGTGGGCACAGAATGCGTGCTGACGTGGCGTCTCCGAGAAACCGATGCCCTCGCGCGCCTTGAACCACTGCCTGTCGGTGTCGATCATCGAGAACAGTGCCACCGGCGTCTCGGCGATGCTGCGCGCCAGCCGGGTGAAGGCGTTGAATCGCTCCTCGGCCGGCGTGTCGAGAAGCCGCAGTGCATGCACGGCGGCGATACGATCCGGTTCGTCCGGGGGAAGAGGGGCGGCGGCCATGCCCCATGATGGCAGTTGGACATTGAGCGGGGGGTTAACACGCCACGCTTTGACATATGTCGCGGTGGCCCTTGCGCACCGCAGCATTCCGGGTGTACCCCTCGCCGCGGGTCACGCCCCCCCACCGGGGCGCTTCTCTTCTGTAAGGGAGAGCCTGCCATGGCACCTGCCGCACCCTCCGTGCGTCCCTCCAACCCGTGTTTCTCCTCGGGCCCCTGTGCCAAGCGGCCAGGCTGGAGCCTTGCCGCGCTTGACGGCGCGCTGCTCGGCCGCAGCCACCGCGCGAAGGAACCGAAGGCGAAGCTCGCCGCCGTGATCGACCGTTCGAAGGCGATCCTCGGCATGCCGGCCGACTGGCGGCTGGGCATCGTTCCGGCCTCCGACACGGGCGCGATCGAGATCGCGATGTGGAGCCTGCTCGGCCCCCGCCTCGTCGATGCGGTCGCCTTCGAGAGCTTCGGCGAGGCGTGGGTGACCGATGTCGCGAAGCAGCTGAAGGTCGAGCACCGCGTGATCAAGGCGCCCTACGGCGCGCTGCCCGATCTCGCCGCGGTCGACTGGTCGCACGACGTGGTGTTCACCTGGAACGGCACCACCTCCGGCGTGCGCGTGCCGAATGGCGATTGGATCGCGGCCGGCCGCGAGGGGCTTGCGATCTGCGATGCCACCTCGGCCGCCTTCGCGATGGAGCTGCCGTGGGACAGGCTCGATGTCGTCACCTGGTCCTGGCAGAAGGTTCTGGGCGGCGAGGCGGCGCACGGGATGCTTGCGCTCTCCCCCCGCGCCGTCGAAAGGCTGCTGACGCACAAGCCCGCCTGGCCGATGCCGAAGCTGTTCCGCCTCACCTCCGGCGGCAAGCTCTCTGAAGGCATCTTCAAGGGCGAGACGATCAACACCCCATCGATGCTCTGCGTCGAGGATGCGCTCGACGGACTTGCCTGGGCGGAAGGCATCGGCGGGCTCCCGGGCCTGATTGCGCGGACGGAAGCGAACCTCGCTGCCGTCGCCCGCTTCGTCGCGGCGAGCCCGAACTACGATTTCCTCGCAGCCGACCCGGCGACGCGCTCGCCCACCGCGATCTGCCTCTCCGTCACCGCGCCCTGGTTCAAGGCGTTGGGGGCGGAGGCTCAGGCCGACGCCGCGAAGAAGATCGCCTCGCTGCTCGAGAAGGAGGGCGTGGCGCTTGATGCCGGCGGCTATCGCGACGCGCCGCCGGGGCTTCGCCTCTGGGGCGGGGCGACGGTCGAGACGTCTGACATTGAAGCGGTGCTGCCCTGGCTCGACTGGGCGGCTGACAGCGTGGGTGCGGCAATCGCGGCCCCGAAGGCGGCGGAGTGATCGCGATGAGCAAGCCGAAGGTCCTGATTTCCGACAAGCTCTCTCCCGCTGCCGTGGAGATCTTCAAGACGCGCGGCGTCGAGGCCGATGTGAAGACCGGCCTCACGCCGGCCGAGCTTCGCGCCATCATCGGCCAGTATGACGGGCTCGCCATCCGCTCCGCCACGAAGGTGACGGCGGAGGTGCTGGCGGAAGCGCCGAGGCTCCGCGTCGTCGGCCGTGCCGGGATCGGCGTTGACAACGTCGACATCAAGGCAGCGACGGCGCGCGGCGTCGTCGTCATGAACACGCCGCACGGCAACGCCATCACCACGGCCGAGCACGCGATCGCCATGATGTTCGCGCTCGCGCGCCAGATCCCGGAAGCGTCGTCCAGCACGCGGGCTGGGAAGTGGGAGAAGAACCGCTTCATGGGCACCGAGCTCTTCGGCAAGACGCTCGGCGTGATCGGCTGCGGCAATATCGGCGCGATCGTGGCCGACCGTGCGCTCGGACTCAGGATGAAGGTGATCGCCTATGATCCGTTCCTGTCGGAGGCGCGCGCTCTCGACCTCGGCGTCGAGAAGGTGGACCTGCCCGAGATCTTCACCCGCGCCGATGTCATCACCCTGCACACGCCGCTGACCGAGGGCACGCGCAACATCATCGATGCGCGCGCGATCGGGCGGATGAAGAAGGGCGTGATGATCGTCAACTGCGCGCGCGGCGGCCTCGTCGTCGAGGCCGATCTCGCCGCGGCGATCAAGGAGGGCAAGGTCGCCGGCGCGGCACTCGACGTGTTCGAGGTCGAGCCCGCGACGGAGAACCCGCTGTTCGGGCTCGACAACGTCGTCTGCACCCCGCATCTCGGCGCCTCGACGGCGGAGGCGCAGGAGAACGTGGCGCTGCAGATCGCCGAGCAGATGAGCGATTTCCTGCTGACGGGTGCCGTGTCGAACGCGATCAACATGCCGTCGGTTTCGGCAGAGGAAGCGCCCAGGCTCGCGCCGTACATGGCACTCTGCCGCAACCTCGGCGCCTTCGCGGGACAGCTCTCCGTCGCGCGCGATGGTGGTTTCGGACGCGTGACGATCGAGTACGAGGGCGCTGCCGCGTCGCTGAACCACAAGCCGCTGACGGCCGCCGCCCTCGCCGGGCTGCTCGGGCCGCTGATGGAGGGGGTGAACATGGTCAACGCCCCGGTCGCTGCGCGCGAACGCGGCATCGACGTGTCGGAAACCGTGCATGACAGGCCGTCGGAGTACCAGACTCTCGTCCGCATCTCCATCACCACCGATCGCGACACGCGCACGGTCGCCGGCACGCTGTTCGCGGGCTCCAAGCCACGGCTGGTCGAGATCAAGGGCATCCCGGTCGAGGCGGATTTCACACGCCACATGCTCTACGTGACCAACAAGGATCAGCCCGGCTTCATCGGCCGTTTCGGTGCCGCATTGTCAGAGGCGGGCATCAACATCGCCACCTTCCATCTCGGCCGCGCCGAGAAGGGCGGCGATGCGATCTGCCTCGTCTCGGTCGACGAGCCGGTGCCGGAGGCCGTGCTTGGCCAGGTGCGCGCGCTGCCGCTCGTGGTCAACGCCACGGCGCTCGGCTTCTGATGAGCGTCCCCTCGTCGCCGCTGCCCCCCTCGCTGCTTCCGGCCGGGTTCTCCGACGTCCTGCCGCCCGAGGCGGAGACGGAGGCCGCGGCGATCGAGGCGATGCTCGGCGTGTTCGCGGCGCACGGGTACGAGCGGGTGAAGCCGCCCTTGCTCGAATTCGAGGACAGCCTGCTCGGCGGCACCGGGGAAGCCACCGCCGAGCAGACTTTCCGGCTGATGGACCCGGTGAGCCAGCGGATGATGGGGCTGCGCGCCGACATCACGCCGCAGGTCGCGCGCATCGCGGCGGTCAGGCTTGCGCGTGCGCCGCGGCCGCTGCGGCTCTCCTACAACGGCCAGGTGCTGCGCGTGCGCGGGTCGGAGCTTCGCCCGGCGCGCCAGATGGCGCAGGCCGGCATCGAGCTGATCGGCGCCGACGCGCCCGAGGCCGATGCCGAGGTGATCGCGGTCGCTGCCGAAGCGCTCGCCGCCCTCGGCGTTCCCGCCGTCAGCTTCGATCTTACCCTGCCGACGCTGGCCGACCAGCTGCTCGCGACGTTGTCGCTCCCGGCCGCGACCGACGCAGCACTCCGCCACGCGCTTGACCGCAAGGACGCTGCGGAGGTCGCGGCCCACGCCGGCCCGCTTGCCGATGTGCTCGATGAGCTCCTGCACGCCGCAGGGCCGGCCGACCGCGCGCTCGCGGCACTTGCCGGCTCGGCGCTGCCCCCGGCTGCGGCGGCGCTTGCCGCGCGTCTGGCGCGCACCGTCGCGGCCGTCAGGGCGCGCGCGCCTGGCGTTGCATTGACCGCCGATCCGCTCGAGTTCCGGGGCTTCCGCTATCACCGCGGCGTGGCCTTCACCGTGTTCACCGGTGCGCTGTCGGAGGAGCTCGGCCGCGGCGGCGGCTACCTCGCCGGCGAGGAGCATGCGACCGGCGTCACGCTTTACCCCGACGTCGCGCTGCGCGCCGCGCCGCCGCAGCCGCGCCGGCCGCGCGTGTTCATCCCCCACGGCCTCGGGCCGCAGGGGGCTGCACTGCGCCGGCAGGGCTTCGCCACGGTTGCGGCACTCGGGCCGGTGAAGGATGCTCGCGCCGAGGCACGCCGCCTTGCCTGCACCCATATCGCCACCGATGACGGCGACGCATCTCTTCTCGGGGGAAACTGACCCATGCCCAATGTCGCGGTGATCGGCGCCCAGTGGGGCGACGAAGGCAAGGGCAAGGTCGTCGACTGGCTCGCGAGCCGTGCCGAGATCGTCGTGCGCTTCCAGGGCGGGCACAATGCCGGCCACACCCTCGTCGTCGGCGACCAGACCTACAAGCTCTCCCTGCTGCCCTCCGGCGTGGTGCGCGGCAAGCTCGGCATCATCGGCAACGGCGTCGTGCTCGACCCGACCGCCCTGCTGGCCGAGATCGGCCGGGTCACGGCGCAGGGCCTGCATGTCGGGCCGGACAATCTGCGCATTGCCGAGAACGTGCCGCTGATCCTGCCGGTTCACCCGGCACTCGACCGTGCCCGCGAAGCTGCGCGCGGCGACCGCAAGATCGGCACCACCGGGCGTGGCATCGGCCCTGCCTATGAGGACAAGGTCGCGCGCCGCGCCATCCGCCTGTGCGACCTCGCCGAACCGGCATCGCTCGGGCCAAAGCTCGACGAACTCCTGCTGCACCACAACACCCTGCTGCAGGGCCTCGGCGCCGACACCTTCACCAAGGACGCGCTGCTGGCGGAGCTGCTCGCGCTCGCGCCGCGGCTGCTGCCCTTCGCCGAGCCGGTGTGGCAGCGCCTCGACGCCGCCCGCGCCGCTGGCACGCGCATCCTGTTCGAGGGCGCGCAGGCGGTGATGCTGGATGTCGACCACGGCACCTATCCGTTCGTGACCTCGTCGAACACCGTCGCGGCCACGGCGGCTTCCGGGTCGGGCATCGGGCCTTCGGCGATCGGCACCGTCCTCGGCATCGCCAAGGCCTACACCACGCGCGTCGGCTCCGGCCCCTTCCCGACGGAGCTGACGGATGCGACGGGCGCGCTGCTCGGTGAGCGCGGCCATGAGTTCGGCACCGTCACGGGCCGCCGCCGTCGCTGCGGCTGGTTCGATGCCGTGATGGTGCGCCAGGCCGTGAAGGTCGGCGGCATCCAGGGGCTGGCGCTCACCAAGCTCGACGTTCTCGACGGGCTGCCCGAGCTCAAGGTCTGCGTCGGCTACGCCCGGGGTGGCGAGACGCTGCGGCACCTGCCGGCGGCGGCCGGTGCGCAGGCCGAGGTCACGCCCGTCTACGAGACGATGGAGGGCTGGGCCGGTTCGACCCGCGGGGCGCGCAGCTGGGCCGACCTGCCGGCCCAGGCGGTGAAGTATGTGCGGCGGATCGAGGAACTGGTCGAGGCCCCGGTGCTGTTGCTTTCGACCAGCCCCGAGCGTGACGACACGATCCTCATGAAGGACCCGTTCGTGGCGTGAACGGCTGTCTGGTGCCCTCAGGCGCCGGGCGGCGGCTCCGCCGCCTCGGCTCGCCGCAGGGGCGGCGGCGCGCAGTCCGCGCGCTTGATCGAAGCTGCGAAGAGCGACACCGCTTCAGCCTTCCTTAACCCTCCACGCGGCAGCATGCGCAGGAACCCAGGTGGGAGGGCTGCGTGGCGGCCAGGCAAATCGAGATCGCGGGCTACGTCGTCGATACCGGCAGGCCCGTGCAGGGCCTCGTCGGCGGCGGCCTCACCGCCTTCGCGGCGAAGCCGGCCCGCGGCGATGCCACGCCCGCATTCGCCGTCCGCTGCCGCACCCACCATCCGCCGCGGCTACGCGCCATCGGGCGCCTGCCCGATGCCGAGACGCTGCCCGGCCTCCTGCTCCCGCTCGGACATGGGCTGTCCTCTGCCGGCGATGACGAACCTGCGCGCTACATCATGTACCCCGTCCCGCCAGGCCAGGCGCTGATGACGGCGGGCGAGCGGCGCAACCCGCTCGGCGAGACCGACCTCATCCAGAACGTCGCCAAGCCGATTGCCCGTGTGCTCGGCGGCTTTGCCGATGCCGGTCTCACCCACCGCAGCATCCGGCCCGACAACCTCTTCCGGCCCCTGGCTGGCGGGCCCGTGACGGTGGGGGAGGCCTTTGCCCTGCCCCCCGGCTTTGCCCAGCCAGCGGTGTTCGAGCCCTGCGGCATGGCGATGTGCTCCCCCGCCGGCAAGGGCGAGGGCACGGTCGAGGATGATCTCTACGCGCTTGGCGTCACGCTGCTCGCCCTCGCGACAGGGCAATGGCCGCTCGCCGGCCTCGATGACCGCGCCACCATCCGCCTTCGCCTCGAGCGCGGCAGTCTCGCCGCCCTTGTCGGGACGGCCCGCCTGCCGGCCTCGGTCGCGACACTGCTGCGTGGGCTTCTCGCCGAGGACCCGTCCTACCGTCCGAGCTTTGATGAGATCGCGCTCTGGCCGGGCGGGGCGCGCGGCAGGCCGCAGACGGCACGGCCGGTTCGCAAGGCGACACGCCCCTTCGACTTCGCCGGCGAGCCGATTCTCGATGCCCGCAGCCTCGCCTTCTCCATGGCCTCGCGCTGGTCGGAGGGGCTGCGCGTCGCCCGCTCGGCGGCGCTCATCGCCTGGCTTGACCGTGCGCTCGGCGATGCCACGCTGACCGAGCGTGTGGCGGGCATCGCCGTGTCCGACCCCTCGGCCGGCGAGGCGGACGGCGACGTGATGCTCTCGCGCGTGCTGTCGGCGATCGACCCGCAGGGCCCGCTCTGGTGGCGCGGCATCGCGATGATGCCCGACGGGCTTGGCACGATGCTGGCCGAGGCGCATGCCGCGCCGAACCCGAACGCCGATCGTCAGCGTGACCTCGCCGACATGATCGAGGCCCAGGCGCTCAGCCGGTTCGCGGCGGAGCACCCCGAACGCGCCGACATGATCGACATCGACAAGGCAGGCCGTTCGGCGCGCGCCCAGTCGCGCGCGCGTGTGCTCGGCGGCGGCAAGGAGCGGCTGCTCTACCAGCTGAACCCCGGGCTTCCCTGCCTGTCGCCGATGGTGCGCAACGCCTCGGCCTCGACCCTGCCTGCGCTGCTCGCGGCGCTCGAGGTGGTCGCTGCGACCTCGCCGCCGGGCGGCGGTGCGCCAACCCCGATCGACCGGCATGTCGCCGGCTTCATCGGCGCCAACATGGAAGGCCAGCTCGACACCCTGCTTGCCGCCGCAGGCGACACTGGGCGACCGGAGGACCAAGCCCTCGCGACCGTGTCCGTGTTTGCGCGGCTGCAACGGCTGCAGCGCGGTCTCAGCCTGCCCAACCTCGCCAAATGGGTGGCGAAGCTTGCCGCACCCGCGGTGAACACCTGGTATCACAAGGCGCAGCGGGCGCGTGTCGAGAAGGAACTGCCGGCGGCCGCGACGGCCGGCGACTTCGCCGCGATGATCCAGGTGCTCGACAACCCCTCGGCGCGCAACGAGGACCGTGGCGGCTTCGCCGAGGCTGCCGCGACCTTCGCGCGTGCCGCGGCGGCGGGCATCGCGATGCGTGCCGAGGCGCCGCTGAGGCGGGCCGAGGCAGCGCGGGTCGGTGGGCTGGCGGCACAGGCGATCGCACTGGTCCTGCTCGGCGGCACCGTGCTTCTGCTGACGGGGGGCTGAGCGATGGCGAACGCTGCTGCACAGGCCGGAACGGCAAAGGGCGGCAAGGCGGCCAAGTCCGGCAAGGGGGCGCGCATCCTGTTCTGGACGCTCGGGCTCGCCACCGGCATCGCGCTCGGCGTCGCGCTGCCGACGGGAATCATGCTTGTGGTCGGGCTGCTGCCAGCGGCCGCTGCCTTCCTGACCGATGTCCACCCCGAGAAGACGACCGCCAAGCCCGTGCTCTGCCTCAACCTCGCCGGCCTCCTGCCGGCGCTGAAGATGCTCTGGCTCAGCGGGCATGACATGCGCGCCCTGGCCTCCGTGCTCGGCGACCCGACGACGCTGCTGCTCGCCTATAGCGGTGCTGCCTTCGGCTTCGCGCTGGCGCGCACGCTTCCCTACGCCGTGCTTGTCGGCCTCGAGGCCAAGGCGGCAACGACGATCAAGCTGCTCGAGCAGCGCCAGGACCAGTTGCGCGCCGACTGGGGCGATCCGGTGGCCGAGGAGGCGAACCGCCTGGCGATGCGCGCGGCAAAGGCGATCGAACGGAAGCTCGCAGGCTCCTGACGCATCTCCCTCGCGAGGGGCTTGCGCGCCGGCACCGAACGCCGCGATGATCGCTCCATGGCCGCAACAAGAAACGGCCGCCCGATGCAATCGGGCCCGACAGAGTTCGGGAAGGGAGAGATGTCATGGCAGGCTCGCTCAGCGACGCCCAGCGCCGCGGCTATGCGGAACAGGGCTATCTGTTCCCGCTCACCGCTCTCACCGAGGCCGAGGTGGCAGAGGCCCGCGCCAACCTCGCCGCGACCGAGGCAAAGGTGGGAGGCAGGCTCGAGGGACGGCACAACCAGAAGCCGAACCTGCTGTTCCCCTGGCTTGACCGGCTGATCCGCCACCCCCGCATCCTCGATGCGGTCGAGAGCGTGATCGGGCCGGACATTCTCTGCTGGGGCGCGCAATTCTTCATGAAGCGGGCCGGTGACCCCGGCTTCGTCTCCTGGCATCAGGACGGTACCTACTGGGGGCTGTCCAGCGCCGATGTCGTCACCGCCTGGGTCGCGCTCACCCCGTCAACGCCCGAAAGCGGTTGCATGCGCGTCGTTGCCGGTACGCACCGGTCGCAGGTGCCGCATACCGACACCTTCGCCGAGACGAACATGTTGAGCCGCGGGCAGGAGATCGCGGTCGACGTGAACGAAGACGAGGCGACCGACATCGTGCTGGCACCTGGCGAGATGAGCCTGCACCACGTGCTGATCTTCCACGGCAGCCCGCCCAATCGCGCGAGCCATCCGCGCATCGGCTTCGCCATCCGCTACGTGCCCGCGCACGTGCACCAGCTGGATGGTGGAACAGGGAGTGCGACGCTCGTCCGCGGCAGCGACACGACGGGGTACTGGGAGCATGAGCGGCCGCCCGCCGCCGACCTCCACCCCGATGCCGTGGCGCATCACGCAGCGGTTCTCGACCGCCAGCTCGCCACGCTCTATCGCGGGGCGGACGGGAAGGGAAAGCTCGCCGCAACGATCATGTAACGAAACCAACAAAGAACAATTTCGGGGAGAAGCAACAATGATCCGACGCCGCACCATTCTTGCCGCCTCGGCGGCGACGCTCGCCGCCCCCGCCTTCGTCCATGGGCAGGGCACGATCAACATCCGCATGGCCCACAGCCTCTCGACGACGGAGCCGGCGCATCTGGCCGCCCTCTTCTTCGCGAAGAACGTGCTTGAGCGCAGCAACGGGCGGGTACGCATCGAGGTGTTCCCCGGCGAGCAGCTCGGCTCCGGCAAGGACGTCAACGAGATGATCCGCGCGGGTGCGAACGTGATGAACGTGACCGATTTCGGCTATCTCGCCGATTTCGTTCCCGATGCCGGCATCATCAACGGCCCCTATCTCGTGCAGCGCCACGACCAGTTCGGCAAGCTCTTCGCCTCCGACTGGTACAAGGACCTCGATCGCCGCATCCAGCAGGCGGGGTTCCGGCTGATCATGGCCGGCGGGTTCTTCGGCGCCCGCCACATGATCGCCGACAAGCCGATCCGCACCCCGGCCGACACGGCGGGGCTGACCGTCCGCGTGCCGCCGAACACGATGTGGCTCGAGACGTTCAAGGCGATGGGCGCACGGCCCGCCACGGTGCAGTGGTCGGAGGTGTACAACGCGCTGAGCCAGGGCGTGGTGCAGGCAGCCGAGGCGCCCTATGGCAGCCTCTGGGGAGCGAGGCTGCATGAGGTGAAGAAGGTGATCAGCACCACTGCGCACTTCATCGCCACCACCACCTGGCCGATCAACAACGGCTACTTCTCGCGCCTGCCGCGCGAGGTGCAGGACATGCTGATCGAGGAAGGCGCGAAGGGCGGGGCGGAGCAGACGCGCCTGACCAACGCGATGGAGGAGGACTTCATCGCCAGGTTCAAGGCAGCGGGTGCGACGATCGTGACGGATGTCGACCTTGCCGCGTTCCAGCGCGCCACCGTGCCTGTCTATGCTGCCTTCCCGCGTTGGACGCCCAACCTGCACCAGACGGTGTCGCGCATCCTCGCCTCGTGAGGCTTCGCCGGCTCGCTGCCGAGGCCGAGGAGGTCGTTGCCGGGGCGGCGATGGTCGTCGTCGTGCTCGCCGTCTGCTGGGGGGTGATCACGCGCTACATCACCGCCCAGCCGGCGGCCTGGGCGGGCGAGATCGCTGCCTTCGCCTTCGCCTGGTGCGTGTTCATCGGCGCGGCGGCGGTGGCCAAGCGCGGCGGCCATGTCGCGATCGACATGCTGACGGGGCTGCTGCCGGGACCGGCGCAGGCCCTGATCGGCGTTCTCGCGCGGCTTGCAAGCATCGGCTTCTGCATCGTCGCCTCGGTGCTGGCGTTCCAGTTCAGCCTGGCCAACACCGACAATCCTTCCGCCGTGCTGCGCCTGCCGCTTGCGGTGCTGTACCTCGCACCGGCGATCGGCTTCGCGCTGATGGCGCTCAGGATGGGCGAGGCGATGGTCGCGGCCCGTGCCGCAGGCCGCCCGTGGGCCGGCTGACTCGCTGATGGGCGAGCTGACGCTCTGGCCGATCTGGGTGCTGCTCGGACTCATGGCGCTGAATGTGCCGGTCGCCTTTGCCATGGGGATCGCAGCACTCGCCTTCTTCGTCAGCGCCGAGGGGTTGCCGCTCGAGATCTTCGCCCAGCGCATCCTGGCACCGACCGACAGTTTCCCGCTTCTTGCGGTCCCCTTCTTCATTCTTGCCGGCAGCATCATGAACCGCGCTGGCATCACGCAGCGGCTCATGAACCTCGCCGATGCGCTGGTCGGGCACACGGTGGGTGGCCTCGCCCAGGCCAACGTCGTGCTCGCGACGCTGATGGGCGGGCTCTCCGCGTCGGCAAACGCCGAGGCCGCGATGCAGGCGAAGATGCTGGGGCCGGAGATGATCCGCCGCGGCTATGCGCCGGGCTTCACCGCCGCCGTGATCGCGTGTGCGGCGGTGATCACGCCGATCATCCCGCCCGGCATCGGCCTCGTGGTCTACGGGTTCCTGGCCGACGTGTCGGTGGGGCGGCTGTTCCTCGGCGGCGTGGTGCCGGGGATCCTGCTCGCCGCCGCGCTGATGGTGACGACCTGGCTCGTCTCGCGCCGCCGCGGCTTCCTCGCCTCGCGCGATCGCTTCGCCGGGATGCCCGCGCTGGGCAAGGCATTCCGCGAGGCTGCCTGGGCGCTGACCATCCCGGTCTACATCCTCGTCGGCATCCGCTACGGCATTTTCACGCCGACGGAAGCGGGCGCGATGACGGTGGTGTACGCGCTGCTCGTCGGCTTCTTCGCGCATCGCGAACTGAAGGTCGCAGACCTGCCCGCCATCCTCACCGAGGCGGTGCTGGCGACGGCCACCGTGATGCTCATCATCTGCGCTGCCGGCAGCTTCGGCTTCTACATGGCGTGGGAGCGCATCCCCCCGCGGCTCGCCCGCGTTCTCGCTGCGGCGACCGCCGATCCGCTGGTGCTGCTCATGCTCGTGAACCTGCTGCTGCTCGTCATCGGCATGCTGCTCGAAGGCACGGCGGCGCTGATCCTGCTCGCGCCCATTCTCGTTCCCGTCGCGGTCGGCCTTGGCATCGACCCGGTGCATTTCGGCCTGGTGCTGGTGGTGAACCTCACCATCGGCGGGGTCACCCCGCCGGTCGGCACGATGATGTACACCGCGTGCAGCATCCTCGGCGTGAAGCTCACCCGCTTCACAATCGAGGGCGCGCCGCTGATCGCAGCGATGATCGGCGTGCTCGCGCTGATCACCTTCTACCCGCCGCTGGTGACAGCGCTGCCGAATGCGCTGATGGGGCGCGGATAAAGAAGAACCCGCCCGGGCGGTTGGCCAGGGCGGGTTCTTGGAGCAACACAGGGCAGAGCGGTCAGACCACCGGGACGCCAACCTGCCGCTCGGCTACCTCGGCCTTCATGGCCCGCTGCAGCTTCTCGAAGGCACGCACCTCGATCTGGCGCACGCGCTCGCGGCTGATGCCGTACTGGTGCGACAGGTCCTCGAGTGTCGTCGGCTCATCCTTCAGGCGCCGCTCGATCAGGATGTGCCGTTCACGCTCGTTCAGCGTCTTCAACGCGTTGGCAAGCAGCGCCTTGCGCTGGCCCATGTCCTCGCGCTCGGCGAACTCGACTTCCTGGTTGTCGCTGTCGTCGACGAGCCAGTCCTGCCACTCGCCCTCGCCATCGATGCGCACGGGCGCGTTCAGGCTGTGGTCGGCCGAGGCAAGCCGCCGGTTCATCTGGATCACGTCCTGCTCGGGGACGTCGAGATCCTTGGCGATCTTGGCCACCTGCTCGGGCTTCAGGTCGCCGTCTTCGATCGCCTGCATCTCGCCCTTGAGGCGGCGCAGGTTGAAAAACAGCTTCTTCTGCGCCGCCGTGGTGCCCATCTTCACGAGCGACCACGAATGCAGGATGTATTCCTGGATGGCGGCGCGGATCCACCACATGGCGTAGGTGGCAAGCCGGAAGCCGCGCTCGGCGTCGAAGCGCTTCACCGCCTGCATCATGCCCACGTTGCCCTCGGAGATCAGCTCTCCGATCGGCAGGCCATAGCCGCGATAGCCCATCGCGATCTTCGCGACGAGGCGCAGATGGCTGGTCACGAGTTTATGGGCGGCCTCGAGGTCTCCGGCGTCCTGCCAGCGCTTGGCAAGCGCGTACTCCTCCTCGGGGGCCAGCATCGGGAATTTCCGGATCTCCTGGAGATACCGGGTGAGATTCCCTTCAGGCGCCATCGGGATGGCAAAGGCCGAAGCCATGGGCGAAGAACCTCCATCATCGCGGCGAGAACTCGATCAGCACCGTGCAGGCGGCGCGGACACTTGCACGGAACGGGGCGGTAGCTGATCACGATCGAGGGATCACGACCGGGCGATCACCATTGAAAGGAAGAACAGCCGGCACGACCGCCGGTTCCTCCGGCTGTGTCCTCCTGCTATGGCACTCACCACCCTTGAGTGCCAGTGGCATGAAGGTGCAACAGATCAAGGCTCGTGCGCAAGCTAAATCAGACCGGATTGGTCGGGATTGCCCAGTGCCCTTCCGGCCACAGTCGCGTGAGCAAGGCTGCCAGGTCAGGTGGCGGCGGCGTCTCGAACCGCAGTGCCGCACCGGTGACGGGGTGCGTGAAGCCGAGGATTGCCGCGTGCAGCGCCTGGCGCGGGAAGCCCGTCACCTCAGCCAGAAGCTCGGGCTCGAGGGTCCGCGCTCCGGCAGGAACCCGGCGAAGATACACCGGATCCCCTACCAGCGGGTGACCGGCATGGGCGAGATGCACCCTGATCTGGTGCGTCCGCCCCGTCTCGAGCCGGCATTCGACCAGCGCGAGCGCCGTCCCGTAGGCGCGGAGCAGCTTGACCTTCGTCGCTGCCGGCTTGCCCCGCGGGACCACGGCCATCCGCTTGCGATCCACCGGATGGCGGCCGATCGGCGCCTCGATGCGGAAGCTTGCCTCCCCCGGCACGCCCCACACCAAGGCGAGGTAGGCACGCTCGAGGTCACGGCTCGCGAAGGCCTCCGACAGTGCCTGGTGCGCGCGGTCCGACTTGGCCACCACCATGACGCCCGACGTGTCCTTGTCGAGCCTGTGCACGATGCCGGGCCTCACCTCGCCGCCGATCACGGGAAGGTCGCCCTCGGCATGGGCCAGCAGGGCGTTGACGAGCGTACCGTCAAGGTTCCCAGGGGCGGGGTGCACGACGAGGCCGGCCGGCTTGTCGAGCACGAGCAGGTGCTGGTCCTCGTACAGCACCGAGAGGTCCATCGCCTGCGCCTCCGGCCGCGCCGGGGTGGGCGGTGGGACGGTGAGCGCGTAGCGTGCGCCAGGCCGCACGGCCTCCGACGGATCGCGGGTGGCAGCCCCGTCGCGCGTGACATGGCCCCCCTCGATGAGCGCCTTGACGCGCGATCGCGACAGGTCGCCCAGGACGGTGGCGAGCCATCGGTCCAGCCTCTGGTTGGCGGCGGCACTGTCGGCCACCATCTCACGGCGTGTCGTCGTCGCTTCGTCCATCTGTCCGGGAGTATCCGTCGTTCCATGCGCGCGTTGAAGGCAGCCGTGATCATCATGGGCGTGATGATCGTCGCCGGCACCATCCTGCTTGCCGTCGTCGTCGCCAACCGGCTTTCCGGGCGTGACGGGCCCGCGGTCCAGGCCAGCCTCGGCCAGCCAGCGGGCACCCGTATCGTCAGCCTCGCCGGTGCGGGCGATCGCGTTGCCGTGCACGTGACGGGCGGCGGGCTGCCCGATCGGATCCTGCTGCTCGACCCGGCAAGCGGGCGGGTGGTCGGCACGCTCGCGGCGGAGGGGCCGCCGGCACCGCCAACGCGATGAGAGGGTGATGCTCGCCCGGGTCGTGCTGCCTCGCGAGATCGCGGCAGCGCTGCCACGCCTGGCCGCCGCCGCCCTGCCGCGCGAGGCCTGCGCGCTGATGACCGGCCGGCGGTCGGGCGATGCGCTGGTCATCACCGGCCTCGCCCCCTCCAGCAACCTCGCCGCCGCGGGGGACGCGTTCGAGATCGACACCGCGCTCCACCTGCGCCTCCAGCGCAGGACGCGCGCGGTCGCGGCGATCTGGCACAGCCACCCTTCCGGCGCCGCCATTCCCTCGGCCCGCGATGCGGCAGGCGCGTGGGACCAGGGCCTCGCCTGGATCATCACCGCACGCGGCGAGACCACTGCCTGGCTGCCGTTGGGCGAGGGGCGGGGCTTCGCGCCATTGCCCCTCGTGCCAGCCTGATGCCGCCGATGCGCCGGAAGGGCGACCTGCCCGAGAAGCCCTGCGCCGTCTGCGGCAGGCCGTTCGCCTGGCGGAAGAAGTGGGCCAAGGTGTGGGACGAGGTGCGATACTGCTCCGATGCCTGCCGCGCAAAGCGCGGGGACGATATCGGCCGTGCCAGGCGCGGTGGGGCGAAGGGTGAGGCGGGAGAGAGCGATGCTGTTCCGGAGCGACAACGTCACGGCCGTCTGCGATGAGGTGATCGCGGCGATCCTTGCCGAGAACGCCGGCGACGCTGCCCCCTACGGCGCCGACGACACGACCGCGCGTCTCGATGCCGCCTTCGGCGCCTATTTCGAGGGCCCCGTCTCCGTCCACCCGGTCGCGACGGGCATCGCCGCCAACGCGCTCTCGCTTGCCGCCGCCATGCCGCCGCCAGGTGCTGCGGTGTGCCACCGCAACGCGCATGTGAACACGTCGGAGAGCGGCGCGCCCGAGTTCTTCTCGGGCGGCGGCAAGCTGCTGATGCTCGATGGCGCGCACGGCAAGCTCGAGGCCGACGCGGTCGACGCGCTGGTGCGTGCGGCAACACCCGACCGCATGCAGTCCGCCCCGCCGACGGCCGTGACGATCACCCAGGGAACCGAGGCGGGCACGGTCTATACGCGCGACGAGATCGCCGCGATCTCGGCCGTCTGCCGACGCCACGGGCTCGTGCTGCACATGGATGGGGCGCGCTTCGAGAATGCGCGTGCTGCGCTCGGCTGCTCGCCGGCCGAGCTCGCCTGGGCGTCGGGCGTCGACATCCTGAGCTATGGCGCGACCAAGAACGGGGCGATGTGCGCCGATGCTGTCGTGATTTTCCACCAGGGCCCGCACGCGACACAGCTTGACCGCTTCATGGGCCAGCGGCGCCTCCGTGCCGGCCAGGTGTTCAGCAAGATGCGCTACGTCTCCGCCCAGCTGCTCGCGATGCTTGCCGGCGGCGTGGCGGGCCGGAATGCGACGCACGCGAACCGCATGGCCGCGCGCCTCTCGACAGGACTCGCGTCGCTGCCTGGTGTGCGGCTGTTGCATCCGACCGAGATGAACGAGGTGTTCGTCTCGCTTCCCCCGGCGGTGCGCGATGCGCTTGGCCGCTGCGGCTTCGCCGTCCGCCCGCGGCCTGACGACCCCTCCGCCGTCCGGTTCGTGACGGCCTGGAACACGGCAGAAAGGGATGTCGAGGGGTTCCTCGCGGCGGCAGTGCCCGAGCCGGTGGCGTGACCTGCGTCCGGGGCGGCCCTTCCCGGGCGCATGCGGCTTGATCTTGGCGCCGGTGGCGGCTATGACGCGCGCCTCTGAGTGTCCCGTTCGTCTAGAGGCCTAGGACACCGCCCTCTCACGGCGGTAACAGGGGTTCGAATCCCCTACGGGACGCCAAAGCACACTGACATCCTGCATGTTTTCGGCGATTAGCCTGATGGCCCCCACGTCGGCCCGCACAAGGTGCGAGCGCCTACCTGCTCCATCATGCGCAAGTCACCCCT
>NZ_JALHPR010000036.1 GCF_022842375.1 Elioraea sp. | reverse complement strand
GCGCCACGCCATCGCCGCAGCGCGCCGCATCGGCGGCAGGCAGCACGGGCGCGGCGAGCGACGCCTCGGCCGGCGGGAACGACCCGGGCCTGCCGATCCTCGTCACCAACCCGGGATTCCGGAGCCCGCCGCGGCCGCCAACCTACCCGCAGGCTGCCGTCGCGCGCGGGCTGGAGGGAACGGTGCTCGTCCGCGTGCTGATCGCGCCGGACGGCACGACGCGCGAGGTGGTGCTGCACCGTTCGTCCGGCGCGACGCTGCTCGACCGCGCCGCGCTCGAGGCGGTGCGCCACTGGGCCTTCATGCCCGCCGCGGTGGGTGGCCGCGCGGTACCGGCCTGGGTCGAGGTGCCGGTGCGGTTCCGGCTTGGCTGAGATGACATCAGGAGCGAGGAGAGAGTGACGATGCACGCCGAAGCACAGACATCGCTGCCGCAACGGTTCGCCGCGCTGAAGGCGGAGCGGCCCCAGCTTCGCGTGCGCGACGCCGCGGCGACGCTCGGCGTGCCGGAGGCCGCCATTGTCGCCGCCCTGCCCGGTGCCGTACGGCTTGCACCCGGCTGGCCAGCTGTGCTCAGCGCCATCTCGGCATCGGGCGACGTGATGGCGCTGACGCGGAACGAGGCCGTGGTGCACGAGCGCCACGGCACCTACGGGGCTGCGGAGATCCACGGCAAGGTCGGCCTCATCCTCGGCGAGGAGATCGACCTCAGGCTCTTCCTCGCGCACTGGGCGCATGCCTGGTTCGTGCCGGCGGGCGAGCCGGGCAGCCCGCGCGGCTCGGTGCAGGTGTTCGACGCGGCCGGCATCGCGATGCACAAGGTGTTCGTGACGGAGCGGACCGACGCGGTGGCCTTCGGCGCCATCGCCACGCGCCTCGCGCACGACGACCAGGAATGCCCCGCCTTCGCCGCGCCAGCGCCTGCCCCTGCTCCTGCCGACGACGGCGCCATCGACGGTGCGGGCCTGCGCGCGGCCTGGGCGGCGCTCACCGACACGCACGACTTCGTCCGCCTGCTGCGGCGCTTCGGCGTCACGCGCGCGCAGGCGATGCGCCATGCAGGTGAGGATTTCGCGCGCCGCATCGGCCCCGCGGCGCCGGTGCGCGCGCTCGAGGCGGCCGCGGAATCGGCGCTGCCGGTGATGGTCTTTGTCAACAGCCCCGGAACGATCCAGATCCACACCGGCCCGGTGCGGCGCATCGAGACCATGGGGCCGTGGTTCAACGTTCTCGACCCGCGCTTCAACCTGCACCTGCACACCGGCAAGGTCGCCTCCGCCTGGCTCGTGCGGAAGCCGACCTCGGACGGCATCGTCACCGCCATCGAGGCCTTCGATGCCGATGACCAACTCGTGCTGATGCTGTTCGGCAAGCGCAAGCCGGGAGAGCGCGAGGACGAGGCCTGGCGCACACTCGCCACCACCGTTGCGGCGGCGGAGGCGCTGCAATGCTGAGCCGTCGCGCGGCCCTCGCCCTGCCGCTGCTCGCCGCCGTGCCGACGCATGCGGCCTCGCGGCGCGTGGTGATCGCCGGCGGCGGCATCGCCGAGATCGCGACGGCGCTGGGCGCCGGGCCCGAGATCGTTGCCGTCGACAGCACGGCACTGTTCCCGACGCGGCTGCGCGCGCTGCCGCAGGTCGGCTACCTGCGCGCGCTCGGCGCCGAAGGTGTCCTCTCCGTCTCGCCCGACCTCCTGTTGCTCGCGCATGAGGCAGGTCCCCCCGAGGCGGTCGCGCAGCTCATGCGCAGCGGCGTGACGGTCGTGCGCGCACCGCAGATCACTGGCGCGGGTTCGCTCGCGGCCGCGGTCCGCCTGGTCGCCGCCGCACTCGGCCGCGAGGCGGCGGGCGAGGCGATGGCAGCGGCGATCACGGCAGACTTCACCGCGCTCGCGACCGCGGTCGCGCTGCTGCCACGGCGCCCGTCGGCGGTCTTCGTGCTCGCCGTCGGCGGCGGCGCGCCGCAGGCGTCTGGCGAGGGAACGGCGGCGGCGTCGATGCTTGCGCTCGCCGGTGCGCGCAACGCCGTCACCGGCTATCGCGGCTACAAGCCCGTCGCTGCCGAGGCGCTGCTGGCCGCCGAGCCGGATGCGGTGGTGACGACGACGCACACCCTCTCCGCCATCGGCGGCATCGAGGCGCTGGCAGCCTCGCCGGCGCTCGCGCTGCTGCGGGCCACGCGCGCACGGCGGATCATCGCGCTCGACAGCCTCTACCTGCTGGGCTTCGGCCCGCGCGCCGCCCATGCCGCGCGCGACCTCGCCGCTGCCCTGCATGGCGACGGTGCGCTGCCTCCGCTGCCCGAGCGTCCGTGGCTGAAGGACGCAGCGTGAGCCCCGCGCTCGCATTGCCGCAACGACGGCGGCTCGGCACGCGCGCGGCCCTTGCGCTCCTCGCTGCCCTGCTTGCCGCGACGCTTCTCGCGGCGCTGGCGACCGGGCCCGTTGCGCTCTCGCCCGCGCGCGTGTTCGCGGTGCTGATGGGCGATGCCGCTGCGCCGCGCGATGCGGCGATCGTGCTGACGCTGCGCCTGCCCCGAACCCTGCTCGCCGCCGTGGTCGGCGCCGTGCTCGGTGCCGGCGGGGCGGTGATGCAGGGGCTGTTCCGCAACCCGCTGGCCGACCCTGGCCTGCTCGGCGTCTCGGCCGGCGGGGCGATGGGGGCGGTGACCTCGATCGTGTTCGGCGCCGCCTTGCTTCCCGCGGCGCTTGCCCCGCATGCAGGTGCCGCGGCGGCTTTCGCCGGGGCGCTTGTCGTCACGCTCGCTGTGCAGCGGCTCGCCACCGTCGAGGGCCGCGTGCTGGTCGGCGCGATGCTGCTGGCCGGGATCGTGTTCAACGCACTCGCCGGGGCGGTGACCTCGGCGATGATCTTCGCAGCCGACGACATGCAACTCCGCGACATCCTGTTCTGGACGATGGGCAGCGTTGCGGGCGCGAACCCGCGCACACTCGCCATCGTCGCGGCGGCGTCGCTCCCGCTGCTCATCGCCGCACCGCTGCTGGCGCGCGCGCTGAACGCGCTGATCCTGGGCGAGCGCGAGGCGATGACGCTCGGCATCGCCGTCGAGACGGTGAAGCGCCTTGCCGTCGTGCTCGTCGCGCTGGCGGTCGGCGCCTCTGTGGCGGCGTCGGGCATGGTCGCCTTCGTCGGTGTGATCGCACCGCATCTCTGCCGCCTGGCGCGCGGGGCCGACCATGGCTGGGTGCTGCCAGGCAGCGCGCTCATTGGCGCGGCGCTGCTCGTCGCTGCCGATACGATCGCGCGCACCGTGCTGGCACCCGCGGAGTTGCCGATCGGCCTCGTCACCGCACTGCTCGGCGGGCCGTTCTTCCTGGCACTCCTGCTCCGCCAGCGCCTGGCGGTCGACGGCACATGATCGCCGCGCACGGCATCCGCGTCGCCCGGTCGGGGAGGACGCTGCTCGCTGTGGCGGAACTCTCGCTCGCGGGCGGCATCGTGACGGGCGTCGTCGGGCCGAACGGCGCGGGGAAATCGACGCTGACGCGCGTGCTGGCGGGCGAGCTGCACCCCGATACGGGCGATGTCCGTTTCGAGGGCGTTCCCATCGCGGCGATCGCGCCGACTGCCCTCGCGCAACGCCGCGCCGTGCTGCCGCAATCGAGCACGCTCGGCTTTCCCCTCGCGGCCGAGGATGTCGTGCGGCTCGGGCGCATCCCGCATGCCGGTGCGGTGGCAGCCGCCGAGGACGAGGCAGCCGTTGCGGCCGCCATGGCGGAAGCGGGTGTCGTGCATCTCGCGCATCGCGGCATGGCAACGCTTTCGGGTGGCGAGGCGCAGCGTGTGCAGCTTGCCCGCGTCCTCTGCCAGCTTGCCGGCCCCGATCCCGCCCGTACGGCGCTGTTCCTCGACGAACCGACCGCGAGCCTCGACCTCGCGCACGCACACGCCATCCTGGCCGCCGCCGCGGCGCGCGCGCGGGCGGGCGCGGCGGTGCTCGCCGTGCTGCATGACCTCTCGCTCGCCGCCCGCTGGTGCGACCGCGTGCTGGTGATGGAGGCGGGCAGGATCATCGCCGACGGCGTTCCAGCCGACGTGCTCGACGACGCGCTGGTCTCGCGCGTCTGGGGCATCGCCGTGCGCAGGCTCGCGGGAGAGGGGGCGCGCGACCTCGCCTTCCTCGCGACGCAGGCGTGACCGTGGGTTGACGCGCGGCGGCGCGCTTGCTGCGATGCGGCATCCCCGTCACTCCCGCACGCCGGAGCACCCATGGCCAAGCACCGCCTCGACGCCTCGCCCGAGACCGTCCACTGGGGCTATTTCGATGCGGCGCTGAAGCCGAAGCTGACGGTGGCCTCGGGCGATACGGTCGATGTCACCTGCGTCTCGGGCCGCACCGAGGTGATGCCGCCGCCGGAGAGTGGGCTTGCCATCCCGCCCGCGCTCGCCGCGATCAACGCGACGATGGCGCCGGAGCTCGGCGCGCATATCCTGACGGGCCCGATCGCCATCGCGGGGGCTGAGCCTGGCGACATGCTCGAGGTGCGGATCGAGGCGATCAGCCCGGGTGCTGACTGGGGCTACAACATGGTCCGCCCGCTCGTCGGCACGCTGCCGGAGGATTTCCCCGTCACGCGCTTGCTGCACATCCCGGTCGACCGTGCGCGGAACACGTGCAGGCTGCCCTGGGGCACCGAGCTGCCGCTGAGCCCGTTCTTCGGCGTGATGGGCGTCGCACCCCCGCCGGTCTATGGGCGGATCGCCTCGAACCCCCCGCGCGAGCATGCGGGCAACCTCGACAACAAGGAGTTGGTGGCGGGCACGACGCTGTTCCTGCCGGTGTGGGTGCCGGGGGCGAATTTCTCGATGGGCGACGGCCACGGCGTCCAGGGCGATGGCGAGGTGTGCATCACCGCGCTGGAGATGTGCCTCGACGGCACCTTCACCTTCATCCTGCACAAGAAGACCGGCCCGGCCCCCGTCCTCACGTTCCCCCGGGCGGAGACGAAGACGCACTACGTCTCGATGGGCCTGAACGAGGACCTCGATCTCGCGATGAAGCAGGCGCTGCGCGAGATGATCGCGTTCATCGCATCGCGGTCGAACCTCTCGCCGCTCGACGCCTACCAGTTCTGCTCGATGGCCGCCGATTTCCGGGTGACGCAGACGGTCAACGGCGTGAAAGGCGTGCACGGCATGTTGCGCAAGGAGCTGCTCTGACGCCCATGGCTCCCGGCACCCCCGGAACTTGTCCACAGATTTTTGGACTCGCGCGGCCTACTACCCGTTGTGTGAGCACGCCGGCTTCTGATACCGTATCTGGTAGACGGAAGGCCAACGACAGCGGGAGCCCGCGCCATGGACTGGACCGAGGAAGCGATTGCCACGCTTCGAGTTCTCTGGGCCGAGGGTCATTCGACCGCCGAGATCGGGCGGCGGATGGGCATCTCGAAGAACGCCGTGGTCGGCAAGGCGCACCGCCTGAACCTGGCGGCGCGCCCCTCGCCGATTCGTCGCGTGCCGGGCCAGGCCTTGCCGCCGCGGGCGCCACGCACGGCCCCGCGCCCGGCCATGCCGCGGCCGATGCCGATGCTGCCCGCCGCGCGCAGCCCGCTTGGCCAGATGGTCGGCAGTGCGCACGCCCAGATGAGTTCCCAGATGGGTACGCAGCAGCGGCCGACGCAGACCGCTCCTGCCCCCTCGCCGCGCACGGTCACGCAGCGCTTCGGCAACGCTTCATGCTGCTGGCCGATCGGCGAGCCAGGCAAGTCCGGGTTCCGCTTCTGTGGCTCGGGGGCGATGGCCGGCAAGCCCTATTGCGAGGAGCACGCAGCCCTCGCCTATGTCCGCGCCAAGCCGGACCGGCGCGAGGATGCCGCCTGATCCATTCACCGGATCGTGTGGGGGCTGACGGCCCCTCCGACAGGTGACCGACAGGCCGGCGGACGCGCTGGAGACCACGTCATCCGTGAAGCCGGCCGACAGGCCGGGCCTGGGCATCGGGCTGATGCTTGGCGCGCTGTTCCTGTTCGTGATGATGGACGCTGCCATCAAGGCCTCGGTCAAGGACCTGCCGGTGATGCAGGTGCTGTGGGCGCGCTTCCTGTTCCACATGATCGTGGTCTCGGCCGCCCTCGCCGCCACTGGGCGGCGCCTGCCGCCACGCACCCGTGCGCCGGGGTTGCAGGCAATCCGCTCGCTCTGCCTCACCGTCGCCAATCTCTGCTTCACGTTGGCGCTCGTTCACGTGCCGCTCGCCGAATGCACCGCGATCGGCTTCGTCAGCCCGCTGATCGTCACGCTGCTCGCGGCACGGGTGCTGAAGGAGCCGGTGGGCTGGCAGCGCTGGACGGGCATCCTGGTGGGATTCGCGGGGGTGCTCATCATCATCCGCCCCGGCGCGGGCGTGACGCACCCGGCAGCCCTCTGGGTCGTCGCGACCGCCGTGGTGTTCGCCGTCTACTCTGTGCTGACGCGCCGGCTCGCGGGGGTGGACGATGCCTTCACCACGATCTTCCACACCGGCGTTGCCGGCACGGCGCTGACCACGTTGATCGTGCCCTTCTTCTGGGTGTGGCCGAGCCTCGGGCAATGGGCGCTGCTCGCCGTCCTCGGCACGCTCGGCGGGGTCGGGCATTTCCTGCTCATCCTCGCCTACCAGCGGGCGCAGGCCTCCGTGCTGGCCCCCTTCGCCTATTCGCAGATGATCTGGGCGACGCTCGCGGGATTTCTTCTCTTCGGCGAGCTCCCGGATTCGGTCGCCGGGATCGGGGCGGTGGTGGTCGCCGCCGGGGGATTGTTCGTGTTCTGGACCGAGACGCGCAGCCAACCCCAGGCGCGCGAGAGAACGCAGGCGTGAGAAATCGGGCCATTGCGGAACGGCCCGGCAGGGAGTAGCCCATGCGGGACATGAGTGTGATCATCGAAGGGGGGCAACCCCAGCGGGGCCAGGGTGGGGGACAGGGCGCGCCAGCCGTGCCGCTCGACGCTCAGGCAGTCCGTGACGCCTACCGCCGCTGGGCCGGTGTCTATGACACCGTGTTCGGCTTCATCTCCGCCCCCGGCCGCATGCGCGCTGTCGCCGCGATCAACGCGTTGCCGGCGGAACGCGTGCTGGAAGTCGGCGTCGGCACCGGGCTTGCCCTGCCGCACTATACGCCCGCCAAGCGCGTCACCGGCATCGACCTGAGCCCCGAGATGCTCGAGGTGGCCAGGCGTCGCGCGCAGGATGGCATGCCGGCGACGATCGAGGCCCTTCTCGAGATGGACGCCGAGGCGATGACCTTCCCCGATGCGAGCTTCGATGCCGCGGTGGCGATGTTCGTCGCCTCCGTCGTGCCGAACCCTCGCCGGATGATGGCCGAGATGCGCCGCGTGGTGCGCCCGGGCGGCACGATCATGCTTGTGAACCACTTCCTTGCGCCGAAGCCCGGTATCCGCCGCGGCCTCGAGCGGATCGTGGCACCGTTCAGCCGCGCGCTTGGCTGGCACCCTGATTTCGCGATGGATACGGTGCTGAGCCCAGCGCAGATGGCAGCGGCGACGCTTCAGACGTGCAACCCGCTCGGCCTCTTCACGCTGGTCACGGTGCCGCGCGACGTTGTTTGACCACGCCTCGCCTGAAGGGCGATAGCTGCGCGGCGAGCGCGAAGCCCAGCCCTGCCATCACAGCAATCATCCCCGCCGCGTTGAACCCCTGTGCCGCCCCGAGGGCGGCCGGCACCAGGGCCGCCGCGAGATAACCGACCGTCGCGATCGCAGCGCCGACCGCGGCTGCCAGCAGGAACTGCGCGGCATAGCGCTCGGTCAGCAGACGCGCGATCGCCGGCGGGCCGATCAGCGCCGCGATCACCAGGATCGAGCCGACGGCCCAGAACGCCGCCACGCAGGCCGCCGCAATCAACAGCATGAGCAGCGCGCGCACCGGCCGCGGGTCGAACCCGATCACCGCGCCGAAGGCCGGGTCGAACGCCGCAAGCCGAAGCTCCTTCCAGAACAACAGCAGGCAGGTGAGCGTGACCGCGAACATGCCCGCGAGCAGCCACAGCTCCTCCGGCAAGGCGGCCAGGGCCACGGGGTCGATCAGGCTGGCCGGCCCCTCGGCCGCGGGCCAGATCAGCGTCTCGAGAATGCCGTAGAGAACGCAGTCGATGTCGAGGTCGACGCGGTCGGCCCCCGACCAGACGAGCATGAGAAGCCCGAGCGCGAAGAGGCCGGAGAACACGACCCCCATCGCAGCCCCGGGTTCGAGGCGGCCAAGGCGCCGAATGAGGCCGATGAGCACGACGGCAACGACGGCAGCGCCCATCGCGCCGGCCAACATCGGCAGCGAGGCCCGCGTGCCGGTCACCCAGAACCCCGCGGCGATTCCCGGCAGCACGGCATGGCTGATCGCGTCGCCCATCATGCTATTGCGCGTCAGCAGCAGCAGCGTGCCGAGCAGCCCGCAGGTGACGCAGGCGAGGATCGCCGCCAGCATCGGCACGAGGTCGAGCTGCATGAACTCGACGACGCTCACGCTGGTGCCCCCTCGACCGGCGGCGGCACGGCCAGCCGCGCGATGGCGGGGTCAGCGGAGGCGAGCCAGGCCTCGACCTCCGCCTCCACGTCCGGCGGCAGGGTGTGCTCGATCAGGTCGGCACCACGATGGGCGGCGAAGGCGCGCACCCCGCCGGCCCGCGTCAGGTAGAGCTCCCACACGCGGTGGCGGCGCACCACGCCCTGTGCCGCGACGATTCCAGCTGGCGTCAGGCGCAGGAAGCCGGGCTCATGGGCTGGGCGAACAAGGCCGGCGGCCCGCAAGGCGGTGACGGCGATGAGGCTGCGCGGCCCGCTCCACCCCCAGGCCGCGGCGATGGCCGCAGTCGCGAAGGGAGCATCCGGACCCAGCCGAAGCTGCTCGAGTTCCTCCCACGCGCCGCGCAGCAGGTGGTCACGCCCGATGCGATAGCCCATCCGTGCCCGGCCGAGCCCCGCGGCAACGACGCCGCGCGTCGGCGAGAGCGTCAGTGCGATGAGGAAGAGGGCGCAGGCGGTGACGGTGATCACCGCCCCCGTGGGCAGCCCAGGCGCTGCCGCGGAGAAGGACGCGCCGACCCAGCCGCTCACAGCACCGAGCGCGGCGGCAAGCGGGGCCATGATGGAGAGACGCTCGGTCAACAGCCGCGCGGTAACGGCGGGGATCACCATCAGCGCGACGACCAGGATGAGCCCGACGGCGCGCAGGCCAGCAACGGTGACGAGCAGCATCAGCGCGGTGAGGGAGAGGTCGAGCGCACGCACCGGCAGCCCCGACGCTGCCGCGAAGGCCTCGTCGAAGCAGAGGACGCGCAGCGGGTTGAACAGCAGCACGGCGATGACCGAGGCGACGAGTGCGAGGCCGATCAGCGTCTGCGCCTCGACCTCCGCCAGGCCGGCCGCCTGGCCGAGGATGAAGTGCGACAGCCCCGCCTGCCCGCCCGTGGGCAGCGACTGCACGACCGACATGAGCACGACGCCAAGCCCGAACCCGGCGGAGAGCACGAGTGCCATCGCGGCATCGTCGCGCACCCGCCGCGTCGCTGCCGCCGCCCGCACCGCGAGCGCACCGAGCGCGGCCGAGAGCGCGCCGCCGGCCATCAGCAGCCAGAGATTGCGCGGGTCGAGCCCAAGCGCCGTCGCGCCGATGAAGGCGGCCGCCACGCCAGGCAGCGTCGCGTGTGCTGCGACATCGGCGATCAGGGCGCGGCCGCGCAGCAGAACAAAGCAGCCGACAAGCCCCGCCGCGAGACCGAAGGCGGCACAGCCGAGCACCACGACGGCAGCGTTGTGGCCGAGGGAGAGTGTCAGCGCCGCGAAGAAGTCGGCGTTCATCATCCCCCTTCCATCATCCCCGGGGTGCCGCACCTGGCGCGCCGGCTGCGGCGGCGACGGCCTGGTCGAGCAGCGAGAGGCGTCCGCCATAGGCGCGGGCGAGATTGTCGGGCGTGAAGGCGGAGCTCATCGGGCCGGAGGCGATGGCGCGCAGGTTCAGCAGCAGCACGTGGTCGAAATAGTGCGGCGCGGTGGCGAGGTCGTGATGCACCACGATCACCGCCTTGCCCTGGTCGGCGAGGCGGCGAAGCACGGTGACGATCGCCTTCTCGGTCGCGGCATCGACGCCGGCGAAGGGCTCATCCATGAAGTAGAGATCAGCCTCGAGCGCAAGCGCGCGAGCGAGGAACACGCGCTGCTGCTGCCCGCCCGAGAGCTGGCCGATCTGGCGGGACGCGAAATCGGCCAGCCCCACTTCGGCGAGCGCAGCCCGCGCCGCCTCGCGCTGGAATCGGCCGAGCGGGCGCAGCCACCCGGCGCGGGGATAGCGGCCCATCGACACGACATCGAGCGCGGTTGCGGGAAAGTCCCAATCCACCGAGGCGCGCTGCGGCAGGTAGCCGACGCGCCGGCGCACCGCGGCCAGCGGCTGGCCGAAGATGCGCACCTCGCCCGACAGCCGCGGCACGAGATCGAGGCAGGCCTTGATCAGCGTCGACTTGCCCGCCCCGTTCGGCCCGACGATCGCGACCAGCCCCGACGACGGCGTCGCCCAGCCGACTTCCCACAGCACCGGTGCCTCGCGGTAGGCGACCGTCAGATGCCTGACCGAGAGGGCCGGGATCGGCAGGGCGGCGGTGTTGTTCATCGGTGCTGCGTCACCCCGCCAGCCTCCCGTTGAGGCCCCTGGCCGGCGCTGTGCCGCCGAGCGCGCGGGCAATAACGGTCGCGTTGTGGTCCATCATACCGATATAGGTGCCCTCGTAGCTGCCAGGAGGGCCCATCGCGTCGGAAAACAGCGCCCCGCCGACGGCAACGCGGTGGCCCTGAGCGGCCGCCCCCTCGATCAGGGCGCGCACGTTGCGGTCGCTCACCGATGTTTCGACGAACACGGCAGGGACCCGCCGCTCGACCAGCATCGCGACGAGATCCTGGATGCGTCTGAGGCCGGCCTCGGCCTCCGTCGAAAGGCCCTGGATGCCTTCGACCGCGATGCCGTAGCGGCGCGCGAAATAGCCGAACGCATCATGCGCGGTGACGAGCACGCGCGCGTTCTCGGGGATCGTGCCGGTGACCTGCTTCACATAGCCATCAAGCGCCGCGAGACGCACGGCGAGGCCCGCGTGGTTGCGGCGGAAAGCCTCCGCGTTGGCCGGGGTGAGGCGCGCCAGCTCATCGCGGATGTGTTCTGCGGCCTTGGTCCAGAGGGTGACGTCCATCCACACATGCGGGTCGTCCTTGCCGTCATCCTCGATCAGCAGCTGGTCGGCGGCGAGCAGCTCCGTCACGGCAAATACCGGCTTGCCGCCACGGGCGAGACGGACGAACACGTCCGTCATCTGCCCCTCGAGCAGGAGGCCGTTGTAGAGGATCGCGTCGGCGGCGTTCAGCCGCGCGATGTCGGCGCGCGTCGGCTTGTAGCTGTGCGGGTCGACGCCCTCGCCGAGCAGCGTTTCCGCGCGCACGCGATCCCCGCCGATCTCGCGCACGAGATCGCCGATCATCGCGATGGTCGACAGCACGCGTGGCGGCGCGGCAGGGGCCTGCGCCAGCGCCGCACCGGGCAGCGTGATCGCGGGAAGCGCAGCCGCAACCGAACCCGCGAGCAGCGCGCGGCGGCCAACACTTGAACACCTCTTCATCTCTTCACCTCGTCAATGACTTGAAGGTCGTTGATTATCCGAAATGATAAGTGGGCAACGTACGCCGCGGGTCAAGCCCCGCTTGCATGCGCGGCCGATTGCTGTGAGCCTCGCGATCAGTTCAGGGAAGGATGTGGATGGCAACGAGAGAGGGGCGCGCGCGCGGCGTCGGCGAGGACGAGATCGTCGAGCTCGCCGAGATGTTCCGCCTGATGAGCGACCCGACGCGGTTGCGCATCATCCTCGCCTGCCTGACCAAGCCGGTGGCGGTGACGGAGATGGCCCAGGGCCTCGGCCTCTCCGCCAGCCTGGTGAGCCATCATCTGCGGCTGCTGCGCGCGGCAAGGCTGCTGCAGGCCGACAGGCAGGGGCGGCAGGTGTTCTACGTTGTCGGCGACGATCACATCCGCTCGATGCTCACCGACATGGTCGATCACGTCGCGGAAGAAACCGATGAGGTCGAACCCGGCTGAGGGCCGCGCGTCAGCCGCGGCGCGGCAGCGTTGGCCCCGAGCGTGTGCCGCGGGCCATCCGCAGCGCTGCCGCATCGCGGCGCGGTGCCTTGCTCATGCGCTCTGCCGTCTCGGCGATCACATCGGCGGCGATCGCGCTGACGATCTCACGCAGCTTCGCACGCGTCGCCTCGCCCGGAGGGGCGGCGGCAGCGCCGGCGGTGGTGATCCGCGCAGTCCTCACCTTCTTTGTACGAGCCATAGCTAACGGACCTCCGCAACCCGGTATGGAGCGCGATCGTCGCGCCTCCGAGGTTCCATATGGGGATGCACAAACCCTGCCAAAAGGTGAACACCCGGTCCGAGCCGCTGCGTTGCCTCATGCCAGACCCGCACACCTGACCAGTCATTGCGAGGCGAGACATCCTCGACGGGCCTGTCGAGGTCGATCCGCCCCTTCTCACGCCCGCCGGACCAGTTCCGGTGGCTGACGAGAACCGCGCGCGGCCCAAGCACGGCGGTGACCACCGCCACATGCCCGAGCGGCATCTCCTCGGTCGCGCCGAACACCATGACGGCACCGATCTCCGGCGTGCGGCCGCGGCGATAGCGGCCTTCGGCCTGGGCCCACCAGGTCCAGGCGTCGCCGATGATCTCGACGCCCGAGAGGGCGCGGGCAAAGGGAACGCATTCGGCCGAAGGGTCGGGCGCACCGGCGCGGCGAGAGAGGTGTGTTCGCGGCCCATCAGGTCGCCAGGTACGGAAACTGTCGGACAGCGGCGCCTGGGCAGCAACGCCGCGATAGTCGAATGCTACAGGCGCGGCGCAGGCCGCCATGAGCATGACGGGCGCGAGACGGAGGATGAAGAGGCAAACGCGGCGGTGCTGCACGGCAGAAATGTATCAAATTGCGTTACTCTGTGCAATATCGCTCTCTGGTTGTCCAAAAACTCGCCTATCCGCGCATGCGGCGCATATCCACGCATGCGCATACCATGCACTGTGAAACGCATTGCAGAGTGCAACCCGTCGGCCCGGTCACGCGCGCCTCATGCAAGATCGGGCTAAGCTGCCCTTCGCATCGATGGTGCCAGAGCGCGTTCCGGTCGATCGGCTCCAACCGGCCGGAACGGCAGCTAGAGCGTGCCGGCAGCAGCCCAGGCTGCCGTGGGCACAAGGGCGGCGAGGCGCGCCGGGTCTACCGCCTGGGGCGGCAGGATGAAGCCGTTTGCCTGGTAGACGGTCACGCCCAGCGTATTCGTCGGCGGGTGCCAGACGCGAACCGACGTCCAGTCATTCCGGCGGGACACGTCGACCACGCGCTGGTTCTCCATCACCCGCCCCCGCTCGCGGCCAGAGCCCCAGTTGGCATGGGTGACGAGGATCTCGCGCGGCCCGACCCGCCCGACCACGACAGCGAGGTGCCCCTGCGGCAGGGCGCGGGTGCGGCCGATGACGAGAACCCCACCGGGAACGGGCTCGCGCCCACGCCCATAGCGCCCCTCCGCGGCCGACCACCAGAGATGCGCATCGCCCGAGAGCGCGATGCCGGAGAGGGCACGCGCGAAGGGGACGCAGGACACATCGGACGGCAACGATACGGCGGGCGTCTCGCGCACCCGTTCAGGCGCGGCGCAGGCGCCGAGAATGAGAAGGCCAAGCAATGACCGGCGATGCATCGTGCACCTCACCATCGCCCCTCTCCAGGCGGGCGTAGCGCATCGCCCTGCGCGCAGGCAAGGCCGGGGCTCACGCAGCGTCCCTCGCCGCCTTCACATGCCTGAGATGGCCCGACGCCGCGCCCCCGCCCGCGAGCCGCGCGGCGAGGTCCGCGGCATCGAGAAGCTTCCGCCAGTGGACACCCGTCTCGACACCCAGGCGGCGGAACAGCCACACCACATCCTCGGTTGCCACATTGCCCGAAGCCCCGGGAGCGAAGGGGCAGCCGCCGATGCCGCCTGCCGCGGAATCGATCTCCCTGACACCCGCCTCGTAGGCGGCGGCGACGTTCGCGATGCCGAGATTGTACGTGTCGTGCCCATGGAAGGCGAAGCGGGCGCGGCCGCCGAACCGGGCGATCGCCTCGCCGAACAGAGCGCGCACCTGGTCGGGTGCGGCATTCCCCGTCGTATCGGCCAGGGCGAAGATGAGGCCGGGACGCAGCGCCACCGCGCGCTCGAGCAGCGCCAGAACGCGCGAAGGCTGCACCACCCCCTCGAACGGGCAGTGGAAGGAGCAGGAGAAGCTCCAGCGGATCGCGGGGCCATCGACGGGGATCTCGGCCACGATCGCGGCGAGATCGGCGAAGCTCTCCTCGACCGAGCGGTTGAGGTTCGACCGGTTGTGCCCGTCCGTCGCGCTCATCACGAGGCCGAGCTTGCGCGCGCCTGCGGCCAGCGCACGCTCGACCCCGCGGCGATTCGGCACCAGCACCGAGGGGATGATGCCGGGGATCGCGTTCGCCGCCGCCAGCACCTCGGCCGCGTCGGCCAGTTGGGGAATCGCCTTGGGCGAGACGAAGCTCGTCGCCTCGATCTCCACCAGCCCCGCCCCAGCCAGCGCGCGCACGAGTGCGATCTTGTCGTCCGTCGGCACGAACGGCCCGACGGCCTGCAGCCCGTCGCGGGGCGCGACCTCGACGATGGTGACGGCCTCGTTCATCGCAGCTTCTCCTCCCCACGCGCCGCGGCCGCGGCAGCGGCAGCGGCATCGAGCCCCGCCAGCCTCTCGAGCACCAGCGCGTTGTGCGCGCCGACGGCTGGTCCCGTCCAGCCCACCACCGCCTCGGGGGCGACGCCGCTGATCCGCATCGGCGCGCCAGGGTGCAGCACGCGGCCGAGCAGCGGGTCGGCCACCTCCTGCACGGCGCCCCGGGCGCGGAAATGCGGGTCCTCGGCGCAGTCCTTGATCGTGTAGAGGCGGCAGGCGGGCACCTCCGCCGCCTCGAGTACGGCATCGGCATCCTTCGCCGTGCGCGCGCACGTCCAGCCCGCGATGGCGGCATCGATCTCGCCAACGTTCTCGCAGCGCCCGGCATTGGTCGCGAATCGGGGATCGGCGCCGAGGTCGGGCCGGCCGATCACGCCCATCAGCCGGCGGAAGATCGGGTCGGAGTTGCCGGCGATGACGATCCAGCCGCCATCGGATGTCGGGTAGGTGTTGGTGGGCGCGGCGGTCGGGATGGCAGCACCCGCCGGCTGCCGCACCTTCCCCGACAGCCCGTACTCGGGGAGCATGCCTTCCATCAGGCTGAACACGCTCTCGACCAGGCTGACATCGATCACCGCGCCGTCGCCCGTGCCGAGCCCATCGCGGCGCCAACAGGCAGCGAGCAGCCCGATCGCGGCGTAGAGCCCGGCAAGGTCATCGGCGATCGAGATGCCGGCACGCGGCGGCGGCAGGTCACTCATCCCCGGCGGATGGCCGGTCAGGTGCCGGATGCCGCCCATCGCCTCGCCGATCGCGCCGAACGCGGGCTTGTCGCGATAGGGCCCGTCCTGGCCGAAGCCGGAGATGCGCGCGACCACGAGTCGCGGGTTGGCCGCACGCAGCTGCTCGGGCCCGAGGCCGAGGCGTTCGAGATAGCCCGGCCGGTAGTTCTCGACCAGCACATCGGCCCGCGCGGCGAGCCGCCGCACCGCCTCGCGCCCGGCTTCGACCTTCAGGTCGACCTCGGCGCAGAGCTTGTTTCTTCCGTGGATCGACCACCAGACGGAGTTGCCGGCGACCGCCGATCCCCAGCCGCGGAACGGGTCTCCGCCAGGCGGCTCGAGCTTGATCACCTCGGCGCCGAGATCGGCGAGAATCCGCGTGCAGAAGGGCCCGGCGATGTAGTGGCCGAGCTCAAGCACCTTCAGCCCGGCCAGAGGGCCGCGCGGTGCTGCCTGTTCGTCCGGCTGCATGTCGATTCGCATCCCCCCATTCGGCCCTGTACCGCCGTGCACTGTCGCCGGTGGTGCGGCATTGCTTGACCCAAATCAATCGACAACCCCGCAGCTTCCCGAATTGCCTCGCAACTTCGTGACCGTCGATCACAATTTTCAACTTTAACGGGCAGACATATCGAAACGACTTGCGTGGGTTGTGCAACCTATGGTTAATCATTCCTGGGTATGTTGCCCATCGAGGAACGCAACTTTGTCGATCCTCGTCTCTCCCGGATGTTGCCGGCATGGTCCCGCCGGCACACGCGCCGATCCCCCCGGTCAGGCGCGTGCAGCCTCGGGGCGGGAAGCGAAAGCCTCCCGCCCCCTTTTTTGCCCGGCCCCCCACCCCCGTCCCAGACCCTGTTGGCTACACCACAGCGGCAAGCGGCGGCTCGGCGTCAACCTGTGGTTCAGGCGCGGGGAAGACGAGGGTGGCGCGCAGACCAGGCCCTGCGTCCTCCAGTTGCAGCATCCCACCATGCAGTTGCGCCACGGCCTGCACCAGCGCGAGCCCGAGGCCGGAACCCGGCGTGCCGCGGCTTGCCTCGGCGCGATAGAAGCGTTCGACCACGCGGCCACGCTCCTCAGGTGGAATACCGGGCCCCTGGTCGGCTACGGCGATCGCCACCTCGGCGCCATGCCGCACCGCCGTCAGGCGAACGGCGCCACCGGGGGCAGTGAACTTGATCGCGTTGTCGAGCAGGTTCGCCACCGCCTGGAGCAGCATGTCGCGGTCACCGACCATCGGCAGGGCCTGGGGCAGCGAGACGTCGAACACCAGGCCGCGCTCGTCAGCCGCGGCACCGTAGAGATCGGCCGCATCGGCAAGCACGGCCGCGAGATCGAACGCCGCGAAGGCGGAACGCCGCGCGCCGGCCTCGATCTCGGCGATGCGCAGCAGCGCATGGAACACGCCGATGATGCCGTCGAGCTCCGCGATGCCGCGTTCGACGGCCACGCGAAGACTCGCAGGATCGCCCGAGCCGAGCGATTCCTCGAGCCGCCCGCGCAGGCGCGCGAGCGGCGTTCGCAGATCATGCGCGATCGCGTTCGAGACCTCGCGCACCCCCTCCATCAGCACGCCGATGCGATCGAGCATTGCGTTCAGCGTCTCCGCCAGCCGATCGAAATCATCGTCGGCCCCGGAAAGCGGCACGCGGTGGCTGAGATCGCCATGGCCGATCGCGGTGGCCGTCTCCGCCACCGGCGCGAGGCGCGATTGCAGCAGCCGTCGCACCAGCACGCCGCCGAGCGCGGCGAGCACCACGGCGAGGCCGGTACCGTACAGCACCGCATCGGCCACGAGCTCGCGCAGGCTCAACCGCTGCTTCACGTCGCGCCCGACCAGCAGCCGCGCGCCATCGGGCAGGTCGAGCACATAGATGCGCCCGACCGTGGCCGCGCCGGCGCGCACGAGCGGCAGTTCGTACCACTGACCCTCGGCATTCGCCGCCCCCGGCCAGCGATCGAGATTGCCGGCGAGCACCGTGCCGGCAGGGTCGGTCAACAGGTAGATCGCCTCGTCGTCGGCATCCTCGGCGAGCCTCTGCGCGATCGCGCGCGCGATGGCGGTCTGGTCGTCCTCGCGCCAGCGGGCCGAGAGCAGCAGCACATCGGTGCGCACGGTCTGGTCGGTCTGGCGGTTGAGGTAGCCGGCCGTGCTCCACCAGAAGAACCCGCCGAGCGTGATGGCCGAGAGCACCAGCAGGACGGCATGCAGCGCGGCAAGCTTGAAGCCGGTCGAGCGCACGAGCCGGAGGAGCGGGCGTTCCGCCTCATCGGGAGGCGGGAGGGTGAGCGGCGGCGTCATGGCATGCTGCCGTGCCTCCGCTCAGGGCTCGGCGCGCAGCATGTAGCCGGCATTGCGCACCGTGTGGATCAGCGGGAACGAGAACCCGCGATCGAGCTTCTGGCGCAGGCGCGAGACATGCACGTCGATCACGTTCGTCTGCGGATCGAAATGATAATCCCACACCGCCTCGAGCAGCATCGTCCGCGTCACCACCTGGCCTGCGTGACGGATCAGGAATTCGAGCAGCCGGAACTCGCGCGGCTGCAGGTCGATCGCCTTGCCGTCGCGCTTCACGCTGCGGGCCAGGAGGTCCATCTCCAGGTCGGCGACCGAGAGCCGCGTCACCGGCCCCTCGCTCCGCCCGCGACGGCCGAGCGCCTCGACGCGCGCGAGCAACTCGGTGAAGGCGAAGGGCTTGGTGAGATAGTCGTCACCGCCCGCCTTCAGCCCCTTCACCCGCTCATCGACCTGCGCCAGCGCCGAGAGGAACAGCACCGGCACCTTCGCCCCCGTCGCGCGCAACGTCTCGAGCAGGCGAAGCCCATCCATCCCGCCAGGCAGCATGCGGTCCAGCACGATCACGTCGTACTGCTCGGAGGCGGCAAGGAAGAGCCCGTCACGCCCCTGGTCGGCGTGATCGACGATATGGCCCGACTCCTTGAGCCCCTTCATGACGAAGCGGGCGACGTCCTTGTCATCCTCGACAAGCAGGATCCGCATGGCATGTCCCGTTCGCGGCCACGACCGATCGCGGCCGACGCGCATCATGCTGCCACGGGCGAGGCACGCCCGTCGCCCGCAACGTGGTTGTCACGCAACCGCATGCCAATTCCCCTATTTTTCTTATGGAATTGTCGCTAGGCTTCAATGGACGGACGGCAATTCGAGGAGGGAAAGCCGATGGCCCGCAACACCGGACGCAACGATGACGCCGCAATGGCCGCAACGCCGCAGCTCCCCGCGGCACTGATGGCGATGACGCTGCACATGGTGGAAAGCCGCGTCGCGCTGATGAGCGCTCTGTCCCGCTGCGGCACGGCGATGGAGGCCGGCGAGGCGATGACGCGCTGGATGGGGCGCCGCGTCGCTGAGTTCGGCGAGGACCAGGCCCGCGTGACCGAGGCACTGTTCACCGGCTTCGCCCAGGCGATGAACGCCGCGACGAACACCGCGACGGACGCCGCGACCGCGGCGCTGACGGCAGCGACGGACGGCAAAGAGAAATCCAACCACTGACACGCTGACGCAGCCCGGCGCGCGGGGCAGCCCCCGCCCTGCCGTGCTGTCGTTGCTGCACTGCACCTTGCCGGGCACGCGCCGCTGGCTCACGCTGGGCTCTTGAGCGTGATCGCACCCCGAGCATTCAGGCCCTGGCGCAGTGGAGCGTTGCCGTGTCGCTCGCCCTGACCGCGACGCTGGCCATGCTCGTGCAGCAGGCCTTCGCCACCTTCACCCGCGGCCTCGTTCCCGTGCTGGCCCCCGCAATGGGGCCCGACCTCGGCGTCGATCCCTCCCTCGCCGGCCTCTACGCGGCGCTGGCGGCCACGGCGGCACTCGTCGGCACGCTCGGCGTCGGCGGTTTCCTCAACCGCTACGGTGCGCTGCGCGTCAGCCAGGTGGCGCTCGCCATCGCCGCGATCGGGCTGGCCATGGCGGCACCGGCTGGCGTGGCCCTCGTCGCCCTCGGCGCCATTCCCGTCGGCCTCGGCAGCACGATCTCGACGCCAGCCTCCTCGCACCTGCTCGCCCGCGTCGTGCCGCCACGGCAGCAGCCGCTGCTGTTCTCGATCAAGCAGACAGGCGTTCCCGTCGGCGTCGCCATGTCCGGCCTGCTGGGCCCCGGCTTCGCCGCGCTGTTCGGCTGGCGCGGCGCGCTTGTGGTCTCAGCGCTGCTCTGCCTCGTGCTCTGCCTGGCACTCGAGCCGCTGCGCGGCCGCTTCGACAGCGACCGTGACCCGCATGCCCGCATCGGGCTCGCGGGCGTGCTCGACACGATGGCGACTGTCCAGCGCCTGCCGGCGATCCGCGTGCTGGCGATGGCGTTCGTGGTCCTCGTCGGGCTGCAATTCGTGTTCCAGACCTTCCTGGTGGTGTTCCTGGTCGAGCGCATCGGCTGGACGCTTAGGGCAGCCGGCGCGCTTTTCAGCTTGGCCACCCTCGTCGCGATCCCCGCGCGAATCCTCTGGGGCGCGGCGGGAACGCGGTTTCCCGCACGCCTGCTTCTCGCGATCATCGCCATCGGCACCTGCGCCTCCTTCGCCGCCCTCTCACCGCTGACGCCGGACAGCTCGTGGTGGACGGTCCTTGCCGTCGCGGTCGCCGGCTCCGCCACGGCGATGTCGTGGCACGGTCTTATGCTCGCCGAGCTCGCGCGCCTCTCGCCCCCCGGCAAGGCAGGGGCGGTGACGGGCGCGGTGCTCGCCTTCGCCCAGCTCGGCCAGATCGCGCTGCCGCCGCTGTTCGGTGCGATGGTCGCCTTCGGCCTCGGCTGGGGCGTGAGCTGGGTGCTGCTCGGCCTTCCCGCCGCCGCCGTCGGCGTGTGGCTGCTCAGGGCGAAGGTGTAGACGGCTCCTTGCGCGAAGCGTCTTCCGGCCAGGCATGCCTTGGGTAGCGCCCGCGCATGTCCTTCCGCACATCCGCCCAGCCGCCCTTCCAGAACGATGCGAGATCACGCGTGATCGCGATCGGCCGCCCGGCGGGCGACAGGAGCTCGACGGCGAGCGGGATCCGCCCGTTGCCGATCCGCGGTGCCGCCGCCATGCCGTAGAACGCCTGCGCGCGCGCCGACACGACGGGCGGATCGCGCGTGTAGTCGACCGCCGCGCGCTGGCCGTTGCCGAGCGTGACATGGGAAGGGAACGCCGCGTCGAGCAGGCTCGCGCGATGCCCGAGAAGGCCGCGCAGGATGGTGGCGAGGTCGAGCCGCGCGAGATCGGCGAGCCGGGCCATTCCCTCCAGGTGGGGCACCAGCCAGTCTCCCAGCGTCGCGGCAAGCGCCACGTCGGACAGCTCGGGCCAGGCCTCGCCTTCCGCCGCCCGCATCATCGCCGCGCGCGCCTGCAGCCTTCGCGCGGCATCGGACCACGGCAGCACGCCGAGGCCGCGCAGCGCGACGCCATCGGCCAGCGCGCGCGCCACCGCCTCTGCCGGCGGATCGGCCACCACGGTCTCCTCCAGCACCAGCGCGGCGAGCCGCACGCGACGCCGCGCGCGCACCGCCCCGGCGCGATCGTCCCACGCGATGTCCGTTGTCGTATCGATCCGTTCCGGGAACAGGACGTCAACCGCGGCACGGTCGAGCGGTGCGGCAAGCCTGATGCGCGCCTCGGTGCCGGAGAGGTCGAGCGCGGCGACCGAGAGGAACGGCTCCCGCGCCAGCGCATCGGCAGCCGGAACGCGCGCGCCACGGCCGGCCGCAAGCAGGAAGGCGCCAGGCTCCCCCGCGCGCGCCATCGCCACGCGGTCGGGGAAGGCCAGCGCGAGCAGCCTCCCCGCATGCTCCGGCGCGGCCGTGGCGTCGCGCGCAAGGCCGAGGCGGCGGCGATGCTGCTGTGCCGCGCGCAGCGCCGTGCCCGCGAGCCTGCCGAGGCGAAGCCGGAGATCGGCCGGTGGATCGCGGGTGCCGTCTGCCCTCAGCGGATCACGCTCCTCCAGCAGCGCGGCGATGTCGGCCGCGAGCCCGGCCGCGCTGCCCGCAGCCACCATCATCGCTGCGAGCCGGGGATGGGCCGAAAGCCGCGCCATCGCGCGGCCCTTCGCGGTGATGGCCCCCGCGGCATCGAGCGCGCCGAGGGTGGCCAGCAGCGCGCGCGCAGCGGCCAGCGACCCCGCGGGGGGCTGGTCGAGGAAGGGCAGCGACGCCGCCTCCGCCCCCCAGGCGGCGAGGTCGAGCGCGAGCGGCGCGAGGTCTGCCTCCAGGATCTCGGGCGTCTCCTGCGCCGCAAGCCCGCGATGCGTCGCTTCCGTCCAGAGCCTGAGCGCGACGCCCGGGCCAAGCCGCCCGGCGCGCCCTGCGCGCTGGTCGGCCGCCGCGCGGCTGATCCGCCGCGTGACGAGGCCAGCGAGGCCCGTTCCCGCGTCGAAACGCGACGCGCGGCGGAACCCGCCATCGACCACCGCGTCCACCCCCTCGACGGTGAGCGACGTCTCGGCGATCGACGTCGCGAGGATGATCTTGCGCCGCCCCTCCGCATCGGGGCGAAGGGCGAGGTCCTGCGCGGCAGGATCGGTCTCGCCATGCAGCACGCGCACGACGGCCGCGACATCCGCCAACGCCGCCTCCGTGCGGCGGATCTCGCCCATGCCTGGCAGGAACACGAGGACATCGCCGGTGGACTGGGCGAGGGCGCGGCGTGCGCCTTTCGCCGCAGCCTCGGCGAGCTCGCGCGGATGCGCGATGTCGGCGATCGCATAGTCGATCCGCACGGGGAACATCCGGCCCATGCTCTCGATCACCGGCGCATCACCGAGCAGCCTGGCGAAGGCGGCGCCATCGAGCGTGGCACTCATCGCGACGAGGCGCAGATCAGGCCGAAGCCCGACCTGGAGGTCACGGCAGAGCGCGAGGGCGAGGTCGGCATCGAGGCTGCGCTCGTGCACCTCGTCGAACAGCACGGCGGCAACGCCCTCGAGGCCAGGGTCGGATTGCAGCCGGCGCACCAGCAGCCCCTCGGTGATCACCTCGATCCGCGTGCGGGGGCCGACGGCGTTGTCGAGGCGCGTGCGCACCCCCACCATCTCGCCCACCCCCTCGCCCAGCAGCGCCGCCATCCGCCGTGCGGCCGCGCGCGCGGCGAGCCGGCGCGGCTCCAGCAGGAGGATGCGCCCATCGCCGCGCCAGGCGGCGGGCAGCAGCGCGAGTGGCACCACGGTGGTCTTTCCCGCCCCGGGCGGGGCAACCAGGACGGCATTCGGCCCAGGATCGAGCGCGGCGAGCAGCCGCGGCAGCGCCTCGGCAACGGGAAGCGACGCAGCCTCCGCCGGCAGCGCCCTCATCGCCACCCCCCCTTGCGCAACCGCGCTGCGCGACCCACAAGCACCGGGATCGACACGACCGGGACGAGACCAGCACCATGTCGGGAGCCCTGCCGGCGCATGCCGGTGCGAAGCCTGCCAACACCACGCTGCCGGCGCGCCTGGCGCGTGCCCTCTGCCTCGACGATTTCGAGGCGATGGCGCGCGCCCACCTGCCGCGGCCGATCTTCGGCTATGTCGCCGGTGCTGCCGAGCGCAACGCCTCGCTCGACGACAACGAACGCGCCTTCCGCGAATGGGGCTTTGTGCCGCGCATCCTGCGCGACGTGTCCAAGCGCGACCCCTCCGCCACGCTGTTCGGCCGCCGTTGGGCCGCGCCGTTCGGCATAGCACCCATGGGCATGGGGGCGCTCGTCGCCTATCGCGGCGACATCGCGCTGGCCGAGGCCGCGCGCAAGGCCGATATCCCCTACATCCTCTCCGGCTCGTCGCTCATCCGGCTCGAGGACGTGATCGCCGCCAACCCCGATGCCTGGTTCCAGGCCTACCTGCCCGGTGCGGCGGAGCGTGTCGAGAAGCTGGTCGACCGCGTGGCAGGGGCCGGCTTCGGCACGTTCATGGTGACGGTCGACACCGCCGTGCTGCCCTCGCGCGAGAACAACGTGCGCAACGGCTTCTCCACGCCGCTGCGCCCCTCTCTCAGGCTCGCCTGGGACGGCGCGATCAAGCCGCGCTGGCTGATCGGCACGTGGTTCCGCACGCTGGCACGCCACGGCATGCCGCATTTCGAGAACAGCTTCGCCGAGCGCGGCGTTCCCATCCTTGCCCGCAACGTGCTGCGTGACTTCACCGCGCGCGATCATCTCAACTGGGAGCATCTCGCACTGATCCGGCGCAAGTGGAAGGGACGGCTTCTGGTCAAGGGCATCCTTCACCCCGAGGATGCCCGCATCGCGCGCGAGCATGGCGCCGATGCAGTGATCGTGTCCAACCACGGCGGGCGGCAGCTCGACGGCTCGGTCTCGCCGCTCCGCGTGCTCGAGGCTGTCGTCGCCGCGTCGGGCGAGATGCCGGTGCTGTTCGATGGCGGCGTCCGCCGCGGCACCGATGTGCTGAAGGCGATGGCGCTCGGCGCGCGCTTCGTGTTCGTCGGCCGCCCGCTGCTCTACGCCGCCGCGGTCGGCGGGCCGGAGGGGGTTGGCCATGCCATCGCGCTGATGAAGGGCGAGCTTGACCGCGACCTTGCCCTGCTCGGCATCGACCGCCCGGAGAGCCTCGGCCGTGACAGCATCTTCCGGTTCGCCGACGGAGCGCGACCAGCCTGAGGCGCCGCGGTCGATCTTGACCTGCCGCAAGGCGCGCTGGCGCCGGCTGGCGTAAGCAACACGGCATGGCCGTTGCCCATGCCCTGCGCCCGCCATCCCCCCTGCCCTGGCTCGCCGCGACAGTGGCCGGGCTCGTGGTCTGGGCCGCGCTCTACAGCCAGCTCGTGCCGTTCTCGGACTGGCTTGTCTCGCTCCTGCCAGTCGAGCGGCATTCGCATCTCGGCGAAGCGATCGCCTTCTTCTTCTATGACGTGCCGAAGGTGCTGCTGCTGCTGACGCTTGTGGTGTTCGCGATGGGGGTGGTGCGCAGCTTCTTCTCGCCCGAACGCACGCGCGCCCTGCTGGCCGGGCGGCACGAAGGTATCGGCAACGTGATGGCGGCGAGCCTCGGCATCGTGACGCCGTTCTGTTCCTGCTCGGCGGTGCCGCTGTTCATCGGTTTCGTCTCGGCTGGGGTGCCGCTCGGCGTCACCTTCTCCTTCCTGATCGCTGCACCGATGGTGAACGAGATCGCGCTCGGGCTGCTCTTCGCGCTGCTCGGCTGGAAGGTGGCGCTGACCTATCTCGGCTTCGGCCTCGGCATCGCGATCGTCGCCGGATGGGTGATCGGGAAGCTGAAGCTGGAAGCCTGGCTCGAGCCATGGGTGCTCGCGATCCACGCGGGCGCCGTCGCGTTGCCGGAGGCGACCCAGACCTGGCCGGACCGGATCCGCGCCGGCCTCGAGGCGGTGCGCGAGATCGTCGGCCGCGTCTGGTACTGGATCATCGCCGGCATCGCCGCGGGCGCCCTGATCCACGGCTACGCGCCGGAGGAGCTTCTGGCCTCGATCATGGGCAAGGAGGCCTGGTGGTCGGTTCCTGCGGCCGTCGTCATCGGCATCCCGATGTACTCGAACGCGGCCGGGATCATTCCGGTGGTGGACGCCCTGCTCGGCAAGGGTGCAGCCCTTGGCACCGTGCTCGCGTTCATGATGAGCGTGATCGCGCTGTCGCTGCCGGAGATGATCATCCTGCGCAAGGTGCTCTCGCTGAAGCTGATCGCGGTGTTCGTCGGCGTCGTCGGCACCGGGATCCTCGCCGTTGGTTTCCTGTTCAACCTGCTGTTTGCGTGAGGAATGACATGGCAAAGGACGTCAAGGTGCTCGGCCCCGGCTGCAAGCGCTGCGACAGGGCCGTCGCGATGGCGCACGATGCAGCCGCGCAGACAGGCGTTGCCGTCACGGTCGAGAAGGTGACGGACTATGCCGCGATCGCCGGCTACGGCATCGCGGCGACGCCTGGCATCGTCGTCGATGGCAAGGTGGTGCATGCGGGCGGGCTGCCGAAGCCGGAGGATCTGGCACGCTGGATCAGCGGCTGAGCGGTGCCGCATGCGCACGACCACGCGCATGATCAGGACGGGGGCGGCCCGACTACGCTGGATGCCGCGTTCCGCTGGGGCGTTGCGCTCAATCTCGGCTACACGCTGGTTGAGGCCATCGCAGGGTTCCGGTTCGGCTCGCTCGCACTGCTGGCCGATGCCGCGCACAACCTCACCGATGTCGCGGGGTTGCTGATCGCCTGGGGTGCCGTTGCCGCGGCGCGATTGCGGCCCGACCAGCGCCACACCTACGGCTTCGGGCGCGGCACCATCCTCGCCGCGCTGGTCAACGCCGCAACGATCCTGGTCGGTGTCGGCGCCGTCACGTGGGAGGCGATCGGGCGCCTGTCGGACCCGCCCGCCGTGCCGGGCCTCGCGATGCTGCTGGTCGCTGTCGTCGGCATCGCGGTGAATGTCGGCACGGCCCTGCTCTTCCGCGGCCATGGCGCACATGACCTCAATGCCCGCGGCGCCTATCTGCACATGGCGGCCGATGCCGCCGTGTCGGTCGGCGTGGTGCTCTCCGCCACCGTGATCCTGGCGACGGGCTGGTATCTTGCCGATCCGCTTGCAGCGCTCGCGGTCAGCATCGCCATCGCGGTAACGGCCGCGCGGCTGCTGCGCGATGCGCTGCACCTGGCCATGGACGGGGTGCCACCAGGCATCGACCTGGAGGCTGTGCGCCGCATGCTGGTAGAGCTTCCTGGCGTGGCGGGCGTGCATGACCTGCACGTGCGTGCCCACAGCACGACGGTGAACGAGCTGACCGCACATATCGTGATGCCGGCCGGCCATCCTGGCGATGCCTTCCTCGACGCCGCTGCCGATACGCTGGCCGAGCGGTTCCGGATCACCCGCGCGACGCTGCAGATCGAGCTCAGGGAGGGCCCCGCCTGCCGATTGGCTGGGACGGCGCAGCCGGGCTGAGGCGCGCCGTGCTGCGATCAGCCCGCCAGGACGACGCGGGCGAGCGCCGCCTCGCCCTTGCCGCCCGCGAACACGCCGCCTGTACCGAGCGCAGCGCACCGTTGGGGAAGATCGCCTCGGCACGCGCGATGCGCCGCGAGACGGTGCCGCAAGCCTCGACCAGCAGGATCGCCGCCTCGCCCCGCATCGCCGCGGGCCCGCGGTTGAACGCGACGCCGTGGACGATGAGCGCATGCCGCCCGCCATCGAGTGCGGTGAGGGTGCGACGATGCATGCTGCGCTCCAGCTTCGGCGGCGGGCACCGACATGCCCCGGCCGACGGCAAGCCTCGGCGAGGGCCGGCGTTGCATGACAGCGAAGCTTTCGTGACAGAAGGCTTCGGTGATCTCAGCCGGGGCCGAAGAGCAGGTTGGGCATGAACAGCACCACGTCGGGGATCAGGATCAGCAGCAGCGTGACGCCCGCGACAGTGAGGAAGAGCGGGATCGATTCCTTCGTGTACTCGCCGATCGGCACGCGCAGGATCGAGCAGACGGCGTACATCGCCGCACCGACCGGCGGGGTGAAGTTGCCGATGGTCGCCGCGACGATGAACACGATCCCGAAATGGATCGGATCGGCGCCGAGCTGGCGGACGAGCGGCAGGAAGATCGGCGTCAGCATGATGATCAGCACGGTGGCATCGACGAAGAAGCCGGCCGCCAGCACGAACAGCACGATGATCGCGATCACCAGCGCCGGCTCGTCGGTGATCCCCGTCACGAACTGCGACACGGCATCGGGAACCTGGTCGTACACCACGCCGTAGGTGAAGATCGCCGAGACGGCGATGAGGAACATGACCGCGCCGATGTCCGACAGGCTGCCCTCGAGTGCGGCAAGGAACGGCTTGCGGCCAAGCTCGCCATGCACGACGAGGCCGATGAACACGGCATACACCACCGCGAAGGCGCCGATCTCCGACGGCGTGAACACGCCCATGCGGAGACCGACGAGCAGGAACACCGGGAACAGGAGGGCCCAGATCCCGCCACGGAAGGCGCGCACCACCTCGCCCGCGCTTGGCCTCTCCGTTCGCTCCGGCGGGTAGCCGCGGCGCCGTGCGGTGGCCGCGACCGCGAGGCCGAGGCCGAGCCAGAGCAGCCCCGCCGGCACGAAGCCCGCCGCGAACATCCGCCCGATCGACACCTGGCCGATCGAGCCGTACAGGATCATGCCGATGCCGGGCGGAATGATCGGTGTCAGGATCGAGCCGAAGGAGAGGATGCCGGCGGTAAAGCCGCGCGACATGCCGCGGCGGATCATCTCCGCCCCCAGCATGCGCGCCTGCATCGCAGCATCGGCGATGGCCGACCCCGACACGCCCCCCATCAGCGCCGAGAGGGTGAGCGAGACCTGCGCGAGCCCGCCGCGCAGCCTGCCCGTCAGCACCGAGGCAAGGCCGAGCAGCCGCCGCGTGATGCCGGAATGGTTGAGGAAGTTCCCCGCGATGATGAACAGCGGCACGGCGAGCAGCGCGAAGTTCTGCGTCTGCGACACCGTGATCTGCACGGGGATGGTGTAGGGCAGGTCAGGGTTCTGCAGGAAGAACAGCAGGCCGGAGATGGCGATGGCGAAAGCCACCGGCATGCCCATCAGCATCAGCACGAGGAACGCGACCGAGACGAGGATCATGCCGCGCGCGCCGGCCGGAACGTGTCACGCAGCTTGATGAGCGTGGTGAGCAGCAGCAGCGCCGCACCCGCCGGCAGGCTCGCCGTCACCCAGCTGTAGGAGATGCCGGGGATGCCCTGGAAGGTGCGCGCGCGGCTGACCCAGGCGAGCTCCGCACCTGCCACGACCACGTAGAGCAGGAACAGCGCGATCAGCACGAGGTTCACCCGTGCGAGCATGGCGGCGATGACGGCGGGCAGTCGCGCGGTGAGCAGTTCGATCGCCATCAGCCCGTTGTTCCGCCAGGCGATGTTGGCAGTGAGGAAGCACGCCCAGGCGAACAGGCAGGTGGCGATGTCGGTCGTCCAGTTCAGCGGCGCGCCAGCCATGCGCGCCACGCCACCGGTGAAGATCAGCCCGACCATCACCAGCAGGAACACAGCGGCGATGACGGCCTCTGCCCGGCAGAGCAGTCGGTAGAGGCCGCCCATGTCGCTGGCCTAGCGGCCGACCTCACGCAGCACGGCGTCACGCTCCGCCGCGATGCCGAGCACCTCGTAGGCCCGCGCACCGGCGCGGCGGAACGCGTCCATGTCGACGTTGTCGACGATCGTCATGCCGCGACCCACCATCTGTTGCCGCACCTCGCGCTCACGCTCGGCGATGCGGCGGCTCGTCGCCTGCCCGGCCGCGCGGCATTCCTCGACCAGCACCGTGCGGAACTCCGCCGGCAGCGACTGGAAGAAGCGAGAGCCGACGACCTGGAAGTTGATCAGCAGGATGTGACCCGTTTCGGAGGCGTAGCGGAGAACCTCGTTGAAACGCCCGCCCGGGATGTTGTTCCAGACAAGCTCGACACCGTCGATCGCGCGCTGCTGCAGGGCGGGATACATCTCGCCGAACGCCATCGCCACGGGGGCTGCGCCAAGCGCGCGCACGCTCTCCTGCCAGATCGGCGCGGGTGGCGTGCGGATGCGCTGGCCGGCAAGGTCAGCCGGCGTGCGCACCGGGCGGTTGGTGTAGAAGTGGCGATGCCCCTGGACCCAGTCGAAGCAGAGGACCTGCAGGCCGTGCCGCGCGGCGAGCTCATCCTGCCAGCGCTTGATCGTCGGCGCGTCGGCGAGCTTTCCCACCTCCTCGATCGTGTTTGCGAAGTAGGGGCCGTTCAGCACCGCCATGCCCTTGACGTAGGTGCCGAGGCGGGCGGCATCGGTGTTCTGGCCGATATTCGCGCCCTGGCGCATCTGCTCGATGATGTCCTCCTCCACCCCGAGCTGGGCGGAGTGGAAGACGCGCATGGTGAAGGCGCCGTTGGTGCGCTCGCCGACGCGGCGGGCCCAGGCCTGGAAACCTTCGTGATAGGGCTCCGTCGGCCCAAGCACATGGTTGAAGCGGAGCGTGAAACGCTCCTGCGCCGCGGCGGGGCCGGCGGCGAGGGCAAGGGCTGCGGCGACGGCGCCGAGCCGGAGCATGGATGTGATCATTGGTTGGACTCCTCCCATGTTCGTTATCAAGTCAGTTCGTTGCTAGAGCGTCTGGCCACCATCGACCACCAGCACCTGGCCCGTCATGAACCCCGCCTCGTCGCTGGCGAGGTAGACGATTGCTGCGGCCATCTCGTCGACCGTGCCGAGGCGGCCCATCGGCTGGCGCGCGGTGAAGGCGGTCATCGCCGCGGCTTCGTCCCCCGTCGCGGCGGCACGTTCGACGAGGGACGGCGAATGCGTCGTGCCTGGCGCGAGCGCGTTGCAGCGCACACCGCCACCGATCACCTCGCGAGCGACCGCCTTGGTCAGCCCGATCACCGCCGCCTTGCTCGTGCCATACGCGGCGCGCCCGGCAACGCCAGTGATCGAGGACGCGACGGAAGCGACGTTGACGATCGCGCCCGCCCGACGCTCCAGCATGCCCGGCAGGGCGGCACGGATGGTGAGGAACATGGAGGTGACGTTCTGCGCCAGGCTCGCCTCCCACTCCTCGTCGGAGGTCTCGAGGATGCCGCCGGCATGCACCCAGCCGGCCGCATTCACCAGGATGTCGAGCGGCCCCGCCGCGGCGATGGCGCGCGAGACGGCAGGTGCGTCGGTCACGTCGAGCGCCAGGGGCGTGATGCCATGATCGGCGAGGTCGGCCAACTTCGCGGCGGTGCGGCTCGCGGCCGTCACCACCGCCCCCTCGGTGGCGAAGGCGAGCGCCGTCGCCCGCCCGATGCCCTGGCCGGCACCGCTGACGAAGGCACGCTTCCCCTCGAGCCTGCGAGCCATGCCCCCTGCCGCCCCCTTGCCCTCTGCCAAGCGCCATGGCCGCGACGATGACGCGCGACCACGCAATGTCATTTGTGTACACTTGCCACAAATCGCGGCGCACAACAACCCGGCGCACGACAACCCGGGACGCGACAACGAGGAGCCTGACCCGATGACCGCCTACCCGCTAAGGCAAGCCACCGAGGGGCGAGCCCTGATCGGCCCCGAGCCACGGCTCAGCGCGCGAACGGCGGAGCTTCTCGCCGCGCGGATCGGCGACGGCTCCCTGCCGCCGGGAACGCCGCTGCTCGAGAGCCGGCTGGCGGCAATGCTCGGCACCAGCCGCGGGCCGGCGCGGCACGCCCTGGCGATGCTCGCGCGGCGCGGCCTCGTCACGCGGAGCGAGGGGCGTGGCTACGTGGTCGCTGGCACGCCGGCCGGGACA
>NZ_JALHPR010000035.1 GCF_022842375.1 Elioraea sp. | reverse complement strand
CCTCGGCCAGCCGCGCGCGCACGGCCTCGGCCGGCAGCACCTCGATCTCGCCATCCTCACCGACGAGCACGGCGCGGCCAAAGCCGGCCGCGAGCGAGGGCCCATCCGGCAGCAGCAGGCGTGGCTGCGCCGTGGTCACGTTGTCACGTCACTGCTGCGACAGTCAGAACTGGCGTTGTTGACCATGAGGGGGGCCGTTCCTAGGTTGCTGCGATGACCGACCCGGTTCCCCATATGAGTGAATGGCGCGCGATTCGCGCCTGGCCCTTCGAGGAAGCCGCACGCGTGGCTGACAGGCTCGAAGCGGGCAGGCTGGCGGCGCGCCCGAAGACAAGCCCTGGGGCCGAAGCGCTGTTCGAGACGGGGTATGGTCCCTCCGGCCTGCCGCATATCGGCACCTTCGGCGAGGTGGTGCGCACCACCATGGTGCGCAACGCGTTCAGCCGCCTCTCCGGCATGCCCAGCCGGCTGGTCGCCTTCTCCGACGACATGGACGGGCTCCGCAAGGTGCCCGACAACGTGCCGAACCGCGAGATGCTCGCAGCCCATCTCGGCCGCCCGCTCACGGCCGTGCCCGACCCGTTCGGCACGCATGACAGCTTCGGCGCGCACAATAACGCGAGGCTCCGCGCGTTCCTCGACCAGTTCGGCTTCGACTACGACTTCGCTTCGTCCACCGACTACTACCGCGGCGGCCGATTCGATACGGCCCTCCTCCGCGTGCTGGAGCGGTATGACGAGGTGATCGCCGTCATCCTGCCGAGCCTGGGCGAGGAGCGGCGGGCCACCTATTCGCCGTTCCTGCCGATCTCGCCGCGCACCGGCCAGGTGCTGCAGGTGCCCGTTCTCGAGCGCAAGCTGGATGCCGGCACCATCGTCTGGCGTGAAGAGGAGACGGGCGCCCTGGTCGAAACGCCGGTCACCGGCGGGCACTGCAAGCTGCAATGGAAGTGCGACTGGGCGATGCGCTGGTTCGCGCTCGGTGTCGACTACGAGATGTCGGGCAAGGACCTGATCGACAGCGTGCGCCTCTCCTCGCGCATCTGCCGTATCCTCGGCGCCGAGCCGCCGGAGAGCTTCACCTATGAGCTGTTCCTCGACGAGAAGGGCGAGAAGATCTCGAAGTCGAAGGGCAACGGGCTCTCGGTCGAGCAATGGCTGGAATACGCACCGCCCGAGAGCCTCGCGCAATTCATGTTCAACAAGCCGCAGGCTGCCAAGCGCCTCTACTTCGACGCCATCCCGCGCGCGGTCGATGAGTATCTTGCGAACCTGGATAAGGCGCAGGCAGAGGCCGAGCCCGCCGTAGGCGCCAACCCGGCCTGGCACATCCATGGCGGGCGCGTGCCGAACGACGCCGGCTCGCCGCTCTCCTACGCCATGCTGCTGAACCTCGCCTCGGTGGTGAACGCCGAGACGCCGGCGATGATGTGGGGCTTCATCCGCCGCTACCGGGCGGATGCAACGCCCGAGGCGATGCCGATGCTTGGCGTTCTGGTCGCGCGCGCCGTCGCCTACTACCGCGACTTCGTGCGCCCGACGAAGCAGTTCCGCGACCCGACCGCGACCGAGGCAGCGGCCCTGGCCGACCTCGCCGACCTGCTCGGCGCGATGCCCGCGGGCACCGATGCTGCGGCCTTGCAGGACGTGGTGTTCGAGGCGGGCAAGCGGCACTACCCGAAGGAGAAGCTGCGCGACTGGTTCGGCGCTCTCTACCAGGTCCTGCTCGGCCAGCAGGAGGGGCCGCGCTTCGGCGGGTTCGTGGCCCTCTACGGCGTGGCCGAGACGGTGGCGCTGATCCGCGGCGCGCTCGCCCGCGCCGGCGCCGCCCACCCCGACGTCGCCTGAATGCACCATCACCGCGGGTTCCTCCCGGCCCGCATGACGGCCCATATGGCGGCCCATAGGGCGGTGGGGGCATGAGCGTCGCGCGCTCACCGCTCAGGCACGCCCCGGCGGTGATCGGCGTGCTGCTCGTTGTCGGCGCGCTCTATGTCGTGCAGCGCGAGTTCGCCGCCCTCAGGCTCGATGACGTGCTCACCGCGATGGACGCGATTCCCGGCGCATCGATCTGGCTCGCCTTCGCGATCACGGTGGTCTCCTACCTGGTGCTGACCGTGTACGACGCGCTCGGCACGCGCTTCGTCGGCCACCCGCTGTCCTACGGCAAGATCGCATTCGCGAGCTTCACGGCCTATGCGCTCGCCCACAATATCGGCTTCGCGACGTTGTCGGGGGCGGCGATCCGCTACCGCCTCTATGTCCTGTGGGGCATGGCGCCGCTGCAGATCGCGGGCGTCGTGGCCTTCACGAGCCTCACCTTCGTGCTCGGCGGGCTCGCGCTTGGCGGCCTTGTGCTGCTGACCGTGCCACATGCCATTCCCGGCTTCGGCCAATGGGTCGCGACGCCGGTGATGTATGCCGTGGGCGTTGCCATGCTCGGCATCATCTCTGCCTATGCCGTGCTCGGCGCGGTGCGGCGCGAGCCGATCCGCATCTTCCGCACCGCCGTGCCGCTGCCGGGCCCGCGCATGGCGGCGGCACAGGTGCTGCTCGCCTCGATCGACGTCGCGCTGACCGCGCTGATCTTCTACGTGCTGATCCCACCGACCGACGGGCTCACCTTCCTCGTGTTCCTCGCCGTCTACGTCACGGCCTACACGGCGGCGATGGCAAGCCACGTGCCCGGCGGCATCGGCGTGTTCGACACGACGATCCTCGTCGGCCTCGCCCCCTATCTCGGGCCGGCGACGATCGTCGGCGCCCTGCTCGTGTTCCGGCTGCTGTACTACATCCTGCCGCTGTTCCTCGCCGGCGGGCTGTTCGCGACCAACGAGGTGCTGCTGCGCCGCGTGGCGGTGTCGCGCGCGATGGTGCAGACATCGCGCTGGGGCGATCCGTTCGTGGTGCCCGTGCTCGCCGCCGCCGTCACGCTGGCCGGGCTGATGATGCTGTTCCTCGGCACCATGCCGCCGGTGGAGGCGACGGTCGCGATCGCCTCGCGCGGGGTGGCGGACCCGCCCGGGCCGCTGGTGCAGATCTCGCACTTCGCGGCGTCGGTCATCGGCGCGGGACTTCTCGTCGTCGCCTACGGGCTGTGGCGGCGCGTGACGATCGCCTGGGCGACGGTTCTTGCCCTGCTGCTGCTCGGCGCGGTGACGGCGGTGGTGAAGGGCCACGGCATCGCGGTGCCGCTCGTGCTGGTCGGCATCGCCGCTGCCGTCGCCCCGTTCCGGCGGAATTTCTACCGCGACACCCGGCTCGTGCGCGAACCCTTCACCGGCGGCTGGCTTACCGCGATCGCGAGCCTCACTTTCTGCACCATCACGCTTGCCCTCTTTGCCCATCTCCGCCGCGACATGAGCGACGAGACGTGGTGGCACGTCGTGCTGGCCGGCGACGCGCCATGGTCACTCCGTGCGACGATCGGGGTGGGCATGGCGCTCCTGCTCTTCGCGCTCTATCGCCTGCTGCGCCCGGCGCGGATCGCCGTCGCCGCGGTCGACGCCGTTGCCAGGGCCCGGCTTGCGGCGCTGAGCAGCAGCCCCGCGGCGGAAGCCGACGCGGTGGTGTTCGGTGAGGATGGCCGGGCCGCCATCGCCTTCCGCCGGCTGCCGGGCATCTGGCTCGCGCTCGGCGACCCGGAGGGCGAGGAGGACGACCGCATCTCCGCGATCTGGCGCTTTCGCGACCTTTGCGAGCAGGAAGGGGTCGATCCCGCCTTCTGGCGCGTCGGGCCGGAGCTTCTCGGCGTCTATGGCGATATCGGGCTCACCGCCTTCCCGCTGACGGAGGGCGACCGGCTCACGGGCGAGGTGCAAGGCGACACGCCGCCGGCCGAGCACTACCTGGTGTGCCGGGCGGAGCGTGACCTGGTGAAGCTGCTGCCGCTCGTGCCGAGCCTCGCGCCACGACAGAGGGCGCCCGAACCAGCGCTGTGAACCCGCGCTGTGAACCGGCGGCTACTGGCTCGCCCAGATGATGCGGGCGATCCAGGTCACCTCGTCGATGTCGAAGCTGCGGTCAGGGAAGGCAGGGTTGAGCGAGGCGAGCTCGATCCGCCGCGCCGAGCGGCGGACGAGTTCCTTCGCCAGCACCTCGCCCTCGATGGAGCGCACCACAACACGGTCGCCACGCCGCGTGGGCGCCGCGGGCGAGACGATCACGACATCGCCGTCGCGGTACACCGGCTCCATCGAATCGCCTGAGATCTCGACGGCATAGGCGTGCGGATCGGCGACCGATGGCAGGTCGATCTCGTCCCACGACCCGCCGACGGGGTAGCCCGCATCGTCGAAATACCCCTCGGCCCCAGCCTGGGCGAGGCCGATGAGAGGGATGCGCCGCTGCGGTGCCGCCGTCGCCCGCCGTGGTGCGGCGGCGTTGCCGGTGACCAGCGCCGTGAAGCTCTCGAGCGGCGCGCCGATCGCGCCGAGCACCTTCGCGACACTCTCGGTCGAGGGCCAGCGCGGCTTTCCCTCCCCCGTGATCCGCTTGGAGCGGTTGAAGGTGGTCGGGTCGAGCCCTGCCTTCCGGGCGAGGCCTGACGCGGTCAGCCCATGCTCGGCGGCGAGCGCATCGATGGCGCGCCAGATGTCGTCGTGTCGCATTGTAGGGACACTATCCTAGGACTTTCGGGCAAAAGCATTAGGAAGATCATCCGTTTTAGGCTTGCGGTCGGCACTCGCCTCAGGGAATATGTTCCCGATCTGTTCTCAACCACAGCGTGTCCGCGCGCCATGCCACACCCAACGCATTCGGAGACCCAACCTCATGTCAGCAGCGTCACACCGCCGCCACGCCCCCGTGCTGGCCGACATCAGCGACGTCGAGCCCTTCCACAGCGCCGAGGAGGCCTGGTTCTGGACCATGGCAGGGCTGTCGGCCCGCGCCGCAGGGGCGCGGATCGTCGCCGGCCTCGGCAGCAAGCCACGCCCCTGCGAGCCGGACGACGTGGTGCGCTGCCTCGACAGGCTCTACCGCCAGCGACGGATTGACTTGGTGCACGTGCGCATCCTCCGGAACTTCGGCGACCGCCAGGTGCCGCCCGACCCGCGCCATCCCGGCGATCGATCGGCCCACAAGATCTGGCGCGAGGCGCTTGACCGCCTCGACTGGCCGCTGCGCCTCAAGGGGATCGTGGCGTGAATGCCCCGGTGGCCCGTCGCCGCACGCGCGGCACCGCGACCGAGGAGGTGTGGATCGCCTTCGCCGGGCGCGGCGAGATGGCCTGGCTCAGGCTGTTCCGCCCGGGCTTCCGGCACTGCTTCGCGGCCCTGGCCGACGCAGAGGGCTGGACGCTGGTCGACCCCCTCTCGGGGCGGCTGGTCGTCCAGCGCCTCGCCGCCCCGCGCGATTTCGACCTGCCGGGGTTCTGGCGCCGCGCCGGGTTCCGCGTGCTCGGCCCCTTCACGCCGACGCCGCCCCGACCCTCCCTCCTGCCGCCCCTGCTGCCGGCGACCTGCGTCACCGCCTGCCTCGCCCTGCTCGGCCGTCGCAGACGGTTCCTGCTCTCGCCCCATGCGCTCTACCGCACGTTGCATGCCGAACTCGCCGCTGGCGCTAACTAGGAAAATAAACCTTGACCAGCCACCCGCTTCGGGATAGAACCTCCCTCGCCAAAGGGCGTCGTGCGTCCGCTGGCTCCATCCTCCCCTCCCTGACTTCGACGGCCCGGCGTTCACCCGCCGGGCCGTCGCTTTTTGGGGCCACGCCAAGGCGGATGGACCCAAGCGCCTGCCCCGTCCTTTCCATCAGTTCCACCATCGACCGCGAGGAGTGAGCCCATGGGTGGTATCTTCAGCGCCCCATCCCCGCCGGCCCAGGCCGCCACCCCGGCGCCAGCGCCGGTCGAGGACCCCGAGGTCGCCGCCCGCGCCGCGCGGCTGGAGGCGCTAGAGCGCCGCCGCCGCGGCCTCGCCGGCACGGTGAACACATCCTACCGCGGCGTTCTCGCGCCCAGCACGCTCGCCCAGGGGCTTCCCGCAACCGACCGCAAATCACTGCTCGGCGAATGAGCGGGCCAGCACGACTTGCAGCACGCCTGGAAGGACAGCACCGCATGGACCCAGAGGCGCTGCTTGCCCGCCACGGCCGCGCGCTTGCCCGCCGCCGCGCGTGGGAGAACACCTGGAAGGAGTGCTACGATCTCGCCCTTCCCGGCCGCGCCACCGATGCAACACCCACGCTCTATGACGGCACCGCCGCTGATGCGGCGGAGCAGCTCGCGGCTTCCCTGCTCGCCGAGCTCACCCCGCCCTGGACGCGCTGGTTCGGCTTCACGCCTGGCCGCGGCGCCGCTGCCGCCACCGCCGGCGGCCTTGATGCCGATGCACTCGCCGTGCTGCTCGAGGATGCCGCCGAGGCGCTGCACGGGGAGTTCTCGCGCTCGAACTTCGCGGTCGAGATCCACCAGTGCTTCCTCGACCTCGTCGTCGCCGGCACCGCCTGCATCGCCGTCGAGGAGGCGGCACCGGGAGAGCCGAGCGCACTTCGCTTCTCCGCCGTGCCGCTGGCCGACGTGGTGCTGGAGGAAGGGCCAGAGCACAGGCTCGACACCGTCTTCCGCACATCGCACCTGACGCTCGGCGAGATCGTCGGACGTTTCGGTGGGGTGGCGCTGCCGCGCAGCCTCGCCGACGACCCTGACGGCGAGCCGCGGCGGCATCGCGTGCTGGAGGCGGTGATCCCCTGCATCCGCGGCTATGACTATGCCGCCGTGCTGGCCGCCGATGGCGAGGCGCCACTGATGCGGGCAGAGGGAAACTTCGCAGCCTCCCCCTTCATCGCCTTCCGCTGGATGAAGGCGCCGGGCGAAACCTACGGCCGGTCGCCGGTGATGAAGTCGCTGCCCGATATCCGCACCGCCAACAAGGTGGTCGAGCTCGTTCTGAAGAACGCCTCGATCGCCGTGACGGGCATCTGGCAGGCCGATGATGACGGCGTACTGAACCCGGCGAACATCCGCCTCGTTCCGGGCGCGATCATTCCGAAGGCGGTTGGATCATCCGGCCTCACGCCGCTTGCCGCCCCCGGGCGGTTCGACGTGAGCCAGCTCGTCCTCGACGATCTCCGTGCCCGCATCCGTCACGCGCTGCTGGCCGACCGTCTCGACCCCGTGCAGGGCGCGCGGATGACGGCGACGGAGGTGCTCGAACGCTCGGCCGAGATGGCGCGCGTGCTCGGCGCCACCTTCGGGCGCCTGACGAGCGAGCTGATCAACCCGCTGCTCGCCCGCTGCCTCTCCGTGCTGCGGCGCCGCGGCATGGTGCCGCCCTTTGCGCTCGACGGTGACATCGCGTCGCTGCAGATCCGCTCGCCCCTCGCACAGGTGCAGGCACGAGCGGATGCGCAGGGCGTGCTGATGTGGCTCGAAGTGGTGCGCAGCCTCGGCCCGGGTGCCGCGGCGACAGCCGATCCTGCCGCCGCCTCGCGCTGGCTCGCGCGCCTCCTCGGCGTGCCGCCCGACCTCGTCATCTCCGCCGCCGAGGAGGCAGCGGTGATGCCCGGCACGACAGACGAAACCACGCACGACACGAACCCGACCCTCTGAGAGGACGCCATGCCCGACAACCTGCTTGAGATCACGCTCGAGGACGGCGCCGCGGCGCCGAAGCCCAAGGGCAACCGCCCTGCCGACGTCCCGGAGAAGTTCTGGGACGAGGAGACCGGCAACGTGCGCATCGACCAGCTCATCAAGTCCTATCGCGAGCTCGAGAAGCGCCTCTCGCGCATGGTGACGCTGCCAGGCGATGACGCCGACGAGGAGGAGCGGTCGCGCTTCCTCCGCGCCCTCGGCGTTCCCGAGACGCCCGATGCCTACACGATCGAGGAGCGCCACCCGCTCGTGACGCTCGACAAGGACGTGAACGCCCGTCTGCACAAGGCAGGCTTCACGCCGGCGCAGGTGCAGCTGGTGTACGACCTCGCGGCGGACAGGCTGCTGCCGCTGATCGCCGAGGCCGCGCAGATGTTCGAGGCCGAGCGGGAGCTCGACAAGCTCCGCGATCATTTCGGTGGCGATGAACGCTGGCAGCGCGCGGCGAAGCAGATCACCGCGTGGGGCCGCGCCAACCTGGCCCCTGCCGTGTTCGCGGCACTGTCGGCCACCGCCTCGGGCGTGCTCGCGCTGCAGAAGATGATGGAGAAGGGAGAGCCCGCGCTCGTCCGCTCTGCCGAGCCCGAGGGCGCGGCCAGCGAGGACGAGCTGCGCAACATGATGCGTGACCCGCGTTACTGGCGGAAGCGCGACCCGGACTTCGTCGCCCGCGTCTCGGACGGGTTCCGCAAGCTGTTCCCCGGAGAACGTTGACCGGGGAACGCTGAGACCGCCTGCGCGCGCCGACCGTGGAGCAGCGCCCGCCCTGATGGAACCGGTCACGGTTCCATCAGGGCGAGCGAAGCTGCTCCATCCATTCATGGTCGTGGAGCACGACCTTCCGATCGATTGAATCCAATCGATCGGAACGTGCTCCAGCGCGCAGGCCGTGGCGGGGCTCGAGCGTCACCGCCCCCTCCCCGGTGATGCTCGCCCCGCCTTCGGGGCGGGCGGTGCGCGCGCGAGAGAGCGCCCGCCGCCCGCCCCGCGCCCCATCCCCCTTCGCCACCGGCCAACCGCGCCACGCGGCCCGGCGGCATCGCATCACGCCAGGCCCCCTGACGCCGGGTGGACAACCAGCGTGCTGCCGACGACCCGCAACGCAACCCGAACATGAGGATACCCCGATCGTGGCAGTTTCGATCGAACAGTCCTTCGTCAGGCAATTCCAGACGGAGGTTCACGAGGCCTACCAGCGCCTCGGCTCCAAGCTTCGCCCCACCATCCGGTCCAAGACCGGCGTGAAGGGCGCGTCCACCGTGTTCCAGAAGGTCGGCAAGGGCATTGCCGGCACCAAGGCACGGCACGGCGCGGTGCCGGTGATGAATGTCGACCACACGCCGGTCGAGTGCTTCCTCTCCGACTATTACGCCGGCGACTCGATCGACAAGCTCGACGAGCTGAAGGTCAACCACGACGAGCGCGGCGTGATCGCCAATGCCGGTGCCTACGCACTCGGCCGCAAGACCGATGACCTCGTCATCGCCGCCCTCGACGGCGCGACGAAGGAAGCGACCGGCACGGCCGCCGGCACGACGGACGCCGAGGGCCTGACCAAGGCGAAGGTGCTGCTCGCCTTCGAGATGCTCGGTGCCGCAGACGTTCCCGATGACGGCCAGCGCTTCGCGGTGGTCGGCTGGAAGCAGTGGTCGGAGCTGCTCGGCATCCCCGAGTTCGCGAGCTCCGACTACATCGGCGCCGACGAGCTGCCCTGGAAGGGCACGCAGGCCAAGCGTTGGCTCGGCACGCTCTGGATGCCGCACAGCGGGCTGACCAGGCAGGGCAATCTCCGCTTCTGCTACTGGTACCACCGCACCGCGATCGGCCATGCGGTCGGCGCCGAGGTGCAGACCGACATCACCTGGCACGGCGAGCGCGCGGCCTGGTTCGTCAACAACATGATGAGCCAGGGTGCGACGATGATCGACGCCGACGGCGTGATCCGGATGCGCTGCCGCGAGGCGTGATCCCTGCTCCCCCCGCCCCGCATGGCGGGGGGAGACCCCTCTTCCGTTCGTCATCCGCACCGTTTTGAAGGACCATCGACCATGGCGCTCTCCGCGCTTGCCCTCTGCTCGCGTGCGCTGCTCAAGATCGGCGCGGCGACGATTTCGAGCTTCGACGAAGGCACGGCGGAAGCCGAGGTCGCGGCCAATCTCTACCCCTCCGTGCGCGATGCGATGCTGTCGGCCTTTCCGTGGAGCTTCGCCACGGCGCAGGCAAGGTTGCCGCGGCTGGCCGCCGCGCCCACGGCCGACTATGCGCACGCCTTCCAGCTGCCGCCCGACTTCCTCCGCGCGCTCTCGGCAGGCGCCGGCGGCCAGGGGCGCGGCCTCGCCTACCGCATCACCGAGACACGGCTGCAGACGGATGCGCCCGAGGTGGTCCTCACCTACGTGTTCCGCCCATCCGAGAGCGTGTTCCCGGCCTTCTTCGACAGCGCACTGATCGGCCGGCTCACTGCGGAGTTCTGCATTCCGCTGACCGAGAACACCTCGCGCACCGAACTGCTGTTCAAGCTCGCCGAGGCAGAGATGCGTGCCGCACGGCTGACCGACAGCCAGCAGGACACGCCGCCCGCCTTCCAGGACTTCACCCTGATCAACGCGAGGGGCTGAGCAGGCCATGGCCAGCATCCGCCGCAACAAGACGAGCTTCGCCGCCGGCGAGCTGTCGGACGAGCTGCTCGGCCGCGGCGATCTGCGCGCCTACGAGAACGGCGCGCGCCGGCTGCGCAATGTCATCATCCTGCCGACCGGCGGCCTCCGCCGCCGTCCGGGGCTCCGCCACATCGCCATGATCGATGGCCCCGGCAGGCTCGCCGCGTTCGAGTTCAACACCGAGCAGACCTACCTGCTCGTATTCACCGACGGGCTTCTCACCGTGTTCCGCGGCGACGCAGAGGTCGCGCGGCTGAACACGCCGTGGGACGGCGCAGCCCTTGCCCAACTCGCCTGGACGCAGAGCGCCGACACGATGCTGATCGCCCACCCGAGCCTTCCGCCGCAGCGGCTGACGCGCGGTGCCGGGGAGAGCTTCGCACTCGCGCCCTGGCGGTTCGAGGCCTACCCGTTCTTCCGCTTCGGCGACGAGGACGTGACGCTTGCCGTCACCGGCACATCGGGAAACGTCACCGTCACCGCCTCGGCCCCGATCTTCGAGCCGCTGCACGCCGGCGTCGAGTTTCGCATCGGCAAGAAGCGGCTGAGGCTGACCACCGTCACGTCACCCACGGCCGCGACCGCCGCGGTGATCGAGACGCTGGCTGCCACCGCAGCGACCAAGGACTGGGACGAGGCCGCCCTCTCACCCGTGCGCGGCTGGCCCGCCACCCTCTGCTTCCACCAGGACAGGCTGGTGATCGGAGGCTCGCGCGACCTGCCGAACCGGCTCTGGCTCAGCCGCACCGGCGATCTCTTCAATTTCGATCTCGGAACGGGCCTCGATGACGAGGCGATCGAGTTCGCGCTGGTCTCCGACCAGGTGAACGCGATCCGCGCGGTGTTCTCAGGCCGCCACCTCCAGTGCTTCACCTCGGGCGCAGAGTGGATGGTCACGGGCGATCCGATGACGCCAGGCAACATCCAGCTGAACCGGCAGACACGGATCGGCTCCCCGGTCGATCGCATGGTGCCGCCGGTCGATGTCGATGGCGCGACGATCTTCGTCTCGCGCACCGGCCGCGGCGTGCACGAATTCGCCTTCGCCGATGTCGAGCAGGCCTACCAGTCCTCCGACCTCGCAGTGGTCGCGCGCCACCTGGTCGAACGGCCGGTCGCGATGACCTATGACCAGATCGGCCGGCTGCTGCATATCGTGATGACGGACGGCACGCTCGCGACGCTGACCCTCTACCGCGCCGAACAGGTCACGGCCTGGACGCGGCAGGAAACGATGGGACTGTTCCGCGCCGTCGCCGAGGTAGAGGGCGTCGTCTACCTGCTCGTCGAACGCGCGGGCGCAATGCGCCTCGAACGGTTCGACGGCACGCTCGCCGTCGATGCCGGGGTGAGCGAGGGCTTCGCCGTCCCCGCTGCCGAGCTCCGCTTCCTCGATCATCTCGAGGGGCAGGACGTCACGCTCGTCGCCGATGGCGCGCCGCGCGGTGCGGCACCTGTCGATGGCGGCCGCGTGACACTCGCCCCGCCCGCCAACGCGGCTGAGGCGGGCCTGGGCTTCACCCATCTGGTGGAGCCGCTGCCGCCCGAGCTCGCCGGGCAGTTCGGCGTGCGGAACGGACCGGTTCGTCTCGTTTCCGTGACGTTCCGCCTGCTCGAGACGGCGGCGCTGACCGTCGATCTCGGCGCCGGGCCGCGTGCCGTGCCGTTCCGGCGCGTCGGCGCCGGCGTGCTCGATGCCGGCCCGCGCCTCTACACCGGTGACCGTTCGCTGCGTGCCATCGGCTGGCGACGCGACATCACCCAGCCGCTCTGGCGCATCGAGGACGATGCGCCGCTCCCGATGACGCTCCTTTCCGTGACCACCGACATGAGGGTGAACGACTGATGGCCCAGATCGCACCGCTTGCCTCGCTCGTGTCCGGCATTGCCGGCATCGCTTCGGCACAGGGCCAGCAGCGCCAGGCGCAGGCGCAGGCCAACGCGCAGGCAGAGGCCGGGGCGCTGCGCAACGCGCAGGTCCAGGCACAGAGCGCCGAGGCACAGCGGCAGCGTCGCGAGGCGCTGGCCCGCACCGTCGCCTCGGCGCGCGCGCGACTTGCCGCAGGCGGCGTCAGCGCCGGCGAAGGCTCTGGTGCTGCACTCCTCGGCGGCCTCGAGGAGGAAGCGCGCGCCCGCGACGACGCCGATGCCGAGCAGCTGCAGTATCGCCTCGCCGCCGGCCGCAGTTCGCTGCTCGACAATTCCGGCAGCATCACCCCCTTCGTGCGCGCCGGCACTACCCTCGCCTCGAGCCTCGGCAACTCCGTGCGCAGCCTCCTCACCTTCTGACGCGTCCCGCGCCACGCGCGCCAAGGCTAGACGCACGAGAGACGGAAAGGATCACCCCATGGCCGAACACATCACGATCGGCGAGACGCCACCACGCATCCAGTATCTCGCCTCCGGAACGGATGGCAGCTTCACCTTCGCCTTCCCCGTGTTCCGGCCCTCCGACGTCGCCGTCTATCTCGACAGCGAGGAGGCGACGGAAGGCTTTGTCGTGCTCGGCGCTGGCCTTTCCGAGGGCGGCACGGTCGTGTTCGACACGCCGCCCCCTGCCGGGACGGTGATCACGCTCCGCCGCCGCCTCGCGCTTGGGCGTGTGACGGACTTCCAGGAGAATGGCGAGTTCCGCGCCGCGGTGCTGAACGATGAGCTCGACGCGCAGGCCGCAGGATTGCAGCAGGTCGCGGAGGATGTCTCACGCGCAATCCAGTTCGGCCCGGCCGATACCTCTCCCCCGCCTGTCCTGCCGCCGCGCGAGGCACGTGCGAACCGCGTGGTCGGGTTCGATGCCGCCGGCGCGTTGGCGCTCTATCCCGCGCTTGGTGGCGAGATCTCCGGCACCGTGCAGGTGCAGGCAGCCGGCACCGTGCCGCGCAGCATCAGCGAGAAGCTGTCCGAGAGCCTCTCTGTGCGCGACTTCGGCGCGGCCGGGAACGGTGCGGCCGATGATCGTGCCGCCATCCAGGCCGCGTTCGACGCAGCGGGGCTTGCCGGCCGGTTCGTGACCATCCCCGAAGGCGACTACGCGGTCTCCGGCCCGCTCCTGCTGCCGGCCGCCGCGGCGGGCCTCGTGATGCGCGGCCGCATCGTCTACGCGGCCGGCGCGCCCGTGGCGGTGCTGACCCTCGGCACAGGTGTTTCGGGCCAGGTGCAGGGCAGGCTCTACCAGGGCATCCGCGTCGTCCGCCAACTCCAGTCCGGCTGGTCGAGCGAGGCGGATATCGGCGTGGTCATCCGCACGCCGAACGACTGCACGATCGAGGTCGCGGAAGCGGCAGGGTTCACGATCGGCGTGCGCCTCGTGGCCGAGGGGGGTGCAGCCACCGGCAGCGCGCTCACCCTCGGGCGGATCGCCAACAACCGCATCGGCCTCGACCTCCGCAGCGGCAACAGCACCGGCAGCATCGCCGCGATCCGCGTGCTCGGCGGCCGCTTCGTTGTTGCGAGTGCTGTCAATGCGACTTCGGATCGTTTTGGCATCCGCCTATCCTTTGCCGCCGCCGGCCAGCGCACGCCCGATGGCCTTGTGTTCGACGCCCCCTCCTTCTCGCTCGGCAGCGGCACGGCGGCCGCGATCCCCTTCCTGGTCGAGACGGACGGGCGCGGCCTCGCCGCACGCGCGATCCGCATCGAGGGGCCATCCACGGTCATCGCCCGCCACGTCGCCTTCGCCGAGGACCATGTCTACGAGATCGCCGCGGCAAGCGAGCCCGGGTCGCTCACGATCGAGTATCCGGCCGGTGCGAACCGTGCCGGGGGCGTTGTCGTCGCGCGCCAGGCCGGTGCCCCGAACCTCGCACTGACCCGCACCGTCGCTTCCGTCGCCAATCTGCGCGCCGCTGCGTTCCGCTGGGCGCCAGGGTTGACCGGCTTCGATCATCTCGCCTGCCTCGATGGGAGCGCGGCACCGGCGACGCTGCGCGATGCCGCGCGCCCAGGGCTTGACGGCTACATGCTCGGGCAGCGCGGCATCACGCTCGGGCCCGACCGGGGCCTCGGCTTCGCGGTCGATGCACGCCGCTGCCGCAGCTTCGGCCTCGTCGTCGATGGCGATCCCGTGCGCCTGGTGGCGCTCTGCTTTGATGCTGCCGGTGCGCTCATGACCGATGCTGCCGGCATGCTCGTGCGCGCCTCGACAGAGGCGATGGCATTCGATCCTGCGCGCGGCTGGTGGGCGGGGGCGGGGCAGATCACCGCAGGCTCGCGCACCGCGCTGCCTGCGATCCACCTCTCGGCCCTGGTCGCGAGCGCGATCATTGGCGTGATGCGCGGCACTGCCGATGCCGAGCTTCGTGCGCTCGTGCTCACCGCCGATCCGCGCACGGCCCCGGCGCTGCTCGCCGGCTTGCCGGACCTGCCGCATGGTCGGCGCGACATCGTCGCCGAAGCGACATGGGATCCGCCGTCGCTTGCGGCGAACACCACCGCGATCCTGTCAGTCACGGTGCCGGGTGCGGCGATGGGTGATCACGTCTCCGCCGCGTTCACGCTCGCCTCGCCGAACGTGCTGCTGTTCGGCACCGTTTCCGCCGCCGACACCGTCACGGCCGTCGCCTGGAACCGTGGCGTTGTGGCGACGGATCTCGCCGGAGGCACGCTGAGGCTGCGCGTGCTCAAGGCGTGAAGGCGCTGAGGGTCCAGATCAGCAGCCAGCTCGAGACCGCCGCGACGCGGGTGATCGACAGCTACCGGACCTTCATGGACGCCGAACCCGATGCCGGCGACGCGCGCGCCTTCGCGGCACACCACGCCGCCTGCAAGGCGGCGCTCGCGCATCTCGACCTTCTCATGAAGGTCGCTCGCATTGCCGGCGTCGACGGTGACGCGGGTGAGGGTGACGAGGAACAGGCACGGCTGCTCGCCCAGGCCCGCGTGGCGCTGGATGGTGACGAGGGAAGCGATGATGACGACAGGGTCGGCGGATGAGCCGCCACGGATGAGCGACGTCGAGCCGGCGCCGTTCCCGCACTTCCTCTGGATCTGGAACACGTTGAACAACACCGGGACTCCGGCGCATCACCGCCGCATCGCCCGTTGGCTCGATGTAAAACGATCAAGCAACGAAACGCGCCTGCTGCTGATGTGCTTCCGCGGAGCAGGCAAGTCCACCGTCGTCGGCCTCTATTGCGCCTGGCTTCTCGCGACCGACCCGGCGCTGCGCCTCATCGTTCTTTCAGCCGAGACGACGCTTGCCTCCAAGATGGTGCGCAGCGTGCGCCAGATCATCCGCCGCCACCCGCTCTGCCGCCACATCCGGCCGCGCGGGCCATCCGAGTGGGCGGCCGATCGCTTCACCGTGCACCGCCCCGGCGCGGGTCGAGACCCCTCGATGCTCGCACGCGGCATCACCGCCAACATCACCGGCAGCCGGGCGGACGTCGTGATCGTCGACGATGTCGAGGTGCCCAACACCTCCGATACGGCAACAGAACGAGAGGAGCTGCGCGAGCGGCTGGCAGAGATCGAGTTCGTTCTCGTTCCCGGCGGCACGACGCTATTCATCGGCACGCCGCATACCGAGGACAGCATCTACGCCGATGCCGGCCGCGATGGCGCCGAGCCCTATCTCGCCGGCTTCGCGCGGCTGCGCATCCCGCTGCTCGACGGCGGCGGCAACTCGGCCTGGCCGGACCGCTTCACGCCCGCCACGATCGCCGCGATGCAACGCCGCGTCGGGCCGCGCGCCTTCGGGGCGCAGATGCAGCTCGAGCCGCAGCCGCCGCAGGATGCCCGCCTCGATCCGCAAGCGATGGTGCGCTACGACGGCGAACTCACGCTGCACGCCGGCAATGGCGGCATGGTGCTGCGCCTCGGCGAGACGCAGCTCGTCTCCGCCAGCTGCTTCTGGGACCCTGCCTTCGGCGCGCCGGACAAGGGCGACCATTCGGTTCTCGCCGCCGTGTTCACCGATGCGGAGGGCAATCACTACCTCCACCGCGTCGCGTACATGACGCATGATCCGAAGGGCGGCGACGACGCCGCGACACAGCTCTGCCGCCAGGTGGCGATGGTCGCGCGCGAGCTGCACCTGCCGTCGGTGACGGTCGAGAACAACGGCATCGGGCGGTTCCTGCCCGGCCTGCTGCGGGCAGAGATGGCGCGTGCGCGCGTGCCCTGCGCCGTGGTCGAGCGCGCCAGCACGCGGGGAAAGACCGAGCGCATCCTTGGCGCGATCGAGCCCGTGCTCGCGGCGCGCCGCCTCTGGGTGCATCGCGCGGTGCTCGCGGGCAAGTTCGCGGCCGAGATGCGCGAGTGGCGGCCCGGCCCCTCCTCGAAAGGGGCGCATGACGATGCGCTCGATGCCGTCGCCGGCTGCCTGCTCGCCGAACCGGTGCGCCTGCCACGCGCGATGGCAGCGGAACGATCAGGCTGGCGCGGCGGTGGTGGGGCCTACGGCGCCGAGACCGGCTTCACACCGTGATCGGTCCGGCCTGCTTCAGGATCTCGGTGCTGTGCCGCGAGAGGCCCGCCTCGGTGATCTCGTACCGCCCATCGACCCGGCAGGTGCAGAAGCCCATGCCAGCCAGGCGCTCAAGGCACGGCCCGTCCTTCAGGGCCGGTGGGCGGCCGATCCCGCCGGCGGCCTTCAGCCGGTTCAGCGCCGAGCGGCAGCAGGTTTCGAGATAGGGCTCGTTCCACATCGCCCTTGATATCGCCGCGCGGCCCCGCCGGCGCAACCCCGCCCGACCGCAACATGAAAGGTTCCGCCCATGCCGCCTGCTGGCATCGATCTCACCTGGTGGATCTCGGTCATCGAGATCCCGATGATCGCCGCGCTGTTCAAGCTCACCTGGGACATCAGGAAGGACCTGATGGCGCGGATCGAGCAGATGGACCTGCGCCACGCCGAGAGCACCGGACGGCTGCGTGACGATCTCGCCGCCTTCAAGCTCGAGGTGGCGCGCGGCTACGTGCCGATGCAGATGATGCGCGAGACCGACCGCCGCCTCTCGATGCAGCTGATGCGAATCGAAGAGAAGCTCGACACCGTCACGCCGCGCGGCCGTGCGCGACTGCCGGCTGGCGACGACTACCACGCATGAGGGCGCACACGCGGCTGCTTGCCGTACCGCAGGAGGAAGCCGCCCGCGCACGCCACGAGGCTGGCGTCGCGGCACTCGCCCGCGCCCTCGCCTCCACCGGCGCCGGTGAGCGGGTGCGCGCGATCGAGGCGCTGGCGGCGATGGTGGTGAACCGCCTCGCCGCCGCCCGCGCACGCCGCGCGCCCACCTCCTGGGGCATGGGCCTCGCCGCTGCCGTCGCTGCGCCCGGCCTGTTCCCGGAGGGGGCGGTGCCGCATGACGCAGTGCTGATCGCCACCTGCCGCCGCATCGCCGCCCGCGCCGCCTCGGGCGCGCTGCCCGATCCGACGGGCGGTGCCATCGCCTGGCATCGCTCCGGCACGGAGCGGCCAGCCGATGCGCCGGCCGGAGAGGCCGTCAGGATCGGCGGCTTCGTCTTCCTCCGCGCACGGGAGGAGCCTGCGGCGGAGCCGCAGGGATGGACCGCGGCGGAGCCGCAATCTGCACGCGCGGCGGAGAGCGGTTGATCAGGCCGCTTCCTCGGCCATGGCGGCGTCGCGCCCACGGATGAGATCGGCCGCCCGCTCGGCGATCGCGAGCGTGGTCGCGTAGGTGTTGGCCGAGGTCATCGACGGCATGATCGAGGCATCGACGATGCGAAGCCCCTCCATGCCGTGCACGCGGAGGCGGTCATCGACCACCGCCGCCGGGTCAGTCGCCGGGCCCATGCGCGCGGTGCCGATGAGGTGGTACGTCGTCACCGCGTTGCGCTTGGCGAAATCCATCAGCTCATCATCGCTCTGCACCTGGGGCCCGGGCAGCGTCTCGCGCTCGACGAAGGGGGCGAGTTCCGGCGTGTGCAGCAGGCTGCGGATCAGCTTCATGCCGGCGAGGTGGACGCGCCTGTCCATCGGGTTCGAAAGGTAGTTCGGCTGGATCTCGGGGTCCTCGAACACGTCCTTCGAGCGCGCGCGCACCCAGCCCGTGCTCTCCGGCCGGTGCTGCCACGCACCCGCCGTCATCCCCGGATAGTCGTCGAGCACGTAGACGGCCCCTTCCTTGTAGCTGCCGGGCGTGAACACGCCCTGCAGGTCGGGCTGGTCGAGGCCCGGGAACGACTTCAGGAACAGGTGCACGTGCGACGGTGTCGTTGCGAGGATGGAAGGACGTCCCGTCGCCCAGGAGGCGATCTGCCCGAGCAGGCTGGTGCCTCGCGAAAGCTCGTTCAGCGTCGCCACCCCCGGCTTGGCGCGGACGACGAAGCGCGAGGCGAAATGATCGCGGAAATTCTCGCCCACCCCCGCGAGCGCATGAACCACCGGAACACCAAGCGATTGCAGCAGCGCCACTGGCCCGACGCCCGATATCTGCAGCAGCCGCGCGGTGTTCACCGTGCCGGCCGAGACGATCACCTCCCGCCTGGCGCGCACCACGCGCCCCTCCCCACCGCGCGCGGCGATGTAGCGCACGCCGACGGCGCGCTTGCCCTCGAACAGGATCGCTTCCGCCCGCGCGTTCGTGCGAACGTCGATCCGCCCGCCCGCCATCGCGGGCTTGAGATAGGCGCGGTAGGCGGAGATGCGCCGGCCACGGTGGATCGTGCGCTGATAGTAGCCGACCCCCGCCTGGTCGCCGCTGTTGTAGTCGGGGTTGCGAGGAATGCCGGCGCCGACGCAGCCGGCGATGAAGGCCTCCGAGACGGGGCTTTTCCAGTCCATCGCCGTGACGGGAATGCCGCCGTCGCGGCCGCGCTTCTCGTCCTCGCCCACCCCCATGCAGCGCTCGCTGCGGCGGTAGTAGGCCAGCATGTCGGCATAGCCCCAGCCGCGATTTCCTCGTTGCGCCCACGAATCGAGATCGCCGGGCTGGCCGCGATTATAGATCATGCCGTTGACCGACGAGCCGCCGCCGAGCGTGCGGCCCTGCGTCGTCGCGATCCGCCGCCCCGCCGTCATCTCCGACGGTTCGGTCTTGAACTGCCAGGTGACCGAGGGGTCGAAGATCGTCTTGATGAAGCCGGCGGGGATATGGATGTAGGGGTTGCGGTCAGGCGGCCCTGCCTCGAGCACGCAGATCGTGACGCCAGGGTCCTCCGACAGGCGCGCGGCGAGCACCGACCCGGCGGCACCGGAGCCGACGATCACATAGTCGAACACGTCGCCCTCAGCCGCCATCGCTCGATCCCTCCCATGCCTTGTGCCGCATGAGCCTACAGCGGTGGCGGCCAATGCCAAGGCCGGACGGCGCGCCTCAGCGTTGAGGCACGCGCACCGTCCACAGCAGCGCGGCACCGGCGCCGAGGAACACCAGCACCGTCGCCATGCCCGCACGCTGGCTGTCGAACGCTGCGGTCGCGATGGCCAGCGCAGCAGGCCCGATGAACGACACCGCGCGGCCGGTGAGCGCGAACAGCCCGAAATACTCGCCCCGCTTATCCGCCGGCGCGAGGCGGCCCATCAGGGTGCGGCTCGCCGCCTGCGCGGGGCCGAAGAAGATGCCGAGCGCGAGCGCCAGCACCCAGAACGCCGTGGTGCTGGTCACCAGCAGCATCAGCGCGCCGATCACCATCAGCGACAGCACCGAGACGAGCACCACCGCGCGCGAGCCGAACCTGTCATCGGCGAAGGCGAACAGCGCGGCACCGAGGCCCGCCGTGACGTTGATCGCGATGCCGAGGCGGATCACCTCCTCGGTGTCCATCCCGAACGTGCCGGCGGCGTAGATCGCGCCGAACGCGAACAGCGTGTTCAGCCCCTCGGCATAGAGCAGCCGCGCGATCAGGAAGCGCAGGATCACGGGCTCGCCGCGCAGCTCGGGCAGCAACCTGAGGATCGCGCCGATCCCTTCCCGCACCGCAGCGACGATGCCCATGCCAGCGCCCTTTTCGCCCGGCACCGCGAACAGCAACGGCAGCGCGAAGCCCGCATACCAGACGGCAACGAGCACCGAGGTCGCGCGCACCGCCTCGGCATTGCCCTCCGCCAGGCCGAACGGCGGCGGCTTCGCCTGGATCAGGGCAAGGCACGCGACGAGGCAGAACAGCCCCCCGATATAGCCGAGGCCCCAGCCCCAGCCGGAGATGCGCCCGATCATCGCGGCGGGTGCGAGGCCCGGCAGCATGGCGTTGTAGAACACGGTGCCGAGCTCGAAGCACACCGTGCCGGCGATCACGAGAACCAGTGCCCGCGTCATGAAGGAGGGGTCGGGCTCGACCGTCCAGAGGGACGCGGCGGCGAGTGCCGCAAGGATCGTGAACGCGGCGAGCCAGATGCGCCGCCCGCCGGTGCGGTCGGCGATCGCGCCGAAGATGGGCGAGAGGATGCCGACGAAGAGCCCCGCGATCGCCATGCCGATGCCCCAGCGCGAGGCCCCCGTGACGGGGTCGGGCGCGACGCCCTGGGTGAAGTACGTCGCGAACACGAAGGTGCTGATCACCGTCGGGTACGCGCTGTTCGCCCAGTCATAGAAGCACCAGGCAGCGATGCGCCACGGCCTCGGCCGCAGCGTCCCGTCCGTCACGCGCACACGCTCAGGCAACGGTGCGCAATGCGTGCACGGCAACGAGGATCTGCGCCAGCCCCGGCATCTCCGTTGTCAATGCGCTGATGCAACGCTCTGCCTCCGACCAGGCAGCGCCGGCCTCCGCCTTCAGTGCGTCAGCCCTGCCCGCATCTGGTCGTCCCCCGCCTTCGCGCCGGAGCAGGGCTGCCGCGAGTCGTCGCTGCATCGCCCCCATGTCGGCCAGGAGAAGCGCCAGCGCGCGCGCCGCAGCCGGGTCCGCCGCAGCGACGGAAGCTGCCGCCTGGCGCAGCGCATCGAGGCCGAAGGCGCGGCCCGCCTCCATCCAGGCGGTGACCACCGCTGCCGGCGCCGCCCCAGACTCGCCGGTGACCAGCGCCGCATCGAGCAGCGCATCGCCAAGCGCGCCCGGCCAGGTGGCGCGGAGTGCGGCGATCGGCCCGGCGAAGCGCGCGACGGCAGCACTGATGCCGCCATCCCCCCCCTGGTCCTGTCCGCCGCTCCTGAGGAACCACGCCGCCGCCGCCTCGTGCATCCGCCGCCAGGAGAGTTCGTGCCGATAGGGATCGACCGCTCCCGGGGCGGCCGGCACGCGCGCGGCCCAGGTCTCGGCCAGCCCAAGCGACGCGCGCGCGATCAGCGCCGCGCGGGCCGCCGTCACGGGTGGCACGCCCTCGGCCAGGCGCGCGAAGGCGGCAAGCCCCATCCTGTCCAGCAGGTCGTTGGCGAGCAGCATGGCCAGCAATTCGCGCCGCAGCGGGTGCGAGAGCGCGGCAGCACGGAAGCGTTCCGCGATCACGGGCGGGAAGTAGCGCAGAAGGTCATCGGCGAAGGCAGGGTCGCTCGGCAGGGCGCTGTCGAGCAGCGCGTCGGTCAGCCACAGCTTCGCGTGGCTGAGCAGCACGACGACCTCTGGCCGCACCAGGCCAGCACGGCCGCGCATTGCGAGCGTCGTGCGGTCAGGCAGGCCGGCGACGGTGCGGTCGAGGAACCCCTCGCTCTCGAGCCGCGCCATCAGCGCCGCATGCGCGGGCCCGGAAGCAGCCCCCTCGGCGAGTTCGAGCGAGACGGCAAGCACCTGGCGCGCGTTGGTGGCGAGCACGTGCGGAACGACATGGTCGGTCACGTCGCGCAGCAGGGCATCGCGCTGCTTGCCGGTCAGGTCGCCCTCGCGCACCAGGCCATCGACCAGGATCTTGAGGTTCACCTCATGGTCGGACGTATCGACGCCGGCGGAGTTGTGCAGGCTGTCGGTGTCGAGCCTGACGCCGGCGAGCGACGCCTCGATCCGCCCCGCCTGGGTGACGCCCAGATTGGCGCCCTCGCCGAGCACGCGGGCGCGGAGTTCGAGCCCGTTCACCCGTACGGCATCATTGGCCCGGTCGCCTACCTCGCCTGCCGTCTCGGCGGCGGCCTTCACGAAGGTGCCGATGCCCCCGAAATAGAGCAGGTCGACCGCAAGCGTCAGGATCGAGCGCATCACCACGTCCGGTGTCGCGCGCTCTCCCGCGAGGCCGAGCATCGTGCGCACCTGATCCGATAACGGAATGGTCTTGGCCGAGCGTGGAAAGATGCCGCCGCCGGCCGAGAGCTTCGTCGCGTCGTAGTCGGCCCAGGAGGAACGCGGCAGGGCGAACAGCCGCTCGCGCTCGACGAACGAGACCTCCGGGTCAGGATCGGGGTCGAGGAAGATGTGGCGATGGTCGAACGCGGCGCGCAGCCTGAGCGTGCGCGAGAGCAGCATGCCGTTGCCGAACACGTCGCCCGACATGTCGCCGACGCCGACGACGCTGACCGGGTCGCGCTGCCAGTCGATGCCGAGTTCGGCGAGGTGCAGCGCGATCGCCTCGAACGCACCGCGGGCGGTGACGCCGAGGCCCTTGTGGTCATACCCCTTCGACCCGCCGGAGGCGAAGGCATCGCCGAGCCAGAAGCCGCGCGCGGTGGCAATGCCGTTGGCGATGTCGGAGAAGGTGGCCGTACCCTTGTCGGCTGCAGCGACGATGTAGGGATCATCGCCATCACGGCGCACAACGCGCGCCGGCGGGATGATGCCCGATGTGCCGCGATTGTCGGTGAGGTCGAGCATCGCGCCGATCAGCAGCCGGTAACAGGCGATGCCTTCGGCGAGCAGCGCCTCGCGGTCCTTCGTGGCATCACCCGTCATTGCCGGCGGGCGCTTCAGGATGAAGCCGCCCTTCGCGCCCGTCGGCACGATCACGGCGTTCTTCAGCGTCTGCGCCTTCATCAGGCCGAGCACCTCGGTGCGGAAATCCTCACGCCTATCCGACCAGCGGATGCCGCCGCGCGCGACCGCGCCGGCGCGCAGATGCACCGCCTCGGCGCGCGGGCCATGCACCCAGATCTCGGCGAAGGGAACGGGTTTCGGCACATCCCCGGCCCTGCGCGGGTCGAGCTTGAAGGCGATGACGGGGGCAGCGGGGTCGGTGAAGGCCGTCGTGCGCAGCACGGCATCCATTGCCTGCTTCATGCGCGTGAGGATGCGGTCACGATCGGGGTCGGCGATCGCGTCGAGATGGCGTGCCCAGGCCTCTGCCAGCATCGCCTCGGCATCGGCATCGCGCTTGGCGTCCGGGTCGAAGCGTGCCCGGAATGTTTCGACAAGCGTTCGTGTCGCCTCCGGCTCGGCGGCGAGCGCATCCTCGACCGCCGCCTGGCTGAAGCCGAAGCCGACCTGCTTCAGCCAGCGATAGAGCGCGCGCAGCACCCAGGCATCGCGCCAGGAGACGCCCGCGCGCAGCACCAGGCGGTTGAACTGGTCAGGTTCCGCCCGACCAGCCCAGAGGGCATCGAGCGCCTCTGCCGCGAGCGGAATCGCCGCAGCGTCCGGTGCGGAAGCATCCATCGTTTCGATGACGAATTCGTGCAGCACCACGGTGCGCATCCCCGTGCCGGCGGGGTGGAGGTGGTGCGGCACCTCCTCGATCGCGCGGAAGGCGAGGCACTCGATCAACGGCAGGATGTCGGACAGCGGCACGGGCCCATCGGGGTGGGCTACGCGCAGCGTCAGCGCATGCGGCGCCTGGCCTGTGCGGCGCGACAGGACGAGCGCGAGGCGGCCGGTCGCGAGTGCCTGTTCGGCGAGCGCGATGTCGGCCATCGCCTCGGATGCCGTGCGCGCCTGGGTGTAGCCGGGGGGAAAGGCATCGGCCCAGGCGCCGACGACGGCGAGCCCCGCCGCCTCGCCATGCTCCGCCACAAGCGCCTCGGCCAGGCGATCGCGGAAGCTGCGGGCGGCTTCGGCGAGAGCGCGTTCGAGGGCACGGAGATCGACCTCGGGCACGGCGCCGGGCATGGTCGCGATGATGTAGTGCACGCGCGCGAGCGGCCCGTCGCCGATCTGGACGTAGTTGGTCGAGAGCCGCCCCGCATAGGCGGCGGCGACCAGGTCGCCGATCGCCTGCCGAAGGCGCGTGTCCATCCTGTCACGCGGCACGAAGACGATCGCCGAGATGAAGCGCTCGAACCTGTCGGTGCGGACGAAGAGTGCGACGCGCTGGCGCTCCTGCAATGCCAGCATCCCGCGCGCGGCGGAGAGCAGTTCCGGCACGGTGGCCTGGAACAGTTCGTCACGCGGATAGGTCTCGAGGATGTTCGAGAGGCGCCGCCCGTCATGCGTCTTCGGGTCGACGCCGGCGAGCGCGAGAACGGCAGCGACCTTCTCGCGCAGATAGGGGATCGAGCGCGGGTTGCGGTTATAGGCATCGGCCGCGAACAGGCCGAGGAAGAGATGCACCGCCTCGACCGTGCCATCGGCGCGCGACTGTTTCAGGATCGCCACGTCGCAATGCTGCGGGCGATGCACGGTCGCACGCATATTCGCCTTGGCGACCGACAGTGGCGCTGCCTCGCGGATGTAGCTGCGCAAAGATTCGGGAATGGCGGAAGGTTCGCGCAGCACGTCGAACACCGGCACCGCGGCATCGCGCAACAGGCCGAGATTGGCGTCGGTCGCCGCCTCGGGCGTGCCATCGGCCCTGATGTCGAGGCGGCGATAGCCGAGCAGGACGAAATTGTCCTCGCCCATCCATGTCAGGAAATCGCGCGCGACCTTGGCATCGGCATCCCCAGCCCCTGCGAGCAGCCCCGCTGCGTCGGCCAGCCGCGCGCGCATCGCCGGCCAGTCGGCCACCGCGATGCGCACATCGGCCATCGCGCGCTTGAGCGCCGAGGTCATCGCCGCAAGCTCGGTCGCACCCGCGATCTGCGCGATCTCGACCTGGATCATGCTCTCGCGCGGCGCGTCCGCCCCGGCCGCGGCGCCGAACGCGACGATGGCGCCGGCGGCGTCGCGGCGCACCGGCACGATCGGGTGGATCACGAGATGCACGGGCCGGTCGAGCCTGGCGCAGGCAGCCAGCGCGCTGTCGACCAGGAAGGGCATGTCGTCGGTCACGATCTCGGCGATGGAGTGGGGCGACCGCCAACCCTCCGCCTCGGGCCGCGGGTTCAGCACACGCACATTGGCCTGGCCGGGGGCACGCGTGCGCGCGTGCTCGAACAGCGAGAGGGCGGAGCCGGCGATGTCCTCGGCGCTGTGGGCGGCAAGGTCATCGTCGGCGATGCCGTCCGCCCAGACTGCCAGGAAGGCAGCGGCCTGTTCGCCCGCCTCGCCCTGGAGGCGGCGGCGAAGCTGCGCCGCGGCAGCTGCCAGCAGCACGTCACGTTCGGTGCGCGGCGCCGCGCCACGTGCAATCCCGTCGGTTGCCACCGCCGTCTCCTGCCCTGTGAGGGTCGCATCACCGCCATGCACCGGATGGGGCGGCGTGCGCAACCTCGTGGTGATGATTAGAGGGTATCACGTTCACCTTTCCAGGGTGTGAGCGGTAGCGTTCCCTGGCCTTGCCGGCGCTTGGCGGACGCTTGTCACGGGCGTATTGAATGGGGGCGCGTGGCACGCCGAATGCGCGGGGAAGCGCCCTTCACCCCGCCTGCGATCGAGGAGGTGACGATGCTGAGACGGTTCCTTCCGGGTGCGTTCCTTGTTCTGCTGGCCGCTCTGTCGAGCCCTGCCACGGCGCAGAACCCAGACTTCTGGGTGGTGAACAGTTCCGGCAAGACGATCCACCAGGTCTATGTCTCGTCAGCGCAGGTCACGAACTGGGGCAACGACCTGCTCGGCCAGAACGTGCTGGCGACCGGCCAACGCTTCGCGATCCGCCCGGCGCGCGACGGCACCTGCCTGTTCGACATCCGCGTCGTCTACGCCGACAACAGCGTGGCCGAGCAGCGGCGCATCAACACCTGCAACATCAACGAGGTGATCTTCACCGCGCAGGGGCCGGTGGCGCGCGGGCCGCAAGGCCCGCAGGGCACCACGAGCCCGAGCGGACCGAACCCGGATTTCCGCCTGGTCAACCGCTCGGGGCGGACGATCACGGAAGTCTATGTCTCGTCCTCGCAGCAGCAGAGTTGGGGGCCGGACAGGCTCGGCCAGAACGTGCTGGGAGCCGGGCAGAGCATGGTGGTGAACCTGCCGCGGGATGGAAACTGCGTGTTCGACCTGCGCGTCGTCTATGACAACAACACCGCGACGGAGCGTCGGCAGGTAAACACCTGCAACGTGACCGAGATCACCTTTCCGTAACGCTCGACGTCGGCGCAGGCACGTCGGCGATCGCCGCCGACACCGCCTGCGCCAGCGCCGCGGCGGCGCGCGAACCTGCGCCCGCGCGCGCCTTCGCCGCCTCGAGCAGGCGGAACAGCACGTCGTGGTCAAGCACCTCGCGCAGCGCCGCCTCGCGCAGCGCTGTTTCCGCCTCGTCCTGGTCGAGGCTGGCGCGCTCCACGGCCCCTGCAGCGGCATCGACGGCGGCGCGCGACGCAGCCTCGGCCCTGCCGAGCGCTTCCTCCCAGCCCGACGGCAGCGGCGCGCGAAGGTGATCGGGCAGCGAGGCGACACGGGCGACCACGGGGTCTGACGGCGTCGCTGCAGCAGCGAGGGAGGGGGGCAGCAGCGGCTCGGAAGATTCGGCGAAGCCGAACACGGCCTCCTGCTCCTCTGCCATCGGCAGCGTCAGGGCAGCCGGGACCGCGCCTGCCGGGCGCCAGCGGATGCCGGCGAGCGCATCGGCCAGGCCCTCATGCTCCTCCATCATCGCATGCGCCTCGGGGGCGAGGCCGCGCGGGCCGCAGCCCATGGCCCAGACGAGCAGGGCCGTCTCGGCCCAGAGTTCAGCCGCAACCCCGGCCTCAGCCAACGGCAATGCAGGGGGAAGCGGGGCCTGGGCGCGGCGCAGCAGGGACGCGGCACTCTCGGGTGCCGCCTTGCGCAGCGCGGCGAACAGCGAGAAGCGGCAGGCATCGAACAGGTCGAGCCGGAGCGCGCCGGGCAGCGCCTCATCCTCCGCCCGCGCCGAAGCACGGGCGTAGGAGGCGATGCCGCCCGGCCTGCCGATGAGCTTCAGCAGGGCAGCGGCGAAAGCGAGGGGATCGGCCTGCGGTTCAGCAGCCCAGGAGGCGGGGTCCTCGTCGCGCAGGGCCTGGTGCAGGGCGCGCAGCGTGGTCGGCTGGTCGAGCCCGAGCAGGGCTGCCATGGCGGCAGGCGTGAGTTGCGCCGGATGGCCGCCGGCAACGGCAAGGCGTGGGCGCGGATCGGTCATGGCGACCCCAGGATGGTTTCTGGCGTATGTTTCTCCGCGAGCATGAACCTGCCAGCGCGTGTTTTTCAAGTCGCATACGCGCGAGGGTTGCATATCGGCGCATGCGAGATCCGTTGCAGAGTGCCCTTCGGCCTGCCATCTGAGAAAGCCGATGGCCACCACGCTCGACACCCGCGCCCGCTTCGACCTCGCGACCGGCCAGGGCCGGATGCGCGCCTGGGGCAATGCGCTGTTCATCGACCACGGCGCGTTGCGCATCTTCTGGCGCAACCGCGACTGGGTGATCCCAGGCGTACTCGCGCGGTCGAACCAGCCGCTGCCGTGGCAGATCGGGACGGAGGCCCGCGCCGGCATCCGTACCATCATCAACCTGCGCGGCCATCGGCCGGCCTGCGGCTCCGACGTGCTGGCGCGCGAGGCGGCGGCGCGGGCGGGGATCACCATGGTCGATGCGCCGTTCGAGAGCCGCGGCGCGCCGCATCGCGACAGGCTGCTTCGGCTCGCCGGCCTGCTCGAGACGGTGGCGTACCCAGCGCTGATCCACTGCAAGTCGGGCGCTGACCGTGCGGGGCTGATCGCGGCCGTCATCCTGCTGCTGCGGGGGGGAACGGTGGCCGAGGCGCGGCCGCACCTCTCGCTCCGCTACGGCCATGTCGCTGCCGGCAAGACCGGCATCCTCGACCTGTTCCTTGACCGTTACGAGGCGGCGCAGCGCGAGACCGGCATCGGCTTCCTCGACTGGGTGCGCAACGTCTACGACGAGGCGGCGCTCAGGCGCGATTTCCGTGCCGGCAAGCTTGGCAGCTTCGTCACCGAGCGTCTGCTGCGGCGGGAGTAGCCTCGGCGTCATCAGCAAAAGCCTGGGCGCGCACGAGCCGCGCATAGGCACCGCCGGCCGCAAGCAGCGCTGCGTGCGTTCCCTCCTCCACCACCCGCCCGCGATCGAGGACGACGATGCGATCGGCTGACCGCACGGTGGAAAGGCGATGCGCGATCACGAGCGTGGTGCGCCCGGCGCGCAGCCGGGCGAGCGCCTCCTGCACGCGCGCCTCGGTTTCGGCATCGAGCGCGCTCGTCGCCTCGTCGAGCAGCAGGATGCGCGGGGCGCGAAGCAATGCGCGGGCAAGGGCAATGCGCTGACGCTGGCCGCCCGACAGCGTGTGGCCGCGATCGCCGACGCGGGTGGCGTAGCCCTCGGGCAATGCCGCGATGAAGTCATGCGCTTCCGCCGCGCGGGCAGCCGCCTCGATCTCGGCATCCGTCGCATCCAGTCTGCCGAAGGCGATGTTGGCGCGCACGGTATCGTCGAACAGCGTCACGTCCTGGCTGACGAGCGCCATCGCCCCGCGCAGCGAGGCGAGCGTGAGGCCGCGCACGTCGCAGCCATCGACCAGCACGCAGCCGGCACTTGCCTCCATGAAGCGGGGGATGAGGTTCAGCGCGGTGGTCTTGCCCGCGCCCGAAGCGCCGACGAGGGCGACGGTCGTTCCAGGCTCGACCACCAGCGACACGTCATGCAGCGCCGCCTGGTCGTCATTGTAGCGGAACGATACGCTCTCGAAGACCACGCGCCCCGGGCCTGGCGGCAGCGGCGTCGCACCCGGTGCATCGCGGATCGTGGGTACCTCGTCGAGCAGGGCGAAGCAACGTGACGCCGCCGCCGCCCCTTCCTGCAGCACGACGGCGAGGGTGCCGAGCGCGCGCATCGGCCGCGCGGCGATCAGCAGGGCCGCGACGAAGCCGGTGAACTCGCCCGCCGTTCCGGCACCCGAGGCGATGCGCCAGCCCGCGAAGGCGATGACGCCGGCCACCGCCGCCCCGCCCATCGCCTCGAGGATCGGGTCGACCCGCGCACGGCCGCGCACCACGCGCATCAGCGAGGCGAACCAGCCATCGAAGGCACGATCGGCCCGCGCCGCCTCGTACTGCTCGAGCCCGTAGGCCTTCACCAGCCGCGCGCCGCCGAGGCTTTCGGAGAGCAGCGCCGTCACCTCGCCGGCCTGTTCCTGCTGCGCCTTTGAGGCGCGGCGCATGCGCGTGCCGATGACGCTGATCGGCCACACCGCGATCGGCACGACGACGAGGGCGAACAGCGACAGCACCCAGTCGAGCCACAGCATCGATCCGACGAGGGCGACCACGGTCAGCGCATCGACGATGCCCGTGACGGCGCGCGTCAGGCTTTCCCGCATGACGGAAACGTCGTTGACGAAGCGCGAGACGTGCCGCCCCGTCTGTTCGGAGGCGAGGCGGGCGAGATCGGCGCGCAGCAATGCGCCGAACATCGCGCGCTGCAGCGACACGACGACCGAGAGCACCACGCGCTGCATCAGCACCGTCTGCCAGTACTGCGCGATCGCCTTCGCGCTGACGATCGCCATCGCGGTGATGGGAACCACCGTCACGATGCGCCAATCCTGCGTGGCGAAAAGGCGGTAGGCCCAGTCGATCACCAGCGGATACGCGCCGGTGGAAAGCGAGACCACGAGCATGAGCGCAAAGACGCGGACGAGGACCGGCCACTGGGCGCGCGCATGCTCGCGCCAGAGCCTGAGCCCCAGCGCGAGCGTGCTTGTCGTTGCCGGATCGTGCCGCGTCAGGTCACCCATCGCGGAGGTGCGATAGCACGATCAGACCTGCCGCGGCGAGCCAGCCTGATCAAGCCAGCCTGGTCCGCCAGCCGGGTCACGCCAGCCGGGTTGCGGCAGCGCCCGGCGCCAGAAGCGGCCGAGGACGGCCTCAATCCTCCTTGTGGCCTGCCGGGCTGGCGTTGAGCTGGATGTAGTTCTGGATGCCGATGCGCTCGATCAGGTCGAACTGCGTCTCGACGAAATCGACATGCTCCTCCTCGTTGCGGAGGATCCCGGCGAACAGGTCACGGGAGGGGAAGTCGCGCACCTCCTCGCAATGGGCGATCGCGGCACGGAGATCGGCGATCGCCTTCTCCTCGAGCTTGAGATCGCAGCGCAGCACCTCCTCGACCGTCTCGCCGATCAGCAGCTTGTTCAGCTTCTGGAGGTTCGGGATGCCGCCGAGGAACAGGATGCGCTCGATCAGCATGTCGGCGTGCTTCATCTCCTCGATGCTCTCCTCGTATTCATGAGCACCGAGCTTCGTCACCCCCCAGTGGCGGAGGATGCGGGCATGGAGGAAGTACTGGTTGATCGCGGTCAGCTCATTGGTGAGCGCCGTGTTGAGAAATTCGAGAACCTTCTTGTCGCCCTTCATCAAGCCCTCCAGACGTCGCGCGAGAATCCACGCCAGCGGATGGCATCACGGGACCACGAGAAAAATCAATCGGCGTTGCACGTGGCGTTGGAACGGCGTGCCCTCTCGGCCTTCACCACGTCGCGCATCGCCGCGGCACAGGTGCCGCAGATCCTGGAACAGCCGCAGGCGCGATAGGCATCTGCCACGGTGGGCGGCGCTGCCTGGTCGGACAGGGCGGAACGGACGGCACGCTCGGTCAAGCCATTGCAGACACAGAGGATCATCGGTGCATCCCTGTCATCGAATGCAGTGAGCTTGCCCGAGTTGCGATGCAATTGCAACGCGTTCTCATTCCCACACGACGCGCGGCCGCTACGCCCCGGCGAGGTGGCGGGCCAGCGCCGCGCGCCAGGCAGCGCGATCGCCAGCGCAGCCAGCCGCAAGCCAGCCCTCCCGCAGGGCTCCCAGCACCGCACCGATACGCGGGCCGGGCGGAACGCCGGCAGCGACCACATCGGCCCCGGCCAGCGGGAACACGGGCCGGTCGATCGCAGCGATCCGCGCGCGAAGCCCGGCCCAGTCGCCATCCCCTCCCCGCGCCTCGGCCAGCCAGGCGCGATCGGCAAGCGCCTCGTGGGTCGCGTCGGCCAGCGCGCGACGCAGCGCGGCGTCCTCGTCGCGGGGCGCGGGCACTGGCCCAGCGGCGGCGGCCAGCCTGTCCGCCTC
>NZ_JALHPR010000034.1 GCF_022842375.1 Elioraea sp. | reverse complement strand
CGGCAGGCCGGCCGCGGCATCGGCCGCCTCGCGCGCCAGCGGAACGCCGGCCGAGACGGTGCCCAGCTCTGCCCGGCAGTAGAGGGCCTGGGCGCGGCCCTGGCGATGGGCGAGCTGGTCTGCCGCCGAGAAGCCGGCATTCGTCGCTGCCATCGCCGCGGCATAGCCGTCCGACGCGCAGGCCAGATCGTCACGCGCGGCGGAGGAGGCGGGCGGGCAGGCAACGCCGGGCGCGCGATCGGCGAGCGCGAGCGTCAGACACGCGTCCGCGCGGATCGCATGAAGGCGCCCGCAGGCGGGCCTGTCGGGCGTGCAGGAGGCGATGACGGGCTCGTTCGCGATGTCGCGCAGGCGGTTCTCGCTGCGTGCGGCCTGGAAACGCTCCAGCTGCGCGACGTCGGGATCGACAACGCGGCCGACCTGCTGGCAGGAGGCGAGAACGAGGGCGAGGGCGAGAAGCGGGAACCGGATCATGGCGCGACGCTCCCTTCCTTCGCGGCCGCCTTCTGCAACTCGGCGATCACCAGCGCAGGGTCGACCTTCTTGTCGCGCAGGTTGCCCACCATCATGACGAGGGCCTCCATCGCCGCCTTCTGCTCATCACTCGCCGACTCGACAGGGCCGGCATCGAGCACCGCGTTCACCGCATCGACCGGCGGTGGTGCGATGCCGAGGGTGGAAGCGACCGTGGCGACCGTCTCCGGCTTCACATCGTTCATCGCCTGTTCGGCGAGAAGCGCGCGGCGGAACTCGTCGAGCCCTGCCTGCATCTCCTCGCGGCTGTCGAACAGCGCGGCATCGCCGCCATACATCGACCAGAGCCTGTCCGGTGCATCGTCACGCGCGACGGCGTCGAGCAGCGTGGCGAAGAAGCCGGGCTCCTGCCGCTTGGAGGCGAAGGCGCCGGTGAAGATGGCGCAGCGCTCCATCCTGATCTCGGCCGAGGTGGGGGTGATGACGCCAAAATCGATCAGCTTCGCCTCGTAGGGTGCTGCGAGGATGCGCGCGCGCCAGCGGCGATACTCGGCCGAGCCGAGCTGCCAGCCGAGGCCCAGCACCATCGCGACACCGGCGACGGGGCCGAGCACGCCCATGCCCGGCAGCGCGCCGGCAGCCTTGCCGAGCAGGCTCGCGACGGGGGAGTTGCCGATCAGGTCCTGCCCGGCCTTCAGCACCGCGCCGACGGAGGTTTCCGAGATCTCGCCACCGGCGATCGCGCGCGCGCCTTCGGCCGCGCTGCGCGCCCGGCGCAGGAGATCGCCAGCACCTTCGGGAACGAGGCCCTTCGGCAGCGCGGGGCCGAGCACGTTGACGAGGACCTCCGCCGCGGCGAGGTGACGATCGACGGTGGAGATGCCGTCCTGCAACCGGTTCGGGCGCGTCGCGTCGGCCCCTGCCGTCGCCACGCGGCCTTCGGCGGCGGTCGCGCGCGCATTCGCGTCCGTCGCCTCGCCCTGCACGGTCGAGAGCGTGCCGGCGAGCTGCCGTGCGGTCTGCGCATCGCCCGCGCCGCTGCGCGTGCCGAAATAGAAGGCGAACACGCTCATGACGATGCCGTTGACGTAGCCGGCAATCGCGGCATCGAGCTTCAGCGCGTTGGAGAACAGCAGGATGGGCAGCCCGACGAGGCCGACGATCAGCGCAAGCAGCGCGCGGATCGTGCCCTCGGGCAGGGCCATCGGCAGGTCCTTGAGGTTGGCGAGGCGCTCGGGCGGGATGGTCGGGTCACGCAGCAGGGCGAAGAATCGGCTCGCCAGCCACCACATGAAGGTGCCGATCGACATGCCGATCAGGAACACCAGCAGCGCTGCGAGATTGGCGACACCCTCGCCACGGTCGAGCGCGCCGGCGAGGGAGCCGACGCCGGGGATGTCCATCCACTGCGCGCCCTTGAGCACGAGGATGATGGCCGCCCCGATCATGACGATCTGGAAGGGAAGCTTGATGATCGTGAGGAACGCGTCGCGGTTCACGGCTGACGGATCCTCCCGTGCCTGGCGGTTTCGATATCCCCAGCCCTTGCGGTGCAGCATCGTTCCGCGCACGGGTGTATGTCAATCGTCCAGTGGGTGTTCCGCGTCACGCCCTGCCTGATCCTGACGTGCTTGGGGGCGGCGGCTTGGCAGCCCGGCGGTTCCGCGCCAAGGTGCGGCCCCCCAGCTCAGGTCCGGGGGGGAGGAGAGCCCCATGAACGCAGTCACCCATGCCGCAGACACGGCAGCGGTGGCCTGGAAGGACGCGGTGTTCGCCGCGCTCAAGGCCGCCGACGTCAGGCAGATCCACTACGTCCCCGATGCCGGCCATGCGCGCGCGATCAGCCTCGCGCATGAGGACCCCGCCATCCGCGCCGTGGTGCTGACCACCGAGGAGGAGGGCGTTGCCGGATGTGCCGGCGCCTGGCTCGGCGGCGAGCGTGCGGCGCTGCTGATGCAGTCATCCGGCGTCGGCAACTGCATCAACATGCTGTCGCTGATGGAGAATTGCCGCTTCCCGCTGCTGGCGCTGATCACGATGCGGGGGGAATGGGCCGAGTTCAACCCGTGGCAGGTGCCGATGAGCCGCGCGACCGAGCCGGTGCTGACCGCGATGGGCGTGCGCTGCTTCCGCGTCGACCGGCCGGAGGACGTTGGCGATGTCGTCACCGCCGCGGCCGACATGGCGTTCGGCGCTGAACAGGCGGTTGCCGTGCTGCTCGGGCAGCGGCTGATCGGGCGGAAGGTGTGGAAATGATCGACCAGGTTCTCGCGCGACGTCCTGCCGTCCGCGCCCTTCTCGCCGACAGGCCGAACGAGCTTCTGGTCATCGCCGGCCTCGGCACCCCTGCCTACGACCTGTTCGATGCCGGGGACCATGGCGGCAATTTCTATCTCTGGGGTGCCATGGGCGGGGCGGCGATGATGGGGCTCGGCCTCGCGCTCGCGCGGCCATCCAACCCGGTCCTCGTGCTCACGGGCGACGGCGAGGCGCTGATGGGGCTCGGCGCGCTTGCGACCGTGGCGGCGCAGAAGCCGGCGAACCTCACCATCGCGGTGCTCGACAACGGGCATTTCGGCGAGACGGGGATGCAGGCGAGCCACACGAGCCTCGGCACCGATCTGCCCGCCGTTGCCGCCGCCTGTGGCTTCGCCTGGACCGCGACGGTGGATGGCGAGACGGCGTTGCGCGCCCTGGCACCGAAGCTCACCGCGGGCGCGGGGCCAGGTCTGATCCGCATCGTCGTCGGCTCCGAGCCGCTGCCCAAGACGCTGCCCGCGCGCGACGGCGCCTATCTGAAAACCCGCTTCCGCGCACATCTGGGCCTCCAGCCCGCCTGAGAGTCCCCAGGCGCATTCTCACGCAGGCTCCGATCCGTTCCACGCCTCATCGAGGGAGACACCGCATGCCGCAGGATCCGTTCTTCAACCAGCACCTGTTCGACAAGGGCCTCGAGGTGCGCAAGGCCGTTCTCGGCAAGGAGTATGTCGAGACGTCGCTCGCCAAGGCCGACGACTTCACGATGGCGTTCCAGGAATTCACCACCGAGTATTGCTGGGGCATCATCTGGAACCGGCCGGGCCTCGACCGGCGCACGCGCAGCTTCCTCAACCTCGCGATGCTGATCGCGCTGAACCGCCCGAACGAGCTCAAGCTGCACATCGGCGGCGCGCTGAACAACGGCATCACCAAGGACGAGATCAAGGAGGTGTGCCTGCAGGCCTTCGTGTACTGCGGCGTGCCGGCGAGCCTCGATGCCTTCAAGATTGCGCAGGGCGTGTTCGCCGAACGCGGGATCTGACGCGCATGGCCACGCCCATCGCCGCTCCCGCCGCAATCGCCTTCATTGGCCTCGGCACGATGGGCGCGCCGATGGCGGGCCACCTGGCCGCCAGGGGCTACGACGTGCGCGGATGGGACGTGTCGGCGGCGGCACGATCGGCCTCGCCCGTTCCCGTCGCCGCCTCGGCGCGCGCGGCGGTGGCGGGTGCGGTGGCCGTCATCACGATGCTGCCCGATGCCGCCGCGGTGCGTGCCGCACTGATCGACGGCGATGCGCTGGCCGATGCGGCCCCCGGCACGCTCATCATCGAGATGTCGTCATCCGATCCGCTGGCCACGCGCACGCTCGGTGGCGAGCTGGCGGCGCGCGGGTTCGCGCTGGTGGATGCGCCGGTGTCGGGTGGGGTGAAGAAGGCGCGCGAGGCGACGCTCGCGATCATGGCGGGCGGCGAGGCGGTGGATGTCGATCGTGCGATGCCCGTGCTCGCGGCGATGGGGGCCTCCGTGTTTCGCTGCGGCGGGCTTGGCGCCGGGCACGCGATGAAGGCGCTGAACAACTACGTCTCCGCCGCCGGCCTGGTCGCCGCGGTCGAGGCGCTGGCGATCGGCGCGCGCTTCGGCCTTGACCAGGAGAGCATGGTCGATGTGCTGAATGCCTCAACGGGCAGGAACAACACGACCGAGCACAAGCTGAAGCAGCAGGTGATCCCGCGGACCTTCGCCGCCGGCTTCGCGATCGGGCTGATGGCGAAGGATGTGGGTGCCGCGGCCTCGCTCGCGCGCGGCATGGGTGTCGACGCGCCGCTGGCGCAGGCGATGGCCGAACGCTGGGCCGCGGCCGCGAAGGCGCTCGGGCCCGGTGCGGATCACACGGCGATCGCGAAGTTGCTGGAGGGCTAGTCCGCGCGGGGCAGGGCGAGGCCCGTTCCGGGATCGAACAGGTGCAGCTTGGCGTCGTCGAACGCCACGGCCGCCGGCGCGTCGATCGCCGCGCGCACCTCTGCCTTCACCTCCGACGTGATGCGCAGCTTCGGCGCGACCTCGACCTCGATCAGACGCTCGCTGCCGATGAGCTCCACCATCCAGACGGTACCCGGCACGGCGGTGGGATCATCGAGGTCGGCGAGGCGCACATCCTGCGGGCGAACGCCGAGCACGAGCCTGCGCCCCTCATCGGCGCGGGTGAGCGTGAATTGCGGCGGCACGGGAATGGCGCGGCCGGCGAGCATGAGCACAGGCACGCCGCCATGTTCCGCGACGGTGACGTCGCAGAAATTCATCGGCGGTGAGCCGATGAAGCCCGCGACGAAGAGGTTCACCGGCCGGTCGTAGACCTCCTCCGGCGTCGCGAATTGCTGCACCACGCCCTCGTTCATCACCGCGACGAGATCGGACATCGTCATCGCCTCGAGCTGGTCATGCGTGACGTAGATCGAGGTCGTCTCGAGGTCGAGATGGAAGCGCTTGAGCTCGCCACGCATCGTCGCGCGCAGCTTGGCGTCGAGGTTCGACAGCGGCTCGTCCATCAGGAAGATGTCGGGCTTGCGCACCATCGCCCGGCCGAGGGCGACGCGCTGGCGCTGCCCGCCCGAGAGCGCGCGGGGCTTGCGCGCGAGCAGGTGCCCGATCTCGAGGACCTTGGCGACGATGCCGACCTTCTCAGACCGCTCGGGGGCGGCCATGCCGCGCACCTTGAGGCCGTAGCCGATGTTCGCGGCCACATCCATCGTCGGGTAGAGGGCGTAGGACTGGAACACCATTGCGATGTTGCGATCGGCCGGGGCCAGGTGATCGACCCGCTCTCCGCCGAAATGGATCGCCCCGCCGGAGGCACGCTCAAGCCCCGCGATGAGGCGGAGCAGGGTGGTTTTCCCGCAGCCCGACGGGCCGAGGAGGGTCACGAACTTGCGCTCCGGGAAGGTGAGGTCGAGCGCCTTCAGCACGCTGTTGGAGCCGAAGGATTTCGAGAGGTTCTCCAGCCGAACGTCCATCGCGCTTCAGCCCTTCACCGCGCCGGCGCCGAACCCGGCGACGAGGTGGCGCTGCAGCAGTGCGAACAGGATCGCCATCGGAACGGTCATCAGCACCGAACTCGCCATCATCAACCCCCAGTCGACATGCGTGCCGTCGAAGAAGTGCATCACGCCGACGGTGAGCGGCAGGTTCTCCATCGTGTTCATGAACACGCGGCCGAACAGGTAGTCGTTCCACGAGACGATCAGCGTGAAGATCGCGGCAGCGACGATGCCTGGCCAGGCTGTCGGCAGCACGATCTCGAAGAACACGCGGAGCCGCGACGCGCCATCGACCAGGGCTGCCTCCTCGATCTCGATCGGCACGCCGCGGAAGAACGCCCACATCAGCCAGAGGCTGAACGGCAGCGTGATGCAGACATAGCCGAGGATGAGCGACAGCAGCGTGTCGGTGAGCCTGAGGTCGGCCATCACCAGGAACATCGGGAACACGAAGATGATCGACGGCACCATGTAGCCGACGAGGGCGAGATACGGCACCGCGCGCTGGCCGGGAAACCGGAAGCGCGTCAGCGAGTAGGCAGCGAGCGTCGAGACGATGGTGCTGATCAGCGTGGTGCCGACCGCGACGATGACGGAGTTGAGGAACCAGTCGAGGAAGAAGGCCGATGGCGGCGGGGCTGAGGAGGCAGCGCTGCCACCCTGGAAATAGGCCTGCTTGCCGGCGAAGAGCGAGGTGTAGTTCTCGAACGTCCACACATTCGGCCAGAGGGTGGGCGGCCAGAGGAAGATCTCGTCCTTGGGCTTCACCGAGGTGAAGAAGGCCCAGATCAGCGGGAAGCACACGACGATCGTGACGAGGATCAGGATCGTGTAGAGCGCGATGCGCCCGGCCCATTCCTTTGCCGTCATGTGTTCTTCTCCTCGGCGCCGAAGCCTGACACGCGCACGTAGACGATGCTGCCGGCCAGCAGCAGCACGATCATGACCACCCCCGTGGCCGCCGCGACGCCGAGGCGAAGGTTCGCCATCCCCTGCTCGAACGCATAGACGGCGAGGTTGAACGTGCTCGTCCCCGGCCCGCCGCGCGTCAGCAGGTAGATCTCCTCGAACTTGTTGAAGGTCCAGATCGTGCGGAACACGATGACGACGACCAGCACCTCCTTCAGCATCGGCAGCGTGATGTCGAGAAAGCGTCGGACGGTGCCCGCGCCGTCAACCTTCGCGGCGTCGTAGAGCTCCGTCGGGATCGTCTGCAGCCGCGCGAGGACGCAGATGATCACGAAGGGCGTGTACTTCCACACGTTCAGCATGATGGCCGACGCCATCGCCATGTTCGGCGTCGACAGCCAGGCGATGTTCTCGTCGATGATGCCGGCCTGCAGCAGCAGGTGGTTCACCACGCCGATCTCGCTGTTGAAGATCCAGCGCCAATTGAGCGCGATCACCACCGTCGGGACGATGTAGGGAAACAGCAGCAGGCCGCGGAAGATCGCGATGCCGGGAAGCTGCGTGTGCAGCAGCAGCGCGAGTGCCACGCCGAACAGCGTCTGCAGCACGATCGACCAGCCGGTCCAGACCAGCGCCTGCCAGAAGCTCTCGTAGAACAGCGGATCGCTGAAGATGATCTCGAAGTTCCGCAGGCCGACGAAGTGCACATCGTCAGGGCGCAGCGGGTTGTACGCGAGGAAGGCCATGCGCACCGCTTCGACCACCGGCCAGATCATGAAGGCGCCGGCGGTGATGATGAACGGCAGCATGAACAGGATGCCGACCTGCATCTCGGTCAGGCGAAAGCCAGAGGCACGGCGCACGCGGTGCGGGCCGCCTTCGACAGTTGCGGCCCGCACCGTCATCGCTCAGCCCGCGATCAGGCGGGTGTTGTCGGCGCGGATCGCCTCGAACTGGCGCTGGCCCCAATCAACAGCCTGGCGCGGGTTCTCGTTGTTCAGCAGCATCCGCTGTACCGCCTGCGCCCACACGCTCCGGCCATGCGCGATGCCGGCCAGCGGGTTGATGCCCTTCTTGAGCTCGAACCCGGTGTTGCACTGGTGCGGCACGCTCTCGGTGAAGATGACGTCGAGGCTGCGCTTCTTCGACTGGTAGAACGGGTGCGCGAGCATCGCCGGCGCGGTGGCCACGTCCTTGAACACGGGGCCGACATTCGGCATCAGGCTCTGGCTGTACTTCACCATCCAGTCGGTGCTGTTGGAGACGTAGGCGACGGCCTCCTTCGTTTCGCGCACGAACGGGTTGTCGCGGCGTGGAATGATCCAGCCGTTGATGTCGGTCCAGCTCCAGCGCATGCCGGTGCGCGGGTGGGCCGGGTTCAGGTAGTACTCCATCTTGTCGAAGATCGGCTTCGCCTCCTCCGCCGCGCGGCCCATCGTGCGGCCCCAATACGCCGACATGCCGGTGCGGCCGGTGACGTGCTGGTCGACGACCTGGAGGAAGCTGAACTCGACCGCGCTCCGCGGCATGTAGGAGAACAGGCGGCGGATGTAGTCGAACGCCTCGACCGTCTCGGCGCTGCTGAAGGCGGTGCGGAAATTCGCCGACGGGTCCCAGGTGAGCCCGCCCGCCTGCCAGATGAACTGCGTGATGTGATAGTCGGCGCAGAGGTTGCGCCCGAGCGCCATGGTGTAGCCGGCCATGCCGGGCTTCTTCTCGGCGATGGTCTTCGCGGCGTTGGCGAAGTTGTCCCAGTTCCACGTCGCCGGGTTGCCGAGGCCGAGTTCGTCGATGATGTCCTGCTGCGCGACGAGCAGGCAGGCCTGGTGATGCACCGGCACGGCGTACTGCACGCCCTTCCACGCGCCGAACGAGGCGAGCGAGAAGCCATCGACCAGGCGCTGCGTGGCGTTGATCTGCTGGCACACGTCATCGACCGGCTCGAGCAGGCCCTCGGCGGCAAGCTGGTAGGCGATCGGGGATTCCACGCTGATCAGCGCGGGCGGGCGGCGGGCGGCGAGGTCGGTCGTGAGCTTCACGGTCACGCCGTCCCACGGGATCTGCTCGATCTCGAAGCGGATATTCGCGTTGTTGCGGCTGGCCCACTCGTTCATGCCCTGGACGAATACGCCGCCATAGGGACCAGGCTCGCCCCAGACGCGGGCGACGCGGACGTTGCCCTGCGCGATGGCGGGAGCGGCAAGCGTCGCGGCGGCAGCGCCGGCGAGCAGGGAGCGGCGGCGAACTGGCAGTGCTCGATCAGTCATCGGAACGTTCCTCCTTCGTTTCGGGCGGCCCGTCTCGTGCGGGCCGTTGGTCGTCGCAGGCGTGTCAGGCATGTGGAAACGCTGCGCGAGTGATCGTCACCGCATCGGCGTGATGGACGTGTCGTGGCCGGGAGGGTTGCGCGCCCGTCGTTTCCCCATGATTCGTATCGTTGGGGGGAAGGTAGGGAGCGCGGTCGCCGCGTGTCAATGAAGGGCGCGCGGCGGCGTGCGTGACCAGTGGACGATGCCCGCGCGCCTGGCCCGCTGCGCGACCCAGAGGGCATAGCAGCCAAGCGCGCCAGCGACTGCGAGGTAGAGGACGAGCTTCCCCGGCGGCGTAAGGGCGAGGAAGCGGAACGCGGCGATGCCCATCGTCGCCGTGAAGCCCCAGTGGATCAGCGCCACACCCACGCGCGGAAAGCCCGAGCGGTCGAGCACCTGGTAGAGGTGGCCGCGATGGGCGTGGATCAGCCCCTCCCCCGCGATGGCGCGGCGGATGAGGGTGAACGCCACGTCGAACAGCGGCATGGCGAGCAGCAGCGGCACGATGAAGAAGCTCACGGCCGTCGCCTCGAACCGGGCGGCGGCGACGGCAAGCGTGGCCAGCATGTAGCCGATGAACTGGCTGCCGACATCGCCGAGGAAGATGCGGGCGGCAGGGAAGTTGAACGGCAGGAAGCCGAGGCTGCCAGCGCAAAGGAACAGCCCCGCCGCGTAGACGAAGCTGCCGCCCTCCGACAGGGCGATGACGGCGAGGAAGCCGGACGCTACCGCGGCGGTGCCGGCGCAGAGCCCGTTCAGCCCATCGACGAAGTTCATCGCGTTCGTCACGAACACGATCCAGAACAGCGTGACGGGGATCGCGAAGGGCCCGAGCGGCACCTCGCCGACGAAGGGCAGGGACAGGCGGTCAAGCACCAGGCCGAAGCCGATCGGCAGCGCTGCCGCGACCACCTGCACCGCGAGCTTCCAGAAGAAGGGGAAGTCGAACGCATCGTCGGCGAGCGACACCGCCGCGATCGCCGCCCCGCCGCCGATCACGGCGATGAAGTATGGGTCCGCGATCCGCGCCGTCTCCGCCCGCGCATAGAGGACGATGAGCCCTGCGAGCGTGGCGACAACGACGCCGAGCCCGCCGCCCTTCGGCGTCGGCCGCTCATGCGCGCTGCGGCTGTTCGGCACGTCCATCAGCCGTGCGGCGATGACAAGGCGCACGACGATGGCCGACAGCACGGCAAGGACCGCACAGAAGGCGAGGTGGCCAGCGAAGGCCTGCCAGGTGACGGGCAGCACGGCCTAACCCTTCAGAATCCTGGCCGTCACGGCACCAGGAGCTCGATCACGAACGGTCCCTTGCGCGCCATCGCAGCCTTCAGCAGGTCGGCCAGCACGTCGAGGTCGGGCGCGACCGCACCCTCCACGCCCATGCCCCCGGCGAGCTTCACCCAATCGAGGTCCGGGTTGCCGAGGTCGAGCATGTCGAGCGCCGTACGGCCGGGGTTCGCACCGACGGCCATGAGCTCATGCCGCAGGATCGCGTATTTGCGGTTGGAGAACACGATGATCGTGGCATCGCACCGCTCGCGCGCCATGCTCCACAGCGCCTGGAGCGTGTACATGGCAGAGCCGTCAGCCTGGAGGCCGATGACCTTGCGGTCGGGGCAGGCAATCGAGGCGCCAAGGGCGAGCGGCAGCCCCTCGCCGATCGACCCGCCGGTGAGCTGGAGCCAGTCATGCCGCGGTGCGCTGTGCGTCTCGGGGAAGAAGCCGCGGCCGGTCGTCACCCCCTCGTCGATGATGATGCTGTCCTCCGGCATGAACGCCGCGACCGTGCGCGCGATGCCCTCGGAGGTGATGGCCCCGCCAGGCGCGGTTGGCCGCGGCCCTGCGTTGGCGGCCGGTGCCGCCACGCCTGCGGCCACGTCATCGGCCAGTGCGGCGATCGCCTGGGCAATGTCCTGGTCGGGGCGGGCGAGGACGTGCACGTCGCAGCCCTCCGGCAGCAGCGAGCCCGGCTTTCCCGGATAGGCGAAGAACGCCACCGGGTGCTTGGCGCCGACGAGGATGCAGGTGCTGTAGGGGGCGAGTGCGGCCAGTGCCATGTCGACAGGGTAGGGCACGCGGTCGATCGGGTAGCGGCCCTGGCCGCGCTCGACCCGCGCGTTCGACATCTGCGCCATCACCTTCGCCCCCGTGGCAGCGGCGATGCGGTACGCCGCGCGCTGGCCCTCCTCGCGCAGTGCAGGGCCAGCGAGGATGAGCACCACCTTCGCCCCGTCGCGCCGGAGGATGCGGGCAGCGGTTTCCACCTGCTGGGCCGAGGCGGCAGCCGGGGCGGGAACGGGAAGCGGGGCGGCGGGGCCGTCGGCCTCGTCCCAGGCGGTGTTGGCGGGCAGGATCAGGGTCGCGATCTGCCCGGGCGCGGTGCGGGCGGCCTGGACGGCGGCTGCCCCATCGGCGGCGATGCCCTTCGCGGTCAGCCCGCTCCTCACCCAGTCGCTGAAGGGGCGGGCAACGCCCTCGACATCGGCGGTCAGCGGTGCGTCCCAGGCGCGGTGGTAGGTGGCATGGTCGCCGACGACGTTGACCATCGGGCTGCGCGCCCGGCGGGCGTTGTGCATGTTGGCGAGAGCGTTGGCGAGGCCTGGCCCGCAATGGAGCAGCGTGGCGGCGGGCTTGCCGGCCATCCGGGCATAGCCGTCGGCCGCCCCCGTGACCACGCCCTCGAACAGGCCGAGCACGCAGCGCATGCCAGCCACGCGGTCAAGTGCGGCGACGAAATGCATCTCCGAGGTGCCGGGATTGGCGAAGCAGGTGTCCACCCCGCTGGCGAGCAGCGTGTGGACAAGGCTCTCGGCACCGTTCATGGCGTTCTGGTCCTCCCGGTCTGTGGCGGTTTGGTTCGTCCCGATGCTCTGGCGCGAGGCTTAGCACTGTGGCGCAATGCCGGCCACGGGGGGCCTGCCGTGTCGCGGGGCCGAGCGCCAGGAGGGAACGACAGCGCCATGCAGGACGCCACGGCCAAGGATGCCAATGCCAGTGACGCCGGAACATTCGATTTCGTGATCGTGGGCGCGGGCAGCGCCGGCTGCGTGCTCGCCAACCGGCTGTCGGCCGATGGGCGCCACAGCGTCGCCGTTCTCGAGGCGGGGCCGGAGGACCGGGATTGGTGGATCCACATCCCCCTTGGCTACGCCAAGCTGTTCCGCCGCCCCCGCGTCAACTGGATGTTCGAGACGGCGCCCGAGAAGGAGCTGAACGGCCGGCAGGTCTACCAGCCGCGCGGCAAGGTGCTGGGCGGTTCCTCCTCGATCAACGGCCTCGTCTACATCCGCGGGCAGCGGGAGGATTTCGACCATTGGCGGCAACTCGGCAATGCCGGCTGGTCGGCCGACGATGTGCTTCCCTATTTCCGCCGGGCCGAGGGCAATGTCCGCGGCGCCGATGACCAGCATGGCAGCGATGGCCCCCTCGGCGTCTCCGACCCGCATACGCATGAGCTGACGGAAGCCTTCATCGCCTCTGCCGTGCATGAGGGGCTGCCGCGCACGCGCGACTTCAACGGCGTCGCGCAGGAAGGGGTCGGGTATTTCCAGACCACGTCCCGCAACGGCCGCCGCTGCTCCGCCGCCGTTGCCTATCTTCGCCCGGCGCGGAAGCGGCAGAACCTCACCGTTATCACCGAGGCGTTGACCGACAGGCTGGTGGTGACGGAGGGGCGCGCCACGGGCGTGCTGTTCCGGCAAGGCGGGGTGGAGAAGATCGTCCATGCAAGGCGCGAGATCATCCTCTCGGCCGGCGCCTATGGCAGCCCGACGATCATGCAGCGCTCAGGCCTCGGCCCGGCCGAGCTGCTCGCCGCACACGGCATCCCGGTGATCCGCGACATCCCCGGCGTCGGCGCCGACCTGCAGGACCACCTGCAGAGCCGCTGCGTCATCCGCTGCACCAGGCCGATCACGCTGAACGACATGACGACGAGCATGGTCGGCAAGGCGAGGCTCGGCCTCGAATGGCTGTTCACGCGGTCAGGGTGGCTGACGATCGCGGCGGGGCACGCGGGCGCCTTCTTCCGCACCGATCCGCGGCTGGCGAGCCCCGACGTGCAGGTGCATTTCATCCCCTTCAGCACCGACAAGATGGGCGAGAACCTGCACCCGTTCCCAGGCTTCATGGCGCATGTGTGCCAGTTGCGCCCAGAAAGCCGGGGCACCGTGCGCATCACCGCGTCCGACCCATCGGCGCGGCCCGAGATCCGCATGAACTACCTGACGGCGGAGAATGACCGCGCCACCATGCTCGCCGGGCTCAAGAAGCTGCGCGCGATCATGCATGCCCCGCCGCTCGCGCCCTATGTCGCGGCGGAGGTCGAGCCCGGGCCAGGGGCGGTGACCGACGATGCGCTGATGGAGCACATCCGCAACAAGGCGAGCACGGTCTATCACCCCACCAGCACCTGCCGCATGGGCAGCGACCCGCGCGCGGTGGTGGATGAGCGGCTTAGGGTGAAGGCGGTGAGCGGCCTTCGCGTCGCCGATTGCGCGATCATGCCCTCCCTCGTCTCGGGCAACACCAATGCGGCGGCGATCATGATCGGGGAGAAGGCGTCGGACATGATCCTCGAGGATGCGCGCGCTGCTGCCTGAGCCAACGATCCTCTACCGTGACGAGGCGGTGCTGGTGCTCGACAAGCCGGCGGGTCTGCCTGCTCATCGCGGCCCGCGCGCGCGTGCCTCGGTCGAGGATTGGCTCGAGGCGCTGCGCTTCGGCAAGCGCCACCTGCCGCAGCCCGCGCACCGGCTCGACGCCGACACGGCGGGCTGCCTCGTCCTCGGCCGCACCAAGCCGGCGCTTGCCGCCCTCGGTCGCGCCTTCGCCGAGGGTCGCGTGGCGAAGACCTACTGGGCCGTGGTGGCCGGCGCGCCGGAAGCGGATGCGGGGCTGATCGATGCGCCGCTCGCCAAGCTGAGCACGCCCAAAGACAGGTCAGGGGCCGGCGGCTGGCGCATGCGGGTCGACCCGGAAGGCCAGATGGCCGTGACGGAATGGCGCGTGCTCGGCCGCGGGGCTGGGCATGCGTGGCTCAGCCTTTCGCCGCGGACGGGGCGGACGCACCAGCTTCGCGTCCACGCCGCCGATGCCGGCTGGCCGATCCTGGGCGACCCCCTGTACGGGCGGGCTGAGGCAGGGGGATTGCAGCTGCTGGCGCGGTCGATCGTCGTTCCAGGCTGGGACGGGCGCGAGGCCGTCACCGCCACTGCGCCGGTGCCCGGGCACATGCGCGCGGCACTCGCGGCCTGCGGCTGGGACGGGATGGTGGAGCCGAGGGGAATCGAACCCCTGACCTCGTGAATGCCATTCACGCGCTCTCCCAACTGAGCTACGGCCCCACACGCCGATCGCAGGCCGAAGCCTGCTGTCAGGAAGGGCGCCTTCTACCCACTGCCGCCCGGCGCCGCAAGTGCCCTCCCTGAACGCTCCTCGCCGCTTGCCACCCCGCCCTCCGGCGCAGGACACTTTGCCCGCCGTCATGGCAAGGAAGACCAGGGCGGACCCCGGGGGGAATGGAATGAGTGCGAGCCAGATGAGCGAGATCCTGTGGCAGCCTGATGCGACAGGGGTAGCCGCGACCAACCTGGCCGCGTTCCGGCTCTGGCTCGGGTCGCGCGGCATCACGCTCGCCGACTATCCCGCGCTCTGGGCCTGGTCGGTCGAGGACCTTGGCGGGTTCTGGTCAGCCATGTGGGACTTCGCCGGGGTCGTGGGCGGCAAGGGGGCACGCACCCTCGAGAACCCGACGGCCATGCCGGGCGCCCGGTTCTTCCCCGACGCCAGCCTCTGCTACGCCGAGACGCTGCTGCGCCACTCCGGGCCCAAGGAGGCGATCGTCTTCACCGGGGAAGACCGCCGCCGCATCGCCTGGAGCCGCGATGCCCTCCGTGCCGAGGTGGCGGGCGTCGCCGGTGCGCTCAGCGCCATGGGCCTCGGCGTCGGCGATCGCGTGGCGGCCTACCTGCCGAACATCCCCCATGGCGTCGCTGCCCTCCTCGGCACCAACGCGGCGGGGGGAACCTTCACCTCCTGCTCGCCCGATTTCGGGGCGGCCGGCGTGCTCGACCGGTTCGGGCAGATCGAACCGCGCGTGCTGGTCGCCGCCGACGGGTATCGCTACGGCGGGAAGGTGTTCCGCAACGCGGCCAAGATCGCCGAGGTGATGGCGGGGCTGCCCTCGGTCGAGACGCTGGTGATCGTTCCGTTCATCGACGATGCCGAGGCGCTTGCCCTGCCCAAGGCCGTGTCGTGGGAGGCGTGGACGGCGCCCCACCGCGCCACGCCGCTCGCCTTCACGCGGCTGCCGTTCGATCACCCGCTGTATATCCTTTACTCATCCGGAACGACCGGGAAGCCGAAATGCATCGTCCACGGCGCGGGCGGCGTGCTGCTCAAGCACGCGTGCGAGCATATCCTGCACACCGACCTGAAGCCCGACGACAGGCTGTTCTACTTCACCACGCTGGGGTGGATGATGTGGAACTGGCAGGTCTCGGGGCTCATGACCGGGGCGACGCTGCTGCTCTATGACGGCAACCCCTTCTTTCCCTCTCCCGCCGCCTTGTTCGACCTCGCCGACGCCGAGGGGATGACGATCTTCGGAACGTCAGCAAAATATATCGATGGCGTTGCGAAATCCGGGCTCAAGCCGCGGCAGACGCACAGCCTCGCCACCGTCCGCGCGATGCTCTCCACCGGCAGCCCGCTGGCGCCCGAGAGCTTCGACTTCGTCTACCGCGACATCAAGCCCGACATCTGCCTCGCCTCGATCTCGGGGGGCACCGACATCGCCGGCTGCTTCGCGCTCGGCAACCCCGAAGGCCCCGTGCGGCGTGGCGAGCTTTCCACGCGCGCGCTCGGCTGCGCCGTCGACGTGGCAGACGAGGCGGGCGCCCCGGTCCGTGGCGAGAAGGGAGAGCTCGTCTGCCGCAAGCCTTTCCCGTCGATGCCGGTGATGTTCTGGGCCGACCCTGACGGCGCCCGCTACCGCGCGGCGTATTTCGAGCGCTTCCCCGGCATGTGGCACCATGGCGACTGGTGCGAGCTCATCGCGCACGACGACGGCACGGCGGGCCTCGTCATCACCGGCCGGTCCGACGCCGTGCTGAACCCCGGCGGCGTGCGCATCGGCACCGCCGAGATCTACCGCCAGGTCGAGACGCTGCCCGAGATCCAGGAGGCGCTGGTGATCGGCCAGGACTGGGACAACGACGTGCGGGTGGTGCTGTTCGTGCGCATGCGGGAGGGTGTGGCGCTCGACCAGGCGCTGAAGGACCGCATCAGGAAGGTGATCCGCGAGAACGCCTCGCCGCGGCACGTGCCGGCGAAGATCCTCGCCGTGACCGACATCCCGCGCACGCGGTCAGGCAAGATCACCGAGCTTGCGGTGCGCGACGTCGTGCACGGGCGCGCGGTGAAGAACGCCGAGGCGCTGGCTAACCCGGAGGCGCTGGCCCTCTACAAGGACCTGGCCGAGCTGGCGGGCTGATCAGCGCCCGCTCTCAGCGCTGCGAGAGAACGCCGAGCATCACGAGGCCGACCACGATGCGGTAGTAGCCGAAGGGCGTGAAGCCGATCCGCCCGATCACGGCCAGCACCGCGCGCACCACGATGAGCGCAACCACGAACGCCGAGGCGAAGCCAACCGCGATCAGCGTCATGCCGTCGAACGACAGCTCACCCCACGTCTTGTAGAGGGAGTAGGTGGTCGCGGCGAGCATGGTGGGGATGGCCAGCACGAAGCTGAACTCCGCCGCCGCCGGCCGGGCGACGCCGACGAGCAGCGCGCCGATGATCGTCGCCCCCGAGCGCGAGGTACCGGGGATCATCGCCAGCGCCTGGGCGAAGCCGATCATCAGCGCCGCTCCCCAGCCGATCTCGGCAACGCTGTTGATGCGGGGCTCGGGCCGAAACTTCTCGATCAGGATGATCGCGATGCCGCCCACGATCAGTGCCACGGAGACGACCCAGGGATTGAACAGCCGTTCGGTGATCACGCCGTGCAGCGTCGCCCCCAGCACCATGGCCGGGGCGAAGGCGAGCAGGATGTTGGTGGTATAGGCGCGCGCCTCGCGCCCCTCGCTTCCGGCGGCGAACAGGCCGAAGGCGATGCCGAACAGCTTCTTCGCGTAGATCAGCATCACCGCGAGCACGGCGCCGAGCTGGATCACGATCTCGAAGGTCCGCCCCGGCGGGGCGGCGAACCCGAGCAGGTCGATCACGAGGATCAGGTGCCCGGTCGAGGAGACCGGCAGAAACTCCGTCAGCCCCTCGACGATGCCGAGGAGAAGGGCCGAGAGGATCGGCGGAAGGTCCATCGTCGTGGGGGTCCTGGAAGGAGAGGCGGCACGCGGAGGTAGCAGCCGCGCGCAGCCCTGTCACGCGCGACCGCCTGATGCCGACCTAGACGCGGATCCGGCCGAGCACCCTCGGCGAGAGCCCGGCGACACCCTCTGCGCTGCCCCCGGTCTCGACGACCATGAGTTCGCCCTGCGCCGGAAAGAGCGATGTCAGGCTCGTGATGTTCACCTGGTGGGTGACGCAGACAAGCGGGCCATCGCGCCACGCTGCAAGGAGCGCCCGCACGGCCGCGGTGCGCGCCGGCCCCTCCATGCGCTCGTTGAAGAAGCTGTCGAGCGCCGGCTCGCGGCGCACGTCGCCGAGGCCAAGCAATTCCGCGGTCTCGCGCGCGCGGCACCAGGCGCTGCTCATCACCGTTGCCTCCGTGACGCCGTGCGCGCGGAACGCGTCACCGATGGCCCGCGCCTGGGTCCTGCCTTCGTCCGACAGGTTCCGCTGCGTGGCGCAGTCATCGAGCCTGTAGCCGGCAGGGTCGCTGACGCCCGGGGCGGTGGCGTGGCGCATCACGGCGGCGGCGCGGCCTTGACGCAGTGCCTCCCAGACGTCCCCGGCATCGACCTCGCGCGCGCTGGCGCCGCCCTCGACCGCCGGTCCATCGGGGCGCTGGGCGCCAGCTGGCCTGATCGCCAGCGGCCAGACGGCTGCAATGCCGGCCAAGGGAATGATCAGCCTGCGCGTGAGCATCGGCATCACATCAGGCAGTCACGATGTGAGGGCAACCCCCTTGGCGGCCTCTTCCGCGTCTTGTCATCTGGCTCACGACGTGCTGATCCCTCACGCGCACTGTTGCCGCCAGGGGACGAACGCCGATGACGCTCACCGCCGAGATCCGCGACACGCTGTCGCATGTCACCACCGCGACGCTGACGACGGTCCTGCTCAAGAAGGGCCTCCGCAAGACCTGGATGCGCGGGCCGCGCCCGCTGCGCACCGGGCAGGCGCGCGTCGTCGGGCAGGCCTTCACCCTCCGCTTCATCCCCGCCCGCGAGGACCTCGCCACGCCGGAGAGCTGGTCGTCCCCCCGCTCGACCCGCGGCGCGATCGAGGCGATGCCGGAGGGCTGCGTCGTCGTCGCCGGCACCGAGGGCATCACCGATGCCGGCATCTTCGGCGACATCCTCTGCGCCCGCATGGCCAGGAAGGGGATCGCTGCGCTGATCACCGAGGGCGCGGTGCGCGACGGCGCCGGCGTGCGCGGCACGACGTTGCCGGTGTGGTGCAACGGCGAGGCGGCCCCGCCTTCGGTCGCGGCACTCACCTTCGTCAACTGGCAGGAGCCGGTCGGCTGCGGCGGCGTCGCCGTGTTCCCCGATGACGTGGTGGTGGCCGATGACGATGGCGCGGTGCTGATCCCCGCCGCCCTCCTCGCCGAGGTGACGAATGAAGCCGCGGCCGCGGAGAAGCTCGAGACCTGGATCATGGCCGAGGTGGAGAAGGGCCTGGCGCTCCCGGGCCTCTACCCGCCGAACGCCGAGACCCGCGCACGCTACGAGCGCGAGACCGGATGATGCGCGGGCTCGTCGGCTTCGCCGCGGTCGCGGACAGGATCAGTGCCGTGTGCGGCGCGGCGGCCACGGCCGCCGTGCTGGCGGCCTGCCTGATCTCGGCCGGCAATGCCGCGAGCCGCTACGCGCTCGGCCTCACCTCCAACGCCTGGCTGGAGGTGCAGTGGTACCTGTTCGCCGTGATGGCACTGCTCGGTGCCGCGGAAACGTTCCGCCGCGGCGGCCATGTGCGGGTTGACCTGCTCTACGCCATCGCCGGCGACCGCGGGCGGATCTGGATCGACCTCGTGGGCATCATCCTGTTCCTGCTGCCCGGCATGATCCTGCTGGCCTGGCTGTCCTGGCCGTTCTTCTGGGAAAGCTGGATCCGGAACGAGATCTCGAACAACCCGGGCGGGCTCTATCGCTGGCCGGTGAAGTTTCTCCTGCCGGTGGGCTTCGCGCTCGTCGTCATGCAGGGGCTGGCGGAACTCGCCAAGCGCATCGCCGCGCTGGCCGGCGCCTACCAGCTCGACACCACCTATAACCGCCCGCTGCAGTAGCCCGCCATGGCAGCGTTCCTGACCTACGACCTGATGGCCCCGCTGATGTTCGCGGGGCTGATCGTGTTCCTGATCATCGGCTTTCCCGTCGCGTTCAGCCTGATCGCCTGCGGGCTCTCCTTCGCGCTGCTGGGCATCGAGCTCGGCTTCTTCCAGCCGGCCTTCCTGCAGGGCCTGCCGCCACGGGTGTTCGGCATCCTGTCCAACGAATTGCTGCTCGCCATCCCGTTCTTCACGTTGATGGGTGCGGTCCTGGAACGTTCCGGGCTGGCCGAGGACCTGCTCGAGGGCATGGGCCAGCTCTTCGGCGGGCTGCCCGGCGGGCTCGGCTACGCCGTGATCCTGGTCGGTGCCGTGCTGGGTGCGATCACCGGCACGGTGGCCGCGTCGGTGATCGCGATGGGCATGATCGCGATGCCGGCGATGCTGCGCACGGGATATGACCCCCGCTACGCCACCGGCGTGGTCGCGGCCTCCGGCACGATCACGCAGGTCATCCCGCCCTCGCTCGTGCTGATCGTGCTGGCCGAGGTGCTCGGCAAGCCGGTGGGCGACATGTATCTCGGCGCGATCGGCCCCTCGATCATGCAGACGGGGCTGTTCCTGCTCTACACGGCGGCCGTGGCGCTGATCTCGCCGAAGAAGGTGCCCCCGCTGCCCGAGAGCGCGCGCACGCTCCGCGGCGCCGCCCTGGCGTGGACCATCCTGAAGGCGATCATCCCCTCGCTCGGGCTCATCTTCCTCGTGCTCGGCACGATCTTCCTCGGGCTGGCGACGCCGACGGAAGCGGGCGCGATGGGCACGGTCGGCGCGATCGTTCTCGCCACGGCCAACGGGCGGTTCAGCCTTTCGCTCCTCTGGCAGGGCATGGCGACGACGATGCGCATCACCGCGATGGTGGTGTTCATCCTGATCGGTGCGACGGTGTTCAGCCTGGTGTTCGCCGGCGTCGAGGGCGGGCACTGGCTCGAGGACCTGCTGCGCGACCTGCCGGGGGGGCAGACGGGGTTCCTCATCTTCGTCAACGTGTTCATCTTCCTCCTGTCGTTCTTTCTCGATTTCTTCGAGATCGCCTTCATCATCCTGCCGCTGCTGCTGCCCACCGCGAAGGCGCTCGACATCGACCTCGTGTGGTTCGGGGTGATGCTGTGCGTGAACATGCAGACCTCGTTCATGCACCCGCCCTTCGGCTTCGCACTGTTCTATGTCCGCTCGGTCACGCCGGCCTCGGTCAAGACACGCGACATCTATCTCGGCGCGATCCCGTTCCTCGTGCTGCAGCTCGTGCTCGTCGCCATCGTCGTTGCCTGGCCGGAGACGGTGACGGCCTTCATCGGCGGCGGGCCGGTGGTCGACCCCGGCACGGTCACGATCGACATCGCGCCGCCGCCTGACATCGGCGACGTTCCCCTGAAATTTGACTGATCAGGTGAAATTCGACCGATCAGGTGAAGTTCGACTGATCAGGTTTGACTGGTCAGGCGGTGGGCAAAAAAGAAGGGCGGCCAACGGGCCGCCCTTCTCTGATCGCACCGGCCGCGCCGGCGGTGCCGGTCAGCGGACGGTTTGTGCCGCCGTGAAGGCGAAGTTCTCGTAGCTGGTCTCGGCCACGCGGAACCACAGGAACTGCTCGTCGCGGAAGCGCCTCCAGTTCTCGTAGACGCGCGCGAACTTGGGGTTGGTGCGCGCGGTCTCGTCATAGATCGCGTGTGCTGCCTTCCACGCCTCGGCCAGGATCTCGCGCGGGAAGGGGCGGAGCTGCGCGCCGGCGGCGACGAGGCGGCGCAGCGCCGCCGCGTTCACCGCATCGTAGCGCGCCACCATGTCGACGTTGGCGTGCGCGCAGGCGCTCTCGATCGCTGCCTTGTAGGGAGCGGGTAGCGCCTCCCAGGCGGGGAGGTGGACGTTGAGCGACAGCGCGGCACTGCCCTCCCAGAATCCCGGGTAGTAGTAGAATGGGGCAACGCGCACGAGGCCGAGGCGCTCGTCGTCATAGGGGCCGACGAACTCGGCGGCGTCGATCGTGCCGCGCTCGAGCGCCGAGTACACCTCGCCAAGGGCAAGCTGCTGCGGCGTCGCACCGAGCCGCGCCATGACCTGGCCGCCTAGTCCGGCGATACGGAACTTCAGCCCCTGCAGGTCGGCGACGGTGCGGATCTCCTTGCGGAAGAACCCGCCCATCTGCGCGCCGGTGTTGCCGGCGAGGAAGGAGATGACGTTGAAGTCCTTCATGACGTCGCGCAGCAGCGCCTGGCCGCCGCCGTGGTAGATCCACGCATTGTGCTGGCGCGTGGTCATGCCGAAGGGCAGGGCGGTTTCGAAGGCGAGCGTCGGGTCCTTGCCGATGAAGTAGTAGTTCGGCACGTGCGTCGCCTCGACCGTGCCGTTCTGCGTCGCGTCCAGCGTCGAGAAGGGCGGCACGATCTCGCCGGCTGGAAACACGCGGATCTGGAACTTGTTGTCGGTCATCGCCGCGACCTGGCGGGCGATCAGTTCCGACGGGGCGAACAGCGCATCGAAGGTGCGCGGGAAGGCGCTGGAGAGGCGCCAGCGCACCTCGGGCGAGCCTTGCGCGATGGCGGGCGCGGCGAGCGCGGTAGTGGCGGCGGCGGCGGCCGCGCCGCGCGCGAACAGGATACGACGCTTCATGATCGGACGTTCCCCTTTTCGAAGCCTCCGGGCGCAATCGCCCGTTTGCGCCTGATTAGCGGAACCGCCAGCACCTGGATAGAGCGACCCTGAACAGCGTGGCGAAGCCACCATTGCAGGATCAGGCCCTTCCGCAGATGATCGCATGTGCAACGACGGGGGGCTGGGATGCGGGATCGGATGATGCAACAGGCGATCGGGCGCCGGTGCTTGCTTGGCGCCGCCCTTGGCGGGATTGCTGCCCCCCTCGCCACCCCGGCGCTGGCGCAGGCGTGGCCGACGCGGCAGATCCGCCTCGTTCTCGGCTTCCCGCCCGGCGGCACGGCGGATGTGATCGGTCGCCTGGTCGGCGAGCGGCTGGGCGCCGCGCTCGGCCAATCCGTCCTGGTCGAGAACCGCGCCGGTGCGTCCGGCAACATCGCCACCGAGGCGGTGGCACGCGCGGCCCCCGATGGCTACACGCTCGTGCTCGGCACCCAGGGAACGCATGCGGCCAATGCCGCGCTGTTCTCGCGCCTGCCGTTCGACCCAGCGGCGGATTTCGTCGCCGTTGCCCCCGTCGCCGCGGTGCCGAACGTCCTCGTCGTCACCCCCGCGCTGCCGGTGACGGACGTCGCGGGGTTCGTGGCGTATGCCAGGGCCAACCCCAACCGCATCCGCTTCGGCTCGTCGGGCAACGGCACCTCGATCCATCTCGCGGGCGAATTGTTCAAGGGCATCGCCGGCGTGGAGATGGAGCATGTGCCCTATCGCGGCAGCGCCCCTGCCCTGACCGACCTGATGGCGGGACGGATCGAGGCGATGTTCGAACTCGTGCCGGGCGTGCGCGGGCAGATCGCCGCCGCCGGCGTCAGGCCGCTTGCCGTCGCCTCGCGCGCGCGGATGCCGGCCATCCCCGACGTGCCGACCTTCGGCGAGCGCGGCTATCCCGGGTTCGTGACGGGGGCTTGGTTCGGCATCTTCGCGCCGGCTGGAACGCCCGCCCCGGTGGTCGCGCGGATGGCAGAGGCGCTGGCCGCGATGACCGGGCCGAACGGCACGGCGATCGCAAGGCTCGAGGAGGTGGGGGCGGAGCCGATGAGCATGACGCCGGACGCCTTCAAGGCCTTCGTCGCGACGGAGACGACGCGCTGGGCCGAGGTGGTGCGAAGGTCAGGCGCGAAGCTGGACTGAGGAGGGGACTGGGGTTCACCAGGCGCCGAGGCTGAAGCCCACGAGCACGGCGGCGGTGAGGATCATCTGGCCGAGGTTCAGCACGACCGAGAGCCCGTGCAGCCGCCCGAAGGGCTTCTTGGCTGACGCATCGCCGGCGAGTTCGGCATCGCGATAGGCATTGATGCGCGGCATCAGCCCCTGGCGCGCGAACACGAAGCCCACCGCGACCACAGCCATGACGATCGCCGCTTCCCAGGAGAGCGGCACGAAGGCGAAGGCCGCAGCCCCCGCAACGGCCGCGCAGTAGATGTAGTAGAGCGGGAAGAAGCCGCGGAGGAACCGCCCCGCCGGCGCGGGCTCGAGCAGGCGGAACACGGTGGGTGCCACCACGGCGGCGAACATCACCATGCCGCCGAAGAGAAGCGCCGTGGCAAACAGCGCCACCGAGGCGGTGAAGTTCTCCATCACACCGATCTCGTGACGCCGCCGTCGACGCGGAGCGACTGGCCGGTGACGTAGGACGCTTCCGGCGACACGAGGAACGCCACGGCAGCCGCGATCTCCGCCACCGTGCCGTAGCGGCCCATCGGGATGCGTTCGAGGCGGTCCGGCTTCTCGGGCAGGCTGTCGGTGAAGCCCGGCAGCACCGCGTTCGCCCGGATGCCGCGGGCTGCGTATTCGTCGGCGTAGAGCTTGAGATAGGCCGACAGCGCAGGCCTCAGCGTGCTCATCGGGAAATCGGGCTCAGGCTCGAACGCGGCGTAGGAGGAGATGGCGACGAGCGATCCGCCGCCGGCTGCCAGGAAATGCGGCGTCGCGAGGCGGGCGATGCGGATCGCGGGCATCACCCCCATCGCGAAGCCGGCTTCCCAGTCGCTGTCGGGAATGTCGAGCAGCCTGCCCTTCGGCGCGTGCCCGACATTCACCACCGCCGCATCGAGCCGCCCGAACCGCGCGACGGTCTCCTCCACCAGCCGCGCGAGGTCGGCGGGCTCGGTCACGCTGCCGCGCACGGCGATGCCGCCGAGTTCGGCCGCGAGAGCAACCACGCCCTCGCCCGGCGAGAGCAGGCCCAGGGCGTAGCCATCGGCCGCGAGCCGGCGGGCGATGCCGGCGCCGATGCCGCGCCCGGCGGCGGTGACGAGCGCGACCTTCGGGTTTGCCATCAGTAGCGATACGTCTCTGGCTTGTACGGCCCGTTCTGCGCCACGCCGATATAGTCGGACTGCGCCTTGTTCAGCACCGTGAGCCTGGCGCCGAGCTTGGCGAGGTGCAGCCGCGCGACCTTCTCGTCGAGCGCCTTCGGCAGGACGTAGACCTTGCGCTCGTACTTGCCCGGGTTGGTCCAGAGCTCGATCTGCGCGAGCGTCTGGTTCGAGAAGGACGAGGACATCACGAACGAGGGGTGCCCGGTGGCGTTGCCGAGGTTCACGAGCCGGCCTTCGGACAGCAGGATGATGCGCTTGCCGTCGGCGAACTCGATCTCGTCGACCTGCGGCTTCACGTTGTGCCACTTCAGGTTCTTCAGCGCCGCGACCTGGATCTCGCTGTCGAAGTGCCCGATGTTGCAGACGATCGCCCGGTCCTTCATCGCGCGCATGTGGTCGATCGTGATGACGTCGACGTTGCCGGTGGCGGTGACGAAGATGTCGGCGCGCGGGGCGGCATCCTCCATCGTCACGACCTCGTAGCCTTCCATCGCCGCCTGCAGCGCGCAGATCGGGTCGATCTCGGTCACCATCACGCGGCAGCCGGCGTTGCGCATGCTGGCGGCAGAGCCCTTGCCCACGTCACCGAAGCCGGCGACCAGGGCGACCTTGCCGGCCATCATCACGTCGGTGCCGCGGCGGATGCCGTCGACCAGGCTCTCGCGGCAGCCATAGAGGTTGTCGAACTTCGACTTGGTGACGCTGTCGTTCACGTTGATGGCGGGGAAGAGCAGCTTGCCCTCCTTCTCCATCAGGTAGAGGCGGTGAACGCCCGTGGTCGTCTCCTCCGACACGCCGCGGATGGCCTCGGCGAGCTTGGCGAACCAGCCGGGCTTCTCGCCCAGAGTGCGCTTGATCAGCGCGAAGAACGCCTCCTCCTCCTCGTTCGTGGGCTTGTCGAGGAAGGCAGCGTCGCCCTTCTCGGCGCGGAGGCCGTAGTGGACGAGCAGCGTCATGTCGCCGCCGTCGTCCAGCAGCATGTTGGGCGTGCCGCCATCGGCCCATTCGAGGGTGCGGCGCACATAGTCCCAGTACTCGACCAGGCTCTCGCCCTTCACGGCGAACACCGGCGTGCCGCCCGCGGCGATCGCAGCGGCGGCATGGTCCTGCGTCGAGAAGATGTTGCAGGAGGACCAGCGCACGTCGGCGCCCAGCGCCGCCAGCGTCTCGATCAGCACGGCGGTCTGGATCGTCATGTGCAGGCAGCCGGCGACGCGCGCACCCTTCAGCGGCTGCTTCGGCCCGTACTCCTCGCGGATGGCCATCAGCCCCGGCATCTCGGTCTCGGCGATGGCGATCTCCTTCCGGCCCCAATCGGCCAGGGAGAGGTCCTTCACGACGTAGTCCGCGCTGTGCGCCGGCATCGGGCTCTCGGGCATCGGTTTCATCCTTTGATTGCTGGGCGCGCCCCTAGCACGGCGGACAGGCGGAAGCCAGACGGGTGGGAGATGGGGCAGGGCTGCCCGACTGCAACCATGACCGGTGTGTGACCGCAGACATGCACCTGCAACGATTGGTTGCCATAGCGTGGTAACCTGTCACACGCCCCGCCTCATCCGGGAGACCGCCGATGCCACGCCCCGTTGCTGCCCTTCTCGCCATCGCCGTGCTGGCCGCCTGCGCGAGCCCGGGGCCCGACCCGCAGCCCGCGGAGGAGCTCGTGCTGCTCGACCAGGGCCTGACGCCGGAGGAGCGCGCCATCCTGCACTTCACGCCGCAGGGAACCGAGATCATGCCGGCCTCGTGGCTGGCGAGCCTTCGCGTCGGCCCGACCTCGGAGACGCGGCTGATGGACCCGGCCGTGCTCGGCCGCTACCGGTTCATCACCCCCGCCCCTGACCCCGTGCGCAACCCGGACAACTTCCCGCTGGGCTTCGCCGTCCACGCGCACAAGGGCCCGGGCGGGCCGCCCTCGGGCGTGCGGATGGTCGGCTTCACCTGTGCCGCCTGCCATACCGGGCAGATCAACCACAAGGGCAAGGCCATCCTGATCGAGGGCGGGTCGGCAATGCACGATGCCGTCGCCTTCCAGCGGCGCATGGCGGAAGCGATGGTGCTGACTGCGGAGCTCGGCTGGAAGCGCGAGCGCTTCCTCGACGAGGTGATGCGCCGCGAGGCGTGGCCCGGCGGGCGCGAGGCGCTGGCGAAGAGCTTCGACAACGCGGTCGAGCGCATCCTCGTGCGCAAGCCGCTCGAGGACAGGCTGACCGTGGTGCCGGAAGGCCATGGGCGGCTCGATGCGTTGCAGCGCATCGCCAACCAGCTGCTCGGCGAGAACCTGATCCGGCCGGACAACGAGCAGGTGCGCGATGCGCCGGTGAGCTTCCCGCCGGTGTGGGACATCTGGCTGTTCGACTGGGTGCAGTACAACGCCTCCGTCCGCCAGCCGATGGTGCGCAATGTCGGCGAGGCGCTCGGCGTGCGCGCCCGCACCCGCTTCCTCGACGATGCCGGCCATCCGATCGGTCCACCGACGGTGTGGGACACCTCCGTGCTCGTCCGCGACGTCGACCGGATCGAGAGGACGCTGCACAAGCTTCGCCCCCCGCCCTGGCCGGCCGAGATCCTCGGCGCGGTCGACCCGGCGCTGGCGGAACAGGGGCGGGTTGCCTTCGCGTCGCGCTGCGCCGCCTGCCATGGCATTCAGGTGATCCGTGGCACAGGTGGCGCGCCCGAGTGGCACGTCCCCGTCATCCCCCTCGCGCGCATCGGCACCGATCCGAACGCCGCGCGCGGCTTCGCCGGTCGCACCTACGATGCCTCCGCACTCGGCTTCCGCGAGCGCATCGGCGGGGCGGAGGCGCTGCGCGTGGTGACGGAGCGCGTGAAGGAGCGCGCCTATGACCAGCTGGTCCCCCCGGCATCGGCCGAGGAGCGTGCGGCGCTTGACGGGTTCGGGCGCGACAACCTCGTCCGCGCCCCCTGCGGCTACAAGGCGCGGCCGCTGATCGGCATCTGGGCGACGGCACCGTTCCTGCACAACGGCTCGGTGCCCAGCCTGCACGACATGCTCTCGCCCGACCGGCCCGCGACCTTCGTGGTGGGCGACCGCGAGTTCGACCCGGAGAAGGTCGGCTACCGGTCCGACAGGCTGGAGTTCGGCACGCTGTTCGACACGTCGATGCCGGGCAACTCCAACCAGGGCCACTGGTTCCGCGACACCCGCGGGCCAGGCGTGATCGGGCCTGCGCTGTCGGATGGGGAGCGGCGGGCGATCATCGCCTATCTGAAGGTGGCGACGGAGGAGACCTATCCGCGCCGGATGGTTGATCGCCCCGGCCGTGCGGCGTGCGAGGGCGAGCCTGGCTGGGCCAGCCGCTGAGGCGCTACTTCATGCACTCGATCAGCAGGGTCGAGGGATGGGCGATCTCGCCCACCTCGGCCGCAGGGCGATAGCCGGAGGAGGCGACCGCGCGCGGCGTCACGCCGTTCTCCCTGAGGAAGGCCTGGGCGACGCGGCCCTGGATGGCGATGTTCACGTTCTGCGGCAGATCCCCGCCCGTCCGCTCCGCCACCCTCAGCGCGTTGAGCTTGGCGACGATGACGCCGAGCACGTTGCCCGAGCGGTCGAGCAGCGGGCCGCCCGAGTTGCCGCTCTGCACCGGGGCGGAGATGATCATGGTGTTCGGATCATCGCGCAGGCCGGTGAGCGCGCTGACCTCGCCCGTCGTCAGCGTCGGGCCGGAGCCGAGGATCCCGGTGAGCGGGAAGCCGTAGGTGACGACCTCGTCGCCGCGCCGCGGCGGGCCGTCGCGGAAGGCGAGGACGGGGCCGATGTCGCGCGGGCCGGTCAGCAGGGCGAGGTCACGCTCGCGGTTCGAGGCCTGAACCTGCAACGGCACGCGCCGGCCGCCGGCGATGAGGCCGTTGAGCGCGCTGCACCCGTCGATCACGTGATGGTTGGTAACGATCCGCCCCTCGGCGACGACGAAGCCCGTGCCCGTGCTCGCCCGGCGCAGCGCGCCCTGCTGACGTGGCGGCTGGCCCTGCTGCTGGCCCTGCTGGCCCGGGTTGGGCGGCGCACCTGGGTTCGGCAGGGCAACGACGCGCCCGCCGGGGATCGGCTCCGGACGATCGGGTCCGACGGCCGGCGGCGGCTTGCCGGTGCGTGCTGCCTGCTGGGGGGCCGCCTGCTGGGGGAGCGGGGCTGGTTGCGGCGCACGTCCCGCGGCCGGCGGCGGCTTGCCGTCAGGTGATCGGCCAGGAGGGGATTGGCCAGAAGGGGATTGGCCAGAAGGGGATTGGGCCCGGGTCGCGCCCGCGGCATTGCCGAGCGCGGCGAGCGTCTGGCCGTCGAGCTGGCCGGTCGCGGGCAGGCTCCGGTCACGCTGGAAGGCGGCGATCGCGGACTGGGTCCGGGGCCCGAGCTGGCCATCCGCCCCGCCCGTGTCGTAGCCAAGCAGGGCGAGGCTCTGTTGCGCCCGCGAGACCGTCTCCGACGAAACTGCCCCCTGGGCCTGACTCTGGGCCTGACTCTGGGCCTGGGCAGCGGCGCTGCCGAATACAACCTGCTCCGAGGCGCACACATCGACGCCGCGCCGGTCGAACACCTGGCCGCTGGCCGTGACGAGCCTGACATCGACGACGCAGCCCGGCCGCGTGCGGGTGATCTGCGCTGCTTGTCCTGGCCGCATCGTCTGCCCGGCGATCAGGTTTCGCCCTTCCTGCCCCGGATCGGCCGCGTAGAGGCCGATCGCGACCTCGCCCGTGCGGTTCAGCACGCGGAAGCGCGAGCCATCGGCTGACGCTGCTGGCGTTTGGGCGAAGGCAGGCGGCGCGCCGGTGGCAACCAGCGGTGCGGCAAGCAGCAGGGCGGCGAGAACGCGCATGGGTCATAGGTTGGCGCAGCCGGCGCCGGAGTCAACGAAGACCGTGTGACGCGACACACCCCTGTGTCGCGCCGCACAGCCATTCCTTGACCAGCGCGTGGCCAGGATCAGCGCGTACCCAGGATCAGCGCGTGGCCAGGATCAGCGCGTGCCCAGGATCGAGCCCGTGGTGCTGCGCGGATCGCGCCGCGGCCAGCGGCCGAGTTCGACCGCCGAGAAGAACTCCGCGAGATGCGCGTTGAACGCCGCGGGCTCCTCGAGGTTCAGCGTATGACCCGTGCATGGCATCACCACGAGGCCCGAGGCGGCAATGTGCCGCTTCATGAACACGCTCGCCTCCAGGCAGGGGTCATCCTCGTCGCCGGTCATCACGAGGGAGGGCACGGCCATCGCGCGCATCGGCTCGGCGAGGTCGAAGATCGAGGGGCGGCGCTTCTGCACGCCGCGCAGCGTGTTGGCGGCTCCCTTCGCGTCATGCTCGGCGAGCTGCGCCATGAACTCGGCATACCCGCGCGGGTCCTTGTTCTCGTACTGCACCCGCGTCGGGCCGCGTCCGTAGCTGCCGGCGGCCTCGGCGATCGGCAGCGTCTCGAACCGCTTCGCCGCCACCTCGCACTCCTCGGCGAACTGGCCACGCTTGTCCGGCGGCGCGCCGTAGCCCACGCCCGCAATCACGAGCGACTTCGCCCGGTGCGGGTAGGCGAGGCCGAAATGCAGCGTGGCGAACCCGCCCATCGAGACGCCGACGACATGCGCCCCCTGAACGCCGAGCCCATCCATCACGTCGCGGATGTCGTCGCGCGCGCGATCCTGGCTGTAGCTCTCATGGCTCGGCGGCACCGCCGACGGCGGATAGCCGCGCGCGTTGTAGGTGATGCAGCGATAGCGGCGGGAAAAGAACCTCACCTGCGGCTCGAAGCTGCGGAGGTCGCCGGCGAACTCGTGCACGAAGACGATCGCCGCCCCCGCCCCGGTGTCCTCGACGGCAAGCGTGACGCCATCGGTCGTCGTGATGGTGATTTCGGTCATGGAACTCTCTTTCAGGACGCGCGGGATCAGAAGGCGCGGGATCGGGCGGCCATGCCGCCATCGATCGTGACGATCGTGCCGCTGGTGAAACCGGATCGGGGGCTTGCGAGGAAGGCGATCATGTCGCCGATTTCCTCCGGCGTCGCGGCGCGGCCGAAGGGCATGGGGGAGAACAGCTCCTGCCACCGGTCGGCGTCGCCGGTCCGATCGGCCGATTTCTTCTTCATCAGCCCGATCAGACGGTCGGTGGCGACTGGCCCCGGCGAGAGCCCGACGACCCGAAGCCCATCGTTCGGCGCCGTGCCGCCGAGCGAGCGGGTGAAGGCATAGAGTGCGGCGTTGCCCGTCACGCCGCAGATGTAGGCCTGGTCCAGCGTCTCGGCGGCATTCCCAACGACGTTGACAATGGACGGCACGAAGGGTGCCGCCGCCGCCTCGCGCGGCGCTGTCGCGCCGCTGCCGGCGGCATAGGGGCTTCTCGCTTTCAGCAGCGGATAGAACGCCCGGCACATGTCGATGTAGCCGAACACCTTGAGCTGCCAGGATTGCCGCCAAGTGGTGCCATCGACCTGCGCCAGGCTCCCGCCGGGGATCGCGCCGGCGTTGTTCACCAGGATGTCGATCTCGGGGAAGCGGGCGGCGATGTCCTCCGCCGTTCCCTGCACCGCGATGTCGGCGGCATGGACGCGCACGTTCACCTGGAAGCGCGAGCGGATCGCCCCCGCTGCCTCCTCGAGCGCGCCCTGGGTGCGCGAGACGAGGATCACGTCGCACCCCTCGGCCGCCATGCTTTCGGCGGCGGCACGGCCGATGCCCTTCGAGCCGCCGGTGATCAGCGCGGTACGCCCGCGCAAAAGAAGGTCCATGCCGATCCGCTCTCCCGGTTGTGTGGGGGGATGGCACCCCATCCTGGCGTGACGGGCAAGGGGGGCAGGCGTAGGATCGTTCCGCGAGCGCGACAGCCAAGCCGCGCCGCCAAGGAGAGGAAGCCCCATGCCAGTCACACGCCGCGCGGCCATCGCCGCCGCCGCAACGCTTTCCATCGCCCCGGCGGCCTTCTCGTCGGAGGCCTTCGCGCAGTGGACTCCCGCCGTCGGGTATCCCGACCCTGCCGTGAAGGTGCTCGACCCATCTTTCGGCCAGTACCGCCTGGCACTCGCCGCGGTCGAGCGGATCGCGCATGGCGGGGGCATGCGCTGGAACGAAGGACCCGTCTACATGGGCGATGCGCGCGCGCTCCTGTGGTCGGACATCCCGAACAACCGACTGCTCCGCTGGGACGAGGAGAGCGGGCGGATGAGCGTGTTCCGCCGCCCATCGAACAACAGCAACGGCAACACGCGCGACCGCCAGGGCAGGCTGATCACGTGCGAGCATGACAGCCGCAGCGTCACCCGAACCGAATATGACGGAACCATCACGACCCTCGCCGCGCGCTATGACGGCAAGCGGCTGAACAGCCCGAACGACGTCGTCGTGAAGTCGGACGGCACGATCTGGTTCACCGACCCGCCCTTCGGCATCCTCGGCTACTACGAGGGAACCAAGGCAGAGCCGGAGCTGCCCACCAACGTCTATCGCCTGGACCCGCGCGACGGGCGGCTCACGGTCGCTGCCGGTGATGTCCGCCGGCCCAACGGGCTGGCGTTCAGCCCCGACGAGAAGAAGCTCTACATCGTGGAAGCCGGCGTGTTGCCGCGCGTGATCCGAAGCTTCGACGTCGCCGATGACGGCAAGCTCACCGGCGGAGCGACGCTGATCGATGCCGGGCAGGGCACGCCGGACGGGTTCAAGGTCGATGTCGACGGCAATCTCTGGGTCGGCTGGGGCATGGGAGACAAGGAGCTCGACGGCGTGATGGTGTTCAACCCGGCCGGCAAGCCGATCGGCCGCATCGCGCTACCGGAACGCTGCGGCAATCTCTGCTTCGGCGGCGTCAGGCGGAACCGCCTGTTCATGACGGCGAGCCAGAGCGTCTATTCGCTCTTCGTCAACACGCAGGGGGTGGCGTACGCCTGAGCGCTCCTCGGGCCCGAGCGGGTTGCGGCGGGGGCGCCCCCCGCCGCCTTCGCGTCAGGTGGCCTCGATCTTCGCGGCCTTCACCACCGCGGTCCACCGCGCGACCTCCTCGGCCTGGAAGCGGCGGAACTCCTCGGGGCTCGTGGCGACCACGTCGAAGCCCATCTTCGTCAGGCGGTCCTTCGCCTCGGCATCCATCAGCGCCTTCCGCGCTTCCCCCGCCACGCGGTCACGGATCGGGGCCGGAAGGTTCGCCGGGCCCATCATCGCCTGCCAGGAGGTGACGTTGAAATCCGCCATGCCCTGTTCCGCCATCGTCGGCACGTCCGGCATCTGCGGGTGACGCTCGGGTGCCGTGACGGCGAGTGCGCGCATCCGCCCCGCCATCACATGCGCATGGATCGTCGGCATGTTCTGGAACGTCGCGTGCACGTTGCCGGCGAGCAGGTCGGTCGCGGCAGCCGCGCCGCCCTGGTAGGGGATGTGCGCGATGTCGGTGCCGGTGCGCTGCTTGAACAGCTCCATCGTCAGGTGGTCTGACGCGCCGACGCCCGAGGTCGAGTAGCCGAACTTGCCCGGGTTCGCCTTCAGCCAGGCGACGAACTCGGCGAGGTTCTTCGCCGGCGACGAGGGGTTGACGGTCAGCACGTTCGGCGTGGTGACGGCCAGCGTGATCGGCGTGAACGCCTCCGGGTCGTAGCCGATCGCGGCTCCGCGCAGCGCCTTGTTGATCGCGAACACCCCGATCGAGCCGACGAGGAAGGTGTAGCCGTCGGGCTGCGCGCGGGTGAGCAGCTGGCCGGCGACCGCCCCGTTCGCGCCCGGGCGGTTCTCCGCCACCACGGTCTGGCCAAGCTGCATCCTGGCCGCGATCACCCGGGCGATGATGTCGGACGGGCCACCGGCGACGAACGGCACGAGGATGGTGACGGGCCGCGTCGGCGACCAGCCCTGCGCGCGGGCTGGTCCTGCGGCGAGGAGGGCGGCAGAAGCGCCGAGCAGGCTTCGGCGGGCGATGGTCATGGTCGTTTCCTTCCCGGGGCCTTGGCCCCACTCAATTGTTGCCGCGATCATGCCGGTTCCGACCATCCCGGGGAAGGTGCTGGTCAGTCGGCCTTGATCCCCGCATCCCTGATCACGCGCTGCCACACGGCACTTTCGGCAACGAGATGCGCCCGCGCCTCGGCCGGCGTCGTCACCGGCAGGTCCGAGCCCGCCCGCGCCAGCCCCTCGCGCAGGCGCTGGTCCTCGCGCGCCGCGGCGAGGACGGCGGCGGAGAGGCGCGC
>NZ_JALHPR010000033.1 GCF_022842375.1 Elioraea sp. | reverse complement strand
CGGGGGCCACGCGGGTCGGCGGCGGGGCGGTGTAGGTCTGGCTGCCGCGGCTGCCCATGCTGCCGCCACGGCCGCCGCGCGCATCGGCGATCGCCGGCGCAAGCGCAAGAAGCACGGCGGCGGCAAGGCCGGAAGCAAGCATGAGGCGTCGCATGGCGGTTCCCCGTCTCGGTCGATTGATTGTCAACACTAGCACAACATGGCCCCGAGAGGGTCATTCTGCGAGAGGTGCCTGTTTCTGCGAGTGATGCTTGGCCGGGCCTGTGCGCCGGGGCACCCGTTCCGCCATTTTCGCCCGGCGCCGGAACGCATTAAGGTCGCTGCCATGGTGCGCCCCCTCCTCGTCCTCCTCGCCCTCCTGGTCGCCGCTCCCGCTGCGGCGCGTGACCTCACGATCGCGACCTGGAACATCGCCTGGCTGACCACCAAGCCCACCGGCCACCCCGCCCTGCCGCAATTCGTGCGCGGCCGGACCGAGGCTGATTTCGCCGTGCTCCGCCGCTACGCCACCGTGCTCGGGGCCGATGTGGTGGCGGTACAGGAGATTGATGGCCCGCTTGCCTTGGCCAAGGTGTTTGACCAGCAGGCCTACGCGTTCCACCTGACCAACGAAGCCGACACGCAGCGGCCGGGCTTTGCCATACGCCGCGGCGTCAGGTTCCGCGCCAACCCCGATCTCGTGGCGCTCGACCTCGCGCCCGAGGCGCGCAACAGCCTCCGCCGCGGCGCCGACATCACGGTCGAGCATGAGGGGCGGTCGATCAGGCTGCTGTCGATCCATCTCAAGGCCGGCTGTGCACGTGATCGCCTGGCAGACCCCCAGCGGTTCGACTGCGTGCAACTCGGCCGCCAGGTTCCCGTGCTCGCCCGCTGGATCCGTGAGCGCGAGGCGGAGGGGGTGGCCTACGCCATCCTCGGCGACTTCAACCGCGAATTCGATGAGCGTGACGACATGCTCCGCTCCCTCACCCAGGCCGGCGAGGTGTCGCGGGCCAATGCGGCGCGGTCGAGCCCGTGCTGGGGCGGCGGCCGCGCCTTCATCGACCATATCCTGCTGGGCGGCCCGGCGCGTGGCTGGATGCTGGCCGACAGCCTGCGCGTGCTGGTCTATCGCGAGACCGACCGGGAGGCGCGCGAGCGCCTGTCCGACCACTGCCCCGTCAGGGTGACGCTCCGCCCGGCAGGATGACCCCTGCCGGGCGAAGCGGCGGGTCAGAGCGCGGTCGTCCAGGGCTGGGCGACGACCTCGTAGCCGTTGCCCGCGCGGCGCACGCGGCCGAGCGAGGGGAACGGCCAGTGATAGCCGATGATCAGCGTCCGGTCGGCCGCCGCACGGTCGAACAGGGCGCGGCGCGTGGCCTCGGCCGCCGCCGCGTCCATGTCGAACACGGCATGCCAGCCCGGGTTCGTGACGTTGATCGCCGGGTGGTTCGTCACGTCGCCGAGCACCAGGACCGAGGCGTTGCCGTTGGCGATCGTGTAGCAGGTGTGGCCGGGCGTATGCCCGTGCGTGGCCACGCCCGTGACGCCCGTGGCGACCTCGGCGGTCGAGGCGATGCGCTTGATCCGCTCGGCCGGGTAGGCGCCGAAGCGGCCCTTCACCATCGTGGCCGGCTGCTGCGGCGCGCTGTCACCCATCCAGAAGGCCCATTCCGCCTCGGGCACGATCAGCTCGGCGCGGGCAAAGCGCGGCTGGCCCTCGCGGGTGACGAGGCCGGAGACATGGTCGCCATGGAAATGGGTGAAGGCGATCTTGGTGATCGCGGCCGGGTCGATGCCGGCGGCGGCGAGGTTGTCCCACATCGTGCCTGCCGTCGGCGCGAGAAGCCCGCCCGTGCCGGTGTCGAACAGGATCAGGTCGGACCCCGTGTTCACGACCGTGATGTTGAAGGGGATGTCGAGATGGTCGGTCGGCAGCATCGCCGCCTCGAGGGTCGCGCGCACGGCGGCGGGCTCGGCGTTGCGGATGAAGCCCTCGGCCGGGTTGGGGCGGCGGTTGTAGCCGTCATTGATGACGGTGACCTCGAAGGTCCCCACCTTGAAGCGGTAGAAGCCGGGGGCCTGGCGCGCGGCTGCCGGCTGTGCGGCGGCCGGCATCGGCGTTGCGGCAAGCAGCGCGGGCGCTGCGAGCGCTGCGGCAAAGGTTGTGCGGCGCGTGACGGACATGGTCGTCTCCCCCTCGGAGATGCGGTTGGCGGGCTGGTGCGTGCGGACGGGATTGTTTCGCCGGGATCGTGTGGCCGGTATTGTTTTCGGCAGTCGGCACATGGTCATCACCCTTCCGCGGCGCCATGGGCTGTCAGGTACACGGAATTCAGGCACACGGGATCGTGAGCGTAACGGATGAGGGAGGAGGCGGGCGATGCCGCGCGACGGGGACGAACAGCCCAGGAATGGCAGACCGGGCGGCAGCGGGGCGCGCAACGTGCTCGGCGGGACGCTGGCGTCGTGTTCGCATGACCCGCTGACCGGCTGGTTCCGCGACGGCTGCTGCAACACCGATCCGCGCGACAGCGGGCTGCACACGGTGTGCGCGGTCATGACGTCGGATTTCCTCGCCTTCTCCGCCGGGCGCGGCAACGACCTCTCCACGCCGCGGCCGGAATACGGGTTTCCCGGCCTGAAGCCCGGCGATCGCTGGTGCCTCTGCGCGGCGCGGTGGCAGGAGGCGCTGGTCGGCGGCGCTGCCCCGCGCGTGGTGCTGTCCGCCACCCATGCAGCGACCCTCGGCCTCTGCGCGCTCGCCGACCTCAGGGCGCATGCGGTGGAGGAGGGCTGAGCACCGCTTGCCGGCACGCACGCCCACGCGCGAAGGTTCGTCGACGGCCAGGTCAACGCATCACACGGGAAGGGAACACCATGCAGCAGCGTGTCACGAAGAGCGCGCGGAAGCTGCTCGACCGGTTCAGGGTCGAGACCGGCAAGGGGTTCCGGCTGAAGCAGATCGACCCGGCCGACACGGGTGGCTTCGACCTGGACAAGAACGGGGCGAAGGCGAAGCTGGCGGACGGCATCGCGATGCTCGCCGAGGCGCAGGAGCGGCTCTACGCCGATGATCGCCATTCCCTGCTGTTGATCTTCCAGGCGATGGACGCCGCCGGCAAGGACGGCACGATCAAGCACGTGATGTCGGGCGTGAACCCGCAGGGCTGCCAGGTCACGAGCTTCAAGCACCCGTCCGCCGAGGCGCTGGACCACGATTTCCTGCACCGCCACCAGGCGGCGCTGCCCGAGCGCGGGCGCATCGGCATCCACAACCGCTCCTGGTACGAGGAGGTGCTCGTGGTGCGCGTGCGGCCGGAAATCCTGGCCGCGCAGAAACTGCCCAAGGCCGAGGTGACGAAGCGGATCTGGGACACGCGCCTGGCCGATATCGCGGCCTATGAGCGTTATCTCGCCAACCAGGGAACGGTGATCCTGAAGTTCTTCCTGCACCTGTCGAAGGAGGAGCAGAAGCAGCGCTTCCTCGCGCGCATCGACGAGCCCGAGAAGAACTGGAAGTTCAGCATGGGCGACATCGTCGAGCGCGGGCGGTGGGATGCCTACCAGCACGCCTACGAGCAGGCGATCCGCGGCACCGCCGCGCCGCACGCGCCGTGGTACGTGATCCCGGCCGACAACAAGTGGTTCACGCGCCTTGTCGTGTGCGGCGCGATCGTGCGCGCGCTCGAGGACCTCGACCTGCGCTACCCGGAGGTGACCGATGCGCAGCGGGCCGAACTCGGCCGGGCGCGCGAGGCGCTGCTCGCGGAGTAGCGAAGCCACACATGCAGGTGGGCACGGCTTGCCCCCGGGTGTGGCCAATGCCACGTGAGATTACGAAGGAGACCGCCGTGACACGCCACCTTGCCTCCCGCAGCAGCGTTTTCGCCCGATGATCGGCTTCCTCGTCATCGGGCTGATCGCCGGCTGGCTGGCAGGCCGGCTGATGAAGGGCGAGGGGTTCGGCCTGCTGGGCAACCTCGTGCTCGGCGTGGTCGGCGCCTTCGTCGGCGGCTTTGCGCTGCGCATCGTCGGCTTTGCCGCCGTCGGGCTGATCGGCGAACTGCTGACCGCCACGCTGGGCGCGATCATCCTCATCTATCTCGGCCGGGTGCTTCGCAAGGCCTGATGCGTCGATGACCCTCCGCACAGCCGCCGTGATCGGCGCCGGCCTTGCCGGGCTTGCCTGCGCGCGTACGCTCGCCGATGCGGGCGTTGCCGTCTCCGTGTTCGACAAGGGGCGGGCCGCCGGCGGGCGGCTTGCCACGCGGCGTGTCGAGACCGAAGCACGACTTCGCCTCGGCTTCGACCATGGCGCGCAGTATCTCACCGCCAAGGGGGCAGGGTTCGGCGCGGTGCTCGCGGCCCATGCGGTGCCCTGGCCGTCCGTCACCGACCGTGCCGGCGCGTTCGTCGGTTCTCCCGGCATGTCGGCGCTGCCGCGCGCGCTGGCCGCTGGCCTGTCGCTGAGCCCCTCGCGCACCGTCGTCGCGGTCGACCGGGTGGGGGAGGGGTGGCTCGTCCGCCATCACGAGGGTGATCTCGTGCGCGGGCCGGCCCCTGCCGCACCGCCGGACGCGGCAGGGCCATTCGATGCGGTGGCCATCGCCGTGCCGCACCCGCAGGCGATGCCGCTGCTGCCCGTGGCGCTCGCGACGCGGCTGGCCCCGGTCACGGTCGCACCCTGCTGGGCGCTGCTCGCCGCCTTCGCCGCCCCGCTCGCGGCCCCCGACACGCTGCGCCCGGAGGCGGGGGCGATCGTCTGGGCCGCACGCGATTCCGCCAAGCCAGGCAGGACCGCCGAGGCGGAATGCTGGGTGGCGCATGCAGGACCTGGCTGGACGCGCGAGCATCTCGAACGGAAGCCCGACGAGGTTGCTGCCCTGCTGCTCGCGTCGCTCGCGTCGCTCGCGGGGGGCCTGCCGCCGGTGCTGCACGCTGCCGCGCACCGCTGGCGCTATGCTCTGGTCGAGGTGCCGCTGGGCGAGCCCTGCCTGGTCGATACCGCCTTGCGCATCGGCGCTGCCGGCGACTGGTGCCTCGGCTCCCGTGCCGAGCATGCGTGGGACAGCGGCGCGGCACTCGCCGAGGCCCTGCTCGCCCCCTGAGCCTCCTGCCCAGAGCCTCCTGCCATGAGCCTCCCGCCCTGAGCCTCCCGCCCTTGGCCGGAACGCGTTTTCGGCCTATGTCGGAGCGTCGAAGCGGGGCCGTGAATGGCCGCCGCAGGGGAGGTTGTCCGGATGACGATGAACCGTCGCGCGCTGCTCACGGCCGCAGGCGCCGCAGCAGTATTGCCCTTCACGAACGCCCGCGCCCAAGGGGCGTGGCCGGAGCGGCCCGTGCGCCTGGTCGTCCCGTGGCCGCCAGGTGGGTCTACCGACGGGATTGCCCGCATCATCCAGCAGAAGCTGAACGACAGCCTCGGCCGCCCGCTGATCATCGACAACCGTGGCGGTGCCTCGGGCGCGATCGGGGCGGGCGAGGTCGCCCGTGCCCAGCCGGATGGCTATACGTGGCTGCTCGCCTTCGACACGCATGCGGTGAACCCGGCGCTGATGCGCCTGACCTATGACGGCATCGGCGATTTCGCGCCCGTTACGCTGGTCGCACGCGGGCCGATGGCGCTCGTCGTCCACCCCTCGACGCCGTGGCGGACCATCCAGGACTATGTCGCCGCGGCGAAGAAGGACCCCGAGGCGATCAACTACGCTACCTCCGGCTCCGGCACGCTCGCGCATCTCGCGATGACGCAGCTGGCCGACACGGCGGGCTTCAAGGTGACGCATGTTCCCTATCGCGGCGGCGGGCCGGCGATGCAGGACGCCCTGGCCGGCCACGTGCCGTCCTACATGACCAACCTGTTCCTGCCGATGCCGCATATCCGCGCTGGCCGCATGCGCATCCTCGCCGTCACCAGCAGGGAGCGTTGGCGCGACCTGCCTGACGTTCCGACGCTGGCCGAGACCGTGGCGCCAGGGTTCGAGGCCTATACCTGGTGGGCCGTCCTGGCGCCGAAGGGAACGCCCACGCCGATCGTGCAGGCGATGCATGGCAAGGTGACCGGGGTGCTGCGCGATGCCGACATCACGCGGCGGATCGGCGAACAGGCGGCCGATGTCGTTGCCAATTCGCCGGAGGAGCTGCAGACGTTCATCAATGCCGAGGCGGCGCGATGGGCCGCGATCGTGCAGAAGTACAATATCCGCGCCGAAAGCTGAGAGCCTACGTCATAGTTCTACTGCCGCGGCCGTCTGGCGGCGCGTTCCTGCGCTTCCGGTGCTCACGGCCTCCAGGCCGCTGCGCGCCGGGTCTCGGAACGCTTGCCATACGACTCACGGCAGCGAACTCTGGCGCAGGCTCTCTGTGGGAAGTGATGGACTGCGCGGCTGCTACCGTCGCGCGGCGAGGAGGGGGGCCAGCACGTCGGTCACGCCGGCGATCGTGATCTGCACACCGACGGCCAGAAGCAGGAAGGCGGAGAGCCGCGTCAGCGTGCGGCTGCCTGATGGGCCGAGCAGGCCGGCGATCCGCCCGGCATAGAGGTAGCCAAGCCAGATCGAGACCGCCATCGCCAGCGTCGCTGCCGTGGCACCGATCATGTAGGGGATGAGCGCCTCGCCCGAAGGCCTGGAGGAGCCGAGCGCGATCGCCACCGCGATCGTGCCGGGCCCGGTGGTGAAGGGCAGGGTGAGGGGGAAGAAGGCGACGTCATCGCCCTCCGCCGCCGGTGCAGCCTCGCCGCGCTTGCGCTCCTCCCGCGCCTCTGGGGCGGAGAGGATCGACCAGGCCCAGAGCGAGACGACCAGGCCGCCCGCGATGCGCAACGCCGCGATCGAGATGCCGAACAGGTTCAACACGACCGACCCGCCCCACATCGCCACCAGCATGACGATGAGGCTGTACAGTGCGACCTTGCGCGCGAGCAGCGCCTGGTCATCCTCGGCCCGGAATTTCGTCGCCTCATGGAAGATGAAGGCGCCGGCGATGGGGTTCACGATGCTGAACAGCGCCGGGAACACCAGCAGGAAGGTGGAGAGGGCGTCAAACGGGAGCATGAGGCCTCAGCATCGCACACGGCTCGCGGCCCCGCACGTGGCGCGCCGACGCGCGCGTGCGAAAGGCGGCGCGATCCACGCAGCGGCGTGAAAACGCATGCGTGCATCCGCCCGCTTCAACTCTCCGTTAACGTTTATCTGAAAACCTCCTTAAGCGGCCAGTGCGCTTGTGTGGGCATCCTGGACAATCCAGGGCAGAACCACGAACGCATATGCTACCATAGGTAGCGGCCCCTGGTGTGACGGGTAGCTGGAGGGGATGATGCGTATACTTCTCGTTGAAGACGAGCTGGTCGTTGCACGGTCGGTTGCCGCGCTGCTGAGTGGGCACCGGATCACGACCGATATTGCCGGCAGCGGCGAAGACGGCCTCGACCACCTGCGGACCTACACCTACGACGCCGTGGTGCTCGACCGCATGCTGCCGGACATGGACGGGCTCGAATTCGTCCGCCGCGTCCGCACGTCCCGCATCACCACGCCGATCCTGATGCTCTCGGGCCATGGCGACAGCGCCACCCGCGTGAAGGGCATCACCCTCGGCGCCGACGATTTCCTGACCAAGCCCTTCGAGCCGCAGGAGCTGGTCGCGCGGCTTCTCGCCATCGTCCGCCGCGCCTCCGGCTTCGCCGACCAGACGCTGCGCGCCGGCCCGGTCGAGATGGACCTCAAGTCGCATGACTGCAAAGTCAACGGGCGGCATGTGCACCTGACCGGCAAGGAGCAGGCGATCCTGCAGCTCATGATGACCCGCAAGGGCATGGTGCTGTCGAAGGAGGCGATCCTGACGCATCTCTACGGCGGCATGGACGAGCCGGAGATCAAGATCGTCGATGTCTTCGTGTGCAAGCTGCGCAAGAAGCTCTCGACCGCCGGCAGCCCGAACCTGATCGGCACCGTCTGGGGCCGCGGCTACATCCTGCGCGAGCCGGGAAATTCCGAGGCGCGCCTCGCCATGGCCTGAGCGAGCCCATCCGATAATTCTACTGCGGAGGCCGTCTGGCTTCGCTCCCCTCTTGTGCCTTTTGGGGGCTTCCGGTGCTCACGGGCCGCCGGCCCGCTGCGCGCCGGTTCTCGGGAGCATCGCCATCCGACTCACCGCAGCGAATTCTCGGACGGGCTCTCGCACCGACCGGCGAGCAGCCTTACGGCCAGAGCTTCACGACCGTCGCGCCGGCGGTGCCCCAGATGTTGGCGTAGAAGTCCCACTTGCCGCCGGTCTTGACGCCCCACACGCCCGCGAAGCCGATATAGCCGTTGTCGCCGGGCGCAAAGACCTTGCGGTTCGTCGGGTCGCCGATGCCAAGCGCCTCGAGCGCCTGCGCCATCCCGACATAGATGCCGCGATAGGCAGCCCCCATCACGCCGACATCCGTCGTCACCGGGATGCTGTCGGACTTGGTGTTGCCGTGCACCACCGTCGGGTTCGACCGACCGCCCGAGATGATGATGCCGCAGCCGTTCAGCCGGTAGGTGAAGAACAGGTCGTGCTTCTGCTGCACCTCGCAGACGCACATCGTGTTCGACGCCCACGGCAGCAGGTAGGCGTTGCCGCCGATGCCCTGGGCGCAGTCGACGTTCACCTGCTGGCCCGTCTCGCCCGTCACCGCGGCCGTGCCCTCGGGGCCCTTGCCGTAGTCGACGATCGTGTAGGTGTCGCCACTCACCACCACCTGGCGGTTGAACGGCGCGTTGTTGGCGTTGAACCCCGCCACCGTCACCGCGAGCTTCTTGGCAAGCCCCGTCGGGTTCGATCCGAACTTGTCGAGTGTCCAGGCCATGCGTAACTCCACCGTAGGTTGTGGAGCCACTTTGCCCGGAATGTTCCGCCCTGGCTACGGTCGCCCGCTGCGGTGATAGGGGTGGCCGCGCAGCAGGCTGTCCGCCCTGAAGATCTGCTCGGCCAGCATCGCGCGGGCGAGCAGGTGCGGCCAGGTGGCGGGCCCGAGGCTCATCACATGCGCCGCGCGGTCAAGCACCGGCCGGTCATGCCCCTCCGCCCCGCCGATGGCGAAGGCGATGTCGCGGCCCGCCTCGCGCCAGCGGCCGAGGCGGCCGGCGAAAGCCTCCGTCGTCTCCGCCGCCCCGCCCTGGTCGAGCACGACGAGCACCGCACCCGCTGGCAAGGCGGCGAGGATGGCGGCCCCCTCGCGCGCCTTGATCTCGCCCGCGCTGCCGCGCCCGTCAGCCAGCGCGACGAGGCCGAGCGGGGGCTTGAGCCGTTCCGCATAGCGCGCGAACAGCATCGCCTCGGGTGACGAGGCCGGCGCCCGGCCGATCGCGATGATGGTCAGCCGCGCTGCCACGACTGGCCAGCCTAGCCTTGCAGAGGCCCGCCGCGCGGCAGCGGTGTCTTGAGGTAGCCGTCATAGAAGCGGCGGACATGCGGCAGCAGCGCATCGCCGAGGGCCCAGCGGTCCTGCTCCACCTGGCTGAGCGGGCGGCCGAACCAGGCCGCCAGCGCATCGAGGATGGCCTCGCGGTCGATCCGCGTGAAGCGCCCGTCCTCGTACACCACCTCGCCCGCGACCATCACGGTCTTGACCGCGGCCGCCTTCGCCCGCTGAACCAGCACGTCGACCAGCGGGATGACGGGGTTCTGCCAGGGCCGCGTCACCGCATCCCAGTCGAACAGCACGAGGTCTGCCCAGGCGCCGGGGCGGAGATGGCCGATCGTCTCGCCGAACGGCGTCGTCGCGGCCCCCCCCTCCGTCGCCATGCGCAGCACCTGTGCGGGCGTCGGGAACGGCGCGTCGATGCCCGGCACTCGGTGGGTGCGGAGAACGAGGCGCATCTCCGACAGCATGTCGCGATCGTCGTTGATGCCGGCCTCGTCCATCCCGAGGGCGACGCCGATGCCCGCCGCCATCAGCTGGTTGACCGGGGCGAGGCCCGATTTCAGCCGGAAATTGGAGGAGCAGTTGTGGCAGACGCGCGTGCCGGTATGCGCGCAGAGCGCGATGTCGCTCTCGGTCAGCCACACGCCGTGGCCGATCGTCAGCCGCCTGCCTGCAAGCCCCATGCGGTTGACATGGGCAAGCGCGGTGCCGCCGGTGCGACGCCTGGCGTATTCGTGCTGGTAGGCCGTCTCGACCAGGTGAAGGTGCATCGGCAGGTCGTATTTCGCCGAGAGCTCGGCGGTCGTCTCGAGCGCCTGGTCTGACAGCCAGTGCAGGTTCGCCGGGCCGAGCTGCACCTTCACCAGCGGGTCATCGGCCAGGGCGGCGCGGAGCCCCTCGAACACCGCCACTTGGTCGGACAGCGGCAGGGTGAAGCGCTGGAAGAACGCCGCCGTCGCGGGCTGGAGCTCCTGTGGCAGCGAGGCGGTGAAATCCTCATCCGCCGCGTAGACGAGGCGGTTCTGGTCGCGGAACGCCTGCGAGTAGGAGGCGCGCATCCCGATCTCGCGATAGGCATCGGCCACCGTCACCCCGGCGGCGACGATGTTGTCCACGCTGCCGGGCACGCGCGAATGCAGGTGCTGCACCGTCGTGACGCCGGAGGCGAGCATCTCGAAGGCCGAGAACAGCGTGTCGAGGCGGAGGTCGAGGTCGCGGAACCCCATGCGCGAGGCGAACCAGAGCTCGAGCGGATGATCGGGCGAGCCAAGCTGCAACGGCGTGGTGCCGACATGGTGATGCGCGTTGATCAGGCCTGGGATCGCGACCATTCCCTTGCCACCCCGCACGGTGGCGCCGGGGTGCGCCGTGCGCATCGCGTCCCACGGCCCGATCGCGGCGACCTTGCCGCCTGTGACGGCGATGGCTGCGTCATGGTGCAGGATGGGGGTGTCATCGTCGGCGAAGCCCTCGAGGATGGCGTCGGCGCGGATCAGGATCGTCTCGGTGGTGATGGTCGCCTCCCGGTGTTGCAGGGAAGCGAGTGTTGCGCGGCGCACGGTTCCCGTCGAGAAGCAGGGACACGATGGAGGCGAAGGCATGGATGACGCGCTGGTCTACACCCTGGTGCGCGCGCCCGACTGGGCGGCGGCGATGAGCGCGGGCGCCTATGCCGGCAGCGCCGATGATGCGCGCGACGGGTTCCTGCACTTCTCGACCGCCTATCAGGCGCGTGCGTCGGCAGCGAAACACCGCGCCGGAGTGGCCGACCTGCTGCTGGTCGCCGTCCACATCGCCCCGCTCGGTGATGCGCTGCGGTTCGAGCCGGCCTCATCGGGCGGCGGGCGGCCGGGCCAGTTCCCGCATCTCTACGGCACGCTGGCGCTCTCTGCCGTGCGCTCGGTGATCCCGCTGCCGCTCGGGACTGATGGGCTGCACGTGTTCCCGCCCGGTTTCCCCTGAGGAGAGGGACTGCCGTTCGTCAGCCCTCCTCGCCGGGAACCTCCGTGTCGTGGCCGAGCGTCTCGCGGACATAGAGCAGCTTCACGAGGACGAACGCCGCGACCGTGATCGGGGCGGCGAGGATCACGCCCGGCAGGCCGAACAGAAGCCCGATCGCCACGACCGCGAACAGCACCAGCGCCGGCGGCAGGTCGACCATGTGCCGCTGCACGAGCGGCGCGATCATGTTCGATTCGAGCTGCTGGATCGCAATGAACAGCCCCGCCGTCCACAGCACGGCATCGCCGCCCTCGGTGAGCGCGAGCAGGAGCGCGGGCACCGCACCTGCAACCGCGCCGATCAGCGGCACGAAGGCGGCGAGCCCCGCGAACAGGCCCAGCGCGACAGGCGAGGGAAGCCCGATCGCCCAGGTGCCGAGCCAGGCGAGGATGCCGATCAGCAGCATCGAGACAGCCTGCGCGCCGAGCCAGAGGCGAAGTGCCTCGCCGGATGCCTCCATTGCCACCTCTGTCCTGCGCCGCTGGTTCAGGGGCAGCAGCAGCGTCACGCCGCGGCGATAGAGGGCCGGGTCGGCCGCGAGGAACCAGCCGCCGATCACCGCGACCACGAGGGCCGAGAGCGCATTGACCAGCGCGCCGCCGACGCTCGCCACCTGCCCCGCCACGCCACCGAGCCAGGACGGGTCGATCGCGCCGAGGAGCGCCGCTGCATCCTCGCCGCTGGTCTGGCCCGGGCGGGGTACGTCGATGCCGAACCGCTCGCCGAGCGCGCCGATCGCTTCCGGCAGCCGGCTGAGGAAGTCCTTCACCTGGGCCGCCACCTCGGCGCCGACGAGGGCACCTGCGAGGGCGAGCAGGCCCGCGAGGCCCGCGGCGGCGGCGAGCAATGCCCAGGGTCGCCCAAAGCTGAGCCGTGTTTCGAGCGGGTGCGCGAGAGCCGACAGCAGCACCGCGACGACGATGCCGGCGAAGGTGATGAGAAGGGCCAGGTGTGCCTGCCAGGCGAGGAGCGCCAGCGCCGCGAGCGCCAGCACGATCAGTACTTTGCGCACGAACCCGGGCTCATCGTCCCGCCGCGCCGAAGCCTCGGCGGGGTCTTGCATCTCCATCGCACGCCCCTCCACGGCGTGACCGTCCAACGCCCGGGTGCAGCGGGGGTTGCGGGAGGGGGCCCGCATGAACCGGCCTTCCAGCTTGACTTTTCCGGCCCGAGGGCGTTTCTGACCCGCGATCGGACGCCGCAGCGAAGGTTGCGGCGCCGTGACGTGTTGGCGGCCATTACCGATCGATGGTCCATCGCCAGCCAACGGGCCGCGAACCGGCCCGTCGTCGCAACCGGCCCGAGGGTGAACCCGGGCAAGTCGTGACCGCTCCTCTCGCGCGAAACGCACGACCGGACGGGCGCGCAGGCCCCGCAGCAAGGTCCGACAGGGTCGGACCAGCGGGCTCGAAGGAAGACATCGACCACATGGCCAATACCCAGACCGCTCCCGTCATGGAAGATTTCGCGACCCTGCTCGACGAAACGCTCGGCAAGGACAGCGGCTTCGACGGAAGCGTCATCACCGGGCGCGTGCTGCGCCTCGACGGCGACGTTGCCGTCGTCGACGTGGGCCTCAAGTCGGAAGGCCGCGTCCCGCTGAAGGAATTCGCTCCACCAGGCCAGAAGGCCGAGGTGAAGCCCGGCGACATGATCGAGGTGTACGTCGATCGCTACGAGGACCGTGACGGCTCGATCATCCTCTCCCGCGAGAAGGCCCGCCGCGAGGAGGCCTGGACCAACCTCGAGAAGGCCTTCGCCGCGCAGCAGCGCTGCAACGGCGTGATCTTCGGGCGCGTGAAGGGCGGCTTCACCGTCGATCTCGGCGGCGCGGTGGCGTTCCTCCCCGGCAGCCAGGTCGATATCCGCCCGGTGCGTGACGTGGGCCCGCTGATGGGCAGCCCGCAGCCCTTCCAGATCCTCAAGATGGACCGCGCGCGCGGCAACATCGTCGTCTCGCGCCGCGCCGTGCTCGAGGAAACCCGCGCCGAGCAGCGGGCCGAGCTCGTGCAGGGCCTGAAGGAAGGCATGATCCTCGACGGCGTGGTGAAGAACATCACCGACTACGGCGCCTTCGTGGATCTCGGCGGCGTCGATGGCCTGCTGCACGTCACCGACATCGCCTGGCGCCGCATCAACCACCCGTCGGAGGCGCTGCAGGTCGGCCAGACGGTGAAAGTGCAGGTGATCCGCTTCAACCAGGACACCCAGCGCATCTCGCTCGGCATGAAGCAGCTGCTCGCCGATCCGTGGGAGGGCGTGGCCGCCAAGTACCCGATGGGTGCGAAGTACATGGGCCGCGTGACCAACATCACCGACTACGGCGCCTTCGTGGAGCTGGAGCCGGGCGTGGAAGGCCTCGTGCACGTGTCCGAGATGTCGTGGACGAAGAAGAACGTCCACCCGGGCAAGATCGTCTCCACCTCCCAGGAGGTCGAGGTGATGGTGCTCGACGTCGACCAGGTGAAGCGCCGCATCTCGCTCGGCCTCAAGCAGTGCATGCGCAACCCGTGGGAGGAATTCGTCGATACCCACCCGGTCGGCACCACGGTGTCGGGCGAGGTGCGCAACATCACCGAGTTCGGCCTGTTCCTCGGCCTTCCCGGCGACATCGACGGCATGGTCCACCTCTCCGACCTCAGCTGGGACGAGGCGGGCGAGGCCGCGATCGCCAACTTCAAGAAGGGCGACATGGTCGAGGCCAAGGTGCTCGACGTCGATGTCGAGAAGGAGCGCATCAGCCTCGGCGTGAAGCAGCTCTCGGTCGACCCGGCAGCCGGCGTGATGGACAAGCTGATCAAGGGCTCGGTCGTGACCTGCGTCGTCACGTCGGTGCAGGCGAACGGCCTCGAGGTGAAGATCGACGAGGCGGTGACGGGCTTCATCCGCAAGGCGGAGCTCGCGCGTGACCGCCAGGACCAGCGCCCCGATCGCTTCGGCGTCGGCGACAAGATCGACGCCAAGATCATCGCCGTCGACCGCCAGACGCGCCGCCTCACCCTCTCGGTGAAGTCGCGCGAGATGGAGGAGGAGAAGGTGGCGATGGCGGAGTTCGGTTCCTCCGACAGCGGCGCCTCGCTCGGCGACATCCTCGGTGCGGCGATCCGCCGCCGGAACCAGATGGCGAACGACACCAAGGAGTGAGGTTTCGCCCTCAGGGGCGACGCTCTCCTGGCGTAACGGCGGGCGGCACCGGCAACGGTGCCGCCCGCTTTCTTTTCCAAGGCCGCGAATGCGGCCCGCCGCCCCTGCGGCGAGCCAAGCCACCGGAGGTGGCGCCCGGCGCCTGAGGGCAAGGAAAACGCGCCGCGCGTGACGCGGCGCCGCGTCCCTGGCATATCTCGTCCATGGCCCTCGAAAGCGACCTCCTTATCGACCGCCGCCGCCTCAAGCGCGGCCTCGCCTTCTGGCGCGCCGTCGCCGTCATCGCCGTGCTTGGCGCGATCGCCCTCGTCGCGCGCGAGGCGGTCCCTGGCCGCGCGCTGCTCGGCGCCTCCGTGGCGCGGCTGACCGTGAGCGGCGTCATCACCGAGGACCGTGAGCGTGACGAGGCGCTCGCAAAGCTTGCCGATGACACAAGCACGCGCGCGCTGATCGTTGCCATCGACAGCCCTGGCGGCACCGTCTCGGGCGGCGAGGCGCTGCACCGGGCACTCGCCGTGGTCGCGGCAAGGAAGCCTGTCGTCGCGGTGATGGGCGGAACGGCTGCCTCGGCCGGCTACATGGTCGCGCTGCCGGCCGAGCGGATCTTTGCCCGGGAGTCGACCGTCACGGGCTCGATCGGCGTGATCATGCAGACGGCGGATTTCTCCGGCCTGCTGGAAAGCCTCGGCATCCGCGCCGAGGCGATCAGGTCAGGTCCGCTCAAGGACCAGCCCTCGCCGCTGCGGCCGCTGACCGAGGAAGGCCGCGCGGCGCTCAACGCCGTGATCCAGGACCTCTACGCCCAGTTCGTGGCCATGGTCGTGGCCGGGCGTGGGATGGACGAGGGGCGCGTGCGCACGCTCGCCGATGGCCGCGTGTTCACCGGTCGCCAGGCGGTGGGTGCCGGCCTCGTCGATGCGATCGGCGGAGAGACGGAGGCTCGCGCCTGGCTTGCGGCCGCGAAGGGTGTGCCGGTCAGCCTGCCCGTCCGCGAGATGATGGACGACGAGTCTGAGCGGCTCATTCCGCGGCTGTTGCGTGACGCGAGAAAAGCCCTTGTTTCAGAACGGCTTAGCCTTGACGGCCTGATGGCCATCTGGCACCCTTCGCTGTCTGTTGGAAGTCGGGGGGGCGTCGAATGACACGGTCGGAGCTGATCGCCGAGCTGGCGCGCCGCAACCCGCATCTGATGCAGCGTGATGTCGAGGCGATCATCGGCACCGTGTTCGACGAGATCGTGCTGGCGCTGTCGCGCGGCGACAGGGTTGAGCTTCGTGGCTTCGGCGCCTTCTCGGTCAAGAAGCGCGATGCCCGCACCGGCCGCAACCCGCGCACCGGCGTGGCGGTCTCGGTATCGGAGAAGGTCGTTCCCTTCTTCAAGGCCGGCAAGGACCTGCGCGACCGGCTGAACCATGCACCCGCCCGCGCGCCCCAGGCAGCGTCACGCTGAGCCGGGGGAAACGACATGCGAGCCTCATGGCTACTGACCATCCCACTCGCGGCACTCCTCGTGCTGTTCGCCGTGTCGAACACCGCCCCCGTCACGCTCGGCCTCTGGCCGTTCGACGTGACGGTGGAACTGCCGCTCTCCGTCGCCGTCCTCGCCGTCTCGGCCATCGCCTTCCTGTTCGGCGCGATCGTGGTATGGACCACGGCGCTGCCGGTGCGGATGCGCGCGCGGCGCCTCGAGAACAGCACCAACGCTCTCCGGGCTGAGGTCGACCAGCTGAAGAAGTCGCTCGCCCGCGCCCCCGGCCCTGGTTCGGCGCCGACGGAACGCCCCGCGGTTCTGCCGCCCCCGCGCTGAACCCACGCTGGCGGCGTGCGTCGGCGGCTGCTACGTCACCCCCATGCTCGCACGCCCGACAACACCCGCCGCGCGGCTGATCGCAGCACTCGACACCCCCGACCCTGCCCGCGCCGCCGGCTGGGCCCGCGCGCTTGGCCGTGATGTCGGACTCGTGAAGGTCGGGCTCGAACTCTTCGTCGCGCATGGGCCGTCTGCGGTGGCAGCGGTCGCGGAGGCGGGAACGCCGGTCTTCCTCGACCTCAAGCTGCACGACATTCCCAACACCGTCGCCGGCGCCACGCGGTCAGCCGCCACGCTCGGCGTCGCGATGCTGACGCTGCACGCAGGCGGCGGCGAGGCGATGATCGCCGCCGCGCGCGAGGCGGCGGAGAAGGCTGCCGGGACAGCAGGCGCCATGCGTCCCATGCTGCTCGCCGTCACGGTGCTGACGAGCCTTGGCGCGGCTGATCTCGCCGCCACCGGCGTGGCAGGCGGGCCGGCGCAGCAGGTGCTCAGGCTCGGGCAGCTGGCGATCGCGGCAGGGGCGGACGGGCTCGTCTGCTCGGCCCATGAGGTCGCGCCGTTGCGCGCCACGTTGGGGCCCGACGTGGCGCTCGTAGTGCCCGGCATCCGCCCCGCTGGTGCCGATGCCGGTGACCAGAAGCGGGTGATGACGCCGGAACAAGCGGTCGCTGCCGGCGCTGACTGGCTCGTGCTCGGCCGCCCTCTCACGGGCGCCCCCGATCCTGCCGAAGCGGCGAGGGCGATCGCTGCGTCGCTCGCATGAGCGTGACGGTCAAGATCTGTGGCATCACGACGGCGGATGCGCTCGACGCTGCGGTTGCTGCGGGGGCCGACATGATCGGCCTCGTGTTCTTCCCGCCGAGCCCGCGGGCCATCACGCCCGACGCGGCCGCCGCCCTCTCCGCCCGCCACACGGGCGGGCCGCTCCGCGTCGGCCTGTTCGTCGATGCCGATGACGCGACGCTCGCCGCGACCCTCGCCGCCATCCCGCTCGACATCCTCCAGCTCCATGGCGAGGAGGATGCGGCGCGCCTCGCTGCCATCCGCGCGCGGTTCGGCATCCGGGTGATGAAGGCGGTGGGTGTGGCCACGCGGGCCGAGGTGACAGAGGCGATCACGCGTTTCGGCGCCGTGGCCGACCTGCTGCTGTTCGATGCCAAGCCGCCGCCCGACGCCACGCGCCCCGGCGGCAATGCGGGGGCGTTCGACTGGTCGATCATGCAGGGGGCGGCGGTGCCGGTACCCTGGCTGCTCGCCGGCGGGCTGAGCCCTGGCAACGTGGCGGAGGCCATCGCGACAGCCGGGGCGCCGGGCGTGGATGTGTCGAGCGGGGTGGAACGCGCGCGGGGAGTGAAGGACGCGGCGCTGATCACCGCCTTCATCGCTGCCGCCCGTGGTGAAGCTGGCGCCCGTGGTGAAGCTGGCGCCCGTGGTGAAGCTGGCGCCCGTGGTGAAGCTGGCGCCCGGGGTGAAACGACCTGAGGTTACCCCTTCTCGCGCTGTCGTGTCATCTGGCAGGCCGATGGTGAACATCCCGTTCCCGCGTTGGCGCGAATGACGCTCCGGGGTCATCTTCCGTTCATCCGATGCGGTTGACGCCGCGTCCCTCGCGGAACCCTCCGCCGAGGTTCCCGATGACGAGAAGAAAAGGATGACTTCCATGAGCAAGCTCTTCGCCACCGCCTTCGCCGCCGCCGCCCTCCTGGTTGGCGCCTCCCCCGCCTTCGCCTCGGCCGAGGCGCCGGTGGCCGGCCAGGCGCGCCCGATCGTGGCGGCACAGCATGTCGGTGGCCATGGCGATGCGCAGCCCCGCTTCGTGACGGCGGCCCCTGCGGTTGCCCAGGGCCCGGCGGTGCAGGTCGTGACGGACGGCCAGCGCTTCGACGTGATTCCCCTCGCGCTTGCCGGCCAGGCCGGTTCGCGCGGCTGAACGACCCGGGCGGGGGGCGAGAGCCCCCTCACCCTTGCCCTCTCCCCCGCTGGGGGAGAGGGGACGCTGGGGCGAGGTGTCGCAGATGCGTCCCTCTCCCGCTCGCGGGAGAGGGACAGGGTGAGGGCGGTCGCCACCCCCCTTCCTCCCCTAGGCCGGGGCACGCGATTGGGCTAAGACCGCCGCTTCCATCCGGGAGGCGAGACGTGAACAAGCCCCTATCCCCCGCTCTGCCCAACAGCCTGAAGCCCAACAGCTTCAAGAGTGGGCCGGACGAGCGTGGGCATTTCGGCACCTTCGGCGGCCGCTACGTCGCCGAGACGCTGATGCCGCTGATCCTCGAGGTCGAAAAGGCCTACGAGGCGTGCAAGGCCGACCCGTCGTTCCAGGCGGAGCTCGACCGCTACCTCGCCGACTATGTCGGCCGGCCGAGCCCGCTCTGGTTCGCCGAGCGGCTGACCAAGGCGCTCGGTGGCGCGCAGGTGTGGTTCAAGCGCGACGAGCTGAACCACACGGGCGCGCACAAGATCAACAACTGCATGGGCCAGATCCTGCTCGCGCGGCGCATGGGCAAGACGCGCATCATCGCCGAGACGGGCGCTGGCCAGCATGGCGTCGCCACCGCAACGGTCTGCGCGCTGTTCGGCCTCCCCTGCACGATCTACATGGGTGCGACCGACGTTGCCCGGCAGTCGCCCAACGTGTTCCGCATGAAGCTGCTCGGCGCCGAGGTGAAGCCCGTGACATCGGGCGCGGCGACGTTGAAGGATGCGATGAACGAGGCGCTGCGCGACTGGGTCGCCAACGTCACCGACACCTATTACTTGATCGGAACGGTCGCCGGTCCGCACCCGTATCCCGCGATGGTGCGGGATTTCCAGTCGGTCATCGGCATCGAGGCGAAGCAGCAGATGCTGCGCGCCACCGGCCGGCTGCCTGACATCGCGGTCGCCGCGATCGGTGGCGGGTCGAACGCGATGGGGCTGTTCTACCCGTTCCTCGACGATACGGGCGTACGCCTCGTCGGCGTGGAAGCGGCAGGGCATGGGCTCGATAGCGGCCAGCATGCGGCGTCGCTGTCCAAGGGCCGGCCCGGCGTGCTGCACGGCAACCGCACCTACCTGCTGCAGGACGAGTTCGGGCAGATCCTCGAGGCGCACTCGATCTCGGCCGGCCTCGACTATCCCGGCGTCGGCCCCGAGCATTCGTGGCTGCATGAGCTCGGCCGCGTCGAGTACGTCGCGGTGACGGATGGCGAGGCGCTGGAGGCGTTCCAGCTCTGCACCCGCACGGAAGGCATCATCCCGGCACTCGAACCCGCGCATGCGCTCGCGCATGTCGCGAAGATCGCGACGACGCTGCCCGATGACGCGATCATCCTGATGAATCTCTGCGGCCGCGGCGACAAGGACATCTTCACCGTCGCCGAGGCGCTGGGGGTGAAGCTGTGACATCAAATCGCCTTCCCGCCGGCGGCCCCAACCGCATCGCCACGCGCTTCGCCGCAGTCGCTGCGGAGGGGCGCGGTGCGCTGATCACCTTCGTCGAGGCGTACGACCCTGACCGCGCGACGTCGGAGGCCCTGCTCGCCGGCATGCCGGCCGCCGGCGCCGACCTCATCGAGATCGGCGTTCCCTTCACCGACCCGATGGCGGATGGACCGACGATCCAGCGTGCCGCCCAACGCGGGCTGAAGGCGGGGGCGACGCTTCCCGCCACGCTCGACATGGTGCGCGGCTTCCGGAGCCTGGATGCAGCGACGCCGATCGTGCTGATGGGGTACTACAACCCCGTTCTCAGCTATGGCCCGGAACGTTTCGCCGCCGACGCGGCCGATGCCGGCGTCGACGGGCTGATCATCGTCGACCTTCCGCCCGAGGAGGCCGATGAACTCACGGTGCACACCGGTCCTGCCGGGCTGGAATTGATCCGCCTCGTCGCCCCCACCACGGACGATAAGCGGCTTCCCGTCGTGCTCGCGGGCTCCGGCGGCTTCGTCTACTACGTCTCGATCACCGGGATCACCGGCACGCGCTCGGCCTCCGAGGCGCAGCTGGCTGACGCGATCCCCCGCATCCGCCGCGCCACGACGCTTCCCGTCGCCGTCGGCTTCGGCGTGCGCACGCCCGAACAGGCCGCCGCCGCGGTGCGATTGGCGGATGCCGCCGTGGTCGCCTCGGCGCTGATCGACACGCTCTCGGGCGATCTCGACGAGGCGGGCCGCGCGAAGCCGGGCACGGTGGAGAAGGTGCTCGACCAGGTGCGCGCGCTGGCCGCCGGCGTGCGCGGCGCCCGCCGGAACAACCAAGCTGCGGAATGATCTGAAAAGCGAACGATGAACTGGCTCACCAACTACGTCAGGCCGAAGATCCGCACGCTGCTCGGCCGGAAGGACGTGCCTGAGAATCTCTGGCACAAATGCCCCGCGTGCGAGCAGATGATCTTCCACCTGGAGTTCGCCAAGAACCTCCGCGTCTGCCCAAATTGCGGCCACCACATGCGCCTGCCTGCGAAGGAGCGGCTGGCGAGCGTGATGGACGAGGGCTACGCGACGATCGAGCTTCCCCCCGTGCCGTCCGATCCACTGCACTTCCGCGACCAGAAGCGCTACGCCGACAGGCTGAAGGCAGCGCGCGCCGACACCGAGCTCGATGACGCGATCATCGTCGCCCACGGCACGGTGGCCGGCCAGCGTGCCGTGGTCGCCGCCTTCGCGTTCGACTTCATGGGCGGATCGATGGGCTCGGGCGTTGGCGAGGCGCTGGTCGCCGCCGCACGGCTCGCGGTGCTGCAGGAAGCCGCCCTCGTCGTCATCACCGCCTCGGGTGGCGCGCGCATGCAGGAAGGCGCGCTCAGCCTGATGCAGATGCCGCGCACGACCATCGCCGTGCAGCTCGTGAAGGAAGCGGGGCTTCCCTACATCGTCGTGCTGACCGACCCGACGACGGGCGGCGTCACCGCCTCCTTCGCCATGCTGGGTGACGTGCACATCGCCGAACCGGGGGCGATGATCGGCTTCGCTGGCGCACGCGTGATCGAGCAGACGGTGCGCGAGAAGCTGCCGGATGGGTTCCAGCGGGCCGAGTATCTCAACGAGCACGGCATGGTCGACCTCGTGGTCAAGCGGGCCGAACTGCGGGAGACGCTGGGGCGGCTGATCGGCCTTCTCACCGAGCCTGCCGCGCGACGCGCCGCCCGGCCCGAGGCAGCGATAATCGCCCTTCCCGCAATCCCTGCTCCCTGACGCGCGGTCCATGACCACCGCGCCATCAGAGACGGTGATGGCACGGCTCGCACGCCTTCACCCGAAGCTGATCGACCTCTCGCTCGGGCGGCTCGAGCGGCTGCTCGCCCGCTTGGGCCACCCCGAACGTCGCCTGCCGCCGGTGCTGCATGTCGCGGGCACGAACGGCAAGGGCTCGACCTGCGCCTTCGCGCGTGCCATCGCCGAGGCGGCGGGGCTTCGCACGCATGTCTACACCTCGCCCCATCTCGTGACGTTCCATGAGCGCATCAGGCTTGCGAGCCATCTCGTGACGGACGCCGCGCTGACCGATGCGCTGCAACGCGCCGAGACAGCGAACGGCGAGGACCCGATCACGGTGTTCGAGATCACCACCGCCGCCGCGCTGCTGCTGTTCGCCGAGGCGCCGGCTGACCTGCTGGTCCTCGAGGTCGGCCTCGGCGGCAGGCTCGATGCCACGAACGTGGTCGCGCGGCCGGCAGCGACCGCGATCACCCATGTGGCGATGGACCACATGGACTTCCTCGGCAACACGCTGGCTGCCATCGCCTTCGAGAAGGCGGGCATCATTAAGCCCGGCGTTCCCTGTGCCACGGGGCGGCAGGAGCCCGCCGCGATGGCCGTGATCGCCGAGGCCTCCCGTTCCGCCGGCGCATCGTTGCTGGCGCGTGACGAAGCGTGGACGATCGCGCCGGCTGGCGCGGGCCTCCGCTACAAGGACGGGGCGGGCGTGCTCGACCTGCCGCTGCCCGCGCTGCCGGGCGCGCACCAGCACGACAACGCCGGCATCGCCATCGCCGCGTTGCGCGCGATGGGCGATGCGCGCATCACGGCCGATGCCGTCGCCCGCGGCCTTGCCACCGCCGTCTGGCCAGCACGGCTGCAACGCCTCGTTGCCGGGCCGCTTGTCTCGCCGCTGCCTGAAGGCTGGGAGCTCTGGCTCGATGGCGGGCACAACGCCGATGCCGGCCAGATGATCGGCGCGCATCTCGCGGCCGATGCGTCCGCGCCGTGGCACGTCATCGTCGGCATGAAGTCGGGCAAGGGGACGGAGGGGTTCCTCGCCCCGATCATTCCGCACGCCGCCAGCCTCTGGGCCGTCGCGGAACCGGACCAACACCTCGCGCAGCCGCCGGAGGCGATCATCGCTGCCTCAGGCGGCATCGCGCGCATCGGGCCGCGCGTGGCCGATGCGGTCGCTGCCATCGCCGCTGCCGGTGGGCCGCCCGCGCGCATCCTGATCTGCGGCAGCCTCTACCTTGCCGGCGTCGTGCTGCGGGAGAACGGCTAGAGCAATATCCGCTTACCTTGAATCGCGAAGCGATCCGTAAGCGGATGATATTGCTCGCAAACAAATGGCTGGAGCGTGATCCGCCACAGCGGATGACGCGCTAGGCGGGATCGAGTCGCCAGATCGCGCCTTCGCGGCTGTCGGTCAGCACATACACACGGCCATCGGGGCCGACGCGCACGTCGCGGATGCGTTCGCCGAACATCGCGATCCGCTCCTCCGCGACGATGCGGTCGCCCTCGCGCGTGAGGCGCACCAACGTGCGGTCACGCAGCGCGCCGACGAGCAGGCTGCCCTGCCACCCCGGGAAGGCCGGTCCCGTCACCGCCGCGAAGCCGGAGGGAGCGATCGAGGGAACCCACACATGCAGCGGGTCCGTCATGCCGGGCAATGACCGGTTCTCGGTAATGGTCGACCCGCCATAGTTCACGCCGTGCGTGGCGCGCGGCCAGCCATAGTTCGCCCCGCGCATGACCAGGTTCACCTCGTCACCACCCTGCGGCCCATGCTCATGCGCCCAGAGCGCGCCCGTCCCCGGGTCGACCAGCAGCCCCTGGATGTTGCGATGGCCCCATGACCAGATCTCGCCCCGCGCGCCGGCGCGCCCGACGAAGGGGTTGTCGGCCGGGATCGCACCGTCCTCCGTCACGCGGATGATCTTGCCGTTGAGGTCGGCGAGGTCCTGCGAGCGGTTCATCTGGAACCTGTCGCCGAAGCCGGCGTAGAGCATGCCGTCACGCCCGAAGGCCATGCGGCAGCCGAAATGCAGGCCATTAGAAACGCGTGGAGTCACGCTGAAGATCGTCCGTGCGTCGCTGAACCGCTCGCCCGCGAACGTTACGCGCGTGATCGTGCTCGACGTCCCTCCCTGCCCCTCGGTCACATGGCAGAGATAAACGAAGCGGTTCTCGGCAAAGCGCGGGTGCAGGATGACATCGAGCATGCCGCCCTGCCGCGCAGCGACCGTGGCCGGCGTGCCGGCAAGCGGGGCGGAGACGCGCCCATCCGTGCCGACGAGGCGGACGCGGCCTGGCCGCTCCGTCACCAGCTTCTGCCCATCCGGCAGCACGGCGAGGCCCCAGGGGTTCTCGAGGCCGCCGGCGATGACGCTCACGCGGAACGTCGCGCGTTCGCTCGTCACAACCTCTGCCGAGGCGGGGGCCGAGGCGGCGGCGGCTGCCAGCGCGAGCGGCAGGGCAAGAAGAAGGGATCGGACCATCAGCATCTCCCCGGATCGGTGACCCACGGGAGATGGGGCAGCAATGCCGCGCGGCAAACCCCGCGAGGGGTTCACCGCGCGGCAGAAGCGATCACAGATTCGAGTCCACCCAGGCGGCGAGGTTACCCTTGCTGTCGGCACCCATCTTTGTGGCGACGGGCTGGCCGCCCTTGAAGATCATCAGCGTCGGGATGCCGCGCACCGCGAAGCGGTTCGGCGTCACGGGGTTCTCGTCGACATTCACCTTGGCGACGGTGAGCTTGCCGGCATAGGTCGTGGCGATCTCGTCGAGCGCGGGCGCGATCGCGCGGCAGGGGCCGCACCATTCGGCCCAGAAATCCACCAGCACGGGATGGTCGGACTTCAGCACGTCCATCTCGAAGCTGGCATCCGTCACGGGCTTGGTGCTCGTGCTCATGCGCTCTCTCCGGGTTCTGCCAAGGCGCAAGGGCCTGGCTGGGTCGCAGGGTGGGGGTTTTAGCACGGCAATCCGCATCGAGGCCAAGCGGCGGCCTGCGCGAAACTGTCACATGGGGGCTGGGGCATGCGCGTCCAACAGCGCGTCGGGCAGTTCCATCATGCGTGCGGCGTATGTCCAGACCAGCGCGCAGGTGACGGCGCGGCCCGGGAACACCTGCCGCAGCACGGCGCGATAGGCCGCCATCTGCCGCAGATAGACCGACGCCACATCCTCCACCCGCTCCGGCGGGGGGCGGTTGGTCTTGAAATCCGCCACCAGCACGGCGCTGTCGGTGATGGCGAGGCGATCAACCTGGCCCGCGACGACGCGGGCGCCGATGCGGCCGGCGATCGGCGCCTCGGCAAGCGCGTCGGGCGCGAAGAGGGCAGCGAAGCGTTCGCCTGTGATGATCGCGAGCGTCTCTGCCGCGATCTCCTCCACCTCGGCCGCGCCGAGCCCCTGGCCGGGGGCGGCGAGCCAGGCGCGTGCCGCCGCCGCGCGACGGTCGGGCGGCACCGCGGGTAGATGCTGCAACAGCGCGTGGACGAGCGTGCCACGGCGGAAGCGCGCCTCCGACCGGGCCCTGCCGCGCGGCGAGGCGGCGGGCGGGTCCTCCCCCTCCTCGCGCGAGGGGGCGAGGGGGCGAGGGGGCGTTTCCTCGCCCGGCGGGGCGGCGCGGGCCCATGCTGGCACCACGGCCCGTGACGATGCCGTGGCACCCTCCGCCTCGCGCCGGCGCTCCGCCCCCGGGGCCTGCGCCGTCGCGTAGTGCCAGCCCCCGCTCGTCCAGCCAGGCTCGCCGATGAGTGCGCCAGGGTCGAAGGTGATCGGCGCCGCGCCTTCGCCGGCCAGGCGATGGAACCCGGCCTCGACCAGGTCGTACCAGCAGCCGGCATCCTTGCCGGGGCTTTTTCGGCTGAGCGCGCCGGTGATGACGAGCCTGTCCTCCGCCCGCGTGAGCGCGACGTAGAGCAGGCGCCGATACTCCTCGTGCTCGGCGTCGCTCTCGACCTCGCGCGCCGCGGCGATCGGCGCGGCGCGGAACTCGTTGCGCGGCGACCAGAGCGGCACGTCGTCGCCTGACGCTGCATCCTTCACCCACACGAGGGGGGCAACCTTGCCCGCGATGGCGGTGGTGTCGGCGAGGATCACCACCGGGCTTTCGAGGCCCTTCGCGCCATGCACCGTCATCACCCGCACCGCATCGGCACCGGCTTCCTGTTCGCGCTTGATCTCGGCAGCCCCCGCGCGGAGCCAGGCGAGGAAGCCCTGCAGGTTCGGCGGGTGTGCGTGCTCGTGCGCCAGCGCGGTGTTCATCAGCTCGTCCAGCGGATCGGCCGCATCGGGGCCGAGGCGGGCAAGCAGCCGCGCGCGGCCGCCGAGCGGGCCGAGCAGGCGGGCGATCAGCGCATGCGGCGTATCGAAATCCGCCCGTGCGGCGAGCGCCGAGAACAGGTCCTCCGCCGCGCGCCACTCGTCCCGCTCGCCCGCGCGCCGCCGCAGCGTGTCGCGCAGGCTGCGCCGCCCGCGCCCGACGGCGAGGTCCATGAGCGAGGCATCGCTGATCCCGAAGATCGGCGAGCGCAGGGCACAGGCGAAGGTGAGGTCATCCTCCGGCAGCAGCAACGCGTCGAGTGTCGCGAGAACGTCCATCACCGCGAGCTCGGTGACGAGCCTCATGCGGTCGATGCCGCTGACCGGCACGCCGCGGCGCTTCAGTGCGCGCACGAGCTGGCCGACAAACACGCCGCGATGGCGCACGAGAACGACGATGTCGCCAGCCCGCATCGTTCGCTCGCGCGCCGGCAGGATCTCGGTGCCCACCCACGCCTCGATCGCCGCGGCAATGGTTTCGGCGAGCTTCTCCTCGCCCTTGCGCGCACGCTTGCTAGGCTCGGGCTCCCAGGTCGTGTCCTCCGGCGTCGGATCGGACGCGACGAGGGGCCAGAGCGTGACGCTGCCTGCCTGGCCCGTGCGCGCCGGCCGGTGCGTGATCGCGCCACCATCGAGGGCCACGCCCTTGGCGGCGGTTGGATCGGCGAACACCGCATCGACGAGCGCGAGCACCGGGGCGGTCGAGCGGAACGACACGGCAAGCTGCTCGGCGCGGAAATGCGAGCTCCCATGCATGGCGGTGACGCGCGACGCCGCCTTCTCGCGCGCGGCGCTGAACAGCACCGGCGCCGCGCCCTGGAAGCGATAGATGCTCTGCTTCACGTCGCCCACCGCGAACAGCGTGCGGGCGAGATCGTCGCGCGCGCCGAGGCCGGAGAAGAACTCGGCGGTGAGCTTCTCCACCACGTCCCATTGCGCCGGCGAGGTGTCCTGCGCCTCGTCGAGCAGCACGTGGTCAAGCCCGCCATCGAGCTTGTACTGCACCCACGCCGTATCGGTGTTGCCCAGCAGCGTGCGCGCGCAGGTGATGAGGTCCTCGTAGTCGAGCCCGGCGCGGATATGCTTGCGCCGCGCATAGGCAGCGATGACGGGGCTGACGAGGCGCATGAGTGCTGACGAGGCGCGCGCCGCGCGTGCGGCGCGGAGCTTCGCCTCGGTATCGAGGACGAACGTTGCCTCGGTGCCCATGACGTCGAGGATGTCGGGCATCACGGCGATCGCCTTCTTTGACGCGAGCCGGGTGCGGATATCGCCATCCTGCTTGATGAAGACGCCGCGCCAACGATCCCAGCCCGTCGCCCGCGCCGGGGCGTCAGCGGCAAGCCATTCCCGTAGCGCAATGGAACATTTCTGGTCGTCCACCCCGCCGAGGGCGAGTGCCGCCGCGGCCCGCGAGAGCCGGGTCAGGTCCCGCGCGCAGGCTACGGCGAGGATGCTCTCCTCGGTCTCGTCATCGCCGAGGGAGAGCGCGCGGCGCTGCATCTCAGTGACACCCTGCTCGGCCGCAAGCGCGCGCGACACGCGCCCTCGGGCCCCGAGAACACCGGTGACGAGGCCGGCGAAACGCGCGTCATCGACCAGCGGTGCCACCGTCTCGAGTGCGGCGGCGATGCCGGCCGTCTGTTCGCCCAGCGCCTGGTCGCGCGCGGCGGCGAGAAGCTCCGCCTGGTCACGCTCCTCGATCAGCGCGAAATGCGGCGCGACGGCTGCCTCGATCGGGAAGCGGCGCAGCAGGCTCTGGCAGAAGGCGTGGATGGTGGCGATGCGCAACCCGCCCGGCTGGTCGAGCACGCGGGCGAACAGCCCGCGCGCACGCGCCATCGTTGCGGAATCGGCCGCGACGCCGAGGTCGTCGAGTGCCTCGGCAAGCGCGGCGTCGTCCAGCGCTGCCCATTGGCCGAGCCGCGCGCCGAGCCGCGTTGCCATCTCGGCCGCCGCCGCGCGGGTGTAGGTGAGGCAGAGGATGCGCCCGGGCTCGCAGCCGCCGAGCAGGAGCCTGAGCACGCGGTTGGTGAGCAGCGTCGTCTTGCCCGACCCGGCAGAGGCCCCGACCCAGGCGGAGACGGCAGGGTCGGCCGCGCGGCGCTGTGCCGCGATCGCCTCGCCGCGGGGGTCGAGCGTGGTCAAACGCCACCCCACTCGGCGACGCGCGCGAGGTGCATGTAGTCGGAGAACTCGGGCGCGCGGTGCGGGTGTGGGCGCGCGAGATACGGCGTCGCGGGGTCGGCGAACCGCGCGCGCAGCTCCTCGAAGCGCTTCCACGCGCCCGCGGCGAGGGTTGCCACGTCGTCGTCGATTGGCTTGACCTCCGCAGGTGCGTGCCCGCCTGTCAGCCGCCAGTACTCCAGCATCGATGCACGCACCTTGCCGATCGCGGCGAATGCGCCCTGTTCCGCCATCGCGGCTTCGAGCGTGAGCTGGATCGCGTAGGCTTCCCTGATCTCCAGGGCCTTTGGGATCGCGCCCGTCTTGTAGTCGATCAGCGCGAGCGTGCCGTCGCCCAGAACGTCGATACGGTCGGCGCGGCCGTGCAGGACGAAGCCGTCGGGCAGTGTCATCTCGCCCTTGATCTCGGCATGGCTCGACGCGACGCGGAGCGCGCGGCGCCGATCCGCGTCCGTCTCGGCCACCCAGCCGGCGATGCGCGCGAGCCGCGGCCGCCAGAACGCCGCCCGCGCGGGGGCGGCGAGCGTGGCGAAGCGCTGCGCCCCCTCGCCGATGATCCATTGCCGGAACGTTGCAGGAACGGGCCAGCCGTCCTTCTCCGCGCGGCGGATTGCGGCAGCAATGCTGTCATGCACGAGGCTGCCCCAGTCGCCGCCATCGACGGGCTCATCGATCTCGGCCAGCGCCCTCAAGCCGAGGATGTGGCGGGCATAGATCTCGAACGGATCGCGCAGCCAGCGCTCGATGTCGGTTACGGCGAGCCTGCGTGGCCTGAGCGCGAGCGCAGGCCGCGGCATCGGCCGCCCCTCCGGCGTCACCCGCTCGGGCGCGTCGAGGGCGCGGGCGATGCCGAGAAGGTCGGCCGTGGGCCGGAGGTGGTCGCCCTCGCCGAGCTGGCCTTTGAGGAACGCATCGAGGCGGACGAGCCAGCGGCTTGGCACTGTCGGTGCGCCATCGACACGACGTGAGCGGGTGAGGATCACCTGCGGGCAGCAGGAGAGAAGTTGCGTCACGTCATGCGCAGCCTGGCCGATCGCGGCCTCCGGCGGGGCGAGGCCGAAGCGCTGCCGCATCGGGCGCGACAGCCACGGCCCAGGGTCGACCGCCGCCGGCCACGTATTCTCGTTCAGCCCCGCGAGGATCGCGACATCGACCGATTGCAGCCGCGCTTCGAGCGCACCCCAGATGAAGAGGCGCGGATGCGGCGCGCCGGCGCCCGCGCTGCCCTGGCGCCTGAGCCGCACCTCGGCCCCTTCGAGCAGCGCCTCGAACAGCCCTGGCCACTCCTCCGGCGTGAGGGGCCCGAGCTCCGCCAGCGCCTCTGCTGCCTCCGCCATGCGCTCGGCCAACGCTTCACCGGCCTCCTGCGCCCAGAGGCGGGCCGCGCCCGGCACCGTGTCGGTCGCGGCCAGCGCCTCGGCCGCGGCGAGCGTTGCTTCCAGCAGCCGGTCAGCCGGTGCCGTGCCGGCCGAGAAGGCACCGAGCAGGGGCGCGAGCGTGGCGCGCAGCTTGTCGAGGATGACCGTGACGGCGGCGAGCCCGCGCGGACGGTATTGCTGCTTCCGCCGCCCGGCCTGCACCAGCGCCTCGTCGAGCCCGTCGAGGCCCGGGCCTGGCCTCGGCCCGCGCAGGATGGCGACCTCCAGCAGCCTGACAGCGGCGCGGAAACGGGCCTGCGACATGCCGCAGGCGGCCAGCGGATGTTTCAGGAGCGAAAGCAACGGCAGCGGTGCGAGGTTCTCCGCGACGGCAGCGACGAGCAGGCGCAGGAACACGGCCGGCGGTGTCGCGCGCAGCGGCCGCCCGGCGCTGTCATCGGCCCTGAGGCCGAACCGTGTCAGGGCGCTCGCGACCCGCTGGGCGATGTCGCGGTCGGTCGTGACGAGGGCTGCGCGGCGGCCAGGTGTTTCGAGCGCGAGGCGCATGGCAAGCGCGATGGCGAGTGCTTCCTCGTTCTCGTCCGCCGCATCGATGCGCGCGATGCCGGCGATGCCCTCGCGCACGCGCTCGCGCGCCACCTCGCGCCATGCCGACATGCCGGCAGCGGGGAGCATCGCGCGCGCGACGGAATCCGCCCGCGCTGGCGTGCCGCCGGCGATGGCGGGCGCGGCGGGCCAGGGCGCGACATCGCCGCGCGTGATGTCGAGCGCGGCGAGAAGCCGCTTCAGCGCTGCCTGCGGGTGGCCATCGGCAAGGCTCTCCCACGCCTCCTCCGCCATCGCGGTGTCGAGGCCGGGCAGCACGACGGCACCATCGGGCAGCCGCGAGACGACCCGCAGCAGCCGCGCGATGGCAGGGATGCTGCCTGTCGAGCCTGCCGCGATCACCGGGCTGGTGGGCGGCATCTCCTCCCACGCGCGGCGGCGTGCATCGATCATCGCGACGAGGCGCGCGGCAGGGTCGGCCACGCCGGCTTCCGCGAGATAGGCAGGCCAGGCGGCGGTGACGATCTCGAGGAACTCCACCGTGCGCTGCCAATGTTCGGCATGCGCTGCATCGGCCGCATCGGCCAGCCGGGCAGGGTCGGCCTCCTCGCGGGCGATCTCGTCGAGAAGGGTCGCAAGCTCGCCGGCCAGGCGGAAATGATGATCGGCTCCCGTGATGCCGGCGGAACGTTCCTTGGCCATGACAAGTCGCGCGAGTGCCGCCTGGCGCCTGAGCGTGCCGATCGCCGGTGCCGGCGGGGCGATGCCCGTGACCATCGCGGCCTCGTCAGCGGCTTCGGCGAGTGCGATGACGCGCGGCAGCAGCAGGGGTTGGCCCTCGGTCAGCCGCAGGAAGGCTTCGGCGAGGCCGCGCGCGGCGCGGCGCGTGGGCAGCAGCACGGTGATGCGCGCGAGCGCGGCGGGCTGCTCGCCCGCCTTCTGCCACAGCCCTGCGGCGAGCGCATCGAGGAACGGCGCATGCGCGGGGATGGAGAGAACGCGCGGGCCGGTGCGACGCTCAACGGGCATATGCGAACGCCGATGTGCGGCCGCGCAGCACTTCCTCCGCCTCCGCGAGATCCTCCGGCGTCGAGAGATGCAGCCACACGCCGTCATGCACCACGGCCCGCAGGCGGCCAGCCTCGATCGCGCGCGTCCACATCAGGTTGGTGCTGAACTTCCCTTCCGGCGCGCCGGCGAACAGGGCGGGCGAGGCGAGCTGCACCCCGGCATAGAGGTAGGGCACGATCTCGCGTTCCTTCGGCCGCCTGACGACGCCGAGCGGGTCGAGTGCGAAATCGCCGCGCCCCTCATACGAGGGCAGCTGTGACACGCGGTGGACGAGCAGCACCGCATCCGTCGTCTCAGGATCGAAGGCGCGGGCCAGCCGGGCGAGGGTGGGCGTGGCGCCATCGAGCCAGAATGCATCGCCGTTGATGACGTAGAACGGATCTGGGCCGAGATGAGGCAGTGCACGCACAACGCCACCGCCGGTCTCGAGCAGCACCTCCTCATGGCTCTCGATGATCGCGGGCGCGCTGCGCGCGGCGAGCACGGCGCGCACGCGCTCGGGCTGCCAGTGCGTGTTCACCACGACCGTCCCGACGCCTGCGTCGGCCAGGTGATCCAGCGCACGGTCGAGCAGCGAACGGCCGGCGACGGGCAGCAGCGGCTTTGCCGTCACCGTCGTCAGGTGACGCATGCGCGTGCCGAGGCCTGCCGCCATCACCATGCCCCGGGTTGGCGCGCGGGTTGGCGTGGCGATCATGCTGCCTCCTCATCCGGTGCGCGGCGAAGGTCGCGCGGCACATGCGCATCGAACCAGCTTGCGAGCGGCGACGCGGCCGCGTGCGCGAGAGCGGCATCGAGCAGCGCCCACGTGCGGGGGGCGTGCACGAGATACTGCCGCTTGCCATCGCGGCGCGCGAGGCGCGTCCACAACGCAGCGACACGCGCGTGGCGCATCGCCGCGTGGGCCGCGAAGGCTCCGTCGAACCGCGCCGTGTCGCTGATGCCCGACGCGGCGAGGTAGCGCTCGCGCATCGCCCGGCGCAGCGGGGCCGGCACGTCGCGCCGCGCGTCCTCGAGCAGGCTTGCGAGGTCATAGGCAGCGTGGCCGATACCCGCGTCCTGGAAGTCGAGCAGGGCGCAGGCCGCCGCTCCCACCCGGTCGGGGAGGCGGAGCAGGTTGTCGACATGGAAGTCGCGCAGCGCGAGAACGGGTGGGTCGCCTGCGAAGGGGGCAAGCATGGCGGTGCAGGCCGCGCGGAACGACGTGACGACATCGCCCGACGCAGGCGCGCCGAACGCGGCCGGCCACCACCAGTCGAGCAGCGTCGCTGCCGTGGCGTTCGTCATCGCCGCTGCGTCCCACGAAGGTACCCACGCGGGCGGGGCTGCACGGTGGAGCACGACGAGCGCATCGACCGCGAGCGCGTAGAGCGCCTGCTCATCCGTGCCGGCGGCAAGCAGGCGCGTGTAGGTGTCCTCGCCCAGGTCCTCGACGAGAGCGAGGCCGGCCGCGTCATCCTCGGCGATGATGGCGGGGGCGGAGAGACCGAGAGCCGCGAGGTAGCGCGCCACCCGCACGAAGGGGGCGATCGCCTCGCGACCCGGTGGGCAGACCATCAGCAGCGCAGGTCGCGGCCCGCGAGCGAGACGCTCATAGCGGCGGAAGGACGCATCGCCCGGCAGGGGCTGGCGCATCGCTTCACCGAAGCCGTGCGCGGCGAGGAAGTCTTCGACGTCGGTCACGCGATCTCCTCCAGCCTGCCGGGCCAGCCGCTGAGTGTCACGTTACGCGACTCGGGCTCGCCCGCGATGGGGGAGAGCGTGACGGCAAGGGCATCGGGTGGCGTCGCGTCCCCAAGCCGTTCGGGCCATTCGACGAGAGCGATGCCGGCCCGCGCCTCGTCCCAGCCGAGCTCGGCGAGATCGGCCTCGCCCGCGGCGCGCCAGAGATCATAGTGCCACGCGGTAAGCCCGCCGGGCAGCGCGTAGGTCTGCACCAGGGTGAAGGACGGACTCGGCACCACGAGCATGGGATCGCCCGTGGCGGCGCGCAGGAAGGCGCGGGCGAGAGCGGTTTTCCCCGCGCCATAGGGGCCGCCGAGGAGGATCACGTCACCCGCCTTTGCGCGCGCGGCCAGCGCTGCGCCGAGCGCGGCCGTGGCCGCCTCGCTCACGAGCCTCTGCGTGCGCCCTGCTGCCATGGGTGTGTCGGTGTCGATCATGCTGCGAATCGTCGCCCGCAGTGTGCCACCGCAAGGTTGCTTGCGCGACGGGGCGCGCGTCGTATCTATGCCAGGGCGTGACGCCAGGACTCGACTTGGGAGGGCCGCATGGCTCAGACGACCGAGACAGACGTGTGCATCATCGGCGCTGGCCCCGTGGGCCTGTTCGCCGTGTTCGAATGCGGCATGCTGAAGATGCGGAGCGTCGTGGTCGACGCGCTGGACGCGATCGGCGGGCAGTGCATCGCCCTCTATCCCGAGAAGCCGATCTACGACATTCCCGCCCATCCGGCGATCGACGGCGCGGCCCTGATCGAGCGCCTGATCGCGCAGGCCTCGCCCTTCGCGCCGGAGTATCGGCTCGGCCGCCGCGTCGAGAGCCTGGTGCGGGAGGCTGACGGCAGGCTCAGGCTCGGCACCAGCGCGGGTGACACGATCATCGCGCGTGCTGTGGTGATCGCGGCGGGTGCCGGTGCGTTCGGCCCGAACCGCCCGCCGCTCGATGGCCTGGCCGACTATGAGGGCAGCAGCGTCTTCTACGCGGTGCAGCGCCGCGAGGCGTTCCGCGGCAAGCGCGTGGTGATCGCCGGCGGCGGCGATTCGGCGGTCGACTGGGCGGTGAGCCTGGCCGACGTCGCTGCCTCGGTCGCGGTGGTGCACCGGCGGCCGAAATTCCGGGCAGCACCCGACATGGTCTCGCGGCTCGAGGCGCTGGCCGCCGCAGGACGCGTGTCGATGGTCGTGCCCTACCAGTTGCACGCGCTGCACGGTGCGGGCGGCACGCTCAATGGCGTCGAGGTCGCGACGCTGAAGGGCGAGACGATGATCCTGCCGGCCGACGTGCTGCTGCCCTTCTTTGGCCTCGCGATGGAGCTTGGCCCGATCGCCGACTGGGGCCTCGGGCTCGAGCGGAACCACATCACGGTCGATGCCGCGACGTGCGCGACCAACGTGCCGGGCGTGTTCGCGATCGGCGATATCGCGACCTATCCGGGCAAGCTGAAGCTCATCCTGCAGGGCTTCTCGGAAGCGGCGATGGCGGCGCACGCGATCCACCCGCTGGTGCATCCCGACACGGCGCTCCATTTCGAATACAGCACGACGAAGGGTGTGCCGGCTGCGGCCTAGGCTCAGGCCGCGTCAGAGCAGCGCGGCGAAGTGCGGCGTCGTCGGCTTCGGTGGTTCGTTGCGCAGCACCACGAGCGCATCGCCGAACCACTCGCAGAAGCGGTCAGCGTGCTTGCCGGTGCCGATCGGGTATTGCCTGAGCTTCCAGGGGTTCTGCGCGCCATCCTGCGGGTAGCAGTTGCCTGCGTTGTAGGCGCAGGCGACCAGCGGCGGGTCGAAATTCGTGGTGCGCGCCTGCTGGCGGATATAGGCCGTGCCCGCGCGGATCGAGGTTTCGGGGTCGAGCAGCTTCTGGCGGTTGATCGAGCGGTCGTTCAGCGTCGCGCGCGCGGTGCTGATCAGCGTCTGCATCAGGCCGGGCGAGACGCGGTGGGGCGTTGCCTCATCGGACGTGAAGCCAGGCTCCTCGCGGAGCGCGTTGGGGTTGCCGCCGCTCTCGGTCGCGATCGTGGCCAGGATCAGCTCGGCCGGGACGCCGTAGGCGGCCGCACATTTCTCGATCGGCGCGCGGAACGTGGTCCAGATCCGCGTGAGGGTCTGCGGCGCACCGCCCGAGCGGCGGGGAGTGGCCTCGTCGGCCACGATGATGCCGCCTGGCGAGAGGCGCCAGCGGACGCCGCCGGGGGCCTGCTGCGGTGCGCCGTGCTTCACCGACAGACGCTCGACATAGGGGCGGATGAGGTTGCGCCAGTCGCTCGCCTCCGCCACGGCGGCGGGGGGAACGCGAAGCTGCGGCACGGGGTCGGCGGAGGCGCGGTCCTGGAACAGCGCGCTCCACGTATCGCGGCCGACGATGCCATCGACATCGATCGTGGGGTTGCGCGCGCGGAGCTTCCGCTGGAACGCGATGACGCCGTCATGCGTGGCCGGGCCGAAGATGCCATCGGCGCTGCCGGACATGGAGCCGTCGCGGATCAGCGCGCGCTGCACCTCGCGCACGTCGTCACCGCGCATCAGCGGGAATTTCCAGGTGAGTTCGCGAGCGAGGGTGGCGGTCATGCGCCGCACCCTGGAATGGTGGCGCGCCGCGCCTCGGCGTCGGAGGCGAGGCGGGTGAGCAGGGCGCGGTCCTCGGCACCTGGATTGACGGCAAGCCCGTCGCGCGCCGCGCGCGCTGCCTCTCGCGCACGCTCGCAGCGCACGGCATCGGCCCCGGCACCGGGGCGGGCGAGGAACAGCGCGGCCGAGCCGCCGATCGCCTGGCGGCGC
>NZ_JALHPR010000032.1 GCF_022842375.1 Elioraea sp. | reverse complement strand
CGGTGACGCGGCCGTGGCGGCCCGCGCGGTGCGGCTCGCGGCGTGCCAGATCCCGGCAAGCCTCTACGCCCCGATCGCGGCCGGGATGGACGGGCGCAACACCTATCCCGGCCATGCCGTGCTGCTCGGCGCGCTCGCGGCCGCAGGGGCGATGGCGGGGATGGACGCGCCCGCCGAGGGTTTCGGCGTCGCGCGGCGCGTCGTGCTCGGCCGGGAGGACGAGGCAGAGACGGCAGCGTCAGGCCGCTGGCTGGTGGCGGAGGCCTACATCAAGCCCTTCGCCGGGGTGCGGCACGCGCACTACGCCGCCGCCGCGGCACTCGCGCTGCGGCAGCGGATCGACCCGGCGCAGATCACCGCCATCACGCTCGACACCTACGGCGAGGCGCTGACCTACGCCGGCAACCGCGCGCCGGCGACGGCCATCACCGCGCAGTTCAGCCTCTCCTGGGCGATTGCCGCGTCCCTTGTGCAGGGCGATCTCTCGCCCGCCGCCTACACGGACGAGGCGCTGGCCGACCCGACGCTGCGGCGGCTCGAGGCGCTGGTGGCGTTGCGCGGCTGGGGCGACCGCGAGGGGCGTGGCGCAACACTCACCGTCACGGCCACGGATGGCATGTGCGAGGCCGAAACGGTCTCGGCCGTGCCGGGCGATGCCGCGACCCCGATGGGGCGGGAGGCGGTTCTCGCCAAGTTCGATCGATTTGCGCATGCAACGCTGCGCGATCGGACCGCAGCGGTCGCCGCCTCGCTGCTCGACGGCCCTGCCGGCGCGACGCTCGACCCGTTCAGCGGCGGCTGAGCAGGAACAGTCCCTGTTCGGCGAAGAGATTGGCGAGGCGCCGGTTGCGTCGCCACGGGGTGCGCTGTCCCTCGTCGTCCACGCCAAGCCAGCGCTCGACCACGTAGCCGTCCATTGCGCAGAGGTCGAAGAAGTCGCTGATCGTGCAGAAATGGATGTTCGGCGTGTCGTACCAGGCGCGGTCGAGCGCGCTGGTGCGCGGCATCCGCCCGGTGGTGAGGAGCGCGAGCCGCACGGTCCAGTAGCCGAAATTGGGAAAGGAGACGATCGCGCGGCGGCCGATGCGCAGCATCTGGGCAAGCACCTCGCGCGGCCGCTCGGTCGCCTGGAGGGTGCGGGAGAGGATCACGGTGTCGAACGCGCCATCGGGGTAGAAGGCGAGGTCGGTGTCGGCATCGCCGTGGATGACGGAGAGGCCCTGGGCGACGGCGCGCGCCACCTCGCCCATGTCGATCTCGATGCCGCGCCCGTCGACCTCCTTCTCGTGCAGCAGGATTTCGAGCAGCGCGCCATCGCCGCAGCCGATGTCGAGAACGCGTGAGCGCGGCTCCACCATCTCGGCGATCAGGCGAAGGTCGAGCCTGTCGGAGAGCGGGCGCCCGGTGCGCGGGGCAATGGTTCCGTCGGCCATGCTAGCGCCACCGCTCCGCCGCACCCTTCAGGAAGCCCGACACGGTACGGAACAGCACCGGCTCGTCGAGCAGGAAGGCGTCATGCCCCTTGTCGGAGGTGATCTCGACGAAGCTGACATTCGCTGCCGCGGCGTTCAGCGCGCGTACGAGCTCGCGGCTCATCGCGGTGGGGAACAGCCAGTCGGAGGTGAAGCTGATCACGCAGAACCGCACCGGCGAGGCGCGGAAGGCAGCGCCCAGAGCGCCCTCGTGCTCTGCCGCGATGTCGAAGAAGTCCATCGCCCGCGTGATGGTGAGGTAGGAGTTCGCGTCGAAGCGCTGCACGAAGGTGCTGCCCTGGTGCTGCAGGTAGCTTTCGACCTCGAACAGGTCGTTGTCGAAGGTGAGCATCGGGCCGGTGCGGAGCCTCCGCCCGAACTTCCGCGTCAGCGCCTCCTCCGACAGGTAGGTGATGTGCGCGGTCATGCGCGCGACGGCGAGGCCCCGGGCGGGGATGGTGCCGTGGCGCCAGTACTCGCCGCCGTGGAACTCTGGATCGGCGTTGATCGCCTGGCGGCCGATCTCGTTGAAGGCGATGTTCTGCGCGCTGTGCCAGGCCGCCGTCGCGATCGGGATCGCCGAGAACACGCGCTCAGGATAGAGCGCGGCCCAGGCGAGCACCTGCATCCCGCCCATCGACCCGCCGATGACGGCGAACAGCTTCGTGATTCCCAGGCGTTCCACCAGCATCGCCTGGGCGCGCACCATGTCGCGGATGGTGACGGCCGGAAACAGCGTGCCCCAGGGCCGGCCCTGCGGGTGGCCTTCGGCATCCGTCATCTCGCTGCGCGGGCCGGTCGAGCCCATGCAGCCGCCGAGCACGTTGGCGCAGATGACGAAGAAGCGGTCGGTATCGATCGGCTTGCCAGGGCCCACCAGGGTGTCCCACCAGCCGGGCTTGCCGGTGACGGGGTGGGTTTCGGCGGCATACTGGTCGCCCGTCAGTGCATGGCAGAGCAGGATGGCGTTCGAGCGCACATCGTTCAGCCGCCCATAGGTGCGGTAGGCGACGTCGAGTGGTCGAAGCACGGTGCCGCAGTCGAGCACGAGGCCTTCGGCGAAGGTCTCATGCTGATGCGTGGTCGTGGTGTCGAGCCCGCCTGGCGGATCCGCGATCTTCTGCACGATCCAATCAGTAGGAGCAGAGCGGGACGGGTGCAACCGGGTCCTGGCCCTCTCACCGCCGCACTTGCAACCTGGCCAGCATCCTTTATGCCTTCGCCGCAATGCAGCCAGAGGGTCCCACCGCGACGACAGTGACCGCCGAGACGCCAGACGAGGCGGCTTCCCGGCTTGCCGCCCTGCGCGCCGAGATCGACCGGTTGGACGACCTGATGCACGACACGCTGATGGCCCGGGCTGCCATCGTGGGCGAGCTCGCCGCCTCCGGCGTCAAGCGCGGCGCCCCCTATCGCCCGGCGCGCGAGGCGCAGATCCTGCGCCGGCTTCTCGCACGCCATCGTGGGCGCCTGCCGAAGCAAGCGATCGTCGGCATGTGGCGGGAAATGCTGGCCGCGACCATCGCCATGCAGGGGCCCTTCGCGGTGGCGGTATGGAACCCGGAGGCCGGCGCAGGCACGGTCAGCCTGGCGCGGGAGCATTTCGGCGCCATCACGCCCATCCGCTGGGTGCGCTCGACCGCCCAGGTTCTCTACGCCGTGGCCGAGGGCGAGGCGCAGGCGGGCGTGCTGCCGCTACCGCAGGACGATCCGAACGCCGAGGGGGCGAACGACCCCTGGTGGATCTCGCTGATGCGGGGCGAACGTCCGGCGCTGTCGGTGATCGCGCGGCTGCCCTTCGTCACCGCCCGCACCGAGGGCGCCTCGCGCGCTTCGGCGCTTGTCGTTGCCGCCCTGCCGCCGGAGCCGTCGGGCGATGACCGCAGCCTCGTCGCCTTCCACTCGGCCGACGAGGCGAGCCGCGCGCGGATCGGCGACAGGCTCGTCGCAGCCGGGCTCAGGCCGCTGAGCCTCATCCTCTACCGGCCCGAGCGTGGCGAGGCGGCGTGCCTGGCCGAGGTCGAGGGCCTGGTCGCAGGCAATGATCCGCGGCTGGCCGCCCTGGTCGACAGCGGTGCGGCACTGGCGCGGCCCGCCGTGATCGGCGGCTGGCCCGTGCCACCGCCCGAAAGCGCCTACCTGCTTCAGCCGGAGTGATCGCGATGACGACCCAGGGAACGCCACAGCCACGGCCCGGGATCATGCAGATCGCGGCCTATGTGGGCGGCGAGGGCAAGCTCAACGGTGCCAACCGCGTGATCAAGCTCTCGTCCAACGAGGGCGCCCTGGGGCCGAGCCCGCGTGCGATCGCGGCCTATGACGGCGAGCGCGCCGAGCTTCACCGCTACCCCGATGGCGGCGCGAACGAGCTCCGTGCGGCGATCGGGGCAGCCTTCCGGATCGATCCTGCCCGCATCGTCTGCGGTGCCGGCTCGGACGACCTGCTCTGCCTGCTCACGCAGGCCTATGGCGGCCCGGGCACCGAGACGATCGTGACGAAGCACGCCTTCGCCATGCACCCGATCTATGCCCGCTACGCCGGCTCGACGGTGGTGACGGCGGAGGAGCGCGAACTCACCGCGGATGTCGACGCGATGCTCGCCTGCGTCACGCCCCGCACCTCGCTCGTTCTGCTCGCCAACCCGAACAACCCCACCGGCACGATGCTACCCTGGCCGGAGGTCGCGAGGCTTCGGGCTGGCCTGCCAGCCAACGTGCTGCTGGTGATCGACGCGGCCTATGCCGAGTACCTGCCCGACCCGCGCTGCTCCGACGCGATCGCGCTCGTGGACGGCGCCCAGGTCAATGGTGGGGGCGCGAACACGGTGATGACGCGCACGTTCTCGAAAATCTACGGCCTCGGCGGGCTCCGGCTCGGCTGGGCCTATGCGCCGGCGGGTGTGGTCGACGTGCTGAATCGCGTGCGCTCGCCCTTCAACGCCTCCCGCCCGGCGCAGGCAGCGGCGATCGCCGCGCTTGCCGACACCGCGCATGTCGAGGCGTCGCGCGCCCACAATGCGCGCTGGCGGCCCTGGCTCGTGAACGCGCTCGCCACACTTGGCGTTCCGGTGCACGGCACCGAGGGGAATTTCGTTCTCGCCGATTTCGCCGCCGCGGGGTGCGATGCCGGGGAGGCCGATGCCGCCTTCCGCGACCGTGGCATCATCGTGCGCGCGATGGGCGGCTACGGGCTGCCCGGATGCCTCCGCATCACCATCGGCACCGAGGACGAGATGGCGGCGGTGGCCGAGGCCGCGGGCGCGTTCATGGCCCGGGCCGCCAGGAGCCTCGGTGCGAAAGAGCGCGCGCATGGTTGACGCGCCCTTCAGGAGGCTCGCGCTGATCGGCATCGGGCTGATCGGCTCCTCCCTCGCGCGTGCCGCGAGGGAAAAGGGCGGCATCGCCGACGAGGTGGTCGCGACGTCACGCTCGGCGGCGACGCGGGATGCGGTGCGGAGCCTTGGCATCGTCGACCGTGTCGAGGACACGGTCGAGGCAGCGGTCGCGGGCGCCGATTGCGTCATGCTCTGCGCTCCCGTCGGTGCCTATGCCGACATCGCCGCGGCGATCGGCCCGCATCTCGCGAAGGACGCCGTGCTGACCGATGTCGGCAGCACCAAGGGCAGCGTGATCCGCGATGTCGGGCCCTTCGTGCCTGACCATGTGCATTTCGTGCCCGGCCACCCCATTGCGGGAACGGAAAATTCCGGACCCGAATCGGGTTTCGCGACGTTGTTCGAGGGCCGCTACGCCATCCTCACGCCGCCGCCGGGCACTGATGAGGCAGCGGTGGCCAAGGTCGCCACGCTCTGGCGCAACGCGGGCTCGACCGTCGAGATCATGGAGCCTGGGCATCATGACAAGGTGTGCGCTGTCGTCTCGCACCTGCCGCACCTGATCGCCTTCACCATCTGCGGCACGGCCGACGACCTCGAGGACGAGAGCCGCCAGGCCGTGCTGCGCTTCGCCGCCTCCGGCTTCCGCGACTTCACGCGGATCGCTGCGTCCGACCCGACGATGTGGCGCGACGTGTTCCTCAACAACCGCGAGGCGCTGCTCGAGATGGCGCAGCGCTTCACCGAGGACATGACGGCGATGGCGCGCGCCGTGCGCTGGGGCGACAACGCCTATATCGAGGACAAGATCGAGCGCGGCCGGCGCATCCGCCGCAGCCTGATCGCGCTCAACCAGGCCTGAGCGAGCTGGCCCGGCTCCGCGCTTGGGCCTCGGTACTGAAGCGTGATCTCGTGGCGGTCGCGCTCGCCTCGCGTGACCCGCGCACGCCGTTCGCGGCGAAGCTGCTCGCGCTCGCGATCGTCGCCTACGCACTCTCGCCGATCGACCTGATCCCCGACGTGATCCCCGTGCTCGGGTTGCTCGATGACCTGATCCTGCTGCCGCTCGGGCTCTGGCTCGTGGTGCGCCTGATCCCGCGCGACGTGCTGGCCGAGCATCGCGCCGCCGCGGCCGGGCGCAGGCTTTCACCTTCGCGGATCGGGGCGGCGGCCGTCGTCACCCTGTGGCTCTCCCTGCTCTCCGTCGTTGCCTGGATCATCTGGCGCTGGATGCACGCCGGCTGATGGTGGCATCCTAGGGAGATGGCCGACGGCGCGCCTGCGTCATGCGAACGGAATGGTCGCCAGGCAGGAACTTACCATGATACGTATTTGGAACGATCCGAAAGCCGGACGGAGCGGGGCCATCTGCGAAACCGCTGCAAGGGAGAGAATGCACGCATGCTCGCTTTGTCCATAGATGCCAAAGCCGCCATCAGCGCCGCGAAGGGGGATGGAAAGCCCGGCTCCGGCAAGCTCGACCCCATCCACCCACCGCCGCCCGCGCCGTCGCGCCGCGGCACGTCGGACGCCCCGCGCCCCCTTCCAAAGCGGCCCCGCCGGTCCGACGATCCTGTTCCCGTGCCGTCACGGCCAGGGCGAGGCGGCGGCGACGACGTGCTTCCCCCGCCGCCCGCCCCCGGCAAGCGGTAGGGCGAGGCCATCGCAGCCGGCGGCCTTGCCGCGCCCTCGCGGGGCGCGCCTTCGCGCCCTGGTAGACTTTCCCCGAAGACAACCACGCAATACGATTGCATGCACGCTGATGCTTGTGCATGCTGCATATAGTTGCGTTCAAGCACAGAAGCGGGGGGGCAGGATGGCCAAATGGGACAGCGCTGCGACGACGGGCCTCGATGAGCTGAAGAAGTACTTCAAGGCCAACAACGGCGAACTCGACACGCTGCGAGCCAGCATCGCGGCCTGGGCGGACAAGCAGAAGAAGGACGGCACCGGCTACTTCAAGTTCCGCACCGCCGATGTCTCGGCCCACGTCGAGGGCGGCTGGATCACGCGGGTCGACTTCGGCAACTAGCCGGACCATTCTGCACAAATAACGAAATCCTGGGAGATCTCCGATGGCAGACACGACGGCGAACGCCGTTCTGGTCGTGAAAGACCGCACCTACGACATCCTTGCAGGGCCGTCGCCCACCGACGAGCTGGTGCTGAAGGCGCGCGCCGACGTGCTGCAGAACCTGAGCCTCGAGCAGATCCTGACCGACCTCGAGCGGACGAACGACCTGCTGCACGTCGCTGCCTGCGGCGTCAGGGGCTACGGGACCAAGGAGCAGGCCCTTTCCGCCAAGGTGGCGAAGCTGCAATACGGGCTGCTGACATCGTGCAGCGATTCGATGGCCGCGATGATCACGTTCAAGGACGCCTCCGAGAGCGTGCTCACTGCACTCCGCCGGGCGTTCCGCGAGCTCTACAATCTCCGTGAGGATCGCACGATCCTAGTGCTCGCCAGGTGCGAGCAGTACGCCAAGACGATGGCCGAGACAGCGGGCAAGCTCGCCGGCGGCTTCAAGGCCCTGGCGGACGGCGCCGAGAGTGCGCTCGAGGACACGATGACGGCCCAAAACATGTCGCAGCAGGAGCGCGAGGCGGCGGAGGCTCGGAAGGCGAAGGCCGAGGCCGACAAGCGGGTCGAGGAAGAGAACAAGCGCGTGCTCGCCGAGCAGATCGTCAAGGCACAGCAGCTCTACGAGGAGGCGAAGGCCGAGCAGGCGAAGGCGGAGGACCGCGCGCTCGCGCTCGAGATCGTCGGCAGCATTACCGGGGCGATCGGCTCTGGCGTGGCCGCATTCGCCGCCATCAAGGGCGCGCCGGTGCTTGCGGCGAGCAGCGCGGTGGGTGCGCTCGCGGAAGTCGCGAGCGGCAGCAAGAAGAAGCGAGCCCAGGCCGCGAAGATCGCGACCGAGACGCGAGCGGAGGGCAAGGACAAGAAGAAGGACAAGGACGACAAGCCGAAGGGCGACAAGGACAAGGACGGCAAGCCGAAGGGCGGCAAGGACAAGGACGACAAGCCGACGGGCGGCAAGGACAAGGACGACAAGCCGAAAGGCGACAAGGGCAAGGACGACAAGCCGAAGGACGACAAGCCGAAGGACGACAAGCCGAAGGGCGATAAGCCCAAGGACGAGAAGCCCAAGGACGAGAAGCCGAAAGACGAGAAGCCCAAGGACGAGAAGCCCAAGGACGAGAAGCCGAAGAAGAAGTCCGCGGAAGAAAAGGCGAAGGACGACAAGGACAAGGCCGCGATCGCGACCGGCGTCGGCAAGGCCGTCACGGAGGCTGGTGACGGCATCAAGAAGGCGGGCGGCTCCTATGCCGAGATCGCCAAGCGCGCGGCCGAGGCGAAGAAGCAGGCGCTCGACCGGCTGATGAAGCTGCAGGACCAGGAGCGCGAGGCGCTCGTCGCGATCGCCCGCTATGCCGAGAGCATGGCGCTTGCCGCGAAGAACGCCGATGGCGCGAAGGCGGCCGTCGCCTCGCTGCAGCAGGCGATCTCCGCGCTGAAGCAGATCGTCACCATCCTCGAGAATGCCAAGCTGTTCTGGGAGATGATGGCGCGCGCCTGCGAGACACTCGGCAAGAGCGAGCTCCGCAAGGACATCGAGATGTACATGGGCGACAAGAAGAAGGAACGCATCGCCGAGTACTCGCGTGACGAGTTCAAGGCGCAGCTGCTTCTCCTCACCGCCCGCTGGGTGGCGCTTGGCGTAATCTCGGCCGAGTACCAGGATGCGATCCAGAAGATCCGCGTGAAGGTGCAGGGCAAGATCAACGCCTCGCCAACGATCGAGGAGGCGCGCAAGATCGCCCCCGACCTCGCCAAGCAACTCAAGCTCGACATCGAGAAGGACCTTGCGGAGCTCGACAAGAAGCGCGGGGCGACGAAGGAAGAGCACGCCGCGCTGCCGGCCTGAAGCGAAGCGCGGGGCAGGAGGGACGGTGATGCGCACACTGGCACGGATCGTCGCTTCCCTCCTGCTCTGCGCCAGCCTGTCGTGGGCCGGCCTCGCCGGCGCCGCGCGGGCCGCCGAGCAGCAGGCGCTCACCCGCACGGCGCTCGAGAGCCTGGCGGAGTCAGCCGATGCGCTTCGCCGCGGCAACACCGCCCGGGCCACCGAGCTGCTCGGGCAGATGACCGGCACCGTCAACGCGCTCGTCGCCACCGCCGGAACCTATGCCGAGACGGCCCGCGCCGCCTCGCATCGCTGCGAAGCCCGCAGCCTCGCCCTCATCGGCGAGATCGAGGGGGCGTTCCAGCGTCAGCAGGCGGTCGAGGCGGAGCAGCAGCGGCTTGCGGCCGAGCTCAGTGTCCAGAACGAGCAGGCCGGGCGTGACGCCGAGCAGATCAGGGCGCTCGAGAACCAGATGCATGCGCTGGCGCAGGAGGTGAGCTTCCGGAACCAGTGCAACGCCGATCTCGGGTTCTACTTCAGGCACATCGATCGATGCTTCGGTGCGGTCGCCGAAACAATGTTCACCACCCGCGACCAGCAGCTCCGCAACGCCTATGACGACGTCAACCGCATGCGCATGCAGCGGACCATGCAGCTGCGGCAGCTCGAGGCGCAGGAGCGCGACCTCGACGATCGCATCGCGGGCACGCGCCGCGAAGTCGCTGCGCTGCAGTCGCGCCGTGCTGCTCTTTCGCAGCAGGACGAGGCGGTGCGGCTTGCCATCACCAGCCTCTCCGACGTGACGGTGTTCTGGGATGGCGCACGCTCGCTGCTCAGCCATCGTGTCGGCGACAGGCTCGACCTGCTGAACGACCTGCTGCCCACGCTCGATCGGACGAAGAAGCGCCCGGTGTTCGACCGCGCCGACCGCAACGAGATCAAGAGCCTGCGCGACACGCTGCTGGACTTCGCCAGGAGCGTGGATGACCGCAACAACTTCCTGCTGGCTCCCGCGATTTGCCAGTAGCACGCATGATCGGTGACGCCTGCAGCCGGCCTCGCCAACGATGGAGAGTGTTTCGCGTGCGAAGGATCATGGCCGTTCTGCCCCTCGTGCTTGCCGTCTGCCTCGCCGCCGGTGGCGCGCGGGCCGACACCCAGCAGGCGCTCACGCACGCGGCGCTCGACAAGCTCGTGCGGGCGACAGAGGCGCTCGAGCGCGGCGACACCGGCGATGCCCTCTTCTATCTCGTGTACATGCAGAACGAGGTGAACAATCTCAGCGCGACGGCGCAGCAGTTCCGCCAGTCTGCCCGCACGGCCGAGCAGCAGTGCCAGGCGAGAAGCCTGCAGTTGATCTCGGCGATCGAGACTAACTACGCCCGGCAGCGTGAGCTGGAGCGGCAGGACGCCCAGCTCGAAGCCGAGATCAGGGTACAACGCGACCAGGCCGCGCGCGATGCCGCCACGCTCACCACCACCGCCCAGCTGGCGGAGATCCACCGGCAGGAGACTGTCTTCAGGGCACGCTGCAAGAGCGACAACGCGTTCTACTACGAGCATTTCGGGCAATGCTTCATCAGGGTGTGGGAAGACAGGTTCACCACCCGCGCGGAACAGATCCAGCATGAGGTGGACGACCTGACGCGCCGGAGCCAGGCGCTGGCGGCGGCGATCAACGAAGCCGTGAAGCACCAGCAGGCGCTTCAGGACGAGCTCGCCCAGCACAAGGGCGAGGAGTCCCTGTTGCAGGCGCAGCGCCCGGTTCTCGAGCAGCAGGACCGCGCCGTCAGGCTCGCCATCACCAGCCTGTCCGACGTGACGGTGTTCTGGGACACGGCGCTCTCGCTGCTCACCGTCAACGTCGCCAACCGGCTCGGCCTGCTGCGCGACCTGCTGCCGACGCTCGACGTCACGTCGCACGCGCCCGTTTTCGATGACTATGACCGCGCCGAGATCCGCTCCCTCCGCGCCACGCTGCTCGACTTCGCCAAGACGGTGGACAACCGGAACAACTTCCTCAGCACGCCCACGATCTGCCGGTAGCGGGCAGCAGGAAGCGCCGCTCAGGTCGCGCCGGCTGCCGGCCGCGGCGTCGCGCCGCGGGCCCCGATGGCACGGATGAGCTTCACCATGGCCGGGGCATCCCACTCCGCCTCGCCGGCGAGCCGCATCGCCTCGCGGCTATCGCGCGTGACGATCAGCGTCGTCGGCAATCCCCGTGCACCGAGGATGCGCGAGGCAGCCCCGCGCGGGTCGAGCCAGATGGGCAGGTGGCGGACGGAAGTCTGGTCGTAGAAGCGGCGCACCACCGCCGCCCCGCCACGGTCCTGCGAGAGCGCGAGCACGCGCACGCGCTCACCCCCCAGCATGGCCTGGAGGCGGTCGAGCGTCGGCATCTCGGCGACGCAGGGCGGGCACCAGGTGGCCCAGAGGTTGATCACCAGCACCTCGCCGGCGAAATCGGCAACGCGATGCTCGCGGCCGGCCTCGTCGGTGAACACGAAGTCGGGGAGCGCGCGGGGCGGGTCGAACACCTCCGGCACGCCGGGGGTCGAGGCGTTTCCTTGCCCGGGAAAGGCCGTCGTGGCACAGGTCATGGCGAAGGCCAGCAGCGCGCGACGCTGCGCCAAACCCGTTGTCCCGGACCTCGTCATGCCAGATTCCCCATCAGACACCATCCCAGATCCCTCGACGCCACAGGACAAGACCGCAGCCAACGCACTCTGGGGCGGGCGTTTCGCCGGCGGGCCCGCCGCCATCATGCAGGAAATCAACGCATCGATCGGCTTCGACCAGAGGATGTGGCGTCAGGACATCGCCGGGTCCAGGGCCCATGCGGCGATGCTGGCCGCCAAGGGCATCATCTCTGACGCCGACCTCGCCGACATCACACGCGGACTTGATCAGGTCGCGGCGGAAATCGAGGCCGGCAGCTTCGTGTTCGACATCGCGCACGAGGACATCCACATGTCGGTCGAGGCGCGGCTGATCGCGCTCGTGGGCGATGCCGGGCGCAGGCTTCACACCGCCCGCAGCCGCAACGACCAGGTGGCGCTCGACGTCCGCCTCTGGGTGCGGGACGCGATCGACCAGATCGACGTCCAGGTCGCCGACGTGATGCGCGCGCTGGTCGACCAGGCCGAGCGGCATCATGACCTGCCGATGCCCGGCTTCACCCACCTGCAGATCGGCCAGCCGGTGACGTTCGGCCACCACATGATGGCCTATGTCGAGATGCTGGGGCGTGACCGCTCGCGCTTCGCCGATGCCCGCACGCGGCTGAACGAGTGCCCCCTCGGCGCTGCCGCGCTGGCCGGAACCTCCTTCCCGATCGACCGGCACATGACGGCCAGGGCACTTGGCTTCGACCGGCCGATGGCCAACAGCCTCGATGCGGTGAGCGACCGCGACTATGCGCTCGAGTTCCTCTCCGCCGCCTCGACCTGCGCGATCCACCTGTCGCGGCTGGCCGAGGAGATCGTGATCTGGATGTCGGCGCCCTGGCGCTTCATCCGCCTGTCGGATGCCTTCACCACCGGCTCCTCGATCATGCCGCAGAAGCGCAACCCCGATGCGGCGGAGCTCGTCCGCGCCAAGACGGGCCGCGTCACCGGCGCCTTCGTGGCGCTGAGCATGGTGATGAAGGGGCTGCCGCTGACCTACGGCAAGGACATGCAGGAGGACAAGGAACCCCTGTTCGACGCCGCCGACAGCCTGGCGCTCTCGCTCGCCGCGACCGCCGGGATGGTGCGCGACATGGTGCCGGACCCCACCAACCTTCGCCGCTGGGCAGGGGCCGGCTTCGCCACCGCGACCGACCTGGCTGACTGGCTGGTGCGCACGCTGAACCTCCCCTTCCGTACCGCGCACCACGTCACCGGCCGGCTGGTGGCGATGGCCGAGGCCAAGGGCACCGACCTCGAGGGGCTGACGCTGGCCGACATGCAGTCGGTCGAGCCGCGGATCACGCGGGAGGTGTTCGGGGTGCTCTCGGTCGAGAGCTCGGTTGCCTCGCGCAGCTGTCATGGCGGTACCGCGCCGGCCAATGTGGCCGCGCAGGCAGCCGCGTGGCGCGCCAGGCTCGCGGCATGAGGAAGGGTGGGGCGCGGGTTGCTGTTGCGACGATGGCCGCACTGCTGGCAGCCTCATCCCTCGCGGCATGCGGCAAGCGGGGTGACCCGATCCCCCGCGGGCCAGAGGAAGCCGTGACCTACCCGCGGGGCTACCCGCGCGAGGATGGACGAGGGCCGGCGACGGAAGGCCAGGAGCAGATATTCCCCCGGTCGAGCAGGGGCGTGAGTGGAGGTGTGCCATGAGCCCGTTGGACGATCCGGCACGCGAGGCAGCTGCATCGGCTGAGCCCGGCTTCCGCGCGATGCTGGCCGCCCGGCCGCACCTGGCGCTGACGGAGGACGGCCTCGCGGTCGAGGCCGTGCCGCTGGCGCGGATCGCTGCCGCGCATGGCACGCCGACCTGGGTGTATTCCGCGGCCGCGATCACCCACCGCTACCGTGCGCTGGCCGACGCGCTGGGCGAGGCCGGGCTCGAGGCGCGCATCCACTACGCGATGAAGGCCAACGACGCCGAGGCGATCGTCACCCTGCTGGCCCGCCAGGGAGCCGGCGCCGATGTGGTGAGCGAGGGTGAGCGCCGCATCGCCCGCCATGCCGGGATCGCCGCCAGGGACATCGTCTTCAGCGGGGTCGGCAAGAGCGAGGGCGAGCTTCGCTCAGCCCTCGCCGACCAAGTGGGACAGATCAATGTCGAGAGCGCCGAGGAACTCGGCATGCTGTCGGGGATCGCCTCGGCGATGGGGGTGAAGGCGCGCATCGCGCTGCGCATCAACCCCGATGTCGATGCTGGCACCCATGCCAAGATCACCACGGGACTTGCCGAGAACAAGTTCGGCATCCCGTCGGCCGATGCGATCGCGCTCTATACCCATGCCGCGTCGCTGCCGGGGATCGTGCCGGTCGGGCTCGCGATGCATATCGGCAGCCAGGTGACGTCGCTCGCCCCCTATCGCGCCGCCTACGGGCTGCTCGCCGCGTTGGCGGGCGAGGTGCGGGCGGCGGGCCTGCCGATCACGCTGCTCGATTGCGGCGGGGGCCTTGGCATCCCCTACCGCGGCGAGGAGGTGCCGAGCCCGGCTGCCTTCGCCGCGGTGCTGAAGGAGACGCTGGGCGGGCTCGGCCTCAAGATTGTGATCGAGCCTGGGCGGTGGATCGTCGGCCCGGCTGGCATCCTGCTGGCCCGCGTCGTGCTGCAGAAGCAGGGCGAGGCGCGGCGCTTCGTCATCCTCGATGCGGCGATGAACGACCTGATCCGCCCGTCCCTGTACGGCGCCTGGCATGGCATCCTGCCGATCACCCCGGCGCGGTGGCGCGCGGCGCTGTCGCCCGCCGATGTCGTCGGCCCGGTATGCGAGAGCGGTGACACCTTCGCCACCGGCCGTGCCCTGCCAGACCTCGGGCATGGTGAGATTGTCGCGCTCCTCGATGCGGGTGCGTATGGTTCTGTCATGAGCAGCACCTACAATGCGCGGCCGCTCGCCGCCGCCGTCATGGTGAGCGGGACGGTCGACGCGGTGATCCGCGACAGGCAGAGCTTCGAGGCGATGCGTGCCGGCGAGCGTCTGCCCCCCTGGTTGGGGCCGCTTCTGCCCCCACCTGCTGGGCCATTGGCCGTCCCAGTGCCACGACGCTGAGCAAGGCGACAGCATGACAGAGCGACGACCCACCGGCCCCGCAGCAGAGCGTCCACCGGTGGGCGCCGCTCAACCCTATCCAAAGGCGGCCGATCCGCAGGGCGGCGATCTCGCCGCGATGCTGGCGCGCCGCCGCCTCCTCGCCCGTGCCGCCCTGCTCTGGGAACGGCTGTGGCCGGCGCTGTGGCCGCCGCTCGGCGTCGCGGGGGTGTTCGCCGTTCTCGCCCTCTCGGGGCTGTTCCAGATCCTGCCGGGCTGGCTTCACCTCGTCATCCTCGCGGGCTTCGCCGTGGCGCTTGGCCTTGCCGCGTTCGCCGGCTTCCGCGGCCTGCGCCTGCCCGACATCCGCGACGGGGATCGCCGGCTCGAGCGCGCGACGGGCCTGTCCCATCGGCCGCTGTCGATCCTGGCCGATCGCCCCGCCGGCGGGGCGGACCCCATGGCCGATGCACTCTGGCAGGCACATCAGGCCCGTGCCGTGGCCGCCGCCGCGACGCTGAGGGTCGGTGCGCCCCGCCCGGGCCTCGCCGCGCGCGACCGTTACGCGCTGCGTGCGGCCGTCGGGCTCGCGGTGGTCGCTGCCATCGTCGCCGCCGGAGGGGATTGGCGTGGGCGTCTTGCCGGCTCCGTCATGCCCGTGCTCGCCGCCCAGCCAGCCGCGCCGCTGCCGGTCAGGCTCGAGATGTGGGTGACGCCGCCGGCCTATACCGGGCTGCCACCGCTGTTCCTCCGCGGCGAGCCGGGTGCCGGGCCGGAGATCCCGATCCCCGCCGGCAGCAAGCTCGTGGCCCATCTCTCGGGCGGCACGGGTGGCGTGCCCGTGCTGGCGATCGACCAGGTGAACACGGCGTTCACCGCGCTCGACCAGACCTCGTTCACGGCCGAGAGGATCGTGACGGCGGGGGCGCGGCTCACCGTCACGCGCGATGGCGCCACTGTTGGTAGCTGGCCGCTTCGAGTGATCGCCGACCAGGCGCCCACCGTCGCCTTCCTCAGCCCGCCTGCACCTGCACCGCGCTCGCCGCAGCTGCGCATCAGCTTCGAAGCGCATGACGATTACGGTGTTGCCTCGGTCGTGGCCCTGCTCACCCTGCCGGCGCGGCCTGAGCTCGCCGCCGTCGCGGTCCCGCTCGCCTCGCCCGGCGATGGCATGCGCACGGTTCGCGGCGCCGGCCAGCCTGACCTGACGGCCCATCCCTGGGCCGGCCTTACCGTGCAGATGACGCTCGAGGCGCGCGACGGGGCTGACCAGGCCGGTCGTTCCGCGTCGATGACGGTCGAGCTGCCGGAGAGGACCTTCACCCATCCCGTGGCGCAGGCGCTGATCGCGCTCCGCAAGCGCATGACCCTCGCGCCCGCCGAGCGGAGCGCGCATGGGCGGGAGCTTGACCGGCTCTCTGGCACGCCAGAAGCGTTCGACAACGACACCACCGTGTTCCTCGGGCTTCGCACCTCGCGCTCGCGGCTTGCGCGCGATCGCCGGCCAGAGGCGGTGGACGAGGTGCAGGAAATCCTGTGGGAACTCGCCGTGCGGCTGGAGGAAGGCGGCCGCGACCGCACGCTGCGCCAGCTCAATGCCGCGCGCGAGGAGATGCGCGAGGCGCTGGAGCGGGCCGAGCGCGGCGAGCAGGTCGACCCGGCCGAGCTCGAGCGCCTTGCCCGGCAGCTCGAGGAGGCGATGCAGCGCTACATGGAGGCGCTGGCGGAAGCGATGCGGCGCGACGGCGCCGAGACCCTGCCGTTCGACCGCAACGCCCGCGTGCTCGACCAGCGCGACATGCAGCGCATGGCCCGCGAGATGCAGGAGGCGGCAAGGCGCGGCGACGTCGACCGGATGCGCGAGCAGCTCGCCCAGCTCGAACGCGCGCTCGAGGCGTTGCAGCAGGGCCGCACGGCGCGGATGGAAAGCCCCGAGCGGCAGCAGCAGCGCGAGCAGGGCCAGCAGATGATGGGTGCGGTGAACGACATGCTGCAGCGCCAGGGCAGCCTGATGGACCGCAGCCACCAGCGGGCGCAGGAGAACCAGCAGCGCCAGAACCAGCAGCGCCAGCAACAGCGCCAGCAGCAGCGTGGCCAGCCGCAGCAGGGCCAACAGGGCCAGCAACAGCAGGGCCAGCAACAGCAGGGCCAGCCGCAGGCTCAGCCCGGGCAGATGGATGCGCGCCAGCAGCAGGCCCTGCGCCGGGCGCTCGGCGAGCTCATGCAGCAGTTCGGCGATTTCTCCGGCGAGGTGCCAGAGCCCCTCGGCCGCGCCGACCGTGCGATGCGCGATGCCGCCGAGGCGCTGCGCCAGGGCAACGAGCCGGGGGCCCAGTCGGCGCAACAGCGCGCGATCGAGGCGCTGCAGCAGGGCGGCCGCGAGATGCAGAACCAGATGGCCGGCCGCATGGGCCTGATGGAAGGCGGCGACGGCGAAGGCGAGCCAGGCGGCGAGAATTCCGAGCAGGGCGGCGAACAGTCAGGCGAGGGGCGGCAGCTGGGCGAGGGGCGAGACCCGCTCGGCCGCCCGCGGCGTGATGCCGTCGGCGGCCGTGACGAGGGATCGGACGTCGCCGTGCCGACCGACATGGAGCAGCAGCGCACCCGAGAGATCCAGGAGGAGCTTCGCCGCCGCGCCGGCGAGCGCGAGCGGTCGCAGCAGGAACTCGACTACATCGACCGGCTGCTGCGGCGGTTCTGACCGGACGCTGCCGGGGGCCTCGGCGGCCGCGTTCCCCCCTCACCCCACCCTCTCCAATCGGGGAGAGGGCTTTCGCAGGCGTCGTGAGGGTCCCCTCTCCCCCTTGGGGGAGAGGGACAGGGTGAGGGGCCTTGCGACTCGCCTCAGCGCGTCGTCTTGCCGACCCCTGCCTTGCCCATCTGGGCGAGCTCGTCGCGCAACTTCTCGAGCTCCGCCTTCAGCATGGCGAGCTGGGCCGCTTCGTCGGCCGGTGTGCCGGGCTGGTCGGGGCCGGGGCCGCTGCCGGGCGGGCGATAGAACGGCGCGAACAGGCTGAAGGCGCGCTCCATCATCGCGACGTTCTGCTTGCCCACCTCCTCGATCGAGAAGGGGAAGAACCCCTCCATGGTCTGCTGCATCGCGCGCCGCATCTGCTCCTGCTGGCGCGCGAAGGCCGACATCGACTGCTCGAGATAGCGGGGCACGAGGCCCTGCAGGCTGTCACCGTAGAAGCCGATGAGCTGGCGCAGGAAGCTGATCGGCAGGAGGTTCGAGCCCTTGCCCTCCTCCTCGACGATGATCTGCGTGAGCACCTGGCGGGTGATGTCCTCGCCCGACTTGGCGTCGTAGACGACGAAATCACGGCCGTCCTTCACCATCTGCGACAGGTGGTCGAGCGTGACGTAGGACGATGCCTCGGTGTTGTAGAGTCGCCTGTTGGCGTATTTCTTCACGACGACGGGCGGAAGGGCGCTGCTGCCCTCGGTGCCGGTCGTCTCCTCGCCGGCTCCGGAGCCGGCGGCGCGGGCAGGATCGGCCATGGGGTTCCCCGTTTCCTCACGTTTGCTGCATTGCATGCTAGCATGCCCGCCGAGGCGCGACGCATTATTCTGGGACAAGGTGGCCTGCCCTTGAGGTGCGCGTGCTGCGTGTGCTGCCGGTGGGGTTCCTCGAAAGTGGCGAGGCCCCTAGGCTGCGCCCTCGTGATGGGCAAGGGTGATGGACGGCGGCAACGAGGGCGGCAGGACCAAGGGGCACGCCGGAAGCGGGCCGGGCGGTGGCACGGATCGGCCCGCCTCGGGCCATGCCGAGCCTGGCGCCGACCTCACCGCACTGGCACGCGACTGGATCGAACTCTGGCAAAGCGAACTCACCACCCTCGCCGCCGACCCGGAGACGGCGGAGACTTGGTCGCGCCTGGCGGCCCTTTGGGCCGGGGCGGCGGCGTCGGGCATCGCCGCGATGCCACGCGGTGCGCGCGATGAACGCCAGGCACCCTTCCCAGGACCCTGGCCTGCCGCCTGGCCAACGCCCTGGCCCCCACCCGGGCCCCCACCCGGGCCCGCTGAGGCGTCGCGGCCCGCGCCCGCTGCTGCTGCACCTGATGCTCGCGGGGATGCGCCACGGCGCGACCCCGGCGGCGATGCTGGGCGCGATGCAGGCCGCGATGACGCACGCCTCCTCCAGCGCGTCCTCGACCGACTCGACGCAATCGAGCAACGCCTGGTCGACATGGAGCGCGCCGCGCTGGAGCAGCGCGGACGCGGCCGCGCGGGCAAGGCGGATCCAGGACGGCCTCGCCGCCGCGGGCGCTGACCCGACCACGCTTTCCGGCGCGGTGCTTGCGGAACTGCTGCGCCAGGACGCGGCACTGATCGCGGGCATCGCTGCCTATCGCCGCCACCCCTACACGCGGACGCTGGCTGACCCACCCTCGCTCTGGGCGGAGGGAAGCTCTCGCCTGCTCGACTATGGCGCGACGCACCCGGCCGCGGCGTCAGGCCCTCCGATCCTCGTCGTTCCCTCCCTCGTCAACCGCGCCCATGTCCTCGACCTGACGGAGGGCGGCAGCTTCCTCCGCTTCCTCGCCGCGCGCGGCCTCCGCCCGCTGCTGCTCGACTGGGGCTGGCCTGGCGAGGCGGAGCGGCGCTTCGACCTGACCGACGTGATCGCCGGCCGCCTCGAACGCGCGCTCGCCGCATCGGCTGCGATCGCGGCTGGGCCGGTCATTCTCGCCGGCTACTGCATGGGCGGTCTGCTCGGTCTCGCCGCGGCACAGCGGCGGCCCGACCTGGTGTGCGGCGTCGCGGCGCTGGCGACGCCGTGGGACTTCCACGCCGCTGACGCTGCGCGCGCCAAGTCAGCCGCCATGCTGCTCCCTCTGCTCGAACCGGCCATGGCGTTCCACGACGCCGTGCCGGTCGATGGGCTGCAGATCCTGTTTACCGCGCTCGACCCCTGGGGCGTGGCGGCCAAGTTCCGCGCCTTCGGGCGGCTTGCCCAGGACAGTCCGCGCGCGCGGCTGTTCGTGGCGCTCGAGGATTGGCTGGCCGATGGCATTCCCCTCGCCGCCCCGGTGGCGCGTGACTGCATCGGCGGCTGGTACGGCCGGAACGAGCCTGCGCGCAGGGCGTGGACGGTCGCTGGCCAGGTGGTCGACCCACGGAGCATCGCCGTTCCCGCCTTCGTCGCGGTACCGGGGCGCGACCGGATCGTGCCGCCCGAGAGTGCCCGGCCGCTCGCCGGCCTCATCCCGGGTGCCGTGCTGCACGAGCCTGCGGCGGGGCATATCGGCATGGTGGCCGGAGGCGGGGCGGAGGCAGCCCTCTGGCGCCCCTTCGCTGACTGGGCGCAAGGGTTGTAGAGCCTGCGCTTGTGCAGTGCCGCATGGCCGGTGCAGTCTCGCGGCAAGGAACGCTTGAACTTTCCGACAAGAAAAGGGACCGCACGATGACCGATGTCGTGATCGCCTCAGCCGCCCGCACGCCGGTCGGCAGCTTCAGCGGCGCCTTCGCCAGCCTCTCCGCCCATGCCCTCGGCACCATCGCGATCAAGGGTGCGCTCGAGCGCGCCAAGGTGGCCGGCGAGGAGGTCGACGAGGTGGTGATGGGCCAGATCCTGTCGGCCGGTGCGGGGCAGAACCCGGCCCGCCAGGCGGCGATCGCGGCCGGCATCCCGCAGGAGAAGACCGCCTACGGCATCAACCAGCTCTGCGGCTCCGGCCTGCGCACTGTCGCCCTCGGCTACCAGGCGATCATGACGGGCGATGCCGCGATCGTCGTCGCCGGCGGGATGGAGAGCATGACGCAGGCGCCGCACTGCCAGCAGCTCCGCGCCGGCGTGAAGATGGGCGACTTCGCGATGGTCGACACCATGATCAAGGACGGGCTGTGGGATGCCTTCAACGGCTACCACATGGGCAACACGGCCGAGAACGTCGCCCGCCAGTGGCAGATCACGCGCGAGCAGCAGGACGAGTTCGCGGCTGCCTCGCAGGCCAAGGCAGCCGAGGCGATGAAGGCCGGCCGCTTCGCCGACGAGATCGTTCCGGTGACGGTGAAGGGCCGCAAGGGCGACACGGTCGTGACGGCGGACGAGTATCCGCGGCCCGAGACGACGCTCGAGGTGCTGGCCAAGCTCCGCCCCGCCTTCGCGAAGGATGGCTCGGTCACGGCGGGCAACGCCTCGGGCATCAACGATGGTGCCGCCGCGGTGGTGCTGATGAGCGGGGCCGAGGCTGCCAAGCGCGGCATCACGCCGCTTGCGCGCATCGTCTCGTGGGCGACGGTCGGCGTCGACCCGGCGATCATGGGCTCGGGCCCCATCCCGGCCTCGCGGCTGGCGCTGAAGAAGGCCGGCTGGAAGGTGGATGACCTCGACCTGGTCGAGGCGAACGAGGCTTTCGCCGCCCAGGCCTGCGCGGTGAACAAGGACCTCGGCTGGGATCCGGCGAAGGTGAACGTGAACGGGGGCGCGATCGCGCTCGGCCACCCGATCGGCGCATCGGGCGCGCGGGTGCTGAACACGCTGCTGTTCGAGATGGCGCGCCGTGGGGCGAAGAAGGGGCTCGTGACGCTCTGCATCGGCGGCGGCATGGGCATCGCCATGTGCGTCGAGCGGGGGTGAGGGGCTAGCAGTGCGCTTTCGTTCGGTGCGTCGCGCCTGAGCGACCGCTGAATGCGTCTGCTGCGTTTCATTTTGTTCATGTATTGATGTGAGCGCTAGGTGGCGGATGAGCAAGCCTGCTTCGGAAGGGGTCGGTGAAATCCGGATTGAGCGTCCAATCATCAAGGGCGATGAAGACAGGCTTGATCGACGCGCCTTTGTCAGCCGCTTAGCTGACGCCTTGATCGATCGTGACCGTAAGCGTGCGCGCGGTGTCGTCGTGGGCCTCGTCGGCCCATGGGGCAGCGGCAAGTCATCGGTGCTCAATCTCCTCAGGGAGGAACTCGACACCAGGTCACCGAGGCCTGTCGTCGTTCGATTCGACCCCTGGTTGATCTCCGGACGTGACGATCTTGTCGTCAGCCTGATGGCGGAGATACATGCGGCTCTGGACATGGACCCAGCGCTCAAGAAAAAGGCCAAGCGCTTTCTCGATGCTGCTGCGCCTTACGCATCAGTTGTCGCGAAAGGTGCCAGCATTTTTCTGCCAGGTGCAGACGGTGCTGTTGACAGCGCACTTGATGCGGTGAGGGCCCGTCTAGGTGGATTGAAGGGCCTGCTTGATCGCAAGGCTGCCGTAATCGATGCGCTTGCACGGGTCTCGAAGCCAGTTGTCGTTCTGATCGACGAGATTGATCGCCTGCCAGACGATGAAATCCGAACGATCGCCCAACTTGTTCGTGCGGTGGCGGACTTCCCCCACGTCTCCTACGTTCTCGCTTATGACCAGCAGCGCGTTGAGGAGGCGCTCAGCAGCGGCGGCATAGGAGACGAGACCACAAGGCGCGAGCGCGGCCGACGATATCTGGAAAAGCTGGTTCACATGCCTCTTCCCCTGCCGATCTTGATGCCGGCGGAGTTGGCCGATTTGCTAGATGCCCAGGTCAGGGCAGTCCTTGATCAAAATGGGGTGAGCCCAGGACTCGTCGAAACCGAGCGGGCGAAGCAGCTCCGCACGCTTCTCGTGGAAGGAATTCTTACAACGCCGCGCGATATCCATCGTGTGGCTGGCACGTTTCGTGTGCTCCTGGGCATGGTCGGCGACGAGGTTAACACGCTGGATACTCTTGGCTTCGCAGCTCTCCATACGAAGTTTCCGGAGCTCGCCGATGTCGTTCGGAGAACCCCTGGATCGTTCGCGATGACGTTGACCGACACGCGTAGCATCAAGCTTCATCTAGCCCTCCGCCGCGAGCGCGATGAGGAACTCCGGTGGGCGGCTCGTTTCGGCACAACATCTGTTGATCCGAGTTCGAAACCGCTGCTCCTGTTTTTGTGGCCCGATCTCGACCCGGATTCGCTACGGGGATCCGGGGATATCGATAACAGTGTCCAAGACTGGCGGCCCCTGCAAACGCTCCTCCGGCTGGGCTTGCCGCCAGGCACCATTTCGGGCGCCGAAACACGAGTGCTCCTGACGTCCTCACGAACCGAGGTGAAGGAACTCCTCGAGCAGGCAGTCGCTGACGGCAAGATCTTGGATCTGATCCAACGCGCAAGCGAAGCATATCCGTTCCTAGATCATCCGGCACCCGAGTTCTGGTTTGGGCTCGCAGAATGGGTGCGGCGTCCCGCATCCGACTGGACGCCGGAGCTCTCCGCAAAGCGGACGGTAATTGACATCGTACTCGGAGGCACAATCGGCGCTAGGAACATCATTTCGCAACGTATTCGACGCGTTCCTGCCGATCGTGGTTCGCTCGCGCGCTTGCTTTCTGACCTTGTTGAGAAGCGTGATCCCCACATCGCACCTTTCTGGCTGCAGAGCCACAGCCTGGGTAGCGGGCTATTTGGTCAGCCTGCGCGGGATGACTTGGTTGTGACGCAGGTGATATCGGGCGAAGAAACCTTGGAACTGCTGAGGCAACAGGCCTCATGGGCGCCTTCTGCGTTCAAAAACAGCGAGCTGTTCCTGGAGCTGCACAACGGCGTTATCCTGCATCAGTTGGTCGAGATCGGCGCCTGGGACCAAGCATGCCGAGACAGGCTGCAGCAACTGGTAGAGACGCCAACAGGGATCGATCAATTTGGACTTGTATTCTTCGGCGGCGGCTACATCACCGGCCGAGAATCTCTCAAGCCTCTGCTGGATGTAGAACGCCTGACTGAACGTGTGAAAGAGCGGCTTGCAGAACTACGGGCGCCCGACGACGCCCGAGTGCCAGTCCAGGCGGCACTAACTAAATTCCTGGAGCGGGGTGCGTAATCTGACTCGCTGGGCTGCCGCCTGTTGCTGAGTGCTTGCCTCGGGCCCAGCCCTCTCCCCTGAGGGGAGAGGGTTGGGTGAGGGGGGGAACGCGGCTGCCCCTCAGCAGAAATGCGCGCCGCGGGTCTCGACCATCACGGTGTACAGGCTCTGGCTCGCGGTCATGAACAGGCGGTTGCGCCGCGCCCCGCCGAAGCACACGTTCGAGCAGATCTCGGGCAGCCTGATCTGGCCGATGCGCTCGCCGTTCGGGGCGAAGATGTGCACGCCGTCATAGCCATCGCCAACCCAGCCGGCGGATGACCAGACGTTGCCGTCCTCGTCGACGCGGATGCCGTCGGCGAAGCCGGCCTTTCCGTCGAGCGTCATGTCGGCGAATTGGCGTGGATTCTGAACGCGGCCGCCCTCCACCACGTCGTACTGCCAGATGATGTTCTTCGCGGCCTCGTAATGGCTTTTCCCGGTATCGGCGACGTAGAGGCGGCGATAGTCGGGGCTGAAGGCAAGCCCGTTCGGCTTGAACGGCTCGTCGGCCACCTTGGTCACGCGGCCGGTCTGGCCGTCGATGCGCCACACCGCCTCCTTCTGGAACGGGCGCGGGCTCTCGGCGGATTGCCGCACCCGCTCGCCCTCATAGTCCATCAGCGCGCCATAGCCAGGGTCGGTGAACCAGATCGATCCGTCCGCCGGCAGCACCACGCCATCGTTCGGCGCGTTGAACGGTCCGTCCGGCGAACGGTCGGCCAGCACCGTCATCCCGCCATGCGGCTCGTAGCGCACGACGTCGCGGTTGAAGTGGCGGAAGGCGATCTGCCGCCCCTCCCGGTCGAAGGTGTTGCCGTTGGAAAAGCCCGAGGGTGAGCGGAAGCGGCGGCTCACCTTCATGTCCTCCTCGGTCAGCCTGAGCGCCTCGTTGGCCGGGATGTCCGACCAGACGAGAAACCGCCCCGTCGCATGCCAGGCAGGCCCCTCGGCCCAGCCCATGCCGGTGTGGACGCGCTGGATCGCGGTGTTGCCGAGCTTGGCGCGGAAGCGCTTGGGGTCGATCGTGACGATGTCGGGGTCTGGGTAGCGGGTCGGCGGCGCATCGGCGCCGAAGTTTCGCTGCGCCGCGGCGGGGCCGGCGACGAGGCCGGCGGCGGCGAGGGTTGCGGCTGACAGGATGGCGCGCCGCGAGGCGGCGGGTGCGATGTTGTTCATGTGTTTCTCTCCCATGGGGCTGCCGGCGCCCGGCTCGACCTGCCCGGCTGGAAGGCTGCCACAGCTTTCGGTGGCATGGCGGTAACGTTCTGCGCGCGGATGGGTCTCGTGACCCCTCTTGTGGAATGCCCCCAACTCGCGCGAGGGTAACACCAAGCGCTGCGAAGGCGCCGCGTTCGGCATCACGGGAGGTTTCGCATGGCACGGGTCGCACTTGTCACGGGGGGAACGCGCGGCATCGGCGCCGGCATCTCGCGCGCGCTGATGGCGCAGGGGCGCACCGTCGTCGCCTCCTATGCCGGCAATGACGAGGCCGCGTCCGCCTTTGCCGCGGAAACCGGCTGCAAGGTCTACAAGTTCGACGCCGCCGATTTCGAGGCGTGCAAGGCGGCGGTCGCGAAGATCGAGGCTGAGGTCGGGCCGATCGAGATCCTCGTCAATAACGCCGGCATCACGCGTGACGGCACCATCAAGCGCATGTCGCGCGAGATGTGGGATGCCGTGATCGATACCAACCTCGGCTCCTGCTACAACCTGTGCAAGCTGGTGTGGGACGGGATGAGCGGGCGCAAGTTCGGCCGCATCGTCAATATCGGCTCGATCAACGGCCAGGCGGGGCAGTACGGCCAGGTGAACTACGCCGCCGCCAAGTCCGGCATCCACGGCTTCACCAAGGCCCTGGCGCAGGAAGGTGCCCGCGGCGGCATCACCGTCAATGCCATCGCGCCCGGCTACATCGACACTGACATGGTGCGCGCCGTGCCGCCCGACGTGCTCGAGAAGATCGTCGCCAAGATCCCCGTCGGCCGCCTTGGTACGGTGGACGACATCGCCCGTGGCGTCGCGTTCCTGACGGCCGACGACGCGACCTTCGTCACCGGCTCGACGCTCTCGATCAACGGCGGCCAGCACATGTACTGACGCTGCCGCCTGCCATGCGCCGCAGCCCGCGATTGTAGCTCACCGTCACGCGGGTGTATCGTTCCTTGAACGTATGGAGGGGGCAGCGGCATGGCAACGACGGGCGTCTACTTCGCGACCAACCGTGAGGAGATGATGGCGGGCGAAGCCGTCGTCGGCTTCGGCACCGCGCTGAACTCGAAATCGCCGCTCTGGCTCCGCTACGGCGCGGCGGGGATGGAGAAGGCGAAGAAGGGCAACCCCTACCGCGTCGCCGATCTCTTCGTGGCGCCCGAGAACATCCCGAACACGCCCGGCGCCGATGACGGCGACGCGAGGCTGCGCGGCAGCGATGCCGTGTACGAGGGGCTGCGGAAGCAGCTCGTCGCGCAGAAGGGCCGCGCCGACGTCGTGCTGATGCTGCACGGCTATGCCTGCGATTTCGAGAACGCCTTGTCGAACGCGGCCGAGGTCAAGCTCGGCCTGTCGACGGCCACCAAGCCGCTCGAAGTCGCGATGTTCTCCTGGCCGGCCGATGGCGCGATCGTCCCGTTCATCAGCTACGCCTCGGATCGAGACGATGCGCGCTCATCCGCCAAGGCCATCGCGCGCGCGCTGCAACGCTTCCTCGGCTACCTCGCCGAGCTCGAGCGGAAGGTGCGCGCCGGCGAGATGAAGCCGGAGGAGCTCTGCCGCGCCAACATCCACCTCATCGCGCATTCGATGGGCGCCTACGCGCTGCGCAACGCGCTGCAGGCGCTGATCTCCGACTATGGCGGCCGCACCATGCCGCGCGTGTTCAAGACCATCTTCCTGATGGCGGCCGACGAGGACAACGACGCGTTCGAGCACGACACCAAGCTCGCCCGCCTGCCCGAGCTCGCCGAGCAGGTCTGCGTCTACTTCGCGCGCAACGATGGCGCCCTCGTCATCAGCGATGTCTCGAAGGGCAACCCGGACAGGCTCGGGGCGACGGGGCCGCGCACGCTCACCTCCCTGCCACAGAAGGTAACGCTGATCGACTGCACCGAGGTCTCGGTCACGCGGCCGCTGACGGATGCGAACCACCAGTACTACCGCAAGCGCGCCGAGGTGCAGGCGGACATGCGCCAGGTGATCGCCGGCGTGCGGCCGGAGGCGATCGCCAACCGGGAATGGGTTCCCGCGCGCACCTGCTTCCGCATCAAGGCCGCCCGCAGGTAGCACGCTTGCGGCGCGCCACGCCGCGTGCTGCGCTCACCGCTCCATCAGCACAGGAGCGCCAGATGCCGAAACTCGTCCAGTACGCCGATGCACCGGCGGAGGTGCGCGCCGTCTATGACGAGATCAAGGCCGCACGTGGCATCCCCGATGTCACGAATTTCTGGAAGGCCATCGCCAACCACCCGCCGACGCTGCGGCGCACGTGGGACTCGCTCCGCGACGTGATGGGCCCCGGCGCGCTCGACCCGCTGACGAAGGAGCTGCTCTACCTCGCCGTCTCCGCCGCCAATGGCTGCGAGTACTGCACCGCGAGCCACACCGCCTCGGCACGGTCGAAGGGCATGACGCGCGAGATGCTGGGCGAGGTCATCGCCATCGTCGGCATGGCGGCGGAGACGAACCGCCTGGCCGAGACCTGGCGCGTGCCGCTGGACAAGTTCTACGAACAGCTGCCGTAGCGCCGGCGCGCAAGCGCGAGGGCCACGAGGCCGATGCCCAGGAGGGAGAGGGCCGCTGGCTCCGGGACGCGAACAACCTCGAGCGTGAAGCCGTAGCCGGCCGAAGCGAACTGCCCGATCGTCAACGCGCCTCCGATTGCCGTCTCCTGAATGCCATACAGCCCCGAAGGCAGCGGCATGTTGGTGCTGAACACGTCATGGCCGGCTGGCGGGAACCGGACAGCCGCCTCGCCGATCCCACCTGACGCGGTATCTTCGGTCAGTGTGCTGTCGAGCAGCAGGAATATGATGTGCTCGACGAGTCCAGTGCTCCCAGGCAACTGCCTGATGTCCAAGCCGATGTGGGAAAGTGCCGCACCAAATGGGATGGTGAAGGCAAAGGCATCCCTGTCCCCGCTGTCGGGAGCGCCCGGCGGGTCGAAGGCCCAGCGCACGGTTCCGGACACGCGGTTTGTCCCGATCCCGAGCTGCAGGATCGGGGCGACGAGCGCCTTCTCCGGCAGGTCGCCGTCAATCGCCTCGTCGAAGACGATCGGCGCTGCCACGGTCGGGCCCGGAAAGGCGCCGGAGAATGCGCCAGAGAGCGTGGCAATGGCCAGCCCGGTGGCGATGCTGATTGCGCGCTGTCCCATGGCAAGGTTCCTTCCTGCTCGTCGCGGCTCCTTCCTTATTATATTCGATGATTCGAAAATTACCACGCGAATCCCTGCGTCACGGTGATCTGGTGCATCAGCCTCGGGTTGCCCGGGCGTTGGCGAGGATCGCGGAAGGGGGTGGCTACACCCGCCGTGGCGCGAGCGCGTCCCAGGCGGCCAGTGCTTCCGTCGCGGTGCGGTGGCCGATATCGGGGTGGCCGGTGCTGCGCTGCATCCGCACCGGCTCGTTCGGCACGTGCCCGGACAGCCAGCGCTGGCCCAGCCGCTCGATGATCGCGACCTCGGATTGCAGCACCGCATCCATGTCGAGCTTCGCGAGCACCGCGTGCGGCGGGTCGACCGTCGCCGGCCCCGGCATCGGGTTCAGCCGCACCACCGGACCATCGGTGATGGCATCGCGCGGGTTGGTCGGCAGTGTGCCGCCAAGCATCACGTGCGCGTGGAAGGGCGCGCCGTTCGCCGGCTCCTTCAGGATCGCGCGCAGCATGACGCCGACCTCGGCGCCGAGGCGGCGAAGCCTCAGGCCCATGTCGTCGCTCTGCCCCGGCAGGCCCTTGTCGGGTGAGAGCACGTTCGCCGTCCCGAGCGAGAGCAGCGCGATCTCATCCGCCCGCCAGCCATAGGCCAGCGCCTCGACCACCGCCACGGCAGCGGGGCAGTTCCAGCCGGCGATCGCGCCATCCCAGAAATTGCCCGCGCCCGTGCGCGCCACGTCATCGAAATAGAGCACGGGTGCGTTGGAGGAGGCGTGGATCGCCTCGGCCAGCGTCACCGAGGGGCGGCGCGGTGCATCGGCCGGTTCGATCGCCGCGGCAGGGGCGCTGAGGTCGGAGCGGAACAGGATGCCCTTCTCCGCCTCCACCGCGTAGGCGGCGATGATGACATGCGGCAGCCGTCGCCCGCGATTGCCGGTGCGCGAGGCCACCTCCGGCAACGCCATGTCGGTCGGCCCGAGGATCCCGCGAAGCCCATCGAGCTTGCCCTGGGCGCGATAGCGCGCGGGCCAGGTGCCGCCGGCGGCGAAGATCTGCCGCCTGCGCGCCTCGTCACGGAAGAGGGTCATCAGCTCCGACAGCGGCAGGTCCATCAGCAGGCCGCCGAGCACCAGCGAACCGCCGGAGTTGGAGGCGACGAGATCGAACTCGGCCAGCACGTCATGGCCTCGCGTCGCAGCGCCATAGGCCTGGATCAGCGACCAGACCTCGAGCATCGCCCAGGCGCCGCCGCCATCGAGGGAGAGGATTCGGTGCCGTGCCATCGTTCTTGTTCCTTTCCCGGATCGGTGCAGGATCGTTATCGCAATCCTGCGCCTGCTGACGCTTCGCGCGCAACCGCCGGCATGGCCCGACGCCGCCATGGGTGATAGGGCTCGCGCATGAGGATGGCGCCGCCACAGATGATGGATGCCAGGGCCGCGCTGATGCTCGGCACGCTGGCCTGCCTCTGGGGCGGCACCTATCTTTTCGTCGGCGTCGCGGTCCGTGAAGTGACGCCGATCACACTGGTGCTGACGCGGCTCGTGATCGCCTCCGCCATCCTCCATGGCGTCAGGCTCGCGGCTGGCGTGGCGTTGCCGGCCTCGCTCTGGCCGCGGCTCCTGGTGATGGCGCTGGTCAACAACGCCATTCCGTTCTGCCTGATCTTCTGGGCGCAGACGCGCATCCCCGTCGGGCTCGCCTCGATCCTCAATGCCGCGACCCCCGTGTTCGGCGTGATCGTGGCGCATCTCGCGCGCCAGGAGCAGTTGACGGGAAACCGCATCGCCGGCGTGCTCGCCGGGTTCGCGGGCGTGGCCGTGCTGATCGGCCCGTCCGCGTTCGCCGGGCGCGGCGACTGGCTGGCCGAAGGCGCCTGCCTGCTCGCTGCTTTCTCCTATGGCATCTCGGGCGCCTATGCGCGCGCGGCACTCGGCGGCATCCCCCCGCTGGCACTCGCGGCGGGGCAGCTCACGGCGGCGATCGCGCTCGTCGCACCCGTCGCACTCATCGCCGAGGCGCCGTGGACGATGCCCTTTCCCTCGCCCCCCGTGCTTGGCGCCGTGCTGGCCCTCTCGGTGTTCTCCACCGCGCTCGCCTACATCCTGTTCTTCAACATCCTTGCCCGGGCGGGGGCGACGAACCTGCTGCTCGCCACCTTCCTGATCCCGATCGTCGCGGTGCTGCTGGGTGTCGTGCTGCTCGGCGAGGTGCTGCTCGCGCGCCACCTTGCGGGCTTCGCGCTGGTCGCACTCGGGCTTGCGGCGATCGACGGGAGGCTGCTTCGCCGCGCTTGACGGAAAGCCCCGTGCAGGCGAGACGCACGCCATGTCGTCCACCGCCCGCGCGCCAACCACTCGGGCAACCGCCATCGGCACGGTGGCCGTGGCCCTCTGGTCATCGCTTGCCGTCCTCACCGTGCTTGCCGGCGCGATCCCGCCCTTGCAGACGGTGGCGATGACCTTCGCGATCGGCGGCCTCGTCGGCGTCATCGCGCGTCGTGCGGCTGGGCGTCGCGACCCGCTCGTGGTGCCGCCTGGCGCCTGGGTGCTCTCGGTCGCGGGGCTGTTCGGCTATCACGCGCTCTACTTCGCCGCCTTCGCGCTCGCCCCCGCGGTCGAGGTGAACCTCGTCAACTATCTCTGGCCGCTGCTGATCGTGCTGCTGGCGGGGCTGGTCGGCGGCCAGCGGCTTGGCGCGCGGCACATCGCTGGCGCTTGTCTCGGCCTTGCCGGATCGGCGCTCGCGATCGGCGCTGGCGCCGGGTTCGCGGCTGAGCATCTCGCGGGCTATCTCTGCGCGCTGGCCGCTGCCTTCACCTGGGCGATCTACTCCGTGCTGAACCGCCGCTTCGGCGCGGTGCCGTCGGATGCCGTCGCCGGGTTCTGCCTCGCCACCGCGGCCCTCGCGGTGCCCGCTCACCTGCTGTTCGAGACGAGCGTGATGCCCGATGCGCGCGGCTTCGCGCTCATCCTCGCGATGGGGCTCGGGCCCGTCGGCCTCGCCTTCTACGCGTGGGACCACGGCACCAAGCATGGCGACCTTCGCCTGCTCGGCGTGCTTTCGTACCTCACGCCAGTGCTGTCGACGCTGTGGCTCGTGCTCGCGGGCCGCGCCCCGTTCGGGATCACGCTCGCGCTCGCTTGTACGCTCGTCACTGTTGGCGCGGTGCTGGCCTCGCGCGGTCGAAGCTGACGGCAGCACCCGTCTCGACGCGCAGCACGGCCTGCTGGCCGAACCGCTCGGCATAGGCCACCGCGATCGCTTCCGCCGCGGCCCGCCGGCCTGGCGGGTGCAGCACGACGACGAGAACCGTCGGCTCCCGCACGCCTTCGCCCGTCGCCGTGTCACGCCAATGCCCGGTGGCGTCGAGCAGCGTGAACCCATCGGGGAAGCGCGGCACCACCTCCTCGGCGACGAAGCGGGCCAGTGCTGCATCATCGACCGTCCCGCCACCCGGGATGGCGCGACCGAGATAAAGCGTGGTCTGCACGAAGGCCGGCGCGGCGCAGGCGGAGAGGGTGAGCGCACCAGCAAGCGCCACCCTCCGCCCGATCATCATCGCTTCCGTGGCACAGGCCGCCAGTCGGGCGGGGCGAGCTCGAAGCCAGCGAAGCTGAACGCGGGGCTCACGGTGCAGCCGACGAGCGTCCACCGCCCGAGGCTCGCCGCCGTCTGCCACCAACCGGACGGAACGATCCGCTGCGGCAACTGCCTCGCACCAAGGTCGGGGCCGAGGAGCTGCGCCTCGGCATCATGCCCGTCTGGCGAGAGGGTGAGCACGAGTGGCCCGCCGGCGTGCCAGTGCCAGAGCTCGGCGGCATTGACGCGGTGCCAGTGCGAATGCTGCTCGGCACTCAGCAGGAACAGGATCGCCGTGCCCGCACCACGCGACCCATCGGCCGGCGCGTCACGCCAGGTCTCACGATACCACCCGCCCTCCGGGTGTGGCGCGAGGCCGAGGGCCGAGACGACATCCTCCGCCCGCAGCGACGGGTCCCGAAGGTCCATCGCCCTCAGCCGACCGGAACGGTCTCCGCCAGCGCACGGTGCCTGGCGACGCTCTCGTACCAGGTGGTGAGCTTCGGATGGCCATCGCGCCACGCATCGGCGGCGAAGCGGAAATCGAGATAGCCGAGGGCGCAGGCCACGGTGAGCGTGCCGAGCGTCAGCGGCCCGGAGAGGGCATCGACCTCGCGCTCGATCAGGTCGAGCGCGCGGGCAACGGCTGCGGTCTGGCGCAGCATCACGCCGTCACGCGCCTCCTCCTTCGGCCGCTGGCTCTCGCCGCGCCGGCCGACGGCTGCATCCATGATGCCATCGCCGATCGCCTGCTGGCGCAGCGCGGCCAGCCGCGCGGGGCCGGCTGCGGGCAGCAGCGGTGCCGCATCGCCGATCGTGTCGAGGTATTCGCAGATCACCGGGCTGTCGAAATACGCCACGCCATCCTCGCCGAGCAGCGCGGGCACCTTCGACAGCGGGTTCATGGCAAGAAGCTCCGCCGGCGAGACGTGCGGGTTCATCGGCACCTTCTCGATCCGCCCCTCGATGCCGCGCGCGATCGCGCACGCCATGACCTTCCGCACATAGGGGCTCGCAGGCGAGTAGGAGAGCTTCATCACCGGTGGCGTTTCCTTGTTGCTTGGCGCGGGGTTGATTGGCGCGGATGGCTAGCGGAAGTCATCCTTCGCGGCGCGCAGCTTGGCGAGCGTCGCGACGTCGGGGGCGCGGAGGAAGGGGTTGGCGGCCATCTCGTCGCCCAGCAGGGCGGGCAGCGTCGGCACGCCAGCGGCGCGATCGGCCTCGACCTCCGCCATGCGTGCCTTCAGCGCCGCGTTGCCAGGATCGACCGAGAGCGCGAAGCGGCCGTTGGACAGCGTGTACTCGTGCCCGCAGGCAACCCGCGTGTCGGGCGGCAGCACCGCGAACCGACGGAGCGAGGCATACATCTCCTCCGCCGTGCCCTCGAGCAGCCGGCCGCAGCCGAGGCTGAACAGCGTGTCGCCGCAGAGCAGCAGCGCATCGCCGGCGAAGTAGAAGGAGATGTGCCCGCGCGTATGGCCTGGCGTGTCGATCACCACAGCCGTCGCGTTCCCGACGGCAATCCGATCACCGTCCTTCAACCCACGGTCGAGGCCGGGCAGGCGGTGCGAATCGGCGGCGGGGCCCAGCACGGCGGCGCCATGGGCCGCCTTCAACGCCGCGACACCGGCGACATGGTCGCCGTGGTGGTGGGTGATCAGGATGAGGTCGAGCCCGTGGCCGCGGGCGGCGAGGACCTTCTCCACCGGTTCCGCCTCGCCTGGATCGACGATGGCGACGGTGCCGGTGGCGGGGTCCCGCAGCAGCCAGGCGTAGTTGTCGGACAGGCAGGGGATGGCGGTGAGTTCGAGCGCTTGCATGAACGATCAGTAGCACCGGCAGGGCGGGCGGCCAACGTCGTGCTAGTATGACATTCATGCATGTGACCGGACACGAGATCGACCAGCTCGGGCGCTTCTACGCCACCCCCCTCGGCCAGATGGCGACGCGAACGTTGCGGGCGAGGCTGTCCGCCCTCTGGCCGCTCGCCCCGGGCGCGTCCCTGCTCGGCCTTGGCTACGCGATGCCCTATCTCCGCATCTGGCGCGATGCCAATGACCGTACGGCAGCCTGCACCTACGCCGGCATGGGCGCTGCGCGCTGGCCGCGCCACCGCCCGGGCCTCGCCACCGTGGCGGAGGAGGACAGGCTGCCCTTCCCCGACCTCAGCTTTGACCGCGTGCTGATGATCCACGCCCTCGAACATGCCGAGAACGCGCGGCGGGCGCTGCGCGAGGCCTGGCGCGTGCTGAAGGACGATGGGCACCTGCTGATCGTCGCCCCCTCCCGCACCGGCTGGTGGGCCTATGCCGAGAGCACGCCGTTCGGCCATGGCCACCCCTATTCGCCGGGCCAGCTCAACCGCCTGCTCGGCTCCGTCATGCTGCGGGTGGTGCGCCACGATGTCGGGCTGTTCTGCCCGCCGCTGCCCTGGCGCGGGCTGATCCGCGGCGCCGGCGCGTGGGAGCGTGCGGGCCGCCGCTTCGCCCCCCGGCTTGGCGGCGTCGTCATCATCGAGGCGACCAAGGACATGTATGCGGCCATCCCGGCTGGCGAGGGAGTTCCCGCCCGTCGCATGGTCGTCGGCGCCGAGGGCTGACAGCAACAGCAGGTGTGATACATCAGGTGGTGGGAACTGGGGAGAAACGCCTGATGAGGGATGCACCAACGCGGCGCAAGCAGCCGCACGAGCTGCGCAGCCACCGCTGGTTCGGCGTCGATGACCTGCGCAGCTTCGGCCATCGCTCGCGGCTGTTGCAGATGGGCCTGTCGGAGGAGGATTTCCGCGGCCGCCCCGTGATCGGCATCATCAACACGTGGTCGGAGCTCAGCCCCTGCCACATCCACTTCCGCACCCGGGCGGAGGAGGTCAAGCGCGGCGTGCTGCAGGCCGGTGGATTTCCGGTGGAGCTTCCCGCCCACCCGGTGACCGAACAGTACATGAAGCCGAGCTCGATGCTTTATCGCAACCTTCTCGCGATGGAGACGGAAGAACTCGCGCGCAGCCAGCCGTGTGACGGCCTCGTGCTGCTCGGCGGCTGCGACAAGACCCCGCCTGCCCTCGTGATGGGGGCCATCAGCGCGGGGCTTCCCTTCGCCTTCGTTCCCGCCGGCCCGATGCTGCGCGGCGCCTGGCGCGGCAACACCCTCGGCTCAGGCTCCGACGTGTGGAAATACCATGCCGAGCTGCGTGCTGGAAACATCACGCCGGCGCAATGGAAGGACATGGAGGGCGGCATCGCGCGGAGCTTCGGCACGTGCATGACGGCCGGCACGGCAGCGACGATGATGCTCGCGGTCGAGGCGCTGGGCTTCACGCTGCCTGGCGCCTCCTCCATCCCCGCCGCCGATGCGGCCCACCCGCGCATGGCGACCGCGACGGGGCGGCGGATCGTCGAGATGGTGTGGGAGGACCTGACGCCCGCGCGCCTGCTCACCCAGGGCAGCATCGACAATGCGGTGGCAGCGGCCATGGCCTTCGGCGGCTCGACCAACGCCATTCCGCACCTCATCGCGATGGCCAGGCGCGCAGGGCTCGTTCTTGACCTGGAACGGTTCGACGCGATCGCCCGCCGCGTTCCGCTCATCGCCGACCTGCGCCCCAACGGCGATACGTTCCTGATGGAGGATTTCCATTACGCCGGCGGATCGCGCGCCTTCCTCGGCCGCATCGCGCCGTTCCTCGACCTCGCCGCGAGGACGATCACGGGATCGACGCTCGGCGATGACATCGCCGGCGCCGAGGTGTTCGACGACCGCGTCATCCGCCCGCTCGACAACCCGCTCCAGCCGGAAAGCGGCATGGCGATGCTGCGCGGTTCCCTCGCGCCGAACGGGGCGGTGATCAAGACCGCCGCGGCCGACCCGGCGCTGCTTGTGCACACCGGCCCGGCGGTGGTGTTCGAGAACTACGCCGACCTCAAGAAGCGGCTGGACGATCCCGCACTCGACGTGACGGCCGCGAGCGTTCTCGTGCTGAAACAGGGCGGGCCGAGGGGCGCGCCGGGGTTCCCGGAGTGGGGCATGCTGCCGCTGCCGAAGAAGCTGCTCGAGAAAGGCGTGCGCGACATGGTGCGCATTTCCGATGCGCGGATGTCGGGCACGAGCTACGGCACCTGCGTGCTGCACGTGGCCCCCGAAAGCGCCGTCGGCGGCCCGCTTGCGCTGGTGCGCGACGGCGACCTGATCAGCCTCGACGTGCCGAACCGCCGCCTCGACCTGCTGGTGGACGATGCGGAGATGGAACGACGCCGTGCGGCCTGGCAGCCGGCGCCGCCACGCTATGCGCGCGGGTGGACGAAGCTCTACATCGACAACGTGACGCAGGCCGACGAGGGCTGCGACGTGCGGTTCCTGGAAGGGACGGAGGCGACGCCCGAGCCGGATATCTACTGAGAGACCATTCGTGAGCTCTACTGCCCCAAAGAGCTCTCTTGGGGCCGTCTGGCTGCGGGTCGCTGCGCTTCCGGTGCTCACGGCCCATCAGGCCGCTCCGCTCCGGTTCTCGCGACCCTTGCCATCCGACTCACGGCAGCGACCTCCCGAACGGTCTCTCCGCGCGCTTGGTCTGCGCGCTTAGGCCGCCCCGTCTCCGGCGTAGGGGTTGGTCCGCCGCTCTATGCCGAAGCTTGAGCCTGGGCCGTGGCCGCAGAGGAAGGCGATGTCATCGCCCAACGGGAACAGCCTGGTGCGGATGGCGGTGACGAGCGCGCGCCCGTCGCCATAGGGGAAGTCGGTGCGGCCGACCGAGCCGCGGAACAGCACGTCACCCACGATCGCCACTTTGCCGGGCGCATCGACGAACACCATGTGCCCCGGCGTGTGGCCCGGGCAGTGGATGACGGCGAATGGCCTGCCGGCGATCGTCACCGTCTCGCCGTCGGTGAGCCAGCGGTCGGGCGTGACGGCCTCGGCGTCGAGGATGCCGAAGCGCGGGCCTGAGTTCGGCAGGTCATCGAGCAGGAACTTGTCCTCGATCCCGGGCCCGACGATGGGCACGCCGCCGAGCAGGCGCTTGAGCAGCGACGCGCCCGACGCATGGTCGATATGCCCGTGGGTGAGCAGGATGTGGGCCACCTTCACCTGGTGCTCGGCGACGCGCTCGGCGATCCACTCGGCATCGCCGCCTGGGTCGATGACGGCACCTTCCATGGTCTCGCTGTCCCAGAGGAGCGCGCAGTTCTGTTGGAGCGGCGTGACGGGGATGATGGCGGCTTTGAGCGACATGCGGGGGCCGATAGCATAGGCCGCGTGGCAGCGCGACAGTCGCGTGCTGCGCTTACGGGCTCCCGTTGCGCCTTGTCGCCGCATCCAGCCCCTCGACGATGCGTTCCTGCGCCTCGGCTTGGTCCTGCCGGTCGGCCTGCTCGGTCTCGTGGCGCCCGGCGTCCTCGGGGGTGTATTTCAGGTCGACCAGCACCGGGAAATGATCCGACCCCGTGCGCGGCAGGCGCCGCAGCCCCACGAGCGTGAAGCCCGCGCCGTGGAACACATGGTCGAGCGGCCAGCGCAGCAGCGGGTATCCGGCGTGGAACGTGTTGAACAACCCGCGCCCGCGCCGCGGGTCGAGCATGCCGCTCAGCCGCTGGAACAGCCGCGTCGTGTCGGACCAGGCGACGTCGTTCAGGTCGCCGGCGACGATGGTGCACGCCGCGTGCGGCTTCACCTGGCGCCCGACCATCAGGATCTCGGCGTCGCGCGGCTCGGCATCCTGCTGCGGCAGCGGGGGGCGCGGATGCAGCCCGTGGAACACGATCACGTCGCCCGAGCGCAGGCGCACGCCGGCCCGCACCGAGGGAATGTCCGGCTCGACGAGGAACTCCAACTGGGGCGCGATGAGGCCGAGCCTGGAGAACAGGTGCAGCCCGTACTCGTTCTCGAGCGGGTGACGGATGGCGTGGGCGTAGGCGCCGTCGAGGCCGCGCAGGGCCTCGTCCCACCACGCGTCGGTTTCGAGCAGGAGGATCACGTCGGGGCTTTGGGCGTGCACGAGGTCGAGGAACGCGCGCGCCTCGCGGTTCTGCATCAGCACGTTCCAGATCAGGATTCGGATCGTGCGCCCGTCATCGCCCGGCGTGGCGGGCAGCACCTGGCGGGGCGCGATGGGCGTGTAGGGCCAGATGCGCGAGAGTTGGTAGCCGAGGGCTGCGATGAGCGCGAGCGCGAAGCCGATGTCGGCGATGCTGGAGCTGCTTGCATAGGGGGCAAAGGCGGCGAGCGTGAGCACCAGCCCGACCGCGATCTGCGCGCGCGGAAAATCCGCCGCGCGGATCCACCACCGCGCGCTGCGCACCCGCGACAGCGCGGTGACGGCGACGAGGGCGAGGCCGATGATGAGCACGGCGAGCGTCATGATGCGCCCAGTGTGGTGGCGCGGGGGCGCCGACGCCAGCCACCCTTGCCGCACCGCGCCCATGGCAGCCGCCCCTCGCAATCCCCGGCCTTGCAATCCCCGGCCTTGCAATCCCCGGCCTTGCAATCCCCCGGCCCCGGGCGTATCACCCTTCCATCACACATCTTCCACGCTGATGGGGGGTGGCCTTCGCGGGCCGCCTTTTTTGCTTTGGCCGAGGCCGAGACGACAGACCTGTCCGACACACTGCCGCGCCACGAGGGCGTCGAGGCGCGCGTGCTGGCGCTCATCGCGCCCGCGATCCTCGCCATGGGCTACGAGATCGTGCGCGTGCGCCTGTCGGGCAAGGAACGCCCCACGCTCCAGGTCATGGCCGACAGGGCGGACGAGGCCCCCATCTCCGTCGACGATTGCGAGGCGATCAGCCGGTCCGTCTCGGCCATCCTCGATGTCGAGGACCCGATCAAGGCGGCCTACCAGCTCGAGGTCAGCTCCCCCGGCATCGACAGGCCGTTGACGCGCGCGAAGGACTGGGCCCGCTGGGCCGGCCACCTCGCCCGCGTCGAGATGGCCATCCCGCAGGACGGGCGGAAGCGCTTCACCGGCACCGTGCTCGGCCTTGAGGGGCGGGCCGGCAAGCTCAGGCTCGATGACGGCGCCGAGGTCGCGCTGCCGCTCGACGCCATTCGCTCCGCCCGCCTCGTGCTCACCGATGCGCTGATCGAGGCCGCGCGGCCCGGTCAGCCGAAGAACTGATCCCAACACCAGAAGAAGACGACGAGGACAGCCCCCATGGACATCGCCATCGCCAGGCCAGAGCTTCTCCAGGTCGCCGATGCCGTCGCGCGCGAGAAGTCGATCGACCGTGACGAGGTGCTCGAGGCGATGGAGCAGGCCATCCAGAAGGCAGGCCGCGCCAAGTACGGCCACGAGAAGGACATCCGCGCGATCATCGATCGGAAAACCGGCGAGGTGAAGCTCTCGCGCTGGACCGAGGTGGTCGAGACCGTGGAGAACGAGGCGACGCAGATGCCGCTCACCCTCGCCCAGAAGGTGAAGCCTGGCACCACCGTCGGCGAGTTCATCATCGACCCGCTGCCGCCGATCGATTTCGGCCGGATCGCGGCGCAGACCGCCAAGCAGGTGATCGTGCAGCGCGTGCGCGAGTATGAGCGCAAGCGCCAGTTCAACGAGTACAAGGACCGCGTCGGCGAGATCGTCAACGGCATCGTCAAGCGCACCGAGTACGGCAACCTCATGGTCGATCTCGGCCGGGCGGAGGCGCTGCTGCGCCGCGACGAGCTGATCCCGCGCGAGAGCTTCCGCAACGGCGACCGTGTGCGCGCCTACATCTATGACGTGCGCGAGGAGATGCGCGGGCCCCAGATATTCCTGTCGCGCACCCACCCGAACTTCGTCGCGCGCCTGTTCGCGCAGGAAGTGCCCGAGATCTATGACGGCATCATCGAGATCAAGGCGGTCGCGCGCGACCCCGGCTCGCGCGCGAAAATGGCCGTGCTGAGCCATGACAGCTCGATCGACCCCGTCGGTGCCTGCGTCGGCATGCGTGGTTCGCGCGTGCAGGCCGTGGTGCAGGAGATCCAGGGCGAGAAGATCGACATCATCCCCTGGTCGTCCGACCCGGCCACCTTCGTGGTGAACGCGCTCGCCCCGGCCGAGGTGAGCAAGGTGGTGCTCGACGAGGACGGCAGGCGCATCGAGGTGGTGGTGCCCGATGACCAGCTCTCGCTCGCCATTGGCCGGCGCGGCCAGAACGTGCGGCTCGCCAGCCAGCTGACGCGCTGGGACATTGACATCATGACCGAGGCGGAGGAGAGCGAGCGGCGCCAGGACGAATTCCGCCGGCGGTCCGCGCTGTTCGTCGAGGCGCTCGATGTCGATGACGTGATCGCGGGCCTGCTCGTGACGGAAGGCTTCACCACGATCGAGGAGATGGTGCTCGTGCCGCATGACGAGCTCGCCGAGATCGAGGGCTTCGACGAGGCGATCGCTGCCGAGCTGAAGCGCCGCGCCGAGGCCTTCATCACCGACCGCGACGCGCGGCTGACCGCGCAGTTCCAGGAGCTTGGCGTGAGCGAGGAGATCGCGGGCATCGAGACGTTCAACCCCGCCATGCTGGTCAAGCTTGGCGAGAAGGGCGTGAAGTCGCTCGACGACCTGGCCGACCTTGCGTCCGACGAGCTGATCGAGATCCTCGGGCCCGACTCGCTCGACGAGGAAACGGCCAACGCCGTGATCATGGCCGCGCGCGCGCACTGGTTCGAGGGCGAAGGCGAGGCGGCGGCACCGGCGGATGACGCCGCGGCTGACGATACGCCGGCTGATGCTGAGACGAAGGCACGCGAGGAGGGCTGAGGCCACGCAGCCGATGCTGAACGCGGCGATGGTCGAGGTGGCGGGACCCGACGACGGCGATGTCGGCGGGCCACTGCGCCGTTGCCTTGTCACCCGCATGGTCCAGCCGAAGGAAGCGATGATCCGCTTCGTCCTCGGACCTGACGGCACGGTGGTGCCTGACCTTGGCGCACGGCTGCCCGGCCGGGGAATGTGGTTGAGCGCCAAGGCCGCTGTGCTAGAAGAGGCGCGCGCCAAGCGGCTGTTCTCGCGCGCTGCGAAGGCCGAGGCGCGGGTGCCTGATGGTCTTGCGGCCGCGATCGTTGCGGGGCTCGAGCGTCGGGTGGCCGATACGCTGGGGCTGGCGCGCCGCGCGGGCCAGGCCGTCGGCGGCTTCGTCAAGGCCCGCGAATGGGTTGCAGGCGGCCGTGCTGCGTTGGTCGTGATGGCGCAGGACGGTGCGGCCGATGGGCGGCGCAAGCTTTTGGCCGGATCGTCCGTGCCGGCCGTGGCACCGCTCGATGCGGCGGCACTTGGGGCTGCCTTTGGGCGCGAGCATGTCGTGCATGTGGCGCTCGCGCCTGGTCGGCTCGCCGAGGCCGTCAAGGTCGAAGCGGCCCGGCTTGCTGGAATGCGCGGCAATGATGCCGCGGCCGGCCCCGGGGGCAACAGCACCCACGCCGGCGTGACTGATGAACCGAATGACGCTTCCTGAGGCTTCTGGCCTCAGGATTTCTGGACAGGACCGGCTGAACGCATGAGCGATACCAACGAGCAGGATGCGGCCAAGGGCAGGCTCAGCTTGAGCCGGGGGCGGCTTGAGCTCGGCAAGACTGTCGATGGCGGCTCCGTTCGCCAGAGCTTCAGCCATGGCCGAAGCAAGGTGGTCCAGGTCGAGGTGGTGAAGAAGCGGGTGCTCACGCCCCCGCCGGCCCCTCCCGCCCCCGTTGCCCCGGTTGTCCGGGCGGCACCGACGCCCCCGCCAGCCGCAGCGCCCCCCGCTGCCGGCGCGGCGTCACCGCCGTCGACGCA
>NZ_JALHPR010000031.1 GCF_022842375.1 Elioraea sp. | reverse complement strand
GCCACCCCCGCGGCCGGAGCCGCCGCCCGTGCGCCCGCCCGATGCCCAGCCGTGTGACATGGAGACGCAGTCCGGCGGCCGTGGGGTCACGCGCACGCGGCATTATCTCGGCAACCAGCCGGGCAACGTGACGCTCAACTACAACACCCGGATCGAGCCCGATCAGATCGACGTCTATTATCGGGGCGCGCTGATCAGCTCGACCCGGCGCCCGGTCAGCGGCGTCGGCGCCATCACCTTCCCGTATCGGCCGACGGGCGGCGGGCCCGAGGCGAACGTGGTCGAGGTGGTGGTGACGGGCTACGGGTTCACGACACGCTGGAGCTACACGATCGGCTGCCCACGCTGACGTGTCTTGCCGTCACCGCGGCTTCGACATGCCGCCGCCACGATGCTGGTGCTACACTGCGCGCATCATGAGCACATGGCTTCCACTCCGCCTTTCCGCCGCACTTCTGGCGCTCGTCCTGCCGATCGCTGCGTCCGCGCAACCTGCCGACAGCGCGGTTGCCGCCGTGCTGCGCCGGGCTGGCGTCGCGCCGACCGAGGGCGCGCTTGCCGGCACCGATCCCAAGGCGCGCGCCCAGGTGCTCGATGCCCTCGAACGCTCCTATCCGCTGCCACGCAACCTGCTCGACCGCGAGGATACGCCGCCGCCCAACGCAGGTGCGGTGATGGACCGGCTCGGCCTCGTCCGCCGCGATGGCGCGCCGGTGACCGACCTCAGCGGCCGCAGGCCGACCTCGCGGGAGATCGTCGATGCCCTCGGCCCGCGCTGATCGCATGCCCAGGCGTCTCGCACGCCGCGGCCTCCTCGTCGCGGCCCTGGCGCTGCTCGCCGCCTGCCAGTCGCCCAACCCGCAGGCTGAGCGCATCTCGCAGATGACCACGCGCGGCGTGGTGCTGACGGTGAATTTCGACCTCAACAGCTACGCGATCCGCCCTGACGCGCGCGAGGTGCTCGAACCCCTCGCCCAGGCGCTGGCCGACCCCGTGCTCGAGGGCTTCACCTATGACGTGAACGGCCACACCGACAGCACCGGCAGGCTCGGCCGCAACATGGCGCTGTCCGACCTCCGCGCCGCCTCGGTGGTCGATTTCCTGGCAGAGCGTGGCGTTGACCGCCAGCGCATGCGCCCGCAGGGGTTCGGGCCGCTGCAGCCGCTCACCCCTGCCACCCCGCGCGCGGCGGCCAACCGCCGCGTCGAGGTCTTCGCCGTCCCTCCAGCCCGCTGAACACACCATGCTCGCCCGGCTTTCCCGCTTTCGCCCCATCGCCCTCATCGCCGCAGCCGCACTCCTGCTCCAGGCCTGCGCTGCCACCAATGCGGGGGGAGAGCCGCTGAGCCCCGCGCAGCAGGACCTGCGCAGCCAGACGGACCGTTTCAACGATACGGTCGGCACCGGCGTGGTGGTCGGCGCGATCGCCCTCGGCATCCTCGGCGCCGTGCTTGGCGGGCGCGACAACCGCGCCGGCGGTGCAGCGCTCGGCGCCGCCGCGGGTGCGGCACTCGGCGGTGCGGCAGGCTACTACATCGCCTCGCGGAACGAGCGCTACGCCACGCGCGAGCAGGCAGCGAACGCACGCTTCGCCGCGGCGAACCGCGAGGCCAATGACCTCGAGCGCACCGCGATCGCAGCCGAGCAGGTGGCGAAGGAGAACCGGGCCCGCCTCGCCCAGCTCCAGGCCCGGTTCAAGGCGGGCCAGGCAACGGCGGCCCAGGTGCGCGCGCAGGCGCAGACGGCGCAGGCCGACCTTGGCCTGATGAACGATGCGATCGCCCATTCCCGCAAGGTCGAGAACGCGATGGCGCAGGACGGCGTGAGGGCCGAGGCCGCCCGCGTGGCCGAGAGCCGCCGTCGGATGGAGGACGCGGCGCGCGAACTCCAGGGCGCGCTTGCCCAGGTGCCGGCGGCATGATCGCGCGCGCCCTCGCCCCCCTCCTCCTGCTCGTCCTCGCCGCGTGCGCCACCAACACGCCGGCCGCGGAGCGCGGGTTCTTCTCGGGCATCGGTGCTGCCGCCTCCGGCGAGGACGAGCGCCAGGCTCGCGCCGTCGAAAGCCGCGCGCAGACGGCAGAGACCCGCGCCCTCGAGGCCCGCGCCGCTGCCGTGCAGGCGGAGCAGCGACAGGCCGCCTCGGCGTCCGCCGTGCGCGATGCCGAGCGGCGGCTCGCCACCCTCGAACGGTCGATCGCGCAGATGCGGCGCGATCTTGCCGCATCCCGCGCTGGCCGCCCCGAGGCGCAGGGCGCGGCACTGTCGGCGCGGATCGACCAACTCGACCGTGACCGCGCTGCCGCCGCCCGGCAGGCACAGCCCGACCCAGCGACGGCCCAGCGGCTCGAGCGCCAGGGCAGCGAGCTCAACCGCGCGCTCGAGGCCTATGGCAGGCTCTGAGTCAGCGATCTCTTATCCTCCGTCAAATAGCCATATCGCCCGTAACGTTTTCTTCAGCGCACAGGCCGATCCTCATCTCGAAGCCCGACCCCTGCATGAGCAGGAGGAACCGGGCCCGAAACGATATGAGGATGGCATGGCGATGAACGACGACACGCTGCACGTCGAGGAGCGGTTGCGGTTCCTGCGCATCGATGCCGATGCCCGTGCGGCGCTCGCTGCCTTCCGGCCGGTCATGGAGGCGAACTCCGCCGCCGTGCTCGGCCGGTTCTACGACCATATCGGTACCCACCCCGCCCTTGCCGCGATGTTCGGCGGGGCGGATGGCATCGCCCGCGCGCGGAACGCGCAGGCCAGGCACTGGCTCGGCATGTTCGAGGGGAAGTTCGACGCCGACTATACCGCCCGCGTGCGCCGCATCGGGCGCGTGCACGAAAAGATCGGCCTCGAGCCGCGCTGGTACATCGGCGGCTACGCGCTTGCTCTCGGTGAGCTCATGTCGCTTGCGGTCGATCGCCATCGCTGGAAGCCAGCGGCGCTGAAGGCAACGCAGACGGCCATCATCAAGGCCGTAATGCTCGACATGGACTATGCCATCTCGATCTACATCGAGGAGGGCAAGGCGAGCAACGCGCGCACCCTCGGCGCGCTGGCCGACGGGTTCGATGCCTCAATCGCGACCGCCGTGGCCGGCATCGGCGAGGCGGCAGGGCGGATGCGCCAGACCGCAGGGAGCATGACCGGCACGGCAGAGGGAACGACGGCGCGCGCGACAGCCGTCGCCGCTGCCTCCGAGCAGGCCTCGGTCAGCGTCCAGACGGTCGCTGCGGCAGCCGAGGAACTCTCCGCCTCGATCGCCGAGATCGGCCGCCAGGTGACGCGCTCGGCCGAGATCGCCGGCAGCGCGGTCGCGGAGGCGGAGCGCACGAACGCCACCGTCCAGGGGCTCGCCGCGGCGGCGCAGAAGATCGGCGAGGTGGTGCGGCTGATCGAGGGCATCGCCGGGCAGACCAACCTGCTGGCACTCAACGCAACCATCGAGGCGGCGCGTGCCGGCGAGGCGGGCAAGGGCTTTGCCGTCGTCGCGGGCGAGGTGAAGGCGCTCGCCGGGCAGACGGCCAAGGCGACGCAGGACATCGCCGCCCAGGTCTCCGCCATCCAGGCAGCGACCGAGGCTGCGGTCTCGGCGATCGCCGGCATCGGCGGCACGATCTCGGCGATCAGCGAGGTGACGACGGCGATTGCGTCGGCCGTCGAGGAGCAGGGTGCCGCGACGGCCGAGATTGCGCGCAACGTGCAGCAGGCGTCGGCTGGCACAGCCGAGGTGTCGGCCAATATCGCCGGCGTCACGATCGCGGCTTCGGAGACGGTGCAGGCAGCGTCGAATGTCCGCGATGGCGCAGAGGCCCTCGGCAACCAGGCCAGTGCACTGGATGCCGCCGCACGCGGGTTCCTCGCCTCCGTCCGCGCCGGCTGATCCCGTTCAGCGGCGAGGGGCGGCACCGAGGCCGGCGGCGGCGAGGATCTCGCGCTCCGCCACGTCAGCCGACGGCAGCCTGCCCGCGTTCGCTGCCTGCATGTGGCGGGCCGCGAGCGCGGCCAGCTCGGGCCCAAGCGCGAGGCGCCGCGTGCGCATCTCGCCCTCGACGATCCGCGCCTGCGCCGTGATCGCGGCTGCCTGCGCGCCGCCACCCTCGCGCACCGCGCGGAGATAGGCATCGAGCACCTGCGCGGTCGCGGCTGGCGTGTCGGCGACGCGGCGCTCAAGCGCGCCGGATGCCGCCGTGACGGTGCCGCGCGCGTTCTCCGGCACCACCACGGCCATGCCGTCGAGCAGGCCCTTCAGCGCGGTGAACACCGCGACGTTGCCGCGCGCGAGAGCCACCTGGCGGGCAAGCGTCGCCGCCGCCTCGATCTGCGCCTTCAGGGCTGCCGCCTGTTCCTCCGCCTGCGCCCGCGCCGCTTCGGCCAGCGCCGTCTCGACGCGCGCGAGCCCGTTGCGCACCGCAGGATCGGCCGTGTCGCGCTTCAACGCGGCAAGCAGTTCCGCGGGGTTCTCGGCGGCACTCTGCCGGCCGACCGCTTCCGCGGCGAAGGCACGGGCGAATCCGTCCGGGGCCGTATCGTCCACCGTCACGACGAGGCCAAGTGCCGCGCGGAACCCCACCATGCGGAGCGCGAGCGGCGCGCCGGTGCGCGGGTTGAACGGCGGATACTCCTCGCGGAGTGAGGAGCGCAGCCGCCCCTGGTCGGTCAGGAAATGCCCGCCGCGCGCGACCGGCCCGCCAGGCTGGCCGTGCGGGCGCCCGACGACGGTGAGGCGATAGGGCTCGACGACCCATTCGGCGACGTTGCCCAGCATGTCGTGCAGCCCGAGCGGGCCGGCCTTCAGGCTTCCCACGGGCCGTGCGCGGCCATCGGCCGAGGCGGGCCCGGCGAACCAGGCATGCGCGACAAGCCCATCGGGGAAGGGCGGCGTCGCTGCCGCGAATTCCCCCTCGCCCACCGAGGCGCCGCCTCGCGCGGCGTATTCCCATTCCTCCTCCGTCGGCAGGCGGACGAAGGCCACAGCGTCACCACGCTTCGGCAATTGCGCGCGCGCATTCGCCATCAGCCAGGAGGAGAGCTTCGCGGAGAAGGCCACCGCGTCGAACCACGACACCTCCGCCCGCGGCGCGCGGCCGGCGTCGGACGGCGTGGGGCAGGTTCCCTCCATCACCGCGGCATACTGGTCGCGCGTGATCTCGTACTTGCCGAGCCAGGTGACGCGCTTTCCCCCAAGCTCGAAGGGGCCGGCGACATGGGCGCGGCGGGGGAACTCGGCATAGTCGCTGCCCGTCTCGGGCTGGCCGAGGGTGACGGCGCGGTCGGCGAGCGGACCCTGCCCCATCGGCGTCTCGACCGGGCGGAAGGCGATGCGGCCGCCGCAGGGCAGCGGCAGCACGAGGTCATCGGCGAGCGGGGCTGGGTTCCACTGCGCGGGCGGCCAGGGGGCCTGCGCGAGTGCGGGCAGCGGCAGCGTCGCGATGAGCACGGCGATCACACGGTCACGCATCCCGCATCCCCTCCCCCGGTGCGATCGCGAGCGCACGCCGCGCCGCGAACACGGCAGCGACCAGCGCACCGGCAAGTGTGGCCGCAGCAGCGATGGCGATGTCACCCGCCCCGATCGCCGAGACAGGATGCCCCTCCGCCACGGCGAGATCGAGGCGGTTGATGAAGAGCTCGAGCCCGACCGCGAAGCCCGCGGCGACGGCGACGCCCGCGAGCGCGAACACCGCCGCCTGGGTGGCGGGAAACACCACGAGCCCGCGTGCGGGCAGCCCCATCAGCCGCAGCAGCGCGAGGTCGCGCCGCTTGCGCTCGACATTCGCGTAGAGCCCGACGGCGAGGCCGACGAGGTAGCCAGCGCCCGCGAGTGCGGCGATGGCGGCGAAGAGGGTCGCGAGGTTACGGTCAAGCGCGAGCAGGGCAGCGACATCCTCCGCCCGCGTCTCCGCCTCGATGCCCTGCGCGCGCAACGCGCTGTCGATCGCCACGACATCCTCGAGCCGCCGCGCATAGAGGCGGAACCCGGCATAGGCGCGGTCGGGTGCGGGGGCTGCATCGGCCTCCGGCGCGTCGGGGCCGATCGTCCCATCCTGGAAATCCTCGGCGAGCAGGAGCAGCGGCAGCGGCAGGAACGCCGCCTCGCGCCCGAAGGAGGCGAGCGGCGCGACGCCGGCGACCATGACGGTCACGCCCAGCGTCTCGCGCGCGCCCGCTACGATGCGGTCGACGCGCATGCGGATCGCGGCACCTGCGGCAACGCCGAGCTGTTCGGCAAGCGGGGCCGAGAGCACCACCGCGCGGCCCTCGGGCGCGGCGAGCCCGGCCAGCAGCGGATCGCCCGGCGCGGTGGCGAGGAGCTCCGCCCGCACGGGTGCGTCGGCGGCGTCGGGGCGGGCGAAGCCGCCGACGGCGGCGAGCGTGCGTGTGCGCGGCACGATGAAGGCGACATCGGGCCGCGCCCGCATGGCCGCGATGAAGGCCGCATCGAAGCTGCGGTTGGCGATGTTCACCACCTCGCGCGCCCGCGGGCTCTCCGTCAGCCCCTCGCGGATCGCCGAGACGATCCCGGCCTTCAACCCGGCAAGCACGATCAGGGGTGCCAGGATGGCGGCGATGCCGAGGATGGTGGCCAGCGACAGCCGCGCCTCGTGCCGCGCATCGGCCAGGGCGAGACCTGCCGCGAGGCGCGCGCTAGCCATGGGTGAGCGTCGTCCGGCTCTGCCCATGCACCGGCACCAATGGCACCACGGGCAGGCCGAAGCGGAGCGCCCGTTCCGGATCATGCGTGGCGAGCAGCAGGGCCGCACCCGAGGCGGCCGTCTCGCGTACCAGGAGGTCGAGCACGGTGTCGGCCATCTCGGGGTGGAGCGCGGCCGTGGGTTCGTCGGCGAGCACCAGCGCGGGGCGGTGCGAGAGCGCTCGCGCGATCGCCGCGCGCTGCCGCTGCCCGACCGAGAGGGACGCCGGCTTGCGGGCGAGCGTTTCGGTGATGCCGAGCGTGTGGGCGAGTGCTGCGATCCGTGCTTCGTCCTTGCGGCCGGAAAGGCGCTGCGGCAGGGCAATGTTGGCGCGCACGCTCACGAAGGGCAGCAGCGCGCCGGTCTGCAGCACGTAGCCGATGCCGCGGGCACGCAGCCTCGCCAGCGCATCGCCGTCACCCGCGCGCCAGAGGGCTGCGGCATCGGTGCCGGCGAGCGACAGCGCGGCGGCGCGATCAGGTGGCACGGCAAGGGCGGCGAGGTCGAGCAGCGTGCTTTTGCCGGAGCCGGAGGGCCCGGCGACGGCCACCGCCTCACCCGCGCGGAGCACGAAACGATCCACCTCCAGCACAAAGGCGCCGCCCCCTTCCCCGTTCGTGCGCGCGAGGCCCTGGATCAGCAGGGCCGGCGATGCAGTCAAGGGAGGGCCGAGAGAGGGACGGGATACATCGCCTCGTTCGGGTTGCGCGCGCCGTCGAGGTTCACCCAGAGCTCCGGCTGGCGGGCGAAGGTCTCGTAGAGGCGAAGCTTGGACGAGAGGCCGTTGATGATCTCGCGCCGCGCACCTGCCCCCATCGTCACCCACTCATCCTCCGAGAGGCCCATGATGGCGGAGCGGTAGGGCAGGCCCTCGAGATACTCGCCGAACACGCCGGCGACGCGCTGGAGCTCGGCGATGCGCCTCGGATCCCGCGAGAGGGCAGCGGCGAGCCCGCGCAGGCGCCCGAAGAACGTTTCGGGAGCGAGGCGCCCCGCGGTGCCCGCCTCGATGATGCCACGCAGCGTGGCGGCAAGGTCCGACAGCTGGTTGCGCGTCAGCAGCACGCGCACCTCCACAGGCCGGCGGATCGGCGAGGGGTTCGTCCAGTCCTCGTCCACCGTGAAGCTGCGCACGACATCGGGAACCGAGGCGGCGTTGGCCCGGCCGAGATAGGAGAGCCGCATCGCGTGCGCGACAACGGCGGTCTCCTCCGCGATCCGGCTCGGCTGGGCACCCTGCGCCGGCGCGATGCCGGCGATCGGGCGCCCCACCGTCTGCGCCACCTGTGCGAGGATCGCATCGGCGAGCGTATCGACCACCGCGCCGAAATCCTCCACCCGCCCTTCCGGCACGGGGTAGTAGAGCGGGCCGACGCCCGGGAAGTCGGTCAGCGTGCGGTACTGCCGCTCGGCCTTCGCGTGGTTCTCGCGCCCCTCCGGCGTCTGGAGGTGGATGGCGTAGATCGCCACCTGCTTGATCTCGGAGCGTGCGAGCGTGCGCACGTTCTCGACCGTGAGCCCCGTCGTCGCCGCAGGGTCAGGCGGTTCGCGCGCGCCGGCATCGGTGATCAGCACGACATAGCGGCCGCCGAATTCCGACCACTTCACCTCGTCCAGCGCCGTCGTGATGCCGGCGAGCGCATCCTCGTCGAACGCGCCGGACGACACCTCCGCCTCACGCACACCCTCGACGCGGCGGAGCAGCGCATCGGGCGCCTCGCGGAAATCCGGTGCGGCGACTAGGCGCGTGACGTATTCGAGCCGCGGCCGCCCCGCGGTCGAGCCGCGATAGGCGACCATGCCGAAGCGGAAATTGTCGCGCACCGCCGTGTCGCCGATGCGCTTGACGACGCGCGCGATCGCCTCCCGCGTGCGTGCGATGTAGGGCTCCATCGAGATCGTGGTGTCGACCACGAACACGACGGCACCCTTGAAGTCGCGCAGCGCCTCGGGGCTCTGCCGGGGTGCGGCCTCGCGCGCCGGAGCGCTGATCACCTCGAGCAGCCGTGCCGAGGGGCCGCGCTCGGGCTCCATCATCCGCGCGGAAAGGACGGGCAGCAGGTAGAAGTTGCGCGTGATGTCGACGAAGGTCTCCGGCTCCTTCGCGATCACCGGGCCGGTGCCGTCAGGGCTCTCGGCGGCGGCGCGGAAGGCTGCACCGCGCGCGGCACGGTCGGGCGCGCTCCAGGCCTCGCGCACCGTCTCGCCATCGCGGAAGAACAGCGCGCGGTCACGCCCCGCCGGGTTGGTGAAGGCCAGCACCATCGTGTGGCGCCACGGGATTGCGCGGTCGGCGCGGATGAAGCCGGCAGTGCGCCCGTCCGCCCCCTCGCCGACCTCGAGCCACGCGGCCTCGCCCTCGCCGCCGCGGGCGTAGACGTAGAACACGCTGAAGCCCGGAATGGCGCGGCCCGTCGCGTCGGGCCGCGGGCGGAGCGTCGCACCGGGGCGGGTGATGACGCGTTCGTAGAGCGTCGTCGTTCCCTCGATCGTCATCGGCCGGCGCTGCTGCGCCTCGGCCCCGCCTGGAACAAGGTGAGCGGGTGCGAGGACGAGGAGTGCCAACAGCAGGCGGCGGATCAGCATCACGGCCAGAACTCCCGAAGCGCTTCGGCTGCCGTCACGTTGCCCACGGCGGCAGCGGCCTCAAGATACGCCTTCAGCGCCTCGCGATGGGCCAACACCTGCGTGTCCCCCGCGAGTGCCGCGCGACGATAGTAGTCAGCCGCCTGGCGCATATCGGGCGAGGTGAAGGGGCGGCCGGCGACGAAGCCGTTCGGATCGTAAAGGCGCCCGAGGGCAGTGAGAGCCGGCGCGATGCCGCGATCGGCCGCTTCCTCGAACAGCAGCAGTGCATCGTCATGCCGCCCTGCCGCCTGGCGACGGAGGGCGACGGCGAGGATGCCGGCGGGGCTCGGCGCGCGCGTTACCACCTCGGCCGGCGTCAGCCCATCGGTTCCCTCCGGCCATTCCGGCGCGGCGGGTTGCGGCGGCGGGCCGGCTGGAGGAACCGCCGCGACGGGCGGCACCTCGCGCGTGCTCCACCACCACCACGCCCCGCCGGCGCCCGCGGCGAGGACGAGCAGGGCCACGAGCACGAGGGGCCAGCGCGGCCTGGGCTCCACCGGGGGTGGCGGCGGCGGTGGCGGCGGCGTGACAACGCGGGTGGTCTCGTCATCCACCGGAGCCGGGCGCTTGGGCTTCTGCGCGGGCGGCGGCGGCGCTTTCGCACCGCCAAGCGCGAGCGCATCGTCGCCCGTGTCGTAAACGGGGATATCGGCAGGCCAGAACAGCGCGAGGTCGCGCCCGAGCGCCGGCAGCCGCAGCATCAGCGGCCCGGGCTCGACATGGCGCACGAGGGCTGGCGGCAGCACGAGAACGGGTGCGCCGCCCTCCTCCTCGACGGCCAGCGGGTCGAGCACCGCCTCGCCCACCTGCCAGCCGCGCGGGCCGAGATGTCCGGCGGCGTAGCCCTCGCGCAGCAGGCAGAAGCGGAGGTCGCCGCCCGTGGCAACACCACGGAGGACGATGCGCGCATGCCCGAGCGGGCGGGCGGTGTCGGCTTCTGCGCGAAGCGGCGGTGCCATGGTGGCGCCTGCCCTCAGGCCGCCGTGCGCAGCGTGGCGAGCAGCCGGCCGAGCCGCGCATTCGCATCGGAGTCGACGCGCCCGCCGAAGGCATGGTCGACATTCAGGTCGATCAGCTTCGCAAGCCCCGTGATCCAGTCGATCGTGAAGTTGGTCTCGAACGGCAGCGGCGTGGCGCCAAGCACGGGGACGGTCTCCGCTGCCTCGCGCGCGGCGAAGATCGCGCGCCCGTCGCGCTGCACCTTCGGCCGCTGCGCCTCGGCATCGGCGTCGAAGCCGAGCCAGGCGACGTGATCGTTGATCGCGCGCTCGGCCACCATCACCGGGCGCGTCAGGCTTTCCGAGAGGCGTTCGTGGAAACTCGACAGCGCGCGGATGCGGCGGGCGATCTCCTCGCGCAGGCCACGCGTCGCCGCCCCGGTTTCCACCTGAGTCGCGACGAACACCGACGCCTCGCGCGGCAGGCGCAGAACGGTAGCGGTGGCAGGATCGTCGGCGAAGGCGCCGAGACGCTCACCCCATTCCTCGAGCGCGGCTTCCGCCAGCCTGTCGGCCATGTCGCGTGCACGCGCCTGCGGGGTTGGCGGTGCAGGCTCCTCCCCGAACAGGCCGGCGAGCTCGCCCGCAAGATCGGCCTCGGCCACCGCGGCACCGACGATGGGGGCAGGCGCGCTTTCCTCGGGGGCGGCAAGGACGAGCCGGGTAAACGAGGCCTGCAGCGCCTCGGCGTCCACCATCATCGCCTTCAGCACCAGCCCGAAGCGCTGCGCGGCCGCGGCACCGGCAAGCGCGCGGGCGGCCTGGGCACCCTCGGTGCGGCGCTTGGTCCGTTCCGCCTCGCGATCGTCGCTGACATGGAACGGATCGAGCCTGCCGGCCATCGCCTTCGCGAGAACGCCGAGCCTGGCGGCGACCTGGCCGCGCTTCAGCGCGGGGTTGCACACCGGGGCGAGCCTGGTCGCGAGCCAGGTGATGCCACCGTCGTTCAGCGCCATCGCCTCGTCCCACGCCTTCGCCGGGTCAGCGAAGTGGCGTCGCACGGCTTCCGTCGCGATGAACTCCTCGCGCATCCGCGCCATGCGCTCAGGCTCGCGGAGTGCCACCTCGCGCCGGTCGGCGTCGTAGTCGAGCAGGCCCTTGGCGATGAAGTTCGGGTTGCGCAGCCAGAACGTGTTGTCGAACGCACGGCCCGGCACCCACTCAACCGGCCACTGGTGATCGAGGGCGAGGAAGCGCGTGATGTTGGCCTGGATGCGCGCGGTCCAGCGGTTCATCCCCAGGCTCTCGCCCACGTCGGACTTCCCGTGTGCCTCCTCGAACTCCATGTCGAACTTCGACAGCACCAGGAACAGCGCGGTGGGGTGCTTCGCCCGCTCCTCCGGTGTCGCGCCATGCGTGGCATCGACCCATTCGCGCACCATGCCTGGCAGCGTGCGCACGTCCTGGTTCGACGGGCCGATGCACAGCAGCATCGCCGTCAACTCCTGGTCGGCGACGTAGCGCTGGTAGAGATACGCCACCTTGCCGCGTAGATAGAGGGGGGCGAGCTTCGTCGGGTCGGACAGATACTCCACCGGATCGTTCAGCACCTCGCGTGAGCGTGCGCCGGGGAAGTCGAGCAGGTCGGTCGCGCCCATGAAGTCCCACGGCTGTTCGGCGAGCGTCAGGCGCAACTCGGCGATCAGTGCGGTGACGATGGCGCGCGGCAGGCTCGCGCTCCGCCCAGCCCGTGTCGCGACGGTGAGCGGGTTCGCGGCATCCGGTTCCGCCAGCGTATCGAGCGTGTCGACGTTGATGACGCTGATCTCGCGCGGCAGCAGCGCTGCGAGCGGCAGGAACGCCTCGTCAGGATCGCCGAGCGCCTCGAGCGCCTCGGTCAGCCGCCGCGCCGTGGTGGTGTAGGCCGGCAGCAGGTTCCAGAGCGGGGCGAAGAGCTCGGCGCGATCGGCCACCGACAGCGATGGGGCGAGCGACGCCGCCTCGCGCCAATAGGCGCTGCCGAGGGCGAGGATGACGGGGTGGCCGCGGAAGTAGCGCTCGAAATACTCCTGCAGGTCGAACACCAGGTCCTCGTGCATGCCCTGGGCGGGCGCGGCCTTGGCGCGGGCGCGCAAGGACTCGAGGTGCTTGGCCAGCACCTCCGGGGTGAGCGGGGCGACCTTGTCGCGGTTGAAATCCTCGAGGAAGGAGTTGCCGAGGATCTTCACCACATCGGTCTGCGTCAGCATGCGCACCGCGACGGGGGCACCAGGAAGTCCCGGTGTCGGCCGCATCGTGAAGCGGGTGACAAGCCCGGTCGCCTCCTTGCCACCTTCGGGGTTGATCCGGCGCACGAAGTCGACCGTTTCGGTCTCAAACACGGCATTGACGGGGCTCGTCCCCTTCCGCGCCAGCGCCGAGATCAGGTAGCTCTTGCCCGCCTGGGAGGGGCCGAACACCGAGACGCACATCGGCCGCTGCGCGGCCGCCGCGAGCTTGCGCGCGGCCAGCCCGAAGCGGCGGAAATCGCGCGCGAGCGCAGGCCCCGCCTCGCGCACGATCGCCGCGTTCTCGCCAATCCAGCCGAGCGCGCCGGTCGCCGCCTCGGCCACCTTGGTGCAGCGGGCGGCAAGGGCCGCATCCTCCTCGCTCGTCATCACCTGGCTCATGGCACGCTCAGCGCCCCCGTATCGCGCCAGTAGCCAGCTTCCTCCTCGAGCGTCTGCAATCTCAGCGTCACCTCCGACGTGCGCAAATTGTCGCCCTCTGCGTCGACCACCTCGGTGATGCGGAAATCCTCCCGTTTCAGCTCCGCATCGGCCCGCTCGGGGTCGATCTCCGCCCGCTCGACCGTCACGGTCAGCGGCAGCGAGAGGCGGCGGACCGAGGCTGGGTTGGCGAATTCCATGCGGTAGAGCCGCGTTGCCGTCCATCGTTCGAGGTCGAGCTGGCGGAAGCCGAGGAAGGCTGGTGCGGCGAAGGGAATGCGGAACGAGGCGCCCTCGCCTTGCGGCTTGGCGGCAAGGTCAGCGTCGCGCAGCAGCACGTTGGCATCGCGGATCTGCCCCGTCTGGTCCATCAGGCCGATGAACTTCGCGGTCGATGTCATGCCGAGCTTGGAGGCGCGCAGCAGGAAACCCTCGAGCCGCCCCTCGGCGGTGGCCGAGATCATCGCGCCGACGGCCGCCGTCGTCTTGGGGTCCGACACGTGGCCGGCGGCATCGCGGAAGGGGAACCATTGCTCGATCGCGTAGCCGTCCATCGCCACCACCTTGTGCGGCGGCACCGGCAGGCGGCTGATCACCATGTCCTTCACCGCGCGCAGCCGCGAGGGGCGGCCAGAGAGCAGCAGCACGTCGACATCGAAGGCGTGCACCACCTCGGTCAGCTCGGCGAGGACGGGGCCGAGGGCAGCGACGATCACGGCATCGACCTGTGCGGCGGTCGCGGAGAAGGTGACGGTATCGAGCGAGAAACCCTTCGCCCCGCGCGCTGCGGCCTGATCATCGAGATGCGCGATGGCGCGGCTGCCGGCGGGAAGCCCGGCGAGCAGCGCGGCCGCGTCGGCGCGGAGCACCTCGCCCCCTTCCCGCCCGCGCAAGCCCTCGTAGGCCCGCAGCACCGCAAGTCCGATGGGTTCGAGCACGAGGGCGACGAACTGGCGCGCGAGATGCCGCTCCTGCTCGCTCTGCCCAGCCCTTGCGCCTGCGAGCAGTTCGCGCAGCAGCGCCTTCGGGCCGGTGGTGCCGGCGGCAGCGAGCGCTGCCTCGAGCTGCGGCAGCAGGATGGTCTGGATCACCGCCTGCAACACCTCGTCGCCGGCAATGCGGAAGCCCTCGCGGAAGTTCTGCGTGGGCGTGATCGCCTGGCCGTCACCGGCCGTGTAGGTGGCGATCATCAGGTCGGTCGTTCCGCCGCCGATGTCGATCGAGGCGATGCGGAGCGAGGGCTGCGCGCCGTAGCGCGGCCGCACGCGGCCCTTCAGCCCGAACAGCAGCTTCGGGTCGGAGCGGAGCTTCCAGCGGCACTCGTTGTAGAGCCAGACGAGCTGCGTGGCCGTCGCCTCGTCGAGGTTGGCGATGATCTCGGGCTTCTGCGCCGGGCGCGGCAGGGCGGCATCGGCCCCCTCCTCGCTCCACCCCATGAGCCGCCAGGCGAGGTCGACGGCGGCCCGCGCCCGGTCCTTCAGGATGCGCTGTTCGGCGAGCGGCATGGCGGGCGGCAGCGTGAGGACAAGGCGGCGAAGGCGCCGCGGCACGTGAACGGAGCCGCGCTGGCTCCTGATATCCGGCGCGTTCATCTGCACCGCTGCCTGCATCAGGATCTCGGTCAGCATGAACATCGTCAGCGATGATCGGCTGAACCGCGCGCGTGAGGCGGCGGCGAGGCGGTGGCGGATGGTTTCGAGAACCTCGCCCTCCTCGCTCACATGCTCCATGAAGGGGCCGGTGACGGGAGGCTCGGTCGTGGTGCCGTCGGAGCCGATGCCGTTGAACCGCCAGGCGAGGGCGGTGGGGCGCGTGTCCCAGAGATAGCGCTTGGGGCTGGAGAGGCCCGTCGCCCCCTCGTTGCCGCGGGCGTCGGCCGAGAGGCGCACAGCCTCCGGGCCCACGCGCACGGGGCTTGCCCAGTGGAACGCGTTGGGGCGGCCGGAGCGGCGGGAGGCAGCGTCGCGCCCGAAGGAGGCGCGGGCGAACTCCACGCGACTCTCGAAGGGCTGGTCGTAGGTGCGCTCGGGCGCGGAGAGGTCGCGCAGGCGAAGCACGTAGCCGTTGTTGAGGTCGAGCGGACGGTCGGGGTGGTCCTCGACCACGATGCCGCACGTGCGCGCATTGCCGATGTCGAGAACAAGGTCGACGTCGATCGGCCGATAGGCGGCGACGGGGCCCGAGGAGGCCATCACCTTTACCCTGGGCATCAACCCAGCCTCGTCGAGGATGGCGAGCAGGGTGAGCACCCGCGCCCAGTGCTCGGCCCGCCAGGGCAGGTCCTCTGGCCGCAGCGGCCGGCCGCCGCGGGCAGCCTGGCGCGCCTCGCGGAAATTCGCATCCAGCCACTGGTCGACCCAAGCTTCCTTCAGGAACCACGCATTCTGCGCGCCGGTGACGGCGAGGGCATATTCGGTCTCCTCGGGCGTCGGCGCGAGCGCGACATAGGGGCGGCCTGGCTGGCGGGCCATCAGGCCCGTGTCGAAGGCGAGCGTGATGGCGTGCGTGTTGCCGGCCCTGTCAGGGGCGGGCAGTGGCACGATGCGGATGCGCGCCCAGTTCGCCGGCCCATCGTCGAGCGCGAGGCCGCCATCGGGGCGCGGTCCGGTGACGCGGAAATAGGGCAGCGGCGTCCAGGTTCCGAGCGCGGGTTCGAGCGCCTGGGTGCGGCCGATCTGGTAGATGCGGTCATCCGGCGGGCGGGTTCCCGTCACCGGGTCGAACAGCGTGCCGTCGGGGTCGGCCTCGAGCGCGCGGAGGATGATGCGCGGGCGGCCATCGGGGCCGGGGTCCTCGCGCAGCTCCTCCTCCCAGAACGGGCGGGTCAGCCGCGGCAGGGCGGCGAGGTCGCAGCGGAGGTCGACGATCTGGATGCCGCTCTGCGGCACGAGGCTGACCAGCGGCCGCGGCTGCGAGGACCTGGGGGGGAAAGGGGACTCTGGTGGCACGTGAGGATCCGGGGCGCTCTCATGTTTGCGGCGCGACGCCGCCGGTTGTGACGCCGCCTGTTGTGCCGGGGGATCATGGCGGAACCAAGCCGCCCCGCCAAGCAGAGCGCGGCGGGCAGGGCCAGGACCGGCCGGCACGGATCACGACCCTGGATTGTCCGGTCAGGGCGACCGTCCCGTCCACCGCCAAACCTTAACACTCCTTTAACAGTTCCGACGCGGCAGACTTCGCGAGCGCGAGGCACCTTCCCGGCCAAGCCATCCGGGAATCGCTCAGGGGGAGCCATCACGCATGTCCATCGAACTCGTCTCGACGACCGCCTTCACCTTCGACCATGACGTCATCGCCTCCGCCGCGAAGAACGCAGAGGTTGCGGCCTTCGACAACGCGACGGGCCTGATCTTCATCGCAGCCCCAGCCGGCGTCGATGTGCTCACGCAGGCCGGAACCCTGGTCGGGACGATCGCCACGGCCGGCCTCGGCGCCGTCAACAGCGTCGCGGCCAAGGACGGCGTCGTCGCCGTCGCCCTCGAGGCGGTTCCCAGGACCGACCCCGGCAAGGTGCTCGTGCTCGACGTGAGCTTCGCCGGCGGCGCCTTCAGCGCGACCCAGCGCTACGTCGCCGAGGTCGGCGCCCTGCCCGACATGATCACCTTCTCGCCCGACGGCACGAAGCTGCTCACCGCGAACGAAGGCGAGCCGAACAGCTACAACCAGGCCGACAGCGTCGACCCGGAAGGCTCGGTCTCGATCATCGACGTCGCGACCGGGGCGGTGACGACGGCCGGCTTCACCGGCTTCAACGGCGAGATGGATGCGCTGAAGGCTGCGGGCGTGCGCATCTTCGGGCCGAACGCGACGGTGGCGCAGGACCTCGAGCCGGAATACATCGCGATCTCGTCCGACGGCGCGACGGCCTATGTCACGCTGCAGGAAGCCAACGCGATCGCGGTGCTCGACATCGCCAGTGCGACGTTCACCAGGATCATGCCGCTCGGCTTCAAGGATCATTCGCTTCCTGACAACGCGTTCTCGGTCAATGACCAGGACAACGTGTTCCTGCCGCAGAACTACCGCGTCCTCGGCATGTATCAGCCCGACGGCATCGTCTACGCCGAGTTCGGCGGCACAGGGTACCTGATCACCGCCAACGAGGGCGATGCGCGCGACTATACCGGCTTCACCGAGGAGGTCCGCGTCGGCTCGGGCTCCTACCAGCTCGACCCGGCCGTATTTCCCGATGCCGCAACGTTGAAGCAGAACGTGAACCTTGGCCGCCTCACGGTGACGAACGCGACGGGCGATACCGACGGCGACACGGATTTCGACGCGATCTATGCCTTCGGCGGCCGGAGCTTCACGGTGTGGAGCACCGATGGCGAGCTCGTGTTCGACAGCGGCAACATGCTCGACGAGATCATCGCGACGCGCTTCCCCGCGCTCTATGACGAAAACCGCGACGACAACAAGGGCGTCGAGCCGGAGAGCGTCGCGATCGCGACGGTGGGCGGCAATGACTACCTCTTCGTCGGGCTTGAGCGCGCCAACACCACCCTCGCCTTCCGCATGGACGGGCCGACGGAGTTCACCTTTGCCGGCAGCCTCTCGACCGCCGGCGACAGGGCGCCGGAGGCGATCACCGTCATCCCCGAAACCGCGACGACGCCGGCGACCCTCATCGTGCCGAACGAGGCATCGGCCACGACGACGGCCTATGCCCTTGGGGAGACCTTCACCCTCACCCTGCTGCACCACGCCGATTTCGAGGGCAACACGAACGCCATCGCCGATGCGCCGCGGCTGGCCGCCCTGTTCGACTTCTTCGATGACGCGCCGAACACGCTGAAGCTCTCGGGCGGCGACAACTGGATCCCCTCGCCCTGGTACAACGCCCAGGTTCCCGCCAACGCCGCGGCGCTGAAGCCCGCGCTTCAGGCGGTGTACGAGGAGCTGCTCGGCCTGCCGAGCGGCAGCCTCACCGGCCTCGTCCTCACCCCCGGCGCGATCGACCAGGCGATCCTGAACGTCATCGGCATTGATGCGTCGGCGATCGGCAACCACGAGTTCGACCAGGGCACGGCGCAGATCGCGCGCATCATCGAGTTCGCCGCCAACGCCGCGCTGTCGGGCGACCCTGCCCTGTTCGAGCTCGGCGACATCACCAACATCGGCGCTCTCTACCCCACGCTCACGGCGAACCTGAACTTCCTCGCCAATGCCGACCTGTCCGACAGCTTCACCGCCGCGCTGCTCGACAGCCTCGCCTTCACGATCACCGACCTCTCCTCGGGCGACGCGATCGCGGCCAACCTGCCGGCCAATGGCAAGCCCAAGCTCGCACCGTTCTCCACGGTGGAGGTCGGCGGCGAGACGATCGGCATCGTGGGCGCCACGACGCAGCGTCTCGCCTCCATTTCCTCCCCCGGCACGGTGACGGTCGAGGGCGGGGCGACGGGCGACAACATGCCCCTGCTTGCGTCGCAGCTTCAGGGCGAGATCGATGCGCTGACGGCCGCGGGCGTGACCAAGATCATCCTCGTCAGTCACCTCCAGGATTGGCGCAACGAGCAGGAGCTCGCCGGCCTGCTCACGAACGTCGACATCATCCTCAGCGGCGGGTCGGATGCGATCTTCGCGAACCCGTCCGATGTACTGAAGCCAGGCGACGTTGCGGTGAACCCCTACCCGCTGGTTCTGACCGGCGCCGATGGCCTGCCGGTGCTGCAGGTGAACACGGATGGCCAGTACAACTACCTCGGCCGTCTCGTCGTCACCTTCGACGCTGATGGCGTGATCATCGTCGGTGACCTGAACATGACCGACCCGACGGCGAGCGACTACAGCGGCGCCTATGCCGCCACCGACGCGGTGGTCGCCGGCTTGTGGGGTGCGGAAAACCCCTACGCCGACGGCACGCTCGGCGGCCAGGTGAAGACGCTCACCGACGCGGTGAACACGATCATCGGCGAGAAGCTCGCCAACGTCGCCGGCTTCACCGATGTGTTCCTCAACGGCCTGCGCGGCGATGTGCGTAACCAGGAGACGAATTTCGGCAACCTGACAGCCGACGCCAACCTCTTCGCCGCGAAGCAGTTCCTGGCCGATACCCCAGGAACGGTGCCGGACGCACCGATGGTGTCGCTGAAGAACGGCGGCGGCATCCGTGACGGCATCGGCCTGCCGCTCGGCGTCGATGGTCCCGAGCCGCCGGTGGGTGGGCGCGTGACGCAACTCGACATCGAGACGGCGCTCGCCTTCAACAACGCACTCGTGATCGTGCAAAGCACCGCAGCAGGCCTGCTCGCGCTGCTCGAGCATGGCGTGGCGAACGCGGGCACCACCAACGGGCGCTTCCCGCAGGTCGGTGGCCTCTCCTTCAGCTACGACACGAGCCTGCCGGCGGGCGACAGGATCCTCTCTCTCGCCATTCTCGGCGAGGATGGCACACCGGCCCTCGCCCTGGCGAAGGACGGCGCTCTCATCGTGCCGGCCGAGACGAAGATCAACATCACCACGCTGAACTTCCTCGCCGGCGGTGGCGATGGCTATCCCTTCACCACCGCGCGCGTGCCTGGCACGACGGACGTGCCTTTGTTCGCGCCCGCCTCCACGCCCGGCTTCGACGTGCCCGGCTACGAGCAGAACGCCCTGGCCGAGTATCTCGCAACGTTCTTTGCCACGCCCGACGAAGGCTTCGGCGCGGCGGACACGGGGCGCGACGCCGATACACGCATCCAGAACCTCGCCTTCCGCGAGGACACGGTGCTCGACGGGATCGACTTCGGCGAACCGGCCGTGATCGAGTTCTCGCTGTTCCAGGATGCGACGATCCCCGGCCGTCCCGAGCTGCTGTGGACGGGCGGGCTCGTGAGCCTCGCCCTCACCGATGACGACGGCAACGACACGACCGGCCCCCTCGCCCGCCTCTCCGAGGAGGACGGCAACGTCGCGGTGTTCGGGGCCGATTTCGCCAACGGCGTCTCGGTGCTCGCCAACGATCCGCTGATCTCCCTCACCTGGGACGATGGTGCGGCGGTGCTGACGCATGCCGCACCATGGAACGCGATCAAGGTGCTGACGGTGAGCGACTTCACCGGCGAAGCCCTCACCCTCGCCGGCTGGGTCGACGTCGACGTGAACCTCGGCGCCCTCGACACCGATCTCGCGCTCACGGTCGATGGCTCCAAGCGCGGGTCGATCGAGACGGGCGCGGGCGACGACACGATCGTCATCGGTGCCGACAGCAACGAGCGGGTCTGGTCGAACCTGTTCGTGATCGACACCGGCGCCGGCGATGACAGCGTGACCATCGACGGGGCAACCGAGGCCTACGCTGCGCAGAGCTTCGCGCAGAGCTTCTTCGATGCCTTCGCCACCGTCGAGGTGAAACTCGGCGAGGGTGACGACGACTACTCCGGCACGGGCCGCGACACGGCGGTCTACGAGGGCGCGATCGAGGACTACGTGATTACCGCCACCGAGGACGGGTTCTCGGTCGAGGACATCAACCTGGAGAACGGCGACGAGGGAACCGACACGCTCTCGGGCATCGCCTTCTTCCGCTTCGGCGGCACGACCTACGCTGCCGACGAAGTCTTCGCCTGATCCGAGGGAAAGGGGGCCTCTGCCCCCTTTCTCTTTGACCATTGTGTTTCGATATCGTTACTGCCAAGTGGCCGGGAGAAGCCAGATGGATCCGATCGCCATCGTGATCAACGAGTTCAGCGCGTCGACCGCCGGAACGGACGTCGAGTTCGTCGAGATCCTGAGCACGCCGAACACCGCGCTCACCGGCTACACGCTGGTCGAGATCGAGGGCGACAGCGGCACCGCCGCCGGCACGATCGACAGCGTGATCGCCATCGCCGGCACGACGGACGGCAACGGGCTGCTGCTGTTCTCCCTTCCCGCCAACGAGATCGAGAACGGCACGATCACGCTGCTGCTGGTGAAGGACTTCACCGGGGCCGCGGGAACCGACCTCGACACCGACAACGACGGCACGCTCGATGCCACGCCCTGGGCCGAGATCGTCGACAGCATCGCGGTCAACGATGGCGGGGCCGGCGACCTCACCTATGGCGGCGCGCCGGTTCTCACCGTTGCCTATGACGGCGCTCCCTTCGCGCCCGGCGGCGCCTCGCGCGTGCCCGACGGCGCCGATACCGACACGGCTGCCGATTGGGTGCGGAATGATTTCGACCTTGCCGGCATCCCTGGCTTCATCGGAACGCTGGTCGATGGCGAGGCCGAGAACACCCCCGGCGTACTGAACGCGCCGCCGGCACCGGTGCTGATCAACGAGTTCAGCGCCTCGACCGCGGGCACCGATGTCGAGTACATCGAGATCATCGCCAGCCCGAACACCACGCTGTCGGGCTATACGCTGTTGCAGATCGAGGGCGACAGCGGGGCCTCTGCCGGCACGATCGACAGCGTGCGCGCCATCACCGGCACGACCGGTGCGAACGGCCTCCTCCTCTTCTCCCTGCCTGCCAACACGATCGAGAACGGCACGATCACGCTGCTGCTGGTGAAGGACTTCACCGGCAGCGTCGGCACCGACCTCGACACCAACAACGACGGCACGCTCGACGCCACGCCCTGGGGCGAGATCATCGATGCCGTCGCGGTGAACGATGGCGGCGCCGGCGATCTCACCTACGCCGCAGTCGTGCTCGGGCAGAACTATGACGGGCTGTCGAGCTTCGCGCCCGGCGGCGCCTCACGCGTGCCGGACGGCGTGAATACCGGCACGGCGTCCGACTGGGTCCGGAATGATTTTGACCTCGCCGGCATCACGGGCTTCACCGGCACGCCGGTCGAGGGCGAGGCGCTGAACACCCCAGGGGCGGCCAACGCGCTCGTCGGCGATGGTGGCGGCCCCGGCGCCGGCGGCGCGACCCCGGCCACCATCATGACGATCCAGGGCGCAGGCCACACCTCGCCGCTCGTCAACCAGCGCGTCGCCACCACCGGCATCGTCACCGCGGTCGACAGCAACGGGTTCTACATGCAGGACCCCGTAGGCGACGGCAACATCGCCACCTCGGACGGCATCTTCGTCTTCACCGGCTCCCGCCCCACGGTGGCCGCTGGCGATGCGGTGACGGTCACGGCGACGGTTCTCGAGTTCGCGCGCAATTCCGCGGCGGGCCACCTCACCATCACGCAGCTCGGCAACGGGCCCGAGATCACGGTGAGCAGCACCGGCAACGCACTGCCCGCAGCCACCCTGCTCGGCGAGGGCGGGCGGTTGCCGCCGACCGAGATCATCGACAATGACGGATTCACCACCTACGACCCAACCGAGGACGGCGTCGATTTCTACGAGAGCCACGAGGGCATGCGCGTCGAGATCAGGGACGCGCTCGTGGTCGCCCCGTCGTTCAACAGCGCGGGCAACCCGGGCGAGACCTGGGTGGTCGGCGATGACGGTGACTTCGCCACCAACCTGAACAGCCGCGGCGGCCTGACGCTGACCGAGACGGATGGCAACCCGGAGCGCATCCAGGTGCAGGCCGATACCGGCATCCTGCCCAGCTTTACGTTCAGCACCAATGTCGGCGACAGCCTCGGCACCGTCGTCGGCGTGATGGACTATGACAGCCGCGGCAACTACGAGGTGCTCGCGACCGCGGCCTTCACCGTCACGCCGGGCGATCTCGCGCGCGAGGAAACCACCCTCGAGGCCACGGCGGACACGCTGCTGGTCGGCACGTTCAACGTCGAGAACCTCGATCCGTCCGACACCAAGTTCGACCTGCTCGCCGAGCAGATCGTCACGGCGATGAACACGCCCGACATCATCGCGCTGCAGGAAATCCAGGACAATTCCGGTCCGGACAACGATGGCGTGACCGACGCCTCGCTCGTCTATCAGGCGCTGACCGAGGCGATCGCCGAGGCAGGCGGTCCGACCTACGCGTTCTTCGACATCGCACCCGCCAACAACACTTCGGGAGGCGCGCCGGGCGGGAACATCCGCGTCGGCTATCTCTACAATCCCGAGCGTGTCGCCCTGGTCGAGGACAGCGTCGCGCAGGTGCTCGACCCCAACCTTGCCGACGGAAATGCCTGGTTCGATACGCGCATCCCGCTGCGCGCCGACTTTGTGTTCGCCGGCGAGACGGTGACCATCATCAACAACCACTGGTCCTCGAAGGGCGGATCGTCGCCGCAGTTCGGCTCGATCCAGCCGCTTGTGAACGGTTCCGAGGACCAGCGCGTCGCCCAGGCGGCCGTCGTGTACCAGTACGTCGCCGACATCCTCGCCGCCGACGCGAACGCAGCCGTGATGGTGCTGGGCGACCTCAACGAGTTCGACTGGGAGGATGCGCTCGACATCGTTACCGGGCGTGCGGCGGGCGAGCAGATCATGTTCAACATGTTCGAGGAGCAGTTCGCCGAGGGCGAGCGCTACGAGTACGTGTTCGACGGCAACCACCAGGTGCTCGACCATGTGCTGGTCACCGCGGCGCTCCGCCCGATCACGGTGTTCGACCCGATCCACGTGAACAGCCAGTGGGCAGTCAACGACCCCGGCCGCAGCTCCGACCATGACCCCGCGGTCGCTGCCATCTCCTTCGGTGGCGATGGCGCGGTCCTCGACCTCGCGCTGTTCCAGACCGCCCTCTTCTCCGGCCGCCCCACGACGGAATGGGAGGGCGCCGCGGAGAACCTCTCCTATGTCGACGGGACGACCGACGAGGCGCAGGACAGCGCGTCGGACGATGACAGCACCGGCGATACGCTCGGCCGCTTCGCCGAGGAGAACGGCGACGTCGACGTGTTCGGCGCGGCGTTCGCCAACGGCGTGACCCTCGACGGCGACGATGCGCTCGTTTCCCTGACCTGGGACGACGGCGCCGCGACCCTCGCGCACAAGGCCCCGTGGAACGCGATCAAGGTGCTGTCGATCACCGACTTCACCGGTGGGGCACTCACCATCGAGGGCTGGGTCGACGTCAATGTCGCGCTCGGCGACAGCGGCACCGATCTCACGCTCGTGATCGACGGCAGCAAGCGCGGCTCGATCGAGACCGGCGCTGGCGACGATGCGATCGTCATCGGTGCCGACAGCAACGAGCGGGTCTGGTCGAACCTCTTTGCGATCGACACCGGCGCTGGTGACGATGTCGTGGCCATCACGGCGGCAAGCAGGGCCTATGCGGCGGAGAGCTTCGCGCGGAGCTTCTTCGATGCATTCGCCACCGCCACCGTCCGCCTCGGCGAGGGCGATGACGTTCTCCAGGGCACCGGCCGCGACACGGCCCGCTATGACGGCCCGCTCAGCGGCTACACGATCACCGCACTCGCCGGTGGCGGCATCGAGGTGGCGGACAGCGATCTCGCCAACGGCGACGAGGGCACCGACCTTCTCTTCGGGGTGGCCTTCCTCACTGCCGGCGGCACGACCTACGCGGTCGACAGCCTGATCGGCTGACCGCGGCGCGGCTGGGGGGGGCAGGCGAGCCCCCCCTTCCCCGCGGCCTTGCCTCGGCGGCCAGCCTGCGCGCAGGATCGGCGCATGAGCGAGGCCGAACTCGTTGATCTTGGGGTTGATCCCGCCGAGCAGCGCCGCGCGGCGCGACGGCGGCTCACCCGCGTGATCGCACCCATCGTCGCCGCATCGCTGCTGTTCCTCTCGGTGATCGGCCTCCTGGTCGCCAGCCATGAGAGCAACCGCCGCGGTGCGCTCGCGCTGTCCGACGACGTCCTGGCAGGCCTCGAGAAGCGAATCGAGGTGCAGGTCGCGCAGTGGCTCGACCCTGCGGCGCGGGCGCTGAAGCTGCTCCATGCCGTGTACGGCGAAGGCGCGATCGCCGAGGCCACGACGCGGCAGACAGCCGAGAACCTGGCGATGCACCTGCTCGCCAACGTGCCCTCGATCGCCCTCGTCTCCCTCGCCGCGCCCAATGGCAACTACGTGCTGCAGCGGCGGAACGAGCGGGGCGGCATCGACACCAAGGTGATCGACAATGCGCCGGGGCCGCGCAGTGTCACCTGGATCCGCCGTGACGGGGACAACAACGAGATCGCGCGCGAGGACGATCCGACCGATACGTTCGATCCCCGCACGCGCCCCTGGTACACCGGCGCTGTCGAGCGGCCGGGCGTGGCCTGGACCGATCCCTACGTCTTCTTCACCGACCGTACCCCCGGCATCACCGCCTCCGTCGCGTTCCGCAAGGCGGGCGAGCTGCGCGGCGTGTTCGGCGTCGACATCCGCCTCGATGCGCTGAGCGCCTTCCTCCGCACGCTGTCGATCGGCCATAGCGGCCGGGCGATGATCGTCGACCGTGACGGCCGCGTCGTCGCCTATCCGGATGCTGGTCGCGCGGTGATCGAGCAGGGTGGCGAGATCATTCGCTCGCGGCTCGACGCGCTGAACGACCCCGTGCTGTTGCGCGCCTACAGCCTGATGCGAGTGAACGGCCATCAGCGCTTCACCTTCGCGATCGACGGCACCTCGCACATCGCCATTTGGGCGCGCATGAACGAGGCGGGCGACGGCAGCTGGTCGCTCCTCATTACCGCGCCGGAGGAGGAATTCGTCGGCTTCGTCGGCTCGACCAGCCGGTTGACGGCGGTGGTCGGCGCGATCGTGGTGATCGTGGCCCTCGGGCTCGCGGTGCTGCTGATCCGCCAGGGCCTCAGGGCGGACAGCATGGAACGGATGCTCGAGCGCAGGACGCGCACGATGACAGCCCAGGTGCAGACGTTGTCGCAGCTCGCACGCGCGCCCTCGGTGTACGATCCCTCGCGCGACGAGGGCCTCGCGTTGCTGACGGGCGCGCTCTCCGACACGCTGCAGGCGCGCCGGGCAAGCCTCTGGCAGGTCGCCGGCAATGGCGGTTCGCTCCGGTGCGACGACATCTATGACACGGCGGCTGGCGTGCATGGCGCCGGCCAGCGGCTTCGGCGCGATGAGCACCCGCGCTTCTTCGCGGCCATCATGCGCGGCGACCCGTTCGAGGTGGCCAACGCCGCGGCTGATCCGCGCACGACCGAACTCGCCGTGTCGCTGCTCGCCGAGGCAGGCACGCAGCAAGTTCTCGTCGTGCCGATGATGCGCGGGCACGGGCTGGTCGGCGTGCTTCTCGTCGAGGATCGCGCGACGGCCCTGGTGCCGCAGGGACAGGCGACCGGCTTCGCCCTTGCCATCGCCGGCATCGCGGCATCACGCCTCACGACCTCCGAGGCGCGGCCTTCCGCTGCGCGCGCCGAGCCCAGCCTGGTGCGGCAGGCAGCAGGCGGTGGCGGCGGCGGCCCAGCCGTCCCGCTGCCGCCACCGCCAGCAGCCCAGGCGCGGGGCAACGGTGCGCTCGCGCCCGAACGCATCAGCGAGGTCGCTGCCAGGGCGGCGGCCAGCAGGCTCGACCAGCGCGGTCTTGCGGCCGAGGTGTTTCCAGCCGTCACGGTGATGGTGCTGAGGTTGTCCGATGCCCTCGCCCTCGCCGAGCCCGTGGCGCAGGCCGGCGGCTGCGCGCTGGTCGACCAGGTGGTGAGGATCGTCGAGGATGCGGCGACCGCATGCAGCATCGCCTATGTGCGGGTGATGGGCGACAGCGTCGTCGTCGCCGATGGCTTCGGCAACCGCGCGGACGGGGCAGCGGAGGCGATCGTGGGCCTCGGCCTCGATGTCGCCGAGCGTTGCGCGCAGCTCTTCTCCTCGCTCGACCACGCGCTCCTGTTCCGCATCGGCATCGATACGGGGCCGGTGATCGGCAGCACCGTCGGCACCGGGGCGCGCACCTACAACATCTGGGGCGAGGCGGTGCGCGCGGCCGAGGCGATGGCAGCCTCCGCCCCGCCAGGGTCGGTACAGCTGACCGAGGCCGTGCATGCGCGGATCGGCGAGCGGTTCATGTTCCGCCCACGCGGCCGGTTCTGGGTCCCAGGTGCCGGCGAGATGGCCACCTTCCTGCTCGCCGGTCGGGCATGAGCCTTGCCGCGGCGGGCAGCCGCAAGCTCGCATGGGTTCGCGATCGGCTGGCCGCCGTCGGCGAGCCGACGGTCGATGCCGCGCGCTGGCTTGCCTTCGTCGCGGGCCTCGGTGCCGCCGTTACCGCGCACGCATTCCGCGCCACCTCCTGGCGACGGCCAGTGCGCGATTCCTTCCGCCACGCCGTCTACGATGCGGGCGTGCGCGCGCTGCCCTCGGTCCTCGTCGCCGCCGTACTGGTCGGGCTCGGCATGGTGTTCCAGGCGCTCTACTGGCTCGGCACGTTCGGGCAGGAGAGCCTCGTCGGCCCACTGCTGACTACCGTGCTGGTGCGCGAGGTGGCGCCCATCGTCGTCGGCCTGCTCGTGCTCGGCCGGTCCGGCACCGCGACGCTGATCGCGCTCGGCACGCTCTCTCGCGGCGGGCAGATCGCGGCCCTCGACGCGCAGGGGATCGACCCGCTGTCGCTGCTCGTGATGCCGCGCGTGCTCGCCTCCGCCGTGGCCGGCGTGACGCTGACGATCCTGTTCGTTGCCACCGCGCTGATTGCCGGATGGGGAGCAGCGCTCGCGATCAGCCCGGCGGAACTGAGCCTGTTCGACTTCCTGGACAACGTGCTGCGCGCCATGGGTCCGTCGAACTTCATCCTCCTGCCCCTGAAGGGGCTGATGATCGGCCTTGTCGTTTCCCTCGTCGCCTGTGCCATCGTGTTCGGCGCCCCCGCGCTCGCCCTGCGGCCGACGCAGCTCGTGCCGCAAGGCTTCGCGCTGATGGTGCTCGCCGCACTCGCCGTCTCCGGCATCATCAGCATGGTGCTCTGAGGCGATGGACACAGGGACACCCGTGCTCTCGTTCATCGAGGCCCGGCTCGCGATCGAGCCGGCCGGCGGACTCACCGCGCCGGTCACCGTCACCCTCATGCCGGGCAGCCTCGTTCTCGCCGACATGCGCGGGCCGCGCCGACGCCGCGCCTTCGCCGACGCGGCCGTCGGCCTCAACCGCGCGGCCGAAGGCCGCGTGCTGTTCCAGGGCCGTGACTGGGCGGAGGTCGCGTCCGAGCATGCCGGGGCGATGCGCGGACGGATCGGGCGGCTCTTCGCCGCAGGCGCCTGGATCCCCGATCTCCCGGTCGCCGACAACATCCTGCTCGCACCACTCTACCACACCGGGCGATCGCGCCGGGCGCTGAGGGACGAGGCGGCGCGGCTTGCCAGCACGTTCGGCCTGCCTGGCCTGCCGACGGCGCTGGCAGACGACATGTCGGCGGCCGACCTGCACCGCGCGGGGCTTGCCCGCGCCTTCCTGAACGAGCCCTCCCTCGTCATCCTCGAGGAGCCGACGGCCGAAGGTGGCGAGGACCTGTTGCGCATCCTGATGGCGGCGATCCGCGCCGTGCGCGACCGCGGCGGCGCGGTGCTGTGGCTCACGCAGGGCAATGCCGTCGCGCTTGACCGCTCCGTGCCGGTGACGGAGCGGCTGCGCTTGATGCACGGCATGCTGCTGCCCATCGGCGTGCGCGCGCCATGAGCAAGCTTCCATGAGCGGGCCCGCCTCGATGCGCCATGTCAACGAATGGGTCGGTGGGCTCGTGCTCGCCGCGATCGCTGTCTTCGTCGGCGCCGTGCTCCAGGCCGGCGTGCTCGGCCCGCTGCTCACGCCTGCGCTGACGCTGCGTGTCGTGCTGCCGCCCGAGGGGACGTCGGGCCTCTCGGCCGGCGCGTCGGTCGAGGTGCTCGGAACGCGCGCGGGCGATGTGCGGCGGATCGTGATCGATCCGCGCCAGCAACTCTACGCCCAGGTGCGGCTGAGCCAGGGGATGGACACCTTCGTCCGCCGCGACAGCCGCGTGTTCATCCGCCGCCAGTTCGGCGTCGCCGGGGCCTCGTTCCTCGAGATCACGCGCGGCACCGGCGAGATGCTCGACTGGGACTACGCCGTGCTCGAGGTCACGCGCGAGCAGGCCCCGACCGAGACGATCGGCCAGCTGATCGAGGAGCTCCGCGCCAAGCTCGTGCCGATGGTCGATGACCTTGCGCGCATCACCAAGGCGAGCGCCGTGGTCGTCGATCGCCTCGCCGAGGGCCAGGGAACGGTCGGGCGGCTGCTGGCCGACGATACGCTCGCGCGCGAACTCGAGACCGCCGCCGCACAGCTTGACCGCACGCTGGCTGAGGCGAACGCGGCGGTGGCCGATGTGCGCCGCGTCGTCGCCTCCGCCGGCACGGCCGCCGAGGGGCTTCCCGGCCTTCTCTCGACGGCCGAGGCAGCGCTCGCCAATGTCAGGAGCGCGAGCGCGGATCTTGCCCGTGCCACGCCGCAGGCCCCGCGGATCGCGCGCGACGTTGCCTCCGCCACCGCGGTGCTGCCGGGGCTGCTGACGCAGGTACAGCAGGCCTCGCTCGAGCTCGAACGCCTGCTCGTCGCACTTCGCGCCAACCCGATCCTCGGCGGCGGCAGGGGCGCGCCCGAACCCACCCGCGTGCCGCCGACGGAGGTGCGGCCATGAGGCGCGCCCTTCCCCTTCTTGTCGTGCTCGCTGCCTGCGGCGGCACGATCCCGCCAGATCCGCCTGACCCCACGCTCGATCGCCTGTCCCGCGCGGCCCTGCTCGCCTGGCGGCAGGACAGGCCCGAGCAGGCGTCGGAGCTGTTCCAGCAGGCGCTGACGCGTGCCTATGCGCGCGACGAGGCGGGCCCGATCGCCGACAATGCGACGGGGCTTGCCGCCGCCCAGCTTCGCCTCGGGCAGAGCGAGCCGGCGCGCGCGACGGCAGCACAGGCGCGCGCTGACCTTGCCCGCCGTGGGGCCGCCATTCCCGATGCGCTGACGCTCGCCGAAGCCGCTGCCCTCTGGCGCCTCGGCAACGGGGCGGGTGCCGTCACCCTCACCCGGGCGATCACGACCGGTGACGGCGCACCCCGCGCCCGCTTCATCGAGGGCCTGGTCGCTGCCGATGCGCGCGATGCTGCCGCACTTGATACCGCCCGGGCCGCAATCCCCGACGGACCGGACTTCGACAGCAGGGCCGACCGCGCCGAACTCGATGGCCGACGCGCACTGTTCAGTGGAGACACGACATCGGCCCGCGCACGCTTCGCCGCCGCTGCCGCCGCGCGCCAGGAGGTGCGCGACTATCCAGGCATGGCGCGCGCGCTGGCGCTGGAAGCAGAAGCCGCGCGCGCAATGGGGGATGGCCGTGCGGCAGGTGATCTCTGGCTGCGCGCCGGGCGGAGTGCGGCGGCGGAGGGCAACGCACGCGATGCCCGCACCTGGCTCACCGCCGCCGAGGCGGCCGGGCGTGCGGCAGGGGATGCGGCACTTGCCCGAGGGGCACGCGAGGCACTGACAGCGCTCGCCGCCGATCAGGCGTTGAGAGCCCCCGCCCCCCTCACCCGTTGAGCGGCCAGGAGGGCGAAAGCGGCACGATCTTGCCAGGGTTCATGATGCCGGCGGGGTCGAGCGCACGCTTGACCGCCCCCATCACCGCCAGCGCCTCGCCATGCTCGGCGAGCAGGAACGGCATTTTCCCATAGCCGACGCCATGCTCGCCAGAGCAGGTGCCGTCCATGTCCAGCGCGCGCATCACCAGCCTGTCATTCGCCGCCGCCGCCGCCGCGAGCTCTGCCTCGTTGTCGGGGTCGACGAGGAAGACGAGGTGGAAATTGCCGTCGCCCACATGCCCGACCAGCGGTGCAAGCAGCCCGTTCGCGGCAAGGTCGGCCTTGGTGGCGAGCACGCATTCGGCGAGCCTTGAGATCGGCACGCACACATCGGTCGGCCAGCCCTTCGCACCGGGGCGCAGCGCCAGTGCCGCGTAGTAGGCCTCGTGCCGCGCTTGCCACAGTGCGCTCCGTTCCTCGGCGGCATGGGCGAAGCGGAACGATCCGCCACCGTGATGGGCGGCGATCGCCTCGACGGTGGCGATCTGCTCCTCGACCGCGGCGTCGCTGCCGTGGAACTCGAGGAACAGCGTCGGCGCCACCGGGTAGTCGAGCTTCGAGAAGCGGTTGCAGGCATCCATCTGCACCTCGTCGAGCAGCTCGATCCGCGCGAGCGGCACCTGCGCCTGGATCGCCTCGATCGTCGCCGCCACCGCCCCGCCGATGTCGGCGAAGGAACACACCGCGGAGGCGATGCGCTCGGGGATGCCGTGCAGCCTGAGCGTGACCGAGACGATCACGCCGAGCGTTCCCTCCGAGCCGACGAAGAGCCGCGTGAGGTCATAGCCGGAGGAGGATTTCCGCGCTCGCCTGGCGGTGCGGATCAGCCGCCCGTCGGCCAGCACCACCTCGAGCGACAGCACCGCCTCGCGCATCGTGCCGTAGCGCACGGCGTTGGTGCCCGAGGCGCGGGTGGACGCCATGCCGCCGAGCGAGGCATCGGCGCCGGGGTCGATCGGGAAGAACAGCCCCTGGTCGCGCAGATGCGCGTTCAGCGCCTTCCGCGTCACGCCAGGCTCGACCGTCACGTCCATGTCCTCCGGCGAGAGGCGGAGGATGCGGTTCATCCGCGACACATCGAGGCTGATGCCGCCCCGGAGCGCGGCGACATGCCCCTCGAGGCTCGTTCCCGTGCCGAACGGGATCACCGGCACGCCTTCGGCTGCGCAGACCAGCACCACCGCCTGCACGTCAGACACCGATTCCGCGAACACGACGGCATCGGGCGGGGCGGGCGCGTGCCACGATTCGTCACGCCCATGCTGCTCGCGCACCGCCGCGGCGGTCGACAGCCGCTCGCCGAACAGCGGGCGCAGGCGGGCGATCGCGGCATCTCGGCGCGCGGGGTCGAGCGGAATCACGGGGGCAGCGGCCATGGATGCGTCCGGAGCGTGTTGCGGGTGCCACGATGTTACGCGCCCGTGCACCGATCGGCCATCGGGCACTTGGCGTGGCGCGCCCCATTGGCCATTGTCCTCTCGCCGTGGGGGCGGCAACGACGGAGAAGCATGGGCATCGCGGTTCGAATCCGGCATCACCTGGCGCTTCTGGTCGCGGTCGCGTCCTTGGGGGGCGTGGCGGGCGGCGATCGTCATGCCATGGCCCAGGCCCCGCTAGCCGCCCCGCCGGGATCGCCCGTGCAGCGCATGCTGCCGACCCCGGCGCTGCCAGGCGTTGCGCCCGAGGCATCGCCCGCCGCCCCGGGCGCCCTGCCGGCCGAGCCTGCCGGGGTGGTCGCCGTCGCTGCTGCCTCGATCGCCGGGGCGACGGTGTTCAGCGCCTCCCGCCTCGCCCCCTTCCTCGAGGGGCTGACCGGCCCTGCCGTTCCCGTCGCGCGCATCACCAGCGCGCGCGACAGGCTGCTCGCCCTCTACCGGGCGGAAGGCTATGTGTTCAGCGCCGTCCGCGCCGTGCTCGATCCCGGGCAAGCGGGCGCGGCGCTGACGCTCCAGGTCACCGAAGGCCATATCGCCGAGGTTCTGCTCGACGGTGACGTCGGGCCTGCGGGGGTGCAGGTGCTGCGCTTCCTGAACCGGCTGACCGCACACAAGCCGATCGACATCGCCACGCTCGAACGGCACCTGCTGCTGGTGCAGGACATTCCCGGCATCTCGGTGCGCGCCGTGCTCCGCCCCGCCAATGGCGAGCCCGGCGCGCTGCAGCTCGTCGCGCAGGTCACGCGGTCCGCCTATGACGGGTTCCTCACGGCCGACAACCGCGGCCCGCGCTTCTCCGGCCCCGAGCAGGCGATCGGCGTATTCGGGCTGAACAGCTTCACTTCCTGGGGCGAGAGGACGGAGGCGCTGGCCTACTACTCCTCCGGCGGCACCCTTCGCTTCGGCCAGGCCGGGTTCGAGACCTTCCTCGGCGGCAGCGGGCTCAAGCTCCGCGCCTATTTCGGCGGCGGCGACTCAGGCCCGTCGGAGGAGCTTCGCCAGCTCGGCTATGCCGGTGCCACGCGCGTGTTCGGCGCGGCGCTGACCTATCCCATCCTTCGCCGGCGCGCCTACAGCCTGTTCGCCGTCGGCGCCTTCGACGGCTATGACAACAAGGTCGAGGTGGGCGAGGACAACCCGGAGCGGGTGAGCGACGACCAGCTCAGGATCTTCCGCGGCGGGTTCGATGGCGTGCTGCTCGACACGCTCGCCGGTGCCAGCCGGTCTGCCACCAATTCGGCGTCGATCCGCATCAGCCGCGGCGTCGCCGGGCTCGGGGCGAAGCGGAACGACAACCCGTTGCCCGGCCGGCAGGGCAGCGTGGTCGACTTTCTCAAGATCTCGGGAGAGCTCTCGCGGACCCAGACGCTGCTCAGCTTCGGCGAGGCGAGCAGCTTCGCGCTCCAGGGCACGCTCGGCGCGCAGTGGACCGATGACATCCTGCCGCCCTCGGAGAAGTTCTTCTTCGGCGGCACGCGCTTTGGCCGCGGCTTCTACAACGGCGAGATCACCGGTGACCGCGCGATCGCGGGCAGCATCGAGCTGCAGTTCACCAGCCTCGCCGATGCCGCCCTGCCGGATGCGACGCGGCCGATCGGCTACCAGCTCTACGGGTTCTACGATCTCGGCCAGGCCTTCGAGGTGCAGCCAGACGACATCAACCGCCGCATCGCCTCGTTCGGCGGCGGCCTGCGCGTCACCTTCACCGACAGCGTGCAGGGCGCGTTCGAAGCCGCGCGGCGCCTGACGCTCGACCCCCAGCGCACCGGCGACCCCGACGAGGAGCTGAAGCGCTGGGCCGGCTACTGGCGTCTGCTGGTACGGTTCTGAGCACGCCTGCAGGCGGCGCACCGACACCCGCGTGGTCGCCGCCATACGGATGTGCCGAACGACGTGACACGGATCACTTCCCGCGATTGCGTTCCTTGCGCGGGAACGCCCGCAATGGTTTCCTAACGCTTCGTTAACCCGCCCCTGCGGCGAACACGCAGGGCGCACTGCACCGGGGCAAGGAGGGGCGCGTGGCACGGGCCGGAGACGGCGCTGACGGTGGTGACGGCCATGCCGCGCGGGCGATGCGCGCGGTGCTGCTCGCCTCCGTCGCCACGGCCGCGCTGCTCGGCCCCGCGCACGCTCAGGCGCCGACACCTGCACAACCGCTCCCTCCCCAGCCTCCAACGATGCCGACGGGCGGGCGCGTCGTCGCGGGCTCGGCCACCATCGCCGCCCCCGATGCCGCGACGCGCGTGATCACGCAGACGACGCAGCGCACCGCGATCGACTGGAACAGCTTCTCCGTCGGCCAGGGCGGGCATGTGCAGTTCCAGCAGCCCAATGCCGCGGCGATCGCGCTCAACCGCGTCACCGGCCCCGATGCCTCCGTGATCGCGGGGCGGATCAGCGCCAACGGCCAGGTCGCGATCGTCAACCAGTCGGGCATCGTGTTCACGCCGACGGCGCGCGTCGATGTCGGCGCCCTCGTGGCGTCGGCGGCGAACATCTCGAACGAGAACTTCATGGCCGGCCGCATGGTGTTCGACCAGGCGCCGCGGCCGGGCGCGCAGGTGACCAACGAGGGCCGCATCACCGTTGCCCAGGGCGGGCTCGCGGCGCTCGTGGCACCACAGGCCGCCAACCGCGGCACGATCGAGGCGAAGCTCGGCCGCGTCGTGATCGGTGGGGCCGAGACCTATGCGCTCGACCTGCACGGCGATGGGCTGCTCTCGCTCGAAGTGCGGCGGCCGACGACGGCGACCGGTGGCCCGGCTGCGTCGAACAGCGGCACCATTGCGGCCGAGGGCGGCACGGTGCTGATCACGGCCGAGGCCGCGGGCCAGCTCGTGCAATCCCTCGTCGAGGCCGGCGGCACGATCACCGCGCGCGAGGGCGGGCGCGTCGCGGTTGCCGCGCGCGGCGGCGAGGCGCGTGTCAGCGGGACGGTCGACGTCACTTCCGCCACGGCGCGCGGCGGCGCGGTGACGGTGACGGGGCGTCAGGTGACCGTTGGCCAGGGCGCGCGGATTGATGCTTCAGGCGGTTCCGGCGGCGGCCAGGTCCTGGTCGGCGGCGGCGTGCAGGGCACTGGCCCGACGCCACGGGCTGAGCGTGCCAGCGTCGCGCAGGGCGCGAGCATCCGCGCCGATGCCACGGCCGCGGGCAACGGCGGCACGGTGGTGGTGTGGGCCGACGACACCGCCTTCATCCACGGCACGCTCACCGCGCGCGGCGGCCCCCAGGGCGGCAACGGTGGCTTCGTCGAGACCTCCGGCGTGCGCACCGTCTCGCTCATCGGCGCGCGCATCGACACCTCCGCCCCGCGCGGAGCGATGGGCCAGTGGCTGCTCGACCCGATCAGCATCGACATCACGAACGAGACGAGCGGCGCCACCTTCGAGAACGGCGTCCTCGTGCCAGGACAGGACGTCGCTGGCGTGCAGCTCAGCGCCGCCGATCTCGCCCAGGCGCTGGGGCTGAACAACGTCACGCTGACAACGGCGGTCGACGGTTCGGGCTCGGGGCGGATCACTGTCTTGCAGCCCGTCAGCTGGTCCGCCGCGACAACGCTGACGCTGCTGGCGACGAACGACATCGCCGTCAACGCGGCCATCACCGCTCCCGCGGGCGGACTCGTGCTGACCACCGGCACCGGTGCGTCGGTCTCGCAGTCCACCGCCGGAACGATCTCGGTCGCGAGCCTGCAGGTTACCGGCCCTGACGGGATCACGCTCAACAACGCCGGCAACGCCATTCCCCTCGTCACCACGCTCTCCAGCACAGGGAGCATCAGCCTCGCGAGCAGCGTGCCGCTGACGATCGAGCCGAGCGTGACGACGGCGGGCGATCTCACGCTCGCCGCACCGGCGCTCACCGCCGCTGCCCTGACCGCCGGCGCCGGCCGCACCGCCTCGCTCACCGCCGACAGCCTCACGCTCACCGGCAACGTCAGAGCAACTGGCGGCAGGGTTGCCCTCGCGCCGTTCACCGCGGGGCGGGCGATGGCGGTGGGCAACGTCGTCGGGGCCGGTGGCGCCTTCCTCGTCGACGCCGCCCTGCTCGCACGGGTTTCGACCGGCACCGGAACGCTCCAGGTCGGCAACGGCGCGGCAACCGGCGCGATCACCCTGGCCAGCGGCCTCACCATCGCCTCGCCGCGCGCCACGACGCTCGACCTCCGCTCAGGCGGGGCGGTGACGCAGCAGGGCCCGCTGACCGTCGCGCGGCTCGCCGCGTCCGGGTCGAGCGTGACGCTGAATGACTCGCAGAACGCCGTCGGCACGCTCCTCGCCTCGACGACGACGGCCGGGGCGTTCAACCTCGTCACGAAGGCCCCCGCGCCCGACGGCCTCGCGGTCGATGGCGCGGTGACGGCGGCAGGAACGCTCTCCCTCGGCAACACCGCCGGCGGCATCGCGCTCCGCGCCCCGGTTGGTGCGACGGGCGGCGTCACGCTCGCCGCCGAGGGATCCATAACCCAGACCGCTGCCGGAACGATCACCGCACCCTCCGTCACCGTCTCCGTCACCGGCACAGGGTCCGCCATCGCGCTGGCGACGGCAGCCAACACCGTGCCAGTGCTTGCCGGGGCGACGATCGCCGCGGGCGGCGGCAGCTTCGCCTTCCGGACCATTGGCGCGCTCGACGTCGGCGGACCGGTGGTGGTGCCTGGCAGCGCGAGCTTCCAGGCGGGCGCCGGGCTGAGCCAGAGCGCCGGCATCACAGCCTCGAGCGTCACGGCCTCCGCCGGGTCCGACGGGCTGACACTCAACCGCACCGACAACAGCTTCGCGACGCTTGCAGGCGCAACCGCTTCTGGCGGCCCCGTCGTCGTGTCGAGTGCCGCCGGCCTCTCCGTCACCGGTGCCGTCACGGGCAGCACGGTGACGCTCGCGAGCAGCGGCGGCACGCTGACGACCACCGTCGACGCCCCCGTCACGGCGACCGGCGGCGTCGCATCGATCAGCGGCGCGAATGGCGTGTCGCTCGGTGCCCTCGTCAGCGGTTTCGATGGCGTGACGCTCGCGTCCAGCGGCGGCAGCATCGCCGCGGCCTCCGTCTCCGCCCTCGGGGGGCCTGTCTCGATCACGGCGGCGAACAACGTCACCCTCTCAGGCACTGCCTCGGGTGCGAGCGGTGTCACGATCACCGCCACTGCGGGCCAGGTCGCTGCCGCTGGCGCGACCTCCTCGGGCGGCGCCGTCACGGTCACGGGGCAGGCCGGCGTGGCGCTGTCGGGCAACGTCTCCGCCGAAACCAATGCGACGGTGACAGCGACGGCTGGCAGCGTCACGGCACAGGGTGTCACCGCGTCAAGCGGCACGCTCACCGTCACGGGCGACATGGACGTTGCCCTCGCTGGTCCAGCGAGCGGCTTCGACGGCGTCTCCATCACCGCGACGACGGGCACCATCACCACCGCCGGCGTCTCATCGAGCGGCGGGCCGGTCACCATCACCGGGGACGGCGTGACCACGGGCACCGTCACCGCCGCGGTGGGCGACGTCACCGTCACCGGCACGTCGCTCACCCTCGCAGGGATCAGCGCAGCCGATGGTGACGTGACGCTGTCGGGCGCCACGATCTCGGCAACCGGCACGATCGCCGCCGATGGCGATGTCGCCATCACCGCGACGACCCTCGCCTCCCTCGCCGACGTGACCGCCGTAAACGACGTGACGATCTCGGCCCCAGACCTGTCCGCATCCGGCACGATCGGGGCCAGCCGCGATGTCGCCATCACCGCGACGACCCTCGCCTCGCTCGCCGGCGTGACCGCCGGGCGCGACGCGACGATCTCGGCCCCGGACCTGTCCGCATCCGGCACGATCGGGGCCAGCCGCAATGTCGCCATCACCGCGACGACCCTCGCCTCGCTCGCCGGCGTGACCGCCGGAAACGACGTGACGATCTCGGCCCCGGACCTGTCCGCATCCGGCACGATCGGGGCCAGCCGCGATGTCGCCATCACCGCGACGACCCTCGCCTCGCTCGCCGGCGTGACCGCCGGGCGCGACGCGACGATCACCACGCCGAGCCTCTCGGCCAGCGGCACGCTTGCCGCGGGCACCGGGCGAACGCTGGCGATCACGACCGATGCGCTCAACGTCGCCGGCGCGCTCCGCGCGACCAACGGCTTGGTCAGCATCGTTCCCCGCACGCCGGGCAGCGCGATCGCGCTCGGCGGCGGCGGCGGCGGCCTCGTGCTCGGCCAGGTGCAGCTTGCGCGCGTCGATGCCGGAACCGGAACGCTGCGCATCGGCAATGCAACCTCCGGCCCGATCACCGTGACGGGTGCGACCAACGTCATCGGGCGCGCGGGCCTGCTCGACCTGGTGTCGGGCGGTGCGATCACGCAGGGCAGCAGCCTTTCCGCCTCGCGGCTGCGAGCGACCGCAGGCGGGGCCATCGCCCTCGGCAACACCACGAACTCCCTCGCCGTGATCGATGGCGCGACCGCTGCCACCGGCCCCGTCAGCCTCGCCACCTCGGGCCCGCTGTCGATCCAGGCCGGCGTGCAGGGCAGCGCAGTGACGCTCGCCTCAGGCACGACGATGGCGATCCAGGCCCCCGTGACCGCAGCGGGCGGAACGCTCAGCCTCACCGCCGGCAGCGCGGTGACGCAGACCGGCGCCGGCACGCTCACCGCCGCGCGGCTGACCGGCAGCGCAGGCAACCTCGCACTCGCGGACGCAGCCAACAGCATCGGCACGCTCGGCCAGTTCTCCGCGACGAGTGGGCTCGCACTCGGAACGACCGGCCCGCTCGCGCTCGACGGCGCGATCTCGACCCTGGGCGCTCTCTCGCTTGCCTCCGGCGGCGCGATCACGGCCGGTGCCGGCACGACGCTCACCGCCGCCGTGCTGACCGGCAGCGCCATCGGCGGCAGCGACCTCGGCACCACGGCACATCCCATCGCCGCACTCGGGCCGTGGACCGACGGCACCGGCGGGTTCGCGATGCGCAGCGCAGGCCCGCTCTCGATCACCGGCGACGTAACCCTCGCAGGCCCCCTCTCCCTGACCGTCGGCGGCACCCTGGCGCAGGCGGGCGGGACCACCATCGCCACCGCGGCACTCACCGGGTCGGCGATCGGCAGCACGACGCTCGTCAGCGGCACCAACGCGATCCGTGGCCTCGGCGAATGGAATGACGGCGCGGGCGGGCTCGCGCTCGCCACGACGACGGCTCTCGCACTCGACGGCGCCGTCACGCTCGCCGCCAGGCTCGACCTCGCTTCGTCGGTGTCGATCACCCAGGGTGCGGCCGGCAGCATCACCGCCCCGCGCGTCACGGCCACCGCGCCCGGCGGCGTCTCTCTGTTCTCCGCCACGAACACGATCGACGCCTTCGGCCCCGTCAGCGCGTCGGCCGGCGATGTTCGGCTCGCCACCGCCGCACCGCTCGTGCTCGACGGCGCCGTCGCGGCCAACGGTACGCTGACCCTCTCCTCCGGCGGCACGATCACCCAGAACGACGCGATCTCGGCCGCGCGTCTCGAGGCGTCGGCCGCCGGCGGTATCACGCTCGAGCAGGCCAACAACGCCATCGCCTCGCTCGGCGCCGTGAGCGATGCCGCGGGGGGCCGCATCGGCCTTCGCAGCACCGGCCCGCTGGTGGTCGACGGGCGCGTCGAGACGGCAGGCGCGCTCGTCCTCGCGGTCGACGGCGCGATCAGCCAGACGGCCACGGGCGGGCTTGCCGCGGCGACCCTCGCCGGCACGTCGAACGGCGGCGCCGTGTTCGGGTCCAGCGGCAACACGATCGCCACGCTGGCAGGCTGGACGAACACGGGCGGCGGCGGCTTCACCCTCGTCAATGCCGCCGACCTCGCGATCGCCGGCGCTGTCGATGGCGGCAGCGGCGCGGTCACGGTCACCACCCAGGGCGGCGGCGCGATCGCGGTCGGGGCGGACATCACCACCAGCAACGCCCCGGGAATCCTGCTGTTCGCCGATGGTGCCCTCTCGGTCGGCGACCAGACGCTCTCCGCACCGCTGATCGACCTGCGCGCGGGCAGCGGCGGCCCGGCCCTTTCGGTCACGGGGGGCACCTACCTGGCGCGTGACCACGTCGTGTTCGCCGCGTCGGGCCCCGTCGAGTTCACTGGCACGACGCGCGTGAACCCGCTCAGCCCCGGCAACAGGCCGACCGTCGTGGTGTCCTCGCGCGCGTCGGGCGAGCTGACGGATGCCTCGCGCGTGCGCGGCGATGTCGGCGGCCTGCCCGACGCCGCGCAGTTCACCCAGATCGAGCGCTTCACCGCCCCCCTCGGCCAGACCGCGAACCCGATCGGGCTCGGCAATCTCGTCGCTCCCTCCTCGGCGCTGTTCATCATCGTCGACCGTGGCACGGCAACGGGCACGATCAACGTCGCTCGCCTCGGCCTCGTCATCCTGCGCGGTGCGACCGACCTCTCGGGCTGCGTCAACGGCGTCTGCGGCCCGAACGCGGCAAGCCTCGGCCGCACGACCGACGCCTCGGCCACCGCGCGGCTGAACAACTGCCCCGTCAGCAGCCCGAACTGCCTGAATTTCCCCACCACCATCAGTTTCGTCAGCACGCAGCCGCGCGACTTCCCGGTGCTGACCGCCGATCGCGTCGGCGATGACATCGACCTGCCGCTCTCCGACGTGGCGGACGAGGATCCTTGAGCATCGTCCGGCTGGCAGCGCTCGGTCTCGCCGCATTTCTCGCGGGCTGCGACACGCCGCCGCCAGAGGCCTATGTCACGGGCGGGCGCGGCCCCGTTGCCGCCGCCTCGCGCCCTGTCGGGCTGAATGCGCAGGGCGAGGCCTGCGTGATCCAGCCCGCCCGCCACCGCGAGGGCGACCCAGAGGGTGCCCGTGGCTTCGAGCTCTTCTGCGGCGGCTGGCAGCAGCCCTCGGCGCGGCTCTTCCTCGCGCCGGGCGGTGATCTCGCCGCGCTCGCCGCCGACGGTGCCTGGCGCCGTGGCCTCGACAGCCGCGCCTCCTGCGGCACACCACGCCAGACCACCATCCTGGGTGGTGACCAGGCGCTGCTGTTCGAGTGCACGCGCCGGGCGGGCGGCTGGCCGCATCTCGCGGTGCTCGCGCGCACCTCCGCCGGCGTGGTGATGGCCGATGGCGTGCTCCCTGCCCTGCCCGCGATCGAGGGAGCCGCCGCGGTGCTCGGCGGCGCATCGGTGCCCGAGACGGCAGGCTCACGATCGGCCGCACTCGCCCTCGTCGCCAACCGTCTCGCCACCGAAAGCTTCACCTCGACCGATATCGGTCGCTTCGAGGACCTGATGCGGCTCGGCTCGGAGCTCAACCGCGTCGAGAATTTCGCAGCCGCCGAGAATGCCTATCGCGCGGCACTTGCGCTGCATGAGCGGGTGCTCGGCCCCGACAACCCCGGCGGGGCGACGGCCGCGATGGCGCTAGCACTCCAGCTCTCGAACCAGGGGCGGATGCTCGAGGCCGATGCGCTGTTCGCGCGCGCCGCGGCGCAGGCCCCGCGTTCGGCCGATGGCCTGCTCGCACCACGGCTCCTGCACTATCGGGCGATGCATGCGGGCAACCAGCGCAACCTCGCCGAGGCCGAGCGGCTCATCACGCGCGCGACCGCGGGGTTTGCCGCACAGTTGCCGCCAGGAGTGCTGGCAAGCCGTGAGGGCGGGCCGCGGGCCTCAGCCTCCGTGGCACTGGCCGAGGCAGCGGCGGCGGACCGGTCGCTGCTCGCCAACCCGATCATGCTCGAGACGATCGCTGCCTACGCCGAGGCGCGCCGCTACACCGCGATCATCCTGCGGCGCCAGGGCCGCGCGGCGGAAGCCGAGGCAGTCTCGCGCGAGGTGCGCGGCCTCGTCCGCACATTCGCGCCCGACAACCCCATCCTCGTCGCGCGCGCCGCCCGCACCGAAGGCGAGGCCGTGTCGAGCCGGGGCGACCAGCCGCGCGCGGCGACGCTGTTCGGCGAGAGTGCGCGCCTGTTCTCCCGCGCCCTGCCGGAGGAGCGGCCCGTCGCGATCGCCCGGTTCCAGGCCGGCGCTGCCCTTGCCGCATCGGGCCAGCGGGCAGAGGCGCTCGCCGCCTTCCGCGACGGTGCGCGCATCCTGCGCGAGCGCCGCCTCGGCCTCTCCGACGATGCCGTGATGCCCTATCTCGACGTGCTGGCCGAGGAAGCCGCCACGGCGCGCGACCCTTCACCGATCGCTGCCGAGATGTTCGAGGCGGCACAGCTGATCCGTGGCGGGCTGACCGCACGGCTGATCGCGCAGGCGACCGCCAGGCTCGGCGCGTCCTCGGGCGACAGCGGCGTGGGCGCGGCGATCCGGCGCCTGCAGGACACAGAGGAGCGGCTGTCGGCGCTGTTCGCGCAGCGCGATGCAGCGGCGGAACCCGCCGGGGCCGAGCGTGATGCGCGTGCCATCGCCGCGCTCGATCGTGAGATCGCGGAAGCGCAGGCCCAGCGCGCCGCGGCGGAGGAGGAGGTCCAGGCGGCAGCACCGGGGTACCGGCAGCTCGTGCTCGGCACCACGACGGCGGAGGAGGCGCGCGCCCGCCTCGGTCCGGGCGAGGCGCTCGCGCTGATCGTCCCGGGTGCGGCGGGCGGCCACCTCCTTCTGCTCGACGGAAGCGGCATCGCTGCCGGGCGGATCACGCAGAAGGAGGCGGAACTCGCCGCGCTGGTCGGCCGCATCCGCGCGTCAACCGAGCTTCGCTTTGACGGGCCAGGGGGAGCGCCCCGCGTGCCGGAGTTCGACGCGGCCTCCGCACATGCGCTGTGGCGTGCGCTGTTCGGAGGCGTCGAGGCGCGCGTGACGGCAGCCAACCGCCTGGTCGTCGTTCCCTCGGGCCCGCTGCTGTCGCTTCCCTTCGGCCTGCTGCCCGTCACCGCGCCGGCGGCGGGTGCCGCACCTGACTGGCTGCTCGCGCGGATGGCAGTGACGCATGTTCCCTCGGTGCAGAGCTTCGTCAGCCTTCGCCGCGCCACGACACCATCGCGCGCGCGCAACCCCTATCTCGGGTTCGGCGATTTTGTTCCCGCCTCGACACAGCAGGTGGCGGCGAGCTTCCCGCCTGACCGTTGCGCGACAGATGCGGCTTCCGTGCGCGCGCTCGGCGCGCTGCCCGGCACGCGGGCGGAGGTGGAGGCAGCACGACGCCTGCTTGCCGCCCCCACTTCGGATGTCGTTACCGGGGCTGCCTTCGTTCCCGATGCGGTGCGACAGCGCAGGCTCGCCGATTACCGCATCGTGCATTTCGCCGCCCACGCCGTGCTCCCGGCTGAGATCCGCTGCCTCTCCGAACCCGCGATACTCGCCTCGACGCCCGCGGGCGCAGGTGCCGCGGCCGGGTTCCTGACGGCGAGCGACATCCTCGGCCTTGCTATGGATGCCGACCTCGCGATCCTGTCGGCCTGCAACTCGGGCGGGCCTGCCGGGCAGGCTGGTGGGGCTGCAGGCGAGAGCCTGTCGGGCCTCGCGCGCGCCTTCTTCTTCGCCGGTGCGCGTGGCCTCATCGTCACCCACTGGTCGGTCGACGATACGGCTTCGGCCTTCCTCGTGGCCGACACGCTTCGAAGGCTGGCCGGCGGCACGGCGCTGGCGGCCGATGCGCTCCGCGATGCTCAGCTCGGCATGATCGCCGAAGCCGGTGCCGGGCGGCTGCCGCCCGTGTTCGCGCATCCGTTCTTCTGGGCAGGCTTCGCGATGATCGGCGATGGCGGCCGCTTCGGCAGGCCGGCCGGGTGAAGGGCGATCCTTCCGCATTAACCGGTTGCGCGGTATAGGGGCAGTTCCTCAGCGGGAACGGGTGGCGGATGGAGCTCGAGCGTCTCGGCAAGTACGAGATCGAGAAGGCGATCGGCAAGGGCGCCGCCGGCACCGTCTGGCGCGCCCGCGACCCGGTGATCGACCGCATCGTCGCGATCAAGACCGTCCGCCTCGAGGCGCATGACGCGGAGGCCGCCGAGGAGATCGCGCGGTTCAAGCGCGAGGCGCAGGCGGCAGGGCGGCTTTCGCACCCCAACATCGTTGCCGTCTACGACTATGGCGAGCAGGGCGAGCTTGCCTACATCGTGATGGAACATGTCGATGGCGGATCGTTGAAGAACCGCCTCGAAGCCGGTGAGCGCCTGCCGCTGCCGCAGGTCGTGCGCGTGATGGACGAGCTGCTCGCCGCGCTCGGCCACGCCCACGAGAAGGGCGTGGTGCACCGCGACATCAAGCCCGCCAACATGATGCTGACCAAGGCGGGCCAGGTGAAGGTGGCCGATTTCGGCATCGCGCGCATCGAGAGCTCGACGATGACGCAGGCCGGCACCGTCCTCGGCACGCCGGCCTACATGTCGCCCGAACAGTTCCGCGGCGAGCCCGTCGACCTTCGGACCGACCTCTATTCCGCGGGCGTGGTGCTCTATCAGTTGCTGACCGGCGACAAGCCGTTCGAGGGCAATCTCACCGCCATCATGCACAAGGTGCTGAACGTCGAGCCGCCGCGCCCGTCGGAGATCGCGGGCCAGGTTCCGGCGCCGCTCGATGCCGTGGTTCGCCGTGCGATGGCAAAGCGGCCCGGCGAGCGGTTCGAGAACGCCCAGGCCTTCCGTGCCGCGCTGGACTCGGCGATGGAAGAGGGCGACGCACCCGACCCGCTCCTGGGCCTGCTCGGCGGTGACGATGCCGAGGCAACGGTCGTCTCACGCCCTGCACCCGCCGCCGCGCGACCTGCGGCCGCCCAGCCGATGCCGCAAGCGGCAGCCGCGCCGCACAAGAAGGGCGCCCCTGTCGGGCTGATCGCCGGCGGCGGCGCCGCGGTGCTGGCCGCAGGCATCGCCGCGTTCCTGTTGCTCCGCCCGGGCGAACAGCCGCCGCCGCCG
>NZ_JALHPR010000030.1 GCF_022842375.1 Elioraea sp. | reverse complement strand
CGAGGTGCCAGACGTGGCCCTCGGCGCGCGCGATCGCGACCTGGCGCTTCATCGCAGCCCCCGTGGCAGCGCCCGACCAATCGGCGTGCGCGACGATCGAGAAGCCGCTCACGCGGTTTGCAGCGCCATTGCGCGCGCAGGCTGTGGCATAGTCCCGGCCTTGAACGGGAGTGGAGGTTGGGTATGGACCATCAGGCGGGTACGATCCCAAGTGGCACGGCGGTGGCGCGCACCGACACGCTGCACCCGGATGGCCAGTACAACGCGGTCGCCAAGACCTTCCACTGGGTCACTGTCGTGCTCATGGCCACGGCGCTGACGATCGGCTTCCTGATCAAGTTCATGAAGGACGATTCAAAGATGGTGTTCTACGCCATCCACGAAACGGCCGGCTTGACGATCCTGTTCGTCTCGATCGCACGGCTCGTCTGGCGCCGGCTCAGCCCGCCGCCGGCGCTGCCCGACCATGTTCCCGCGAACATGCGGATGGCCGCGGCGGCCGTGCATCACGGGCTCTACGCGCTCCTGATCCTGCAGCCGATCATCGGCTTCCTGGCCACGAATGCCTGGGGCTTTCCGATGCAGGGAGCGACGGCCTATTTCGGCCTGATCGACATCCCGGCCGTGATCGGCGAGATGCCGGCGCTGGCGAAGGTTCTGTCGCTGATCCACACGGTGTTCGGCTACACGCTTGTCGTGCTGCTTGCCGCCCATATCGGCGGGGCGGTGTTCCACCACGCGATCAGGCGCGATGGCACGCTGCTGCGGATGTTGTGATCAGGCCTCGCCACGGGCCTTGTCGAGCATGCGCCCGATCAGGCCCTTCTTCTTCGGTGGCGGTGGCGGGGCAGCAGCCTTGAACGCCGCGCGCGCTGCCTTCTCCTTATGCGCCATCCACTTCTCGAGCGTCATGCCAGCCTTCGCCGCGCGCCTGGCCTCGTAGGTCTTCTGCGCCTCGGTCATGCCTGCCGTCGGATCCTTGGCCATGGTGGTCCCCCGTCTTTATCCCCGTCTCGTGCCGGCGGGACGCTAGAGCAGCCCGTTGCCGAGGGGAACGGGGTCGCTCATGCAGCCTGCGCGGGCGTGCCCGGCGCCCTGCCGAAGGCGGCCGCGAAGCGGGTTGCGAAGCTGTCCCAGGCCTCCGGGTTCACCAGCCGCGGTGGCCGCGCCCCGCCGAGGAACAGGCCGATCAGCTGCCCGGCCCCCCAGGTGGCGATGCGCCGGCGGCTCTCATGCGTCACCCCGGCCGTGTGGGGCGAGGCAAGGACGCGGGGGTGGAGAAGCAGTGGGTTCGTCGTGTCCGGCTGCGGCTCACGGTCCCAGCAGTCGAGGCCTGCGGCGGCGAGATGCCCCGCCTCGAGGGCGGCGAGCACCGCGGCCTCGTCATGAATGTACTGTCGCGCGGTGTTGACCAGGATGGCCCCCGGCCGCATCGCCGCCAGCGCCGCGCCGCCGATCATCCCCCGCGTCTCGGCATTCAGCGGGCAGTGCACCGAGACGATGTCGGACGCCGCCAGCAGCGCGGCGAGCGAGACCTTCTCCGCCCCCGCGGCGGCGATCGTGGCAGCGTCGAGATAGGGATCGGCGGCTAGGATGCGACAACCGAAGGCGAGGCGGCAGATCTCGGCCACGCGACGGCCGATATTGCCAAGCCCGATCAGCCCCACCGTGCGGCCGGCAAGCTCGCGTCCCATCAGGGCGGGGCGGTCGGCCGCCGTGCCTGCGCGCATCGCCGCATGCGCTTCCGTGATCCTCTTGAGCAGCGTGAGCATCATGCCGACCGCATGCTCCGCCACCCCTTCGGCGTTGCCGCCCTGCTGGTTCATCACCAGCACGCCCGCATCCGTCATCGCCGCGACGTCAACCGTGTCGTATCCTGCGCCATGGGTGGAGATGGCCAGCAGCGACGGGGCGACGGCGAGAAGCGCCGAATCAGGCCAGAGATGGCGCGGCAGCTCGTCACGCAGCGATCCGACCTGGAAGGCAACGGCGCCGGCAAACAGGTGCGCGACATCGCCCTGCAGGGTTGCCATGCCGACGGGCGTGGTTGCTAAACGCGGCTCCGCGCCGATGATCTCAGCCCAGGCGGCATGTGGCAGCGGCTCGGCATGGATGATGCGGATCGGCTGGTGCATGCGATCATGGCTCTCTGGTGAGGAGGATACGGCGATGGTCATCAAGGTAGGCGGCATGACGTGCGGCGGGTGTGCGGCGGCGGTCAAGCGCGCGATCGAGGGGACGGTGCCCGGCGCTGCGGCGACCGTAAGCCTCGAGCGGGGCGAGGTCGAGGTCACGGGCGTTGACGTCGCCGCGGCGAAGGCTGCGATCGTCGCTGCGGGTTTCGAGGTTGCCGGATTCGAAGTCGGCGGCTGACGGGCGATGGAAGCACGCCTCAAGTCGGGGCTGTGGGTCTCTGCCCTGGTGCGGCAGTGCGACAGGCTTGCCTGCACCGCCGTGGTGCTGCGGAAGGGTGACCCTGACTCTGGCGGCATCGTCGTGGTGCTGCGCGGCCGTGCGGGGCTCTCGGCGCTCAGCCAGGTGCGTGACGGGGAGGGGCGGCTCGGCTGGATGCGCGCGACCGGCCCAGCCCCGGTCGACCAGGAGGCGGCGGATGCCTACGTCGCGCGCGCGCTCAAGCGCGACCCCGATCTCTGGGTGGTGGAGGTCGACGCGCCCGACCTGATGCCGCCCTTCGAGGCAAGGCTGGTGTAGCGGCATCGTGCTTACGCTCTCGCGCTTACGCTCTGGTGCCTGATCTCTGGGCAGAACGCCCTCCGTCCGGGAACAGGACGGCGCATCGATCATCCCGAAACCGTCATGAGGGTTCCCCGGCACGCTGCTTGCAGTGGTTCGCGCCGTTGATATCCGTTCCACGTCCCCGGGGGGTCCTTCATGATGGTTTTTGCGCGTGGTCTTCTCGCCGTCTCGCTTCTCGCGGGCATCGCGGCAGCGCCGCTGTCGGCGCCGGTCGCGCAGAGCCTCGCCATCGGCCTGCAGGACGACCCCGACCAGATCGACCCGCACCGCTCGCGCACCTTTGCTGCCCGGATCGTCCTGACGGCGCATTGCGACAAGCTCGTCGATGTCGCGCCCGACCTCACCTTCGTGCCACGCCTCGCCACGGCGTGGACATGGAGTGCTGATGGCAAGCGCCTCGAGATGACGCTGCGTGGCGACGCGCGCTTCCATGACGGCGCCATGCTCGACGCCGAGGCGGTGAAGGCCTCGATCATGCGCGCCAAGACGCTGCCCGACAGCCTGCGCAAGGGCGACCTTGCCAGCGTCGATAGCGTCGAGGTGCTCGGCCCGCTCAGCCTGGCCTTCGTGCTGAACCGGCCGGATGCCGCGCTACTCGGCCAGCTGTCGGACCGCGCGGGCATGATCGTCTCGCCGCGCGCCGACGTGCCGGCCGGAACGCCGCCGGCCTGCTCCGGCCCGTTCCGCTTCGTCGAGCGCGTGGCCCAGGACCGCATCGTGTTCGAGCGGTTCGACGGGCATTGGGAGCGGCAGGCCTACGGCATCCAGCGGCTGAGCTACCACCCGATCCCCAACCCGACGGTGCGGCTCGCCAACCTGCGCGCCGGGCAGTTCCAGCTGATCGAGCGCGTCGCCCCCTCCGATGTCGCGCTGGTACGTGGCGACAGGCGCTTCGCGATGGCCTCCTCGCCCGGCATCGGCTTCCAGGGGCTTGCGGTGAACGTCGCGAACGGGGCGGCCGCCGACACGCCGCTCGGGCGTGACGTGCGGGTGCGCGAGGCGCTCTCGCTCGCGATCGACCGTCAGGCGCTGGTGCAGGCGGTGTTCGAGGGGCTGCACGCCCCCGGAATCCAGCCCTTCCCGCCGGGCAGCCCCTGGGCGCGGGCCGATATTGCCGTACCCGCGCGCGATCTCGCGCGCGCGCGTGCGCTGCTGCGCGAGGCGGGGCTCGACCGCGTGCGCGTCGATCTGATGGCCACCGCCAACCCGATCGACCAGCAGGTGGCCGAGGTCGTGCAGGCGATGGCCGGAGAGGCAGGGTTCGACATCACGATCCGCCAGGCCGAGCTCGGCGCGCTGCTGCGCGAAACCGCTGCGGGTCGTTTCCAGATGGCCACGAATGGCTGGGGCGGGCGCGTCGATCCCGACGGCAACATGTTCGGCTTCTTCACCTGCCAGGGTGGCTTCAACGAGCCGAAATACTGCGACGAGACGACCGAGCGCCTGCTCGTCGCCGCCCGGGGCGAGACCGACCGTGCCCGCCGCAAGGCGCTCTATGACGAGGCGATCGGCCGCGTCGTCGCAGCAAAGCCCTGGATCTTCCTCTATCACCCCGTGTGGCTGTACGCGTCGAGCGCCGAGCTCCAGGGGTTCGCACCGCATCCCGATGGCCTGATCAGGCTCGCGGGCGTGGCGCGCGCGCGGTAGGCGTGTGATCCGGCTGGCGGCGAGCAGCGCGGCTGGTTCCCCGGCCGCGACCCTCGACACGATCGGGCTCGCGGCGGATGCGGGCGCCGATCTCGTCCTGCTGCCGGAGCTTGCCCCGGTGCCGTGGCTGGTCGGCGCCGCACCGCCCGCGATCGGCGCGCGTGCCGAGGCGATCGACGGTGCCTTGATGGCTGCCGTCCGCGCTTGCGCGGCGGAGAGGCACATCGCTGTGATGCTGCCGCTGCCGCTCCAGCATGGCGGCAGCGTGTTCAACGCCGCGGTGCTGATCGACGCGGCGGGAGCGATCGTGGCGGCCGAGGATGGCGCCGGCACGGCTTGGCCCTTTGCCGCGAAGCTACATCTGCCGCCAGCGCGGGAAGGTTTCGGCGAGCCTGATCATTTCGTGCCCGGGCCGGCCCCCGTCGTGCACCGATGGCGCGGCCTCACGCTCGGCGCGCTGGTCTGCTTCGACCGGCGCTTTCCCGAATGCTGGCGGGCGCTGCGGCACCTCGGCGCCGACATCGTGCTCGTTCCCGTCGGCGGACCTGGCGGCGATGCGCCGGGGCTGTTCGCGGCGGAGCTGCGCACCCATGCGAAGGCCAACGGCGTTGCCGTTCTCGCCGCCTGCCGCGCGGGGGAGGAACGTGTCGGGGAGGTCACGGTTCGCCATGAGGGTGAGAGCTGTGCGATCGGGGCTGACGGCGCGATGCTCACCATGGCGGGCAAGGGCGGCGGCCTCGTGATCGTCGATCTCGATCCCGCGACGATCGTGGCCGCCCGCGCGGCGCGGCCCTTCCTGTCGTTGCTTCGCGAGGACGTGGCGGCCGGCGCCTACCAGCCGATCGCGCGCGGCAGCCAGGTGGCGAGGCCCGGGAAGGCGTAGACCAGAACCAGCATTACCCCCTGCAGCGCGATGAAGGGGATCACGCCGCGGTAGATCTGCCCCGTGGCGATCTCGGCCGGGGCGACGGAGCGGAGGAAGAACAGCGCCCAGCCGAAGGGTGGCGTCAGGAACGACGTCTGCAGGTTCACGCAGATCAGCGTCGCAATCCAGACGAGGTCGACATCGGCCTTCAGCAGCACCGGCAGGAACAGCGGCACGGCGATGTAGCTGATCTCGATCCACTCGATGAAGAAGCCGAGCACGAAGATGATCAGCATCATGAACCAGATGTCGGCGCCGACCCCGCCCGGCAGGAAGGCGAACATGTCCTCGACCAGCCGCTCGCCCTGCAGGCCGCGGAAGGAGAGGGCGAACACCTGCGCGCACATCAGGATGAACATCATCATCGCGGTGATGCGCGAGGTGGTCTGGACCGTCTCCTTCAGCACCCGCCAGGTGAAGCGCTGGCCGAGCGCGGTGACGACGATTGCGCCCAGCGCGCCCATGCTCGCGGCCTCGGTCGGCGCGGCAACGCCGCCGATGATGCTTCCAAGCACGGCACCGACGAGGCCGAGCGGCGGCGCGACCACCTTGAACAGCTTGACGATGAGCTCGCGGTTCGAGGTCAGCGCCCGCTCCTCCGCCGGCACGGCCGGCACCATCGCGGGCCTCAGCATGCCGAGCACGATGATGTAGACGCAGTAGATCCCCGCGAGCATCAGGCCCGGAACCATTGCCGCGGCGAACAGCGTGCCGACGGAGAGGTTCAGGATATCGGCCAGCAGGATCAGGATCAGCGATGGCGGGATGATCTGCCCGAGCGTTCCCGAGGCGCAGATCACGCCGCAGGAGAAGCCCGGGTCATAGCCGCGGCGCAGCAGGTTGGGCAGCGTGAGAAGCCCGAGCGTGATCACCGTCGCGCCGACGATGCCCGTGGTCGCGCCCATCAGCACGCCGACGAGGACGATGCCAAGGCCAAGCCCCCCGCGCAGGTTGCCCGCAAGCCGGCCGACCACGTCCATCAGGTCCTCGGCCATGCGGCTTTTCTCGAGCATCACCCCCATGAACACGAACAGCGGGATGGCCAGCAGCGTGTAGTTCGAGACGACGCCGAAGATGCGGTGCGGCAGCAGGTTGAACAGCAGCGGGCCGAAGCCGAGCCAGCCCCAGAAGAAGCCTGAGATGGCAAGCGTGAGCGCCACGGGAACGCCCGCCATGAGCAGCACGAAGAAGCTGCCCAGCATGGCGAGCGCATAGATCTCGGTGATCGGCATGTGTCGTGTCCGGCGCTCTCGGGATCAGGCGGTGCGGAGGCGGATCGCGGCGTGCAGTAGGGAGGCCAGCGATTGCAGCGCGAGCAGCGCGAAGCCGACAGGGATCAGCGCCTTCAAGGCCCAGCGATACGGGATGCCGCCAGGGTTGGCGCTGCCCTCTCCCTGAGCAAAGGATTGGCCGACGTAGCGCATCGAGAAATGGATGATGAGGGCGGCGACGACGATGGCGGCGAACGCCGAGAGGATGTCGACGACCGCCTGCGTGCGCGGTGCGAAGCGGGCATAGAGAACATCCACCCGCACATGTTCGCCGTGGCGGAGCGCGTAGCTCATGCCGATCAGCGCGATCGGCGACATCAGGTGCCACTCGAGCTCCTGCGCCCAGACCGTGCCGGCCGAGAACCCGTAGCGCGCCAGCACGTTGCCAGCCATCACGAGCACGAGGCCGAAACAGAACCAGGCGGCGACGCGGCCGATCAGGTCGACCGCGTCGTCGATCGCGCGTGCGGCGCGCTCCATCGTGAGGCTCAGCCTGCCGGGCGGATCTTGGTGTGGTAGGGCACCTCGCTGAAGGCGGCCCACTGGTCGTACCTTGCCTTGTAGGCGAAGAAGCTGTCGGCCACGCGCTTGACGATGGGGTCGCGGGCGGAGGCTTCGTCGAGCACCTTCGTCGTCTCGGTGCGGAGGCGGGCGACCACGGCATCGGGCAGCTCGCGTGCCGTCACGCCCTGGTTCCTGATGAGATCCTCCATCGCCTCGGCGTTGTTCTTCTGGCACCACGCCTCGGAGATCACGTTGCACGCAGCGGTGGCGTTCTCGACGATCGCCTTCAGGTCATTCGGCAGGCGTGCCCAGGCGGCCTTGTTGACGATCAGCTCCGACGCCGTCGCCGTCTCGTGCCAGCCGGTGGTGTAGTAGTTCTTGGCGACCCGCTGCAGGCCGAGCTGGCGATCGAGGAAGGGCCCGACGAATTCGGCGGCATCGATCACGCCGCGCTCGAGCGCGGGGAAGATCTCGCCCGCCGGCAACAGCCGCACATCGACGCCGAGCGCCTGGTAGACGCGGCCGGCGAGGCCGGGGATGCGCATCTTGAGGCCGCGGAAATCCTCGGCCGTCTCGATCGGACGGCGGAACCAGCCGGTCATCTGCACGCCCGTGTTGCCGCAGAGGAACGGCACGAGATTGAAACGGTCATACACCTCGCGCCAGAGGCCGATGCCGCCGCCGTCATACATCCAGCCGTTGAGCCCCTGGAAGTTCAGGCCGAAGGGAACGGCGGTGAAGTACTGCGCGGCGAAGCTCTTGCCCGTCCAGAAGAAGGCGTTGGCGTAGTTGCACTCGACGATGCCCGAGCTCACCGCATCGAAGCCCTCGGCGGCGGGGATCAGCTCGCCGGCGCCGAAGAACTGGATGCGCAGCCGGCCGTTCGACATCGCCTGGATGCGCTCGATCAGGTCCTTCGCGCTGCCGGGGCCCGTCGAATAGAACGCCGCGTTGGGGCCGTAGAAGCTCGTCATCCGCCAGGTGATGGCGCTCTGCGCCGTGACCACGGCGGGTGCGGCGATCGCCCCGGCACCGCCGAGCGCTGTGGTGGCCATGAAACGGCGTCGCTGCATCGCTGAGGCTCCCCTGTGAGGATGATTTGCCCGCCATCAGCAACCCCTGTGCCAGCGCGCCAGGCGCTGCGTTTGGCGTGGCGACTGCGAGCACGTCGCCCCTGGTTGCGGCAGCCTGGCTGAGCGCTGCGCGGTTTTTGGGCAGCGTTGCTGCGGCAGTGTTCGCTGGCTCACGCCCGCGTGAGCGCTCGGCCGTCCAGTGTGCACCTGCACACCTGCCCGGTTGCGCCCAAGGTTGCGGAGGGTGTTTGCTCACAACCTTGAGGGGCGACCGCCTCCACGGCGGTGTCGCCCGCCCGGACAGGGAGGTGCCCATGACCGTCGCTGCGATCCTCGACCACAAGGGCCACGAGATCGTCTCGGCCCGGCCGGACGATACGCTTGCCGCCGTCTCGACACTGCTGACGCAGCACCGCATCGGCGCGGTGCTGGTACGCGGGGCGGGAGCCGACGTGCTCGGCATCCTCTCCGAGCGCGACATCGTGCGCGCGATCGCGGCCCACGGCGCGGCCGCGCTCTCGCTCACCGCCAGTGCCGTGATGACGCGCGAGATCGTCTATGGCTGTCCGGCCGATACGGTCGACAAGGTGCTCGCGACGATGACGGACCGGCGTATCCGCCACCTGCCGGTGATGCATGAGGGCAAGCTCGTCGGGTTTGTCTCGATCGGCGACGTGGTGAAGCGGCGCATCGCCGATGTCGAGCAGGAGGCCGAAAGCCTCCGCGCCTTCGTCGCCGGGAACGCCTGAGCTGCGCATGCCGTGACGCGCCTCGTCGTGCCGGCGCTGGGGTCCTATACTCGGGCGCGTGGAGACGCTCGCGAATTGCCTGCATGACCTGACGGCGCTTGGCGCCGACGGCGTCGTCGCGCTCGCCGCCGCGCTGTTCCTCGCCGGGCTCGCCGGCAGTGCCACGCATTGCGTCGGCATGTGCGGGCCGTTCGTGCTGGGGCAGGTGACGGCGGGGCTTGCGGCACGGCCTGGACTCTCCCGCCTCTCGGGCGGTGCGCTGCTTCCCTACCACGTCGGGCGGATGACGACCTATGTCGCGCTTGGCGCCGCGGCCGGCTTCGCGTCGGGCCTCGCGGTGCACGGGGCGGGGCAGCGCGGCGTGCTCGCTGTGCTGCTGGCGGTCGGGGCCGTGCTGATGCTGGCCCAGGCCTTCGGACAGGTCGCGGCACTGGTGCCGCGCATCGGCCCGCCACGCCGCTTCACAGACGCGGTGACGCGGCGTGCGGCACCGCTGCTCGCCAACCCGGCCGGCATTCGCGGCTATGCGCTCGGCCTGCTGCTCGGGTTCCTGCCCTGCGGGCTGCTCTATGGCGCGATCGCGGCTGCCGCTGCCTCCGGATCGGCGCTCGGTGCGGCTCTCGGCATGGCGGCCTTCGCGCTCGGCACCGCTCCAGCGCTGATCGGCGTCGGTGTTGCCGGCGCGTTCTTCGGGCGTCGCTTCGCCCCGGCGCTCAGGGTGATGGCGGTGCCGCTGCTGCTGCTCAATGCCACCGTGCTCGGCGTTCTTGCGCTGCGCGCGGCGGGCCTTGCCTGAACGCGCCGCGTCGCCCGGCGCGGCGCTCTACTCCACGATGTCCTTGTAGGCATGCCACGTCGCGTGCCCGACGAGCGGCATGGTGACGGCGAGGCCCAGGAACAGCGGGATCAGCCCGAAGCCGGTGAACACCACGATCAGCCCTGCCCAGAGCGTCATCGGCGCCCAGTTCTCGCGCACCGCGGTGAAGGAGGTCGCGACCGCGGTGAACACGTTCACGTCGCGGTCGAGCAGCATCGGGATCGAGATGGCCGAGATCGCGAACACCAGCGCCGCGAGCACCGCGCCCACCGCCGTGCCGAGTGCCCAGAAGGGGATCGCGCTCGGCGCCATCAGCCGCAGGATCAGGTTCTCCCAGGCCGGGTTGAAGCCGAGGCCGAAGAACAGCGCGAAGATCAGCGTCGCGACCCTGATCCAGCCGAGATGGAACAGGCCGAGGATGACGCCCATGTAGGACAATTGCGTGCCGTTGCGCTTGTACGCGCCGAACGCCGCCCCGAGGCTGACGTGCTCGCCGGTCCCGAGCCGCCTGCTCGTCTCGTAGAGCCCGACCGCGAGCAGCGGGGCCGTGAAGAAGAACCCGGCCGAGAGCGGCAGCACGAGCCAGAACACCCCGCTTTGGACCAGTACGAGCAGCAGCACGTAGGTGAGTGCCACCATCAGGGCGCCGTAGGTGAGGCTGACACCGGGTGCGGCGAGGATGTCGCGCCAGCCGGCGGCGAGCCAGGTCCATGGACGGTCGACGGACACACGCCTGATGCGCGGCGTTGCATCGGCGAAAACCGGGATGGCCTCGTCAGTCATGCGCATTCACCCGTTCCAGCATGGCGGGCCGAGATCGCGCCCGCATCGTGATCCCTATCGTCCCCCTCTGTGACGCGGAATCTGCTGCGGCACCTTGATGCAGGTCAATGCTGCGGCGCGGCAGCCCGCGCACCTTCCGCCGCAGCGAGCGATGCGCGCAAGCGATGCGGAGGGGTCATGGTCTCGGATTCGGCGACAGTGGTTGGGTTCGGCGAGCGCACGCGTTCGCGCGCCCCTGATTATGTCGAGGATGTCGTTCGCGCCTTCGTGGTCGCGACCGTTTTCTGGGGCGTCGTCGGATTCCTGATGGGAACCCTGATCGCCTGGCAGCTCGCATTTCCGCTGCTGAACCTCGACCTCGAATACACGACGTTCGGGCGCCTCCGCCCGGTGCACACCTCGGCGGTGATCTTCGCCTTCGGCGGCAACGCGCTCATCGGCACGAGCCTCTACGTGGTGCAGCGGACCTGCCGCGCGCGGCTGTTCGGTGGGCCTGAGGCGGGCTGGTTCCTGTTCTTCGGCTACCAGACCTTCATCGTGCTCGCCGCGCTGGGCTACGTCATGGGGGTGAGCTCGGGCAAGGAATATGCCGAGCCGGAATGGTACGTCGACCTGTTCCTGACCGTCGTGTGGGTGATCTACCTGGTCGTGTTCATGGGCACGATCATGAAGCGGGAAGAGCCGCACATCTACGTCGCGAACTGGTTCTACCTCGCCTTCATCATCACCATCGCGATGCTGCATATCGGCAACAACCTGCAGCTTCCGGTGAGCTTCGGCGGATCGAAGAGCTACGGCGTTCCCGCCGGCGTGCAGGATGCGATGATCCAGTGGTGGTATGGCCACAACGCGGTTGGGTTCTTCCTCACCGCTGGCTTCCTCGGGATGATGTACTACTTCATCCCGAAGCAGGCGAACCGGCCGGTCTACTCCTACCGGCTCTCGATCGTGCATTTCTGGTCACTGATCTTCCTCTACATCTGGGCGGGCCCGCACCACCTCCACTACACCGCGCTGCCCGACTGGGCGCAGACGCTCGGCATGATCTTCTCGGTGATGCTGTGGATGCCGTCCTGGGGCGGGATGATCAACGGCATCATGACGCTCTCGGGAGCGTGGGACAAACTCCGCACCGACCCGGGCCTGCGCTTCTCCGTCACCTCCGTCGCCTTCTACGGGATGAGCACCTTCGAAGGCCCGGTGATGAGCATCAAGGCCGTGAACGCGCTCAGCCACTACACCGACTGGACGATCGGGCACGTGCACTCGGGCGCGATGGGCTGGGTCGGGTTCATCACCTTCGGCGCGCTGTACTACCTCGTTCCGGTGCTGTGGAAACGGCCCGGGCTCTACTCGTCGAGGCTCGCCGCGTGGCATTTCTGGATCGCCACACTCGGCATCGTCCTCTACATCACCGCGATGTGGGTCTCGGGCATCATGCAGGGCCTGATGTGGCGCGCCTATGACGAGTACGGGTTCCTGCAATACTCGTTCATCGAAACGGTCGCGGCGATGCACCCCTACTACGTGATCCGCGCGACGGGAGGCATCCTCTACCTCACCGGTGCGCTGATCATGGTCTACAATCTCTGGAAAACCATTACTGGAGCGGAACAGGTGGCCGAAGCCAGGCCTGTGCTCGCGGCCCAGGCGGCAGAGTAGGGGGAGGCACCGATGATCCGCCATGAAGTCATTGAGAAGAACGTCGTCCTTCTCGCCGTGCTGACGCTGCTCACCGTCTCGATCGGCGGGCTCGTGCAGATCGTGCCGCTGTTCACGATCGAAACGACGATCGAGCGCGTCGAGGGGGTTCGCCCCTACACGCCCCTCGAGCTCGCCGGGCGCAACATCTATCTTCGTGAGGGCTGCTACACCTGCCACAGCCAGCAGATCCGCCCGTTCCGTGACGAGCTCGAGCGCTATGGTCATTTCTCGCTCGCGGCGGAAAGCATGTACGACCGACCGTTCCAGTGGGGCTCGAAGCGCACGGGGCCCGATCTCGCCCGCGTCGGCGGCAAGTACAGCAACGAGTGGCAGTACGCCCACCTGGTCGATCCGCGCAGCGTGGTGCCGGAAAGCATCATGCCGCCCTACGGCTTCCTGCGCCGGCCGTTGCGCACCGACAACATCGCCGACCATCTCCGCACGCTGAAGGCACTCGGCGTTCCCTACACCGACGAGATGATTGCCAACGCCCGCGCCGACCTTGCCACGCAATCCAACGCGGATGCGGACGGCACGGCGTTCGCCGCGCGCTATCCGAAGGCGGTGCAGGCCTCGTTCGACGGCAACGCAGGTGTGGTGACGGAGATGGATGCGCTGATCGCCTACCTCCAGATGCTCGGCACGCTTGTGAATTTCGCCGACGTGACGCCAGAGCAGATCAGGCAGTAGGGGGACAGCGGACATGGAATGGCTCGCTGCCAACTACGCGCTGCTCAAGCAGCTCTGGGTCGTATGGTTCCTGCTGCTGTTCGCCGGCATCGTCGTCTGGGCATTCCGGCCAGGCAACAAGGTGCGGCTCGAGGCACAGGGACGCATCCCGCTCGATGACGACAGGGATGATGGCCGGGATGAGGGCCGGGATCAGGGAGGGGCACGCTGATGCCGACGAAGATCGAGAAGGACGCCATTACCGGCAAGACCACGACTGGTCACGAGTGGGACGGCATCAAGGAACTGAACACGCCGCTGCCGAAATGGTGGCTGTACATCCTCTACGCGTGCATCGCCTGGGCGGCGGTCTGGGCGATCATCTACCCGTCGTTCCCCGGCCTCTCAGGGCATTTCCGCGGCACGAGCAACTGGACGCAGCGCCAGGCGATCGCGGAGGACATGGCGCGCGCACGCGCCGAGCAGGCACCGTTCCTCGATCGCATCCGCGCCGCCTCGCTCGACGAGGTGCGGCAGAACCCTGACCTGCTCACCTACGCGATGGCCGGCGGCCGCGTCGCCTTCGCCGACAACTGTTCCGCCTGCCACGGCTCGGGCGGGCAGGGAGCGCGCGGCGGCTTCCCGGCCCTGGTCGACGATGACTGGATCTGGGGCGGCAGCCTCGAGACCATCCACAGCATCATCCTGCACGGCATCCGCAACACCCAGGACCCGGACGCGCGCATCAGCCAGATGCCGGCCTATGGCGGCGGCGTGCTGAGCCGCGCGCAGATCAACGATGTCGCCGAGCATGTGCTGTCGCAGTCGGGCCGCTCCACGGATGTGGCAGCGGCGGGGCGCGGCGCTGTCGTCTACGCCGAGAACTGCGTTGCCTGCCACGGCGAGAAGGGCGAGGGCGTGCGCGATGTCGGCGGCCCGCGGCTGAATGACCCGATCTGGCTCTATGGCGGCACGAAGGCCGAGATCGTCGCGCAGATCGCCAACCCGCGCATGGGCGTGATGCCGCCCTGGGCAGGGCGGCTCGACGAGGCGACGATGAAGATGCTCGCCGTCTACGTGCATACGCTCGGCGGCGGCGAGTAGCGGCGGCCCCGGAGCGCATGCCCATGGACGCGCCGACAACCCTGAAGCCGGCCGCAGCGGCGGTTGGCGCGTCGGCGCCGACCCCGCTCTACGCCGAGCATGTGAAGGTGTATCCCGCCCGCGTGCAGGGCCGCTTCCGCAACGCCAAGTGGGCGATCCTCCTGGCCGCCCTCGTCGTCTACTACGTGCTGCCCTGGCTGCGATGGTCACGGCCCGGTGCAGCACCCGACCAGCTCCTGCTCGTTGATCTCGCGGGCCGCCGCTTCTATCTCGGCCCGATCGTGATCTGGCAGGACGAGCTCTACTTCGTCACGGGCCTGCTCATCCTCGCCGCCGTCGCGCTGTTCCTCGTCACCTCGCTGTTCGGCCGCGTCTGGTGTGGCTATGCCTGCCCGCAGACGGTGTGGACCGACCTCTACATGTGGGTCGAGCGCCGCATCGAGGGTGACCGCAACGCCCGCATGCGGCTTGACCAGGGCGCGCGCAACGGGGCCTGGTGGTCGAAGAAGCTCGCCAAGCACGCGGTCTGGATCGGCATCGCGGCGGCAACCGGCGGTGCCTTCATCCTCTATTTCGGCGATGCACCGACCATGCTGGGTGACATCCTCACCGGCCGGGCGGGAAGCTGGACCTACGCCTTCCTCGGCATCCTCACCTTCACCACCTACGCACTCGCCGGCTGGGCGCGCGAGCAGGTGTGCACCTACATGTGCCCCTGGCCGCGCTTCCAGGGCGCGATGCTCGACGAGAACAGCCTGATCGTCACCTATCGCGGCTGGCGTGGCGAGCCGCGCGCCAAGCACAAGCAGGGCGAGGCGTGGGATGACAGGGGCGATTGCGTCGATTGCCGCCAGTGCGTGAACGTGTGCCCGACCGGCATCGACATCCGCGATGGCCAGCAGCTCGAATGCATCGGCTGCGGCCTCTGCGTCGATGCGTGCGATGCCATCATGGACAAGGTCGGCCGCCCACGCGGCCTGATCGCGCTCGATACGCTCGCGCACATGCAGACGGCGGAAGCCGCCTGCGCTGCCCTGCCGCCCGGCCCCGCGCGCCAGGAAGCCGGCGCGACAGCGACTGCGGATCGCCGCATCATCCGTCCGCGCACGCTCATCTACGCCGGTGTCCTCGGTGCCGTCTCCCTCGCCATGCTCGTGGTGTTCCTCACCCGCTCGACGACGGAACTCGCCGTGCTGCGTGATCGCGCGCCCGTCTACATCGCCCTGTCGGATGGGTCTGTGCGGAACAACTTCACGGTGAAGCTCTGGAACAAGGGCTACGCTGAGCCGACGCACGCGCTTGCCGTCGAGGGGCTTGCGGGGGCCATCGTCGCCGTCGTCGGCGCGCCGGATGAGCGGCCGGTGCTGTCCACCCGCGCCGATGGGGTAACGGCGCATCGCGTGCATGTCACCGCGCCAGCAGGATCGCGCCTGCCGGAGAGCACGCCCGTGCGCTTCGTCGTCCGTGATGAGAGGGGGCAGATCGTGGTCGCATCCGACAGCGTTTTCCTGGCGCCGAAGCGATGAGCAGCGCTGTGCCCCGACCAGGACGTGACGGCTGGATCCCCTGGGTGTTCGTCGGCTGCATGACGGTCGTCGTCATCGTGAACGCGATCATGGCGTGGTTCGCGCTTTCGACCTTCGCGGGAACGACGGTCGACCGTTCCTATGAGCGTGGGCGGCAGTACAACGCCGTGATCGCCGAAGCCGAGCGCCAGGCGCGCACCGGCTGGAACTTCTCCGTCGCGTGGCATCCGGGAACCGGTGATCCGCTGTCGGGCACCGTGGTCGTCACCGCACGCGATGCCGCGGCGGCACCGCTCGACAGGCTCTCGGTCGAGGCTGTGCTGCTGCGCCCGCTCGAAGCGCCCCAGCCGCTCGCACTCGCCTTCTCCGAGGTCGGCCCCGGGCTGTACGCGGCACCGGTGACGCTGCCCCGGCCCGGCCAATGGGAGGTGCGGATGAAGACACGCCGCGGCCAAGGCGGCGGCCAAGGTGGCGGCCAGGAGGGGCCGGTCGATTATCGCCAGCGCTTCGTGGCGCGATGACGGCGCAGTCGCCGTTCGTCATTGCCGCGCCGGCGCAATCGGCTTCCCTCTGCGCGCACTGCGCCGCACCGCTGCCGCCGGGTGCGGAGAGCTTCTGCTGCCATGGGTGCGAGGCCGCGCACGCGCTCGTCTCCGGCCTGGGCCTCGCGGCGTTCTATGCGCGCGCCGAAGGTGCGGCACCGCGACCGGAGCCTGATGCCCCGCGCCACGACCTCGCCGCCCGCGCCGTCGCCGATGGCAAGGGTGGGCAGTCCATCACGCTGCTCGTGGGCGGCATCACCTGTGCGGCCTGCGCCTGGCTGATCGAGCAGGTGCTCGCCCGCGAGCCCGACATCACCTGGGCACGCCAGGCGCTGGCGACGCGGCGACTGACGATCCGTTGGCGTGGCGAGGCCGCACGGGCCGATGCGTTCGGCGCGCGGCTTGCCGCGCTCGGCTTCACCACCGCGCCCTTCGATGCCGCGTGCCTCGCCGCATCCGACGATGCCGAGACGAAACGGCTCCTGCTGGCGATGGGCGTAGCCGCCTTCGCGTCGATGAACGTGATGCTCGTGTCCGTCGCGGTCTGGGCGGGGCATGGCAGCGGCGACATGGGACCTGCGACGCGCGACCTGATGCACTGGCTCGCGGCGCTGATCGGGCTTCCCGCCATCCTCTGGTGCGGGCTTCCCTTCTACCGTTCCGCCCTGGCCGGGCTCAGTGCCGGGCGGACGAACATGGACGTGCCGATCAGCCTCGGCATCCTGCTCACCGCCGCGATGAGCCTGTCCGAGACGATCCGCGGCGGGCCCTATACCTATTTCGACAGCGCCGTTTCCCTCGTGTTCCTCCTGCTGGTCGGCCGCTTCCTTGACCGCAGGATGCGCGGCCGCGCGCGGCGTGCAGCGACGCAACTTCTCGCGCTCAACCGCGCGCCCGTCTCGGTGATCGGCGAGGACGGGCTTGCCCGTCCGCGCGCGCCCGACGCCGTCAGGGTGGGTGAGCGCGTTCTCGTCGTGGCCGGCGAGCGCATCGGCGTCGATGGCACGGTGCTGTCGGGTCGTTCCGAGATCGATGCGTCGCTGGTGACGGGCGAGGCGGTGCCTCGCGCGGCCGCACCCGGCAGCGCGGTGCAGGCCGGCACGCTGAACCTCGCCGCACCGCTCACCGTCACGGTGACGGCGGCGGGCGGCGACACGGTGCTCGCCGCGATCGTGCGGATGATGGAGGCGGCAGAGGCAGGGCGCGGCCGCCACCGCGCGCTGGCCGATCGCGTCGCCGGGCTCTACACGCCGGTGGTGCACACGCTGGCTGCCGCCACCTTCCTGCTGTGGTGGGGCGTGTTCGGCGTCGCGTGGCAGCCCGCCCTCGTCAACGCCGTTGCCGTGCTGATCATCACCTGCCCCTGCGCGCTGGGCATCGCGGTTCCGGCCGTACAGGTCGCGGCCTCGGGGCGGCTGATGCGGGGTGGCGTGCTCGTCACCTCCGGCTCTGCGCTCGAGCGCCTGGCGGAAGCCGACATGGCCGTTCTCGACAAGACCGGGACGCTCACGCGCGGGCGGCCCACGCTCCTGCCCGGCGCATGGTCGACGGCCGATCTTGCGGAAGCCGGCGCGCTTGCCGCGGCAAGCCGGCACCCGCTCGCCCGTGCGTTGGCCCAGTCTGCCGGCGCGGCAGCGGCGGAAGGCGTGATCGAGCATCCGGGCCAGGGGCTTTCCCTGCCGACCAATCGCGGAACGATCCGCCTCGGCAATGCACACTTCGCCGGCACGCTGCCGGGGGCGGGCATGGAGCTCTGGCTCGCGCGGCCGGGGCGCATCCCCCTCGTGTTCCGCTTCGCCGATGCACCCCGCGACGATGCGGCAGAGGCGGTCGCCGCGCTCGGCAGGCTGGGGCTTCCCGTCTCGCTGCTGTCGGGTGATCGCACCGAGGCGGTGGCAGCTTCTGCCTCGGCGACGGCGATCACGCACTGGCAGGCAGAGGCCGATCCGGCAGCAAAACTGGCGCGCCTCTCGGCCCTCGCGGCCGAAGGCCATCGGGTGCTGATGGTCGGCGATGGGCTGAACGATGCGCCAGCGCTCGCCGCGGCGCACGTCTCGGCTTCGCCGGCAAGCGGGGCGGATGTGACGCAGGCGGCAGCCGACATCGTGTTCCAGGGCGAGCGTCTCTCCGCCGTTCCCTGGGCCGTCACGGTCGCGCGCAAGGCACAGGCGCTGGTGCGGCAGAACATCGCGATCTCGCTCGCCTACAACGTCATCGCCGTGCCGCTTGCCGTCGCGGGCCTCGTCACGCCGGCGATCGCGGCTGCGGCGATGGCGGCCTCCTCGATCACGGTCGTGCTCAATGCGCTCAGGGTCGAGCGTGGGGAGGGTCGATGGACGCGCTGATCCTGCTCATCCCGCTGTCGCTGCTGCTGGGCGGCCTCGCACTCGGCGCTTTCCTCTGGACCATGCGAAGCGGGCAGTACGACGATCTCGACGGCGCCGCTCACCGGATCCTGTTCGACGACGACCCGACAAGCCCAAAGCCGCCGACATCCCCATTGCCACCGACACGCCCAACGTCTGGGCCACCTGACCGGGAGACCACACCATGACCCCATCCGCAGTGATTTTCGGCACGATCGGCATCGTGATCGCGCTTGCCGGCCTGCTCATGGCTGCATCCGCGACCGACCCGGCCTTCTACGTGGCTGGATTGATCATGTTCGTGGGCTTCGTGCTGTTCCTGTTCACCCTGTTGAAGCGGCACTTTGACGCCGCCGATGCAGCGCGGACCGGCGACCGCGACCACTGATGCCGCCATCTGGCCCTTGCGCACCCCCTTGCGCGATGGGGCCGATTTCTGTGACATGACGGCCTGACAGGGCATCCCGCCAGCGCGGGGTGCGGCAACAACGGCCTTGGGGGGCTTTGTGTGATGGATCGTCGCTCGCTTCTGCTGGGCGCCGCCGGCGCTGTTGTTACCGGTGCTGGCGTCACCGCTCCGTTCGGGAACACGGCCTCTGCCCAGGCCGCGCGCTGGCAGTTCGCCACGCCGTACCCTGACGGCAATTTCCACACCCAGAACATCCGCGAGTTCGTGAAGGACGCGGAGGCCGCCGCCACCGGTCGCCTCAACGTCGTCATCCACTCCAACGCCTCGCTGCTGCGCATGCCCGAGATCAAGCGCGGCGTGCAGACCGGCCAGGTGCAGATGGGCGAGATCCTGCTCTCGGCCTACGGCAACGAAGACCCGATGTTCGAGATCGACGGCATTCCCATGCTCGTCACCTCCTTCACCCAGGCGCGCGTTCTCGCCGGCCTCCAACGCCCCTTCGTTCAGGCCCGATTTGCGCGGCAGGGCATCACGCTGCTCTACATGGTGCCGTGGCCGCAGTCGGGCTTCTACACCAACACCCCGCTCGCCACGCTCGACGGGCTTCGCGGCACCAAGTTCCGCACCTTCAACGCAGCGACCCAGCGCTTCGCCACCCTTGTCGGCGCAACGCCGACGCTCGTGCAGGTGTCGGAACTCGCACAGGCCTTCGCCACCGGCGTGGTGAACGCGATGGTCACGTCGGCTGCAACCGGTGTCGACAGCCAGGCATGGGACTATGTGAAGCATTTCGTTCCCGTCGGCTTCACGCGCACCAAGAATGCCGTGTTCTGCTCGACCCGCGCGCTCAATGCGCTGCCCGCCTCGGCGCAGCAGGCGCTCCGCGACGCGGCCGAGCGGGCCGAGCAGCGTGGCTGGGACATCGCTGCGTCGGAGGAGCGTGCGCGCCAGCAGCAGCTCGCCGACCGCGGCATGACGGTCGCCGACCCGGCACCGCCTGCGCTGATGGCGGAACTCGCGAAGGTTGGCGATACGATGGTGAACGAGTGGGTGCAGAAGGCTGGCGCTGACGGCAAGGCGCTGGTCGACGCCTACCGCGCCGCAATCGGCCGCGCGGCCTGACGCCGTTCAGGCGACGCCCCGTATCTGAAGCAGCCGAAACGAACCGCGCAGTGCTTCGCCGCGCCCTCGACGCGCTCTATCTGCTGAGCGGGATCGCGGGCGCGGTTGCGCTGCTCGCGATCGCGTTCCTCATCCTGGCGCAGATCGTGTTGCGCCAGACCGGCGGCGTGCTGGCCGGGGGCGATGACCTGACGGCCTTCGCCATGGCCGCATGCGCGATGCTCCCGCTTGCCTACGCCTTCCGCCATGGCGCGCATATCCGCGTCGATCTCATCATCGGCCGTGTGCGCGGCGTGTCGCGCACGGTGATGGAGGCGGTGGCACTCTCGCTCGCGTCGTTCATGGCGCTGCTCTTCGCCTGGGCCTCAACCGATCTCGTGGCCGACAGTATCGCGTTCGAGGAAGTGGCCCAGGGCATGCTCGCCACGCCCCTCTGGATCCCGCAGACGCTGATGGCCGCCGGCGCGATCGTGTTCGCGATCGCACTCGTCGACGATCTCGTGGTGCTGCTGACCGGTGGCGTTCCCTCCTACCGCCGGCAGGAGACGGGTGCTCTCGAGAAGGCGGCGGAGGAACTGTAGCGGGGATGGATATTGCGCTGACCGAGGCGGGCATCCTGTTGCTCGCTGCCCTGTTCGCCTTCCTTGGCCTCGGTATCTGGGTCGGCGCCTCGCTGATGCTCACCGGCCTCGTCGGCATCGTCGTGCTGCCTGCACTGTTCCCTGCCTTCAACGCCTTCCCGGTGGAGAAGGTGCTCGGCACCGCGATCTGGCAGTCGATGGCGTCGTGGACGCTGGCAGCGCTCCCGCTGTTCATCTGGATGGGTGAGATCCTGTTCCGCTCGCGCCTGTCGGAGGACATGTTCCGCGGCCTGGCACCCTGGGTCGAGCGCCTGCCGGGGCGGCTGATGCATGTGAATGTCATAGGCTGCGGCATCTTTGCCGCCGTCAGCGGCTCCTCCGCCGCGACGGCCGCGACCATCGGCAAGATGAGCCTGCCGGCGCTGATCGAGCGCGGCTACCACAAACCCCTCGCGATCGGCAGCCTGGCAGGCGCGGGAACCCTCGGCCTGCTCATTCCGCCCTCGATCATCATGATCGTCTATGGCGTGGCGGCGGAGGTGTCGATCGTCCGCCTGTTCATCGCGGGCGTGCTGCCCGGCATCATGCTGATGCTGCTGTTCTCCGGATACATCGCGGTCTGGTCGCTGCTGAACCCGAGCCTCGTTCCGCCGCGCGGACCGTCGCTGCCCTTCATGCGCAAGATCAGCGAGAGCGGGGCGCTGATCCCGGTCGTGCTGCTGATCCTTGCCGTGCTCGGCTCGATCTACGGCGGCATCGCGACGGCGACCGAGGCAGCGGCGATGGGCGTGGTTGGCGCGCTCGCGCTGTCCGCCTGGGGCGGCAGCCTCTCCTGGACCACGTTCCGCGACAGCCTGATGGGTGCGGTGCGGCTGTCCTGCATGATCAACTTCATTCTCGCCGGTGCGGCGTTCCTGACGCAGGCGATGGCGTATTCGCGCATCCCCGCCGCCATGGCCGCCTGGGTCGGCGCGCAGGGCTTCCACCCCTACATGATCATCGCCGTGCTGACCGCGCTCTACGTCGTGCTCGGCTGCTTCATCGATGGCGTGAGCATGATCGTGCTGACGGTCACGGTGGTGTTGCCGATCATCCAGGGAACGGGGTTCGACCTGCTCTGGTTCGGCATCTTCATCGTGCTCGTCGTCGAGATGGCGCAGATCACGCCGCCGGTCGGGTTCAACCTGTTCGTGCTTCAGGGATTGACGGGGGAGAACATCTTCACGGTGGCGAAGAACACGCTGCCGTTCTTCCTGCTGATGTGCACGGCCGTCGCGCTCGTGACGGTGTTCCCCGGGATCGTCACCTGGCTGCCCTCGACGATGATGGGCAACTGAGGTTCACCCAGCCGGCTTGATCCAGTCGGGCCTGTCGAAGCGCTGGATTTCGAGCGTGTATCCGGCCGGGTCGTGAAAGAAGAAATGGTGCACGCGGTAATGCTCGCTGTAGGCCGGCGGGTGCGGGATCGCGGCGCCCTTCGCCAACAGGTGCGCGTACCAGCCATCGACGTCATCGGCGACGAAGGTGAACACCACTCCGCCGACGACACGCGGATTGTCCGACGCGCGGGCTGCGCGGGCGCGGCACACACCGAGGAAGGCACGCGCGCCCGGTGCCGCCTCGTAGATGCGGCAGGTGCCCTGGTCCTGCACGAGCGCCAGCCCCATCACCTCCTCATAGAAGTGCCAGGAGGCTTCCGTATCCTCTGCATAGAGGAAAGTGACCTGCTGGCCGAGGGCGGGCCTGGGGGGGATGCTGCTCATGCCGTGAGTGTAGGGTGTGTCGCGGCCCCTGTCTCTCTGGCCCCTGTCTCTCTGGCCCCTGTCTCTCTGGCCCCCCTCTCTCTGACCCCCGTCTCTCCGCCGACGCGCCGTGTGCCGCTCGCGCGACGCGGCCGCCGCGCTCTATGATGCCACCGCATGTGGACCTCCATCAGGGCTTTCCTGAAGGTATACGGGCTTGCCGGCCTGCTGCTCGCTGCCGCCCTCGTGGCGGCGTGGCAGTTCGTCGCGCCGCCGCCGCCGCGCACCATCATCATCGCTGCCGGGCCGGAGGGGGGAGCCTATCTTCCCGCTGCGCGCCGCTGGGCAGCCATCCTGGCGCGGCAGGGCGTGCGGGCAGAGCTTCTCACCACCGATGGAACGGTCGAGAACCTCCGTCTCGTCACCGCCTCGCCGCCCCTGGCGGACCTTGCCCTCGCCCAGGGCGGCGTCGGCAGCGACGAGACGATGCCCCAGCTCACCGCCCTCGGCGCCATCGCGCACGAGGGCGTGTGGGTCTTCCGCCGCCGTGACCTGGCGGCGACGCGGCTGCGCGACCTCTCGGGCCTTCGCATCGCCATCGGGCCCGAGGGCAGTGGCACGCGCGTGCTTGCGAGGCAGATCATCGAGGGCTCCGGCCTGACGGACGTGACGCTGCTGCCGCTCGCCGGCTCCGACGCGGCGGAGGCGCTCGCAACGGGCGTGATCGATGCCGCGGTGTTCGTCTCCGCGGCACCTGGGGCCGCGATCAACCGGCTGTTGCGCGAGCCGTCGGTCGCGCTGCTCGACTTCTCCATCCGCACCGAGGCATACACCGCGGCGTTTCCGTTCCTGGCCGCGGTTCGCCTGCCGGCCGGCAGCGTGAGCCTGACCGAGGACATCCCGGGAGAGGATGTGACCCTGCTTGCACCCGTGGTGCAGGTGGTGGCGCGCGAGGGCATCCACCCGCAGATCGTGACGCTGATGATGGAGGCGTTGACCGAGGCGCATCGCGGCCGGCCGGTCTTCGCCGCGTCAGGCAGTTTCCCCGCCGCCGCCCCGACCGACTGGCCGCTCCACGAGGACGCTGACCGCTACTGGCGGTTCGGGCCGAGTTTCCTCAAGCGCTATCTTCCCTTCTGGGTGGCCGTGACGATCGAGCGCGCGTGGGTGCTGATCATCCCGCTTGTCACCATCCTGCTGCCGCTCTCGCGCATCGCCCCGCCGCTCTATCGCTGGCAGATCGAGCGCAAGGTGTACCGCTGGTACGCCGATGTGCGGTCCGTCGAGGATGCGTTGAAGGACGACGGGGCATCGGCCGACCGTGACGCGCTGCTTGCGCGCCTCGACCGCATCGCCGCGCGCGTGGCGACGACGCATGTTCCGCTCGCCTATGCCCGGCCGCTCTACGACCTTCGCCAGCACATCGCCTTCGTGCGTGGCCTTGTCGGCGGCAGCGGGACATCTCAGCCGTAGAAGAGGCGGGGCAGGGTCAGGCTGACGGCCGGCACGTAGGTGATGATCAGCAGCGCCGCGATGTTCACCGCGATGAATGGCAGGCTCGCGCGGATCAGGGTCGGCAACGGTACGCGCGCGATCGCGGCCCCGAGATAGAGGCAGTTGCCGACCGGTGGCGTGACCAGGCCGATGCCGAGATTGACCACCATGATCGCGCCGAACTGGATCGGGTCCACCCCCGCCGCGGCGGCGACGGGGAAGAGGATCGGCGCGAACAGCAGCAGCGCGGGCACCAGGTCCATCACGCAGCCGACCATGAGCAGGAACACGTTGATCGCCATCAGCACGCCGAAACGGCCGAGTGAGAGCTGATCCATGAAGGCGACGAGGCTCTGCGGCAGCTGCTCGACCGCGATCATCCACGCAGCGACCGATGTGGTGGCGAGAACGAAGCAGGGAATGGCGGTGTTGATCGCGGCGTTGACCAGGATGCCGCCAAGGTCGCGCAGGCCGAAATCGCGATAGACGAGCCCGCCGAGGATGAGCGCGTAGACGACGCCGATGACGCCCGCTTCCGTCGCCGTCGTGATGCCGGAGACGATCGCCCCCAGCAGGAACACCGGCAGCAGCAGCGGCAGTGCCGCTTCCGCGAAGGCGCGCCTGATCTCGGGCAGTCGCGCACGTTCCGCCCGCTGCGGCCAGCCCTTGCGGCCCGCCATGACGTACACCGCCGCCATGAGCATGAGGCCGACGAGGATGCCCGGCACGAGGCCCGCAAGGAACAGCGCGCCGATCGACTGCCCCATGGCGATGCCGTAGAGCACCATCGGGATCGAGGGCGGAATGAGGATGCCGATGACGGAGGAGCAGATCGTGATCGCGCCGGCATCCTCGCGCGTGTAGCCCTGCTTCTCCATCGCCGGGATCATCAGGCTGCCGATCGCTGCCGTGTCGGCCACGGCGGAACCCGAGATGCCGCCGAAGAACATCGAGGCGCCGACATTCACGTGCCCGAGACCGCCGCGGATGTGGCCCAGCAGCGCATCGGAGAAGCGCACCAGCCTGGTCGCGATGGAAGCCTCGCCCGCCAGCGAGCCGGCGAGGATGAACAGCGGCACGGCAACCAGCGGGAAGCTGTTCACCCCGTTGACCATGCGGTGCGCGACGATGGTGAGCGGGAAGCTTCCATCGATCCACAGCGCGGTCGCCGCCGCGATCCCCATGCCGATGCCGACCGGCACGCCGGCAATGAGCAGCGCGCCGAACACGACGAACAGCGTCAGCGTCATCGCGTGCCGCGCAGGCGCGCGGGAAGCGAGGCCAGCGTGTCGAGCGCCATCAGCCCCGCCGCGACAGGGATGCAGAGATAGAGCAGGCCGAGCGGCATCTTCAGCGCCTCCGACCGGCTCTGCATCGTGCGGTCGACGAGCTCGAATCCGATGATGACGAGGAAAACGAAGAACCCCGTGAGCAGCACCGCCGTCGCGACATCGAGCACGCGGCGCGGCAGCGCGGGCAGCCTGTCCGCGACCACGGTGAAGGCGATGTGCTTGCCCTCGTGCCAGGCAACGGCGGCGCCGAGGAACACGATCCACACCAGCAGGAAGTTCGGTACCTCCGTCGCCCAGTAGAGCGAGGCGCCGAGGCCGTAGCGGAACACCACGCCGGCGGTGACGGCGGCAACGAGTGCCGCCATCATCACCAGCAGGAGGAGCCTGAGCGCGCGCGCGACGAGATGCACAGACGCTCCGCCGTTACGCGCCCACCTTCAAGCGCGCGCCTCGCGCACTGCGCGGATGAGGTCGGCGCCGAGGCGCTCCTCGTAGCGCGAGAAGGTGGCGTTGGCGCCCGGCTCGAAGCTCGCGCGGTCGACGTCGCGCACGATCGTCATGCCGGCCTTCTCGAGATCGGCGATGGTCTTGGCGTTGGCCTCGCGCGCGGCCTTCACCTGGGCGTCGCGCGCCTTGGTCGCTGCCGCTTCGACGGGGGCGTGCAGCTCGCGCGGCAACCGGTCCCAGAACACGCGGCCGAGCAGGAACTGGCAGGGGATGTTGGCGTGCGAGGTGAGGTTGAGGAATTTCTGCACCTCGAAGAACTTGGCCGAGAAGATCAGCTCCGGCGGGTTCTCCTGCGCCTTCACCACGCCCTGCTGGAGGGCGGCGTAGAGCTCGGAGAAGTCGAGCGGGGTGGGGTTCGCGCCCCACTGGCGGAAGGCGAACAGCCACGGCTCGACATTCGGCACGCGGATATCGAGGCCACGCATGTCGGCCACCCGCCGAACCGGCTCGGCCCGCGTCGTCACATGGCGGAAGCCGAGCTCGCCCCAACCGAGGCACTTGTAGCCCTTCTCGAACATCATCCCGTCGATGCGCACCTGCACCGCGCCGCCGCCGCGCAGCACGGCATCGAGATGCGCATCGTCGCGGTAGATCATCGGCATGTTCAGCACGTCGAGCCGCGGGTCGACCTGGCCGTGGCGGCCGAGGATCGCGCCGTCGATCGTTCCGAGCTTCATGCCCTCGAGATACTCCGTCTCGCGGCCGAGCTGCGCGTTGGGGAAGACGCGCACGTCGATCCGCTCACCCACCGAGGCCCTCAGCGCATCGCGGAACTGCTCTGCCCAGAGCTGGTAGGTGTGCGCCTGCGGCAGCGCATGCGCGATGCGCAGCGTGATCGCGCGCTGTGCCATGGCGGGGCGGACGAAGGGCGCGGCAAGAAGGCCGGCTGCAAGGCTGCGGCGCGTGAGGCGGATCATGACGGTTCTCTCCCGATACGGCAGTCTTCTGATTGGCGCGCATCGTGACGGAACCGCGAGCGCGGTCAAGCGTTCGTGAGGTGGGCTTCGAGTGGAGAAGGCGGGATGCGGCGTGTTCTGGTGACGGGCGGGGCTGGGTTCATCGGCGCGTGGATCGCAGGTGCGCTCGCCGATCGCGGCTGGTCGGTGCGGGTGTTCGACATGACGGCGGATCGCCGCATCGGCCGCGACCTGCTCGGACCACGCATGGATGCGTTCGAGTGGGTGGTGGGCGACATCGCCGCCGCCGGCACGCTCGAGGCCGCTTCACGCGATTGCAGCCTGATCGTCCACCTCGCGGCGGTGTTGACGCCCTTCTGCGCGGCCGAGCCGGTGCGCGGGGCGGAGATCAACGTGCTCGGCACGCTGCGCGCCTTCGAGGCGGCGCGCGCCAACGGTATCGGCCGCGTGCTGGTAATGAGCAGCGCTGGCGTGTTCGGCCCCGCTCATGCCGACCATCCGGAGCCTGCGACCCTCTACGGCGCCTGGAAGCTCGCGGGCGAGGGAATCGGCCGCGCCTATGCCGCGATGCACGGGATCGACAGCGTATCGTTCCGGCCTCTCGTCGTGTACGGGCCGGGCCGCGAGACGGGGCTCTCCGCCGGCCCGACGCTGGCCTGCCGCGCCGCGTCGCGCGGCGAGCCCTGCGTGATCGGCTTCAGCGGGATCTGCGATCTCGTCTACGTCGCCGACGTCGCTGCTGCCTTCGCCGCCGCGGCGGAGGGCTCGGCGCCAGGCGCTTCCGTGTTCAACCTCCCAGGCGCGGTGGTGGAGGTGGCTGAGGTGGCGCGCGAGATCATGCGCCAGGCGCCGGGGGCGGAGATCACTGTCGACGGCCCTCCGCTGCCGATCATGGGCGTGATCCCCGACAACGGCGTGCACGCCATGTTCCCCGGCCTCACGCGGACAGGGCTTGCGGACGGCATCGCCGCGACGCTCGCGCACTATCGCGCGCGGGCGTGATGGGTTCAAGCAACGTCCTCGCGGGTGAGCACGTGCTGGGTGCGGTAGAGCGTTGCTGTCACCGCACCGGCGGCCTCCGACATGCCCGCGGCCATGGCGAGTGCCGCGGCGGTCGTTGCCTGGTCGAGCCCGTCGATGAGCAGGGCGAAGGCAACGGTGCGGTCAGGCTCGCCGCGGCTTTCGCGGAAGCGTTTCTCGGCGGTGGGCTGCTGGCCCAGCGTCTCGTCGCCCTCGACCGCATGCGCGCCGATGATGCCCGGCATCGCCATCGCGGCATCGATCCAGGGGCCGGTGGCGAGCGCGCGGGCGGCCTCGCGCGCGCCGCTGGGCGCGATCTGCACCGTGCCGAGCCAACCGCCGACGCCAAGCCCGCGGCTGGCCAGCACCGTGCACACGGTCCGGCATGGCGCGACGTAGGCCGAAAGGATTCGCCGCGTCCACGCCGTCGGGTCGTTCAGGCGTGCGAGATAGGGCGGGGAGGTGAGCACCGGTGTCGCCTCGACCTCGTAGGCCATGAAATAGGCAAGCCGCGGGTCGGTTCCGGCCACCGCCTGGCAGCGCCGGCCGCGCCTGAAGCCGGGAACGCGCAGCCGCTCCGGCAGGTGTTCGAGGCTGTGCCAGGCGTTGTAGTCGGCCTCCGCCTCCGGCGTGACCCCGCCCCAGTTCGCCAGCACGCCAGAGCCCAGCAACGGCATCGCACCTCTCCCCCGCCGATCATGGTGGCGCGGAGACTGCCCGAGCGGCCTGGACGCGTCATCCCGCCCCCTGCATTGTTGGCGAGCATAGTCACGCATCCGGCTGGTCCCAGCCGTATGCGATCTGCTCTACAGCAACCCTTCCGCGCGGAAGCTGAGCCACCGTCCGTTGCCGATGATCAGGTGGTCGTGCAGCGTGATGGACAGCACACTCGCGGCCTCCTTCACCATGCGCGTCATCTCGATGTCGGACCGGCTCGGGCTCGGGTCACCGGAAGGGTGGTTGTGGGCGAGGATGATGGCGGTGGCGTGCAGCTCGAGCGCGCGCTTGACCACCTCTCGCGGATACACGGGGGTGTGATTCACCGTGCCGCGCGCCTGGGCCTCGTCGGCGATCAGGCGGTTCTTGCTGTCGAGGAACAGCACGCGGAACTGCTCGATCTTCTCCCGCGCCATCACGGCGGTGAGATACTCGATCAGCCTGTCCCAGGTGTTCAGCACGGGGTGTTCCATCACCTCCGCCCGCGCCATGCGAAGGGCGGCGGCTTGGACGAGCTTCAGCGCCGCGACGCTGTGGGGGCCGAGGCCGCGCGTTTCGAGCAGTGTTCCCTGGGGGGCTGCAAGAACGTTGGCGAAGCTGCCGAAGCGGTTGATCAGCGCCTTGGCGAGCGGCTTGGTGTCGCCCTTGGGCATGGCGAAGAACATGAGCATCTCGAGCAACTCGTAATCGGCCAGCGCATCCGGGCCGCGGGAGAGAAGCTTCTGCCGCATCCGCGCGCGGTGGCCGTGCGGCCCTGTGCTGGCGAAGGGAAGCGGCCCTCCGCTCTCGCTGGGGGCCTCAATGGGGCCCTCAATGGGGCCATCATTGGGGCCCTGGGCGGGACGATCGGTGGTGGAGACGGGATCGGTCCGCTGGCGCGACCTCGCCAGCACGTCTGTGCCTGTCGCAGCGGAACGGGAGAATGCGCCAGCCGCCTGTTCGGCAAAGCCGGTGACGGCGCCATGCCCGCTTTCGGTCTTGGCTGTCGGTCGGAAAAGCCGAGTCAGGGGCCACACGGGGGCCTGTCTCCACACCATTGCTGCTCCGGCATACGGTAGCAGCGATGTGCTCTTCACTCTACTGTAGGTTTTAGTCATGATGATGAGAATCAATGATGCGTGCATTTCCGGGAGTGAATACCCGTGATTCCTCGCCGAAAAGTCCCGACGCCGGAGTCGCAGGAACCTGAAAACCAAGTGCCGCCCCCCCAGGCGGCGCCGCGGCGTGATGCGCGTCACAGCGCCATGCCCGTTCCGGTTGTGCATGCGCCCCGGGGGGGCGTCTCGCGGTATAGTGGTCCCGGAATGTCCCCGGATCACACACTCGGCGCCGAGGCGCCAGCCTCGCCGGCAGGCGCCTCGCCAGCAGGCGCCTCGCCAGCAGGCGCCTCGACAGCGCGTGCCTCGGCCGTCAACGCCGCGTCCGCCATCGCCGCCCCTGGCGTCGAGGCCCCTCGTGCGGCTCCGGGTGCGCGGGTCGGCCAGCCGGACTCCGAGGCCCTGACCGTTCGCCTCGCAGGGCCGCGCTGTTCCGCCGCGGCTGCCCTGCTCGCGGCCGACGCACTGCTCGTCATCTTCGTCTGGCCGCTGGCGGTCATGCTGATCGGCGACGCCATCCCCGCCGGCGTGCCACCCGGCCCCTTGCCGCTGGTGCTCTACCCCGCGGCGTTTCTGCTGTTTCTCTACGCACTCGGCCTCTACCGGCGGGATGCGCTGATCGAGCCTGGGCGGGCGATCGGCCGCGTGCCGCTCGCCGCCGGGCTGGGCTCCGCCTCCGCCTTCGCTGCCGTCACGCTGCTGCCGCCGCCTTTCGCCGCCCCTGGCGCCTCCGCCCTGTTCGGCGCAGCGGTGCTCGCCTTCACCGCCTCGGCGCTCGCCGCGCGCGGGGTGTTCTTCCTCGCCCAACGCCGCGGCGCCTTCCGCAGCAGCCTTCTCGTGGTCGGCGCCGGCAAGCGGGCGTGGGACATGGTGTGGCTGTTGAGCCGCGAGGGGCGGACGATCACGCAGGACGTCGCCTTCGTGCACGACCCGCGCATGGGCGAGATCGACCCCAGGCTCGCCGAGGACAAGCGCTGGCCCATCTTCCCGGCGAGCGACGGGTTCCTCGCGATCGCCCGCCGCGTTCGCGCCGACCGCATCGTCGTCGCGCCCGACGAGCGCCGCGGCATGCCGATGACGGAGCTGCTCTCCTGCCGCACGGCGGGGTTCCCGGTGCACGAGTATCATCGCTTCCTCGAGCGCGAGATCGGCCGTGTCGACCTCAAGCGCCTCGACATCGGCTCGCTGCTCTATGCCGACGGCTTCACCTTTTCGGTGATCGACCTGGCACTGAAGCGGGCGCTCGACATCGCCGCGAGTGCGGGGATGCTGCTGATCACCGCGCCCTTCCTGGCCGCGGCGGCCCTTGCAGTGAAGCTCGACGATGGCGGGCCGGTGCTCTACCGCCAGGCGCGGGTCACGCGGGGCGGGCGCGTGTTCCGCATCATGAAGCTGCGCACCATGACGGTGGACGCAGAGCGCGGCGGTGCGGTGTGGGCCGCGAAGCAGGACCCGCGGGTGACGCGGATCGGCCGGTTCCTCCGCCGCACGCGGCTCGACGAGCTGCCGCAGCTCTTCAACGTGCTGGCCGGGGACATGTCGTTCGTGGGCCCGCGGCCCGAGCGGCCGGAGTTCACGACCGAGCTTGCCGCGGCCCTGCCCCTCTACAACGAGCGGCACCTGGTGCGCGCCGGGCTGACCGGTTGGGCGCAGGTGAACTACCCCTACGGCGCGTCGCTCGACGATGCGCGCTCGAAGCTCAGCTACGACCTCTACTACGTGAAGAACTTCTCGGTGATCTTCGACGTGCTGATCATCCTGCAGACGCTACGCGTCGTGCTTTGGCCAGGCGGCGGCGTGCGGTAACGCCCGATCAGCTGTGGCGTAACGGCGGGGTTGCGTCGAGCAGCCCGCGGTCGAGGATGGCGATGGAGCTTCCCGCGGCCGCGATCGCGCCTGCCGCCTCGAGGGAGGCGAGCGCGCGCGAGAAGCTCTCCGGCGTCATGCCGAGGTTGCGGGCGAGCATCGCCTTCGGCGCGCCGAGCTTCACGGGCGCGCCCTCCGTGCCCTTTGCGTTCTCGGCCAGCCATCGCGCGACGCGGGTGCGGCTGTCGTGCAGCTTCAGGTCCTTGATCTGCTCGATCAGGCACCACCATTGGCGCGACACCATGGCGAGGACAGCGTCGGCCAGGGCCGGTTCGGCCGCGATCTCGGCCCGCATCAGGGCGGCATCGAGCGCGAGCACGCGCGAGGCGCTGGTCGCGACCGCACCGACCGGGGAGCGGAGGCCGAGCAGCATGGCTGGCGCGACGACGAGGTCTCCCTCGCCGAGCAGCGCGATCACCGTGCGTTGGCCGGCTGCCCCGGTGGCGGTGAGCGCCACCTGGCCGATCAGCACGAGGTTGACGAGCTTCACCGGGTCCCCCTCGGTGAAGAGCGGGGCGTTCTTCGCCACTTGGCGGGTGATGCTGCCGGTAAGGATCCGAGACAGCACCCGCTCGCCAGTGTTGGCGAAGAGCGGGGTGCGCCTCAGGAGTGCCAGTGTCGAATGCTCTGCCATAAGGAATGAATAGGCCGATGCGGCCTTCTGCCGCGTTGATCGACGTCAATCGTCCCCAGGCAGCCGATGTCCGCCCGTCCGGGCCTCAGCGCACCCCCGGCCCGTAGACTTCGCGCGGCAACCAGAGCGCCAGTTCGGGAAACTCGAACACCAGGAAGACGCAGAGCAGCTGGATCGCCACGAAGGGCAGGATGCCGATGTAGATGTCGCGCGTCGTCACGTCCTTCGGCACGACGCCCTTCAGGTAGAACAGGCTGAAGCCGACGGGCGGGGTGAGGAACGATGTCTGGAGCATGACCGCGAACACGACCACGAACCACACCGGGTCGAAGCCGAGGCTCTTCACCACGGGGGCGACGAGGGGAAGGAAGATCAGGCTGATCTCCAGCCAGTCGAGGAAGAAGCCGGCGACGAAGGCGATGCCGAGGATGACGAGGATGATGCCCTCGGGCCCGAACGGAAGGCTGCGCAGCATGTGCGCGATGAACTCGTCGCCGCCGAGGTTGCGCATCACGAGCGCGAAGGCAGAGGCGCCGAGGAAGATCGCCATGATGAAGGCGGTGGTCGCCGCCGTCTCGTAGGAGACCTCCTTCAGGCACTTCCAGTCGAGCCGGCGGTTCCAGGCGGCCAGCAGCATTGCCCCGAAGGCGCCGACGCCGGAGGCCTCGGTCGCCGTGGCGATGCCGAAGAAGATCGTGCCGAGCACGGCGAGGATCAGGAACGCAGGCGCTGCCATCGAGGCAAGCGCATCGAGCACCAGCCCGAAGGTCAGCTTCGGCGCGTCGGGAGGCGGCGGGCCCATGCCAGGGAACAGGTGTGTCACGATGATGACGTAGAGCATGTAGAACACGCCGAGCATCAGCCCGGGGATCATCGCGCCCATGAACAGGTCGCCCACGCTCATCGCCAGCTGGTCGGCCATGATGACCAGCATGATCGAGGGCGGGATGAGGATGCCGAGCGTGCCGGACGCGGCGATCACGCCGGCCGCCAGCCGCTTCGAGTAGGAGTAGGCGAGCATCAGCGGCATCGAGAGCGTCGCGAGCAGCACCACCGAGGCGCCAACAATGCCGGTGGATGCGGCAAGCAGGATGCCGATGCAGCAGACCGCGATCGCCAGCCCGCCCTGCAGGCTGCCGAACAGCCGCGTGAAGGACTGCATCAGCCGGTCGGCGACGCCTGACCGGTCAAGCATCAGCCCCATGAACACGAACATGGGCAAGGCGACGAGAACGCTGTTCTGCATCTGCGCCCAGATGCGATCGGTGATGACGGAGAAATCCGCCCATCGATCCAGCAGGTATGTGTCGAGGTCGAAATGTGCGCTGCCGTAGATGCCGACAACGACGAACCAGAACGAGACGCCGGCGAGAACCCAGGCGATCGGATAGCCGGTGAAGATCAGCAGGATGAAGCTCGCCATCAGCATGATGACGAGCAGCTCGTAGGTCTCGAGCATCCGTTCGGTTCCCCGGTCGTGTCCTGCGGCCGACGTCAGGCGGCGCGATGGCGGAAGAGGTAGTTGCCGACGCGGAGCAGCCGCGCGATGCCGGCAAGCAGCAGCAGCCCGAAGGCACCGACCACGAAGCTCTTGATGATCCAGCGTGCGCCAAGCCCCCCCGGAGAGGGTGACACCTCGTTCAGCTGGATCGAGCGTTCGACGAAGGGCAGGGCGTGGATCAGCACGAACACGGTGAATGGCAGCAGGAACAGCACGGTGCCGAGCAGCTCGATCCACGCCTTGCGGCGGAGGGGGAAATGCTCCGCCAGAGCATCGACGCGCACATGGTTGCCACGCACCATCGCGAACGGGATCGCGATGAGGAACCCCGCCGCGTAGAGGTGCCATTGCAGCTCGGACAACGCCGTTCCCGGGTTCGGCCCGAAGATCATCGCCATCACGCGCGTGACGGGCGCTGCATAGCGCTCGAGCACACCGATCATGATCACGAGGACGAGCAGGACCCAGGCGAAGGCGAACATCTTGCCGACGAGAAGAACGAACCGGTCGATCGCGTCGGCAGGCGGGCAGGGGGGAAGGCCGGCCAGGTAACCCTTGGGTTCAGCACCCTCGGGCAGACCCACGAACTGCGTCATGCCGTTCCCCCCTGCTTGCTCAGACCCTGAGGATCAGCGGATCGGCCAGTCGCGCGGCAGGTAGCCGAGCTGCTTCCACGCCTGATGCTCGGCCTGGAACTTCCGCATGCTGTCGAGCACCGTCTTGAAGTCGGCATCGCGTCCGGCCTGCTCGTCGAGCACGGTGTTGGTCGCTTCCTGGAGGCGCTTCAGCACGTCCGCCGGCAGCTGCGCCACCGTCACGCCCTCGGCCCGGAACTTGGCGAGAACCGCGCCCTGCAGCGCCTCTGCCCGCGCCATGGCGAAGGCCACGCCTGCCTGGCACGCGACCTCGATCATCGCCTTGGTCGGCTCCTGCAGCTTGTCCCACGCCGCCTTGTTCACATAGAGGAACTGGTTCGTCGTCGGCTGGTGCCAGCCGGGGAGGTGCAGGAACTTCGCCACGCGCTGGAAGCCAAGCTGCTCATCGACGGTGGGCAGGCTGAATTCGGTGCCGTCGAGCACGCCGCGCTCGAGTGCCTGGTAGAGCTCAGGGCCCGGGATCAGCTGCACCGAGGCGCCGACGCGCTCCCAGATCCGCCCGCCGAGGCCGGCGGCACGGAAGCGCAGGCCGCGCACCTGGTCGAGGCTGGTGATCTGCTGGCGGAACCAGCCTGCCCCCTCGGGGGCGATCGCGCCGCAGAAGATCGGCACGATGTTGTGGCGCGCGTAGATCTGGGTCAGCAGGTCCTTGCCGCCATGGAACCAATACCAGGCGCTGAATTCCAGCGCTTCCATCCCGAACGGCGTCGCCCCGAAGAGCGCAGAGGCAGGCACCTTGCCGATCTCGTAGCCCATCCAGGAATAGCCGGCGTCGACCTTGCCCTCGCTCACCGCATCGAAGATGCCGAGGGCGGGGATCACCGTGCCAGGCTCCTGGACGATGAAGTTGATGCGCCCCGCCGACATGCGGTTGAGCTGCTGCGCGACATACGGAAGCGTGTCGCCGAGCGCGGTGAGGTTCGAGCCGAAGGCGATCGGCACGCCCCAGCGGACGCGCTCCTGCGCCGCGGCGGGTGCTGCCGCGAGGCCGGTGGCCAGCGCCAGCGCGCCGAGACCGAACGCTGCCTGTGTGATACGTCGCATTCCTGGAACCCTCCTGATTATTTTTGTCCCCACCGCTATGTGGCACGCCGACATGCGGCGCCGCAATCATCGCGTCGCGTCGGCTTGCATCGCTGGGTGCGGCTGGCATCGTGGAGGCCCCCGCGACGGAGGAGTGACGCCGTGAACCCCCATCAGCCGCCTGTCGATCCGGATGACCTCGCGCGCGTCAGCGCATGGTTCGAGGAGCTTGCCCGCCATGTCCAGGCGGTCGACTTCGCCGCCGCGCGACACCTGTTCTCGCCCGACCTGATCGCCTTCGGCACCTTCACCGACTTCATCGATGGGCGCGACGAGGCCGAGGCGCAGCAATGGCGGAACGTGTGGCAGACGATCGACGGCTTCACCTGGCGCGAGGGCGTGCGCGCCCTTGTCTCTCCTGACCGGCTGTTCGCGGTCGGCATGGGGGTGTGGGATTCCACGGGCTCCATGCCCGACGGCACGGCGTTCGACCGTCGCGGCCGTGCGACCGTCTCCTTCTCGCGCGCCGTGGTCGGCGACCCGTGGGTGGCGACGCACACGCACATGTCGCTGTTCCGCGGCACGCCTGACCGCTCGTTCGGGCCGAACGGGATCGCTAAGCCGATGCGGAGCTGAGCGCTACCCCCGCGCCGCCGCAAGCTGCGCCGCATAGCCGGACGCGTCGATCCTGACATCGATCACCGTCGGCCCGGGTGTCGCGAGTGCGGCACCGAGGGCTGCGCGATAACCGGCTACGTCCGCCACGGTCTCGCCGCGGCAGCCGAGGCCGCGGGCGATCGCGGCGAAATCGGGTGCTGCGTAGCCGAGGCTCGATCCGGGAAGGGTCCGCCCGGCTTTCTTGAGATCGATCAAGCTCAGCGCCGCATCGTTGAACACGATGACGGTGACGGGCAGCGCCTCCGCCGCCGCGGTGGCAAGCTCGCCCAGGCACATCGCAAGCCCGCCATCGCCGGTGAAGGCCAGCGTGCGCCGACCAGGCTCGGCCAGCGCAGCACCGATCGCGGCCGGCAGCGCGTAGCCCATCGTCGCGAGCCCGTTCGAAATCAGGAGGTCGTTCGGGGCCTCCGCACGCCAGAACCCCGTGGCGCTGAACATGTGCGCCCCCGCATCGACCGTCACGCGCGGGTGAAGCCCGGCGCGCCCGCAGGCCTCCTGCGCCAGCGTGACGACGCGCTCCGGCCCGACAGCGTCGCCCGCCCCGGGGGCTGCGAGCGCGGCAAGCACGCGGGACCGCGCGGCGCCGATCGCCGCCCGATCCCACGCCGAGGGGCCGGCCGCCCCGGCAAGCGCCGTGAGCGCGTGCGCCACGTCGCCGACCACGAGGCAGGCAGGGGTGAGGTAGTGCAGTGGCCGCGCGAAGCGGGCGATGTCGATCACCGATGCGCCGTAGCGCCAGGGCTGCGGGATCAGCTCGACCGGGTCGAGACCGGCGAGGAGGATCAGGTCGGCATCGGAGACCAGCGGGGCTTCCGCCGCACCGCCGGTGAAGATGCCGCCCAACAGGGGGTCATCGTCCGGCACCACGCCCTTGGCCTTGTAGGTGACGAGGACGGGCGCGCCGAGCGATGTGGCGAGCGCGCGCAGCGGGGTGGCAGCGTCCCGCGCCTCAAGCCCTGCAATGATCACCGGCCGGCGCGCCGCGGCGAGCAGCGCGCGCGCAGCGGTGAGCGACGCCGCATCGGCAGGCGCGAGTGGGGCGGGGAGCAGGACCGCACCATCGCCGGGTGGGCGCTTCGCCGCCTCGTCGGTGAGCTCAAGCACGGCAGGGCCGGCGCAGGGGCCAAGCATCGCGGCGGCGAGTGCTTCGAGGCAGCCCGTGATGTCGCTGCCCGTCGTGGCGCGTTGGGCGCGGACGATCGGGGCCATCAGCGCCATCTGGTCGAAGCGCTGGTGCGTCACGTAGCTCGTCTGGGCGGCGGTGAAGCCATCCGTCACCAGCAGCACGGGTGCGCGGTCGAGGTCGGCGTGGGCGATGCCGTTCGCGGCACTCGCAACCCCCGGCCCGCGGGTGACCAGCAGCGCACCCGGCCGCCCCGTCACCTCGGCATGGGCGGAGGCCATGATCGCCGCCCCCGTCTCGGTTCGGGCCAGGGTGAAGGGAAGCCCCGCCCGGTGCGACGCGGCAATGAGATCGAGGCTCGACCCGCCCCCCGGCATGCCGAACAGCCGCGTGACGCCAAGTCCGAGCAGGCCCTCGGCCAGCGCATCGGCCGCCGTCGCCGCCAGACCGGCACGCGAAGCGGGACTGTCCATCACCGATTTTCTCCGAATTCCTTGCCTTTTGTCGGAGCTTAGCCGGACGCTGCCGGCCCGTCACGGCACCGCCCCTTGCCGGCATCCGGAAAGGCGCGCTTTAGTGATCGGGCGGGCGACATCACCGCGCAACGAACAATGGGAGAACGGGATGCAGCCTTCGCTGCCGCAACTGCCGCCGCAACCTGCATGGTTGAAGGAATTCAAGGCCTTCATCATGCGCGGCAATGTCATCGACCTTGCCGTCGGCATCATCATCGGCGCTGCCTTCACCACCATCGTCGGTTCGCTGGTGACCGACATCTTCAACCCTGTGCTCGGCCTGCTGCTGGGTGGGATCGACTTCTCGAACGTGTTCATCGTGCTGGCCGGCGAACGGCTGCCGACGCTGGAAGCCACCCGCGATGGCGGTGCGGCGGTGATCGCACTCGGCATCTTCCTCAACGCCTGCATCAACTTCGTGATTGTCGGCTTCGCGATCTTCTGGCTCATCAAGGTGCTCTCGCGCTTCAAGGAGAAGCAGCCGGACGCGGCGCCCGGGCCGACGACCTCGGAGGTGCTGCTGACCGAGATCCGCGACCTGCTGAAGACGCGCGCTCCGTAGGGATCGGGCATGCGGGTGGCCGCTGTGGACGCGGCCGCCCGCCCTCTGCGATCCTTGTCGCGAACGCACCGTTCCCGGTGCAGCACGAGGACGCACGCGATGCGCATGGTCGGTCGGCTCAGGGCTCTGCCGTGGCTCGTGCTCTCCCTCCTCCTGCTCGCCGCGACCCCGGCGGCAGCGTTCGAGATTCCGGGCCTGCAGCGTGATGCGGATGCCTATGCCTCGAGCCTCCGCCCCAGTGCACCCGCGACGCCCGAAGGCCGCGCCGTGGCCGAGCGCCGCATCGCCGAAGTCTCGGCACAGAACAATGCCGCGGAGTTCGTCACCGCGCTCGAGGCGCGCATCGCACTTGGCGATCCGACCGAGGCGCACTGGCTGAGGCTTGCCGAAGCCTGGCAGCGCCGCACCCCGCCCAATGGCGAACGCGCGCTCCAGGCCGCCTGGCAGGCCTTCATGATGGTGCCAGGCGGCGCCCCCGAGATCCCCGCGCTGCTGCGCATCGCCGACATCCTTGCCACCACCCAGAACCGCCCGGCGCTTGCGGCCGACGCGATGGCGGCGGTGGTCGAGCGCGATCCCGGCAGCGATGCCTATCGCCAACGCCTCGCCGCCCTCCGCCGCGCCGCGGGCATCACCGTCCGCCGCGTGACGGCGGAACCCGAGAGCGACCCGCCGCGTGCCTGCGTTGCCTTCGCCGGACCCCTCTCGCCGCGCCGCGATGTCATCTGGCGCGACTGGCTGCGCGTCGACGGTGCTGCCGATGCGGCTGTCACACGCGAGGGTGAGAGCCTCTGCGCCGCCGGCCTCGCACATGGCCGCACGTGGCGGATCACGCTGCGCCAGGGCCTGCCGGGCGAGGACGACGTCAGGCTGGCACGCGATGTCACGCTCGAGGTCGCGATGCCCGATCGCGCACCGCGCGTCGTGCTGCAATCGGGCGCGTTCATCCTGCCGCGCGGCGAGGCACCGCGCATCAGCGTCGGCACCGTCAACCTCTCCGCCGTCGCGCTGAAACTCTACCGGGTGGGCGAGCGCAACCTCGGGCTCGAGCTCGGCGAGAACGGCCGCGTGATGCGCCCGCTCGGCCCCTGGGCCGCGCGCGAGCTCGCTGAGGGGCGCGGCACGCTGGTGTGGGAGGGGACGCTCTCGGTCCCCGCCTGGCAGCGCAACGCCACGGCGCGCACCGCGCTCGATCTCTCCTCGATGCTCGCCGGCGCCGCCCCGGGCCTCTTCGCGCTCACCGCCGCGGCGGGCGACGGCACGCCGGCCCAACGGTGGGATGATCTGGCGACGCAATGGTTCGTCGTCACCGACCTCGGCCTCACCGTGCTGCGCGGGGCGGATGGGGTGACGGTGCTCGCCCGCAGCCTCGCCGATGCGCGGCCATTGCCCGGGCTTCGCATCGCCCTCGTCTCGCGCGGCAACGAGGAACTCGCGGTCGCCGAGAGCGATGCCGATGGCGTCGTGCGTTTCCCCGTGGCGTTGACGCGCGGCCGTGGCGGTGCGGCACCGCACTTCGTCGCCGCGCGCGGCAGCGACGGCGACCTCGCCTTCCTTGACCTCAACGCCGCTGCCTTCGACCTGTCTGACCGCGGCGTCGAGGGCCGCGCGCACCCCGGGCCGATCGATGCCTGGGCCTGGACGGAGCGCGGCATCTATCGCCCCGGCGAGACGGTGAACCTCCTCGCCCTCGTGCGCACCGATGCGGGCGATGCGTCCGACATTCCCGTGGCCGTCAGGCTGCGACGGCCGAACGGCACCGTGGCCTCGGAAACCGTTCCGCCGCGCGGCGCGGCCGGGTCGATCACGCTCGCCCTGCCGCTCTCGCCTGGCGCTCCGCAGGGCGGCTACGTCATCGAACTGCTGGTTGACCCGGCCGCTGCGCCGATCGGGCGCGCTCAGTTCCGCGTCGAGGATTTCGTGCCCGAGCGTCTGGCGGTCGAGATCGCCGCACCGCCGGCGCTCATCCCCGGCACGCCGCTCTCCGTTCCGATCTCGGCACGGTTCCTCTACGGCCCGCCAGCAGCGGGGCTCGGGGCGACCGGCGAGGTGTTGATCGTTCCAGATCCGGATCCGTTTCCCGCGTTGCCCGGCTGGCGCTTCGGCCTCGTGCAGGATGCGCCTGACCCGATCCGTCTCGATGTTGCCCTCGCGCCGACCGATGCGGCGGGGACGACCTCCGCTTCCATCGTATTGCCGCGCGCGCCCGACACCACCCGGCCGCTGCGTGCGACGCTGTCGGTTGCCGTCACCGAGCCTGGCGGCCGGCCCTCCCGCGCGCAGGCGAGTTTTCCCGTGCGCATGCCAGGCCTCCTGATCGGCATCCGCCCGCTGTTCGCGGGCGGGGCGATCCCGGCCAACACCGAAGCGGCGTTCGAGATCGCTGCATTCGACGCCGAGGGGCGCCCCGTCGCCGCGCCCGGCCTCAAGCTCCGCCTGGTCCGCGAGCGTCCGGACTGGCGGATGGTGATCCGCGAGCGCCTCGCCCGCTACGAGACGGTGTGGCGCGACGAGCCGCGCGAGGCCACCGACATCAGCGTGACGGCAGGTACCCCGGCGCGCTTCGCGGCCACCCTCGACTGGGGCCGCTGGCGCCTCGAGATCGCCGATCCGAACAGCCTTGCCGCCACCTCCGTCAGGTTCCGCGCCGGCTTCGTTCCCGCTGCCGGTGCCGGCGACACGCCCGACGTTCTCGATGTCGCTGCGGATCGTTCCATATATGCACCGGGCGAGACGGCGCGCGTGCGCATCGCTGCTCCCTTCGCCGGCCGCGCGACGCTCGCGATCGTGACCGACCGCGTGCACCTCCTCCGTACCCTCGACCTGCCAGAGGGCGGGGCAACGGTGGAGGTGCCGGTCGATGCGGCCTGGGGCCCAGGTGCCTATGCGGTGGTAACGCTGCTGCGCGGCCGTGCGGCGGCGGGTGCCGGCCCGGTGCGCGCGCTCGGCCTTGCCTGGCTTGGGCTCGATCCTGCACCGCGCAGCATGCAAGTCGCGCTCGAGGCGCCAGCATTGTTGCGCCCACGTGCCGAGGCGAGTGTCGCCGTGCGCGCGGCACCAGGGGCGCAGGTGGTGCTCGCCGCGGTGGACGAGGGCATCCTGCGGCTCACCAGCCATGGCTCGCCCGATCCGGCGGCGCATTTCACCGGCAAGCGTCGCCTCGGCCTCGACATCCGCGACGATTACGGACGGCTGATCGCGCCGGCGGAAGGCGAGCCAGGTCTGCTCCGCCAGGGTGGTGACGAGGGCGAGGGCGGGGCAGGGCTTCCCGCGATTCCGTTCCGCATCGCCTCGCTGTTTGCGGGGCCCGTCGCGGCAGGCCCGGATGGCATCGCGCGCTTTCCCCTCGCGGTGCCCGACGTGAACACCGCGCTCCGGCTCATGGCGGTCGCGTGGGATGGGGCACGCAGCGGTGCCGCCGCGCTGTCGGTGCCGGTGCGCGAGGCGCTCGTCGCCGAACCCGCGCTGCCACGCTTCATCGCGCCGGGTGACGAGGCAAGGCTTGCCGTCGCGCTCCACAATGTCGAATTGCCGGCGGGTGAGGCGCGCCTCTCCTTCAGCGTGACCGGCCCAGCCGCGATCGATGGCGGCACCCAGGCCGTTGCGTTGACGGAAGGTGGTCGCGGGCGCGCTCTGTTCACCCTGCGCGGCACCGGGGCGGGCATCGCCGAGGTGACGCTGCGCGCCGAGGGCCCGGGTGGGTTCTCCGCCATCCGCGTGTTCCCGATCACCGTCCGCACCGCCCGGCCAGCCGTGACGACACTCTCGCGGCGCGAACTGCCCGCGGGGCAGACGCTGCGCGTCGGCGCCGATGCGCTCACGCCGTACCTGGCCGGCACGGGGCGCGTCTCCGTCTCGGTCAACAGCGCAGCACCCTTCGATGCGGGCGGGCTGATCCGCGCCCTCGAAACCTGGCCCTATGCGTGCCTCGAGCAGGTGGTGAGCGTGGCCCTCCCGCTCGTGTTCCTCGAGGACGAGGCGGTGGTTGGCGCCAACCGTGCCGCGCGGCTGCAGGCTGCGGTGACATCGGTGTTCGACAAGCAGCGCTTCGATGGCGGCTTCGGCCTCTGGAGCGCGAATGACGCGCCCGAGGCGTGGCTGTCCGCGTACGCGGTCGAGTTCCTGCTGCGCGCGCGGCGCGCCGGGGCAACCGTCCCGGAGGCCCCACTCGCCTCCGCGCTTCGTTTCCTCGCCGAGCGAACGGAGGAGCCCGCCCGCAGGCCCTGGCAGCGTGCGGCCCAGGCCTACGCCCTCTATGCCCTGGCACTCAGTGGACAGCCGCGGCCAGGGGCCATGCGCGTGATGGCCGATCAGGGGGCTGCGCTGCTGCCGGCCCCGCTCGGCCGTGCGCAGCTTGGCGCGGCGCTGCTGCTGGCCGGTGATCGCGCGCGTGGTGAGGCGCTGCTGCGTGATGCCGCATCCGATCCGGCACGGGAATGGTCTGGCGAGGATTACGGCAGCACGCTCCGCGATGCCGCGGCGATGATCGTTCTCCTGCGCGAGACAGGCGCCGCGGCCGATCGGCTCCCTCCCCTCATCGACGCCCTGCCGGCCGAGGCGCTGGCACCCGCGCGCACCTCGACGCAGGAGCAGGCCTGGGCGGTTGCCGCCGCGGCGCTGCTGGGGCGTGACGGGCAGCCGGCAGCGCTGTCGGTCGATGGCACGGAACTGCCGCCGCGGCCCTTCGTCGCACTTCAGCGCGATGCCGCCACGCTGCCGCTCGCGCTGCGCAACATCGGCACGCGCGCGATCTGGCCCGGTGTCGCGGTCGCCGGCATTCCGGTGCAGCCGCCGCCGGCCGCGCGCGACGGGCTCACCCTCCGCCGCAACTTCTTCCGCCGTGACGGCACCGCGCTCAACCTCGACCAGCTCCGCCAGAACGAGGTGTTCGTGCTGGTGATCGAGGGCCGGGCCGAGACGCGCCTCGCGCACCAGGCGCTGCTCGTGCACGGCCTGCCTGCCGGGTGGGAGGTTGAGCCGGCCCGGCTTGGCCCTGGCGAGGTGCCTGCCTTCCCCTGGCTGGGCGAGCTCACGCGGCCGGCATTCGCCGCGGCGCGTGACGATCGCCTCGCCGCACAGCTCAACCTCACGGAGCGTGAGCCGGGCTTCAAGCTTGCCTTCCTCATCCGCGCCGTCACGCCGGGTCGGTTCGAGCTTCCCGGCGCGCATCTCTCCGACATGTATAAGCCGCGCTTCTTCGCGCGCCAGGCGACGGGCCGCATCACCATCGCCCCGGCTGACTGATGCGGCGCACGCTCGCAGCACTCTCTGTCACCGCCGCGCTGGCCTGCGGCGTGGTCGCCGCCGATCGCGCGTTCCCGCCCGACCTGTCGCGGCTCGATGCCGTATCGGCGGAACTGCGCGATCGCGATGGCAGGCTGGTCGCCGTCTCGCCCGCTCCAGGCGGGGTGTGGCGGCTTGCCACCACGGTCGATGACGTGCCGCCGCAGTTCGTCGCGATGCTGCTCGCGCGCGAGGATCGCCGCTTCCGCCACCACCCCGGCGTCGATCCGCTGGCCGTTGCCCGTGCCGCGGGGCAGGCAGCGATGCAGGGGCGTGTCGTTTCGGGGGCGAGCACCATCACCATGCAGGTGGCCCGCCTGTTGGAGCCGAAGCCGCGCACGCTTGCCGCCAAGCTTGCCGAGACGGCGCGCGCGGTGCAGCTCGAGGCCCGATACGGCAAGGACGAGATCCTCGGCATGTGGCTCACCCTCGCACCGTTCGGGGGCAATCTCGAAGGCGTGCGGGCGGCCTCCCTCGCCCTGTTCGGCCGCCCGCCGCTCGCGCTCGACGACGCCGACCTCGCGCTGCTCGTCGCCCTGCCGCAACGCCCCTCGGCGCTGCGGCCCGACAGGTTCCCCGAGGCTGCCCGTGCCGCCCGCGCCCGGGTGCTGCGCGATGCGGTCGCCGATGACGTGATCAGCGAGGGCGAAGCCACGGCGCTCGCCGCGCGCCCGCTGGCTGCAGCGCGCCACGCCATGCCGCGTCAGGCGCGCCACCTTGCCGCCGCCGCGGGGCCGGGGCTCACGGCAACGACGCTCGACCTCGCCCTCCAGCGTGCGCTGGAGCGGCTCGGTGCCGAAGCTGGCGAGACACTGCCGGCAGAGGCCAACCTCGCGATCCTCGTCGTCGAGAACGCCACGCGCTCGGTCGCTGCCCATCTCGGCGGCATCGCCGGTGAGGGGCGCGGCGGCGCACTCGACCTCACGCGCGCCGTCCGCTCTCCCGGCTCGGCGCTGAAGCCGGCGCTGGTGGCGCAGGCGATCGCGCTTGGACTGGTGCGGCCCGAGACGCGCATCGCCGACCTGCCGCGCCGCTTCGCCGACTACGCACCCGAGAATTTCGACCGTGGCTTCGCCGGTGACGTGACGGTGGCCCAGGCTCTCGTGCGCTCCCTCAACCTGCCCGCGGTGGCACTCGCCGATGCCGTCGGGCCACTTGCCTTCGTTGCGGCCCTGAAGGGAGCGGGGATTGCACCGCGCCTGCCGACCGGCGCCGCTCCCTCGCTGCCTGTCGCCCTTGGCGGCCTCGGCATGACGCTGTGGGATCTCGCTTCGCTGTACGCCGCTCTTGCCGATGACGGAATGGTTGCGCTGCCGGTCTGGCGGCAGGGCGACGAAGCGGTGCGGAGATCCTTCGCCAGCGCGGCCGAGGCGGGTGCCGTGCGGGGCATCCTCGCTGGCGCCGCCCCACCTGCGGGCATCGCCCAGCCGCGCGAGCCGCGCATTGCGTGGAAGAGCGGCACGTCATGGGGCAACCGCGATGCCTGGGCGATCGGCATGAGTGCCACGCACACCATCGCCGTATGGGTCGGCCGGCCTGATGGCACGCCTGTGCCTGGCATGACGGGGCGCGGCGTCGCCGGCCCCGTGCTGTTCGCTGCCTTCGGGCTGCTGCCCGACGCCGGTCCGCTGCCCGTTCCGCCGCCACTGCCGGCCGCACCTGCGCTCGCCCGGCTCGGCGCGGGCGGGGCTGACAGGCTCCGCCTCGTCTTCCCCCCGCCAGGTGCCGCGCTCGAGCAGGCCGGCATCACGCTCCGCGCCGCAGGCGGGCAGCGACCCTTGACCTGGCTCATCGACGGACGGCCTATCTCGGCTGAGCGGCATCGTCGCGAGACTCGGTGGACGCCTGACGGGCCCGGGTTCTACCGTGTGACGGTCATCGATGCCGAAGGAGCTACGGCAGCTTCCGAATTGCGCATCCGATAGTCCTTCCGGAGAGCGCCTGGTCGACATGCATGGGGAGTTTGAATGACATGGCACTGAACGGAACGCGCGCGGCTGGGCGGCGCGGCATGCTGCTGGGCGGTGCAGCGCTCTCCGCGGCGGGGATGCTCGGCGCTTGCGCCTCCCCGATCCGTCAGCGGGCCGTGCCGCGTGACCTGACGAAGCGGGCCACCGTTCTCGGCCTGCCCAACGAGCGGTTCTACTACCTGACGGATATCGCCGATATCAACGCCGAGTTCCAGGCCGCGGGCCTGCGCCAAGGTGATGGTGCGGTTGCCCGAGGCAGAGCGCTGCCGGTCTCGAACTTCCTCGCGGTGTCGGGCGGCGGTGAGAACGGCGCGTTCGGTGCCGGCCTCCTGAACGGCTGGACCGAGAGCGGCAGGCGGCCGGTGTTCGACCTCGTCACCGGCGTCAGCACCGGCGCGCTGACAGCACCCTTCGCCTATCTCGGGCCCGAGTACGACCCGCAGCTGAAGGCCGTCTACACCGACATCACGCTCGCTGACGTGGCGATCTCGCGCGGGATCATCTCCGGCGCGCTGGCCGATGCCTTCGCCGACACCGCACCGTTGCTGGCCACCATCACCCGCTATCTCGACGAGAAGATGATCGCCGCGCTCGCGGCAGCCTACGATTCGGGGCGCCTGCTGCTGATCGGCACGACCAACCTCGATGCGCAGAAGCCGGTGGTGTGGAACATCGGTGCCATCGCCAAGAGCGGCGATCCGCGCGCGCCGGAGCTCATCCGCAAGGTGCTGCTCGCCTCCGCCGCGATCCCCGGTGCGTTCCCGCCCGTCATGATCGACGTGACGGTCGACGGCGAGCCGCACCAGGAGATGCATGTCGACGGCGGCGCCTTCGCGCAGGCCTTCCTCTATCCTCCGGCGCTCGGCGAATTGCGCCAGGCCCGGCGGCGGCGGGGCGATCGCCTCCGCGAGGTCAATGCGTATATCATCCGCAATGCGCGCCTCGACCCCGACTGGGCGGTCGTGCAGCGGCGCACCTTCGGCGTCGCCAGCCGGGCAATCTCGACCATGATCTTCGTGAGCGGGTTCAACGACGTGGTCCGCATCTACCAGCGCTCGCTTGCCGATGGTGTGGCCTTCAACCTCGCCTTCATCGGGGCGGATTTCAACATGGTGCAGCCTGCCCCGTTCGACCAGACGTTCATGCGCGCCCTGTTCGACTACGGGCTCGCGCAGGGCCGCGCCGGGGGAGGGTGGGTCAGTCGCCCGCCGATCGCCGCGCTCGATCCCACGGCACCGATCTGACCTGCTGACACTACGCGGCTGAGACGAGCCCGGCCGCCTCGCGCACGCGGCCCTCGCCCTCGAGGCGGGCAAGCTCGGCCGCGAGCGCAGGGGCGGCCCCCTCGGCGC
>NZ_JALHPR010000029.1 GCF_022842375.1 Elioraea sp. | reverse complement strand
GCGGCGGCGGCCGCGCGCGCCGCGCGCCTGCGCGGGCCCGTCACGCTTCTGCTTGCCGATGATGCGACACTCAGCGGCCTGAACGCGCGCCATCGCGGCAAGGACTACGCCACCAACGTGCTCTCCTACCCCTCGCCCGATGGCGGCGGCGATGTCGCGATCGCGCTCGGCGTCGTCAGGCGCGAGGCGCGCACGCTCGGCCTCACGGTCGCCGAGCACCTGGTGCATCTCGTGGTGCACGGCACGCTGCATCTCGCGGGCCGCGACCATGACACCGACCACGCTGCACGGCGGATGGAGCGCGAGGAAGCCGCCGTGCTTCGGCGCCTCGGCGTGGCCAATCCCTATCGTGCCAATCCCTGCCATGGAGTGCGACGATGAACGGGGAGAATCCCGTTGCGAAGGCGTTCGGTCGGGTGCGCCGCCTGCTCGGCCGCCGCGATCCGGAGGGGTTGCGCGAGAGCCTCGAGAAGCTGCTCGACGAGCGCAACGCCGAGGCCGTGCGCGACGGTGAGGAGCCGCCGCCGGCGCTCGACCCGCAGGAGCGCACGCTGATCGCCAACGTGCTGCGCCTGCGCGGCACCACGGCCGATGACGTGATGGTGCCGCGCACCGACATCATCGCCGCGCCCGCAAGCCTCGACCTCACCGAGCTCACGCGCCTGTTCCAACGCGAGGGGCATTCGCGCGTGCCGATCTACCGCGAGACGCTCGACGACATCATCGGCATGATCCACATCCGCGACCTGTTCGCCGCGCGGGCCGGCACCGCCGCGTTCGCGATCGAGGACCTGCTGCGCAAGCCGCTTTTCGTGCCGCCCTCGAAACCGATTCTCGAGCTGCTGCGCGAGATGCGCGCAAGCCGCATGCACATGGCGCTGGTGGTCGACGAATATGGCGGCATCGACGGGCTGGTCACGATCGAGGACATCGTCGAGGAGATCGTGGGCGACATCGCCGACGAGCATGACGAGCCCGATGCGCCGCTGGTGCTCGCCCGCCCCGATGGCAGCCTCGACATCGACGCGCGCATGCCGGTTGAGGAGTTCGAGCGCCATGTCGGCGAGCTGCTGACGGAGGCCGAGCACGAAGCCGAGATCGAGACGGTGGGTGGGCTGGTGCTCTCGCTCGCCGGCCGCGTGCCTGGCCGGGGCGAGACGATCGCGCATTCATCCGGCCTGTCATTCCGCGTGCTGGATGCCGACAGCCGCCGCATCCGCAAGCTCCGCGTCACCCCACCCGCACCGGCGCCGTCAGTCGACGCGGCGTAGCGGTCAAGCAGCGCTGCCTCGCGCCGTCGCGTTCTGAAGCGGCGCCTCGCGTGCCGGCTTTGCCGGCGCTGCCGGCACGGACCGTGCCGCGAGCCAGGCGATCGCATCGTCGACGGCGAGCGGCATTGAGATCGCGTAGCCCTGGGCGATCTCGCAGCCATGGGCCGCGAAATACGCCATCTGCGCCTCCGTCTCGATCCCTTCGGCCACGGTTTCCATCCCGAGGCCCTGGGCGAGGCTGATCACCGTCCGTGCAATCAGTGCATCGCCCGACTCCGTGCCGGCCGCGGTGACGAAGCTCCGGTCGATCTTGAGGCGCTGCACCGGGAAGCGCTGGAGATGGCTCAGCGACGCATAGCCGGTGCCGAAATCATCGAGCGCGATGGTCGTGCCGAGGGCGCGAAGCTCGCCCAGCACCTGGCCGATCCTGCCGGCCGAGCGGTCGAGCAGGACGGTCTCCGTCACCTCGATCTCGACCCGGTCGGGTCCGACACCGGCGTCGCGGCAGAACGCCAGCAGCGTCGAGACGAAATCCGGCGCGAGAAGCTGCGCGCAGGAGATGTTGACGGCAACGCGGCCGGGCTCGAGGCCGGCGTCGAGCATCGTGCGCATCGCCGCGAGGGAGGCGCGGAGCACGGCGGCCCCGAGGGGAATGATCAGGCCACGTTCTTCCGCCACGGAAACGAACTCCGTGGGCGAGACCGCCTCGCCGTCATTCCGCCAACGCGCCAGCGCCTCGAACCCGACATGCCCACCGCGCCGCATGCACCGCTGCGGCTGGAGCGCGATTGTGATGGCGTTCCCCGCAATTGCCTGCCGCAGCGCGTCGGCAAGCGCCGCGCGGCGCTGCAGCGTCTCGAGCAGGCGCGCGTCGAAGCACGTCCAGCGCGCCCTGCCCTCCCGTTTCGCCTCGTAGAGCGCTGCGTCGGCGCAGCGATAGAGCGCCTCTGCCGTGTCGGCATCATCGGGAAAGAACGCGGCACCGAGCGACAGCGACGGCACCACGTCACGGCCGGCGAGCCGCATCGGGCACGACACGGCGGCAAAGAGCCTGTCGATGAAGCGCTGCGCCGCCTCGACCGATATGAGGCCGGGAAGGATCAACGCGAACTCGTCGCCGCCGAGCCGGGCCGCCGTATCGGTGGGCCGCAGGATCGCGCTGATCCGCCGCGCGACTTCCCGCAGCAGGTGGTCGCCCGCCTGGTGGCCGAGCGAATCATTGATCGCCTTGAAGTGATCGAGATCGAAGGTCAGGAGGCAGAGGCCCTCCCGGTCGTCGTTGCGGCGACCCTGCATGTGCCGCGTCAGGGAGGCGAACAGCACGGAGCGGTTCGCGAGCCCGGTCAGCTCGTCCTCCTCCGCCCGCCGTCGCGAACTTTGCTCGACCTCCTTCAGGAGTGTGATGTCGGTGCGCACGCCGACCAGCGTGCCGGAGGGAGAGCGCCGCTCCCGTCCCTGGATCCATCGGCCGTCGGCGGTCTGGAAGGCCCGGCTCTTCCCGGTTGCCTGGATGTCCGCCATCCGCGCGTCGAGCCAGGCCTGCTTCTCGGGGGCGGGGGCGTCGGGCTGGATCTCGCGGGCATGCATGCCACCGGCGATGCCGGCCTCGAGGACCTCGCGCATCGTGGTGCCGGCGACGAGACGGTCGCCCAGGCCAGGGTAGATCTCCATGTAGGCGCGGTTGGTCAGCAGCAGGCGGTCGTTCGCGTCATAGGCGATCACGCCGCTCGGCAGGCTGTCGAGGATATCGCGCAGCAGCGTCTCGGTCTCGCCGCGACGGCGGAACTCGGCCGCCGCCTCCGCCTCGGCGCCGCGTCGCGCCGTGACGTCGCTCTCGATCGCGATGAAGCCGCTGACCTCGTCGCCGGCAAGCCGCACCGGGGTGATCGTCATCGCGATCCAGTAGGGGGTGCCGTCGCGGCGATAGTTCAGCAACTCGGCCTCGACCGGCTCGGCGGCACGGAGAGCCGCGCCGATGCGCGCGACGGTTGCCGGGTCGGTTCCGGGACCCTGCAGAACGGCACCCGGCTTGCGCCCGAGCAGGGCCGCGACAGGATACCCCGTCAGCCGCGTGAGGGCCGGATTGACCCATTGGGTGAGGCCGCAGCGGTCGGTCAGGATGGCGGCATTGGTCATCTGGCTGACGACAAGCGTCAGCCTCTCATGCTCGATCGCCCTGATCCGCCGCTCGGTGATGTCCTCGAGCGTGCCGACAAGGCGGCATGGCCTGCCGGCCTCGGCCACGATCCGCCCGCGCGCGTGCACCCACCGCGTGCGGTTCCGCGCCGTGACGAAGGGGAGCTCGAGGTCAAGGGCCGATGCGCTGCAGAAGGCCGCCTCGATGTCGCGTTCGAGAGCCGCTCGCGCCTCTGCGGGATAGAAGGCGAAGGCCTTGTCGCGCGTCGGCACATAGTCAGGGCCGACGTCGTGGATCTGGCGCGTCACATCGCTCCACCACAGCGCGCCGCTCGCCAGGTCGAGCGACCAGGCGCCGATGCCTGCAAGGTCGAGAAGCGCCACGCTCGACAGGTCAGGTGCGGTCGGATCGCCGTGCGGGTTCATGTGGCCGACTGTGACGTGCGACCATTATGCGGACGTAAACGCTCACCCCTTGCAGCACGCCGGCGCGGCCGTCAGGGTGCGCCGCTGTGATCGCCGCCCTCCGCCCTTCCGTCATCGCTGCCCAACTCCGCTCGCGGACCGGGTGGCGCGCCGGCGTCACCGCCTTCGGGCTCGGCGCTCTCGCCGCACTCGCCTTCGCGCCCATCCACGCGCTGCCGGTTCTGCTGCTCGCCCTCCCGGGCCTCCTGCTGCTCGTCGAGCGGCGCCGGTCCTGGCGCGCCGCGGCAATCGGCTGGGGCTGGGGCCTCGGGCACCACGTCGTCGGCCTCTACTGGATCAGCCACGCGCTGCTGACGGAGGCCGAGCGTTTCGCCTGGCTCGTGCCGATCGCGGTGCCGGCGATCGCTGCCCTCCTCGCGGTGTTCATCGCCATCCCGGCCGGGCTTGCCGTGCGGTTCCCGGCGGGCTGGCCCCGCGTCCTGGGCTTCGCAGGGCTCTGGACACTGGGCGAGCTCGCGCGCGGCATCGTGCTCACGGGGTTTCCGTGGAACCTGCTCGGCTCCGCCTGGGCGTTCGGCTCGCTGCCGGTCCAGGGGGCGGCGTGGATCGGCACGCACGGGCTCTCGCTTGCCACCGTCATCCTCGCGCTACTGCCCCTCGTCTGGTCGGCGCGCACGGCAGCGATCGGCGCGGCGACGCTCGCTGGGTTCCTCGCCGTCGGCCTCGCCCGCCTTTGGCCAGAGGAGGCGCCGCCGGAGCCGGTCGCACTCCGTATCGTGCAGGGCAACATCGCGCAGGGGCACAAATGGCGTGACGATCTGCGCGCCGCGCATTTCCGGCACTATCTCGGGCTCACCAACGCCGTGCCGCCGCCAAGCCCGGAGGCGGGGGAAGGCCAGGTGGTGGTGATCTGGCCGGAAACGGCCTCGCCCTACCTGCTGGCGTCCGACGAGGTGGCGCGCGAGTTCGCCGCTCGCGCCTTGCCGCAGGGTGCCATCATGCTCGCCGGCACGCCGCGGCTCGAGCGCCAGCCCGAGGGCACGATGCCGCCGGTGCGGATCTGGAACAGCATGATCGGGCTCGACGGCGCGGGCAGCGTCATCGCCGTCTATGACAAGCACCACCTGGTGCCGTTCGGCGAGTATGTGCCGCTGCGCGGCGTGCTGCCGATCGAGACGATCGTTCCCGGCAATCTCGACTTCTCGCGCGGCCCCGGGCCACGGACGGTGACGCTTGCCGGCGCGCTGGCCGCCCGCGTGCCCGCCTTCTCGGCGCTGATCTGCTACGAGGTGATCTTCCCCGGCAACGTGACCGCCCCTGGAGAGCGCCCAAGCTGGATGCTCAACCTCACCAACGATGCGTGGTTCGGCGTCTCGTCCGGCCCCTACCAGCACCTCGCCGCCGCCAGGCTGCGCGCGGTGGAGGAGGGACTGCCGCTTGTGCGCGCGGCAAACACCGGAATCTCGGCCGTGTTCGACGCGCGCGGCCGCACGGTTGGCGCGATCGGGCTGGGCCAGACGGGTGTGCTCGCCGCGCCGCTGCCCGCTGCGCGCGCGCCGACGCCGTTCTCCTGGGGTGGGTTGTGGATCCCCCTTGGGTTGGCCATGCTGTCGCTGCTGGGCGGGATCGTTCTGCGCATACGGTTGCGCGATCAGAGAGGCGCCGTCTAAAAAGTTGCAGAACGTTCTCTTCACCAATTACGTCTATCGTCGCTTGGATCAGTCTTGACGCGCAGTGGTTGTATCGTTTACTCATTCTTCAGGGGTGCTAGGGGCAAGACCCGCAGCGTCGCCCAGAAGGGGGTGCCGTTCGCATGCATGACGGAAATGCTGGGTCGCTTGGCAGCAAGGGGGTTGCTTCCATGGCGGATGAGACTGTTGAGAAGCCTGATCGCGAGAGCCGGCCGAGCCCGATCGACGTTCATGTCGGGAGCCGCATCAGGCTGCGTCGCACGCTGCTTGGCATGAGCCAGGAGCGCCTTGGGGAGGCGCTTGGGCTCACCTTCCAGCAGGTGCAGAAATATGAGCGTGGCGTGAACCGCGTCGGCGCCTCACGGCTGTTCGACCTGGCACGCGTGCTCGATGTGCCGATCAGCTTCTTCTTCGACGACATGCCAGAGCCGCTGGCCCGCGAGTATGGCGGCAACGCGGTGCGCCGCGCCGTCGGCTTCTCGGAACCGCAGGAAGGCTTCGACGATGACACGCTGCATCGTCGCGAGACGCTCGAACTCGTGCGCGCCTACTACCGCATCACGGATCCTTCCGTACGTAAGCGCGTATTCGACCTGATCAAGTCGCTCGCACCGGTCGACACGCCAAGCGCCTGACTGCCGAGGCTCCGGGCGCCGCTCAGGGCGACGCAGGCGCACGCCACCGCGCCAGCGCCGCCTCGAGCGCGGTGACGAGCTCCGCCTGCTCGTCACGGGTCAGGAACGCGCCGATGGCCAGCGTGCGCCCGTGCGATGCAAGCTGCACATGCGCCGCGGCATCGCCCTCGGCGGGGCGGAGTGCTACGCGCAGCCACGCTGGCTGAAGCCGCCACGCGACGCGCCGCCCGGCGGCATCGACGCGCGTGACGGTCAACGCCTCGTCATCGAGCGTGAGCTCCTCGAGCCCGCGTCCCGCGCGCTGGTGCAGCCACAGCAGCAGCAGCGCGAGCCCGATCTCAACCCCGACGAAGCCCACGACGGGCCACGCGCCGAGCGCGAGGAACACCGCGCATGAGAGCGCGGCGAACGCGACCAGCACACCCGCCGCCCACGCGAAGCCACGCACGCCAAGGCTGCGCTGCGCCGTCAGCACCGCGTGGAACAGGGGCGCCTGGGTTCCCGCTTCTGCCATCATGACGACGATATGGCGCGGCCGCCCGCCTCGCCAAGCGCACAGCGTGTGGCCTTGCGCCCCCGCCAACGCCCGCGCATGTACGCGGCATGAGCGAGACGACGAAGAAACCCCGCACCCGCCCCACCAAGAGACCAGTGCGTCCGACCGCGCGCCGGATGGCAGCCGCCGACGTCGCCCCATTCATCGCGGCACTGGCCACCGCCAACCCGGCGCCGGAGACCGAGCTGGTCTACGCCGATGCGTTCCAGCTTCTCGTCGCCGTGGTTCTCTCGGCGCAGACGACGGATGCGGCGGTGAACAAGGCAACGCCCGCGCTGTTCAAGGCAGCCCCCACGCCGGCTGCCATGGCCGCCCTCGGCGAGGCCGGCATCGCGCCCTTCATCCGCTCCATCGGGCTCTGGCAGGCGAAGGCGAAGAATGTCGCGGCGCTGGCGGCACGCCTCGTCGCCGACCACGGCGGGGCAGTGCCTTCTGATCGCGCGGCGCTGGAAGCGCTACCGGGTGTCGGGCGGAAGACCGCGAACGTGGTGCTGAACGTCGCCTTCGGCGAGGCGACGATGGCGGTCGACACGCACATCTTCCGCCTCGGCAACCGCACCGGCCTCGCCCCGGGGCGGACGACGCGCGCGGTGGAGGATGGGCTCGTCGCGCGCATCCCGCCCCGGTACCTCCGCGACGCGCATCACTGGCTGATCCTGCACGGCCGCTACGTGTGCAAGGCGCGCACGCCGGAGTGCTGGCGCTGCGTGGCGCGGGAGTGGTGCCGCTACATCCGGAAAACTCCCGCGCCCGCCGAGAAGCCTCAGCCCCGCAACGGCAGGTAGACCGCGGTCAACCATTCCGGTGGCGGAAGTGTCTTGGGGTCGTTCAGGTAGTCCTCGAAGCAGGGGAAGTCGGCCGGCTCCTCGCCGCTCGCCGGCAGCCAGGTGCCGTAGAGCCAGCGATAGGCGCCTTCGAGTTCGGCATACGGCCCCTTGAAGGTGAACATCGCCGCCCGCGTGGCGGGGATGTCGAGCAGCGTGATGGGGCGCTCGACCGCCGTTCCCGCCGGGATGGTGAGGGCTGCGTCGGACCTCAGCTTCGACAGGGGAACGGCATCGGGCTCGTCGTGATAGACGCCGATGAACCGCGTCGCCTCCCCGATCAGCCCGCGCGCGCCGGCCCAGGCGGCGAGCCTGTCGAACACCGGGCCCATGTCCTGGTAGGCGCCGATGTGGCGCAGCGCAGCGCAATGCGCGCCGGGAAACCGGATGATGGAGACATCGTGCATCGTTCCGTCCTCGTTCGGTGTCACGTGGACCGGGGGGACGCCGATGCCGCCCGCGCGCCGATACGCTGCCGGACTGATCCCGTAGGCCGCCTTGAAGGCGCGGCCGAAGGCGGGAAGGCCAGCGTAGCCCGCCCGCTGCGCGATGCGCGCCAGCGGCAGCGCACCACGCACGAGCTCATGCGCGGCGCGGTGCAGCAGCAGCCGCCGCGTGGTGTCGGCGATGGTCTCGCCCATCGCGGCCGTCCAGATCCGGTGGAAGTGGAATGGCGAGAACGCGGCGACGGATGCGAGCGCCTCGAGGCCGGGTGGCGCATCGAGATTGTCGCCGAGATGGGCGAGCGCGCGCGAGAGACGCTCGGCGTGGCGCGTGGCGGTGGTTGCTGTGGTGACTGTGTCAGGCGGCATCGGTGTCCCTCCGGTGCCGCGCGTTATCGCGCGGGGCTTTGTGCTTGGGTTGCGGATGTGGGGCGAGATTTCTGTTGGCATCCTGCATCGTGTACCCGTGTACTTCGTCCATGGCCGACGATATCCGCAACCGCCCATCCCCATTGACGAGCCTGGACGCGGCCAAACAAGAAGCTGCGCGGGCGGTAATCGCAGCTGCGCCCCGCGAGCCCCATGCCCTCGACTTCGTCCTGAAGGGCGATCGCTTCGTTGTCGCCAAGGGCACCGCCGACGACATCGCCGCGGCGGCTGACCGACAGGTCATCGCCCGGCAGCAGACCGTTCGCGAAAAGCTTCATGACCTTGCGCAGGATATCGGCAACCGGCTGGACAACCAGGATGGTTGGAGGCCGCTACCGCGCCAGCTCCAACGCCTGCGCGAAGCCCTCGACGTTGCGGCAGACCAGCTGCCAGACCGCATTGGGCGCATCTACGACCTGTCGGCAAGCCTCGCGTCGTTCGTCGACCTCGACAACGACCTGACAGCCGATCCACTTGCGACGGAAAACCCGCTTCCACCCGACATCCGCAGAGCATTGCGCGATGCGGTGGCCACCCTCGCTGTCTGGGTGCGCAGCTTCCCCTCGGCCCGCGCGGCGGATGATGAGGCGGGCGCGTTCCTCAACCGGCCTGAGCGGTTCGAGACGGTGCGCGAGAACCTTCCCGCCACCCGCAAGATGATCGAGACGGCGCGGGACATCGGCGCCCTGTCGGATGATGACGCGGCGGATGCGTTGATCCCGGTCGAGACGGCGGAAAGCGCGCCGCGAGGCGGCGTTCAGGCAGAGAAGGCCGGGCACAGGGCGCTGGCGACCGGACGGAGCTTCCTCAAGGCATTCGCCGGTGCGGTGTTCGCCCTCAATCTCGGCGCGCTTGGCTCGGCGCTGGAGAGCCAGGTTCCTCTCTACGACCGCATCGTCGCGTTCGCCCTGCGCGTTCCCGACGAAACGGCGCGGATTGCTCGGACGATGCCGGCCGACCTGCGCGTCGCGGTGGAGGAAGGATTGCGGGGCGCGAGGGAGATTGCGGAGGGGGGCATGCTCCCCGTTCCGCTGACAGGGCCGTTGCCGAGACCGCCAGCAACACAACGCGCCGAACCGCCGCCGGACTTCGACCTCGACGAGGTGAAGCGCCTCATCGTCGCTGGCACGCCGCCGCCGAATGCGTGGGTGCCCTTCATCTTTGAGTTAGGTTTACGACACCCTCCTCTCACTGACCTCGCACCAGTCGCTGGGCTCGTCGCGCTCAGAAGGCTCGACCTTACCGGGAATGAGGTGAGCGACATCACACCGCTGACTCACCTCGCGGGCCTCCAGATACTTGGGCTTGGTGGAACACGGGTACGCGACATCGGAGCGTTAGCTCATCTCTCCGAGCTCCGAGAGCTCTGGCTCAACCAAACTCAGGCTGAAAACATCACGCCTCTAGCCCGGCTCTCTGCGCTAAGGACGCTGGACCTCTCTCTAACACTCGTCAGCGACATTGCGCCGCTCGCCGGACTTTCCGGCCTTCAAGCGCTACTCCTCGGCGGAACCCGGGTCAGCGATATCGCACCGCTCGCTGGCCTCGCCGCTCTTCAGTCGCTCAACCTGAGTGGGACCCAGGTCAGCGACATCGCACCGCTCGCTGGCCTCGCCAATCTCCGATCGCTCTCCCTGAGCGGAACCCAGGTCAGCGACTTTTCACCGCTTGCCAGCCTGAGCAAGCTCCTCAACCTCTTTGTCAGCGAGGTCGACGAGATCGCACTAGCGCCGCTTGCTCACCTGACCGAGCTTGAAATCAAACACATGGCTGAGCCCCCTCACCCACCCCCGATCCGCGCCTCGCGGCCGAGCCGGACGTAGAGCTCGTACTGCGCCTTCATGAACGCGGCCGTCTCGTCGCGGCCGAGCACACGGGGGATGTTGCCGATGCGCGCGTGGCCGGCGTTCCACTCGGCGTCGCCCTTCAATGCCGCGAGCGTCGTGTTCCATTTCGCGACCACATCATCCGGCAGGCCGGGGGGCCCGACCAGCGCGTTCCAGCCGACCAAATTCTCTAGAACCGGCATGCCCGCCTCGGCAGCCGTCTGCACGCCGGCGACACCGGGGAACGGGTCAGGCACCGTCACCATGATTGCGCGCATCGTGCCGGCACTCAGCCCGGGCGCGGCCTCGCTCATGTTGAAGGACGCGAATTGCACCTGGCCCGCGATCACCGCCGTCAACGTCTCGGCGCCGGAACGGAACGGGATCTCGACGGCTGCGTCCACCGGCAGGCCACCCGCCCAGAGGAACATCTTCGAGGCAAGCCCGATGAGCGAGAGAGGGCCCGAGGAGGAGTAGTTGAGGTGCCCCGGCCGCGCACGGATCGCGGCGAACAGGTCAGCCGCCGTCCGCCACGGCGCATCCGCCTTCACGCACACGCAGAGCGCATTCACGTCCGACAGGCCGACGATGCTGAACTCGTCCCACCGGTAGGGCGTGGTGCGCGGCTCGAGGGCGGGGCTGATCACAGCCGGCGCGCCGCGGCTCATCAGCATCGTATAGCCATCGGGCCGTGCGCGGCGGGCGAAATCGGTTCCCACCACGCCCGACCCGCCGACGCGGTTCTCCACCACGATGCTCTGGCCGAGATGCCTCGCCCCATGCGTGGCGAGAAGCCGCGCGCCAAGGTCAGTCGCCCCGCCGGCGCCGAAGCCGACGACGAGCGTGACGGGGCGTGACGGATAGGCCTGCGCATGGGCGCGCCCCGCGACAGGCGCGGCGGCGAGGCCGGCGAGTGCGGCGCGGCGGGTGATGATGGTCATCGTTGGTTCCTCCCGTGTTCGTTGCGGGAAGGATACGCAAGCCGGTCAGACGGGCGCCAGCGCCACGTGAGGGCCTTCCGGCAGCGTCACCGTGACGGCGTCGCCCGCGCGCACCACCCCGCCCGTCCGCACCACCGCCATCACGCCAGCCTTGCGGATGAGCGAGCCATCCGCCGCGCGGTCGAGCGTCGCTTCCATCAGCCCGTCAGCGAAACGGTCGAGCTGGTAACAGGGGTTGCGCAGGCCCGTGAGCTCCACCGTCGCGGCCTCGCCGAGGCGAAGCAGCGTGCCGGTGGGAAGGGCCAGCAGGTCGAGCCCGCGCGTGGTCACGTTCTCGCCGATGTCGCCAGGAGCCAGCGCGAAGCCCCTGGGCGCGAGCTCATCGAACAGCTCGGCGTGGATCAGGTGAACCTGGCGCAGGTTCGGCTGCGTCGGGTCGCGCGCGACGCGCGAGCGGTGCTTCACCGTCTCGCCCGCATGCGCGTCGCCGGCGACGCCCAGGCCAGCGACGAGCGTGATCTCGGTGGTTGGCCGCTTGCTGAAGCCGTGGCCGGGGGCTGCCGAAACCGCGAGGATGGTTCCGCCGCTCACCGCGTCTCGTCGGGCGACAGCACCTTGTACGTCACCCCCGCAAGCACGGCGCCGATCAGCGGGGCCACCCAGAACAGCCAGAGCTGCTGGATCGCCCAGCCGCCGACGAACAGCGCAGGGCCGGTCGAGCGCGCGGGGTTCACCGAGGTCTGCGTCACCGGGATGCTGATGAGGTGGATGAGGGTGAGGCAGAGGCCGATGGCGAGCGGCGCGAAGCCCGCCGGCGCCTTGCCGTGGGTGGCGCCGAGGATGACGAACAGGAAGAAGAACGTCATCACGATCTCGGTCACGAGGCCGGCGGTGAGGCTGTACTTGCCGATGCTGTGCTCGCCGAAGCCGTTGGCGCCGAAGCCGCGCGCGATCTCGAACCCTTCGCGGCCGGAGGCGATGACATAGAGGATGCCGGCCGCGGCGATCGCGCCGGCGACCTGGGCGACGATGTAGCCCGGCGCCTCCGACGCCTTGAACCGCCCGGCCACGACGAGGCCGACCGTGACGGCAGGGTTCAGGTGGCAGCCGGAGATGTGGCCGATCGCATAGGCCATGGTGATGACGGTGAGCCCGAAGGCGATCGAGACGCCGAGCAGCCCGATGCCAACGGTCGCGAACTGTGCGGCGATCACCGCGGAGCCGACGCCGCCGAGCACGAGCCAGAGCGTGCCGAGGAACTCGGCGGTGAGTTTGGCCTGCATGATGATGTCCCCCGTCACGCACCTGATGGGCCAACCCTAGTCCCGCGCGGCAGGGGTGATCAACAGGCCGACCCATGACCGTTCCGGGCGAGCAGGCATGCGTTCGAGGGCAGCGTCCGCGCAGCACCCTCGCCGGTCAGGGCGCGCTCGCCATGCCGCGCCACTCGGGCAGCAGGGTATCCTGGTGGAGGCGGAGCCTGCGGAACTCCAGCGCGGCAAAGACCTCTTCCGGGTCCGGATCGGTGCGTTTCGCGACGGGCAGGCTGGTGCGGACCTCCTCGGCGAAACGAACCCGCAGCGCGTCGTCGTTGCGGTAGGCGTCTGCCCACCAGTCGAGGATGGCGGAGCGTGCGGACGCCAGCGCGGGGGCGGTCACCAGCCTCTCGCGCTTGCTCTTCTGGTTCACAGCACGCGATGTCGGCAGCAGGTTCCAGAGGTCGTTGCACGACCAGGCCGACCAGGGGAGGCAATGGTCGATGTCGAGCGTCCCGGCGCTGAGCGCGCGGCCGCTCCAGACGCAGTGCACCGTGCCGCCCGCAGCAAGCCGCCGCAGCGTGAGGTCGCGGACAAGGCGCGTATCACGCTCCGGCTCGACCCAGCGCAGCGCGGCCATGACCTCGCCGGCGTTGATGCTTCGGCCGGCCTTCTCCGCGTAGCCGAGCGTGAGCCGCACCCATTCGGCGACGAGCATCGGCTCGATCCAGGCACTCATCCGCAGCAGCGCGTGCCAGACGGGAAGCGGCACGCGCGTCACGCCGTAGGTCCAGAGCGGCTCCTCGGTCACGGCAAAGGCAGCGCCACGCGCGGGGACGCCTCCAAATGCCGTCGGGAACACGGGCGTGTCGTTGGCGTAGGTGAGGTGTGTCGCCGGCATCTGGGCGATCGTGCGGGCGGCATCGGCGAGGGCGCGGCGCATCGCATCGCCGGCCTCGCCTGGGAACACGGCACCCGGACGAAGCTCGTACGCAGCAACCGGCCCCAGGGCGCGGAACGGCTCGCGCGCGGACGAGGGCGCGGCACCCGACCGCTCCGGCATCTGTGGCAGCCCTCGTTCCAGCAGCGGCTTGAACATCCTGAGCCAGTAGAGGGCGACGAGGCCGAGCGGCAGTTCGACGCAGTCATCGGCATCGCGCGCGACGTTGGGCGACACGTCGGCGATCCGCGCGATCGCGCGCAGCAACGCGAGCTTGTAGGTGGCCGCCTTCTCCTGCCGCAGGATCACGCCGCGGAGCAGGGGCAATGCGCTGCCTCCATCGTCCGGCAGGTCGAGGATGACGGTCTGCCAGCGCACGCCGGGCCGGCGCTGGAGGTCGTCACGACGCTCGGTCGCGACGCGGAGCGACAGGCCGAATTCGAGGCCGAGCCGTTCGACCTCGTGCGCGTCGACAGGCCACATCGGGCGATCATCCGGCGCTGGGCCGTGGCGCAGCGTGATCACCATGCGGCCGCCCGGCTTCAGCAGCGTCGCGAGCTTGCGCATCGCGCGCTGGCGGTCGTCCGGCGGCACGTGCATCCACACGCCGCTGAGCCAGACCACGTCGAAGGCGAGGCCGAGCCGGTGCACGGCCGACAACGCCGGCAGCCGGTCATCGAACCATCGGATCTGGCCGGAGGGGTGCAGCATCGCGCCGCCCTGCCGCATCGCGCCGGCAGGCTCGACGGCGATCACCTCGGCACCACGCTCGGCGAACCAGGCGGCATCGCGGCCGCTGCCGGCGCCGACGTCGAGAACGAGGCCGGGGCGCTCGGGCAGGAACGGAACGGCATCGGCATGGATCTGCGCGAAGCCGAAGGCCTCGTAGGCCTCGGTGAATTCGCGAAAGCCGCGATTGTAGGGGCCGACCGTATCCACCACAGGCGTGACTATACCCTGCGGCGTCCTTGGATGGTGATGCCCGTTCCTGCGCCTAGCCCATCCCCACCCGCGCCTCGATCGCATCCCAGATGTCGGCTTCGAGGTTCACGCCGTCGAAGCGCGCGATCTCCTGGAGCCCCGTGGGCGAGGTCACGTTGATTTCGGTCAGGTAATCACCGATCACGTCGATGCCGACGAAGATCATCCCGCGCTCCTTCAACGCCGGCCCGATCGCGCGGCAGATCTCGCGCTCGCGGTCGGTCAACGTCGTGGGCTCGGGGCGGCCGCCGACATGCATGTTGCTGCGGCTCTCGCCGGCCGCGGGAACGCGGTTCAGCGCGCCGAGCGCAACACCGTCGACCAGGATGATGCGCTTGTCGCCGGCCCGCACCTCGGGCACGTAGCGCTGGATCACCAGGGGCTCGCGCGATCGTTCCGTGAACAGTTCAAGCAGCGCGTTGAGGTTGGTGTCATCCGGCTTCACGTGGAACACGCCCGCCCCGCCATTGCCGAACAGCGGCTTGAGGATGATGTCGCCATGCTCGCGGCGGAAGGCGCTGATCTGCGCCGGGTCTGCCGTGATGAGGGTGGGGGGCATCAGCTCGGGGAAGTGCGTCACGAACAGCTTCTCGGGCGCGTTGCGCACCGAAGCGGGGTCGTTCACCACCAGCGTTCGCGGGTGGATGTGCTCGAGGATGTGGGTGGCCGTGATGTAGGCCATGTCGAAGGGCGGGTCCTGGCGCATCAGCACCACGTCCATCGTGCCGACGTCGATCTCCTCCCACGCCCCGAAGGTGTAGTGGTTGCCGTGCTCGCGGCGGAGCGTCATCGGCCGGGCGCGGGCGAGAACGCGGCCGCCCGACAGCGCGAGGTGCCGCGGCAGGTAATGCCATATCCGATGCCCGCGCGACTGTGCCTCGAGCCCGAGGACGAAGGAGCTGTCGGCGTCGATGTTGATGCTCTCGATCGGATCCATCTGGATCGCGACGGCGAGTGAACGGGCCATGGCTTCCCCCGGGCTCAATTGCGGCGGCGCGACCTTGGCCGCGCGCGGCGGCCCGCGCAAGCGGGAGGCCTCAGGCGCGAGGCCTCAGGCGGCGAGCAGCGCACCCTGCCGCGCACGCGGCGCGCCGCCGAGCTTGCCGAGCACGCGCGCGGCCGCCGCCTCGCCTGAGGCGATCGCGCCTTCGACGAAGCCGGGGAAGTCGGCCGCGAGGTCGGTGCCGGCAAACACGATGGGGCCGTCGAGCCGCGTCAACGCCGCCTCGGCGCCGGAGGGAGCGCCAGCGGCACGGTGCCCGGAGTAGCCGCCGCCGAGCGTCGGGTGGTCGAGCCAAAGCCGCTCATCGCAGGACAGCAGCGGCGGCGCGGCCACGCCGAACCCCTCGGCCGCCGCCGCGGCGATGCGGGAGATGCGTGCCTCCGCCGGCAGTGCTGCGAGTTCCCGCGCAAGCGGACCGCCGGCGAGCGCGGTGAGGGTCCCGCCTTCGCCGGTCGACGTGTCGCCGAACCAGAGGCCCGGCAGCGCGGCGGAGCGGAGGTTCCCCGCGAACCCGCCATAGCGCCAGAACGGCTCGGCGTAGCGGAGCGCGAGCTTGATCACTGCGCCCTCGCGGAACCCGGCCAGCGCCGCGCGGGCTTCTGCCGGCAGGCTTGGCGGGGCGAGGCGCGCGGCGCGCGCCATCGGCACGGCGAGCACCACTGCGGCGGCGACGAGCGTGCCGCGCGGCGTGTGCACCTGGACCGTGCCGGTCCCTTCGCCGAGGCCGAGCACGGGGGTGCCGAGGCGCGGCGCGCTCCGCAGCGACGCTGCCAGCGCCGCGGCGAGGCCACCGAAGCCTTCGCGGAGGAAGAATTCCACGTCGTCACGGTCGCTGCCGTATCGCGCGTCGCCCTCGGCCGCCCAGGCAGCCGACACGTCCTCCGGGGCAGCGCAGCAGAGTTCCGCGATGGCGGAACGGATGACGGAGCGACCGAGCGGAGAGAGGCGTTCCGCGCCGACGAGATCGGCGAGCGAGGCCGCGTCGTCGACGCGGCCGGCCCCGGCGATCACGGCAGCCTCGAACGCCTCAGCCTCGGCGAGGGCAAGCCGCACCTGCGCGTGGCCGGCCCCGGGGGCGTGCACCGCCGAGCGTCCGCCGACGGGAGCGGCGACGAGGCCGAGCCCGAAGCGCCTGGCCAGCCCAAGCACGCGCCGCATGTCGCCGTTGATGAACTGCGCGCCGGCATCCCAGGCGCTGCCGTCAGCCCCGATGACCGTTTCCGCCCGCCCCCCGGGCCGTTCGAGCGCCTCGAGAAGGGCTGTCCGGCAACCGGCGGCCTCGAGGGCCTGCGTCGCGGCCAGGCCGGCGAAACCGGCACCGACGACCACGACGTCGAGAGGGGCAGACACAGGGATCTCCATCAGGTTGATGTTCGAGAGATGCTATTGAACAACCGCTCAATTGAACATACGCTCAAATTGGGGACCGGGTCAATCGGAGAGGCGATGAGCGTGCGCAAGCCTGCCGGCGACAGGCGGGAGGAGATCCTGGAGGCGGCCTGCGCGGCCATCCTGCAGAACGGGCTGGAGGCCTGGACGACGCGGGACGTCACGACGCGCCTCGGCCTCTCCGTCGGCATCCTGTTTCACTATTTCCCGTCGGCCCGCGCGCTGCGCGCCGCCGCGTTCCTTCGGATCGCCGAGCGTGACCTCGCCTCGGCCTTCGTCATGGATGAGGGGATCGGCGCGGCGGAGACGCTGCGGCGCTTCCTGGCCGATGTGCTGACGGATGCGACCGACGATACCTGGCGCACCTGGTTCGATGCCTGGACGGTGGCGCGTGACGACCCTGCCATCGCCGAGGCGTGCGCGGCGCAGATGCTCGCCTGGCAGACGCGGCTGTCGGCGCTGGTCGCCCGCGGCGTCGCTGCGGGCGAGATGCGCTGCGCCGATCCCGCCGGCGCGGCGCGGCGGCTTTCGGCACTGATCGACGGGCTTGCGGGGCAGATGCTGCCGCCGTTCTCGCGCGTCACACCAGAGGATGCGACGGCCGACCTGTTCGCGCTCGCCGCCGCCGAGGGGCTGCTGCCGGCCGGCTGAGCGCGGCCGCGCCGGGGTGAGGGGCGGTACTGTGCCGCCGGACGCCGCCGCAGAAAAGCGAAGGGCGGCCCGAAGGCCGCCCTTTTCCGGCAGGCTGAAGGCGGATCGCGTCAGGCGCGGCGGCGGCGGGCAGCAGCGCCGAGGCCGAGCAGCCCCATGCCGAGCAGCGCGAGAGACGCAGGCTCGGGAACCGGAACGCCCGTCAGGAACTCGAAGGCTTCCTGGGTGGCGGTGAAGCGGATCGTGTCGAAGGCGGTGTCGCTGGTCAGCGTCACCGCGATGTTGGTCGTCCCGGGAACGACGGGCCCGCCAGGTGCCGCGCCACCGGCGGCCGCGATGATCTGGCTGCCGGTGACCGACTCGCCAAGCACGCTGATCGTGACGCGGTTGTAGGTGGCACCCGTGTCAGCCGAACCCCAGAGCAGGTTGAACGTCGTTACGGCGGTGGGGAGCTTCAGCTCGACATAGCCGCTGTTGGCGCGGGCATTGAAGTACCACTCGTTCGTCGCCGCGCCGCCAGCGCTGCGCAGCGGCGAGCGGGTGACGCCGCCGACATCACCGACATAGATGCCTGAGTTGCCCGTGAACGTCGCCACGACGCCGCTACCGGTGTTGAACGGGCTCGTCGCGCCCGCGACCTTGCCGGCGGTCCCGCCGGAGCCGAGGCTCTCGAGCGTGAAGGGCACGTTCGTGGCAGTCGGGTTCGGCACGATCGACGCGCTGATCGAGATCGCAGCGTTCGCCGCGAAAGAGACCGTCGTCGCGAAGGCGCCGGCCAGCGCAATGGTACGAATGAAGCTCATCAGGTGTCCCCCCAGTCACAATATGTTGGCACTCACCAACTCGTGTGGGCGCTGCACACTCCGTGCCAAACCTCAGTGCGTTGATTCGGCGTCAAATTCTTTGCAGGGGATCGCCGCTGTAAGGAAATCCGACAGGGTGCCACGGGGTTCGGTGGGAAGCAGCCCCGAAGCTGTCAGTGATTCCGACACGTCAGATCCGGACTCAGTTCATCTGGCGCCTGAGCCGCGCCAGGGCCTCGCCGGCTTCGGCACTGCCGAAGCCGCGCAGCCGCTCCCACGCATTGATGGCAGCGCGCTTCTGGCCCGCACGCTCCGCCAGCAGCGCCGCCTCGCGCCAAAGCGGCGCTGAATAGGGCGCCAGCAGCAGCATGTCCTCCGCCGCCGCAAGGGCCGTGTCGAGCGCGCCGGCGGCGACCCGCCGCAAACGGATGTTGTTCTGGAGCCTGAGCAGGACCTGGCGCGCCGTCATCGGCCGCAGATGGTCGGGCCCAAGCCTTGCGGCCGGCCCGGCCACGCGGGCGAGCAGGGCGGCGAGCTCATCCTCCTCCCGGATCGTACCGGAATCGAACACATCGATCACCACGCTTTCCCCATGGCCACTTTCCCCGTGGCCGCCGATGCCGAGGAGGAAGTGCCCGGGGAAGTCGATGCCCCAGGCATCGAAGCCGGCAGCCGCGGCCGTGTGCAGCCAGATGATTCCAAGGGCCACGGGCAGGCCACGGCGACGCTCGACCACGCTGATGAGGTTGGCATTGGCCGGGTCGTCATAGGTGTCGCGGTCGCCGGTATAGCCGTGGCCGCCGCAGACCAGTCCCCTCAGCGCGAGCGCGCGCTCCTCCGCCCCGCGATTGCCGGCGAGCGTTGCCCCAGCGCGGATGAGTTGGGCGAGGTGCGCGCGCACGGGGGCGATGGGTGCGTCGGGCCGGTCGATGATGGCGAAGGCCAGGGCTGCCTCGGCGATGTCGAGCCCATCGTCATCGGCCGTGCCAAGCCTGGCGAGCACGGCACGCGCGTCGTCCTTCGCGGCATCGCTCATCGCAGCGGCGGCAAAGGCTCGGCGGTCACGGCGGCGCCTACGGCCCTTGGCGCCGCGGCGGCGTAGCTGGTGGGCGCATGGCTGGTCGGGCCAGGGGTGGTGGAAGCAGGGGTTGTGGAAGCTGGGGGGAGGGCCGAGGGGGCCACGCTGCGGCGGGCGGCGTGCTTCGGGGGAAGCGGCTCGGTGCGCAGCCTGACGGCGGTGACGACATCGCGCACCCCGCCGGTGCGCTTCACGCGCGACACGACGCGGTCAAGCTCTGCCTGGTCGCGCGCGACGCCGGAAATGAACACCGTGCCGGCGATCGTGTCGAAGGCGTAGTTCACCGCGTTCACGTCGGAGGCGAAGGTGAGCTCCGCCCGCAGCTTCGTGGTGATCCAGCGGTCGGATGCAGCGGTGCCGAGGCCGGGCTCACGGTCGACGCGGATGTGATTGGTCACCGATCGCACGCCCTCGACGCCGGCGGCGATCGTCTCCGCCCGCTTGGCGGTCTCGCGATAGGTGACGCTGCCGGTCAGGACGACCATTCCGTCATGGATGGAGGTGCTCACCTTGCGGAAGATGGCCGGGTCGTCCTTCAGCCAGGCGTCGTTGATGCTGAGTGCGATCGAATTGTCCTCGATCCCGCCACCGAGGCCGCGTTCCTGCATCGCCATCGTCCCGCCCGTGGCGCCTGCGGTGAGTGCCACGCCGAGCGGCGTGATGAGCGGCGCACAGCCTGGGGCGGCGAGCGCGAGCAGCAGGAGCAGGGAGGCGGAACCGGCACGCATGCCGCACAGTCTGCCCAGCCTGGGTGTTGTTTATCAAGCAACTGCCCAGCCAGGCTCAACGCCTGCGCGAACACGTTGCCGTTTGGCCACAGGTCTGGTCGCCCCCAGATCTGATCGCCCCAGGTCTGGTCGCCCCAGATCTGGTCGCCCCAGCGACGGCGGATCCCGTTCACCCCTCCCCGCTCGGCACCATCCGCCCGAGCGGGCGGCCGCCGAACAGGTGCACATGGAAATGCGGCACTTCCTGGTGGCCATGCACGCCCATGTTGGTGAGCACGCGGTAGCCGGAGAGCTCGAGCGTCAGCTCCTTCGCCACCGACGCGACCAGGCGCCAGAACCCGGCGATCTCGGCGTCGGACGCCGTGGCGGCGAAATCGGCCAGCGAGACATAGGCGCGCTTCGGCACCACGAGCACGTGCACCGGCGCCTGGGGTGCGATGTCGTGGAAGGCAAGCGCGTGCTCGGTTTCCGCGACTTTCTTCGCGGGGATTTCACCGCGGAGGATGCGGGCGAAGATGTTGGCGGGGTCATAGGGCGGCAGGCCGGAGACGGGCATGGCAAACCTCTCGGGGCGAACCTCGGCGGTGGCGGATGCCGGAGTGTGCACCGCCCGGGTTCCAGAGAGGAAGATCGTCTACCAGAGCTTCGACGTGCGCACCGCCGGGCCGCGACGGGCGATGGCGCGGAGCTTCAGGGCGCGCGCGCGCGCCGCCTTCTCGGCGATGCCGCTGATCGCCTCGCGCCGCTCGAGCTCGGCCCACACTTCCTCGGGGCGGATGCCGGCATCAACCCAGACGACCATGAGGTGATAGAGCATATCGGCACTTTCGCCGATCAGCGCCGCGCGGTTGCCGAGGGTCGCCTCGATCACCGCCTCCACCGCCTCCTCGCCAAGCTTCTGCGCCACCTTCGCCGTGCCGCGCGAGAGCAGGCGGGCGGAATGCGACACATCCGGGTCGGCGTCGCGGCGGGACATGACGGTGGCCCAGAGCCTGTCGAGGATCAGACCATCAGGCCCGGGCATCGGCGGCGGCACCGGCGCCTTCACGGGAAGCTGGTTGGCCTGCGCCTTGGCGGCCTTCTTCGGTGGCTTCTTCGCGGAATTCTTCGACGGTTTCTTGGAGGATGCCTTCGAGGAATTCTTCTGGGCCTTGTTCGCCGGCTTCTTCGCCGGCTTCTTCACGGGCTTGGCCATCGCTCAGGCCACCTCGGCCACGTGGCGGACGGGAAGCCCGGCACGCGCCACCGCCGCCTTCGCATCGGCGATCGAGAACTGGCCGAAATGGAACACGCTCGCCGCGAGCAGCCCTGTCGCGCCGGCCTTGGCACCGTCGGCAAAATCCTCGACGCGGCCGACACCGCCCGAGGCGATCACCGGCACCGGCACCGCATCGGCCACCGAGCGGGTGAGGTCGAGGTCGAAGCCCTTGCCCGTTCCGTCACGATCCATCGAGGTGAGCAGGATCTCGCCCGCACCGAGATCGGCCACGCGCGCGGCCCATTCGACGGCGTCGATCCCCGTCGGCTTCCGCCCGCCATGGGTGTAGACCTCGAACCCGCGCCCATCCGCCCGGCGCCGCGCATCGATCGCGACGACGACGCACTGGCTGCCGCATTTGTCGGCGGCCTCGGCGATGAGCAGGGGGCGGGCGACGGCGGCGGAGTTCACGCTCACCTTGTCCGCCCCGGCGAGGAGCAGCGCGCGGAAATCCCCCACCTCGCGCACCCCGCCGCCGACGGTGAGCGGCATGAACACCTGCTCGGCCGTGCGCGAGACGATGTCGAGGATGGTGCCGCGGTTCTCGTGGCTCGCGGTGATGTCGAGGAAGCAGAGCTCGTCCGCCCCGGCGGCGTCGTAGAGGCGTGCCTGCTCGACCGGGTCGCCCGCATCGCGCAGATCGACGAAGTTGATGCCCTTGACGACGCGCCCGTCCTTCACGTCGAGGCAGGGAATGATCCGCACGGTCAACATTCTGCTGGCAACATCCCGCTGTCGCTTGCGTCTCCGGAGCCCGCGCAACACAGGGATGGTTGGGCGGGGCGGTTGCTATGCGCTGGCAGTGTCCGCGCCGCAAACGAAAAAACAGTAACAGTGGGATGCAGGGCGGTGCGGTCGTCCGGCTGTCACGACAAATTCGCGATACGTCCGGATGGCGCCGATGGGTGGAAGCAGCGGTCCTATGCCGCCGCGGCGATCGCCTCGTCCGGCGTGATGCGCCCGTCATAGAGCGCGCGGCCGAGGATCACACCCGCGATCCCGGCCGGCGAGGCACGCACCGCGCGCACATCGTCCACCGAGGCCAAGCCACCCGAGGCGATCACCGGGATCGGCACCGCGCGCGCCATCGCCTCGGTCGCTGCGATGTTGAGCCCGGCCAGCATCCCGTCCCGCCCGATATCGGTGAAGACGATCGCCGCGGCCCCCGCATCCCGGTACATCGCGGCAAGGTCCAGCGCCGAGACGCTGCCGGCCTCTGCCCAGCCCTCGGTCGCGACCATGCCGTCGCGCGCGTCGATGCCGAGCACGATGCGGCCGGGGAACAGTCGGCAGGCCTCGCGCGTCAGCCCAGGGTTCTTCGCCGCCGCCGAGCCGAGGATGACGCGCGCGACCCCCTCGCCCAGCCAGGCCTCGATGCCGGCGAGGTCGCGGATGCCGCCGCCCAACTGCACCGGGATCGTGACGGCGCCGAGGATGGCGCGGACCGCCCCGGTGTTGCGGCTCTCGCCCGCGAAGGCGCCATCAAGGTCCACCACATGCAGCCAGCCGAAGCCCGCTGCCTGCCAGGCCCGCGCCTGGGCGGCCGGGTCGTCGGCGTACACCGTCGCCTGGTCCATGTCGCCGCGCTTCAGCCGCACGCATTGCCCGCCCTTGAGGTCGATCGCGGGGAAGAGGGTGAGCGTCATCTGAAGGGGGGCATCAGCCGCGCGGCTTCCGGCCCGGCTTGGCTTCGAGCAGCTTGTGGTAGAAATGCCCGGCGATCACCGTCCCGCCCACATGCGCATAGGCCGGGTGGGTGCCCCAGCGCACGAAGCCCAGCCCCTCGAATAGCGCGATCGCGCCCGTCTGCGTCTCGCGCACGTCGAGGTTCAGGACCTTGTAGCCGAGTGCGCGGGCGCCTTCCTCGACGCGGCCGATCAGCATCCGCGCAAGCCCGAAGCCGCGGGCATAGGGGGCGATGAAGAAATGCATCAGGGTCGCGGCGAAGGCCTGCGCCTCGTTGTTCCGCGGCGGGCGCACGAGCTGGGCCGAGCCCACGATCGCGCCGTCGAGCCTGGCGACGAACAGCTCACGCTCGGGCACCAGGATCACGCCGCGCCAGTAGCGGGCCAGCACCTCGCGCGGCTGTGGCTTCACCCAGCCGAAGCCGCCGCCATCCATGATCGCGGCGGCGGAGGCCTCGCACAGCTCCGCCAGCGCCTCGTCCGTCAACGCCGTCAGGCGCTCGACAGCAAGCGTCGGCGTATGGGCGGGCGCGGCGACGGCCCGCTCCACGGCGCCCAATCGTTCGGCGCCCAATCGTTCGGCGCCCAGCCTTTCGGCGCCCAGCCTTTCGGCGCGCGGTATGTCCGCGTCCATGTTTCCTCCTCCTCGGCGCGCCCTGCTCCCGCGCTCCCCGCCGGCCCCCGGGCCGGTCACGGCGACCAGCGGAGGAAGTTGGCGAGGATGCGCAAGCCGACGGCCTGGCTCTTCTCCGGGTGGAACTGCACCCCAGCGACATTCGCCCGTGCCACCGCCGCGGTGACCGCCCCGCCATAGTCTGTCGTGGCGATCACGTCCTCGGCGCTGGCGGCACGCAGCGCGTACGAATGCACAAAGTACACATGGTCACCTTGCCGAAGCCCTTCCAGGAGGGGGTGGGCACGTCCTGACCAGGAAAGCCCGTTCCACCCCATCTGCGGGATCGGCAGGTGGCCCGGGTTGCCGCCCCAGAGTTCGTCGAGCCGCATCACGTCGCCGCCGATCCAGCCGAAGCCCTGGTGGGCGCCATGCTCCAGCCCGCGATCGGCCAGAAGCTGCATGCCGACGCAGATGCCAAGGAAGGGAACGCCGCGCCGCCGCACCGCATCGGCCAGCACCTCCAGCATGCCGGGAACGGCGGAAAGCCCCCGCATACACTCGGCGAAGGCCCCCTGGCCCGGCAGCACGATGCGGGCGGCCCGCGCCACCACGGCGGCATCGGACGTGACGACCACGTCGGTCGAGGCACCGCCAACAGCCGCCAGCGCCTTGGCCGCGCTGCGGAGGTTGCCGCTGCCGTAGTCGATCACCGCGACGGTCGGCACCGCCCTAGGCCGCCTTCACCCAGGCCAGAAGCTCGGGCCGGGCCGTGTAGAGGCGGGCAAGTGCGGCGTCCTCTCCCCCCTCGGTCGCGACGACGCCAATGGTCCGCCACCCGCGGCGGGCGAGCGTCCAGCGCCGGAGGTCGCGCGCGTGCCAGCCGATGAGGAGTTGGCCTGCCAGCACGATCGGCACCGTCACCGCTTCGGGCAGCGAGGCGGTCAGCACGCCGAAGATCGTCCAGAACGCCACGTAGAGGATGAGGACGAGCCACATCCTGTTCCACAGGAACCAGGGTGCCGCGAACAGGAAGGCCCAGAAGGAGAACCCCTCCTTCACCAGCAGCGGCGGCGAGACGCCCTTGGCATGCACGGTCCAGATTTTCATGGCCAGATTCTCACAGGACCCCCTTTGTGGAGGGAACCGCTCCCGCAAGCCTCTGGTCGATCGCCACGGCCATGCGAAGGGCGCGGGCGAGCGCCTTGAAGCAGGCCTCGGCAATGTGGTGGCTGTTCTCGCCCGCCTTCAGCGTCACGTGCAGGGTGATCCCGGCATTCGTCGCGAAGGCACGGAACCACTCGGGGAACAGCTCGGTGTCCATCTCGCCGACCTTCTGGGTCGGGAACGCGACCGACCACGCCAGGAACGGACGGCCCGAGATATCGATCGCGGCTTCGGCCAGCGCCTCGTCCATCGGCACCAGCGCCTGGCCGTAGCGGGCGATGCCCCGCTTCTCGCCGAGCGCCTTCGCCACCGCCTGGCCGAGGACGATGCCCACGTCCTCCGCCGTGTGGTGGAAGTCGATATGCAGGTCGCCCTCCGCCTTCAGCGCGATGTCGAGAAGCCCGTGGCGGGCAAGCGCGGTGAGCATGTGGTCGAGGAAGCCGATGCCGGTGGCGATCTCCGCCCGGCCGGACCCGTCGAGGTCCACCGTGGCGATGATGCGCGTCTCCGACGTCGCGCGGCTGATTTCGGCGCGGCGGGCGGGGGCAGGGGCGGATGAGGAGGATGGCATGGCGGTCATGCGCGCCTTCTACGCCTCAGCGGGGGGTGGGGGCAAATCCCCTGCGGGGGGCTGGGCAAACCCCCTTCCTTGCCGCAACCGCATCCCTGCGCCATCTAGAGGGCCATGGACGAACATCGGAGGCCGGGCGATCCCGGCTGGCACGGCACCACCATCCTCTGCGTGCGCAAGGACGGGACGGTCGCCATGGCGGGCGATGGCCAGGTAAGCCTTGGCCAGACCGTCGTGAAAGGAAACGCTCGCAAGGTGCGCCGCATCGGCGGCGGCGCGGTGCTCGCCGGCTTCGCCGGCGCGACGGCGGATGCGTTCACCCTGCTGGAACGCCTCGAAGCCAAGCTCGAACGCTTTCCCGGGCAGCTCGAACGCGCCTGCGTCGACCTCGCCAAGGACTGGCGGACGGACCGCTACCTCCGCCGCCTCGAAGCCATGATGGCGGTGGCCGACAAGGGACGCAGCTTCATCCTCACCGGCAACGGCGACGTGCTGGAACCCGAGCATGGCGTCATCGGCATCGGCTCGGGCGGGAACTACGCACTCGCGGCGGCCCGCGCGCTGGTCGACCAACCGGGGGTGGATGCCGAAACCGTGGTGCGGCGGGCCATGGCCATCGCAGGCGATATCTGCGTCTACACCAACGGACAGCTGACGATCGAAATCATCGAATAGATGGGGGAGGGCAGCGCCCTCCCCCATACCCCCAGGCACGAGGGTCGCCCTCCCGCTGGTCGGGCGACGCGGAGAGTTCAACCATGACCAACCTTTCTCCTCGCGAAACGGTCAGCGAGCTTGACCGCTTCATCGTCGGACAGAACGACGCCAAGCGCGCGGTGGCCATCGCACTCCGCAACCGCTGGCGGCGACAGCAGCTGCCGGAAGACCTGCGCGCGGAAGTGCTGCCGAAGAACATCCTGATGATCGGGCCGACAGGCTGCGGCAAGACCGAGATCGCCCGGCGGCTGGCACGGCTGGCACAGGCGCCGTTCCTCAAGGTGGAAGCGACCAAGTACACCGAGGTCGGCTATGTCGGGCGTGACGTCGAAAGCATGATCCGCGACCTCGTCGAGATCTCCTTCACCATGACGCGCGACCGGCTCCGCAAGGAAGTCGCGGCGAAGGCAGAGCTCGCGGCCGAGGAACGACTCGTCACCGCGTTGGTCGGCGAAGGTGCGTCGGCCGAGACGCGCATGAAGTTCCGCCGCCTGCTGCGCGAACAGAAGATCGAGGACAAGGAAATCGAGATCCAGGTGACGGAAGCCCCGCCTGGCATGCCGATCGGGCAGATGGACATCCCCGGCATGCCGCCAGGGCAGATGGGCAACATCGGCGAGATGATGTCGAAGATGTTCGGCAACCGGACCCGGCCCCGGCGGATGACGGTGGCCGAAGCCCGCGGCGTGCTCGCGCAGGACGAGAGCGACAGGCTGCTCGACGCCGAGCGCGTGAAGAACGAGGCGATCGCGGCCGTCGAGAACCAGGGCATCGTCTTCATCGACGAGATCGACAAGGTGTGCGCGCGGAGCGAAGGCGGCTTCAAGGGGGCGGACGTGTCACGCGAGGGCGTGCAGCGTGACCTCCTGCCGCTGATCGAGGGCACGACGGTCGCGACCAAGCACGGCCCGGTGAAGACCGACCATGTGCTGTTCATCGCCTCCGGCGCCTTCCACCTCGCCAAGCCATCCGACCTGCTGCCCGAGCTCCAGGGCCGCCTGCCGATCAGGGTCGAGCTGAAGCCGCTGTCGCGCGACGATCTCAAGCGCATCCTCACCGAGCCGGAGGCGTCGCTGCTCAAGCAGTACCGCGCGCTGATGGGGACCGAGGGCGTGGACCTCATCTTCGCCGAGGACGCGATCGACGCGCTGGCCGACCTTGCGGCCGACATCAATGACCGCGTGGAGAACATCGGCGCGCGGCGGCTGCACACCGTGCTCGAGAAGCTGCTCGAGGAGATCAGCTTCACCGCGGCCGACCGCCCGCACGAGACCATCACGGTCGACAGGGCATACGTGCATACGCGCGTGGCCCCGCTTGCGGCGAACGCCGACCTGTCGCGCTTCATCCTGTGACCGCGCTCTCTTGATTCCCTGCAGTCGCGGGTGCCGAATGGTGCCGCGATGGAGGGGGTGACGCGATGAGCTATTCACAGTCGATGCCGCGGTCGCTCGCCTCGGCGATCGTCAAGGTGGTCGTTGATGATTCGGAATGCCGACGGTTCATTCCGGAAGTGTCGCCCTACGCGATCGGCCAGAAAGCGGCGGGTTCGCTCCGCAACCTCACGAACATGACGGCCGAGGGCATGGCCTGGCTCGGCGTCAAGGCGGTCGAGATCGCGGGCGGCGAGCCGCATGCGACCAAGGTCGCGAAGGACTACTGGGAAAAGCAGGGCATGGACCAGGCCTGCACCAACATCGCCGACGTGACGGAACGCGCAATCAACACTGCCATCCGCCAGGGCCTGATCCCCTCATGGGCGACCAGCGCCTGGCATGCGAGCCGGATGCCGAACGCCGACAACAACGTCATCGCCTATCACAGCGCGACGGCGGTCCAGGTGCAGGACGGCAAGACCTACGTGTTCGACTGGCACGCCACGCTCTCGCTCCGCAACCCGCTGATCAGCCGCAGCCTGAAGGAATGGGAGCGGGGGAACGACAAGTACCGCGTGCTCTACAGCGTGTTCCAGGGCTGGGGCTGAGAGCAGGCTTCCATCGGCGATTGCGGCGGCGAGCGCTGCGCGGTCGATCCCGGCGAAATCGGCGATGAACTGCCAGCCCACGCGCGCCGTGTTGGCGGCAAGCAGCGCCCGCCCTCCCGCGCCGTGGCAGGCACGGAGCCGCCAGGTTATCGGCGCGCGTGCCGTCATCGGCGCGAAGAACCCGTTTCCGAACGCGAGCCTGTCGCGGCCCGGGCGGAAGCCGTAGATCGTATCGAACACGCAAGTTTCGGCGTCGAAGACGATGATGCCGCCATGCGCGATGCCGCCATGCGCGATGCCGGTGGTGCGATCCATGACGCGCTCTCCATCACAAGCAGGTCAATCGCGGCTTCCCCCTTCCCTCTCCCCCCGCGCTTGCGGGGGGAAAGGGAAGGGTGAGGGGGGTGGTGCCGCAGCGCACCGCTCTGGCGACAAGCCCGCTACGCTGCCCCCCACCCTCACCCCGGCCCCCTCCCGCCCAGGCGGGAGAGGGAGAAAGGCGCCGCCGCCGATCAGAAGAAGACGTCGCCAGGCCCGCCGCCGCCAACGCCGCCGAGCTGCGTCGCGAACAGCGAGCCGTCGTCGATGGCATCGCCGAGGGCAGCGCCGCCCACGCCCATGAAGCGGGCGATGAACTGCCACCCGGCATCGGCCGTGTTGGCGGCGAGGTAGCTGTTCGCGCCGTCGTTCCACGCGAGCAGGTTATCGTCAGCGCTGCCGGCGGCGAGGAAGCCGGACCCGAAGCTCAGCGTGTCGCTGCCCAGGCTGAACCCGTAGACGGTGTCCATCCCGAGATCGCCGTCGTTCCAGACGACCCTGTCCGTACCCGTGCCGAGATAGAGCACGTCGTCGCCAACGCCGCCGCGTACGATGTCGTCGCCCGCGCCGGCATGGACGACATCGTTGCCCGACCCGCCATGGATCGTGTCGTTGCCGTCATTGCCCTCGATGTAGTCGGCACCCGAGCCGCCGTCGATCGTGTCGTTGCCGGAACCGCCCTTGACCGTATCGTTGCCCGATCCGCCGAGCAGCGTGTCGTTGCCCGATCCGCCATCGATGTAGTCGTTGCCGGCCCCGCCATCGACATGGTCGTTGCCGGCACCTGTCTCGATGCGGTTGGCGACGTTGTTGCCGAATACCGTGTCCCCGCCCGCGCCGGTCGTGACATTCTCGATCGAGATCAGGATGTCGTTGCCGAGCGCACCCGCGGAGATGCCCAGGCCCAGGTTGACCTGCACATTGCCGTTCGTGGCGAAGACGGCGGTGTCGGTGCCCGACCCTCCGTCGAGCGTGTCGTTGCCGGCAGAGGCGTGCAGCGTGTCATTGCCCGCCCCGCCGTACATCGCGTCATCCCCGCTGCCGCCGTCGACTGTGTCGTTGCCGTCATTGCCCCAGAGGATGTCGTTGCCGGCATCGCCGAACACGTAGTCGTTGCCGGTGCCGCCCCAGATCTGGTCGTTGCCGTCGCCGCCGAAGAGATAGTCGTTGCCGCCGCGACCGAACATCAGGTCGTCGCCGCCGTTCCCCCAGAGCTTGTTGGAGCCGTCGTCCCCGCGCAGCGTGTCATGCCCCGGCGAGCCGATGACGTTCTCGATGCTGATCAGGATATCGGGCGTGACGAGCGATCCGGCCGCCCACTTGCGGTGGGCACTGCCCGCGGCGAGATCGACATCGACGCCGAGAGCGAAGATCCCACTCTGCCATTCCCAGGCCCCGTTGGCGTACGAGACCGTATCCTCGCCCGCGCCGCCGTCGAAGATGTCGGCGTTCGGATCCTCGAGGAACATCGTACCGTTGGCGACGATCGTGTCGTTGCCCGCACCCGCGATCACGTGCGTCCAGCCGAGCGTGTCGTCGAGGATGTTGCTACCGCTCGTGCCGTTGACCACGGTGAGCTTGCCTGTGCCGTTCTGGTTCATGACTGTGACTCCTTCCTAGTGTTTCAATTGTTTCCGCAGCCTGTTACGACTGACACATCCGTGTTTCATCTGTTTCAGGCTGGTTCACTTCGCCATTGCCGTTCTTTGCTTGGCGATGACTTGCGATCTTTCGTTCAAATCGACCCCGGAAGGGAACCCGCAGGAACGCATTCGCCGCTTGCGGATTTCCGGCTATAGGCTGTGCGCCATGTCACTCGCCGCTGCGCAACTGGACTGGGACGACCTGAAGATCCTGCTCGCGGTCTCGCGCTCGGGCTCGCTCAACGCCGCCGCGGTCCAGCTCGGGATCGACCAGGCAACGGTCTCGCGGCGCCTCGCCGCCCTCGAGGCCGCGCTCGGCGCCATCCTGTTCATCCGAGGCCGCGCGGGCCTCTCGCCCACCAGCGCAGGCGATGCGGCGATCGAACGCGCGATCGAGATCGAAGCGCGCGCCAATCGGCTCGCCGAGGAGGTGGGCAACGCCAACCAGGAGGCGTCAGGCCTCGTCCGCATCGTCGGCAATGCGTGGACGATGACGCGCCTTGCCGCCTGCGTCCTGCCCGGCCTGCTCGCACGGCACCCGAAGCTTGCCATCCGCACCATCGGCGGGCCGCTGCCGCGCAACCTTGCGGCCGGCGAGGCGGCCCTCGGCCTCTGGTTCGAGGTCCCGCCGGGAGACACCGCCTTCGCCATCAAGCTCGGCGAGGTGCCCTACGCGATCTACGGCCCGGCTGGGGCCGACCACGCGACGCTCGGCTGGGTGTCGTTCTGGGATGACCTTGCCCCCCGCCGCGCGCCGGCTCGCTGGATCGAGAAGACGCGCAAGCCGTCCGATACGCTTCGCCTGACGGCGACCGACAGTTCCGTGCTGCTCGCCGGAATCCGCGGCGGTGTCGGCAAGGGCCTGTTGCCGATGTGCCTGGCGGAGGGTGAGCCCGGCCTCGCCCGCGTCACCGAGGGCCCGCCCGATCTCGTGCGCACGCTGCACGTGCACGCCCACCCCGACACGATCCAGAGCGCGCGCATCCAGGCCGTGCTGACCTGTCTGCATGAGAATTTCAGCAGCGCCTTCACGCCCGCGGCGCCTGCGAAACGGCCGCAATAAACCTGAAATTCCATTGGCCGATCGTGTAGCCTCGCCCTGGTGGAAAGAGGAGGCATCGACCATGCAGCTGACGAATGACGAGATCGACCTTCTCCGCACGAGCTTCCGCCAGGTCGCAACCACGCCGGGAACGGCGGCCTCGCTCTTCTACGACAGGCTGTTCGCGAACATTCCCGCCGCGCGCGCGATGTTTCCGTCCGACATGGATGCGCAAGGCTCGAAGCTGATCTCGACGCTCGGTGTCGTCGTGTCGCAGCTGCACGCACTCGACAGGATGCAGCCCATGCTCGCGGCACTCGCCAAGCGCCATGTCGGCTACGGCGTGGTGCCTGACCATTACGCCCTGCTGTTCGAGCCGCTGGACTGGATGCTGCGCCAGTCGCTCGGCGATCGCTGCACGCCGGAGGTCGCGGCGGCGTGGACCAAGGCTTTCACCGGCCTCACCGCCGCGATGATCGCCGCGGCTTATCCACCAGATCGCCACGCAGGCGTATCGATCAACTGACGGTCGCGCCGCCCGGGCAGCATCCGCCGCAACAGCCCGTCCCGCAGCACGAGGTGATGGAACAGGGCGGCCGCGACATGGAGTGCGATGAGCACGAGCAGCAGGTTCGCCGTGATTTCGTGCACCTCGCCCCACGCCTTGCCGCCGGGAATGGTGAAGGGCGCATCGAGCGTGACGGCGCCCAGGAACACCGACACGCCGCGCCCGCGTGCCCAGCGGTCGGCCAGGCCCGCGAGGGGCACCGCCAGCATCACGGCGTAGAGCGCGAGGTGCATGCCGCGCGCGGCAAGCCCGGCCCAGCCGGAATCCTGCCCAGGCTTCGGATTGGCCGCGCGCCAGAGCAGCCGGGCGAGCACCGCGCCGACGAGAAGCAGCCCAAGCGTCGCGTGCAGGTCGAGGCCTGCCGCGCGGGCGGACCCGCGCGGCAGCTCTTCCATCGTGACACCAAGCGTCCAGGCGGCGGCGATGAGCAGCGCCGAGCCCCAGTGCAGTGCCTGGGAGACGCCGCCGTAGCGGTTCGCCGTATCCCTGATCGCCATGGTCACTCACTCCCCTCGGGGCGGTTTGCGGATCAGCGGCCAGACTTGCGCACGATCGCGCCCGACGTCGCGTCGACGCGCAGGTCGACGCGCGCGCCGGCGGCGTCGAACGCCTCGATCTCCCAGGTGCCACGCTCCCACTCCAGCTCGTGGATGCCGCGGTAGCCCGCCGCCTCGACGATGCGCACGGCATCGGCAGCGGCGACCTTCGCGGCGAGCACGGCCTGGGCGCGGCTGGCACGCCGCTCCGAGCGGCCATCGCGGTCGGTCGTGCTGCGCGCGGCACTGGGGGCATCGGCACCCTGGTCGCGCGGCTGGGCGATCGCCGGGGCCGCGGCGAGCATTGCGACGAGTGCGGCGGCGGCGATGGGAAGGACTGCACGTCGTGAAGCTGTCATGATGTCGGCTCTCTCTCTCTCGGGGTCCGCGGCCGCCACCATGGCGTGCCGCTTCGACAGGACGGACCATCGCCGATGCCGCCTGAACCCACGCTGAGCTGCCCGTTCAGCCTGCGTTCAGCCGCTGCCGCGCAGAACGGAACGATGCTCCTTCGCCGCCATCTCCTCGCACTCGCACTCGCGCTCGCCGCCATGCCCGTCGCCGCACAGCCGCGACGTGAGCGCGATCATGACCGGGCGCGCCGCGCGCTCGAGAACGGCGAGATCAGGCCCCTCTCGGAACTCCTGGCCGCGATCGAGGCGCGCTATGATGGCCGCGTGATCGAGACGGAGCTCGAGCGTGACCACGGCCGCTGGATCTACGAGTTCAGGCTGCTCCCGCCTTCCGGGCGGCTCTTCCAGCTCGAGGTCGATGCCGCCACCGGCGAGGTGATCGCGACCAAGGGGCCGGTGCGGCTCCGCCCCCGCTGAGGCCGTCGATGCGCATCCTGCTCGTCGAGGATCATGATGCGCTGGCGGGCCAGGTTTCCGCCGCGCTGGCCGAGGCGCTGTTCGCGGTCGACCGTGCCGCCGATGGCGAGGAGGCGCAGCATCTCGGCGAGACCGGCGCGTACGATGCCGTGGTGCTCGACCTCGGGCTGCCTGTCGTCGACGGCCTCACCGTGCTGCGCCGCTGGCGCGCCGGGGGCCGCACCATGCCGGTGCTGATCCTGACGGCGCGCGACGGCTGGGCCGAGAAGGTCGAGGGGCTGAACGCCGGCGCCGACGACTACCTCGCCAAGCCCTTCGCGATGGGCGAGCTCGTCGCCCGCCTCAAGGCGCTGATCCGCCGCAGCCACGGCCACGCCCACCCCGAGCTCGCCTTCGGCGACCTTCGCATCGATACCGCGGCGGCACGCGTGACGGTCGCGGGCCAGGGCGTGAAGCTCACCGCACTCGAGTTCCGCCTGCTCGCCGTGCTCGCGCATCGCGCGGGCGAGGTCGTCTCGAAAACGGAACTGACCGAGCATCTCTACGCGCAGGATTTCGACCGTGACAGCAATACGCTCGAGGTCATCGTCGGGCGGCTCAGGCGCAAGCTCGGCGATGGCGTGATCGAGACCGTGCGCGGGCAGGGCTATCGCCTCGCCGCCGGGGGCTGACGCGGGGTGCGCTCTCTCGCGCTCCGGCTCGCGGTGGCCACCGCGCTGCTGCTCGCGCTCGGCCTCGGCGCCGCTGGGTGGTTCGTGACCGTGACGGTAACGCAACAGATCGAGGCGGCGTTCGATGCGCGCCTCGCGTCGCTGCTCGATGCCGCCGTCGCCGGCACGGCGCGCGATGAGGCGGGCGCGCCCGCGATGCAGCGCGGCCCCGCGCTGCCTGAGCTCGAACAGCCCTTCTCCGGCATCTACTGGCAGATCACCGGCACTGATGGGCGGATCGAAACCTCACGCTCGCTGTGGGACCAGCGCCTGCCAGCACCCATGCCCGAGCAGGGGGCCGCGTTCCGCGACGCTGCCGGCCCGCGTGGCCAGATGCTCCGTCTCGCCGCGCGCAGCGTCGTGCCGCCGGGTGCGGACGCGCCGCTGCTGGTCGCCGCGGCGATTGACCGCACCGCGACGGATGCCGAAATCGCGCGCGTGCGCCGCATCGTCATCGCGCTGTTCGTCGTGCTGGGCGCTGGGCTGACCGCAGCGGTGGTGGGCCAGCTCGTCGCCGGCCTCGCCCCGCTCCGCCGCGCCCGCAGCGCGCTGGCCGATGTCCGCGCCGGCCGGCGCGATGCGCTCGGCCTCGACGCGCCGGCCGAGATCGCGCCACTCGTCGCCGAGATCGATGCGCTGATCGTGCAGAACCGCGCGACGGTGGCGCATGCGCGCGCCCATGTCGGCAATCTCGCGCACGCGCTCAAGACACCCGTCGCCGTGCTGCGCAACGCGCTCGCCGCCACGCCGCCCGACATCGCCGCCGCACGCACCGAGACGGCGCGGCTCGAGCACCTGGTGCAGCACCACCTCGCCCGCGCGCGCGCTGTCGCGACCGGGGATACCGCGGCATTGCCGCCCGTCGCCGTCGCGGCGGTGGCAGAGGAGATCGCGGGCGCGCTGCGCCGCCTCCACGCCGGCCGCGGCATCACGCTCACGGTTGCCGGCGACGCCGATATCCGCGTGCGCGTCGACCGCCAGGACCTGGCCGAGATGCTTGGCAACCTCGCGGAGAATGCCTGCGAGTGGGCGGCGGGCGCAGTCACGCTCACCGCTGCCCGCGCGGGTGCTGCGGTCATCGTCACGGTCGCGGATGACGGGCCCGGCCTCGCGCCTGAGGATGCCGCAACGGCGCTCGCCCGCGGCGGCAGGCTGGACGAGGGCGCGCCCGGCACCGGCCTCGGACTTGCCATCGTGGCGGAGCTTTCCGCGCTCTATCGCGGCGGGCTTGCGCTCGACCGTTCCGCCTCGGGCGGGCTTGCCGCGCGGCTCACCCTGCCGGCCGCGTAAGCCGCCACATCGCGCCGGCGCCGAGAACGGGGCCGATCGCCAGCGCCGCGAGTGCCAGTGGCCAGCCGATCAGGGAAGCGACCGCCGGCAGCGCCTGCACCGTCACGGCGGAGAGCGCGAACCCCAGGGCGGTCTGCAGTGCCATCAGGCTGCCGGCACTTTCGGGTGGGGCGGCATCGGCCACCAGGCTGGAGAATTGCGCCGAATCGGCAACGATCGCGCTGCCCCAGACGATCAGCAGCAGTGCCACCAGCCAGGGTGCCGCGCCGAACCCTGCCGCCGCCGCGAGCCCGGCGGCGGCGCTGATCGCCATCGCGCCCCCCGCCACCCAGGCGCGGCCGAACCTGTCGGCGAGCCAGCCGGCAGGAATGCAGAGAAGACCGCCGAGCGCGATTGCCGCGAAGGCGACAACGGCACCGAAACGAACTGGCTCGGCAACGATGGCGGCGGCCGATGCGGCAGCGATCGCCGCCACCCATGCCCAGAAGGCATAGAGCTCCCACATGTGGCCGAAATACCCGGCGAAGGCGAGGCGGATGCGCCTGTCGGACCAGGCGAGCGCGAGGGCAGCGATGCGCAGCCGCGCCGCGCGCCGATGGAACGGCCCGAGCCCGATGCCGAGGGTGAGGGAAGCCGCCACGATCGCGGCGAGCGAGGTGGCAACGATGGTCATGCGCCAGTCCGGCCCGCCCGTCAGCACGACGAGGTGCGGCAACGCCGAGCCGAGCGTCAGCGCACCGACCAGCAGCCCCGTGATCAGCCCGCGCCGCGCCTCCGACCAGCCCACGGCGATCTTGAGCCCGACGGGATAGACACCCGCGAGCCCCGCGCCGACGACAGCGCGCGAGACCAGCGCCGCAGCGCTGTCGGGCCGCACCACGAGCAGCGCGGCGTTCGCCAGGGCAGCGAGAACGGCGGAGGCAGCGAACACCACGCGGGGATCGCGCCTGTCAGGCAGGCCGGTGGCGGCGAGGGTGAGCGCACCGGCGACGAAGCCCACCTGCGTCGCCGTCGTCAGCCCCGCGAGTGACGCAAGGGTGAGGCCATGCGCCGCCGCGAGGCCGGGCAGCACGGCGGCGGCGGAGAACCAGACGCTGAGCGCCAGCACCACCGCCGCGACGAGCAGGGTGACGGAGCGGCTCACCCAGCGTGGTCGCGCAGCTGCTCGAGGCGATAGACGCCGCGCGCGACCGGACCCTCGGCGCCGGACGCGGCGAGCGCGGCGTCGTCAGGTGCCGCGGCGAGCGCGGCGATGTCGGTCGCCTCGATGATCGCGAACCACGCAGGCGGGCGGGCGAGCGTGGTGCGCCCCTCCTTCTCGCGCGTGACGATGCCCGATGCGGCCATGTCGGTGCGGCAGAGATGCGCCCCGATGCGGCGGGGAAACGGCTGGGCGAGACACGCTGCGAGTGCCGCGCGCGCGCGCTCCTCGCCCTCGAAGCCGAGCGTCAGCACGGCACCGCCGACACCCTCGCCACCGGTTGCCGCGACCGCGGCGAGCGCGCGCACGGTGTTGCGGAAGTTCGGGATGTTCGCCTCCGTCGCCGGCGTCGGCGCGTTCAGCCGCGCGGTGTAGGCAGCACCCGTCAGCACCGCGAGCGTCTCGACCTCGTAGAGGGTGAAGAAGGCAGGCGTCGTTGCGGCATCGGCCGCGACGTAGCGCCGGCCGCGGCGGAAGCCGGGGATGGCCACGCGCTCGGCCATGTGTTCGGCGATGTGCCATGCATGGAAGGCCGCCAGCCCCTCCGGCACCACGTCGTTCCAGAGCGCGACGACGCCCAACCCGCGCAACATGCCGCCTTCCCGCCCCCTCGCGATCAGCCGCAGGACGCGGCTCGAAAGACAGGCTAGTCTCGTGGTGAGCCCGAGGGAACGCCCATGCACCCGGCCACGCGCACCATCGCCTTCGTCAACGCCGCGCACACGCTCACCCACTACGCGCTGCTGATCCTGCCGACAGCCGTGCTCGGCATGGACGGCGCCTTCGGCGGCCTCGACTACGGCGCCATCGTCACGCTCGGCACCGCGATGTTCGCGATCTACGGCTTCGGCTCGCTGCCCGTGGGCTGGCTCGCCGGCCGCTACGGCCAGGCGCAGATGATGGCAGCCTGCTACATCGGCGGTGGGCTCTCGCTCGCGGCCTGCGGGCTCGCAGTCACGCCGATCACCTTCGCGCTCGGGCTCGGCCTCGCCGGCGCGTTCTTCGCGATCTACCACCCGGTCGGCACGGCGATGATCGTCGAGGCGGCCGGCGACCGCGTCGGTCGCACGATCGGCCTGAACGGCGTGTTCGGCAACCTCGGCGTCTCGCTGGCACCGCTGGTCACGGCGGCGCTCACGGCGGGCTTCGGCTGGCGCATGGCGTTCATCGTGCCGGGGGTCGTGTGCACACTGATCGGGCTGCTCTACGTGCTCGGGCCGAAGGGCGACGCGACGGCCGTGGCGCGGCCGCAGGCAAGCTTCCCCGACATCCCGCGCAGCACCGCGATCCGTGCCTTCCTGGTGCTGACGCTGATCGCGGTGACGAACGGGCTGATGTTCAACGCCGTCACCATCCTCCTGCCGAAGCTGCTCGATGAGCGCCTGGCCGGCGAGGCGGGCGCGCTCGGGCTGATCGGACTCGTCGCGTTCGGCGTGTCGATCTGTGGCGCGGTGACGCAGTTCTCGGTCGGGCGGCTGGCCGATCGCGTCAGCCTGCGCGCGCTGTTCCTCGGCCTCGCAGCGCTGCAACTGCCGCTGATCCTGATGGTGATCGGGGCGCGCGGCTGGGCGACCGTTCCGGTCACGGCATTGCTGATCGCCTCGGTGTTCGGCCAGGTGACGGTGAATGACGCGATGCTCGCCCGCACCGTGCCGCCGGCGCTGCGGGCCAAGGCCTATGCGGTGCGGTTCTTCGTCGGCTTCGTCGGTGCCGCGGCGGCTTCGCCGATCGTGGGCCTGCTGCATGCGCGGACGGGCGACATGCAGGCAGCGCTCTGGGTGCTGGCGGCCACCGGCGCGCTGACGGCACTGTTCGCGATGGGGTTCCCGCGCCTGACCACCGCCTCGTCCCCCCGGCCAGCGCCGGCGGAGTAGCGCGTCACTCGCCCGGCACGGCCTCGTGGTTGAGCATGTCGGCGAGCGCGGCAAGCAGCGCCTCGCGCGCGTAGGGCTTGTGCAGCACGCGTGCACCTTCCGGCAGGTTGGCGTCCGCCGCGAAGCCGGAGGCGAACAGCACCGGCAGGCCGGGCAGCCGCCGCTCCGCCACGGCCGCGAGCGCCACGCCATCGGGGCCTGGGCCGAGATTGATGTCGGTGAACAGCAGATCGGGCACGAAGCCTGCCTCGAGCCGGCCAAGCGCCTCTGCCGCGTTCGCCGCCGTCGCGACCGAGAGCCCCGCGCCCTGGCACATGGCCACCACCGCGGCACGCAGCTCAGGCTCATCCTCGACAACGAGAATGCTCGCCCCGCCCGGCACCGCGCCCGCGCGCCCGTGTGCCGCCCGTGCGGGGGCCGCCGCCTCAGGCAGGGTGAAGCGCACGATCGTGCCTGCGCCAGGCTCGCTCTCGATCGTGATCGTGCCCTGTGACTGCGTAACGAAGCCATACACCTGGCTGAGGCCGAGCCCGGTTCCCTTGCCGGAAGGCTTGGTGGTGAAGAACGGCTCGAACGCCCGCGCGGCGACCTCCTTCGGCATCCCGGTGCCATTGTCGGCCACCGCGAAGGCGACCGCGCCGCCGCCCTTTGCCGGGGCGGCGGAGATGCAGATCGTTCCGCCCGCGGGCATCGCGTCGCGTGCGTTGATGGCGAGGTTGAGCAGCGCCGAGCGAAGCTGCGCCGCATCGGCCAGCACGGGTGCCGTTCCGGGCGCTGCCTCCAGCACGGCCGTCACCCCGCCTCCGAGGCTGTGGGCGAGCATCGGGCGAAGCTCGTCGAACAGCAGGGCGACATCCACCGCCTCGGGGCTGAGCGGCTGGCGCCGGGCGAAGGCGAGCAGCTGCGCGGTCAGCGCTGCGCCGCCACCGGCGGCATGCCGTGCCGCCTCCAGCGCCTCCCCCGCGAGTGTTCCGGGAGCGACATCATCGGCCAGGAGGTCGAGGTTGAGCGAGACGACGGTGAGCATGTTGTTCACGTCATGCGCGATGCCGCCGGTGAGCTGGCCGAGCGCTGCCATGCGGCTCGTGTGCGCCCGCTCGGCCGCCGCCTCGCGCCGCTCGGTGATGTCCTGGCAGACGCCGACGATCGCCACCAGCCTGCCGCCGGGATCGCACTCGCGCCCGGCGCGGGCCCAGCGCAGGCGTATCGTGCCGTCGGGGCGGCGAAGCCGATACTCGAACTCCACCGTCTCGCCGGTATCGTGCACGCGGCGGAACGCATCATCCAGCACCCGCCTGTCGTCGGGCAGGATCAGCGCCATCATGTTGGGGGCTGTCGGGTCGAACGTGTCGCGGTCGAGGCCGCATTGCTCGAAGATCGTGTCGGTGAAGGTGAAGCGCTGCGTGGCGAGGTCGAACCGCCACCGGCCCATGCCGGAGATGCGCAGCGCCTCGGCGAGTTCCGCCTCGCTGCGGGCGAGGCGGTCCTGCGTTTCCTTCCGTGCCGTCACGTCCTCGACCATGCCGACGATGCCGCCACCGGCTGCCTCGCGCGAGCGGCTGTCGACCCAGCGCACGGCACCGTCGGCCCTGATGATGCGGTAGGTCTGCCGGCAACCGACGGCGAGGTCCGCCCCGTCGAACGTCGCGCTGACGCGCGCGAGGTCGTCGGGGTGTACGATGACCTCGCGCCAGAAGCGGGGCCGCGAGACGAGCGCGGCCTGGCTGTAGCCCGTGATCGTTTCGGCGCCGAGGCTGTGATGGAGCGGGGTCGCGGTCTTGTTGTCCGCGCTCCACAGCAGCAGGCCGAGCGCATCGGCCGCCATCGTCGAGCGCTCCTCGGAACGGTTGAGGGCCAGCGTCGCGCGGCTCGCCCGCCAGGCCAGCGCGGCAACGGCGATCAGCGCGATGACGAGGCCGGCAACCGTCTTGAGCATGCCGGTGCGCCAGCGGGCCAGGATCGCCGCCCGGTCGCGCTTGACGACGATGACGAGCCCGTATTCCGGCAGGCTGCGATAGGCCGAGATCGCCTCCCCGGCGCCGAGCAGGACATCAGCCGTCGAACCGCCGGACGGTGCCGCGGGGAGCAGCCTGGTGAACAGCGGCGCGTCGTCGAAGCGCGGGACGGGCAGCGGCGCCGGGCCTGGCCAGCGTGCGACGCCCTGCCCGTCCTGCCGGATCAGCCAGACCCAACTCCCCTCGCCAAGGTCAGTCGCCGGCAGGAGCGTGGTGCCGATGTCGAGCGGCACGATCGCCTGCACCCAGCCGCCGCTGGGCAGGGCGCGGGAGATCGCGACGACGGGGCGGCCGGCGATATGCGCGGCCGCGGCCGCGAAGGGTGCGCTGATGGCGAGACCGGAGGGGGAGCGCGGTCCGAGCGTCGCGACGCTCGGCCAGGCGAGATGATTCATCTGCGCGCCCGGCGTGACGACGCCGCGGGCCGTCGCGACAAGCCTGCCATCGGGCGCGAGCGCGAGGAAACCGATGCCGTCCGCACCAGCCCCCGTCAGCCGCCCCAGCGCCGCGTGCACGTCGTCGTCGACCGCCCCCGAGGCGAGCACGGGACCGTCGATCCAGCTGGGCAGCCCATCCAGCGCATAGCGCAGCGCCTGCAGCCGCCGCTCCGTCGCCGCGGCAACGATGTCGGCCTGGGTGGTGATCTCGCGCTCGGCCTCGGCGAGGGTCCTGTCCCGCAGCAGCGCGCCGGCCCAGAGCGGCAGGGCGAGGGTGACGGCGGCGAGCGCGGCAAGCAGGGGAGTGGCGCGGCCGGCGAGGCGGCGGCGCGGGGCGGGCGCGATGGGGGATCGTCGGCTGACATGTCCGGAACCGGAACCCCCGGCAGGGCTCGCGGCTGTCTCCCCGCGCGGCGGTTCAGCCGGCACAGTGTTCCGCATCGGTCACGGCGGTGCCGAGGAACGCGGTCACGGCCGCGCGCGACACGGGCTTGGCGGCCATCGCCACGCGGGTGAGGCCGAGGATCGCGCCGAGGTCGCGTGCCATGCGCGCCCACACCTCGCCATGGCCGGTCACGAGCAGGACCGGCGTCGCGGGGGCAGCGGTGGCGATGTCGCGGAGCAGCTCGATCCCGTCCTGGTCGGGCATCATCACGTCGAGGATGACGGCGGCCGGGGCGAGGGCGCGGAACGTCGCGGCGAAATGCCGGCTGTCGGTCAGCACCGTCGGCGCATAGCCGACCGTTCCGGCCACCCGCGCCAGCGCCGCGGCGGCATCGGGATTGTCGTCCATCACAAGGACTGTCCGAGCCAGCGACATGTTTCTTCCCCGTACTTGGGCAAGGCTTGGCAGGTGATGGAGCGTTGACCACCATTCCTGCGTAGGTAGGAATACTAAATCACTTTCCCCTTATAGGCGAAAGTTTGTCGAGGAATACACGTTTACATCAATTCCGGTCATGTCGCACCCGCAGACTTCCCCTACCGGATGAGCATGCTGTGCCTGCACACGTGGCGGGGACCCTGCCCCGATGGCGGCCGGCAGCACGAAGCGGACGGTCGTGCCGCGCCCTGGCGCGCTCTCGATCGCGATCTCGCCGCGTGACTGGGCGACGAAGCCATAGGCCTGGCTGAGGCCGAGCCCGGTGCCCTGGCCTGCCGGCTTGGTGGTGAAGAATGGCTCGAAGGCCCGCGCGGCGACCTCTGGCGTCATGCCGACGCCCTCGTCCTGCACCGCGAACGCCACCCGGCCCGGCTGCTCCTGGCTGACGGTGATGGCGAGCCTGCCGGCGCCGTCCATCGCTTCGCGGGCATTGCTGGCGAGGTTGAGCAGCGCGGTGCGCAGTTGCGTCGGGTCGGCGTGGACCGGGGGGGTACCGGGGGCGACCGTGCAGTCGATCGCGATGCGGGGGCCGAGCACGCGCGCGAGCATCGGCTGCAGCCCGGCGAGCAGTTCTGCCGGGTCGACGGACGCGGGTTGCAGCCGCTGCCGGCCGGCGAAGGCGAGCAGCTGCGCGGTCAGCCGTGCTGCCGTCTCTGCCGCTCGTATCGCCGGGTCGACCGCCGCCGCGGCGACGCTGCCAGGAAGTGCTGTGTCGGCGATCCGCTCGAGATTCAGCAGCACCACGGTGAGCAGGTTGTTGAAGTCATGCGCCACCCCGCCGGTGAGATGGCCGAGCGCCGTCATCTGCTGCGCCTTGGCGAGCGCGTGTTCGGCCGCGCGGCGCTCGGTGACATCCTGGCAGGCGGCGACGATCGCACCCTCGTCGCGCCCCGCCTCGCTCCCGGCCTCTCGCCGCGCCCGCGCCCAGACCTGGCGGATGGAACCGTCGCCGATGCGCACGGCGAATTCGAGGTCGGCCGCCTCGCCGGTGCGGCGGACGGCGGCGAACGCGTCGAGCGTTCCGCCGCGCGTCTCCGGTGTCAGCATCGCGGCGAATCGCGCGGCTGACAGAAGCCGCGTGCCTTGCGGCAGCGCCCATTGCACGACGAGCTCTGGCGACGGCTCGACCACCTCCGACGAGGGCGGCAGGCGAAGCGCGCCGATCCTGGCGATGCGCAGCACCTCGGCCAGCTCCTCCTCGCGCCGCGCCAGCGCGGCCTGTGCGAGCGTCAGCGCCGTCACGTCGTGCAGCACGCCGACGGAGGCGCCGTTGCCGAGGCGCCGGGTGCGCGAATGCACCCAGCGCACGGCGCCGTCAGCGCGGACGATGCGGAGGGTTGCGTGGTGGTCGGAGGGCTTCTCGCCGCGCGCATCGGCCGCATCGGCGGCGGCACGGGCGGCGCGCAGCGCAGGGCGGTCCTCGGGGTGCTGCACCACGTCGGCCCACATCCCCGGGCGGGTTTCGAGGAAGGGCCTGTCATACCCCGTCAGCCGCTGCACGCTGTCACCGAAGAAGCGCGTGATGCCGCCGGGCGTCGGGCGGAACCAGATGGCGACGTCGAGCGCATCGGCGACCAGCGCGGCGCGCGCCTCCGAGAGGCTGAGCGCCGCGTCGGACGCCAGCGCCCTGGCCCTCGCCCGCGCCGCCGCCGTGCCATAGGCGCCGGCGACGAGCAGCATGATCACGAGCGCGCCGATCACCGCCCTGATCCCGCGCGTCCAGGGCAGCAGCACGACCGCGGTCTCGCGCGAGGCGACGACGAGGAGGCCGTGGTCAGGCAGCAGGCGCCAGGCGAGCAGGCGCGCCGGCATGGCCCCGCCAGCCTCGGCGGCGATGATGCCGGTGACGCCGTAGGCATCCGGCAGCCCATAGGCCTCCGGGTCCGGCACCGGGGCAGCGGGCAGGCGGGCGAGCAGGGTGCCATCCTCGGCGAAGAGGGCGATCGCGCCGCCCTGGCCGAGATCGAGCCCGGGGAGGAGGTCGCCGAAGCTCTCGGCTGCAAGACCATCCCTGCCGCGGCCGACGAGCCTCACCGCCACGGTCTCGGCTGCCAGCGCCACCTGGATCTCGAGAGTGTGGCGGGCCGCCTCGACCACGTGGGCGCGAAGCGCAAGACCTCCCATGGCGAGCGCGACGACGACGGCGAGCACAGCGACCAGGAGGGTCGGGTTGAGCGCCGCCCGTGACGCCTTGGAGAGAAGGGCACGGCCGGGCGGGAGCCTGGCGGAGAGCGTGGCCCAGTGTGGCCGGGGTGGCATCGTCCGTGTCCCGTTTTCTCTCGTGGGTGCGTTGCTGGCGAGACGCGTGGCACAGTCGGAGTGTGTCTTTATTCCTAACATAATGTGACGGAATTCCGCAAGCCCGACGGTCCTCCGCTCGCGCTGGCGTGACCGCGCCCGCGCCGCCCGTCGCGGCCGATCGTGCCGCGGCACCGGCGGTGCATGCGGTGCCGTGCCACGGCACCGGCGGGGCATGCGGTGCAGAGAGGCGTTTCCGGCCCAGCGGAAACCCTTCTAGAATGCGCGCATGCGACACACCCCCCCGCGCGTTGCCCTATTCGCCACCTGCCTGGTCGATCTCTATCGGCCGACCGTGGGCTTTGCCGCCATCAAGCTGCTGAAGGAGGCAGGCTGCACCGTCGTCGTGCCGGAGGGGCAGACCTGCTGCGGCCAGCCCGCCTACAACAGCGGCGACAAGGCAGACGCGCAGGACATCGCGCGGTCGGTCATCGCGCTGCTGGAGCCGTATGACTATGTCGTCGTGCCCTCCGGGTCCTGTGGCGGCATGATCCGCGAGCAGTACGCCGCGCTGTTCGCCGCCGACCCGGAGTGGAAGCTCAGGGCCGAGCGCCTCGGCGCGCGCACCTTCGAGCTCGTGAGCTTCCTCGTCGACGTGATGGGCATGACGGGGGTGGAAGCACGCTACGAGGGGATGGCGACATACCACGACAGCTGCTCGGGCCTGCGCGAGCTCGGCATCAAGGGCCAGCCGCGGGCGCTGCTGGCCACTGTCGCTGGCCTGACGCTGGCCGAGATGGAGGATGCCGAGGTGTGCTGCGGCTTCGGCGGCACGTTCTGCGTGAAGTACCCCGACATTTCCGTGCGCATGGTGTCGGACAAGGTCGAGCGCATCCGCGCGACGGGGGCCGATACGCTGCTGGCCGGTGACCTCGGCTGCCTGCTGAACATGGCCGGGCGCTTGCAGCGGCTCGGACACACAGTCCGTGTCCGGCACGTGGCCGAGGTGCTCGCCGGCATGACCGATGCCGTGCCGCCGATCGGCGAAGGCCAGGCGCGGCAGGGTGGGGCGAGATAGGGGCGAAACGATGCTGACGACATCTCCTGCCTTCAAGCAGAACGCCACCACGGCACTCGCCGACGCAGGCCTGCAGAAGGCGCTCGCCAACGCCAAGGCGGGCTTCATGCAGAAGCGCGCCCGCGCCGTCGCCGCCCTGCCCGAGTTCGAGGCGCTGCGCGACCTTGGCCGCGACATCAAGAACCACACGATCGCCCATCTCGATTTCTACCTCGACACCTACGCACGGAATGTCGAGGCGGAAGGCGGCAAGGTGCACTGGTGCGAGACGGCCGATGACGCGCGCCGCGCCGTCGTCGAGATCTGCCGCTCGGTCGGTGCGCGCACCGTCACCAAGGGCAAGTCGATGATCGGCGAGGAGCTCGGCATCAACGAGCACCTGGAAGCCGCGGGCATCGAGCCGATCGAGACCGATCTCGGCGAATACATCATCCAGCTGCGGAAGGAACCGCCGAGCCACATCATCGCGCCCGCCTTCCACCTCAACCGCGAGGACTGGATCGAGGCGTTCCGCGAGAAGCATACCGAGCTTGCCCCGGGCCGCGTGCTCGATGAGCGCAAGACGCTGATCGACGAGGCGCGCACCATCCTGCGCTCGCGCTTCCTTGCCGCCGATGTCGGCATCACCGGGGCCAACATGCTGATCGCCGAGACGGGAAGTTCCGTCATCGTCACGAACGAGGGCAACGGCGACCTGACGCAGACGCTGCCCAAAGTGCACATCGTGCTGGCCTCGATCGAGAAGGTGGTGCCGACGCTCGAGGATGCCTGCACCATCCTCCGCCTGCTCGCCCGCTCCGCCACCGGCCAGGATTTCTCGACCTACACGACGTTCAGCACCGGCCCGCGGCGCGCACCCGATCTCGATGGCCCCGCCGAGTACCATGTCATCCTGCTCGACAACGGGCGGACGAGCATGATCGGCACCGAGTTCCAGGAGATGCTCCGCTGCATCCGCTGTGCCGCGTGCATGAACCACTGCCCGGTCTATGGCGCGGTCGGCGGGCATGCCTATGGCTGGGTGTATCCGGGGCCGATGGGATCGGTGCTGACGCCCTCGCTCATTGGCGTCGACAAGGCAGGGCACCTGCCGAACGCGTCCACCTTCTGCGGCAAGTGCGAAAGCGTCTGCCCGATGAAGATCCCACTGCCCAAGATGATGCGGCACTGGCGCGAGCGTGAGTTCGAACGCCACCTCTCGCCCTCGGCCGCGCGCTTCGGCCTCGGCGTCTGGGCCTGGTTCGCGCGCAGGCCCTGGGCGTATCGCCTCGCGACGCGGATCGGGGCCGGAACGCTCGGGTTCGCGGGGCGGAAGCGCGGGCGGTTCGGCTCGCTGCCGCTTGCCGGCGGCTGGACGGGCGGGCGCGACATGCCGGCACCCGAAGGCGAAACGTTCCAGGCGCGTTACGCGCGGCTCAGGAAGCAGGGCCTGGTCTGATGGCGGCCCTCGAACAGGATGCGCGCGGCCGCATGCTCGGCCGCATCCGCCGCGGCCTCAGGCGCGGCGAACTGCCAGAAAGCGTCGCCTCCGGGCTGGTCGAGCGGCTGAAGGCGCACCCGCGAAACCTCATCCCTGCGCGGTCGAAGCTGCCGCGGGCGGAGCAGGTGGCGCTGTGGAAGGCGAACATCGAGAAGGAGTACGGCACGGTCGCGCTCGCCGCATCCGAGGCCGAGATCCCGGGCCTCGTCGCTGACTATCTGGCCAGCCAGAACATTCCGGCCGTGGTTCGTCTCGCACCTGATCCGTCCATCACGTCGCTGCCCTGGCATGACCGCCCGCTGCTGTCGGTCGCCGCAGGGCGGGCGGAGGGAACCGACGTCGTCTCCGTGACCCCCTGCTTCGCCGCGGTGGCAGAGACGGGAACGATGTTCTTCCCGTCAGGTCCACACCACCCGACGACGCTGAACATCGTGCCCGAGACGCAGGTCGTCGTGCTGCGGCAGAGCCGCATCGTCGGCGCCTACGAGGAAGCCTGGGACATGCTGCGCCGCGAGCACGGCACGGTTGGCGACGGGCCGACCGGCACGCGCTTCATGCCGCGCAACGTGATGCTCGTGACGGGCCCGAGCCGCACCGCCGACATCGAGCAGACGATCGAGCTTGGCGCGCATGGTCCGCGCCGGGTTCATGTCATCCTCCTCCAGGATGAACAGCCATGAACCCCACGCGGACCATCTTCATAAAGCCTGCCGCTCCGCGGCATGGTCCGCGCCGGGTTCACGTCATCCTCCTCCAGGATGAACCATCCTGAACGCTGCGCGCCCGCCGCGCGGGCGCGTCCCGCCAGCCCGGCGCCGCCGGGCCCTGACGGCGGAGGAAGCGCAGCTCTGGAACGGTTTCGTCACCGCAACGGGCATCGTGCCGCTGCGCCCGTCCGATGTCGCGGCCACCCCACCCATATCCGAGCCGGCACTCACCACGGCGCAGGCAGCGCCATCGCCGCCGCCGCCACCGCAACGCCCCGTGCACCCAGGCGAACTCGCCATCGGCACCGCGCCTGGCGGGCTCGACCGGAAGCGGTGGGACGCACTCCGCCGCGGTCGCCTTGCCCCCGAACGCACCCTCGACCTGCACGGGCGGCGGGCGGAGGAGGCGCATCGAGCCGTCATTGCCTTCATCGCCACCTGCCACATCCAGGGCGTGCGCTGTGCCGCCATCGTCACGGGCAAGGGCACGGGCGAGACGGGTGGCGTGCTGAGGCGTGAATTGCCGCACTGGCTCAATGCACCGTCATTGCGGCAGATGATCCTTGCCCTCGCGCACCCGCACAGCGCGAATACGGGGGCGGTGCACGTGCTGCTGCGGCGGAAGAAGTAGCGATCCGGGGGGATCCCCGGGCCCCCTGCGGAGTTGGGGAAGAGATGCGCATCACGGCGGGGCTTTGGCAGGCGCTGCGGCTCGGGCTCACCTCCCCGCGGCTTTCTCTCGGCGCGGCAGGCTGCGCGTTCTACGCGATGCTCGCGTTGTTCCCGTCGCTGTCGCTGCTCGTCACCATCTACGGCTCGCTGCTGGACCCGACGACGGTCGAGCCGCAACTCGCCACGCTCGCACGGCTGCTGCCGGTGGATGCCTACGCGCTGATCGCGGCACGGCTGGTGACGCTGGCCGAGGCACCGCGCCCCGTGCTCGGCATCGATTCCGCCATCACCTTCGCGATCGCTGCCTGGAGCGGCAGCGCGGGCATCGGCGCGATGCTCTCGGCGTTGACGCTGCTGCGCGGCAGGCAGGACACGCGGAGCCTGATCGGCTTCTACGCAACGGCGCTCGGCATGACGATCGTGGTCGTGATCGCGGGTGCCGCGGCCATCGCCGGCCTTGTCGCGCTGCTGCCCGTGTTCGCGCTGCTCGGCGTGCCGGAGAGCCAGGTCGTGGTGCTGCGCAGTGGCGCCGTGATTCCCGCCCTCGTCCTCGTCTGCGCGGCCACGGCGGCGCTCTACCGTTTCGGCCCCGCCGGCCCGCGCGCGCCGTGGCGGTCTGTCCTGCCCGGCGCCGTGCTGTCGACGCTGATGTGGGCCGTGGTGTCGGTGCTGTTCTCGCTCTATGTCGGCCGCTGGGCCAATTACGACCGCATCTATGGGTCCCTCGGCGCCGCGATGGCGCTGCTCATGTGGTTCTTCCTCGGCACCTACGCCGTCCTCCTCGGCATGCAGTGGACCGTGATCCGTGACGACCATGCCTCGCGCGGCGGAGAGGACGGCCACCCGGATGCCAGCGGGAACGAGCGGTGACCCCCTTCGGGCAACGCCTGCGTGCCCTGCGCGCCAGCCGCGACATGACGCAGGCTGCGATGGCGGAGGCGTTGCAGGTCTCCGCGGCCTATCTCTCCGCGCTCGAGCATGGCCGGCGCGGCCGCCCGACGACGGGGCTGATCCACCAGATCTGCGATCTGTTCGGCCTGATCTGGGACGATGCCGAGGCGCTGGCCCAACTCGCCCGCCTCTCGCATCCCCGCGTGGTGGTCGACACCGCGGGGCTGGATGCGGCGCGGACGGAGCTGGCGAACAGGCTGGCGCGCGACATCCATCGCCTGCCGGACGAGACGGTGCGCACGATGATCGCCGCCCTCGATGCCGCGACGCCGCGGCGCCGGGTTCGGGTCCGCGCGAAAAGCTAAAGCGAGGCCGGCAGCAAAAGCCACCATGCGCCGCGTGAGCGCATCCGCCCCGCCGGCTCGCCCGCAGCGTCGCCCGTTCCCCAGAACACGTCGCCGCGCACGGGGCCGCGGATCGCGCCGCCGATATCCTGCGCCATCAACATGCGTCGCCACGGCGCGTTCGTCGTCGGGTGGGTGATGTCGACGAACACGGGGACGCCGAGCGGAATGTGCGTCCGGTCCACCGCGATCGACCGTTCCGCCGTCAGCGGCACGCCGAACGCGCCGGGCGGGCCTTCCTCGGGGCGAAGGCCCTGGATCTCGCGGAAGAAGATGTAGGAGGGGTTCTGGTCCATCACCCCACGCGCCTCGGTCGGGTTGGCGGCGAGCCAGGCGCGGATCGACTGCATCGACACCTGGTCCTGCGTCATCACGCCACGGTCGACCAGAACGCGGCCGATCGGCACATAGGTGTGGCCGTTCTGCGCCGCGAACCCGACGCGCGCGACACCGCCCTCGGCGAGCCTGACGCGGCCGCTGCCCTGGATGTGCAGGAAGAAGGCATCGACCGGATCGTCGACCCAGAGCAGCTCGAGGCGGCGGCCGTCGAGCGCGCCACGGTCGATCTGCGCGCGGGTGGCATAGGGAACGAGGCGGCCCTGCTCGACCCGCCCGGCGGTGCGGCGGCCGCGCAGGTCATCGGAGAACTCGCCGAGTTCGACCTGGACCAGGTCCGTCGGGCGCGACAGAAGCGGCGTCGCGCCCGGGCGGCGGCGGCGGGTGCCGGAGAGCTCAGGCTCGTAGTAGCCGGTGAAGAGGCCGAACGGGTCGGGCCGCTCACCCGCGACGTTGGTGGCGAGCCAGGGGCGGAAGCGCGCCTCGAAGAACTGCCGCGCCGCGGCATCGTCGCCCCGCGGCAGGGTTGCTGCCTCGGCGCAGAGGGGAAGCCAATCCGAGACGCGGCCTGCGCGCGGGGCCGCGGCCTCGCCCCCGCCGAGCGGGCGATCGGGTGGCAGGGCGGCGAGACGCCGGCAGGTTTCGGAGAAGGCGGGCAGCGCCTCGGCGTGCCGCTCCTGCGCCCAACCGGGCAGGACGGCGAAGCTCGCGGGGCTCAGCGCCAGCTTGTCGGGCGGCGCCGCGGGTTGCGGCACCGGCACGGCGACACAGCCGGCAGCGAGGAAGCCGGCAGCCAACAGCGAGAATCGCACGATGCTGCGCCGCCGTTCCGCCAGCCAGGGTTGCAGCCCCTGTCGCACGCGTGATGCGGAACGGCCTGGGTGCGGACCTACGCCCGCCACGACCACGCCATCCCTACTCCGACCGCGTACCGACGAGCAGCCAGGTCGGGTCGGCGGCGGCGAGATCGCGCACGAACGACCAGATGTCGATCGTCTCCGTCACCGCCTCGGAGCCAGCGACGAGAATGCCGTTCTGCCCCGTGGTGATGTTGATCTGGTCGGTCACGAAGCGCACCCCGATCGTGGCGAAGGTGCCGCGCAGGTCGGCTTCCAGGAGGGTGCTTTCGCGGAAGGTGACGACCTCGGTGCGCTGCGTCTCGCCGGCCTGTTCACGCGCCGTCACGGCGGCTTCGAAATCGGCGTAGACGTCCGGCGCGAGGAGGCCCTTCAGCGTCTCGCGGTCGCCCGACGCGAACGAGGTGACGATCATCCGGAAGGCACCCTCGGCGCCATCGAGGAACGCTGCCGGGTCGAACCCGGGGTCGACCTGCACGATGCGGGAGAGCGCCTGGCCGGCCGGGCTCGCCGGCGTGGGCAGCGCGCGCGAGGGCGCCGGAAGGGCGCGGCCATCGGGTGCGTCCTCGGCCGTCGTGTCGATCGTACGCTGGGCCTCGCCCGGTGCCGGCTGGTCGAGCGGCGCTGGCGGCCGTTCATAGCCCGTGCGACGCCCGAGGATGCCGCGCAGGCGCAGCACCAGGAAGGCCGCGACCATGGCAAAGAGGATCAGGTCAACTGGAAAACCACCGGTCATCCTCAAGACATAGGGGAGGGGCGGGGAGGGCACAAGGATAAGCTGTGCGGCGCGTGGCCTTGCTGCATGACCCGTTGCCCCAGAACCCCTTGTCCCAGAACCCCTTCACGCCGGGCCCCTTGCCTCGACACCACGGCTTCGCTAGTTCCCTTGGCATGATCCTGCTCCGCCACGGCCAGTCCGAATTCAACGCCGCCTTCTCCGTCACCCGCGTCGATCCGGGCATCGCCGATCCGCGCATCACCGACCTCGGCCGCACCCAGGCCGAGGCCGCCGCCGAGGCGCTGGCCGGCGAGCGCATCGCGCGGATCATCGTCTCGCCCTTCACCCGCGCGCTGCAGACGGCCGCGATCGTGGCCGGGCGGCTCGACGTGCCGGTCGTGGTGAACCCGATCGTGCGTGAGCGCTGCGCCTTCCATTGCGATATCGGCACGCCCGCCTCGTCGCTGGCCCGCGCGTGGCCCGACCTCGACTTCTCCCATGTCGACGAGCAGTGGTGGCCGACGCTGGAGGAAAGCGAGGCGGAGACCGAGGCGCGCGCGGCCGCCTTCCGCGCCGAGATGTCGGCGCTGCCCGACTGGAACGACACGCTCGTCGTCACCCACTGGGGGTTCATCCTCTGCATGACGGGCGAGCGCGTGCAGAACTGCGAATGGCGCCGCTGCGACCCGACGACGCCCGGCCCCGCCGAGATCCCCTGGCTGAGGGCGTGATCCCGCCGGCCTAGCCGGGGAAACCGGCGGCGCGGAGGCCGTCGAGGTAGCGGGCCCTCAATTCGCCCGACAGGGCGGAGCGGGCCGCCACCTCGCCGAGCCGTTCGCCGGGCAGGAGCGCGCTTGCCGTCCGCGCGACCACCGCTGCCTCCTCCGGCCGCCCTGCGTGCCAGAGCGATGATGCGCGCAGCAGGTGGCCGGGACCGTAGCCTGGCCTGAGGCTCGTGGCGCGGCCGAGCCAGTCGGCGGCAACCGCATGGTCGCCGCCGACGAAGCAGGCAACACCCATGATGGCGAAGAAGTCATGCAGGAACGGATCGGTCGGGCTCAGCGCCATTGCCCGCCCGACACGCGCGATCGCCTCACGCCACGCCCCTGCGTAGAGCGAGACCCAGGCTGCGTGGTGCAGCACCGTCGGCGAGTTCGGCGCCAGCGCGAGCGCACGGTCGGCCTCCGCCTGCGCCGCCGCCACATCACGCCCGGCGAAGGCGAGGACGTAGGCAGCCGAGGCGAGCGCCGGCGGGTCCGCGTCGCTGCCACGGCCGGTCGCCGCGCGGGCGAGTTGCACCGCCTCGGCCACGTCGTCGTCTCCCGACCAGCGCTGGGCGATGCGGCGGGCAATGGCCCCGGCCAGCGCCCCCCTGGCGGGGGCGAAACCGGGGTCGGCGATGATGGCACGGCGCAGCATCGCCACCGCGTCGCGGGTATTGTCGTCGGTGTCGAACTGGCAGAGCGGCTGCGCACGGAGATACAGGTCGTAGGCGCCGCAGGCATCGTCAGGGAGGGCCACGGCACGCTCGATCTCCACCTGCCGCAGCGCCGGCTCGAGCGCGCCGGCGAGGTCCGCCGCGATGCCGTCGAGAACGCCGTAGCCACCGCCACGCCCCTGGTCGGGGCGATCGAAGCGCCTGGCCCAGACCTGGCGGCCCGAGGCGGCCTCGAGCAGCCGCGCCGCGAGCCGCACCACCCCGCCCTCGCGCCGGAGGCTCGCGGCGAGCAGGTAGCGTGCCTGCTGCGCCGCCGCGGCATCTAGCACCGTCACCCAGCGATGCTGGCCGATCGCGGCGGCGACCTCCTCGCCCAGCGCCTGCGCCGGCTCGGCGAGGCGGGCGGGGGCCTCGACGGCGAGCACCGCCAGCGCCGGCTGCCAGCGCGCGGGCGCCTGCGGCCGCGCATCCTGCAGCACGACCAGGCGATAGCCGCGCCCCTGGTCGGTGCGGATCGACACGCCGGCATCGGCGCCGAGGGCGCGACGCAGGCCGGCCACCTGGGCCTGGAGGGTATTGTCCCCCACCAGCGTTCCGGGCCAGCCGCGGCGCATCAGCGTCTGCTTCGGAACGAGGGCGCCTTCGGCCTCGGCCAGCGCGAGCAGGAGCTCGAAGCCGCGGCCGCCGACGCGCACCTCCTCCCCCTCATTGAACACTTGGCGCGCCACCGGCAACACCCTGAGCCGGCCGATCCTGCGCTCGGGCCCGATCATTCCGATTTCATCCCAACCCCCACGGAGTTCGGAAGGTTTCACAGAAATTCAGGCCGGCGCCAGGGATTTTTCAGGTTGCTTCCGCGCCGCCTGCGAGGAGATGTGGCAGCGCCACGCGGCGGGAGAGCCGCCGCGCGGCTTCGCCGTGGCACCGCCCTGACCCGCGCTGCGGAACCTCAGAAATATTCAGGTTCTTTCAGGTTGGCACGGGGGATTTTTCAGGTCGCGCATTGCATTCTGCCGGCACACGATCAAGGACCCCTGTCATGCGCACGATGTTCGCCCTGCCACTTGCGGCCGCCACGCTGGCCGCCATCCTCGCCGGCCCCGCCGCCGCCGCGGCGATCACCTTCGTCGAGGGCGTCGACGGCGCACTGGACAACGGCAACATCGGCACGCTGGACATCGGGGCCAACACCGTCACCGGCAGGCGAACCGACACGGCCTCCGACCGGTTCTTCGTGACCCTCCCTACCGCCCTGCGGCTGACCGACGTCTCGATCGCCGTCAGCAACCTCACGCGGTTCAGCACGAGCTTCATCCAGCCTTCGTTCGGCGGGTTGGATCTGAGCGGAGGGACCAGCGCTTCTGTCAGCTTCACCACCAACGGCACGTTCAACGTGTTCTCGGGCACCCTCGACGGTCAGACGGACATCCGGGCGTTTCTGATCAACGCGACCCGCGGGCAGGGGAACTTCGGTGCCAACTACGACTACACGATCACGTTCACCGTGATCGCGACGCCGCCGGTGGAACCGATCCCCGAGCCTGCCACGCTCGCGCTGTTCGGCCTCGGCCTCGCCGGCCTCGCCGCTGCGCGCCGCCGCAAGGGACCCGCCGCGGCCTGAGCAACCCCAGCCGCAGCGCCGTGCGGCTGGAGACGGCGAGGTGCGCGCGGCGTGCGGCCGCGGGCACGCCCCCGCCCGCTCCAGCATCCCGAAGTGATCGGAAGGATACGGGGGCGGTCGGCCCGCCGCTCAGGGTCGATCCTGAAACCGCATCCCGCCTGTCCCGCCTCAGATCATTTCAGAACTCTTCAGGAATCCTCCTGGGACTTTTCAGGTCGCGCCCGCCACTTTGACAGCACACGATCAAGGACCCCTGTCATGCGCACGACCCTCGCCATGCCGCTCGCGGCCGCCGCACTCGCCGCCGTTCTCGCCGGTCCCGCCGCTGCCGCGCCGCTCATCTACAACGAGAGCGTCGATGGCGCGATGGCGTTCGGCCAGGCGCTGGGCGACCTCGATGTCGGCACCAACACCGTTATCGGCCAACGGAGCTTCCTCGAGAGGTTCAGCGTCGTCCTGCCGGAGACGCTGCGGTTGACGAACATTTCCGTGACCGTGATCGACCTCTTCCTGCAACGACCGGATCCAGGCCTCTTCCAGTCGCAGGCTGTGCTCAGGGTGCGCGACGACGTGGTGGTGAATCAGATCAGTGGGCAGGCGACCGTCACCACGAACGGCACCTTCACCTTGTTCTCCGGCGCCTTCGACGGAGAGACGACGCTGATCATGGAACTGCTGGGCTTCACCCCAGGCTTAGGCAATACCGGCGTCAGCTACGGCTACACGGTCAACTTCAGCGTCGTCCAAGGGCCGCTGCCGGTGCCCGAGCCCTTCAGCCTCGCCCTGTTCGGCGCCGGCCTCGTCGGCCTCGTCGCGGCGCGACGCCGCAAGGTGTGCTGAAGCGGCTGCCTCGCGCGGGCTGTCGCCCGCTGCCGGCGGCGACCTGAGGACGGCGCGGCCCGAAGGCGGGCTCAGCCCAGCGGGCCTGTCGCTGCCTCGAGCGCGGCCCACGCCTCCTCGCCGAAGCGGGCGCGCCAGCGAGCATAGAACCCGTCTCGCGCCAGCGCGGCGCGGAAGGTCTCCGCGTCCGCCTGGTTCACGATCATGCCGCGGGCGGAGAGCTCATCCACCATCCTGTCGTTCAGCGCCTTGGTGTGCGCGCGCTGCGCCTCGGCCGCCGCGCGCGCGTGCCGCCGCACCACCGCCTGGATCGTCGGCGGCAGGCGCACCCAGAACGGCAGGTGGCCAATCAGGTTGAAGCCTGACCACATGTGTCCGGTGAGCGAGAGGAAGCGGCTCACCTCATAGAGCCGGTTCACCTGCATCACGACGAGCGCATTCTCCTGCACCGCCGCGCGGCCGGTGGCGAGCGCCTGGTAGAGCTCGCGGATGTTCACCGTGACCGGCTCGGCGGCCAGCGCGCGGACGAAGTCGCGGAACATCTCGCCATCGGGAACGCGCACGTTGCGGCCGGCGAGGTCGGCCGCCGCCGTCACCGGCCCGAAGCTCGCGCCGAAATGGCGGAACCCGTTCTCGAACGTCGCCTCCGGCAGCATCAGGATGCCCGAGCGCGCGCACGCCTCGGCGAGGTACCTGCCGAACGGCCCGTCCATCGCCGCGAACACGTGCGCATGGTCGCGGAAGGCGAAGGGCAGGCCCTGCATCTCCGTCACCGCCACGGCCTTGCCGAGGATGCCGCCCATGAGCGTGTGGAACTCGAGCCGCCCGTCCTGCACCATCCGCAGCGCCTCCGGGTCGGACCCCGGGATGTCGCCGCAGCGCGCGTGCACGGTGACGTCGAGCAGCCCGCCCGTGTCACGCCGCACGCCATCCCACAGCCGCACGAGGAAGCCGTGGATGTGACTCTCCTCCGGCTGGTTGTGGAACTGCTGGGCGCGAAAAAGCGGCGCCTCGCGCGGGCCTTCGCCCGCTGCCGGCGCGGGACCTGCCGCGGACGGCGTGGCGGGGGCCGCGCCGATGGGAACGCCCCCCGCCGCGCCCATCATTCCGCCGCCTTGGCAGCGCTCGCGGCCGGCGCGTAGGTCACCTTCACCTCGCCGATGCCGTCGATCCAGCCCTCGAGGACGTCGCCGGGGCCAACCGCCGCAACACCCGCCGGCGTGCCCGTCATGATGATGTCGCCCGGTGCCAGCGCCACGAGCCGCGAGAGATAGGCGATCGTTTCCTGCACGTTCCAGATCTGCTGCGCGAGGTCGCCCTGCTGGCGCACCTGGCCGTTCACCTTCAGGCCGATCGTCCCCTTCGCCGGGTGGCCGATCTTCGACGCTGGAACGAGAGTGCCCATCGGGCAGGACTGGTCGAAGCCCTTGCCCATCTCCCAGGGGCGCTGGAGCTTCTTGGCCTCGCCCTGCAGGTCGCGCCGCGTCATGTCGAGGCCGACGGCGTAGCCCCACACGTGGTTCAGCGCATCCGCCTCGGCGATGTTCACGCCACCCGTGCCGATCGCGACGACGAGCTCGATCTCGTGGTGCAGGTCCTTGGTCATCGGCGGATAGGCAATGGTGCTGCCCGACGGCACCAGCGTGTCGGCCGGCTTGGCGAAGAAGAACGGCGGCTCGCGGTTCGGGTCATGCCCCATTTCGCGCGCGTGGTCGGCGTAGTTGCGGCCGACGCACCAGATGCGGCGGACCGGAAAGAGGGCCGCCTCGCGCGCGCCAGGCGCGCTGCCGGCGGCGTCGGCAACCGGGATCGACGCCTGCGGCGGCTGCGGGATCACGTAGTTCACCATCGTCTCGTTCCTTTCTCGTGACGAAAACCGGGCTAGTCCGCCTTGATGTCGGCGGTGCGCACCACCTGCTGCCAGCGCGCGAAATCGGCCCGCATGGTGGCGGCAAGGGCTGCGTGGTCGAGCGGCCAGATCTGGTTGCCCGCCCGCGCCAGGCGATCCTCCACCCCCGGTGCGGCAAGCGCCTTGGCAGCCGAGGCGCGCAGGCGCGCGACGATGGCATCGGGTGTCCCCTTCGGCGCGAACAGCGCGATCCAGGAGGAGTAGTCGTAGCCCGCGACACCTTGCTCGGCGACGGTCGGGATATCGGGCATTGCCTTCGAGCGCTCGGGGCCGGCGAAGCCGATCAGCCGCACCTTGTTGCCGTCGAGGAACGGCAGCGCAAGCGTGTGCGCGATGAACATCACGTCGACATGGCCGGCGGCGAGGTCGGCCGCTGCCTGCGTGGCACCGCGATAGGGAACATGCGTCATGCGCACGCCGCTCATCGCCATGAACATCTCGGTCGCCAGGTGCTGCGGGCTGCCGGCCCCGCCCGAGGCATAGTTCGCCTCGCCGTTGCGGCTTCGCGCCCAGGCCAGGAACTCCGGCACGGTGCGCGCCGGCACGGCGGGGTTGACGCCGAGATAGGTCGGGATCGTCGCGATGCCGCTGACCGGGATGAAATCCGCAAAGGGGTCGAACCCGACGCGGCCCTGGCGGATCAGCGGCAGGATGGTGAGGATGGAGTTGTTCAGCGCCGCAAGCGTGTAGCCATCGGCCCGGGCGCGGGCGGCACGCTCGGCCCCGATCTGCCCGGCAGCACCCAGCACGTTCTCGACCGCGAAGCGCTGGCCGAGATCGGCCTCCATCACCTCGAGCAGGATGCGCGCCGCCGCATCGGAGGCGGAACCGGCCTGCAGCGGCAGGATCACGCCGACAGGCCGCGTCGGGTACCCCTCCTGCGCGCGGACAGGCAGACCGAGCGGGGCGGCGAGCATCGCGAAACCAAGGGTCCGGCGGAAAAGGCGAGGGGGACTGGGCTGCATCAACGAACCTCCCAAGCCGGCGCACGCTTCGTCGCGGCGTGCGTCTAAACCAAAGTCTGGATTGGTTCTAGGCCCCGCTCCGCATCACCGTCAAGCACGCTCCCCCTTCACGTCATATGTCTACGGGGTATAATGATTGGTGGGAGAGGCAGGGCAAGCATGCTGGACGGCACGACCAATCACGAGAATGGTTCCGACAGCGGCGACGACGCGACGATCCTCACGCTGCTCCAGGCCTATCTCGCCACCACCACGCTGCCGCCCGACGGGCGCCTCCCGCCCGAGCGCGAGCTGGCCGCCACGCTCGGCACCAGCCGCGCCGGCCTCCGCAAGGCGCTCGCCGCAATCGAGGCCGAGGGCCAGCTCTGGCGCCACGTCGGCAAGGGAACCTTCCTCGGGCCCCGCCCGATCGGGGTGATCGGCGACGTGGCGGCGCTGGCGGCCCGCCTGGGCCCCACGGCGGTGATGCAGGCGCGGCTCGTCCTCGAACCCGCCCTCGCCCGGCTTGCCGCCCTGAACGCCGGGGCGGCGCAGATCGCCGCGATCACCGCTCTCGCCGCCTCGTGCGAGCGCGCACCCACCTGGCGGCACTACGAGGGGCAGGATGCCGCGCTGCACCGCGCCATCGCCGAGGCTGCCGGCAACCCGCTGCTGCTGCACCTGTTCGACCAGGCCGCCGCCGTGCGCCGCGCCGTCACCTGGGCGCGGCAGCGCGGCCCCGGCGAGCGCCC
>NZ_JALHPR010000028.1 GCF_022842375.1 Elioraea sp. | reverse complement strand
TGCGCACGGGCCGCGGCACGCGCCCGGGCACCAGCGGCCCGCGGCTGTCGAGCGGGTTGCCCAGCGGGTCGATCACCCGCCCGAGCCAGGCATGGGAGACGGCGAACGAGGCCTCGCCGCCAAGCCGTGCGGGCATGCCAGGCCCCAGCCCGGCAAGATCGCCGAGCGCCATCGCCTGCGCGCGGCCTGAGCGGAAGCCGATGACCTCGAGGGTCACCTCGCGGCCGTCGCGCGCCGTGGCGACCAGGCGGTCACCGACCGAGAGGAAGCCCGTCACCCCCTCGACCTCGACGGCGAGCCCGGTGACGGCGGCGATCCGGCCCGAGAGCGTCATCGCCGGCAGCGCGCGGAAGGCGGCGGCAGCCCCGGCCAGCCGTTCGGCGAGGGGCAGCGTCGGGTCCTTGGCGGTGGCGGTGAGCGACATGCGCGTTCCCCTGGGCGTCGCCCGGCATCGTGCCCCCGTGTGTGGGGCCGATCGCGTTAACGACGGGTGAAGCGCGCGAAGCGGGTGTCATAATTCCTTACAGAATACCAGTGCGTTTCTCTAAAAGAGAGGAAATCTCAGGATTAAGTAAATTGGCACCTCTTTCGCTTGTAGTGATCCCAGAGCGTTAACACCGACAGTTGCATGTCGCGTTCGCAAAGGGTGGATATCATGAAGATCTTCAGGTCAGCGCTACTCCCGGCAATCATGCTCCTGGCACTTGCCCCGTCCGGCGCCCAGGGCGCATTGACGATCGCAAGCTCGGTCGGAGGGGCCCCAACGGCCGCCGGCGTGGTGCGTGACAACCTCGACTGGCTCTCCCTCGGCATGGCCGGCGGCACCAATGCCGCGAGCGGCGTCACCGTCACGCTGTTCGGCAATGCGGCGACCGTGACCGGCAGCGTCTCCGGTCGCTACGCCGCGCCGTTCCTCTCCGGCAACAACGGCGCCGGCTTCGGGGCGGGCGGCACCACCCAGGCGAACGGCGTCGACACCACGCGGTATCTCTCCTCCGGCTCGACCGGCGCCGTCGGCGGCTCGCGGGTCGAGATCGCGCTGCCCACCGCGGCGTCGTATTTCGGCCTGCTCTGGGGCTCGGTCGACGGCTACAACACGCTCGCCTTCTACGATGGCGCGACGCTGGTCGGCACGCTGACCGGCAGCGCCGTGACGCCGCAGGCGACCGGCAACCAGGGCTCGCAGGGCACCTTCTACGTCAACATCCTGTCCGACCTGGCGTTCGACCGGGTGGTCGCGACCTCGTCGTCATTCGCCTTCGAGTTCGACAACATCGCCTTCAGCGCCGCCACGCCGATCCCCGCACCTGCGGCATTCGGCCTGTTCGCCATGGGGCTGCTCGGACTCGCGTGGGCGCGGCGGCGCGCCCGAGCCGCACGGCCGATGCCCGGCGGGCAGTGACCATGAGCGTGGGGGATCGAATGATCAGGATGTTTGCCGCCGCGTCCGTCGCGGTGATGCTGACGGGTGCGGCGGCCGATGCGGCCACCATCGCGGGCAGCTCGAACGGCTCCAACTTCTCCGGTCTGAGCGGGGGAAACTTCTACGAGCTCTACACGGCGACGGGGAACGCGAACTCCGGCGTCCGCTGGGGCGACGACGACACCCGCAACTCCAACGGGCTGACGCGTCCGAGCACACTCGTCGCGAACAACGTGAGCTGGAGCTCGGCGCTGCCGGCGAACGACGTGACGCTGGCGAGCCTGACGTGGTTCAACTCCTCCACGCTCAGCAGCAGGACGCCTGACGATTTCAACGTCACCTACAACCTCCTGCTCGACTTCTCGACGCCGAACACGGTGGTGCTGGCCGAGGATTTCCCGGTCGCGATCACGAACACCAACAACCCCGCCGGCGACGAGGTCGATTTCGTCATCTCGACCAACATCTCGCAGCTTCTCGCGACGATCAACGCAGCCCTCTCGCCGTTCAGCCTGATCGCGAGCGACCTCAGGTTCCAGCTGCAGGCAGGCTCTCACGGAAGCTTCAACGCCGTGAGCGGCGAGTGGTTCAACCCGGAGAAGAAGACCTCGACGCTGCTGTTGACGGCCGATGTCAGCGCCGTCGCCGTTCCCATCCCCGAGCCCGCGACGCTCGCCCTGCTCGCCGCCGGCCTGCTCGGGCTCGGCTTCGCGGCCCGACGCCGCCGCGCCTGATCGCGCGACGCCTGGCGTGATTGACGAGGGCGGCCCCACCGGGCCGCCCTTTGCATGTCAGCTCCCCAGCCCGTCAGCGGGGAACAGGCCTCGGCGTGCCGTTCTCCTCGAGGGCGACGAAGGTGAAGGTCGCCTCCGTCACCCGCTCATGACGCTCCGCCTCGCGGTGGCGGCGCCAGGCGCTGATCCGGAATCGGAGCGAGGTGCGGCCGATGCCGATCAACTCCGCCCACACCGCCACCTCGTCACCCACCTTCACGGGGCGGTGGAAGGTCATGGCATCGACCGCCACCGTCGCCACACGCCCCTTCGCTGCCCGGCCGGCCGCGAGCCCGCCGGCGAGGTCCATCTGCGCGAGCAGCCAGCCGCCGAAGATGTCGCCCGAGGGGTTCGTGTCGGCCGGCATCGCCAGGGTGCGCAGCGTCGGCTCTCCCCCCGGCGGCGTGGTGGGCGGCGTGGTGGGCGGCGTGGCGGGTGGCGTGGCGGGTGGCGTGGCGGGCGGGGAGGGTTCGGCCATGCGCGCGGTCCTCAGGTCAGGTGGGGCAGGGCGAGATAGTCCTCGCTCTGCATCTCCATCAGGCGCGAGGCGGTGCGCTGGAACATCGCCGCATTCTCGCCCCGCTCATAGAGCCTGTCGGGGATGTCGGCCGCCGAGGCGATCAGCTTCACGCGGTGCTCGTAGAGCGCATCGACCAGCGTGATGAACCGCCGCGCGCGGTCGAAATTCGCCGGCGACAGGCGCGGGATGCCGTCGAGCACGAGCGCGTGCACGTGGGTGGCAATGGCGAGATAATCGGCTGGCCCGAGCGCGGCACCGCAGAGCACGTCGAAATCCGCCCGCGCGACATGCCCGCGCGCGAGCGGCAAAGTGACGCGACGGCCGAGCACGTCGAGCGTCAGCGGCCCCGCTTCTCCCTCCTCGCCGGTCTCGGCGAAGGCGAGCTCGCCGAAGGCGCGGCCGAGTGCCGCATCGGCCCGCGCATCGGCCGGCGCCCACCAGGTGCGCATGCCGAGGATGCGGTCCCGACGGTAGTCGCGCCCGCCATCGAGCACGATCACCTCCAGCCGCTCCTTGATCACGGCGATGAAGGGCAGGAACCGCTCGCGCTGCAGCCCGTCCCTGTAGAGGTCGTCGGGCACCGTGTTCGAGGTGGCGACCACGACGACGCCGCGCGCGAACAGCGCCTCGAACAGCCGGCCGAGGATCATCGCATCGGTGATGTCATGCACCTGGAACTCGTCGAAGCAGAGCAGCACGGCCTCAGCCGAGATCCTGTCGGCGAGCAGCGGGATCGGGTCGGCCACACCGGGGCTCTGCCGGGCGACGTGGAGCGCTGCGTGCACCTCCTGCATGAAGGCGTGGAAATGCACCCGCCTGCGCGCGGCGATCGGGGCTGAGGCAAAGAACAGGTCCATCAGCATCGACTTGCCCCGGCCGACGGAGCCGACGAGGTAGAGGCCTTGCGGCGCGTCCATCCCGTCCTCGCGCACGCGGCGCTGGCGCGCCCCGTCGGATCGGCCGAGGCCAAGCCGCGCGCGGAAGGCGGTGAGCAGCCCGCCCGTCTGCGGGGCAGCGGGCGCGTAGCCGGTCAGAGCGCGCCAGAGGCCCTGGAGCCGCTCGGCGGCGAATTCCTGCGCCGGGTCGGGCAGGAGTTCGCCGCTCGCGACCTTGGCGCGCCAGGCGGCCAAGGGACCCGCTGGCAGCGGCCCTGCGGCGGCACTGACGGTCTCGGGTGGGGCGCTGGCATCGATCACGGGCCAGCGCCTTATCCCAACATCGCCCGCGCGGCAAATCGGGCCGGTGTCAGCGCTGGATCGCGAGATAATGCGCGAGGTCGGCCAGGTCCTGGCCGGAAAGCCCGTACAGGGCGGCGTTCATCGTCGTGTCGGTGCCGGTGCGGCGCTGCGCCTGGTAGTCCTGCATCGTGTGCAGGAGAAAGTCCTCCCGCTGGCCGGCAAGCCGCGGCATCTGGTTCTGCCCGGTATAGCCGGGCAGGTGGCACACGCCGCAGCGATGCTGGACGGAGAGGGCCGCGCCACGCGCGGCCTTCGCCGCGTCGCGCTCCGGCTGATCAGCGTGGGGCGGGTCGGTGTGCGGCGGCAGGGCAGCGTAGTGGGCCGCGAGGTCCTCGACGTCACGGTCGGTGATGCCCTCCATCGCCGCGTTCATCGCCGGCACCGCGCGGATGCCCTCGCGGAACAGGACCATCTGCAGCGTCAGGAACACCGGCGGCTGGCCGGCGAGAGAGGGAACCAGCGGCGTCGTGGAATTGCCGTCGGCCCCGTGGCAGGCAGCGCAGGGCGCGGCGAGGCTTGCCCCGCGCGCGGCATCGGCCGCCGCGGCGGGAGGTGGGACGAGAAGGGCCGCGGCAAGCGCCGCGGCCCCGAGAGTATCACGCACGATCACTGGCGGCTGATGCGGTAGATCGCGCCCATCTGCTCGTCGGCGACCAGCAGGCTGCCGTCGGGCATCTGCTGGAGGTCGACGGGCCTGCCATGGAACGTGCCGGCGTTGGCATCGAGGAACCCGGTCAGGAACGGCTCCACCGCCGTGACGCGGCCCTGCGCATCGAGCTTCGCGACGACGACGTCGAAGCCCGACTTCGTCTCACGGTTCCACGAGCCGCGGCGCGCGATGAAGATCTGGTTCTCGTAGGCCGCGCCGAAGCCGTTGCCGCGATAGAAGCGCATGCCGAGTGCCGCGGTGTGGGGGCCCAGCATCGCGGCGGGCTGCTCGAACTCGGAGCATGCGCGGGCGGGCACCGCCGGATCGGGCCAGGTGCCGACGCAGAACGGGAAGCCATGGTCCTCGCCGGCGCGGCGGACGCGGTGCAGCGTATCCTCCGGCACGTCGTTGCCGGCCCAGTCGCGGCCGTTGTTGGTGGCCCAGAGCTCGCGCGTCACCGGATGGAAGTCGAAGCCGACCGAGTTGCGGATACCGCGGGCCTCGATGCGCCGGCCGGAGCCGTCGGCGTTGAAGCTGACGAGCAGGGCGAAGCGGTCACGGTCGAACTCGCAGACGTTGCAGGGCACGCCGACGTTCGTATAGAGGCGCCCGTCAGGCCCGAAGGAGGCGAACTTCCAGCCGTGATGCTCCTCGGTCGGCAGGCCGAACGCCGCCGTCATCTCGACAGGCGCGCCCGGGCTGTCGAGCTTGCCCTCGATCCCCTCCCAGCGCAGCACGCGGTTGATGGCGATGACGGTGAGCGCGCCGTCCTTGAAGGCGATGCCGTTGGGCTGCGTCAGCCCCTGCGCGATGGTGCGCACGCGGCGCTGGCCGCCCTCGTCGGTGATGGCGTAGACGCGGCCGATGACGCGGGACCCCACGAACACGGTGCCGCGATCGCCGACCGCCATCATGCGCGCGCCAGGCGCGCCATGGGCCCAGAGCTCGACCTTGAAGCCGGCGGGCACGCGCAGCTTGTCGACCGGGACCTGGTCGGGCGGCGTGACGGTCAGGCGCGGGGCGTGCGGGGCGAGGTTCGGCGCCATGCCGCTGCCCTCGCGGCCCTGCGCCCATGCGGGGACGGGTGCCTGGGCCAAGGCGGGCGCCGCCATGGAAACGAACAGGGCAGCGCAGAACGCGCGGCGCATCGATGGAGTGGGGGGCATCGTTTCTCTCCGTTGGTCTGTTGGCCGACCCGTCCTGGGGGGCAGGGGAAGCGGCACCTGAACGCTGCCGCCGACGGGATGCTGCGTCAACCTCCGAACGGCTCGCCCAATGGCGGTACCGCAATGCCCCGCAACGAACAGCGCGCAACGAAACCGTGAAAAGAAAAAGGCTGGGCGTCGCCGCCCAGCCCTTTTCATCTCACAGCCGGATTCAATCAGTTCGTTGCGGCAGCGGGTTCGAGGCGGAACACGCGGCCGTGGATCTCGTCCGTCAGCACATAGACGAAACCATCGGGGCCCTGGCGCACGTCGCGCACGCGCTGGCCGATGCGCATCGATTCATGCGTGGTCACGACGTTGTCGCTGTTGACCACGATGCGGCGGATGTCCTGCGTGGCAAGCCCGCCGGCGAAGATGTTGCCCCGCCAGTTGGGGAACTTGTCGCCGGTGTAGATCATCAGGCCCGAGGCGCCGATGACGGAGGGTTGCCACACGAGGACCGGGTCGACCATGCCGGGAGCGGAACGCTGCCCGGTGCCGACCTGCGCCGCCCCGGCATAGTCGCGCCCCCAGGTGACGACCGGCCAGCCGTAGTTCGCGGCGGGCCGGATCAGGTTCAGTTCGTCCCCGCCGAGCGGGCCGTGCTCGGTCGCGAAGATCCGCCCGTCGGGGTGGACCGCGAGGCCCTGGATGTGGCGATGCCCGATCGAGAACACCTCCGGCCGCGCGCCCTGCCGCCCGACGTGAGGGTTGTCCGGCGGCGCGGTGCCGTCATCGCGCAGGCGCACGATCTTGCCGATATGGCTGTTGAGGTCCTGCGCGTTCAGCCGCGCCAGCCGGCCCTCGACCATGACCGGCGGGTTGCCGGCGTCGCCGATGCCAAGGAGCAGCGTGCCATCCGGCATCCAGGCGATGCGGCCGCCGTAGTGCTGGAACTCCGGCTTGCCCTGGCTCACCTCGAACAGGACCTGCAGGTTCGACAGGCGCTGGCCGTCGAACGTGGCACGGGCCAGCCTCAGGCGGTTGTCGGCCTGCGTGCCGTGCGCGTAGGTGATGTAGAGCAGGCGGTTCTGCGCGAAGTTCGGATGCGGCGAGACCTCGAACAGGCCCGACTGGAAGATCAGGCCCCGCTCGGCCGCCACGAGCACCGGCGGGGTGCCGGCGATGGGCGTCGGGTCGAGCCTGCCGTTGCGGATCGCGCGCAGCCGCCCCGGCCGCTCCGTCACCAGGGCCGTGCCGTCGGGCAGCCAGGCGATCGACCAGGGATGCTCGAGCCCCTCGGCCACCGCGACCTGGCGGTAATCGAAGTTCAGCAGCGGGTCGCCAGCCGCCTGGAATGTGGTCGGCTGGGCCGCAGCCTGGCCCTGGGCCTGGGCGAGCGGCGACGTGCCAGCGAGCAGCGCCGCCGCGAAGGCGGCGCCTAGGAAGACGGGGTGCATTCTATGATCTCTCCCATTCGTTGCCCCCGGGGTTGGTTGGGTGAACCACACCGGGTTATGCCGAGCGTGCAACAACTGTCGCGTGCGCTGCAATGGGAAAGTGGCGCGGGCGACCGCTCCATCGCACTGATGCAACAAAAACGTCTTCTTCCAGCCGGCAGCAGTCATGACCACCTGGCGTGACGCGCAGTGTTCCACCCGCCAAGTATAGATCACGACCTCGTGCGCAGGTTCCCCGCGCCAGCCGCGCTTGCACTGCCGCCCCCATCTCGCGTCTGGCGTGTCGCGCCGGGATCGCTATATGCTGTACGCGCGGCGAGAGACCGCGAGGGAGAACACGATGACTGAGACCTGGGAAACCCCGGCCTTCGACGAGATCCGCATGGATGCCGAAATCGGCTCCTACGCGGACGACTTGGCCGAAGACCGCGACTGATCCTGCCCTGGCGGCGCGTGGCCCTGGGCGAAGCCTCGAGCCACGCGCCGCCGGAGTTTCCGCATCATGCATGTTCGTGTTCTCGGCTCCGCCGCGGGGGGAGGATTCCCGCAGTGGAACTGCGCCTGCCGCCTCTGCCGCGGCGTGCGCGAGGGCACCGTGCGCGCCACACCGCGCACGCAGGAAAGCACCGCCGTCAGCGCCGATGGGCAACGCTGGGTGCTGCTCAACGCCAGCCCCGAGATCAGAGGCCAGATCGAGGCCTTCCCCGGCCTCCACCCCAAGGCGCCGCGCCACACCCCGATCGGCGCCATCGTGCTGACCAACGGTGACCTCGACCACGTGCTCGGCCTGCTCAGCCTTCGCGAGAGCCAGCCGCTTGCCGTCTACGCCGCGCCGACCGTTCGGCAGGGCTTCACCGAGGGCAACAGCTTCGCCCGCACGCTCGCGCGGTTCCCCGGACAGGTGACCTGGCGCGACATCACCGACGAGGGCGAGATCGCTCTCGCCGACCCTGAGGGAGCGCCGCTGGGCATCACCCTGCGCGCAGCCCCTGCCCCGAGCCGCCCGCCGCCGCACCTGAAGGGCCATGTGGCCGACGATCCGCTCGAGAGCATCGGCATCGCGCTGACCGAGGCCGCGACCGGCAGGCGCATGGCCTACATCCCCGGCACGGCGGCGATCACGCCACCGCTCCGCGCCCTGATGGACGGGGCGGACGCGGTGTTCCTCGACGGCACGTGCTGGACCGATGACGAGCTGATCACCCAGCGCCTCGGCACGGCGACGTCGACGAGCATGGGCCACGTTCCCGTCGGCGGGCCCACCGGCAGCATCGCCACGCTCGCCGGCCTCGATGCGAAGCGGCGCGTGCTGATCCACCTCAACAACACCAACCCGCTGCTCGACGAGGACAGCGAGGCGCGACGCACCGCCCGCGACGCGGGCTGGGACGTCGCGCATGACGGCATGGAGATGGTGCTGTGACCGCAACAACCGATCCGCTTCGCCCGCCCCTGCCGGCGGAGGAGTTCATCGACTGGCTGCGCCGCGAGGGAGCGGCCCGCTATCACGACCACCACCCGTTCCACCATCGCATGCATGCCGGCACGCTCTCGCGCGACGATATCCAGGCCTGGGTGCGCAACCGCTTCTATTACCAGACGCGAATCCCCATCAAGGACGCGCTGATCCTCTCGAAATCCGAGGACCCCGCTTTCCGCCGCATGTGGATCCGCCGCATCCGCGAGCATGACGGCGACGCCGAGGGCGAAGGCGGGCTCGCGCTCTGGCTCAGGCTCGCCGCCGGCGTCGGCCTCGATGCCGAGCGGGTGCGCAGCTGCGCCGACGTGCTGCCGGGCGTTCGTTTCGCCTGCGACAATTACGTGGCCCTGGTGCGCGAGCGCACGCTGCTCGAGGCCGTCGCATCCTCGCTCACCGAGTTCTTCTCGCCCGACATCATGAGCCGCCGCATCCTGGCGTGGGAAACCCACTACCCCTGGGTCGACCCGGACATGATCACCTATTTCCGCAACCGCGTGCGCCAGGCGAAGGTGGACAGCGAGGAGGCGATCGGCTTCGTCGTGCGCCACGCCGACAGCTACGCCAGGCAGCAAGCCTGTGTCGCGGCGTTGATCCGCAAGACCGAGATCCTGTGGCACCTGCTCGACTGCGTCGCACTCGACCAGGGGCGGAAGGCAGGTGCGGCGATGGACACCGCGCCGATGGACACTGCGCCGATGGACACTGCGCCGATGGACACTGCGGCCGAGTGAGATGGCACCCGATGCCAAGCCACGCCTCGCCCCGCGCGCGCGGCTGCGCGAGGACCGGCAAACGGGGAAGCTGCTCCTGCTCTACCCCGAAGCAGGCCTCGCGCTGAACGCCACCGCGGGGGCAACGCTCGCACTCTGCAACGGCGCGCGCACCGTGGCCGAGATCGCCGCCACGCTCGCGGAACGGTTCGGCCGCGACACGGATGCGGTGGTGGCCGAGATCACGCCCTTCCTCGACACGCTCGTCTCGCGCGGGCTCGTGCAGGAGGCAGCATGACGCCAGACCCTCCCGGAACCGCGCCGCGCCCCTGGACGCTGGTGGCGGAGCTCACCTATCGCTGCCCGCTGCGCTGCCCCTACTGCTCAAACCCGCTCGACTGGGCGAAGCGCCGCGATGGGCTGACCACCGGGGATTGGTGCCGCGTGATCGGCGAGGCGGAGGCGATGGGCGTCGTCGGCCTCAACCTGACCGGCGGCGAGCCGCTGCTGCGCGACGACCTCGAAACGATCGCGGCGGAGGCGCGCCGCCACGCGCTCTACACCACCCTCATCACCTCCGGCTTGCCGCTGACGCGCGACCGCCTGGCCGCGCTCGCGCAGGCCGGCATCGATGCCGTGCAGCTCTCGATCCAGGACGTGACGGCAGAGGGCTGCGACCGCATCGGCGGCACGCGGAGCTTCGACCACAAGCTCGCCGTGGCAGAATGGGTGAAGGAGCTCGGCCTGCCGTTGACGCTGAACATGGTACTGCACCGCGCCAATATCGGCCACGTGGGCGAGGCCGTCGCGCTCGCGGAACGGCTCGGCGCCGAACGGCTCGAGCTCGCCAACACGCAGTATCTCGGCTGGGCGTTGCCGAACCGCGCCGCGCTGCTGCCCTCGCGCGCGAGCGTTGCCGCCGCGCGCGATATCGCGGCAGCGGCGCGGGAGCGCCTGCGCGGGCGGATCGACGTGCTGTTCGTGCTGCCCGACTACATGTCCGATCGCCCCCGCCCGTGCATGGATGGCTGGGGCCAGCGTTTCATCGTCGTCACCGCCGATGGGCTCGCGCTGCCCTGCCATGCCGCGCACAGCCTGCCCGGCATCGTGTGGGACCGCGTGACCGACCGACCGCTCGCCGAGATCTGGCGCGACGGTGCCGGCTTCAACGCCTATCGCGGCGAAGGCTGGATGCGCGAGCCGTGCCGCAGTTGCGACAGGCGCACGAAGGACCATGGCGGCTGCCGCTGCCAGGCGCATGCGCTCACCGGCGATGCGACCGCGACCGACCCTGCCTGCGGCCTCTCCCCCGACCATGCGCTGGTCGTCGCCGCGCGCGAGGCGGCATCGGGGCAGGCGCCGGAATTCATCTTCCGCGCGGGGCGCGCCCCCGTCGTTCCATGAGCGAGCCGATCCGCGTCAACGACAGGCTCTCCCTCGACCCGGGCGAGCTTGGCTTCACCTTTATCCGCGCCTCTGGCCCGGGTGGGCAGAACGTGAACAAGGTCTCGACCGCGGTGCAGCTTCGCTTCGATGCCGCCGGTTCGCCTTCGCTGCCCGAATCGGTGCGTGCGCGGCTGATCCGCCTCGCCGGGCGGCGCGCGACGGGCGAGGGCGTGATCGTGATCGTCGCGCAACGCTTCGGCAGCCAGCAGCGCAACCGCGAGGACGCGATCGCTCGCCTCGTGGCCCTGATCGCCGAGGCGGCGATCCCGCCGATCCCCCGCCGCCCGACGCGCCCGACCGCCGGCAGCCGGCAGAGACGCCTTGCCGCGAAAAGCGTGCGCTCGGGCGTGAAGGCAGGCCGATCGCGGCCGGGGATGGAGGATTAGGGGCGCGTGTGCTGTGGTGCGTCTCACATCGCGCCCAGATCATTCCCTTGACGGAAAAAGGCAAGCTCGATCATGTCCCTGATTCTCGTCACCGGTGGTTGCGGCTTCATCGGGTCCCATCTCGTTGCGGCGCTGCTTGCGCGTGGCGACAGCGTGCGGGTGCTCGATGATCTTTCGACTGGAAGCATGAACAATCTGGCACCCGGTGCAGCCCTTGTCCAAGGCGACATCGCCGATGCGGCGACGGTCGCTGCCGCCATGGCGGGTGTGTCGGCCTGCATCCATCTCGCCGCGATCGCCTCGGTCGAGCGTGGGGTGACGGAGTGGCTGGCCACCCACCGCACCAATCTCTCCGGCACGATCGCGGTGTTCGATGCCGCGCGCGCCGCCGGTGGCGTGCCGGTGGTCTATGCCTCCTCGGCGGCGGTCTACGGCGACCAGGTCGTCCTGCCGATCACGGAGGATGCGCCGAAGGTGCCGCTGTCGGCCTACGGCGCCGACAAGCTCGGCTGCGAACAGCAGGCGAAGGTCGCGGGCCACGTCCATGGCGTGCCGACGCTGGGGCTTCGCTTCTTCAACGTGTTCGGCCGCCGGCAGGACCCTGCCTCGCCCTATTCCGGGGTGATCTCGATCTTCTGCAACAGGCTGCTGCGCGGCGAACCGGTGTCGATCTTCGGCGATGGCGGCCAGACGCGCGACTTCGTGCATGTGAGCGATGTCGTCGCGAGCCTGATCGCGGCCCTCTCCGCCGCCAGCACGGCGGCACCGGTGCTGAATGTCTGCACCGGGCGGGCGATCTCGGTCACGATGCTGGCCGAGGCGGTGGCGTCGCTGTCAGGCCCGTCGGCGCGCGGCCTTGCGCCGCGGCACCTGCCGGCGCGGAGCGGGGAGATCCGCCACTCGGTGGGCGACCCGACCCGCGCGCGCGCGGTGCTCGGCCTCGGCGAACCGCGCGGGCTGGCCGAAGGGCTCGCGGATGTGCTGGAGTGGATCGGCGCTGGTCAACCAGGCGTGGCCGCCTGAGTGCTCAGCCGACGGCGATTCGGGCGAGCAGTCCGATAGCGAGCCAGAGCCCGGTGGAGAGGGACACGATCACGACGATTGCCATGGGCCAGGCGAGCCTCTCGGTATCCTGCGTCGCGGCGGCCCGTTCGTGGGCTGCCCAAGCGCGCGGGTCGTCGACCGCGATCGACCTGGCAGCTTGTGAAGAACCGTGGTGCCGCGTCTTAGCCATCCGCATCGGTGAGCGCTCCCGCCTGATGGATACAACCTAGCCTAGTGAATGATTAAAGTTTTGCTAATCACGCTTGCGTAGGTTGTGAGTATGGATGGGCGGAATGGCGGCTGCACCCGTCATTGGTGCACCTGACACGTGGATTCGCTAAGCAGGTACACCCAATTCTGTCGGATTGATGGGCAGCCCCGGCCCTGACTTGGGCTCTGGCCTTGGCTCTGGCCTTGGCTCTGGCCCTAGCTCTGGTCCTGGCCATGGCTCTGGTCCTGGCCATGGCTCTGGGGCTGGCTCTGGTTCTGGCTATGACTCTGGCTTTGGTCCCGGCCCGGCCCGGCAAGGAGAATGCGCGATGTGCGGCGTGGTCGGCCTGTTCCACCCCTTCGACTCGACCGTTCCCGACTCGGCCGAGGTCCGCCGCATGGCCGATGCGATCGCCCATCGCGGGCCGGACGGCGATGGGTTCCATGCCGAACCCCATGTCGCCCTCGGCCACCGGCGGCTCGCGATCGTCGACCTCGCCGGCGGCGTCCAGCCAATGGCGGCCGAGGATGGCACCGTCACCCTCAGCTTCAACGGCGAGATCTACAACCACCTCGTCCTCCGCGCCGAGCTCGAGGCTGCCGGGCACCGTTTCCGCACACGCTCCGACACCGAGGTGATCCTGCTCGGCTGGCGCGCATGGGGCATGGGCGTGCTCGACCGGCTGAACGGCATGTTCGCCTTCGCGCTGTGGGATCGTGGCCGTGGCGAGCTGCTGCTCGCCCGCGACCGGCTGGGCGAGAAGCCGATGCACCTCGCCTGGCTGCCGGATGGGCGCCTCGCCTTCGCCTCGGAGCTCTCGGCCCTGCTCACGCTCCCCGCCCTCTCCCGCAGGATCGACCCGACCGCCGTCGAGGACGTGCTGGCCCTCGGCTACATCCCTGATCCGGCGACGATCTATGCCGCCGTGAGGCGGCTTCCGGCCGCCCACGCCGTCTTGCTGCGCCGTGGATCGAGTGACCGGCCGCAGCCGCGGCGCTACTGGTCGCCCCCCACGGCAGCGGGGCGCGAGACCGCGTCGATCACGGAAGCCGCCGAGACCCTGGGCGGCATGCTCGCGACCGCGACGCGTGATCGCATGATGTCGGACGTGCCGCTCGGCGCCTTCCTCTCGGGCGGCATCGATTCGGGCACCATCACCGCTCTCGCCGCCGCCGCGCGGCGCGAGGAAGGCGGGCAGCCGCTCGACACCTTCACGATCGGCTTCCCGGGCGAGGGAGATGAGCGTGCGCTCGCCGCCGCCGTCGCCGCCCGCCACGGCACCGCCCACCACGCCGAAGCCGACGAGACCGACTATGTCGCGGCCGCCCGTGACCAGGCGCGGCTGTTCGGCGAACCCTTCGCCGATCATTCCTCGATCCCGACGCTCGCCGTGTCTCGGCTGGCCCGCCGGCACGCCACGGTTGCACTGACTGGCGATGGCGGCGACGAGGTGTTCGCCGGCTACCGCCGCTATCGCTGGCACCTGCTTGCCGAGGCCGTGCGGCGCAGCCTGCCGGCCGGGGCGCGGCGGCACGTCATCGGCGCTCTGGCCCGCGCCTACCCGAAGCTCGATTTCGCGCCGAAATGGCTCCGCGCCAAGACGACGCTGACCGAGATGAGCCTCGACAGCGCGATCGGCTACTACCGCACCGTCTGCAAATGCGACGATGACCGCCGGCTCGCCCTGCTCTCGCCCACCCTGCGGGCCACCCTCGACGGGCACGATCCGTCCGCCCGCTTCCCCGCCCTGATGGCCGAGGCCGACCCGTCCGACCCCCTGCTCCAGGCCCAGTACACCGACCTCCAGACCTACCTGCCGGGCGACATCCTGGTGAAGACCGACCGGATGTCGATGGCCGTCTCGCTCGAGGTTCGCCCGCCGCTGCTCGACCCCGACATCGTGGCCTGGGGCATGGCACTGCCCGCCGCGCTCAAGATCCGGCACAACGAGGGCAAGGCGGTGCTGCGCATCGCCGCCGCGAAACTGCTGCCGCCGGCGCTGATGGCGCGCAAGAAGACAGGCTTCGCCGCCCCGCTCGGCGGCCAGCTGCGCGCCCAGGCCGACACCGTGCGGGCACGGCTGACGGGAGAGGCGATGACCGACAGCGGCTGGTTCGACCAGGCGGCGCTCACGCGGCTGATCGATGAGCACGCCTCCGGCAGGCGTGACCATGCCCAGCCGCTCTGGACACTGCTGATGATCGAAGGGTTCCTGGCCGGGACGGAGGCGGAGCAGCCGTTCAGCGCCGCAGCCTGATCGCCCGCGCCACGCCGAGCCCGATTGCCGCGAGGCCCGTGGGGGAGAGGGCGCGGACCCGCGTCTCCCAGGCCAGCGCCTCTGCCCCCGTCGACAGGGTGAGCTTGTAGCGGGCGGGGCCGGCGAGGAAATCGTAGCGCGCGAGGCCGGCGGCAAGCGCATCCTCGACCGCCAGCACGTGCGCGACGAGGCCCGGCCGCGCCTGGGCCACGCCCTCGTCATGGCGGAAGCCGCTCTGATAGGCGTAGGCCACGCCGCCCTGGCGGAAGTTCAGGAGGTAGCCGAGCACAGCCTCGCCGGCCGTGATGCGGCAGGGATCGACCGCGCCGGCGGGCAGATCATCGCGAACCAGGCCGTCCCGAAGCAGTGCGGCATGGAAGCGGCGCATGAAGGGCTCGGCGAAGGCACCTGGCTTGCCGCGCCGCTGCCAGCTCTCGGCATGCAGCACGATCATCGCGTCGCACCAGGCCTCCGCCTCCGCCAGGCTTGCGGGCCGGCTGAGCGCGAGCGGCCCCTCCTCTGCGAAATGACGCATCGAGCGGCGGATCTGGCCGCGGGCATTGGCGCTGCGGGTGGCGAGATAGTCGCCACCGCCGGCCGCGATCGCGGCGAGGTCGACGAAGGGTGCGGGGTCGGATGTGCCGCGCAGCACCACGCCCCCTGCCGCTGCCGCCAGGCCCTCGGGCGTGCCGGGCAGCACGAGGCGGCCCACCCCCCGCACCGACCAGGCCGCGCGCAGCATCGCCGCGGCAAGACCGGGCGGGGCCTCGCGCGCGACCAGCGGGGCATTGTGCTCGACATGGATGCTGTCCTGCGCCGCCCGGCCTGTGGCGCCGAGATGGAGTGCGCCGCCCACACGGTTGAACAGCGCAAGCCCGACGATGCGGCCAGCGATGTGGGCGCGGATCACCACGGGGTCGGGGAAACGCTCTGCCGCAAGGCAGCCGAGCCAGGTCCAGGACTGGAAGAGGGCCAATGGCGCGGCGTCGCTTTCCAGCGCGCGCCAGGCGGCGCCGAGTGCCGTGAGGTCGCAGCCTGCCTCATGCTCGATCACCACCTCGCCCACGCGGGGCATCGCTCTCCCTCTCTCGTGTTCTGCTCCGGCTGCTTTTGCCGGGCCGGCCAAACCACGTCACAATGCGGCGCTCAACAGATATCGCCCAATCGTACCGCCCAACCGTACCGCCCAATCGTACATGAGGGGCCGGACGGCGCCGCGCGCGAAGGATCACCTGCCATGGCGGTGCAGAGCATCGCAACCACCCTGCTGCTGCCGCCGCTGCTGCTCGTGCTCGGCGTGCTCGCCGCATCCCTGCTCGCGCTCGTCGTCAGCCGCCGCCTTGCGCGCGGTCTCGCAGCCGTGACGGCGCTGGCCGCGACCGGCGTGCTGCTGCTCGCCACGCCCTACGTCTCTGGCCATCTCCGCGCCAGCCTGCAGGGGGGGATTCCGCCCGCACCGGCAGGGGTCGAGCCGCGGGCCATCATCATCCTTTCGGCGGAGGCAGCCTGGCGGGTCGATGGCGCTGATGTCGGGCCGCTGACGCTGGAACGGCTGCGGGCAGGAGCCGCCCTCGCCCGCCGCACGGGGCTTCCCGTTCTCGTGACCGGCGGCGTGCCGGGCTGGGGCGCGCCGCCCTTGGCCGACTTGATGGCCGCCTCCCTGCGCGACGAGTTCGGCATCCCCGTCCGCTGGGTCGAGGCGCGGTCGCGCGACACACGCGAGAACGCGGTGTTCAGCGCGCGGGTGCTGGCGGCCGACGGCATCACGGCCGGCCATGTCGTGACGCATGCCTGGCACCTGCCGCGCACCCTCGATGCCTTCGCCCGCGCCGGGTTCATGGCACTTCCCGCCCCGGTGCGGCTGGAACGCACGCCGGATGGACGGGCGACGGACTGGGTCCCCCGCACCGATCACCTGAACCAGAGCTGGCTGATGCTCCGCGAATGGGCGGGCCGCCTCGTCTATGCCGTGCGCGATGGCCGCGCGCCGGCCACGCCAACGGGCATGAATTCACCAGCCGGCCCGGTTCGGCCATAATGGGCGCTCGCGGGCGCCAGACCCCTCAGCCGCGACCACCGCGGGCCAGCACGCCCGACCAGGAGCCACCATGGTGCAGACGATCGCCCTCGTCGACGACGACCGCAACATCCTCACCTCGCTGCAGATGACGCTGGAGGCGGAAGGGTTCGCGGTGCGCACCTTCACCGACGGCGAGGCCGCGCTGCACGGCATCACCGCCAAGCCGGTCGACCTTGCCGTCCTCGACATCAAGATGCCGCGGATGGACGGGCTCGAGCTGCTGCAGCGCCTGCGCAAGCAATCGGCGCTGCCGGTCATCTTCCTCACCTCGAAGGACGAGGAGCTCGACGAGCTGATGGGCCTCCGCCTCGGGGCGGACGACTACATCACCAAGCCGTTCAGCCAGCGCCTGGTGCTCGAGCGCATCCGCGCCCTGCTCCGCCGCAACGAGGTCGCGCGCGGCGAGGGCGGGGCGGCGCCCGCTGGCGTGCTCACCCGCGGCAGCCTGACGCTGGACGAGAACCGCCATCTCTGCACCTGGAAGGGCGGGCATGTGCAGCTGACGGTCACGGAGTTCCTGCTGGTCAAGGCGCTCGCAACCCGCCCCGGCATCGTCAAGAGCCGCGACCAGCTCATCGACGCCGCCTACGGCGAGAACATCTATGTCGATGACCGCACGATCGACAGCCACGTGAAGCGCATCCGGAAAAAATTTCGGGCCGTCGACAACACCTTCGCGCAGATCGAGACGCTGTACGGCATCGGCTACCGCTACCGGGAGGAATAGGGCACCAGCAGGACCAGGACGCTGCGATGCCGGGACGCGACATGACCGTCGCGGACGCAACCGCCACGGTGGGGCGGCGCTTCGCCGGGCCCTCGCGCGCGGGCATCCGCAGCGCCGTGTCGCCGCTGCTGCGCCGCATCCTGCTCGTCAACGCGCTGCCGATCATGCTGCTCGCCGCGGCCCTGCTCTACCTCGACGACTACCAGAACGGGCTGGTCGAGGCGGCGGTCAGCGGGCTCCGCACCCAGGCGCAGATCTTCGCCGGCGCGCTCAGCGAGAGTGCGACGAGCCTCGACAACCCCGAGGCGCCGACGATCAACGCCGATGTCGCCCGCCCGCTGCTGCGCCGGCTGGTGGAGCCGACGCCGGGGGCGCTGGCCCGGCTGTTCGCGCCGGAAGGGTTCCTGCTCGCCGACAGCCGGGTGCTGCCGGGCCCCGGCGGCACCGTCGTGACCGAGCCGCTGCCGCCGCCGCCGCCAGCCCGGAGCCCGATCGGCCGGCTGGTCGAGGGGGGCTATGACGCGGCGCTGGCCCTGGTCGCCCGCGGCAGCTCCATGCCCGTCATCCCCGAGGGCGCGGATTGGGGACCTGACCTGCAGGCGGAGTTCCCGCGCACGCCCGAAGGCGAGATCCTGCCGCTGCTGCGCCGCACCGCCGATGGGCGGCTGATCGTGTCGGTCTCGGTGCCGGTGAACCGGAACCGGCGCACGATCGGCTTCGTGGTGCTGACGCGCGAGGCCCGCGAGGTGGACCAGGCCGTGTTCCAGGTGCGCACCACCATCCTTGCCACCATCGCGCTCGCGCTCGGCATCACGGTCGGCATGTCGGTCTACCTCGCCGCCACGATCGCCCGGCCGATGCGCCGGCTTGCCCGCGCGGCGGAACGGATGCGCGAGGGGCGCGGCCGCTCCGGCTCGGTGCCGCGCGACCTCGTCGCCCGGCGCGACGAGATCGGCGAACTCGCCGACGCGCTGGCCGAGAGCGCCGCCGCCCTCTGGGCGCGGATGGACGGGATCGAACGTTTCGCGGCCGATGTCGCGCACGAGATCAAGAACCCGCTGACATCGATGCGGAGCGCGATCGAGACGCTGCGCCGACTGCCGGACCCCGAGGGGCAGAAGCGGCTGCTCGGCATCATTGCCGAGGATGTGCAGCGCCTCGACAGGCTGATCTCCGAGATTGCGGATGCGAGCCGCGTCGACGCGGAGTTGTCGCGCACGCCGACCGAGCCGCTCGACATCGCCCCGATCCTCGCCACGCTGGTCGAGCTGAACGAGGTGACGCGCGACGACGGCCAGCCGCGGATGGTGCTCGACGCCCCGGCCGAGGGGCTCGCGGTCAAGGCGGTGGAAGGGCGCTTGGTGCAGGTGCTGCGCAACCTGCTGGCCAATGCCGTGAGCTTCAGCCCGAGGGGCGGCACGATCCGGCTCGTCGGCCGCCATCTCGGCACCGCCGTCGAGATCGCGGTGGAGGACGAGGGGCCGGGCATCCCGGAGGCACGGCTCGAACACGTGTTCGAGCGCTTCTACTCCGAGCGCCCGCGCGGCGAGCAGTTCGGCCAGCATTCCGGCCTCGGGCTCTCGATCTCGCGGCAGATCATCGAGGCGCTGCGCGGCACGATCACGGCCGAGAACCTGCGCGACGGCAGCGGCACGGTGACGGGCGCGCGCTTCCTCGTCAGGCTTCCGGCGGTCTGACCGGCGATGGCCACGACCACGCTGCACGCGACCTGCTGCGCCGCGCCGGGGAACGGGGATGGCGATCCGCAGGGCGTCCTGCTCACGGGGCCCTCGGGCAGCGGCAAGTCGGACCTCGCGCTGCGGCTGATCGATGCCGGGTTCCGCCTCGTTGCCGATGACCTTGTCGACCTGGCAGCGGAGGGTGGGGCGGTGATCGCCTCCGGGCTGCCGCGCGAGGGGGCGCTGATCGAGGTGCGCGGCCTGGGCGTGATCCGACTGGCGGCGGCGGCGGCACGGGCGCGCGTGGTGCTCGTCGTGGCGCTTGCCGCCGCCGGGGCGCAGGAGCGGCTGCCAGCGCCTTCCCACGCCACCCTCGTCGGGCTCGCCGTTCCCCTGGTCACGATCGACCCGTCCGGAAGCTCCGCCGTCGCGCGGATCAGGCTGGCGCTTTCCGTCCTGGGCGGCGGGGCGGTCTCGGTCGCGGGGGCCCTGGGTGATGCGCCCTCGTCCCCGGCCGGGCGCGGCGGGCCATGAGGCCGCGGCCCGCCGGTGCCGAGGAGCCGCTTGGTCAGTACACGTGTGGTCAATACCCAGGCCGCGCTGCGGGAATGCTGTTTTTGCGTTTGAACGGCGGGCGCCTCCGGCTATAGGAGTCACCAAAACAGGGGGCATCGGACTGCGGCTCGGATGAAAACGGGCACGACAGTGATCGGTTGCGGGGGCGGTTTCGACGTTGGAGCGGCAGGCAGATCCTGCATTCCGCGTGCGAAAGGGCCCGCGCGCCGGAAAGCGGGACCCCAGAGGGAATCACGGCGGGGATCAGGAAACGCCACGGGCTGAGAGAGCCGCGAGGCATGGTCTGGCGCAAAGGCGCCGGCTGCTTGCGGGCGAGGTTCGCTTGGCGCAGGGTTCGCCCCTGTGCCGGGCCGTGGCCCCGATGGCGAGGCCGCGGCCGGGACTATGGACGCTGGGAACCGACAGGTTGGGCAATTTGACTTCCGTCTGCCTTCCGATGCTTTGCCTTCCCACGGCGCGACGCGCGATGGTCCGGCATGCAATGCGCTGACCTCCTCGCCGCGGCGCAGCGGTAGGCCGGGCCGAGACCATGATCGGGCTCGTTCTCGTCACCCATGGCCGCCTTGCCGAGGAGCTTCGCTTGGCGATGGAGCATGTCGTCGGGCCGCAGGCCGGGGTTGCCACCGTGTGCATCGGCCCCGATGACGACATGGAGGGGCGCCGCGCCGACATTCTCATGGGCATCGCCACCGTGGATCAGGGCGACGGCGTGGTGCTGCTGACCGACATGTTCGGCGGGACGCCCTCGAACCTTGCCATCTCGGCGATGAACGGGCGCAATGTCGAGGTCCTCGCCGGGGTGAACCTGCCGATGCTCGTGAAGCTCGCCGCCGTCCGCTCGTCGGAGCCGCTGACCACCGCCGTCGCCTGCGCCCAGGAGGCGGGGCGGAAATACATCGGCGCCGCCTCGCGCCTCATCGGCGACGAGCACCCGCGGTGAGCGCCGCCCAGAACGAGTCGGGCAGCGCCACTGGAGGCGAGCAGGCAGATGGCGCCGAGGATCCCTTCGCCGTGACCCCCGACCCCTGCGGCCCGGCCCCGATGACGCGCGACCTCGTCATCTCCAACAAGCGGGGCCTGCACGCCCGCGCGGCGGCCAAGTTCGTGAAGCTGGCCGAGACCTTCTCGGCCTGCGTCAACGTCCGCCGCAACGGCAGCATCGTGTCGGCCCGCTCGATCATGGGGCTGATGATGCTCGGTGCCGGCCAGGGCTGCCCGATCGTCCTCGAGGCCGAGGGCTGGGACGCGCGCGAGGCGCTCGATGCGCTGTCGGCCCTGGTCGAGGCCGGCTTCAATGAGGACTGAGGGCAAGCCACCGCCCCGCCGCAAGCCGGCAGCCGAACAGCCCCGCGCCACCGCCGCCGCCAAGCCGGCCGGGCGCCAGGCGAAGGAAACCACGCTCTACGGCCTCGCCGTCTCTCCCGGCATCGCCATCGGCAGGCTCGCGACCGCGACCGAGCAGGCGCCGGCGATCGAGCGGCGCGAGCTGTTCGAGGACCAGGTCGCCTGGGAGATCGAGCGGTTCGACGAGGCCGTCGGCGCTTCGCGCAAGCAGCTCGCCAAGCTCCGCGCCAGGCTCTCGATCCTGCCCGAGGAAGCCAACCGGGAGCTCGAGCCGCTGCTCGATGCCTATGCCCAGATGCTCGGCAACTCCCGGCTCACCCGCAACATCCGCCGCCGCATCGGCGAGCAGCGGATCAATGCCGAGGCCGCCGTCGCCGAGGAGGCGGAGGGGCTGGCCGAGGCGATGTTCGCCGCCGGCACCGATGACCGCGCCACCCGCCAGCGCCGGGCCGACGAGGTGCGCGAGATCGGCAGGCGCCTGGTGCGCAACCTCACCCGCACGCCATGGCGCAACTACTCGCTGCTGCCGCACGGCGCCGTGCTTGCCGCGGAACTCCTGACGCCGGCCGATGCCGCGCTGCTCGAACCCGCACGCCTTGCAGGCGTGATGACGGAGGAAGGCGGGCTCGAGGGCCACACCGCCATCATGCTCCGCGCGCTCGGGCTTCCCGCCGTGCTCGGCGTGCCTGGGCTCATGGATACGGCAGAGCCGGGCACGATGGCGATCGTCGACGGCCGCGCCGGCATCGTCACGTTGAACCCGACGGCCACGACGCTCGCCGCCGCCCGCAAGGCGCTCGCCGCCGAGATGCGCGAGCGCCAGCGCCTCGGCCGCCTCCGCCGCCTGCCGGCGGTGACGCGCGACGAGGAGCAGGTCGAGCTCCAGGCCAACCTGGAACTGCCGATCGAGCTGCCGATGATCGCGCAGTCGGGTGCCGTCGGCATCGGCCTGCTGCGCACCGAGTTCCTGTTCATGAACCGCGACGACGTGCCCGACGAGGACGCCCAGGCCGAGACCTACATCCAGGTCGTCGAGGCGATGCAGGGCGACCCGGTGACCATCCGCGTGCTCGACTGGGGCGGGGAGAAGCAGATCGAGAGCCTGGTCGCCAAGGGCATCGTGCCCGGTGCCGGCGGCGACAACCCTGCCCTCGGCGTGCGCGGCCTCCGGCTGCTGCTGAAGGAGACCGAGCTGTTCGAGACGCAGCTCGCCGCCATCCTCCGTGCCTCGACGAAGGGGCCGGTGCGCGTGCTGCTGCCGATGGTCACGACGCCGGACGAGGTGCGCAAGGCGCGCGAGGTGTATGACCGCGTCGGCCGCCGCCTCCGCCGCCGCGGCCTCGACCTGCCCGAGCACCTGCCGCCGCTGGGCATCATGATCGAGACGCCGGGTGCGGCGCTTGCCGCCGACAGCCTGGCCCTCGAGAGCGATTTCTTCGCCATCGGCACCAACGACCTCGCGATGTACACGCTGGCGGTTGATCGCGCCGAGACGGAGGCGAGCCACCTCTACGACCCGCTGCACCCCGCCGTGCTGCGGCTGATGCAATTCGCGATCGAGGCGGCATTGCGCATCCGCATGCCCGTCTCGGTCTGCGGCGAGATCGCGGGCGATGCCAGGCTGACGCCGCTGCTGCTCGGGCTCGGCATCCGCAGCCTCTCGATGTCCTCGGGCTCGGTCCCGCGGGTCAAGCAGGCGGTGCGGTCGGTCGCGATCGACGATTGCGCCCGCTTCGCACGCTCGGTGATGGAACAATCCGACCCTGGTCGGATCGCGGCACTGGTATCGGGCTTCCAGACGAAGCACGATGGCTGAGCGCCGCCGCCGGGCCACCGGCTCCGGGACGAGCCGCGCAGGGAGGGTACGGCATGACGCAGAGGCCGTCGGGTTCGACGCCCATCGCGCGCGATGCAATGGCCTATGTGCTCGCCGGCGGCCGCGGCAGCCGGCTGATGGAGTTGACCGACCGTCGCGCCAAGCCCGCCGTGTTCTTCGGCGGCAAGACCCGCATCATCGATTTCGCGCTGTCCAACGCGCTGAACTCCGGCATCCGCCGCATCGGGGTGGCCACGCAGTACAAGGCGCATAGCCTGATCCGCCACCTCCAGCGCGGGTGGAGCTTCCTCAGGCCCGAGCGGAACGAGAGCTTCGACATCCTGCCCGCGAGCCAGCGCGTCGGGCATGACCGCTGGTACAGCGGCACCGCCGACGCCGTGTACCAGAACATCGACATCATCGAGAGCTACGCGCCGCGCCACATCGTGATCCTGGCGGGCGACCACATCTACAAGATGGACTACGAGGCGATGCTGCGCGAACACGTCGAGCGGAAGGCCGACGTGACCGTCGGCGTGCTCGAGGTGCCGCGCATGGAGGCGACCGGCTTCGGCGTGATGCATGTCGACACGACCGACCGCATCACCGCGTTCCTCGAGAAGCCGTCCGACCCGCCGGGACTGCCCGACCGGCCCGGGATCGCGCTGGCCTCGATGGGCATCTACGTGTTCGAGACCCACTTCCTGTTCGACCAGCTGCGCCGCGACGCGGCCGATGCGTCATCGAAACATGATTTCGGCGGCGACATCATCCCGCATCTCGTGGCGCACGGCACCGCGATCGCGCACCGCTTCGAACGCTCCTGCGTCCGTTCCGAACACGAGACGACGAGCTACTGGCGCGATGTCGGCACCGTCGATGCCTACTGGGCGGCGAACATCGACCTCACCGCCATCGTGCCGGAGCTCGACCTCTACGACCGCGCCTGGCCGATCTGGACGCATGCCGAGATCACCCCGCCGGCGAAGTTCGTCCATGACGAGGATGGCCGCCGCGGCCAGGCGATCTCCTCGCTCGTCTCGGGCAACTGCATCGTCTCGGGTGCGACGGTGCGACGGTCGCTGCTGTTCACCGGCGTGCGCGTGAACTCCTTCGCCGCCGTCGATGGCGGCGTGGTGCTGCCCGACGTGACGGTCGGCCGCGGCGCGCGCCTGACCAACGTCGTGGTCGACCGTGGCGTGACGATTCCCGAAGGCCTCGTGATCGGCGAGGACCCCGTGCTCGACGCCACGCGCTTCCGCCGCACCGAGAACGGTGTCTGCCTCGTCACCCAGGCGATGATCGACCGCATCGGGGCGTGACGATGCGCGTCATCGCCGTCGCATCCGAGGCCTATCCGCTGGTCAAGACCGGCGGGCTCGCCGATGTCACGGGCGCGCTTCCCGCCGCGCTCGCGGCAGAGGGCATCGCGGTGACGACGCTCCTGCCCGGCTACCCGGCCATCCTCGCCGCACTGGGCGACGCGCGCGCGATTGCCACGCCGGGGCCGGGGCAGCGCATCCTCGCCGGCCGTGCCGGCGGCCTCGACCTCGCGGTGCTCGACGCGCCGCCGCTGTTCGACAGGCCCGGCAACCCCTATACGGCCCCCGGCGGCGGCGACTGGCCGGACAACGCCGCGCGGTTCGCCGCACTCGCGCGCGCCGGTGCCATGCTCGCGCGCGGCGAGGCAGGGCTCGCGCGGTTCGATCTCCTGCACGCCCATGACTGGCAGGCCGCGCTCGCGCCCGCCTATCTCGCCTTTGCGTCCGGCCGGCGTGTGCCCTCCGTCCTGACGGTCCACAACATGGCCTTCCAGGGCCAGTTCCCTCCAGAGACGTTCCCGAGCCTCGGCCTGCCCCCCGAAGCCTTCACGGTCGAGGGCATCGAGTACTACGGCAATGTGGGGTTCCTGAAGGCGGGCATGCACTTCGCCGACAGGATCACCACCGTCAGCCCGACCTACGCCACCGAGATCGCCACGCCGGAGGGCGGCATGGGGCTGGATGGGCTGATCCGCGCGCGGGCTGGTCGGGTGGCCGGCATCGTCAATGGCATCGACGAGACGGTGTGGTCACCGACGACCGACGCCGCGCTGCCCGCGCGCTACGACGCCGCGACGCTCGACCTGCGTGCGGCGAACCGCGCGGCGATCGAGGTCGCGTTCGGCCTGACGGCTGACGCATCGCCGCTGTTCGCCGTCGTCACCCGGCTGACCTGGCAGAAGGGGATGGACGTGCTGGCCGAGGCGGTGCCCGCGCTCGTCGCGGCGGGCGGCAGGCTGGCGCTGCTCGGCTCGGGCGATGCCGCGCTCGAGGGCGCGTTCCTTGCCGCGGCGCAGGCCCATCCCGGCCGCGTCGGCGTGCGCATCGGCTTCGACGAGACGCTGTCGCACATAATGTTCGGCGGGGCGGACGCGATCCTCGTCCCCTCGCGGTTCGAGCCGTGCGGGCTGACGCAGCTCTACGGCCTCCGCTACGGCTGCGTGCCGGTTGTCGCGCGCGTCGGCGGGCTTGCCGATACCGTGATTGACGCCAATGCCGCGGCACTGGAGGCGGGCGTTGCCACTGGCCTCGCCTTCGCGCCGGTGACGACGCCAGCGCTCACGGCGGCGATCATGCGTGCGGCCGCGCTGCATGGCGATGCGGTTGCCTGGGCCGGCATGCAGCGCGCGGGCATGCGGGCCGACCTCTCCTGGCGCCGCCGCGCCGGTGCGTATGCTGCGCTGTTCCGGGGTGTGATCGATGGCTGACGCGAGGGACGAGGCGGGCATGGCGGGCGAAGATTTCGTAATCAAAACGTTGCGGACCACGTCCGACCTTCTCGCCCGCATGGCGGCTGACGCGGCCCTCTGCGCGGCGACCGTGGCAGCGGCCGATGCCGTGGTCGCTGCGTTGCGCGCCGGCAACAAGCTGCTGCTCTGCGGCAACGGCGGCAGCGCGGCGGACGCGCAGCACTGGGCGGGAGAGCTCGTCTCGCGCTTCCATTATGACCGCCCCGGCCTCGCCGCGATCGCGCTTACCACCGATACCTCGATCATGACCGGCATCGGCAATGACTACGGCTACGAGCGGGTGTTCTCGCGCCAGGTCGAGGCGCTCGGCGCCACGGGCGACGTGCTGTTCGCGCTCTCCACCTCCGGCCGGTCGCCCAACATCCTCGCCGCGCTGGGCGCAGCCCGGACCAAGGGCATGGCGACGGTTGGCTTCACGGGCGCTGGCAGCGGCGACATGCCGGCGCTATGCGACATCCTCCTCCGCGTGCCGCATGCATCGACACCGCGCGTGCAGGAAGGCCACGAGGTGCTGGGCCACGCCATCTGCGCGATCGTGGAGGCGACGCTGTTCCCGCGCCCCCCTGATCGACCTGAAACCTGATCGACCGGTATCTCTTCGTGAACGTCCGTTAGAGCGTCTTCAGACCTAATTGAATCAAGGGCCTTCACCCCACGCGGATCGGATCTGTTTCACGCTGCCTGTCGGAGAGGAGGCCGACGGGCATGTGGCCGCTGGCCGCCTTCGGCTCCGAAGGCGTTATCGGTTGATCTGCGGGAACGTGTGGTTGCGGCGATCGCGGCGGGTGTCACGTGTCGCGCTGCGGCGGAGCGGTTCGGTGTTGGGGCGTCGAGTGCGATCCGCTGATGGGCGCTGCACCGGCAGGTGGGTTCGGTGGCTCCCGGGCCTCTGGGCGGCGACCGCCGCTCGGGACGGATCGAGAGCCATGCGCCATGGATCCTCGGTCTGGTGGAGAGGACGCCAGACGTCACCTTGAGCGAGCTGCGCGCGGAACTGGCCGAGGCCGGCGTGCCGGTCAGCATCGCCTCGCTCTGGCGGTTCTTCGCGCCGCGGCGGATCACGCTGAAAAAAAAGTCGGCGCATGCGGTCGAGCAGGATCGGCCCGACGTCCTGACGCGGCGCTGGGAATGGTTCGAGGGCCAACTCGACCTCGACCCGGACCGCCTGGTGTTCATCGACGAGACCTGGGCCTCGACCAACATGGCCCGTACGCGCGGCCGTTCGCCGCGCGGCGAACGGCTGCGCGCCGCCATCCCGCACGGCAACCGGAAGACGACCACCTTCGTCGCGGGCCTGCGCAACAGCGGAATGGTCGCGCCGATGGTGCTCGATCAGCCGATCAACGGTGCTGCCTTCCAGGCCTACCTCGATCAGGTGCTCGTGCCTGAACTGCGGTCCGGGACATCGTCTTCATGGATGACCTCGGCAGCCACAAAGGGCCGGGCGTCCGCACATCCATCGAGGCCGCCGGCGCACGCCTGCTCTACCTGCCACCCTACAGCCCCGACTTCAATCCGATCGAGAACGCCTTCGCAAAGCTCAAGGCCATGCTGCGCAAGGCCGCGGAGCGCAGGCTCGACGGCCTGTGGAATGCCATCGGCCGCATCATCGACACCTTCACCCCCGACGAGTGCACCAACTGCTTCGCCGCCGCAGGATACGACCCAAACTGATCGGAAAAGGCTCTAACGAGGTCGCTGCCGCGCGCGTCCGGTACGGCCGGACCGGACGAAGAGCAGCGCGCCGCGCTTGCCACGTTCTCGAAACGGCCCAGCGGTTCCCTCACTTGACCAAGTTGTGAACGACATTTCGCTGAACTGTGGCTCGCGGCGTGGATGAAAGACGGGTAGTGCCCCGTACACACTTCTGCAACCGAAACGCCTAGCCACCACTCTGACGCAGACAATAGTAGTTCCCTCCAAGACTGTCCAGCCGTAGATCATCGCCCGACCGTTACAATCAACCGAAGACCGCCGCAAATGAAGTGGCAGTCATCGGTGGACCTCTACGCTCGTCAACAACTCTTCGTTAACCACCGTGAACGACCATGCGGGTCCCCGCGCCCTTATCCGGAGTTAAAGAATGACTAACTCATCCACTCCGAGCACAAGCCATGTCGTTGGACTGACGGTGCAGAACGCAGGCACAGGCACGCTCCAGGCAGGCGTGACGACCATGGGCCAGGTATTCCAGCCAGGCGATGTGCCTGCTGGGCAGTCACTCATCGCCAAGATCGGCGCCACGACGGTCCCGGTTCAGGTCGATGTGAAGACGACCCACCCGGATGGGTCGATCAAGATGGCGGTGCTGTCGTTCGAGCGGCCGATGCTCGGCGCGGGGACGAGCGTGGATGTGGTGCTGGAGAAGGCTGCGGCGCCGGCCGCCCAGCCCGTGGTGAACCTCGCCGCCGTCTCCTCCCAGCACAGCCTGATGGTCGAGCTCACGCCCACGGGCCAGCCGAAGATCACGATCGACGTGATGGACGCGCTGCGCGATGCGCTCGCCGATGGCTCGGCGTCGATCTGGCAGAAGGGCCCGCTTGCGACGCAGGCGCGCGTCGAGGTCGATGTGCCCGGCTCGATGCGACTGAAGTTCGACGTGACCGCGTTCAAGGACGGCAACATCTCCGTCGATGCTATGTTCAACAACGACGAGGCGATGGAAGCCGCTGGCGGCCGCGTCGCCTACTCGGTGAAGGCGACGCTCGACGGCAAGGTCGTCATCCAGGAGAGCGTGAACCAAGGCCAGTACCAGAACTGGATGGAGAGCGTATCGTCCGGCGGGCCGCATGGCGGGCAGGGCCTGGGCGCGCAGTCATCCGGCTGGCTGAACATCCAGCATGACATCGAGTACCTGAAGGATACCGGCGCGATCGCGAACTACGACTTGTCGATCCCGGTGTCGCAGCCGGCGCTCTCGAACTACGGCGCGGCGATCTCGGCGAGCACGTGGAGCGACCCGCTCGCGTCGAATGGCGTCATGCAGGCCATGCCGACCACCGGCGGGCGCCCGGACATCGGCTTCACGACCCAGCACAACGTGCATTGGCTGCTCTCGGGCGACGCTCGCGCCGCCGAGTATGCGATGGGGCAGGCAGAAGCGTCAGGCGCCGTCCCCTGGAACTTCTGGGACGATACCAATGATACATGGCTCAACACCGATCACTACGCCAAGCTCTGGACAGATCCGCGGGGCGGCACCGGGCGCGCTGGCGATGGTACTTCGACTGGGCTGACGCAGCAGCGCCCCACCGACACGGGGTGGACGCCCGATCACGCGCACCAGCCCGACCTGTCGTCGGTGCCCTACATGCTGACGGGCGAGCGCTGGATGCTGGACAACCTCCAGGCCCAGGCCTCGGCCGCCGTGATGGGAACGTTTCCCGTTACGCGCATGAACGGCGAAGGCATCGTGACCAATGGAGGCCAGGTCCGCGGTTCGGCCTGGAACCTGCGCCAGGTTGAGAACGCAGCGTGGCTGAGCCCCGACGGCAGCGCAGAGCAGGCCTATTTCGAGACCGTCTCGCAGAAGAACTGGGACTGGCTGATCTCGCAGATCCCGGCTTGGACCGCGCAACAGGGCGAGGCGCACGGCTATCTCCCGGGCGCCTACCCAGGCGGGGCAATGGCCCCATGGCAGCAGGATTATTTTGCCGGCGTCGCGATCATTTCGGCAACGCGCGGCGGCGAAGATGCAAAGACGTTCATCGACTGGATGTCCAACTACCTCGTCGGGCGGTTTACTGCCGGCGACGAAGGCTTCGCGATGCGCGATGCAGTCGCGTACAATATCGCCATCTCGAATCTGACAACGCGCGAAGTCTACAAGACATGGGAAGAGATCGGCGCTGAGACGGTCAGCCGCGGCATGTCCAACACGACCTCGACCACCGGTTGGGCCAGCGGAGAGTACGGTCGTCTTGGTCTTGCGACACTTGCGGGCATCCATGATCTGACAGGCGACTCCGAAATCGCCGCTGTCTACCGATCCTTCCTCTCCCTCAAGCCCGCGTTCACCGACGAGGCTTCCTACGTCGCCAACCCCGCCTATGCGATCACGATTCCTGAAATCTACGATGAGTTCTATCCGCCTGCTGGCAGCACGCCAGCGACCAAGCCCCTCACCCTTCCCGCCCCCGTCACCGCGCTGAACCTCGAAGGCACGAGCGCTGCCAACATGCTCATCGGCGGCGCGGGGGCAGATATCATCCGTGGCCTCGGCGGCAACGACGTCATGAGCGGCGGCGCGGGCAGGGACAGCTTCGTGCTCGGCCGAGGCGCCGGCAACGACCGGATCACCGATTTCGCCTCCGGCACCGACAGGCTCTTCTTCGATGGCATCGACCCTGCCTCGTTGAAGGCCCGCATCGCCACGGTCGACGGCAAGTCCGGAACGATGATCACCTACGGCACGGCCGGCGACAGCGTGTTCCTCACGGGCGCGCGGAGCCTCGCCAAGGGTGACCTCGTGTTCGCGAATGTTCCGGCAGCGGAGTCTGTTGCGGTGCTGGCGCAGGCCGTGTCGGTCGTCACAACCGGCTTCGCACCCGTGTCGCGCAGCTTCGGCACGGGCAACGACACGCTCGTGCTGAGGATCGCGCAGGATGCCTGGCAGGGTTCCGCCCAGTACCAGGTGCTCGTCAACGGCCAGCAGTTCGGCGGCACGCTCACCGCCTCGGCACTGCGGTCGGACGGCACGAGCGACACGCTCACGCTCAAGGGCAATTGGGGCACGGCGAATACCGTCGAGGTGCGTTTCCTCAACGATGCCTGGGGCGGCACAGCCGCGACCGATCGCAACCTCTATGTTCAGGGCATGTCGCTGAACGGGCAGGACCTGCAGGGCATGTCGGCGACGCTCGCCACCACTGGCGGCGTGCTGTTCGCAGCAACGAAGACTGTGACGCCGCAAAACCTCACCTTCGGCAGCGGCAGCGACACGATGGTGCTGAAGGTCGCGCAGGATTTCTGGCAGGGCAACGCACAGTACACGATCGGCGTCAACGGCCAGCAGATCGGCGGCGTCATTACCGCAGCCTCGGTCCGCGCGAATGGCCAGAGCGATACGATCACGATCAAGGGCAACTGGGGCGACAGCGTCCAGCTCTCGGTGAACTTCCTGAATGATGGCTGGGGTGGTTCGGCGACCGCCGATCGAAACCTGCATCTCAACAGTGTCTCGATCAACGGCATCGACGCTGGCCTCACATCAGTGATGGGGACCAGTGGTGCGAGGAACTTCACCCTCGCCAAGCCTGTCGGCATCCCGGAGGCGACCTTCGCGCAGATCCTCGAGGGAACGACCGCCGCGAACACGCTCGTCGGCGGTGCCGGCGCCGATCTGCTCCGCGGCGGCGCGGGGGCCGATGTCATGACCGGTGGTGCCGGGGCCGATACGTTCCTGTTCGCCAGCGGTGCGGGGGCGGATCGGATCACCGACTTCGCCTCAGGCACGGACCGCCTGTTCTTCCAGGGAATCGCGTCGGCGTCGGTCCAGGCCACGGCGACGACGGTGAACGGCACGGCAGGCGTGATGATCGCCTATGGCAGCGCCGGAGACACGGTGTTCCTCGCCGGCGTCACGCAGCTGGCGGCCGGCGACCTCGTGTTCGGCTGAACGCCAGGGCGCGGGCGGGGTTCGCGCGCAACCCCGCCTGCGCTACATCGGCTGCGTGCAGAGCACGTCCTCGACCGCCGCGTCGCTGATCGCGCCCGGCCTGGCCCTGCCAGGCTGGGCCGACCGGCTGCTCGAGCAGCCAGGCGAGGGGAACTTCTTCGCCTCCCGCCTCTGGTTCGACACGGTCCTCGCCAACGCCCTGCCGGACGATGCCACGCCGGTCCTGGCAACCGATGCGGCCCGCACTGTGCTGCTCGTGCTGGTCCGCCGATCCGGGAGGCTCGCAAGCCTCACCGGCCCGTACAGCCTGGCCTGGCGCCCGTTGCATGACCCGGCAGCGGACGTCGCCACACGGCACATCGCCGCGCGCGCCATCGCCCGCGCCCTCACCGGCGAAGGCCCCGTGACGCTCGAGTTGATCGACCCTGCCCTGCCAGCGCTCCCCGCCTTCCTCGCAGGCCTGCGCGCCGGTCGCGCGTTCGCCGCGCCGTTCGATCATGTCGGCAACTGGTACGAACCGCTCGGCGATGCACCGTCGTGGGAGGGCTATCTCGCCGCGCGCCCGCCCACCCTGCGCACGACGATCACCCGCAAGCTCGCGCGGGCGAGGCGCAGCGCCCGGTTCCAACTCCTGCGCGCCCCCGGCCCGGCGCTCGAGGCCGGAATCGCCGCCTACGAGGACGTGCGCGCCCGCAGCTGGAAGCCGGATGAGCCTTTCCCCGCCTTCGACGCCGCACTGATGCGTGCCGCCGCCGCCGCCGGCCTGCTCCGCCTCGGCGTGCTGTGGGAGGCCGATGCCGGCCGCGCCATCGCCGCGCAGTACTGGATCCTCGATCGCACCGAGGCGGGGCTGCGGCGCGCGACGGTGCTGAAGCTTGCCCATGACGAGGCGGCGCGGGCGGCCTCGCCGGGAACCGTGCTGACGGCGATGATGATCCCGCTGCTGATCGAGGAGGATGGCGTGCAGGTGCTCGATTTCGGCCGCGGGGACGACCCCTACAAGCAGCTCTGGGCGGCGACGCGCCGCCAGCGCATCGGCCTCGTGATCGCCGACCCGCTCTCGCCGCGCGGCCTCGTGGCACTCGCCCGGCAATGGGCGGGGCCACTCGTGCGGCGGCTTTCGGGAAGATGAGGCTTGTCTAGGCTCCGGACTCATATCCACCAAGTGACGATTGCTGCGAGTTAGACGGCGCTGAGGAAGACGTCGGCGCGTCGGTCGTCGCGTGTGGCGATGCGTCGGAAGTCCTTCAGGCGGCAGAAGGCGCGCTCGATGAGGTTTCGCTTGCGGTAGGCGCTCCGGTCGAAGGGATGGTGCTGTTTGCGGGTGGGGTTGTTCGGGATCACTGGCACGGTGCCGCGAGCGAGCAGGAAGCTGCGGATGCCGTTGCTGTCATACGCAGCGTCGGCGATGCAGAGCCTGGCTGACGGCCAGGGAGCGAGCAGCGCCAGTGCCACCGGCGCATCGCCGTGCTGACCGGCGGTCAGCTCGAAACCGATCGGGCGGCCGAGGTGATCGGTCAGCGCGTGGATCTTGCTGGTCCGCCCGCCGCGCGAGCGCCCGATGGCTTGCGCGTGCTCCCCCATTTTCCGCCGCCGGCGCTGCGATGGGCCTTCACGTGGCTGCTGTCGAGCAGCAGCTCGGCCGGTGGGCCGCCAGCAGCTGCGAGCGCGCGGAACACGCGCTCCCACCCACCCTTGGCTGCCCAGCGCACGAACCGGTTGTACAGCGTCTTGCGCGGTCCGTAGGCCGCCGGCGCATCCACACCGCCCGCCAGAGCGCAAGACGTGAACGATGCCGCTGATCACGCGGCGATCATCGACCCGCGGCTCGCCGAGCGTGTCCTGAGGCAGCAAAGGCGCAAGCCGGCTGGACCGTGATCCGCAAACGCGGATCACGGTCCAGCGCCGGCGCCTCCAGTAGCGCGATGGCACGCACATGCCTAATGATGGATTGGTCGCCGCGCAGACCGGAAGGGCACGAGGTTTTGGAAAACGGCGAGGCAGCGCGGCTCTTCGATCCGGTCTCGCCGGACGCGATGAGGGTCGCTGTACCCGGGCGCTGGCATTGGACGAACCCTCTGGCAGGATTGAGTGGCGCGCATGAAACCGACCCATCTGGCGAACATGGTCCTCAGGGGCCTCCTTCCGTTCCAGCCGGAGCTTCGGCGGCTCAAGCGTCGGCTTCGGCCATACGCCGACGATCCTGGCAACTCCGCTCTCTGCATCACCCAGGGCCTCGAGCAGGTGGCAGCGCTCCGGCAAGCGGGTGTGCCGATCGCCGGCAGCTCCGTGCTCGAATTTGGCTCCGGCTGGCTTCCACTGATCCCGATGCTGTTCCACATGGCCGGCGCTGACCGACTGGTCCTGACCGATGTCGAGCGGCTGATGGATGATCGCACGTTGGAGATCGCACGAGGGCGCATCACCGCAAGGCTCGACGAGATCGCGGTGGTACTAGAGCAGCCGAGGGAAACCCTGCGCATGCGGCTCGACAGCTTTGCCCCGGAGTACCGCGTGCCGTGGGATACGGCAGCAGAGGCAGCCGCATCGGTCGATCTTATCATCTCGCGCGCGACGTTCGAACATGTGCCTGAACGGGATCTCAGCCTTTTCCTTCGCGACTTCCACCGCATCCTCCGCGACGAAGGAGCGATGTGTCACATCGTCGACAATTCCGATCACTGGCAGCACAAGGACCGTTCACTGTCCCGCGTGGATTTCCTGCGCTACGACGATGATGCAATCGTCTGGCGTCTGGCCCAGATCAATACGCAGGCTTTTCAGAACCGCCTCCGGCACAATGACTATCTCGTGCTTCTCGCTAAGGCCGGCTTCGATGCGATGCTCGCTGATGGAACGCCGGATCCAATCTGTGTCAGCGATCTGCAGCGCTTGCCGCTAGCAGCGCGGTTCCGCGATTATTCCTATGACGATCTAGCGGTCTTGACCTCGCTGTTCGTGGTCGTCAAGCGGACCCGTGAGGCAACTTGAGCGAAACACGCTACCCGGAGCGCGGCGGCGCGAAGCTGGTGCTGCACGTCTTTCCCGGCTTCGGCCTCGGCGGGGCGCAGGCGCGGTTCTGTGCCATCGCGAACCGGTACGGGCCGCGCTGGCGCCATGCCGTCATCGCCCTCGACGGCGTGACGGACGCATCCAGCCGGATCGCGCCCACCGTGCCGCTCTCGCTGCTGCCCTCGCCCGTCAGGTTCGGCGAGGGGGCGCTCAGGCTGCTCAGGATCCGCAACGTTCTCGCCGGTCTCAGGCCCGCGCTGCTCGTGACCAGCAACTGGGGCAGCATCGAATGGGCAGCGGTCGCGCGCACCCTCCCGGGGCTGCGCCACCTCCACACCGAGGACGGGTTCGGTCCCGACGAGGCGGAGGGGCAGAAGCTGCGCCGCGTTCTCGCGCGCCGCCTCGTGCTGCGTTCAAGCCCTGTCGTGCTTCCCTCGCGCACCCTGCTTGCCGCGGCGCGCGACCTCTGGCGGCTGCCCGGGAAGCGGCTGCACTACATCCCCAACGGGCTTGACCTCGCGGCCTTCAACCCGGCCGGGGCCGCCGCCGCGCTGGACCTTCCGGGATCCGGGCCGGTGATCGGCACGGTCGCGCGGCTGCGGCCGGAGAAGCGGCTCGACCGCCTGCTCCGGGCCTCTGCGATATTGCGCGACGAGGGCATCGCCTTCCGCCTCGCGATCGCCGGCGACGGGCCGGAACAGGCAGGACTCGCGGCGCTCGCGGACCGGCTCGGGCTGATGGACCGCACGCGCTTCCTCGGCCACCTGCCCGATCCGGCGCCGGCCTACCGGTGCTTCGATGTCGTCGCGCTGTCCTCCGACACCGAGCAGATGCCGTTCTCCGTTCTCGAGGCGATGGCGAGCGCGCGGTCGGTTGCAGCGACAGACGTGGGCGACGTGCGCGCGATGCTGCCCGAGGCGCAGGGGCGGTTCCTCACGCCGCGCGATGACGCAGCACTCGCTGCCGCGCTGCGGACGCTGCTGGCTGATGCGGCGCTGCGTGCCGGGCTCGGCGCCGCGAACCGGGCCAAGGCCGAGCGCGAGTTCGACCAGGAGGCGATGTTCGAAGCCTACGCGGCGCTGTTCGACGGCCCAGGTTGAGGTGAAAGGCCCAGGCTGAAGTCAAAGGCCCAGGCTGAGGTCGGGCCAACTGGGGTTGCCGGTCAAGGCACGACGAGAAGGGGCGGTGCCGTCGCCGGCACCGCCCCTTTCAGTACGCTGTCAAGAAATCCGACAGTGTGTCGCCAGGCTCAGGCCGCCTTGCGGCGGCGCGCGGCGAAGCCGAGGCCGAGCAGGCCGGCGCCGAGCAGCGCGAGCGTCGCGGGCTCGGGAACCGAGGTGACGCGGAGCTCGGCGATGTCGAACCCGTCCTGCTCGCGGCCCGTCGGCGTCGAGGCGTCGACCAGGCGGAGCGTGTTGAACGCGCCGTCCGTCACCGTCAGCACGAAGCTGCTCTGGCCGTTGGCGGTGGTGACGAAGGACAGCGAGGCGAAGGGGTTGGCGACGTTGATCACCGACCCGATGCCGCTTGCGCTGCCCGAGGCGGCTGCGTTGAGCACCGTGCCGATCAGCTGCCAGCCGCCCAGGTCGGTACCAAGGTAGATCTGCGCCGCTTCGCGATGGTCGACGCCGCCGGTTGTGAGCTCGATCACCGAGCCGCTCGTGATGGTGTTGGTCGTCGGCGCGATCAACAGGTTCAGCGTGCCGCCGAAGCCCATCGAGTACATCGTGTTCGCGTTGCCGTCGAACATGTTGGCGATGGCCACGCGGTCAGGGCGGATGGCGGCGACGGTGGTGTTCACCGCGGCACTGTTTCCCGTGGCGCCGCCCTGCACGTTCTGGATGGTGGTGAAATCGGCGATGCTGTCATGGACGATCGGGCTTGCCTCTACGGCTGTCGACACGAGAGCGCCGGCGAGGGCAGCAGCGGTGACCGTGAGGCGGATGGCGTTCATGTTCTTCGTACCTTTGTATGAAAAATCGATCTGATATGTGTTTTGCAAGACGAATGCCACACGCATAAAGTGTTGATTCGCTTAGGGGTGGTCGCAGGCGCGCCGGCACCCTGTCAAGGAACCCGACATGCGCGATCAACGGGGAGATGACACACCCCAGACGTGCGAAAGGCGGCGCCGTTGCCAGCGCCGCCCCTGCTGAAGTCCCGCGACAGTCACATGACGTCGATCAGGCGGCCCTGTTGCGGCGGCGTGCGGCCAGGCCGAGCCCGAGCAGCCCGGCACCGAGCAGGCCGAGCGTGGCGGGCTCGGGAACGGCCGTCTCGATGTAGGTGATCCTCACCAGCATGTCGTCGTGGTTGTCATCGACGTTGTTGGCATCGTCGAGGAACACGTAGACGCTGTTGCCGGTCAGCCCGCCATTGCCGGCGGCATCCGACGGATCGAACGTCGCGAAGAAGTTCGGCCCCGAGTTCGGCGGACCGATCAGGTTGTCCGGGTTGGCGCCGTTGATCACCGCGTCAGCCGCGATGCTGTTGATCAGGAAGCGGAAGTCGAGCGTGCCGGCACCGAACGTCACCACCGCGGTTTGAAGCGGCGCGGCGAGGCTCGGGGCGATGGTGGTGCCACCTCCGTGCGAGAACAGGACCGTTCCGCCCGGTGCGGCGAACTGGTTGAGGTTGCTGGCTTCGGCGCCGTAGTAGTCGATCCGGTAGTCGCCGGCGAGGCCGGAGATCGTGCTGCCGAAATAGCCGTGGCCGTTGCCCGTCGCCGGGATGCCGAACAGCGGCAGGAACTCGTTGGTGCCGCCAGCGGGCAGGTTGGACGGGATGATGCCCGCGGTTGGCGTTCCCGCGGCCGGCCCAGGGCCGATCGTGATCGGCGCGGCCATGACAGCGCCCGCGGACACGGCAAAGACAGCAAAACCGGTCAGTAGAGCCTTCTTCATCATTGGAACTCCTGGCCAAGAGTTCCCCTCCGCCAGCGGTGATGCATGCTGCATGCCAGCGTAGGACAGCGTTGCTCGCCAGCGCCTTGCGGGCCGGATCCGGATGACGATCCGCCTTACGTAAAGATTGCCGACAGATTGCAGTGAGTTCATCTGATCGTCGTGCCCGCCCTGCCAGGAATTCCGACACCCCCCTGATGATCGGGCCTGGTGTGCCAAGGGCGGCGCTGTTGCCAGCGCCGCCCCTGCGGAAGCCCCGCGATGTGCGGAAGATCAGGCTGCCTTGTTGCGGCGGCGGCGCGCCGCGAAGCCGAGGCCGAGCAGGCCAGCGCCGAGCAGGCCGAGCGTGGCGGGCTCGGGGACAGGAGCGACGCTGGCGGTGATGCGGACCACCAAGTCATCGTGGTTATCGTCGGTCTGGTTGCCGTCATCGAGCCAGAGATAGACCACATCGCCGGTCTGCTGCCGCGACCCGGCGGCGCGATTGTCAGTGATGTCGAAGGTCGCGAAGAAATTCTGCGCGTTCACTGCGGTATCGTCGGGGTTGCCGCCACCAACACCCGGAACGAGCGGATCGGCATTGTTGCGGACTTCGTAGGTGCCGCCATTCCCGCCGTTGATGACGAACTTGAAGGCCAGGCTGTTGCTCGTGAAGGATGCAAGCGGCGCGGCCAGGCTGGTCGCACGATTGACACCGTCAAGCGCGCTGCCGGTATCGCCGGTGCCAGTGAATGTATTGAAGCCCTGCTTGAGCTGGTTCTTGTTGCTCGCCTCGGCGCCGAACAGCTCATAGAGGTACGTCGCACCCGCGGTGCCGACGATGGTCGCGCCGTACCAGCCATAGCCAGGCCCGGCGGCCGGAAGGCCGAACAGCGGCAGAAGCTGGTTCGTATTGGGACCCTCTGTCGGGCCGGGAGATGGGATCTGGCCAGCGACCGGTGCGCCGTTTGTGCCGCTGCCAAGCGAGAGCAGCGCCGCCTCTGCTGCGCCGGCTGAGAATGCAAGGGCAGCAACGCCTGCGAGAAGCGTCCTTTTCATCGTCGAGCCTCCAAGCCAAGTTGGCCCCCGCCGACGATGGTAGTGCACTCTGCGTGCCAGATCGGAAGCCTGTTCTGGATCAGTGCCTTGCGAGTGGGCGTCCTGCGGCGCCCGCCTGTCCGTAAGGAATTCCGACAGTCTGCGCTCGGTCAATCACCCCAAGCGCGTCAAGAAATCCGACAAGGCCGGTCGTGGATGGCCGGATGCTACCTGGACGCGCAAAGGGCGGCGCTGTTGCCAGCGCCGCCCCTGCGGAAGCCCCGCGATGTGCGGAAGATCAGGCCGTCTTGTTGCGGCGGCGGCGCGCCGCGAAGCCGAGGCCGAGCAGGCCAGCGCCGAGCAGGGCGAGCGTGGCGGGCTCGGGAACGGCGGTCGGCGTGAAGGTGAGCTTCACCACCAGGTCGTCGTGGTTGTCATCGTCCGTGATGGTCCTGTTCCCGCCCCGGGTCGGGTCATCGCGCCTCGACCCACGATCGTCGAAGAAGAGGTACAGGACGTTGCCGGACCGCGCCGTCTCACCCGGGTTGCCGGCCGGGAGGGGAGCGCCGTCAGGCTGGCCGAACGTGGAGAAGAAGTTCACGACCGGCAGGTTGTTGCCCGTCGGCGGATCGCTCTCGAGCGGATTGGCGCCGTTGGCAACCGTTGCTGCCGGAGCAAACGTCGTGCTGAACGAGAACGGGAGCAGATTGTTGCCAGCGCCGACCGCGACGTTGAACGTGGTCGCATTGGCACCAACCGGGGTCTGCCAGCCGTTCGTATCGCCGAGCGACCCGCGGACGTTGGCACCGGAAATGATGCGGTTGATCGCACCGGCTTCCCAGCCGAGCAGCTGGAACGTCACGGTGCCGGCGGCGGAGGTGTAGACCTGCGCGCCGTAGAAGCCACCGAGCGGGTTGTTGAAGCCGAGCGGCTGCAGCGCGTCGTTGGTGATTTCGGCGCCGGGGATGATGCCGGCCGTGCCCGTGAGGTTCAGCGTCAGGGCGGCGTGTGCGGCACCCATCGCACCGAACGAGAGAGCAGCGAATGTCGCACAGGAAAGCAGTAGGTTCTTCATAAGATAGCTCCTGAATAAGGGCAAATGCGTTGTGCTTCAGCGTGAAAGCACATCGCGTGCCAGACTCGAAAATCTCTGTTAACCAATGCCTTGCGAGTGAGCAAACGTTGACGGCCGCGCAGCTGTCAAGAATTCCGACTCATTGCCCGGGGTCAATTCCCCTGCGACCGCGCCGCGGCCTCTGCCGCCAGCCCGGCCCCCTGGGCTGCCAGGACCGCCTGGAACACCTGCCGCTCGCGCGCGCCGCCGAGGGGCTGCGCGCGCTCCGTCGGAACCGCCCTCACCACCACCAGCACGGGCGCACCGGCGCCGCCGGCCAGGCTGTTGCGGGCCTGCGCCGCCCTGCTGCCGAGCCCGTCGCCCACCGCCCTGCCGCCGAGCCACGAGGCCGTGGCGGACAGCCCGTCGCCGTCATCGGCCTGCCGCGCCCGCCAGAGCCCGCCCCCGCCGGTTCCCGCAGGACCGATCGGCACGGTGAAGGTGAGCTCGGTATCCGACCCGCCGCGGCCGAGCCGCCAGCGCGCGGCGCTGACCTCGCTCCAGTTCGCCCGTGGCGAGAACACCAGCATCGTCGCCCGGACCCGAAGGCCCTGGCAGTCGAGCCCGCCCTCGACCACTGCGCATCCGTCGGGTGCCGCGAGGCGGAGCGTGGTTTCGACCGGCGCGCCGCCCTGGTAGGCGAGCGTCATCGCCGCCGCTGGCCCTGCCCCGCCAAGCCCGGCCGCGAGCGCGGCGGCACCGGCCAGTGCCATCGGTCGCGCGGGAGGGCCGGGGGGTGCCGGGAAGAGCGGCGCGGCGGGCGGGGCGGCGTCCTCGCGGAACGGCAGGCCGGCGAGGATCAGCAGCAGGATGATCGCCGAGAAGAAGCCCCAGCCGTAGATGACATGGTCGGCCGCGGCCGCCTCGGCGCTGCCGAGATATTCGGCGAGCACGATGATGCCGCCGGCCCTGATCCCGTTGGCGAGAACGGGAACGGCGAGCGCCAGCGCCATGACGATCAGCCGCCGCCACGGGCTGCGGAAGATCACGAGCGCGTAGAGCGCGCCGAAGGCAAGGGCGGCGATGATGAAGCGCAGGCCAGCGCAGGCCTCGGCCACATGGAACAGGCCGGCCGGCGTCTCGATCATCAGCCCGTCGACATAGTGGGTGATGCCCAGGACATCGAGGCCCCAGTCGATCATCCAGGCAGTGATGTGCTGCAGCGGCAGGACGGCGAAGCCACCGAACGGCACGAGAAAAATCAGGTAGGCGAGCGGCCCCGCGAACGCGAGCGCGAACCGCCAGCCGAGCACCGTGAGCACGATCACCTGCGCCAGGCCGAAGGCGGCCAGCTGCCGCCCCTCCATGATGCCGAGACGCTCCGCCGCGAACCAGATGAGCGTGCCGGGGATGGCAAGCAGCGCGAAGACAGGGGCGGGGATGGGTGCGAGCAGCGCCAGCCGCTCACGCCGCTGCCAGAACAGCCATGTGGCGATCGGCGCGATCAGCCAACAATGGTTGTAGGCCGTTGACGTGTTCCAGACGGTGACGGCAGCGGCGATCTCGGTGGAGAAGAGGGCCGCCCAGACGGCCAGGGCGGCGACGAGCGCCACGACGGCAGGCGCCCACGCGACGGGACCTGCGGCCGTGGCCGGCAGGGCGCCATCGGGGGCCACAACGGTCGCGCGCCCACCCAGCATGTTCATGCGGCGCAATGTACCAGCCAGACGGCCGGATCGAAAGCCCGATGAAGGAAAACGGGAACAATCCCACAGAAATAGGCATGACAGGGCATGACGTACTCGCGCGGGGATCACGCGGCTGCCGGTGGGCTCTCGTCGGCCGGGCTGTCTCAGGATTGGTGTTTCTTCTCAACGCACTGATGTGCTCCGGGATGATTGTCGTGTCGGAAAATCTTACAGTCGACGATGCGCGCCGCCGATCTCAAAAAAATGCAATTGATTCATCTCTCTGCGCTATGGCACGTGACCTGCATCACATTTGCCATGGCAGCGGCAGGCGCGGCGCCAACCAACAGGGGTCATTGTCGATGAAGCTGGGTATTCCCGCCGCTCTTGCAGCGATCGCGCTCGCGGCTTCCATTCCGGGCGGCGCTCAGGCCGCCGTGGTGCTCTACAACACGGTGCCCGCCGCCGCGACCTACGTGCCGCAGCAAGCGCAGCCGAACGCGTCGCCCGGTACCTACGGTGTCGAACTGCGCGGCGGCCGCGCCGGCGCCGCCGACTGGGAGATCGGTGCCGGCCGTGGCACCAGCCAGTCCGGCAACTTCAACCAGGGCGAGTTCAACTGGGGCAGCTATCCCGGCTCGCACAGCTTCACGCTGGTCTGGAGAGCGGTCGGCGTCTCGATCAACATCGACGGCACGACGGTGTCCTCCACCCTCGCCCCGCTCGTCGGCAACACGCTGCGGGTGTTCTCGAACCGCGAGGCGACGGTCACCTTCACGTCGGTCGATGGGTTCGCCCCCGGTGCCGCCGGCACCGTCGACGGCAACGGCCCGGCGCCGAACACGGCGTTCTTCGTCACCGATGACAACTGGGGCGGCGACGGCCTGACGGTCACCGGCACGGTCGACATCCTCGGCGGTGGCGGCTCTGCCAACCTGGTACTGTTCTCGGTCGGCACGATGACGTTGCCGGTGCCCGAGCCTGCAACGCTGGCGCTGCTCGGCGTCGGCCTCGCCGGCCTTGGCGTCGCGGCACGCCGCCGGCGCCGCGCCGCCTGAACCACAGGCTGCTTCCTGCGAAATCCTCAGCCGGAGCCCAGCATCGCATCGAGCGGCGCGAGCGTGGCTGACCAGTCGTGGCCAGCCAGCATCGCCGCGCGGCCCGCGGCGCCGAGCGCGGGATGCGCACCATCCAGCACCGCCGCGACCGCCCCCGCGAAATCGGATGGCGCGTCCGCCACCAGCAGGTCACGCCCAGGCACAGCGCGAACGCCCTCGAATGCGCCGGTGGTCGCCACCACGGGGCGGGCCATCGCCATCGCCTCCAGCACCTTGTTCTGGATGCCGCGCGCGATCTGCAAGGGCGCCACCGCCACCGCGGCATGGGCGAGATAGGGGCGGATGTCGGGCACCGTGCCGGTGACGAACACGCCCTCGTGCGCGGCGAGCGCACGCACCGAGGACGCCGGGTTGGCGCCGACGATGTGGAATGACGGGGCCGGGCTGCGGCCGCGCAGGCGCGGCAGGACCGCTTCGGCGAACCACGTCACGGCATCGATGTTGGGGCGGTATCCCATCGCGCCGGTGAAGACGATCGCCGGCGCGCCATCGGGGAACGGGTTCGGATAGGCCCCGGCCGGGTCGAACCGCGCAGCGTCCACGCCGTTGTCGAGCGCCTGCACGTGCCCCGCCTCGGGGGCGAGGCTGTGGAAATGCGCGACCTCGGCAGCCGAGGCGAGCAGCGTGTGGTCGAACGCCTTCGCCGCCGCGCGTTCGAGCGCCAGCAGGGTGCGGGCCTCGCGCGCATGCACCGGCCGCAGCAGGGAGGTGCCGGTCTGCGCGTAGGCCTTGAACTTCGCGCTGTCGACATCGACGAGGTCGAGCACCCGCACCTGCGTCGCCGGATGCCGCGGGTGGCCCATCACGTAGGGCGCCATCGCCGAGGAATAGACGAACACGGCATCGTAACGGCCCGACGCAAGCCCCTTCCGCACCCAGGCATCGAGGGCGGGGTGGAAGAACCACCCGCGGGTCAGCGTGCCGCCAGGCTTCAGGTGCCTGAGCGCGCGGAGATAGGCCCGCGCCCCGCCCGCGACCTGGTGCGCCTCGAGTGAAGCGACGCGCGCGGCAAGGGCCGGCACGTGGCGGAGATCGGCCGGGTCATCGACCAGGCAGCCGACATCGACGGCAAAGCGCCGCGCCAGATGCTCGAGGATATGCCAGGCGCGGATCTTCTCTCCCTTGTCGGGGGGGAAGGGGATGCGATGGCTGAGATAGAGGAGCCGCCGCACGACGCTCAGCCGAGCCCGCGCACCAGGGGCGGGCCGAGGATGTTGGCGAGCCAGAGCGGCATCCGCTTCCAGAGGGCGATCACCGCCTTGTATTTCGGGTTGTTCGGGTTGTTGTCGGGGATCGCGGCCCCCTCGCCCAGGCGGTAGCAGTAGTGCAACTGCTCCGGCTCGAACCCGAAATTCTTCTTGTAGGCGAAGGCGCCGGTGCCTTCCTTGGACCGGCCGAAATCGAACAGCGTGGCCCCACGCTCCTTGCCCGCGCGCCGCATCACCTCCCAGTACATCACCTCGTTGGCGGAAAGCCCGCGCGCGGCAAGCGTTCCGCCCCCGTAATAGGGTAGCACCTGCTCGCGGAAGTGGAAGTTCAGCACCGAGGTGACGGGGGCGCCCTCGTGCAGCACGGTGGTCACGTCATGCGCAGCGGGAAAGGCATCGGCGAGTGCCTGGAAGTAGCGGCGCGGGAACACCGGCGAGCCCAGGTTGCGCACGCTCTCGGCATAGATGCGATGAAGCGTCGCGATGTCGCTGTTCGAGACGGAGGCGAGGCCCTTCTTGAAGCCCTTGCGCACCTCGGCGCGTTGCTTGCGCGGAATGTTCCGTTCCTGGTCCTTCACGTCGTCGCCGGTGATGACGATCTGTTTCCGGAACGTATAGTAGAGGGGCGGGCGGTCGAGGAACCCCTCGTCGGCCTTCTCGATGCGGCGGAACTCAAGCACAGGCGCGCCAAGCTTGCGGCGGAGATCTTCGGCATGCGCGGTAAGTGCCGCCATCGCACCTGGCGTGACGGCCACCGGCCCGCCATAGACGCAGAATGGGGTGGAGGCGAGCAGGTCGCCGAACAGCCGCGTGCGCATCCGCGCGAGCGGCAGCACGCCCGTGATCGCGCCATCCTCCTCGGCATAGGCGTAGTGCGTCGTGTGGCCGAAGGAGCGTTCGATCACGCCGGCCCAGGGCGATAGGTGGAAGAACGTCGCCGCCTCGGTTGCGTGGACGAAACGGTCCCAGGCCTCCGCCGCCCCGGCGGGAGCGTCAGCGAGCGTCTTGACGATGACGGTCATGGATGGATGGCTGCGATCTCGTGCGCGAACACCTCGTCCATCCTCCCCCAGGTGAAGTCGCGCAGGAGGCGGCCGACGCGGGCCGCCATCGTACTCATGCCGGTATAGTGGCGGAAGCGCGACAGCCGTGGCGCCTCTGCCACGCGCGGCTGGGACGGGTCGATCTCCCAGGGGTGGAAATAGAAGATGCCCGCGCGCCGCTCGACCGCGTTCACGCGCCTGAGGCCGCCGCGGAACAGCGCATAGGGAATGAGGCGAAACCAGCCGCCGCCGGAACAGGGCAGGTTGCGGCCACCGAGCCGCACCGTCGTCATCGGCAATTCGACCACCCCTGACGCATCGGGCCGCCAGGGGCCACGCGGCGCATCCGGCGCGCCGTAGAGATCGTGCTTCACCGGAAAGATCGAGGAGCTGTAGCGGTGCCCCGTCTCGGCGAGGATCGCGTGCGCCCAGGGGGCTGACGCCGGGCCGATCGAGAAGGTCGGCGCGCGATAGCCGATCACCGCAACACCGCCCGCATCCTCGAGGGCCGCACGCGCGCGCAGAAGGTCGGCGCGGAACCGCTCGGGCCCGATCGCGTGCACGAGTTCATGCATGTGGCCGTGGCTCGCGAGCTCATGCCCGCCCGCGACGATGCGGCGGACCAGGGCGGGGTGACGCTCGGCCACCCAGCCGAGTGTGAAGAAGGTCGCGCGCACGCCGGCGTCATCGAACAGCGCGAGCAGGCGGTCGGTGTTCTCCTCGACGCGGCGGGGCAGGCTCTCCCACGCCCCGCGCGCAATGGTTCCGGCGAAGGCCTGGACCTGGAACCAGTCCTCGACATCGACACTCATCGCATTCCTGAGCGCAAGGGAGCTCACGGCAGCCTGCCGCCGCCGGCGAAGAGGTCCATCAGCCGGTTGAACACGCGCTCGCGCCTGGCGCTCATCTGTTCGAGCGCCTCGATGCGGTTGGCGAGTTCGGCCATGCGCTGCGTCTCGACGGCCGATGCGCCGTTCACACGGCCCGTCATCAGCGCATGGTCGACGCCGCCGAGCGTGCCGCCGGCACCCTGGACGGTGCCGGGAGCGAGCCCGCCGGAGAGGTCGCCCTCGAGCTCGCGCGCCGTCGTCTCGACCATCTCGGCCGTGATCTCCCGGCTCTGCTCAAGCGCCGCCCCGAGCAGCACGCGCGAGCAGAGGCGGTTGATGCGGCGGGGGATGCCGCCGCTGAAGCGGTGCACGATGTCGAGCGCATCGGCGTGCCAGGCGGGGTTGCCGGTCCAGCCGACGGCGCGGAGGCGATGCTCGACATAGGCGTGGGTTTCCTCGCGCGAGAGCCCGCCGAGATGGAAGCTCGCGAGCACGCGCTGGCGCAGCTGGTCGAGGTCGGGGCTCGCCATCGTGCGGCGAAGCTGCGGCTGGCCGAGCAGCACCACCTGGAGCAGCGCGCGCCCGCCCTCGGTGATGTTCGACAGCATGCGCAGTTCCTCGAGCGCTGGCATCGGCAGCGCCTGCGCCTCATCGACGATCAGCACGTGCCTGCGGCCGACCTGCTCGCCCCCGCGCAGCATGTCGGTGATGCCGCGGAGCAGCTGCGCCTTGTTGCCGTCCGATGGCACGCCGAACCCGTCGGCCACGAGGCGCAGCAGGTCATCGCCCGAGACCTGGGTGGTCATGATCCGCGCGACGGCGAAGGAGGTGGGGTCGAGCTGGGCGCAGAGGCGTTCGATCAGGGTGGTTTTTCCAGCGCCCACCTCGCCGGTGATGATGACGAAGCCCTCGCGCTGCTCGAGCCCGTAGATGAGGTGGGCCTGGGCGCGGCTGTGCACGGACGAGGCGTAGAACAGCCGCGCATCCGGCGTCATCAGGAAGGGGTGGTCGTCGAACCCGTAGAATGCGACGTACATGGGACATGTCCTCGGCAAGGCCGCGGGCTTTGGCCGGAAAAACTCTGGCCAGAACCTTTGGCCAGAAAACCTTTGGCCAGAAAACCTTTTGGCTGCAAAACCTTTGGCTGCAAAACCTTTCGGAAGCCTAATCCGTTGCGCTTCCTTCCATCAGATGGTGTCGGCTGACATCCGCGTCAGCGGTCCTCCGGGTCCACGTGGGGCTGGGTGGTACAGGGCCACCACGGTCCCTCCCTGAACGGCCAGACGCTCCCGCGGGGCCAGACGCTCCCGCGGGGCCAGAAGCTCCCCTTCAGGGTCAGAAACTCTGGCGCAGGCCGGCGGTGATGATGTTCTGCGTCGCCTCGCCGGCATTCGGGTTGCCGGTCCGCGTCACGCCTCCGTCGCGGTAGTTGAAGCGGTAGGTCAAGGCGCCCGACAGCCCCGGCCGGAGCTCCTGCACCAGCGAGGCACCGGCGCCCCAGGTCGTTCCCTCCGTATCCTGCGGGCCGCTCGTCGTGATGCCGTAGTTGGCGAAGCTGATGAGCGTCGTCGTCGGCGCCAGGTCGCGCGACCAGGAGAGGCCGAGATTCGTTCCCTTCGAGGCGAATCCCGGCGTCTGGCCAGGGGCGTTCGCCACGGGCGTGGTGTCGGTCTGGCTGAGCGAGAGCCTGAACGTATCGCGCGTCCAGGTCTGGCTGATCGAGGCGGTGGCGACCTTCTGGCGCGACAGCCCGCTCTGGATGCCGAGGGTGGAATTGGCGAAGCCCGGCAGGACGGGCGCGCCCGTCTGCGCATCGACGGGGTTGCCGAGCGGGTCGAGCGTCGTGGTCCCGAGCAGGTCTCCGGCAGTGAGCGCGGAGCTCGTCAGCTGCTCGGCATATCTCGCGAAGATGCGCGTGCGCACGCCGACGGCCAGCGTGCCGTCGAGGTAGAACGAATTGAACCCGTCGCGATGGCCGTATTTCGCGACGATGACGCTTTCGGGTGTCGGCGTCAGCCTGACGCCGAAGGCCCAGACGAGGTCGTCGATGTCGGTCTTCGGCACGGTGTTGAAGCGCTGGCGCTCCCAGCCGAGCTCGACGAGGCCGGCCACCGTCGGCGTGAAGGCATACCGCGTCTCGGTCAGCGCGATGTCGCGGTAGGCGCCGTCATAGAGGCCGCTGCCCTCGAACTGCGTGGTGCTGAGCGTTCCCTGCATCGCGACGCGGCCCCAGTCCTCGCCGCTGCGGACGACGACGTAGCCCTGGTGGGAGCTGTACTCCGACGGGGTGAAGCTCGATTGCAGCTGCGTATCGTCCGGCAGCGGCGCGTCGGGGTCGGCCCTGTCCTGGTTCACATACGAATAGACATAGCCGACGCGGGCTGAGGCCAGCCCGCCGAAGCGGTGCGTCAGGTACGGCGAGAGCGAGAACGTCGTCGTCTGCACCTGGTTCTCACGCCCGACGGAGGCCTCGGAATCAGGCGTGAACCCACCGCTGAGCGACTGCACGGCGGCGGAGCCGCGGGCGTCGATGAAGAAGAAATCGGGCACGACGATGCCGAGGAACTGGGCGTTGCCGTTATGGTCGATGCGGTTCTGGTCGCTCGTGTTCCAGTAGTAGAGGATGCCGGGGGCGTAGTTCAGCGTGCCCTGCAGCCGCACCGTATCGACGCCGAGCAGGATGCCGGGGCGGACGGTGGTGATGAAATCGTCCTGCCGGTTCGTCGTGCTGAAGCGGATGTTGTCGTTGTAGCTTTGCTCGAGCGATAGGCTGGGCGTTAAGCTCCACCCCCGCGTCGGCTGGCCGGCGACCTCACCCTGCCCGCCCACGGCGTTGAAGGGGAAGCCCACCGTGCCGAGTCGCGTGCGCGAATCGGGGGCGAGGATCGCACCTTGGCCGCCCTGTCCGAAGAAGCCGCCAGGCTGCGATGGCCCCGTCAGCGTACCGCCGATCGCCGGCCCAGGCGGGGGAGTGAGCGATGGCGCGACAGAGGGGGCTGGCAGCGACGGGGTCGGCGCCTCGAGCTGCGCGGCAGCCGGAAAACCAAGGAAAACAACGGCCAGGAAGGTCCCGGTCGCAGCTTTCTGCCGCATCTCGCCGCCGGATGGTTCGCGCGTACGCTTCCCCCTACCCAGCCGGGTAGGTGGAGTAGGCGCTGTAGCCGCCATAGGCGCCGAAGGTGTCATTGGCAGTCAGGACCGCACGGTTGAGGACGAGTTGCAGCGTCGGGCATGAGTCTACCATGTCAAGGGCCGCTTCAACCTCGCTTCGCTGCGTCCGCTCCGCCTCGACCACCATCAGCACCTGGCCGGCGATGGGCGCGAGCGCGCCCGGGTCGCTGGTCGAGAGGCATGGCGGGGTGTCGAGGACGATCAGATGCTCCGGCAGGGCGGCGGCAAGGCGTTGCAGCGCAGACGCCACAAGCTGCCCCGGCGGGATGGCAGGAACATGGTCGGGCACCGGGCCGAACGAGAGCAGCGACAGCCGCTTGATCTCGGTCGGGATCAGCAGGTGGCTCGGCAGGCGCGTCGGATCGGCGGCGAGCACGCGGACGCCGGGCGTGTCAGCATGTCCGAGCAGGTGGCTGATCGACATGTGCTTGCCGTCTACATCGACGAGAACGACCGGCCGCGTCCCGCTGTTGGCCAAGCTCGCGGCGAGGTTCAGCGACATGAAGGTCTTGCCCTCGCCCGGCCGCGCGCTCGTGACCATGATGATGCGCGGCGAGCGCCCATCGGCGGCCCGCGTGGCCTTCACGGTGCGCAGCACGCTGTGCTGGACGACGGCGATCTCCTCCGACAGGCGCGACCGCGCCGTGCCGAGCGGGGCGACGACGAGCCCGGCCTTGCCCATCGTCTCGATCGTGATCGGCGGCAGGCCGCTCGGGGCTGAGGGGGGAGGCGGCGGTGCGGCGCCGAACACGGGCGGTGCGGGTGGGGCCGGAGGCGCAGGCGGAGCGCTCGCGGCAGCCTGCGCTGCGGCAGGAGCGGGCGTGATCGCCGGGGCAGTCGGTGCCGGCGTGGATGGAGGCGCCGGTGCTGGTGATGGTGCTGGCGCGAGCGCTTCCGGCGGCGCGGCGGGAGCGGCTGGCTGCGGCGAGACGGACATGCCCGCCATCGCCTCGACGGCACGCTCCACCAGATGGGCGCGGGATTTCGGGGCTGCGTTCACGTGACGAGCTTCGCCACGAGCGCCGGCAGGCGCGCGACAAGCGTCGGCCCGCCGGCAAGCACCGCGCCAAACGTGACCAGCAGGAGCGCGATGCCACCGACGAACACGATCGCCGCCGCCACCTGGCGCTTAGGCGCGAGGGCTGATGAGATCCCGCCGAGGACCGGAAGCCCGAGCGTGCGCAGATCGTGCGTGGTGTAGAAGCCACGGTCGAGCTGGATCAGCAGGAACACCAGCACCGCCCCGGCGCCGAGCCCTGCCACGAGCACGCCGGCGGAGAACAGCACGCGGTTCGGCCCGACCGGCACGGTCGGCAGGAGCGGCGGCTCGACCACCTCGATGCGCATCCGGTCGCTCTCGTTGCGCGCGGCATCCGCAAGCTGGAGGGATTCGCGGCGGCCGAGCAGCTCCTCGTAGTTCTTGCGGATGATGCCGTAGTCACGATCGATGTTCTGCATCTCGGCCGCGACGTGTGGGGCGGCGCGTGACAGGCGCTCGAGACGCTCGACATCCGCCGTCTCGTCGCGCAACTGGCGCTCGAGCGAGGCGACCACGCCGTCCTGGTCGACGAGCCTGATGCGGAGCTGTTCATAGATCGGGTTGGGCAAGCCGCCCCGCTGCGTGCCGGACGGCTGGCGCGGCGCCGGCGCCGCGCTGCCGCCACCGCCGGCACGGATCTCGGCGATGATCGCGCGCTGCGCCACCACCGCCGGGTGCTGGTCGGTCAGGCTGAGGCGAAGCTCGCGCAGCTGACGCTCGGCCTCTGCGAGGCGCGGGTTGCCGCCGCCCGTCACGCCCTGCACCTCGGCCATCGTCTGCGGTGTCGCGTCGAGCTGCTGGCGCAGCACCTCGCGGCGCAGGGTTGCGTCCTGCATCTGGCCGCGCAGGTCGATCACCTTCTGCCGGGCCTGCTCAAGCTTGCTCGCCCCGCCGAGCTGGGCGGAGGGAAGGATGTCGACATATCGGACCATGAACTCGGCGCGTCGCTGTTCCGCCTCGCGCAGCTGCACCTCGTAGGCGCCGATCTGCTGGTTCAGGAAGTTGCTGGCAGAGCGCATCTGCTGCCGATCGCTGGTCGCGGCTGATTCGAGGAACAACGCGACAACGGTCTGCACCACTGAATAGGCGAGGCGCGGGTCGCTGTCGGTGTACTCGATCTGGAACAGCTGGCGCGTCTGCGGGATGATGCGGATGCTCTTGGCAAGGCCGTTGAGGAGCGACTCGCGCGAGGCGGCGTCGAACACCCGGAGGTCGAGGTCTGTCTTGGCGATCACGCGCTCGAGATTCGGGCGGGACAGCAGCGTGCGCTGCAGCATATCGACCTGCGTGGCGGGCGAGCTGTTCACCGCGAGCCCGCGCAGCAGGGTGCCGAGGAGCGCCTCCGGGTCGGCGTAGACACGTGCGTTCGCCTTGAACTGGTTCGGCATCAGGTAGACGGCCGCCCAGCCCGGCAGGCAGATCAGCCAGGCCAGCAGCAGCGCCTTCCAGCGGTGCCGCCAGCCTGCCGCCGCGTAGCGCCGAGCAAGGGCATTCAGGTTCATGGGCTCAGAACCAGCATCATCTGATCAAAACCAGCCCTGCGGGATCACGAGCGTGTCGCCCGGGCGCATCTGCACGTCCTGCGTGATGTCGCCGTCGCGGATCAGGTCATTCAGCCGCACGCGGATGGTCTGCGCCGGCGCATCGGGGTTCTCGCGGCGGATGATCTCGGCGCGGTTGCCGGAGGCGTAGCGCGTCAGCCCGCCTGCGCGGATGACGACGTCGAGCACGCTCATGCCCTCGACATAGGGGATGGTGAGCGGCTGCGCGGCCTCGCCGATGATGCGCACCTGCTTGCCGGGCATGCCGGTGAACGCAGTCACCATCACCGAGACGGTGGGTTCGCGCACATAGGCGCGCAGCCTCGTCTCGATGTCCTTGGCAAGCTCGGTCGGCGTCTTGCCGGCGACATCGATGTCGGGGACGAGCGGCAGCGACATCCGCCCATCGGGCCGCACGGGCAGCGCAGCACTCAGCTCCGGCATGCGGTAGACATCGACGCGCAGCGTGTCGCCCGGGCCGATGACATAGTCTGGGGCGCGCGATCCCGTCAGCGGCACTGACTGGGGCGGCGGTTCGCCGCCCGAGCAGCCGGCCAGGACGGCGAGCACGGCACTTGCGGCGATGATGCGTCGCAGGCGAACCTTCACCACGTTCATTGTCCCTCGGGTTTCGAGACCATTGCCATTGTCCATCCGACACATCCCACCTTGCATGCCGGGCGGTTCGATCCGGACCCATCGAAGGCGCCGCGACGCGGCCGCGCCCCAAACGGGCCCGCTCTCCTCCCGATCACCGCTCGGCCCATGGGCCGACATGGCCCGGGACCAACAGACCGAACCTCGGGACATTTTTTCCGAGGAGCCTGTTCATAACAGTGGCGGCCAGCCAACGACAACAGGATTCCAAAGCAGACATTCAATTTTAGAGATTTCACCCGCCGATCGATATCAAGCGTCACGTTTTCATCGAAATGCCTGATTCGCAGAGTCAGTGCGCAACCATGCATCGCATCCACGCCCTGATTACGCCAGAGAATGGTTGCGTTTTTGGAAACCCAGCCCGGGCGGGCGACGATGGCGCCACAGACAGAGGAATGACGCACGAGAAGCGCTTGATGATGATCAATAAGTACACACTTCATTAATTATTGGGATGGACAGCCGTATGCGACTTGGTGTTTAAACCGTTGAGATGGGATGCCGGCACCCCCCCGGCTCAGGCGAGGCACGGGGCGGGGCTGGATTTATCGGGGGCACACCCATGACGAAGCTGTTCGGTCACAGCGTGCGCTCGCAAACCATTCTCCTTTACCTTGTCGAGACGATCGTCTGCTTCCTGACGGTCTACGCGCTGCTTCGCCTCGGCATGGGCATGGGCATGCCCCCGGTCACCTTCGCCAATGGCATCGCCTGCGCTGCCGTTCTCGCCGTCTCGGCAAGCCTCGTTGCCGGCGCCTCCGGCCTCTACCAGACCGATGCCTGGCACCGCCTGGGCCGTTTCCTGCTCGGCTGCGCCGTCACCGCGGGGCTGCTCTTCCTCGTCGCCCAGGCGGTTCTCATGGTGCTCGCGCCAGGGATCGATGGTGCGGCGCACTGGAGTGCCCTCGGCATCGTGCTCGGCGGCCTCGTCGCTGCGATCATGGCGACGCACCTCGCCTTCGCGGCCGCCGCCCGGCAGGGCCTGCTGCGTCACCGCATTGCCATGCTCCGTGCCCCCGATGGCACGGCCCCGGTCGAGCTTTTCGCCGAGGCGGGCGAGCCGTTCGAACTCGCGCTCGACGCACCGCTCACAGCGATCGATGGCCCGGGCCTTGCCCCCGAGGCGCTCAGGGCGGCGCGCGTCCGCACCGTGGTGGTCGCCGATCCCGAGGCGGTGCCCGCGGCCCGCCGGATCGGCTGGCAGCGTGCCGGGCTGCGCGTGCTCAGCGCCGCGGAATTCGCCGAGCAGCGCAGCAACCGCGTCGACCTGTCGCTGCTCGCGCCCGGCTGGCTCGAGGCGCTGCCGGCAGGCCGCGCCGCCGGTGTGCAGGAAATGCTCCGCCGCGGCATCGACATTGCGGGCAGCCTGGCGCTGCTCGTCCTTACCCTGCCTCTCCTGCTGCTGACCGCGCTCGCGATCCGCCTCGACAGCCCCGGCCCCGTCCTCTACCGCCAGGAGCGGGTGGGCCGGAACGGGCAGGTGTTCACCCTGCTGAAGTTCCGCTCCATGCGCGCCGACGCCGAGGCGCCCGGCACGCCCCGCTGGGCTACCACGCGGGATGACCGCGTGACGCGCGTCGGCCGCTTCATCCGGCTTACCCGGATCGACGAGATCCCGCAGGCGATCAACGTGCTCCGCGGCGACATGGCGCTGGTGGGGCCGCGCCCGGAGCGCCCGGCCTTCGTCGAGCAGCTCTCGCGCGCCATCCCGCACTACCAGGACCGCGACAGCGTGCGCCCCGGCATCACGGGATGGGCCCAGGTTAACTATCCGTACGGAGCTTCCGTCGATGATGCGCGGATGAAGCTCGCCTATGACCTCTATTACGTGAAGCACCGCTCGCTGTTCCTCGATCTGCTGATCCTGGTCGCGACGGTGCGCGTGGTGCTGTTCCAGGAAGGGTCGCGGTAGCCGCGGAGGCGACCGCGCCGGCGATGTGATCCCCCTCGCCTCATTCACGCTGCACGCGGCCGCTGCCGTCTTCTGCCTCGGATGGAGCATCGTCACCCTGCTCGCCGGGCGGGGGAGCCGACACGCCACGGGGCTTGCCGCCGCGCCGATCGCGGCAGCGCTCTGGCTCGGCCTGGTCGCAGCCAGCCCCGCCACGCCGCTCGACGGACTGGCCGGTGCCGCCGAGGTGCTGCGCAGCGTCGCCTGGTTCGTGCTGCTGCTGCTGCTCTACCGCCGCGCCGGCGGGGCGCGGATGGCCGCGCCCGTCACCCGCTTCGCGATCGGCGGCGGGGTGCTTGCCGCGGCGGCGCTCATCTCCCTGGTGCCAGGGCTGACGCAGGCGATCGTGGTGCCCTCGCTCGGCTCGCCGGCGCTGCTCGCGCGCCTCGGCCTCGCGGTCGCGACCGTGCTGCTGGCCGAGAACCTCTACCGCAATGCCGACGAAGCCGCGCGATGGCATGTGAACCTGCCCTGCATCGCGCTCGGCTCGGTCTCGATCATCGATATCCTGCTCTATGCCGATGCAGTGCTCGGGCGCAGCTTCTCGCCGGCGATGCTCGATGCCCGCGCGGTGCTGACCGCGCTGGCGATGCCGCTGTTCGCGATCGCGGCCGGGCGCGGGCGGCGGCTCAGGCGCCCGATCCAGCTGTCGCGCGATGTCGCCTTCCATGGCGCGACACTTGTCGTCGCTGGAACATTCCTCCTCGGAATCGGCGCCGCCGGCGAGATGCTGCGCCAGCTCGGCGCCGACTGGAGCCGTGCCGTCCAGATCAGCCTCGGCGCCGCCGTGCTCATGGGGCTTGCGGTCGCTGCCGCCTCGCAGACGGCGCGCTCGCGCGTCCGCCGCCTCGTGGTCGATCACTTCTTCGCCGCCCGCTACGACTATCGCCGCGAGTGGCTCCGCTGCGTCGACACGCTCTCGGCCGGCGAGGAAGGCGTCGAGGCGCCGGTGCGCGCGATCCGCGCCATCGCCGACCCTGCCGACAGCCCTGCCGGCACGCTCCTGCTGCGCGATCCGCTCGAGGGCGCCGAGGCAGGGGCGGCCGCCACGCCGCGCTATGTCTGGGCCGGGGCGTGGAACATGCCTCAGCGGCCGACCCTGGCGCTGCCGGCCGCCCATCCGCTCATCCTCTCGCTCAGGGGCGGCAACTGGGTCGCGCTGCTCGAGGGCAGCATGGCAGAGGTCGACGACGCGGCGCTGAACGACCTTGGCCTCGGCCAGGCATTCGGCCGGCTTTGGCTTGCCGTGCCGCTGCTGCACGACCGCGAAGGGCTGGTCGGCGTCGTGCTGCTCGGCACCCCGCGTGCCGCCTTTCCGCTCGATGTCGAGACGTTCGACCTGCTCCGCACCCTCGGCCAGGAGGTGGCGATGTTCCTCGCCGAGCGGCGCGCGGCCGAACGGCTGGTCGACCAGCGCCAGCTGCAGGACTACGCCAAGCGCTTCGCCTTCGTCGCCCACGACGTCAAGACGGTGTCGAGCCAGTTGTCGCTGCTTCTCGCCAACGCCGAGGACAACATCGCCGACCCGGAGTTCCAGCGCGACATGCTTCTGACCGTGCGTGCCTCGGCCGAGCGGATCAATGCGCTGATCGCCAGGCTTCGCCAGCCCGAGGCGGAGACGGGCGCGCCACGCCAGGCCGCTGCACCGCTGCCGACGCCCGCGCCGGCGGAGACGATCGACCCCGTCGCCAGGCTCGCCACGCTGACAGCGGGACGCGCGCACCCGATCGTGATCGCGCCCGCCGCCGAGGGCGTGGGTGCCGCGGCGATCGACGCCACACGGTTCGACGCCGCCGTGACGCATCTGCTCGACAATGCGATCGAGGCCTCGTCCCCCGGTGTCGCGGTGTCGCTCGCGGTCAGGCGGCAGGACGGGCGGATCGCAATCGACATCACCGACCAGGGGCCCGGCATGAGCCCGGAATTCGTGCGGGACCAGCTGTTCCGCCCGCTCGCCACCTCCAAGCCGCAGGGCAGCGGCATCGGCGCCTGGCAGGCCCGCGAACTGCTGCGCGAGGTGGGGGGCGAATTGTCGGTGCTGACCAGCCCGGGCGCAGGGACTACAATGCGGCTGTGGCTGCCGCCGGCGAGCGTCACGACGGCTTCAGGGCCACCGCATGAAGGAACGCCACAAGAGAGGCTTCGCGCATGAGCAAGCCAAAGCTTTTGGTGATCGAGGATGATGCCGCGCTCTGCGCGCAGTACCGGTGGAGCTTCGCCGGCTGGCGCGTGGTGATCGCCAATGACAGGGCGGAAGCGGAAGCCGCCGCCACGCGCGAGGAGCCCGCTGTCGCGCTGCTCGACCTCGGCCTGCCGCCCGATGCCGAGGGCGTGAGCGAGGGGTTCGCGACGCTCGAGCGCCTGCGCCGCATCGCGCCGATGCTTCCCGTGATCGTCTCCTCGGGCCAGGACCAGCGCGAGAACGCGCTGCGCGCCATCGCGCTCGGCGCCTATGATTTCTGCCCGAAGCCGGCCGATCTCGCGGTGCTGCGCACCGTGCTCGACCGCGCGCTCAGGCTCCGCGAACTCGAGGAGGAGAACCTCCGCCTCGCCGCGGCACCGCGCCCCTCGCCGGTGCGCGACATCGTCACCGGCGACGATGGGATGTTGAAGGTCTGCCGCACGGTCGAGCGGCTCGCCTCCGTCTCGGTGCCGGTGCTGCTGCTCGGCGATAGCGGCACGGGCAAGGAAGCGCTCGCCCGCGCCCTGCACGAGATGGGCCCGCGCGCCAAGAAGGAGTTCGTCGCGATCAACTGCGCCGCGATCCCCGAGACGCTGCTGGAAAGCGAGCTGTTCGGCCACGAGAAGGGTGCCTTCACCGGCGCGGTGCGCCAGGTGATCGGGCGGATCGAGGCGGCCAACGGCGGCACGCTCTTCCTCGACGAGATCGGCGACCTGCCGCCCTCGCTCCAGGCCAAGCTGCTGCGCTTTCTCCAGGACCAGACGTTCGAGCGCGTCGGCGGGCGAAGTGCGATCCGCGTCGATGTGCGCGTCGTCTCCGCCACCAACCAGCCGCTCGAGGCGCAGGCCGGCGAAGGCCGGTTCCGCGGCGACCTACTCTATCGCCTCAATGGCGTGACGGTGCGCATCCCGCCGCTGCGCGAGCGTGGCGAGGACGTGATGCTGCTCGGGCGCTGGTTCCTGGCGCGCGAGAGCATGAGCCTTGGGCGCAAGAACCGCGGCTTCGATGCCGGGGCGATCGCTGCCATGACGACGCATGCCTGGCCCGGCAACGTGCGCGAGTTGCAGAATCGCGTTCGCCGCGCGGTGCTGATGGCCGATGGCCCGCTGGTGACGGCGGAGGATCTCGAGCTAACGCCGCCGGCTGCCGCCGTGCGCCACGCCGAGGGAAAGGGAGTGGCAGCTGGGGGGGCGGACGAGGGCGGCCTCGATCTCCGCACCGCCCGCCTCAGGGTCGAGCGCGATCTCCTCGAGCGTGCGCTCGGCCAGGCCAAGGGCAGCATCTCCGCTGCCGCGCGCCTGCTCGGCGTCAGCCGTCCGACACTCTATGGTCTGCTCGAAACCCACGGCATGGCGACGCATCGCCACGGCACGGAAACCCCAGGCGAGCATGGTCCTGATGATGCCCCACCCCACGATGCGACGCTCGACGCGGTCTAGCGGAGGACATTCCATGCGCACCGACATCCAGTCACCCACGCCACGACACCAGGGCCGGTTCCGGATCGGCCTGCTCGCCGCCGCCGCGGCGCTGATGCTCTCGGCCGGCCCCGGCCACGCCTCGGTCGATCGGGCGCGTGCCGCGCAGGCGCGCGGCGACCTGCGCGCCGCGCAGATCGAGTACCGCAACGCCGTGAGGAACGACCAGAATTCGGCCGCGCTGCGCGCCGCGCTGGCGCAGGCGAGCCTCGATGTCGGCGACACCGACACGGCGGAGAAGGAAGCCCAGGCAGCGCTCGAGCGTGGGTATGACCGCGCGGCCGGCACCGCCTTGCTGCTGCGCGCCTATCTCGGCCGCGGCCGGTTCCAGGACGTGCTGCGCGACTTCCCCGAGCCTGACGCGAATGCGCCGCCTGCGCTCGCCGGCCACGTGCTGGCCGGCCGCGGCCTCGCCCAGCTCGGCCTCGACCGGCGCGACGATGCGCGCGCCTCGATCGCACGCGCCGTCTCCGTCGCGCCGAACACCGCACAGGTGCAGATTGCCGCCGCCGTCCTCGCACTCGCCGGCAACGACAGGCCGGCGGCGGAGGCAGCGCTTGACCGCGCGCTTGCTGTCGATGCGAACAACACGGAGGCGCTGCTGCGCAAGGGCACGCTGCAATTCGAGCGCGCCGACGTGCGGGGCGCGATCGCGACCTTCACGAAGCTGATCGAGGTGATGCCGGGCAACGTCATCGGCCGCACCCGCCGCGCCGACGCGCACATGCGCCTCGGCCAGGACGCCGAGGCGGTGCGCGATGTCGAGGCCGCGCTGCGCATCGCCCCCGGAACGACGACCGCCCAGTTCCTCCGCGCGATGCTGCACGTCCGCGCGCAGGAGTGGCAGCCGGCCGACGTGATCCTCCAGCGGCTCGGCAGCGGCCTCGTGAACTTCGCCGATGGCCTGCTGCTGCTCGCCACCGTGAAGCAGGGCCTCGGCCAGATGGAGCAGGCCGAGGATGCGGCACGCCGGCACGTCGCGCGCCGGCCGGAGGACCCGCGCGGGGCGAAGATGCTCGCTGCCCTCGAGATGGCGGCGGGCAGGCCGGATGCCGCCGCCGGAACGCTCGACCGCCTGGCCACGCGCGGTGCCGCCGATGCCGAGGCACTCGACATGCTCGGCCGTGCCCACCTCGCCTCTGGCCGTGCCCGCGATGCGGCCGAGGCCTTCGGCAAGGCGGCAGCCCTGGCGCCCGACAATGTCGGATTGCAATCGCGGCTGGCGACCGCACGGCTTGCGGCGGGCGACCCGGCCGGGGCGACGGAGGCGGCGGAAGCGGTGCTGCGGCGCGACCCGAGCCAGACGAACATGCAGCAGATCCTGTCCGCCGCGGCCCTGGCCAGGGGCGACCTTGCCGTTGCGTCGCGCGAGCTCGAGAAGGTGCCGGCGGCGCAGCGCGATGGCGAGCTCGCCGGCATCATCGACGGCACGATCCGCCTCGTGCGCGTCGACCTTCCCGGCGCCCGCAGCACCTTCGAGGCGGTGCTGCGCAACCACCCCGAAAGCGTGCGCGCACGGCTTGGCCTCGCCCGGGTCGCCGCGATGCAGGGCAACGGCGACGAGGTTGATCGCCTGTTCGCCGAGGTGCTGGCGCGCGAGCCCGGCAACGGCGAGGCAGCAGCACGGCTCGCCGCCGCCGCACGCTCGGGCACGCCGCGCGC
>NZ_JALHPR010000027.1 GCF_022842375.1 Elioraea sp. | reverse complement strand
CGCCGGCGCGTTCCGCGCTGGCCGACCTCGCGCTCGACCCGCTCGCGCCGGCGGCGAGCTGGGAGCGCGTGCATGCGGAGGTCGAGCGGGCGATCGTCGCGCGCACCGCCTTCGCCGACTGGCGCGTGGTCGAGAGCGACCTTGCCCGCCACTACGGGGTGAGCCGCACGGTCGCGCGCGAGGTGATCGCGCGGCTGCACGAGCGCGGGCTGATCCGCCGCGATGCGCGCGCGCGCTGGATCGCGCCGGCGCTCACCGCAGCCCATGTGGGCGAGCTCTATGCCGTGCGCGCGCTGCTCGAACCCGCCGCCCTTGCCCTGGCGGCGCCGCAGGTGGAGCGCGGCTTCGCGGCCATGCTCCGCGGCCGCGTCGAGGCGGCGATGGCGCAGGCCGAGGCACTCGACGGCGCCGCTCTCGATGCGCTCGAGGCCGACCTCCACGTGTCGCTGCTCGGGCATTGCCCGAACGCGGTGCTGATGGAGGCGGTGCGGCTGCACCAGTCGCTGCTCGTCGCGCACAGCTTCCTCTACGGCTGGGTGCCGCGTCTGTTCCCGTCGGAGCCCTTCCTGCCGGAGCACCTGGCGGTGCTCACGGCGCTGGAGGGGGGGCGCGTGGCCGCGGCGGCCGAGGCGCTGAAGCGGCATCTCGAGGTCTCGCACGACCGTGCGATCGCGCGGCTCGAGCAGGTCAGGCGCGCGCCGGAGCCGGCGCCGCTCGCCTACCTCCAGGCGCTGCCGGACGCCGACGCGGTGTGACGCGGCGGGGGCTCGCGATCGCGGGTCAGACGGCGCCGAGCGCTTCGCAGCGCGCGAGATAGGCCTCGCTCAGCGTCACGCCGAGGCCGGGGCGCGTCGGCAGCGGCACGGTGCCGTCGCTCACCATCCGCTCGAACGGCGCGTCGACCATGTCGAGGCGGTCATCCTCGGGCCAGTCGGGGAAGATCTCCTGGATCAGCAGGTTCGGGGTTGCGAAGGCAAGGTTCACGCACGCCGCGGTCGCGATCGGGCCGCCGCAGTTATGCGGCTGGACGTAGACGCCGTGCGCGGCGGCGAGCGAGGCGATGGCACGCACGCCAGTGAACCCGCCGGCGATGCCGAGATCGGGCTGCGCGACGGAGAAGGCCCTCGCCTCGAAATGCCGGCGGAAATCGCCAAGGGTGGCGAGCCGCTCCCCCCCCGCGATGGCGATGCCGGTGGCGAGCCCGACCTCGCGCGCGGCCGTCGCATCCTCGGCGTCGGCCACCTCCTCCATGAAGAAGGGCTGGGTGTGGGCGATGCGCCGGCCGAAGCGGATGCTGTCCATCGGCCACATGTTGCCGTGCAGTTCGACGATGACGTCCATCGCAGGGCCGACGGCCGCGCGCACCGCCTCGACGCGCGCGACGGCAAGGTCCTCGTACCACCGCTCGAGGTGGCGGGTGACGTGGCATGAGCGGCCGGTGGCATCGAGCTTCATCGGGTCGAACTTCAGCGCCGTGAAGCCGCGCGCCTGCACCTTCCGCGCAGCCTCCGCGTACGCTTCCGGCGCGCCGAGGCCGCGGTACCAGCCGTTGCAGTAGACGCGCAGCCGCTCGCGGCAGGCGCCGCCGAGGAGCACGTGCACGGGCTGTCCGAGCGCCTTGCCCTTGATGTCCCAGAGCGCCTGGTCGATCGCGCTGATCGCAGCACCCAGGATGGGGCCGGGAACGTGGCCCCAGAAGCTGTCGCGGCGAAGCTTGTCGTGCAGCCATTCCGTGCGGAACGGATCGGCGCCGAGCACCATGGCGCGGCCGAGCTCCAGCACGAGCGAGGCTGCCGCCCGCCCGCCGGCACCGTAGGCGAGGCCGATCTCACCCGCGCCGCTGATGCCTTCATCGGTCTCGACGAGGATGGGGAGAACGCCGTGCGCCACGCCCTCCTTCATCGCGGGGAACGCGGTGCGCCAGCAGCGCAGTCCTGTGACCTTCATGACGCCCCTTCACTTTTGATCAAAACGATACGCGCGTGTTGACTCCCGATATGATCCTCGCAATGCTGCCTGCCGACAAGGAGCAACCATGTCGCTGATCCGCCCCCAGGCCACCGAGCCGCGCGACGATGATTCCGCCCAGCATGGTGAGTCCCCGGGGCTGCCCTTCGGCAGCACCGTCTACCAGCGGGTGCACGAGCACCTGCGCGCCGAGATCGTCGCGGGCCGCATTCCCCCCGGCACCAGGCTCAAGATCCAGGACCTCGCCTCCCGCCTCGGCCTCTCGCACATGCCCGTGCGCGAGGCGCTGCAGCAGCTCCAGGGCGAGGGACTCGTGGTGCTCCAGCCCAACCGCGGCGCCACCGTGCGGCGGATGGACCAGCACTTCGTGCGCAACATCTTCGCCATCCGCGAGGCGCTCGAGGGCCACCTCACCCGCCAGGCGGCTGGGCTCATCGGGGCTGAGGGCATCGCACGCCTCCGCGAGGTCCAATCGCAGATGCGCCGCGCCCAGGCGGGTGGGGACATCGGCGGCGTCGTGCGCCTCAACCGCGGCTTCCACCGCACCATCGAGACCGCCACCGGCAACGACGAGGCGATCCGCGTGCTTGACCTGCACAGCGACCTGATCGGTGCGCTGCGCATCCGCTACGGCTACCGGCGCGGGCGGCTCGCCACCGTGCTGCGCGACCATGACGCTCTGATCGCAGCACTCGCCCGCGGCGATGCGGCAGAGGCCGGCGCGCTGCATGACCGGCACATCCAGGCCGCGCGCGACGACATGCTCGCCGCGATGGATGACGACACGACGCGCTGAACGACAGGCAGCGGCGCCAAGCCGCGCCACCATGGTGGGAGGAGAATGATGCTTCGACGTTCCGTGATCGCCGGCCTTGCCGTCGCCGCGGCCTGGCACCCGGCGCGGGCCGAGACGCTGCCGGCGGAAATCCGTGTGATCGTTCCCTTTGCCGCCGGCGGCGCGACAGACCTGCTCGCGCGCCGGCTGCAGCCGCTGTTCGAGGCGAAGGGCCTGAAGCTCGTCGTCGAGAACCTCACGGGGGGCGGCTCGATGGTGGGGATGAGCCGGCTCGCGCAGTCGCGCCCCGATGGGCGGACGATCGGCATGGGCTCGTCCGGCCTGATCGGGCAGATCGTCTCCAACGAGATCCCGCTGCGGTTCGAGCAGTTCACGCCACTCGTCCGCGTCGCGGTCGACCCGCTTGTCATCGTCACCGGCAAGGCCTCGCGCTTTTCCACGATGGGCGACGTGATCGCGGCGATGAAGCCGGGGCCGGGCCCCTCGATGGGCGCAGCCGGCCCGCGCGGCACGATCGGCCATCTCCGCCTGGCCGGCCTGGCCGACCAGATCGGCGGCGAGTTCACCTATGTCGGCTATCCCGGCGCCTCGCGCGTGGCGCAGGAGCTGATGGGCGGGCATCTCGACCTCGCCATCGTGAAGCCGAACGACGTGTTCGGCCAGATCAGGGCCGGTGCGCTGCGTGTCGTCGCGGTGGTGGAGGATGATCGCGTGGCGCAGCTGCCCGACGTGCCGACGGTGGCCGAGGCCGGGCTTCGCCCGCACCCCTGGGGACGAATGACGCAGATGACCTTCATCAACGCACCGTCCGGCCTCTCCCCCGCGATGCGCGACGGGCTGATCGCCTTCCTCCGCGAGGCTGTTCTCTCGCCCCCCTACCAGGAGAAGGCGGCGTCGGACGGCTACATCGCCGATGCGCTTGCGGGCGATGCGCTCACCGCCGCGATCGCAGAGACGGCGCAGGCTCTCCGCACGGCACAAGCGAAGGTGGGGGCATGATGCGCCGCCGTACGCTCATCGCTGCCGCAACCATCGCCGGGGCAGGGCTTGCCCGCCCCGCGATCGTGCGAGCGCAAGGCTTCCCGACGCGGCCGGTGCGCATGGTGATCGGCTTCCCGCCAGGCGGGGGGTCCGACCAGGTGGGCCGCCCGTTGGCCCAGCGCATGCCCGACGTGCTGGGGCAGCCCGTGGTGGTGGAGAATCGCGGCGGTGCCAACGGCAACCTGGCACTCGAGCATGTCGCGCGCACCGTCGGCGACGGCTACACGATCTGCCATGTCAACAACAGCGTCATCGCCGTCAATCCGTTACTCTACCGGAACCTGCCGTTCGACGTGCTGACGGATTTCGAGGCGCTCGGCACCGTCACGCTCGGCGGGCTCATCGTCACCGTGCCTTCGGAGATGCCGGTGGCGAGCCTGCAGGAGCTCGTCGCCTACGCCAAGGCACGGCCGGGGCAGCTGAATTTCGGCTCCGGCGGGCAGGGCAGCATCACCCACCTCGGCTACGAGCTGTTCACGCGCCAGGCTGGGCTCGACATCGTGCACGTGCCCTATCGCGGCAGCGCGCCGGCGTTGCAGGACATGCTCGGCGGCCGTATCCAGCTGATGATCGACGGCGTGAACGTCAGCAAGGCGATGATGGAAGCCGGCCGGGTGAAGGCCCTCGCCTTCCTCGGGCGCCAGCGCCACACCCTGCTGCCCGACCTGCCGACAGGGATCGAGCAGGGCATGCCCAACCTGATCGTCGATGGCTGGCAGGGCTTCGTCGCCCCGGCGCGCACGCCGCCCGCGGTGATGGACAGGCTGGAAGCATCGCTCCGCCACGCGGTGCAGCACCCCGACGTGCAGGCCGCCTTCACCGCGCAGGGAACGATCGGGCATTTCCAGGACCGGGCGACCATGGCGCGCCTGATCCGGGAGGAACTGGCGCGTTGGCGGCCGATCGTGACGGAGCTCGGCCTCAGGCTCGACTGACGCCGCGGCGCGCGGCCCTGCCATAGTCCCAGAGGGCGGTCGGACCCGGGCCGACGAGGGCGCCGCCGATCCGGCCGACCACGTCATCGAGGTCGAGGCGCTGGTCTGGGAGGAGCTGGGCGAGCAGCCAGGCAAGCGTGTTGCCGCACGCCTCTGGGTCGACCGCGAGGCGGCGCAGCTCGGCTGTCAGCGCCTGGCACAACAGGGCCTCGGTGTTCGATCCGATGGCCGTGAGGCCACGATTGATCTCGCTGTGCATCGGTCCCTCCATCCGTGCCGCCCCCGGGACGACGTTGTCATACGTAGAACGTATTGATCGAATGGTGTCAACGAACTCATTACTTGAAACCGATCTCCCATGCTGCGATCCTGCGATGTGCCGCCACCAGGAGGGCCACGCGATGGCGATTCCGCCGCGCACACGCAGGGCGAAGCGCACCGAGACGAGCCGGACGCTGAAGCGCGAGGACACCAAGCAGCGGCTGATCGACGCCGCCGAGGCGTGGTTCAGCGAGCATGGCTACGACAACGTCAGCGTGAGCGAGATCGCCGCCCGCGCCGGCGTCGTCCCGTCGCTGATCAACACCTATTTCCTCGGCAAGGCGGGCCTGCTCTACGCGGTGGTGCAGCGCCACAACATGCCGCAGTGGCAGGCGCTCGAGGATGCGGGGCGCGGGCCCGGCACGCCGTTCGCGCGCCTCGCCCGCGTCATCGCCGTCTCGGCCACGATGGACACGGGCCGCATCCGCCTGTTCGGCGCGATGATGGCGCTCTCCTGGAGTTGGCCGCCGGAGACGGAGCGACAGAACCTCGCCGAGCGTGCGCCGTTCATGGAGATGCTGCGCGGGCTCGTGCGCGAGGGCGTCGCGGCGGGCGAGATCAAGCCCATCCCTGTCGAGGACGCGGTCGACGCCATCTGGTGGTGCTACACGATGGGCTTGCGCGGGGCGGTGTTCGGCACGGCGACGCCTGAGGCGTGCGCGGAGCGGGTCACCTCCGTGCTGCGCAGCCTGCTCCTCGCGCCGGACATGGAACGCCCGCGGGCCGGCAGGACGCGCTGAAGGCTGGAGCGGGTGAAGGGAATCGAACCCTCGTATGCAGCTTGGGAAGCTGCCGTTCTACCATTGAACTACACCCGCGCTGCCGGGGTTATACGGGCTGGCCGTGCCGCCCTGCAAGGCGGCATGACCGGCTTCCCGCCAAAGCCTTCTGGACGGGGGGCACCCACCCGGCGCCCAGAGCGGCGCTGCATCGAGGCACCGAGCGCCGTGGATGCTCGCAGCTTCCCAGCGGCATCGCGCGACGGCCGCCACGACGGAATGATATCGTTCCTATTGCATAACGTCATGGATCGACCGATACTGACTGGCTGATCCGTTCAGGACGGGCGCCGGTGGCCAATGAAGCCGTTGGACGTGGTTCGCCTGATGCCGCTGATGGCCCGCACGCTCGGGCGGCCCGAAATCGCCATCGCGCTCATCGACGGCCCGGTTGAAACGTCCCACCCCGATCTCGCGCATCTGCACAAGGCCCAGCAGCCGCAGCCCTCGCCGACAAGGTGCCACTCACCGGCAAGCGCGGCGTGCCGGCACGGAACCTTCGTCGCCGGCATTCTGGCGGGACGGCGGGGGTCCGCGGCACCGGCCATCGCACCCGGCTGCACGCTGATGCTCCACCCTCTGTTCCGCGAGGATGACGACGCATCCGGGGGAACACCAAGCGCCACGCCTGATGCCCTCGCACAGGCGGTCTCCGCGTGCGTCTCCGCGGGTGCGCGCGTCATCAATGTCAGTGCAGCGCTCGTCGCTGCGAGCGGGCGTGAACTGCGCAGCCTCGTCGCCGCACTTGATCACGCCGCGCGGAAGGGAACGCTCATCGTCGCGGCGGCCGGCAACCAGGCAACCGTCGGCGGCAGCGCGATCACGACACACCCTGATGTCATTCCCGTCATTGGCTGCGATGGATCGGGACGGCCGATGGCCGAGTCAACGCTCGGCGCCTCGATCGGCAGCCGCGGCCTCGCCGCGCCGGGAGAGGGCATCATCAGCCTCGAGCCAGGCGGCGGCGCTGTCACGATGGCGGGATCGAGCGCTGCCGCTCCCTTCGTCGCCGGCGCCATCGCGCTGCTCTGGTCGGAGTACCCGCGCGCCTCGGCCCGGCTCCTCCGGGCCGCGATCACGCGCATCGGCCCACGCCGGTCGATCGTTCCGCCGCTGCTTGATGCAGAGGCGGCATGGCGCGCGATGAGGGAATGACCGCAATGGCAACGGACCGCACGCCGCGTGACAGAAAGCCATTCCAGGTTCGCCTCCCGCGCTTCGTGACGGAGCAGGAGATCGGCCTTGGCGATGCCGTCTCGCACGTCGCGCGGGCGATGCGGGTGCGCCCCTGTGGCGACTGCTCGCGCCGCGCGGCCGCGATGAACCGGTGGGTCGTGCTCATGGGCCGCAAACCCTGAGGCCCACCAAGCAGGGAGGAGGCTGACCATGGAGGCCGAGACCATCCGACAAGGCGAGCCGCCAGGGCCCATGATCATCGCCGCCGAAGCGGAGGCGCCATGCCCCGCCTGCAGCGGTGCGGCAGGTGAGGCGTGGCTCGGTTATGCCTATGCCATCGGCCGGATCGAGGCGCGGTTCCCAACGCTTGCCGCCGAGAAGGAGTTTGCCCAGGCCGCCGGACGCACGGACGCCGCCGGCCAGACCGACCAGCAGACCTTCCACGCCGTGCTGTCCGCCCGCCAGAATCGCTACCTCGCGCGGCAGATGTGCTGGGTGATGCGCGTGCAAGGCATCGAGACATACCTGCTGCAGCCGCGCGATCCGGCCGATCTCGACCTCCTGATCGAGACGATCCGCCCTGCGCCCGACCCCGGTGACCTCGACGCGGTGATCGGCATTCGCGGCCCGGTCGCGGGACCCGAGGCCTGCAACGGGCTGATGCTGCCGATCCTTGCCTTCGACCAGATATACAGCTTCGCGCGCGATGCGCTCATCAAGGCGATTCCCCGGCCGGAGAAGACCACGGTTGCGCAGTTCCAGCCGGTGGCAGGGGAGGTGCTCGATCGCATCCTGCAATTGACCGACAATGCGGGCGCGACCGATGAGCATCGTGCGCTGAACTATCTCGCGATGCGCTATCCGGCGATCTACGCCCGCACCGCCGAAGCCTATGCGCGCAACGCCGCGCTCACGGCCGTCGACGTACGGCCGTCGACGCTCGCGGGAACCCGGCGGATCGTCGAGGTTGTCTTTGCCTATACGGATCGCGCGACGGACGTGACCGAGAAGGCCTTCGTGCGCGTGGACGTGACCGAGGAGTTCCCGTTCCTCGTGAGCAGGCTCACGCCGACCTTCGACCGGTAGGGCGCGGAGGACGGAAGAGCGAGAACAAGGCTGGGGTGAGAGAGGAGGAGACCATGACCGCACTGCCAGGCTTCACCGCTGCGCACTCGCACTATGTCACCCGGGCTGCCTATCGCGGCACGCCCCGCGGATCGGCATCGGCGGCCGTTGTCGCGCAGCTGCGCCCGATCGGCTTCTGCATGGCCGACTGTGACGTGACCGAGACGAATCCAGTCAGCAACATGTTGTGCAAGTTCGACTGCATGGAGGGCGGCGGCGACGCACCCGGCGGTCCAGGCGAGCCCACGTGCAAGCCGAGCTGCGGGCCGTGCATCGACGGCACGCGGCTGTGCGTCACGGCGGACTGCGACACCGTGGAACGCAGCTGCCGCACCCGCCCGCGGCGCGGCCGGAGCATGTTCCTGTGACCGCCCGGCTGCCCGGCTTCACCGCCGCCTCGTCGCTCGGACCAGGCGGCGCCTACCGGACTGGCGCGCATGTGCCGGGCATGGCGCCCTCGGTCGTTGCCGCCCTCGCCGCCAAGCCCACATGGTATGGCTGCGCCTGCGGCATGAAGGAGTGCTGCTGTCGCACCTGGGCACCGGGAGGCGACATCGTGTCCTGCTGCCCGCGCGACGGCGAGGGGAATTGTTACAGCTGGGTCGAGGGGCTGCGCGGCACTGGCCTGGCCCGCGCGCCCATGCTGGGCCTCGCCAGACGGTGACGGCTGCGCAGCCGCGAACTGGCTCTGGCGACGGGCCCAACCGTGCGGGCGGCGCCGGCCGATAACGGCGGCGGCCGATGCGATGGCCAGGTTCGGCGCAATCAGGCCCATGGCGCTTGACCGGGCCGGCGCCTGCCCGTATCCGTTGCGGTGGTGCATGCACCCCTCGCGATTTGTCCGGCCGGCTTGCGGCGAGGTAAAACATACGCGCTAAAAGGCTGCAGGCCCCCTCACAGGGGGTCGCGACCCCGTGGCCGGGCCCATGTCGCAAAGGGTCCGATGATGTCGAACGATACTCCCCGCTACCGCCCCGCCACCCTCGCCATCCATGGCGGGACGACGCGCAGCCAGCACGGCGAGACGGCCGAGGCGCTCTTTCTCACCTCAGGCTTCGTCTATGACGATGCCGCGCAGGCAGAGGCCACCTTCCTCGGCACGGAAACCCACTACCAATACAGCCGCTTCGGCAACCCCACCGTCGCGATGTTCGAGGAGCGCCTCGCCGCGATCGAAGGCGCCGAGGCCTGTCGCGCCACCGCCACCGGCATGGCCGCCGTCGCGGCCGCGATGCTCGCGCACCTGAAGGCGGGAGACCGCGTCGTCGCCTCGCGCGCGCTGTTCGGCTCATGCCACTGGATCGTCTCGACGCTGCTGCCCAAGTTCGGCGTCGAGACCGTGTTCGTCGACGGCCGCGACCTCGCCGCGTGGGAACAGGCCCTGTCGAAACCGACCCATGCCGTGCTGCTCGAAAGCCCCTCCAACCCGTGCCTCGAGGTGGTCGACCTGCGTGCGGTGTGCGACCTGGCGCACAAGGCGGGGGCGACCGTGATGGTCGACAACGTGTTCGCGACACCGCTGCTGCAGCGCCCGCTCGAATTCGGCGCCGACGTGGTGATCTATTCCGCGACGAAGCACATCGACGGCCAGGGACGCTGCCTCGGCGGCGCGGTGCTGTCCTCCAAGGCGTGGATCGAGGGGACGCTGCAGCCCTTCATCCGCAACACCGGCCCGGCGATGAGCCCGTTCAATGCCTGGGTGATGCTGAAGGGCCTCGAGACGCTGTCGCTCAGGGTCAACGCCATGTGCGCCTCCGCCGCCACGGTGGCCGACTTCCTGGCAGCCCAGCGCGGCGTCGCCCGCGTGCTTTATCCCGCGCGTGCCGATCATCCGCAGCATGAGCTGGCGATGCGCCAGATGACGCAGGGCGGCACGATCGTCGCGTTCGAGCTCGCGGGGGGCAAGCCAGCGGCGTTCCGCGTGCTCGATGCGCTGCGCCTGATCAGGGTGAGCAACAACCTCGGCGATTCGAAATCCCTCGTCACCCACCCGGCGACGACGACGCATATGCGCATCGGGGCGGCGGAGCGCGCGCTGCTCGGCATCACCGATGGGCTGGTGCGGCTTTCCGTCGGCCTCGAGGACGTGGTGGACTTGACGGAGGACCTCGGCCGCGCCCTGATTGCTGCGGAGATCGTACGCGCCGCGGAATGATCCGCGATCGTCAGGACAGCAGGATGCCGGATGGCCTTCGAGACCTGGATCGGCTTCGTTGCCGCAGCAGCGGTGATCCTCGCGATCCCGGGCCCGACGATCCTGCTGGTGATCGGACAGTCCATCGGCACCGGGCGGGGCGGGGCGTGGCCGCTCGTGGTCGGCGTCGCTGCCGGCGACCTTGTGGCGATGTCGCTGTCGCTCGCCGGGCTCGGCGCCGTCCTCGCCGCCTCGGCCACCGCCTTCACGGTGCTGAAATGGGCGGGTGCCGCCTATCTCGTCTGGCTCGGCGTCTCGCTATGGCGGGCGAAGGTTCCTGAGGCGGGCGAGATCCCGCCGGCGCTCGACCCGCTGAAGGCAGCGCGGGCGAGCTTCGTCGTCACCGCCCTGAACCCGAAGTCGATCGCCTTCTTCATAGCCTTCGTGCCGCTGTTCATCGACCCGGCCTCGCCCTTCCCGGCGCAGGCGGTGGTGCTGGTGGCGACATTCGTGACGATGGCCGGGCTGAACGCCGCACTCTACGCCCTGCTCGCCTCGCGCCTTTCCGGTACGGTGCGGCGGCCCGCCGTACGGCGCTGGTTCAACCGTGCGGGCGGGGCGATGCTGATCGGCGCTGGTGCGGCCACGGCCGGCATGCGGCAGGGTTGAGCAGGCTGGCTGGCGGATTGGCGAGAGGGCGGCATTGATGCGGGACGTCGAAGGCAGCGAGATGAGGCAGCAGGATGGCTACAGCCTGACGACGCGCGGCATCCGCATCACGGTGCGCCCGTTCTATCTCGAGGAGCAGTCAGCGCCCGACGAGGGAAGGTTCGTCTGGGCCTACCGCGTCGAGATCGCGAACGAGGGCGCGGTGGCGGTTCAGCTCACCCACCGCTCATGGTCGATCACCGATGCGATGGGCCGCGTGCAGAAGGTGCACGGGCCGGGCGTGGTGGGCGAACAGCCCGTGATCGCCCCTGGCGAAACGTTCGAGTACACGTCCGGCGCGCCCCTGCCGACGCCGTCGGGCTTCATGGAGGGCGCCTACCACATGGTGGTGCAGGGCACCGGCGAGGCCTTCGACGCCGCCATCCCCGCCTTCTCGCTCGACAGCCCGCACCAGGCGATGCGGCTTCACTGACGCGCCGGCCCGGGTTGCCTGGACCTCGGCGCCGGAATTCTCACGCGCGCGTGATCAATCGCTTGACGCTTCTCGTCATGCCATCATCTCCCTGGCGTTGAGGATGGTCGCGGGTGGTGCGTTGCACCGCCCCGGCGCGTGCGGACCCGGGCGTCAGACCCGGGCAACAAGAACGGTTATCCCGCCACCCCCAAAGTCCGGAAGGACCACGTCTGATGAACATTCATGCCCCGGCGCCGGTGGGCGACGCCCCCGTCTCAAAGCCCCGCCCCTCGCGCGCAGAAGCCGAGGCCGCGATGCGCACGCTCCTGCTCTGGGCCGGCGACGACCCTGACCGCGAGGGGCTCGTCGACACGCCAGCCCGCGTGGTGCGCGCCTACGAGGAGTTCTTCTCCGGCTACGAGACCGACCCGGTGGAGATGCTCGCCCGCACCTTCGAGGAGACGGACGGGTACGACGAGATGGTCCTGCTCCGCGACATCAGGCTCGAGAGCCATTGCGAGCACCATGTCGTGCCGATCATCGGCCGCGTGCATGTCGCCTACCTGCCGCACAAGCGCGTCGTCGGCATCTCCAAGCTCGCCCGCGTCGTCGAGACCTACGCCAAGCGCCTCCAGATCCAGGAGAAGCTGACGGCGCAGATCGCCAACACGATCAACGAGGTGCTTCAGCCGAAGGGCGTCGCCGTGGTGATCGAGGCGGCACACCAGTGCATGACGACGCGCGGCATCCACAAGCCCGGCGTGTCGATGGTGACCTCGCGCATGCTCGGCGCATTCCGCGACGATGCGACGACGCGACGGGAATTCCTGACGATGATCAGCATGGGCGGCACCACCGCCAGGGCAGCCTCGGAAGCCTGATCCCGACGGGACCCTCGCCCTCAGCGAGTGGGGGCGCGCTGCGCGACGGCCGCAGCCGCCCTGCTTGCCTGCACGCCATCCTCGGCCCGACCTTGTGCCGTGGCGGCGGCATGGGACGCGGCGAGCAGTGCGATGAACGCATTCCCGTGTGTCGCGCGGTCATCCTCGAAGCTGTGCGTCGCGACCAGCGCGACGGCACCGACGAAGGCGAAGACGAAGGGGATGATCAGTCGCATCATGGCGTGCTTCACGGTCCGGTCAGGCGTTGTCGACAGCCAGCATGGTGAGCGTGTGTTTCCGCTTCGTGTCCGGGCTTCGCGGCGTTCCGGCATTGCTGCCATGCGCCCTTCGTCCCCGGCTCGGGTGCCGCTCACCGCGGCCTCCATCTCCACCACAAGATAGTCCTTCGCGACCCGCGCAGAAGTGACGCAGCGCATACGCCGGCCATACGCAAATGCCTATGCCACCGCGATCGCCTCGACCTCGATCGCGCAGCGCGCGTCGGCGAGGCCGGCGACCAGCACCTGCGTGCTCGCCGGCGGCGTGCCGGGGAACAGCGCATCGCGCCGCTCCTGCCAGGCCGCGCGCGCCGCACGCGTCGTGAGGTAGGTAGTGAGCTTCACCACGTTGCCCCAGCCGAGGCCGTGATGCGCCAGCGCCGCGGCGACATGCGCGATCACGAGGTCGGCCTGCGCGCCATAGTCGACGGGAACGGAGCCATCCGACGCGACCGGCAACTGGCCGCTGATCAGCACCCAGCGCGCCGGGCCGGCAACCTCCGCCGTCATCGAATAGCGTGCGGCAGGGGTGGGCATGCCGGGCGGGTTGGCGAAGGTGATGGTGGGCATCGGCAGCGCTCCTGAGGTTGCGCCGCCACTCTGCCAGCCCGATCAGTCGAGCCGCCAGCGTACCTCGCCGTGGAACATCCCCCAGGGAGTACGCGAGGCCGGGTCGGTGTGCATCGCGCGCGTCACCTGCCCCTCGCCGCGCACGCGGGCGTAGGGCCCGGTGCCGTCTGCGAAGGTGAGCGTCAGCCTGTGCCAGCCCCAGGTGTCGGCCCCACTCCTGATGTCGAGCCAGAGCCCCTCGCCGAAGCGGTCAGTGACGCGGCAGCTCGCTTCATCCGACAGCAGGAAGCCCTGGCCGAACTGCATGACGCCGACGCAGCGGATATCGAAGCCCGACAGCAGCGCTTCCTCCCCGCCGAGCGCGCCATCGCCATCGATGCCGCCGCGCAAGCGATAGCGGCCGGTGACCACCCCGTCAGCCCCAGGCTCGATGGCGATCCACTCGATGGCCATCGCGCCGCTGAACGGCATGGTGCCCAGGTCACGGCCGCTGGCCGGCAGCGCGGCAAGGGCTGCAACGAGGATGGCCAGCGCGCGCATGGCTACTCTCCCTCCGCGACCGAGGGGGCCAGCACCAGGCGCACCGCCATGCTGCCCTTGCCCGTCGGTCGTTCGCCGCTGAAATCCATCGCGCGAAGGGCACTGCCGGTCCCGCCATAGCCGGCGAACAGGCCGCGGCCGGCGCTGAGCTGGAAGCCAAGCTGCGTCTCGCCTGCCGTTCCCGCGGCGGAGACGACACGGGCGAAGAGCGCCGCGGCCTGCCCATTGGCGAAGCGGCACATCGCCTCCTCGCCGCCGAGGACACTTCCCGCACCCCAGGCGGCGCCGAGGCAGCTGAGCGTGAACGTGGGCAGCGAACGGTCATTGGGGAAGGCGTGGCCCTTGATCTCGTAGGTTGCGAACCAGAACCCGTCGCGATCCTCGATCCGGTTGCGCAACGCGTAGTCGAACTCCCCGGTCATGCGCACGACGGCAGGCTCCGCCGCCGTCGCATTTCCAATGCCGAGTGCTAAAAGGATCATCGCGGCGCCGCGGCGCATCGTTCGTCCCCCGTCCTAATACAGGGAAAGGCTACGGCCCGCTGTGCCTGCAAGCGTGTGACGGATGTCACACGCCACATGGTTGCTTTATTGGAACGTGATCACTCAGCCGCGCGGCAGGGCGAGGCGGATGACGCCGCGCACCGGGTCATCCACCGGCACGGGCTTGCCCTTCCGCAGGACCGCGATGCGCCCCTCGCGTGCGAGCGCCATCGCTGCCTCGCGGATCGGGTGCATGAGAAGCCGCCAGATTTTCTCGTCATTGCCCGCGAGCGCGCGCGCGACCTCGGAGGGGCAGATGCTCTTCTCCGCCCCACGCTCCGCACACAGGCGGAGGATGGTGTCGGCAAGCGTCGCGCGATCGGTACTCATTCCGTGAGCGGAAGCGTTGGCTGGGCCGGCCGCGTGTGCTGGCGGACCTGCTTCAGCCCGCTGCGGCGGCTGCCGTGCCGTTTCTGGATCGCATCGGCTGCCTGGTGATAGGCAGGGCCGCGGCGAACGCCCCAGAGGCGGCTGCGGGCCTCGCGCGCCAGCGCCTCATGGTCGCCGATCGGCGGTGGGTAGCCTGTGGCACCGCCATGCGCCCAGGGCGTGTGAACGCCAGCCCCCGTGATGGAGCGGAGCTCGGGAATCCAGCGGCGAACGAACACCCCGTCCGGGTCCTGGTCGAGCCCCTGCTTGATGGGGTTGTACATGCGGATCGTGTTCACCCCCGTCACGCCGGATTGCATCTGCACCTGGCTCCAGTGGATGCCAGGCTCGTAGTCGGTGAACAGCCGCGCGAGATGCAGGCCGACCCCGCGCCAGTCAAGCCCGAGATGCATCGCGGCCGCCGAGACGAGCATCGCGCGGGCGCGGAAGTTGAGCCAGCCCGTCTCGGTGAGGCAGCGCATGCAGGCATCGAGGAAGGGCCAGCCGGTGCGCCCGGCAGCCCAGGCCTCGAACGCCGCATCGCCAGGGCCGGCGCCCTCCAGCCCAGTATAGGCCGGGTGCAGCGCGCGCCGCTCGAGCGCGGCATCGGTCTCGATCTTCTGGATGAAGTGGCAATGCCAGGCAAGCCGTGTCAGGAAGCTGTCGATCCCCTCGCGTAACGGGCCCGTCGCGCCAGCACGTGCCGTGCGCGCGGCCTGCGCCGCCTCGCGCACCGAGATCGTTCCCCACGCGAGATGGGGTGAGAGGCGTGAGCATGCCTTCCACCCATCGAGGGGGGAGGACATCGCACGGCGATAGGGAAGCGCCCTCTGCGTGAGGAAGCTTCGGAGCAGCACGTCAGCCGCCGGCCTGCCGCCGCGCTGCCGGCCCGGACAATGATCGGGCGCGAGGCCGAGTGCGACGGGTGCCGGGATCGTTCCGGGATCGATCGCAAGAGCTGTCAGTGTCGCAGGCGGCGTTACCAGGGCAGCACGCGTGAACCGCTCCCACCGCGCGGCCCAGCCGTCACGGCTGGCGAGCGCACGGATCGCGCCGTTCTGCCGTGGCTCGTGCACGGCAATTCCCACCGCGCGAGCCCAGGCGCGCACGGCGCGGTCACGAGAGAAGTCACGCTCGCCCGTGCTCTCCTGGTGCGCGTGGATGGCAGCGACCGGGTGCGCATCGGCGATCGATCGCAGCACCTCCACCGCCTCGCCGACACGCACGACGAGAGGCTGGCCGCGTGCTGCAAGCGACGCCGAAAGATCGGCCGCACACTCGGCCTGGAACAGGAACTGCCGCGCCGAGGCCTCCGGTGCCGACCAGGCTGACGGCTCGACGATCCAGAGTGGCAGGACCGGCCCGGCGGCGGCGGCGTCCGCAAGCGCGGCGTGGTCGGATTGCCTGAGGTCGCGCTTGAACCAGACGATGGAGAGCGGCGCAGCCATCAGCGGCGAAGCATCCGCTCCAGCTGCTCAAGAAAGCTCGACGGCGAGGTCCCCTGCGGCTGGCGCGGCGGCTGGCCGGCGGCACGCTCGCGCAGCAGTGCCACGGCGCGGCCGGTCTCTGACAGGTCAAGCGCGAGCACGTCGTCCGGTGCCCCGCCCGTCACGGCGCGCGCCGGCGCCTTCAGCCGAACGAGCACACGCCGCGCCTCGACCAGTGCGGCGGCAGCGCGGCCGGCGTCCTCACTCCCCGGCAGGCATACGGCATCGCGCCCGTCGAGGACGCAGGAGAGCAGCATGGAGGGTTCGCCGTCGAAGCGGATCTCGGCGGCACCGCCGACGGCGAGCGCGCCGCGCTGTGGGTCCGACAGGGAGAGGCCGCGGGCGGTGACGGCCGGCAGCGCGGCGCCATCGCGCAGCACGACCTCGAGCGCGACGCCGATCGCCCCGGCGCGCTGCAGGTCGGGCATCTCAAGCCAGAGGCGGTGGCGCAGACCGCACTCGCCGCGGTCGGTCATCGGGTCCGCCTTGCAGGTGAGCACCCAGGTGCCGACCTGATCCTCGCTCACCGCGGGGGTGACCACCCTCGCCTGGCCGAAGGCGGGGCCAGGGGCGGCACCGGCCCCTGCGAGCATCACCGACACCAGGACCCCGAGCACAATGTTCACGCGCATGGCACTCCACCCTTCCCGCGAGGCGAGACTTACGCGCACCATATAGGCGATCGGACGGAGGATGGCATGCACAGGGTCAGCCTGCCTGATGGAACGGTGGTGCCTGCCCTTGGCCAGGGCACGTGGAAGATGGGCGAGGAACGGCAGGCCCGCCGCGCCGAGGCCGATGCGCTCCGGCTCGGCATCTCGCTCGGCCTCACCCTGATCGACACGGCCGAGATGTACGCCGAGGGCGGCGCCGAGGAGGTCGTGGCCGACGCGATCGACGGCCAGCGCGACACCGTGTTCCTCGTCTCGAAGGTCTACCCCCACAACGCCTCTCGCCGCGGGGTCGCTGCCGCCGCCGAACGCTCGCTCGGCCGTTTGCGCACCGACAGGATCGACCTCTACCTCCTGCACTGGCGCGGCGGCGTGCCGCTCGAGGAGACGGTGGCGGGGTTCGAGGACCTGGTCGATGCCGGCAAGATCCTCCGCTGGGGCGTGTCCAACCTCGACACCGAGGACATGGAGGAGCTCACAGGCTTCAAGGCCGGGCGCGGCTGCGCCACCAACCAGGTGCTCTACAACCCCGAGGCGCGGGGCATCGAGTTCGACCTGCTGCCCTGGTGTGCCGCGCGGAAGATGCCGGTGATGGCCTATTCGCCGATCGGCCAGGGCGGGCGGCTCCTGCGCAGCGCCGCCCTGCGAAGCGTGGCGGAGCGGCACGGGGCGGCGCCAGCCCAGGTCGCGATCGCCTGGGCGATGCGGCACCCTGGTCTGATCGCCATCCCCAAGGCCTCGACGCCCGCGCATGTGCGCGAGAACGCGGCGGCAGCGTCGCTCACCCTGACCGCGGAGGACCTCGCCGCGATCGACGCTGCCTTCCCGCCGCCCCAGCGGAAGCGGCCGCTGGCGATGATCTGAGCCGGGCTACGGCCAAAGCGCCAGGACCAGAGCGCTACGCGCACAGCGCTAGGGCCAGAGTCCCCTTTCCTCGAGCACCTTGAGCACCAGCGCGGAGCCGACCTGCTTCGACACGCTCTCAGGGTCATACACATGGTCGGCCACGAACCGGCCCTTGGTGTAGAGGTTCGAGAAGCTCCAGAGATACGGCGAGCGCACCCCCCTCGGGCGATAACCGAAGCCATTGAAGCTCTCGAGGGCGAGGAGCGTCTGAGGCAACGACCACGCGGTGATGCCCTTGAACTTCAACCGCACGGCATCGACGGCGCTGTCCTCCCAGCTTCCCGTGCCGTTCCAGCCCGGCGGGCGGCCGGGCGGCACGCGCGTCGTCGGGCCGGCGAGGCTGTCACCGTTGTGCAGGTGCTTGAAGAAGCTGTAGCCGCATTCGAGCCCGTGCATGATGCCGATCACCTGCCACGGCACGGTACCGCTCCGCGCGCTCACCACCTCGTAGCGCTTGCGGCCCCGGAGCATGCTGTCGGCTGCCTTCTCCACATCCGCCCGCTTTTCCGGGCGGATGCGGCACGCTGCCCAGCAGAGCGTGTAGTCCTCCGCCAACTGCGCGAGCGTGTTGCCCCTGGCGATGGGCGGCAGCCCGTCATCGCCAGGAACCGGCGGCGCCGCGGCTTGCGGTGGCGCAGCAGGGGCGGGCGCGGCGGGAGCAGGCGTTGCCTCGGGCAGTGCGGGGGCGGGCGCGGCTTCCGGCTCCACTGCCTCGAACTCCTCCACGGCAAATGCCTTGCTCGCCGCATCCGCTCGCTGCACCACCCTGTCGGCCGCGCCCTTGAACGCCTTCTGGATCAGCGGATCGAACGGGTTCACCCGCGCGGTGGCCAGCAGCGCCTCGAGCCGCATGCTCGCGGCACTGATCGCCTGCGCCGTCGCTTGCGCGTTCAGCACCGCGAGCGCGTCGAGCTGGTCCTCGATCGCCACGATCTGCTGGGCGAGCTCCTGACGGACCGCGGGGTCGGTAGCTGCCTTCCGCTGCGCGACGAGGGCCTCGCTCATCGCGTTCAGGGTCCTGCGTGCATCCTCTCCGCTCATGGTGCCCTCCCCGCCTTGAGGATCGCGATGGCGCCCGCGGCGGCGCGGGCCTGGATCAGGGCGCTGTCGGCAGACGCCGAGAGCGAGGCGAGTGCGGGCGGCGAGCCTGGGCTGCGCACCGCGGCAGCGAGCGCCGTCAGCGTGTCGGCGAGCTTGTCGAGCAGCACGACATAGTCGGCCACCAGCACCTGCGCCTCGGCCATCTGGACGAACGCACCACGCCGCGCGGCATCGTTGTCGGCAAGCGTCGTGCGCGCCGCACGCATCGGCTCGCGCGTCAAGGTTTCGTAGACGGTGGTGGATGCCGCCTGCATCACCTTGATCTGCTCGCGCACGATCGGCTCGCCTTCGAGCACGAGGCGGCGCAGCTCCTCGGCGTTCTGTGCCTGGCCCCACCGGTCGAGCAGGGGCCCGAGCTGCCTGGCGAGAGCGGCGAGCGGCAGGGCCGCGCCGCCCGTGGCCACCGTGATCAGCCCGGCGACGGAGGCCGAGAGCGTGTTGATCTGTCCCTTCGCCTCATCGACGTTCCTGCCCTCGGCCAGGATGACGAGAAGCTTGAAGTAGTCACCGACGAGCCCCATGCCGCGGCGCAGCGAGGCGGTGAGGACCGGATCGCCGACGGAGGAGAAATAGGCGGCGTTCGTCGGGTCGAACACCGTGGGCACCACGATATCGCCCTCGCGCGCCGCACCGGTGGCGACAAGCGTGCGCATGTAGGTCCGGCGTTCCGCCACCGAGAGGGTGGCGAGCATCGCATCGCTCCGTTCCGCGACCGCATCGTACGCGGCGTTGGCACGGCTCACCTGCTCCCGCGGGATGGAGGGGCCGCATGCCGCAAGTGCGAGCAGGAACCAGAGCGCGCAGCGGAGAGGCGACAGGGACTTTGGCAACGCGAACATCTCGGATCTCGGCCCTCTAGGGGCGGCCCGGTCTGACCGTCACGATCGCAGGATAGTCTCGCGATATCTGTTTTGCAAGTGCAATGTTTTGCAGGCGCGGAATGATCCGGCGGCAACAACGGCAAAGGGCGGCAGGGTTACCCCCGCCGCCCTTGCAGGCAAACAGCCTGAGCCCCTCGCGGGACCGGCCTCGGAGAGATCGTTTCAGGCGCCGTAGTACTTCACCACGCACCCATAGGGCTGCGTCACGGCCTGGGCAGGGGTGCGGCCCTCGGCAACGGCGATCATCGCATCACGGAGCCATGGCTCGGCACGCGCCACGTCCTCGACGCGCGAGGAGCGGACACTGTCGATCGCGCCCATGTAGCGAAGCATGCCCTGGCCATCGATGACGAACATGTGCGGCGTCACCGTCGCGTTGTAGGCGCGCGAGGCGACCGAGCGGGGGTCGAGCAGGACGGCCGTCGGGTTGGCTTTCCGGCTCTCCGTGAGTTCGCGGGCCTGGCCGCCGGTCACGAAGCCCTGCTCGCCCTCGGGCGAGGAGGCCATCGAGAGCCACACGATGCCGCGCTCCTTCGCAAGCGTCTGCAGCGCCTGCATGTTGCCGCTGTTGTAGTGCTTCCGCACGAACGGGCAGTCATGGTTCGTCCACTCCAGCACGACCGTCTTGCCGCGGAACTCGGAGAGGCGGCGGAGGGTGCCGTCCTGGTCAGGCAGGGCGAAGTCAGGGGCCGCCGCGCCGATGGCGGGGCCAGAACCAGAGGCGGCAAAGCCTGCGCGCGGCGCTGCGGCAAGCGCGAGGCAGGCGGCCAGCGTCGCGCGTCGTGTCAGAAGGCGCATGGTCGTCACTCCTCGGATGAAGGGTTAGGTGGACGATCCGCGTGTGGCGCCCGCGACGGGGCTGGTGGAGGCGCCGATCGCCTCGAGAACGATGCCCTCGGTCAGGATCTGCGGCAGCAGGGCCGGGGCGCCGCCGCCAGCCGGGTAATACAGGTAGAGTGGCACGCCATCGCGCTGGTGCTGCTGCAGGAGTGCGCTGATCGCCGCGTCGCCGCGCGTCCAGTCACCCACCAGCACCGCGACGTTGCGTGCGGCGAAGGCACGCTGCACAGCATCGGTCCCCAGCGCCACGCGCTCGTTCACCTTGCAGGTGATGCACCACGCCGCCGTCATGTTCACGAACACCGGCCGTCCTTCCGCCCTGAGTGCGGCGACGCGCTCGGGCGACCAGGGCTCTGCGTCGGGCAGCGAGGAGACGGATGCGACCGTCGTCGCGGGCCGCGGCACATCGACCCTGGGCAGAAGGGCGATAGCCGCGATCACGGCCGCAGCGGCGAGGCCCTGGCCGATGCGCCGGCCACGCCCGGCCACGCCCTGCGCCTGGCCGAGCGCCCAGAGGCCGAAGCCGAGCAGCACCGCGCCGCCCAGAACGAACAGCACCGCATCCGCCCCGCCCTGCTGCGCCAGCACCCAGACGAGCCAGACGCCAGCCGCATACATCGGGAAGGCAAGCCCCTGGCGCAGCCGCTGCATCCACGCGCCGGGGCGTGGCAGGTGGCGCGCCAGCCCGGGGGCGATGCCGAGCAGCGTGTAGGGCAGCGCCATGCCGACGCCGAGGGCGGCGAACACCGCAAGCGTGGCGGCGGCCGGCATCGCGAAGGCAGCGCCGATCGCCGCTGCCATGAACGGCGCGGTGCAGGGCGTGGCGACCAGCACGGCAAGCGTGCCGGTGAAGAACGCCCCGGCCTTGCCGCCCTGCGAGGCCGCCCCATGGCCGATCCCGATCGGACCGCCGACGGCGTAGACGCCCGAGAGGTTGAGGCCGACCGCGAGCATCAGCCACGCAAGCGCCGCGACGAACACGGGCGAGGTGAACTGGAACCCCCAGCCGACCGCAAGGCCTGCACCCTTAAGCGCGACGAGGCCGCCGCCGAGGGCCAGGAACGACAGCACGACGCCGGCCGTGTAGGCAGCGGCATGGCCGCGCACCTCGCCCTTCTCCGCCCCCGAGAGGCGGGCGATCGCCATCGCCTTCATCGCCAGGATCGGGAAGACGCAGGGCATCAGGTTCAGGATCAGCCCGCCCAGCACGGCGAACAGGATCGCCTGCCAAAGCGGCAGCGCAGGTGCTACCGGGACCGCCGGCATGCTCGGCACGGCCCCGGGGGCCGCAGCGACGAGGTAGGCGCTGCGCACGCCCGCCGCATCGGTGATCGCGACCAGCCCCTCGACCGAGGCGGGCACCGCTGCATGCCCGCGGGCCAGGGCAAGGGTGAGCACACCGCCGCGCACCGCCATCGCCTGCGGCGCGGCATGGTCGAGAACGCCCCAGTCGGCGGGGAAGAAGAAGGCCTCGCGCACGGCTCCGGGCACGAACGCATCGCCCGCGACCGCGATCGCCCCGCGCGCGCCATCGAAGCCCAGCGACACCTGGAACGGCGAGGGTCGCGGCAACGCAGCCTCGGCTGCCCGCATCATCTCCACCGTCGCCGCGGCAGGACGGGCGACGTCAGCGACCGGCAGGTCGAGGCGGAACACGCCTTCCTCGGGAATGCAGATCTTCTCGCAGACGAGCCAGGCGCCGCTGGCCTCGACCGTGAAGGTGTCGCCGGGGCGGAGCGTTGCCGGCGGCGTCACCGTCACGGGGAACAGGACCTCGTTCTCGTAGCCGAAATTCACCAGCGGGCCGTAGGGGATGCGGTCAGGCGTCGGGAAGGCGAGCGGGGAGGCCGCCGCACCCTCGGGCAGGGTGAACGACACCTCCGGCGGCTGGCCGGCGTCACCTGGGTTGGTCCAGTAGGTATGCCAGCCGGGGGCGAGGCGCTGGCGGAGTGCGATGCGGAAGGGCTGGCCCGGCGCCACGGCCTCGACACCGGAGACGACGGTCACGGTCGCGCGCGGCGATGTCACGGGTGCCGTCTCGACCGCCGCAGCGAGTGCGGGGGCGAGGAGCAGCGCGAGCAGGGTGAGCGACCGCAGCATCAAGGGGACAGTTAGCGCACGCGCCCTGGGGATCAACCTGACGATCGCGTCAAATCGTTGTCCGAACGAGCCGGCAGGCGAAAAACCCGTCCATCCCGCCGCGCTCGGGCCAGAAGGCAGGCGTGGTGCGCAGCGACCCATCTGCCGTCAGCGCCTGCGATAGGCCATCGAGCTCCGCCGCCGTGAAGGGCTCGCGCCGGAGCGCCACCCCAGAGGCCAGCGCGCGGGCGACCGCGCCTTCGCCTTCCGCCGCCTCGAGGCTGCATACGGCATAGATCAGCCGCCCCCCCGGCCGGAGCATGCGCGCGGCGGCGGCGAGCAGCGCATCCTGCGCCGGGGCGAGGGCGGCCACATCCTGCACGCGCTTGACGCGTGCGATGTCGGGGTGGCGGCGGATCGTTCCCGTCGCGGTGCAGGGGGCGTCGAGCAGCACGGCGTCGAACGGGGCTGGTGGTTCCCAGGCGGCGGCATCGGCGACGACGATCTCGGCGCTGAGCCCGAGTCGGGCGAGGTTCTCGCCGATGCGCCCAGCGCGGTCAGGCGCGCGCTCGACGGCCGTCACCTCCGCCCCCGCGGCGGCAAGCTGCGCGGTCTTGCCACCGGGGGCTGCGCAGAGATCAGCGACGCGCTCGCCCGGCCGCACCGCCAGCAGGCGCGCGGGAAGTGCGGCGGCAGCGTCCTGCACCCACCAGGCGCCCTCGGCGAAGCCGGGAAGGTCGGGCACCGGTGGGTGATCGGCCGCCAGGCGCAGCGTTCCGGTCGGCAGCAGCGAGGCGCCAAGGCGTGCGGACCAGCCGGCGCCATCGAGGCCTGGCTTGAGGGTTACGTCGAGCGGCGCCTCCGCCACGTGGGCGGCCGCGATCGCCCGCGCCCCGGCCGCACCATAGGCTGCGTGCCAGGACTGCCACAGCCAGTCGGGCGTATCGAGGCGAGGGCCATCGAGGCCGGCAAGCGCCGCCTGCCCGGCTTCCGCCACCCGCCGCAACACGGCATTGGCAAGCCCCGCGAAACTGTCGCCCTTCGGCAGGGTGCGCACGGCGGCCACCGTCTCGCCCACCGCCGCATGCGGCTGTGTTCCGAGGAACAGGATCTGCGCCGCCCCTGCCCTGAGCGCGTGGCGCACGGCATCGGGCGGAGCGCGACGGAGATAGGGTTCCAGCACGGCATCGAGGGTGCCGAGGCGCCGCAGCACGGTGGCGGCGATCAGGTGCGCGAAGCCACGGTCGCGGCCCGGCATCGCGGCCATCGCGCCGAGGGCTTCGTCGAGCGTCCGCCGCCGGCCGAGAACGGCCTCGAGCAGCAGGATGGCCTCGCGGCGCGCGCCGGCGCCGGGTGAGTTCTTGTCCACGGGGGTCTTCATGCGGCCATTCATGGCGCGGCGGGACGATCGCGGCTAGAAGGCCCGCGCATGGCCGCCACCCACCCCGCCCAGCACGACCTGCTCGCCCCAGACCTGCTTGACCGCATCCTCGGCACGCGACGGCCGACGCTGCTCGTGCTGCTGGTGTGCCTCGCCGCCTTCCTTCCGGGGTTCTTCTCGCTTCCCCCGTCCGACCGTGACGAGAGCCGCTTCGCCCAGGCGAGCAAGCAGATGCTCGAGACGGGCGATTTCGTCGCAATCCGCTTCGGCGACGTGGCACGGAACAAGAAGCCCGTCGGCATTCACTGGGCGCAGGCGGCATCGGTGACGGCGGCGACCTCCCTCGGCCTCGCCACGCCGACGACGATCTGGCCCTACCGCCTCCCGTCCCTCCTCGGCGGCATCGCGGCTGCGCTAGGCACGCTCTGGCTCGGAGCCGCCATCGTCGGGCAGCGTGCCGCGCTGCTGGCTGCTCTCGCCCTGCCGCTGGCCGTCGTCGTGGTGGTCGAGACGCACATCGCCAAGACCGATGCGGCACTGCTAGGCGTCATCGCGGTGATGATGGGGCTGTTCGCCCGCGCCTACCTCTCACCGGCGACGTTCACGCCAGCGTCTGCCGCCGGCTTCTGGATCGCGCTTGGCGTGGGCGGGCTGCTGAAGGGACCGGTTGCGCCGATGGTCGCGGGGCTGGCGGCGCTCGCGCTCTGGGTGGCCGACCGCCGCGCCGGCCGGCCGCGCGGCTGGGCCGGGGCGCTGCGCGCCGCCTGGGGGCTGCCACTCGCGCTCCTGATCGTCACGCCCTGGGCGGTGCTGATCTGGATCGCGACCGACGGCGCCTTCTTCACCGACGCCATCACCGGCGACCTCGGCGGCAAGGTGGCGGGGGCAGACGAAGCCCATGGCGGGCCGCCCGGCTATCACCTGCTGCTCGCCTCGCTCACGCTATTCCCCTTGGGCATCGTCGTGCTGCGGGCGATCCCTGGCACATGGGCCACCCGCACCGCGCCAGCGGTACGCGTGCTGCTCGCCTGGATCATCCCGACCTGGATCGTGTTCGAGTTGCTGCCGACAAAGCTGCCGCACTACGTCTCGGTCACCTTCCCAGCAGTGCTGATGCTGGCCTCCGCCTGGCTGCTCGACCCAGCCCGGCGCGAGCCGCCGCGCTGGCTTGCGCGCGCCTCGGCCGTGCTCTGGTTCGTCGCACTCGCGGTGCTCGCGGCACTCGCCATCGCCGTGCCGATCGCTGCGCGCAGCTTCACCTGGGGAAGCCCGATCGTGCTCGCCGCCGCCGCCGTGCTTGCCTGGGCGGGGTGGACGGCGCTCAGAAGCTGCGACCTCCGTCGCCTCGTCGCCGCCGGCCTGGTCCTCTCACCTGTGGTGACGGGTGCGCTGCTGCAAGGCGTTCTGCCGCGGGCGGAGGCGTTCTGGATCGCCCCGCGCGTGGCAGCGGCGCTGGAGGCGCATTGGCAGGGCAACCGCCCGCCAGCGTCGGAGCGGCCCTTCGCGACCGCAGGGTTTCACGAACCCTCGCTCGTGTTCCTCGCCGGCACCGACACGCGGCTGATTGCGAACGGCCAGGCGGCGGCGCAGCATCTGGCCGAGCGGCCACGCGGCCTCGTGCTGGTGCGTGAACGCTACCAGGCGGCATTCATGGCGGAAGCGGCGCGGCTCGGCGTCACGCCGCGGGCGGTCACGACCATCAGCGGCCTCAACTACAGCCGCGGGCAGAGGCTGACGCTGGTGCTCTACGCGAGGGATTAGGCCCCCGAACGGGGCACCGAGCCGCCGACGCGGCGTGCGGTGGCCGGCGGCGGGGCGGGAGGCGCCATCGTTCCCCACTCGAGTGCGAGCTTCTCCAGCGCCGCGACCCGGTTCTCCGTCGCCGGATGAGTGGAGAACAGGTTGTCCATCCGCGCGCCGGAGAGGGGGTTCACGATCCAGAGATGCGCAGTCGCCGGGTTGGCCTCGGCGTGGTGGTTCTCGATCCGCTTGGCGTAGTTCTGCAGCGACAGCAGCGCCGAGGCGAGGCCGCGCGGGTCACCGGCGATCTGCGCGCCGATCTTGTCGGCCTCGTACTCGCGCGAGCGGCTGATTGCCATCTGCACGATCATCGCGGCCATCGGCGCGATGATGAGCATCGCCAGCATCACGATCGGGTTCGGCCGGTTCTCGCCCGATCCGCCGCGGAAGAAGAAGCCGAACTGCGCGAGCATCGAGATCGCGCCCGCGATCGTCGCCGTCACGGTCATGATCAGCGTATCGCGGTTGCGGATATGGGCGAGCTCATGCGCCACCACGCCGGCCACCTCCTCCTCCGACAGCCGCGTCAGCAGGCCGGTGTTGACCGCCACCGCCGCGTTCTGCGGATTGCGGCCGGTGGCGAAGGCGTTCGGCTGGTCCTCCTCGATCACGTAGAGCTTGGGCATCGGGATGCCGGCGCGCTGCGACAGCGCCTCCGTCATCGCGAACAGCCTTGGCGCGTCCTGCGGCCCGATCTGCCGCGCGTTGTGCATCCGCAGCACGATCTTGTCGCTGTTCCAGTAGGCGAAGATGTTCATGCCGCCGGCGACGACCAGCGCGATGATCATCCCCTGCTCACCGCCGATCGCGAGGCCGGCGACGCCGAACAGCGCGGTGAGGCCGGCAAGCAGGATGGCTGTCTTGACGTAGCCCGACATGCGGCAGATCCCCCGAACCGATGACGCGATGGTCGTGTCCCGTTGCGGGTATATCAGGCCTGCGACCGCTTGGCACAAAGCCGGCACGCATCACATCTGCCCCATGAGCACCGACGAGAAGGCCACCCCGAAGCCAGCCCCAACCCTCCCGGCGGCCGACGCGCCGAGGCCGCCGCCAGCGAAGGAGGTCGGCGGCCCCAAGGGGCCGGAGCCTACCCGCTACGGCGATTGGGAGCAGAAGGGCCGCTGCACGGACTTCTGAACCTATTGATTTCGTAGAGTTTTTTGGCTGCGAACTTGGGGTGGTCGCGGAATGAGAACACGCTTGTGGATGCCCGTCCGATTCGCACACAGCATCTTGTGGTCGGGATGCCTGGCAGGAACGGTCCCGATTCGTTCGTGCGACTCGGGTCAGGTCATTCTTTGTTAAGCATTTGCACGCTAGCGTCCTCGCATGTCGTTCATCGTTCGTTCCTTCCGCTTCCGTAATCGTGCCGGGTTGGGCCTTTCCGGGCTGTTCGCAGCGCTGCTCTGGCTCGCCCCGGGCCACCTCCGCGCCGAGGAGGCCTCACCCGGCGCGCTTCTCGCAGGCCCTGTCCCCGCCACCCTCGTGCGGGTGATCGATGGCGACACGCTGGTGGTCCGCGCCCGGGTCTGGCTTGACCTTGAGGTGGTGACACGCGTCAGGCTCCGTGGCGTGAACGCGCCGGAACTCCGCTCACGCGACGAGGGCGAGCGCGAGCGCGCCCAGGCCGCCCGCGCCTTCATCGCCACCCTGGTCGACGGTGCGCCGCTTGTTCTCACGGCGATCGGGCAGGACAAGTATGGCGGTCGCGTCGTCGCCACCGTCACCGTCGCGGGCGAGGACCTCGCCGCCGCCCTGCTGTCCGAGGGCCACGGCCGACCGATGGGCCCCCGCGGACGCCGCGCGCCCGGCTGACCGCCCTTTCTGAACGGTGCGCGGCCGCGCTGCCGGCCCGAAACGATCCGCAACCGACGCATCATTCGAGCCTTGCTGTCGCACCGCAGCGCTGCGCCATTGCAGCAGCCCCGCACGCCCCCGCTGCGGCAGCCACACTGATGCGGCCGTCACCTTCCCGGGCGTGGCGGGGCAGCGGCGCGGCGAACGAGATCGCGCAGCCATAAGCCCGCCTTGTCGCGGCGCATTGCCGGCGACGACAGCATCAGCACCCGCCACTCCTCCACCGCGATCGGCAGCGGAAACTCCCCAACGCCTTGCCCCGCGAGCAGCGGTGCAAGCCGCGAGGGAACGGCGGCGACGAGGTCCGTCGCAGCGAGCAGAGCGGGCAGCGTCAGAAGGTGCGAGACGGAGAGGGCGACGCGCCGCTCACGCCCGCGTCTGGCCAGCACCTCGTCGATCTCGCCCCGCATGTCGCGCTGGAGGGTGAACAGCGCATGCGGGAAACCAAGCCAGGCATCGAGCGTGATCGGCGCGGCAAGCAGCGGGTGGCGCTGCCGCGCGATGCCGATGAACCGCTCGCGATAAAGGGTGGTGCTGACGAGGCGCGGCGCCGGGCGCTGGAATGTGCCGATCACGAGATCGGCCTCGCCACGATCCAGCAGCGTCGCCGCCTCGCGCTTGTCCGGCCCGACGATGCGGAGGTCGACGCCAGGCGCCTTGCGCCGGACGAGCGCGAGAATCGCGGGGCCGACGGCGAGGGTGACGCTGTCGGAGGCGGCGATCGTGAAGATGCGCGTCGCCGTGCGCGGATCGAAGGCGGCATCGCTGCCGAGCGTGGTGCGCAGCAATCCCAGCGCCTCGGCGATGCGGGGGCCCAACGCCTCTGCCCGCGGCGTCGGCTGCATCGCGGCCCCGACACGGACGAAGAGCTCATCGTCGAACAGCCGACGCAGGCGGGCGAGTGCGGCGCTCATCGCCGGCTGACCGATGCCCTGGCGCCGCGCCGCCGCCGTCACGCTGCGCTCGACGTAGACCGCCTCGAACGCGGCGAGCAGGTTGAGGTCAGGCAGGGTGTCAGGCATCGACTGTGTGCATGTTCTACATCGATTGCATCGATTGGTGTTCGCCGGACGGCGGGCAATGTGATGGTGGCGGCAGAGGGCCGTGCCATGCAAGGACAACCACACGATGACGATCTCGCGTCGCTCGCTCGCCGCAATCCCGTTCGCTGCCGCTGCCGTCTCGGCCTTCTCGTTCAGTGCACGTGCTCAAGGGCCGGCACCATCGGTGCGCCCGCTGCATACGCCAGGCGAGGGGGCGGTGAACACATGGCTGCTGATCGGCGGCGATGCGCTCACGATCGTCGATTGCCAGCGCACCGTGCCGGAAGCCGAGGCCCTGGTGACGGCCGTGCGCGGCCTCGGCCGCCGCGTCGAGGCGATCGTGCTGACGCATGAGCATCCGGATCATTCCGCTGGCCTGCAGGCCGTCTCGCGCGCCTTTCCAGGGGCACCCATCCTCGCCTCGGCGGCGACGGCGCGTGCGCTCGACGCCTCGAAGCCCGTGATGCTGCCGCTCATGCAGCGCATCTTCGGCGCCGCGGCGCCGACAGACTTTCCCGCGCCCACGCGCATCATCGCAGACGGCGAGAGCATCACGCTCGGCGGCCGCAGCTGGCGCATCGACGAGCATGGCGCAGGCGAGGCGCAGAGCATGACGGCGCTCTACGCCGCGGACGCGAACCTCCTGGTGGCGTCCGACATCGTCGGCAATCGCGTCACGCCCTACCTGCTTGACGGGCTGACAGGGCAATGGCTGACGCAGATCGAGCGCGTGCGGGCGCGCTACGGCCGCGGAACGATCGCGCTGCCGGGCCACGGCACGCCAGCCGCGCTCGCGCAGCTGGCCGCCGAGCAGGCGGACTATCTCTCCGCCTTCCGGGGCATGGTGCGCGACAGGCTGCGTGAGGGGGCGTGGACCGAGGCCGCACGCGCGCGAGTCGTCGCCGACGCAGAGGCTGCGTGGCCAGGCTGGCCCGTCGTCGTGCCCATCCCGACGCTGATTGCGCAGAACGCAGACGCGGTGGCACGGGAACTTGCGCGATGAGCGGCGTTGCGATCATCGCGGGCGCAGGCCCCGGCGTCGGGCTCGCCGTCGCCCGGCGCTTCGCGCGCGAAGGCTTCTCCCTCGGCCTGATCGCCCGGCGCGAGGGGCCGCTGCATGACGCGGCCGCTTCACTCGGCGTCCCCGTCACGGTCGTCGGCGCAGACCTCGCCGACCCCGATGCCGTGACGGCGGCGATCGCTGCGATCACCGCCGCGCAGGACCCAGCAACTGTGCTGGTCTACAACGCAGCCGGCGTCACCATGGGCCCGGCGATGGACATGGAACCGGCCGCCTTCGCCCGCGACCTCTCCGCCTCCGTCACCGGGGCCTTCGCCGCTTCGCGCAGCGTGTACCCCGCGATGCGCGCGGCAGGTCAAGGAACGATGCTATTCACCGGCGGCGGGCTCGCGCTGAACCCGCGCTACGGCGCGGGCGTCGCCTCGCTCACGGCGGGGAAGTCGGGGCTTCGCGGCCTTGTGCATGCGCTTGCCGAGGAGCTTCGGCCGGACGGCATCCATATCGCGACCGTGACGATCGCGGGAACGGTCGCCCCCGGCACCGCCTTCGATCCCGATACGATCGCGGAACGCTTCTGGGCAGTGCACCAGGAGCCGCAAGGAGAATGGACAGTCGAGACGGTGTTCACGGGCTGAGCGTCAGCCGCCAGGCAGCAGCGCGAACACCCCGAGCATCACGGCGACGGAGGCAGCGAGAACCGCGAGCACGCGCCAGAGCGGCGCGCCCGCGGTCGCTTCCGGCAGCATGTCGGCCAGCGCCATCCAGGCCATCGCGCCGGCGGCGAAGCCGAGCCCCGCGGGCAGGACCGGCTCGAACATGCGCACCGAGAGATAGGCCGGCACGGCCAGCAGCGGCTGCGGCAGGGAGGAGAACACGCTCCACCCCGCCGCGGCCCGCCACGACACGCCGCGCGGCACGAGAACGAGGCTGATGGCCAGCCCTTCGGGGATGTTGTGGATCGCCATCGCGATGGTGACGAACCAGCCGAGCGGCGCGCCGTCACCGAACGCGACGCCGACGCCGATCCCCTCGGCGGCGGAATGCAGCGTCATGATGCCGACGATCAGCAGCGCACGTTTCGCATCCGCACCGGAAAGCGCGCCGATGTCGAGATGCTCGAAGCGCGACAGGATCGCGTCGGAGAGGCGGATGAACAGCACGCCGCCCGTGCCGCCGAGCAAAGCCGCGAGCGGCCCGAGCCTGACACCTTCGAGCGCGAGCATGCCGGCCGCAGCGAGCATCAGCCCAGCGGCCGATGCATTGCCGAGGGCGATCCGCTGCGCGCTGATCCCACCCGGCCCGGCGAAGGCGAAGGGCACAGCGCCAAGCCCCGTGGCGAGCGCGGTCACGAATGCCGCGGCAAGGACGAGGGTGATTTCCATCACCGCCCAGACATCACGGCGTGGGGAAAAAGTCCAATTATATCAGATATTTGTGTCTGATACGCAGTCGCATCCCGACACTGCTATGATGAAGCGATGAGCGCCTTCCCCATCGTCATTCTCACCGGTGCTGGAATCAGCCGCGAGAGCGGGCTGGCCACCTTCCGCGACGCCGACGGCATCTGGGCCAGCGTGCGCATCGAGGATGTCGCCACACCCGAGGCCTTCGCGCGTGACCCCGCCCGCGTGCACGGGTTCTACAACGCCCGCCGCCGCGCCATCGCCGACCCTGCAATGGCGCCGAACGCGGCGCATCACGCTCTTGTGACGCTTGCGCGCGCCTGGCCAGCACCGGTGCTGGTGGTGACGCAGAACGTCGATGACCTGCACGACCGCGCGGGGCAGCCAGCGCTGATCCACATGCATGGTGAGCTCGCGAAGGTGCGCTGCACCGCCTGCGGCGCGGTGCATGCCTGGACCGATGATCTCTCGACCGACACGCCATGCCCTGCCTGCGGCGTGCGTGGCGGCATGCGGCCCCACATCGTCTGGTTCGGCGAGATGCCGATGGCGATGGACGACATCGGCGCTGCGCTGGACGCGTGCGGCCTGTTCGTCTCGATCGGCACGTCGGGCAATGTCTATCCCGCCGCGGGCTTCGTCGCCGAAGTGCGGGGCCGGGCGCGGACGGTCGAGCTCAACCTCGAACCGTCATCCGGAACGCGCCTGTTCGACGAGGCGATCCACGGACCCGCCACGGTCATCGTTCCCGCCTTCGTGCAGAGGCTGCTCGATGGCCTCTGATGCCTTCCTCGCGATGATCGCCGCGCTCAGGACCTGCCGCGCGTGCGATGACCTGCCGCTCGGGCCACGGCCGGTGTTCCAGCTCTCGCCCACCGCGCGGCTGCTGATCACCAGCCAGGCGCCGGGCACCAAGGCGCATCTCTCAGGCCTGCCGTTCGACGATCCGTCCGGCGAGCGGCTGCGCGACTGGCTCGGCCTCGACCGCGAGCGGTTCTATGACGGATCGCGCGTGGCGATCCTGCCCACCGGCCTCTGCTATCCCGGGCGCCAGCCGAAGGGGGGCGATGCACCACCGCGGCCACACTGCGCACCACTCTGGCACCCGCGCGTGCTGCCGCAGATGCCGGCGGTGAGGCTCAGGCTTCTCGTCGGCGGCTATGCGGTGCGCCTGGTGCTCGGGCGAGCCACGCGGCTCGAGGAGGCGGTGCGCAACCACGCGCGCCACCAGCCGCGGCACTTCCCGCTGCCGCACCCGTCCTGGCGGACACTGGTGTGGGAGAAGCGGAACCCCTGGTTCGCGGCGGAAGTGCTGCCCGCCCTCAAGCTGGCGGTGGCGCAAGCGCTGACGGAGTGACCGCCTCGCGCGGTGTGACGCGGACGACGACCTCGTTGCGGCGCAGGTTCGGGATCGTCCAGGGCGGGTCGTAGAACCACGCCTCGGGCTCGGACACAGGCGCCCAGGGGCCGGTGGCGAGCGCCGACATCAGGCGCGTCTTCTGCGCCGATACGGCATCGGGGCCGGTGGAGCCGCTGAAGCGCAGCACGGCGAAGGTCTCCTCCGGCACCATGACGATGCGTACCGACCCGTCACGCGGGCGCGGCAGCGTCTCGGCGGTGTATTCGGCCGGCATGAAGAAGCGGATGGTCCACGTGTCCGCCTCCTGGCGTGACTGGACCACCGGAACCGTCATCGCGATCTTCTCCGTCGGCGCCTGGGAAACCGGTGCCGTCATGGCGATCTTCGCGGCCGGTTCGTTGGCGCCGAAGATGTAGGAGGCCAGCGGGCGGAAGCCGTTGCTTCGCGCGGCCACCTCGTCGCCACCCACCGTCACCTCGGCGGCAAGGCGGGGGGCGTAGCGCCGCACCTCGGCCCCGTTGACGAGGCCGACCACGTCGTAGCGCGGCTCCTCCGTCCCGTCCCTCACGCCGACCACCGTGCAGGCGGAGGTGACGGCGGCGGCGGCAATCGCGGCAAGCCCGCCGAATGCGCGACGCAGCATCTCACTCCTCCCCCTCGAGTTTCGCGATCTCGTCATCGGAGAAGCCCACCTGGTGGGCGATCTCATGGATCAGCACGTTGCGCACCAGGGCGGGCAACGACACCTCCGTCTCGATCCACTCGGCCAGGATCGGCAGGCGATAGAGCAGGATGGCGGGCGGCACGGCGGAGGGGTGGCTCACGCTGCGCTCGGTCATCGGCACACCGCGCCACAGGCCGGTCAGGTCCCACGGGCTCTCGAGGCCAAGGTCGTCGAGCGTCTCGTCATCGGGCATGTCCTCGACGAGGATGTGAACACCGTCGAGGATGCCGGCGAGGTGGCGCGGCAGGCGCGCTGCCGCCCAGGCCAGCGCCTCGTCGGCCAGTGCAATGATCTCGCCCGTGCTGGGGGCCGTGGTGAATCGACGCATCCTCACCACATGGGCGGGGGAACGAGGGAGGACAAGCACATGGCGATCGCACGAGTGACCGAGGCTGAGCGCGCTGGCCTGGCGGCAGACCACCCGGCCTGGCGGATGGTCGAGGGAAGGGACGCGATCGCGCGCAGCTTCAGGTTCAAGGATTTCTCCGAGGCCTGGGGGTTCATGAGCCGCGTCGCGCTGCTGGCGGAAGCGCACGACCATCACCCCGAATGGTCGAATGTCTGGAACCGCGTGGAGATCGTCCTGACGACACATGACGCGGGCGGGCTTTCGGCGCGTGACCTCAGGCTTGCCGCGGCGATCGATGCGCTGATGACCTGACCATGATGGCTTGACGCGCATCCAGCCGTTCACGCTCGCGCAACCATCCTCCCGCATGCTCAGGCTGGCGCATCAGTCTGCGCAGCATTGGTCGAGGCGTTGACGTGAGCATCCAGGAGCATCGTCGGATCATTTTCGGCCTGCCCGCCCTGCGCGAGGCGATACAGAACCACATGCCGGACATTGCTCCTGCCATCGTCCCGCGAGGCGCTCAGGTGAAGAGCGTCGTGGTGTTCGCCGACCCCCTGCTCGCACGCATCCGGGTGATGCCGGAGGGAGCGAAGGACTTTACCGAGGCCGAGCTCAGCGCGCTGCATCTCGGAGCCGTGCTGATCCGCCGTTGCAGGGCAGTCGGCGTTCCGTTGCCGCGCCATGCCGGCAAGGCCCTCGAAGGCGACGCCAGCGGCGTCACCCTGCTCGTCAGGATCATTCACGAGGCGAAGGGGCATTCGCAGCTCTCGCCGCACCGTGTCGGCGCCTGAGGGCGAAGTCTCCGAAGCGTAAACCCTCGCTTAAGCCGAGCTTGCTCAGATGCATCGCCGGGCATGATCCGTGACCCGAGAGAGGCGTGCCATGATGTCACAAACCACCATCATCCTCGGCTTCCAGCCCGGCGGCCGCGCCGGCAACCAGGGGCGGGGGCGGTCCGGCGTCGCGCTGATGCTGGGCGACGGGGCGGTGGAGAGCGACGTGGTGCGCGGGGTCGACGAGGCCTTTGCCTGGTTCCGCGCACGCATCCCCGATGGCGCGGCGCCTGTTGGCGCCGGCATCGCCGCACCATTGTTCTGGGAAACCTCGGCGGGCGGGGCACGGCGGGCCGATACCTGGCTTCGTCGTGCGAGGCCCGAATTCGCCCGTGCCATCCGACCGCTCAACGCCGTGATGGGGGCGACGGTGATGCAGGGCATGGCGATGGCGCTCCGCCTCCGCGCCGCCTGGCCAGCCATCGGCCTGAACGAGACGCGCCCCGGGCCGCTGATGGCGACCTTCAGGGCCGATCCCGGCTTCGTCGGCTCAGCGCTCGCGGTGAGCGTCGCGCAATGGAGCGCGCTGAACGAGGGGGCGGAGGATCGCTCGGCCGCGCTGCTGTCGGCCTGGTGGACCGCCCGCTGCCTCGACGGCCCTGCGCCGCATGACCTGGCACTGCTGGCGCCCAAGGCGCTGATGCCGGCGGGGCAGGCGACGAGCTTCTGGCCGCTCGAACCCGCGCGCTGGCTGGCTGCGTGATGCTATAGTGCCGGGGCCATGATGTTGCCCCGGCCCGACGAGTGCTTCTGCCCGACGCCCACCCCGCTCCGCCCCGTGCGGTGGAACCGGCTTGCGGCCTCGCTCGTGGTGCTGCTCGCGATCATGCTTCTCATGATGTGGCTTGCACCCTCGGCGCGCGGCAGCGAGGCGGCCTGCGCCGCGGCGGCCGAAGCCGTGCTGCGCGACCATGGCGGGCGGGTGCTGCCGGAGGGATGGCGGGCGGACGGCGTGCGGACGGTCCGCGTGCTCGGCCCGCGCGATGCGGCCACGATGGACCATGACCCGGCCCGGCTGACAGTCCTGATCGATGACGCCCGCCGCGTGACGGGCGCGCGCTGCGGCTAGCGCCGCTTGAGCCTCAGCCGGGCTTCCGACCGCCCTGCCTTGTCTGGCGAGAAGCGCGCATGCGCGGTCTCGTTGGCGAGCGCCCGATCGGCCTGTGCCACGCCTTCCCGCCAGCGTGCGAAGGCTTCCTCATGATCGGTTTCCGGCTGTGCCTCGCCGCGCGCGACGGCGACGAACCGACGCTGCGCCGGCGTGGCAGGCGGTCGCGCGCCGGAGGCGAGCGCCTGGTAGAACGGCAGGTGGCGGCGGATCAGCGCCGCAAAGCGGGCCTCGTCCATGAGCGGGAGGATAACATGGGGCGAGCCGGGGGTGGCACAGTCGTCTGCATTCCTGGGGCGCGCATGGAGGCACCATTTGCAGCCCAAGAACCGTGGCAGCTATGGGGCGGCCTGGCGCTGCAATACGGTAGCGCATGACCGGCCCCTTGCCTTGCGTCGTGGATGAACCGTGGGCCGGCCTGGCCGCGCCTGACAGGCTGCGCGTGCTGCTTGCTCCCATCGATGGCGACGCGTCCGGTGACGTGCTGCGGCTGATCGCGCGTGCCCTCGAAGGGCAGGCGGGGTTCGACCTTCGCCAGGGCAGCACGCGCCTGCCGATGCGTACCGCGGTGATGACACCTGAGGCAGAGGCGCTCCTGACCGAGAGTGGCGCCGACCTCGTCATCTGGGGCCAACTCGCGGAGGGCGGCGCGGCGGTGATGCTCCGCTTTGCAGCCGGGCACGCGTCGTTCGACCTCACCGGCCACGCATGGCGGTTCGGACGCGAGGAGGCTCAGGCGGGCGACAGGGCGGAATTCGCTGCACAACTCCGGGCGCTGGCGGTGAGTATAGCGACCCCCGGACTGCTACGGCGCAACTCGCTCGCCGCGACCCTGCTGCCGCCCGTACTGCCCGTCCTTCGCGCCCTTGCCTCGGCTCCAGCGAGAGGTCGAGAGGTCGGGTCCATCACAGTGCTGCTTTGGATCACAGGGGTGACATTGACCGTTGCCGGGGATGCCATGCGCGACAAGGCACTGAATCAGGAGGCAGTGGACGTTCTCCGCCTCGCGATCGACGAGGTATCGCGAACCGGCGCGCCGGAGACCTGGGGCGCGCTGATGAATCATCTCGGCAACGCACTGCGCCGTCTCGCGCAAGCCGGCGATGCCACGGCGCTCAATGCCGCCATCGATGCCTATCGCCTGGCACTGTCGGTGCGCACGCGCGAGAGCGCGCCGCATGCCTGGGCGGCGACGCGCGCCAGCCTCGGGCGCGCGCTGGACCTGCTGGGGGAGAGCGGCGACGACCAGGCGTTGCGCGAGGCGGTGGATGCCTTCCGCGATGCGCTGGCCATCCGCACGCGCGACAGATCCGAGATCGACTGGGCGACCACGCAAATCGATCTGAGCAGAACGCTCCTGCTGCTCGCCGCAATGGGTGATGACCTGCTTTGGGATGATGCGCTCGAGACAGCACGCGCTGCGCGGAGCGTGCTTCCGCGCATGCGCGCGCCGCTGCTGTGGGCCATGGCCTCGTTGGCAGAGGGCAACGTTCTGTCGCTGATCGCGACCCCCGATGCGTATCGCGATGCGGTGGCTGCCTATCGCGGTGCACTGGAGGAACTCACCGCGGAGAGTGAGCCGCTGGAGTGGGCCGCGGCGCAGTACTCGCTCGCGCAGGCCCTGCGCGCCCTCGCCCGGCAGGGAGATGCCGACGCACTGGCGGATGCCGTGGCTGCCCATCGCTCCGCCCTTCTCGGATATACGCGTGAACACACACCCTCGGACTGGGCGCTGACACAAGAGCAGCTTGGCGACACCCTCGCCGAGCAGGGTCGGCGGGGAGAGGTCAACGCATTGCGGGCTGCCGCCGCTGCCTATCGCGAGGCCCTTGCGGTGTTAACGCGCGAGCAGTCGATCGATGAATGGCTGGCGCTGCAGGAAAAGCTTGGGGACGTTCTGCATCTGATCGGCACGCATGGAGACAGTGAAGCACTTGTGGGCGCGGCAACTGCGTATCGGGAGATGCTGCAGGCGTACGAACCCGATGGGCTCGGCTGGGCGATGATTCAGTACACGCTCGGAACCGTGCTTCTGACGCTTGGCCACCACGGCGACCTGGAGGCCCTTCGCAACGCCATCGACACGTTCGAGCGAGCGGTCTCTGTCTTCGTCCGTGATCCGGAGGAGGACGAGAGCGTCGCGCGGACCGAGCGCAAGCTCGCAGAGGCACGGCAGCTCATCCGTCGGCACTGACGAGGCCCGGGCATCATCCCGACAATCGCCACCGCACTACTGACGATGCGGCGCTCCTGGGCTTATCCTGGGAACGCAGTCGTCATCGTGATCGCAGCATTGGAGGGTGACCATGCGTCCTTCCGCATTGACCACGGACATTGCCCTCCGGCGCGTTGCCGAGCGTTATCGAACGGCGCTGGTAAGGACTGCCCGGATCGAGAACCCTGACGCATGGGCCGCCCTGCAGGATGATCTCGGCGCAGCGTTGACAATCCTCGGCGAGCGCGGCGACGACGTCGCCCTCCGTGAGGCCGTCGCCGCGTTTCGAGATGCACTGAAGGTCCGTACGCGCAAGCGTGACCCGTGCGAATGGGCCACGACACAAAACAACCTCGGTAATGCGCTCCTGACGCTAGGCCAGCGCGGCGACGATGCGGCAATCCGCGACGCCATCGCGGCGTACCGCAACGCGGCGATGGAGAACAACCGGAAGCGCAACCCGCTCGACTGGGCCAACACACAGAACAACATTGGCAACGCGCTCCTCACCCTCGCGAAACGCGGCGACGACGCGGCTCTGCATGATGCCATCACGGCATACCGCCGGGCGCTGAAAGAGCACACCCGCGGGCGCGCCGCGCGCGCCTGGGCGATGACGCAGACCAACCTCGGCAACGCCCTCCTGACCCTCGGCCAACGCGGCGACAACGCAGCCCTGCGAGATGCCATCACCGCCTATTGCGAGGCGGCGAAGGAGCTTACGCGCGAGCGTGCGCCGCTCGACTGGGCCGCAATTCAGAACAACCTCGGTGTCGCATACCAAGCGCTCGCCAAACGCGGCGACAACGCACCCCTCCTCGACGCCATCACGGCGTTTCGCGCCGCCCTTGAGGAGCGCACCCGCAGGCGGGCTCCGCTCTACTGGGCCGCAACACAGCACAACCTCGGCAACGCCCTCCGGGTGCTCGGCGAACGGGGTAACGTCGCGGCTCTTCACGACGCTGTCACCACCTATCGCGCTGCATTGGAGGAGCGCACCCGAGAGCGGACACCGCTTGGCTATGCCCAGACCCAGTGCGAGCTTGGCAACGCTCTCCAAGCGCTCGGCGAGCGAGGGCACGACGAGGCGCTCCCCGCTTCCATCGCCGCCTATACGAACGCGCTGGCCGCACTCCGGGCATGCGGCGTACCGGCCTACGTCGCGGAAGCCAAGCGCAGCCTTGCCCGTGCCCGAAGACTACTCCGCGGGCGCTGAGCCCTACCCCGCCCGGTTCGCCACCAGGTCCTGCACCACGGTCGGATCAGCGAGCGTTGACGTATCGCCCAGCGCGTCCGTCTCGTTCGCGGCGATCTTGCGCAGGATGCGACGCATGATCTTGCCAGACCGCGTCTTGGGCAGGCCGGGCGCCCACTGGATCACGTCGGGCGAGGCGATGGGCCCGATCTCCTTCCGCACCCAGGCAACGAGCTCCTTGCGCAGCTCCTCTGTCGGCTCGATGCCCGTCTTCAGCGTCACGTAGCAGTAGATGCCCTGGCCCTTCAGGTCATGCGGCATGCCCACCACGGCGGCCTCGGCCACTTTCGGGTTGGCGACCAGCGCGCTCTCGATCTCGGCCGTGCCCATGCGGTGGCCCGAGACGTTCAGCACATCATCGACGCGGCCGGTGATCCACCAATACCCATCCGCATCGCGGCGGGCGCCGTCACCGGTGAAGTACATGCCGGGATAGGTGGAGAAGTAGGTCTGGATGAACCGCTCATGGTCGCCGAACACGGTGCGCATCTGGCCGGGCCAGCTGTCGGTGATGCAAAGATTGCCCTCCGTCGCGCCCTCGAGCAGTGCGCCGTTGGCATCGACGAGCACGGGCTTCACGCCAGGCAGCGGCAGGGTGGCGGAGCCGGGCTTCTGGTCCACCGCGCCAGGCAACGGCGAGATGAGGATGCCGCCCGTCTCGGTCTGCCACCACGTGTCGACCACCGGGCAACGCTCATCACCCACCGTGCGGTAGTACCAGAGCCAGGCTTCGGGGTTGATCGGCTCGCCCACGCTGCCGAGGATGCGGAGGGAGGCGCGCGAGGCCTTCCGCACCGGCGCCTCGCCCTCGCGCATCAGCGCGCGGATCGCCGTGGGTGCGGTGTAGAAGATGTTCACCTGGTGCTTGTCCACCACCTCCCAGAAGCGCGAGACGGTGGGGTAGTTCGGCACGCCCTCGAACATCAGCGTGATCGCGCCGTTCGCGAGAGGTCCGTACACGATGTAGGTGTGGCCGGTGACCCAGCCGACATCGGCCGTGCACCAGTAGACCTCGCCCGGCTTGTAGTCGAACACGAGCTCATGGGTGAGCGAGGCCCACACCATGTAGCCGCCGGTGGTGTGCAGCACGCCCTTGGGCTTTCCGGTCGAGCCCGAGGTGTAGAGGATGAACAGCGGATCCTCGGCCCCCATCGGCGCCGGCTCATGCTTCGGCGAAGCTGCGGCGCAGACCTCGTGGTACCAATGGTCGCGGCCAGCCTGCATCGGCACGTCGCTGCCAGTCCGCTTGACGACGATGACGTCCTTGATCGTCGGGCAGTGCTTCAGCGCTGCATCGGCATTGGTCTTCAGCGCCACCTTGCGGCCGCCGCGCAACCCCTCGTCGGCGGTGATCAGCAGCGTCGAGGCGCAATCCTCGATCCGCCCGTGCAGGCTTTCGGGCGAGAACCCGCCGAACACGACGGAGTGGATCGCGCCCACCCGCGCGCAGGCGAGCATCGCCACGGCGGCCTCGGGGATCATCGGCAGGTAGATCGTGACCCGGTCGCCCTTCTTCACGCCGAGCGACGTCATGGCGTTGGCCAGCCGGCACACGCGCTCGTGCAGGTCACCGTAGGTGATGTGTGCGCTCTCGGCCGGGTTGTCGCCTTCCCAGATGATCGCGGTCTGGTTCGCGCGTGCGGGCAGGTGACGGTCGAGGCACTGGGCGGAGGCGTTCAGCACCCCATCCTCGTACCAGCGGATCGTGACGTCGCCGGTGAAGGAGACGTTCTTGATCTTCGTCGGCGGCGTCATCCAGGCGAGGCGCTTCGCCTCGTTCGCCCAGAACGCGTCCGGATCGGCGGCCTCGGCAGCGACCATGGCCTTGTAGCCAGCGGCATCGACATGCGCCCCAGCCGCGATCGCGGACTTGATGGGGATGAGCGTCTCGCCCTGCTTGGCGGTCGCTGTGTCTGGCATGGTCGTCCCTTCCCTCCTGGCCCTTTGCGGCGCGGCATCGATCAGCCGCAGGCTTTCCGCCGCACTCGGCGCCGTCCCGCGATTCTGCGGAACGATGGCCCCGCGTCCCTTCAAAGAGCAAGGGGTGCGTGCACGGCGCATGATGCCCGCCATCCACAACCGCGATACCGGCTCACACGCAAAGGTTGAAATGTTCCGAAGGCGGGACAAATTTCTTGACCGTGTTCACCATAATGACAAGGCTCGGACAGAGCCGGCGTGGACCGGTTCCATCCGTCGGGGGACGATCGATGATCGAGACGAATGTTGTGGCGCGCGCGGCATTCCGTGTTGTGCTGGTTGCCAGTACGGCATTGCTGCCGGTTCCGGCGCTGGCCGCCGCCGTCACCTGGAACAACACGGCCCTCGGCGACTGGTTTAACCCCGCGAACTGGCTCGGCGGCGTGCCGACGACAGCCGATGACGCCACCGTCAACAACGGCGGCACGGCGGCGGCGAGCGGCCTGGTCACGCCCTCGGCACGGTCGCTGTTCATCGGTTCGGGGAACGCGGCGGTGCAAACCGGCGCCGTGACCGTGACCGGGCTCGATCTCCAGATCGGCAATGTTTTCAACGCACTGCGCGTCGGCGCGGCGGGTTCAGGGGCCACCGCCACAGGCACGCTCAACGTCAGCGGCTCCGTGCTCGGCTTGTCGGCGGGGTCGGCGTTCAGTGCCTTCGTCGTCGGCTCCGCGGCCGGTGCTGGCGCTGTTGGGACCGGTACCATGGCCGTCAGCGGCGATGTCATCGCCGCGAACGGCGCTGTCGGCATCGCGTCCACGGCTGCCGCGGGCGGCAGCAGCGCCTCCGGCACGCTCACGGTCGGCGGCAACGTGACCGGGCTTGCCAATGTCGGCACGGTCTTCGGACAGCCTGGCGACGCCGCCTCGACGGCGGCCGGCAGCGTCACCATTGGCGGCAATGCAACAGTTGGGCAAAGCGGCTTCCTGGTCGTCGGCCAGGGTCTTCAAGCGGCATCGGCGGCCACCGGAACCGTCAGCATCGGCGGCACCCTGGCCACGACCAGCAGTGGTTCGTGGGCGATTGGCAACGGAGCTGCCGCAACCGGCACTGGAAGCGTCTCGGCAGGGGCGGTGGACACGACCGCACAGGCCCTCAGCGCGCTTTTCGTCGGCACTGCGGCCAACGGCGGCACTGGCACGGGGGTGCTCACCCTCGGCACCGGCACGCTCACGGTTGCCGGGAACGCCAGCATCGGCACGGCGCAGATCGACCTGGGCGGGACGGCGAATGGCACCGTCACGCTCGGCGGTAGCCTCGCTGCTACCGGCTCGAACCGGGTGCTGCGTGTGGGTGAGGCGGCAAGCAGCAGCCTGTTCGCGCCGGGCACGGGGTCAGCCACCGGCGCGCTCACGGCCGCGGGCGTGTCCGGCTTCCGCATCATCGATATCGGCCGCGGGGCCGCCAACCAGGGCCAGGATGTCATCGCCTCCGGCACGGCGACGATCGGGGCCGGCGGCATCGTGAACGCCGGTGATCCCGGCGGCGTCCTGCGCATCGGCACCGCGGAGGGCCTGCTGAACAATGGCGGTGCGGTCGCCCCCGGCCCTGTCGTCACGGGCACGGCCACGGTGGCCGGCAACGTGCGGGGCTACAATGTCGTCGAGATCGGCACCGCCGAACTGACAGGCAGTGCGCGCGGCAACCTCGCGGTGACGGGTGGGACCATCGACACTGGCCTGCTGACCGTCGGCACGGTGCTGCGGTCGAACGTGGTCATCCCCAACGGCGCGGTGGATGCAGAGGGCAGCCTCACCGTCACCAACGGTGCGATCTCGGCGGAGATCGTGCGCATCGGAATTGGCTCATTCTCCGGCCCTCTGGTCGCAACCGACCAGGCCGTCGGCACCGCGACGCTGAGCGGGTCGAGCCTGACGACGTCGTTTCTCGAGATCGGCGTGCTCGGCGGCCAGGGCAGCCTGCTGGTGAGCGGGGCCCCCGTTCCCCCCAATGGCCAGCCCGTCAACGGCATCACTGCCAACAGCGTCCTCGTCGGGTCGGATGGGCTGTCGGGCAACGGCAGCGGCGTGCTGACACTGCAGAACGCCGCCCTCACGGTCAGTGCCGCACCGGGGTTCGCCGGCTCGATGGCCGTCGGCCTCAATGGCGGCGACGGCACGGTGCTGGCGACGGCGAGCAGCATCGGCGTCGCGGGGGCGCTGTCGATCGGAACGTCGTCGTTCGACGCGACGTCCCGGGCGCGGATGGCGCTCGAGGCCAGCACGCTCACGGTCGGCGGCGGCCTCGGCATCGGCTCCTTCCAGCCCGGCAGCCGCGCCGAACTCGCGCTTGCCGACAGCACGGCCACGGTCGGGGGCAACATGCGCGTCGGGTTGAGCGCCAATGGCGGCCAGCTGTTCGGCGAGGCGCTGCTCTCGCTCGACCAGAGCCTGCTGGACATCGCCGGCAACCTCACGATGGATATCGGCGCCGAGACCTGGTTCGGCATCGGCGGCACGACGCGGGGCCTCGGCGGCTATGGCGCGATCGATGCGCTCTCGGCCGTGCTCGATGGGCTGATCACCGTCGATTTCGCCGGGCTCGCTGATTTCGACCTCGCGAGCTTCATGTTCGACCTGATCGTGACGGAGGAGGGGATCACCAGTGACTTTGACGCCGTCACCCTGCTCAACCTGCCCACCGGCTATCTCGCGAGCTTTGGCATCACCGGCGACGGCGACATCTGGCGGGTGACGCTGACGCAGGCGACGGCGGTGCCGGAGCCCGGTGCGATCGTCCTGCTGCTCGCCGGGCTGGCGGGGCTGACGCTGGTGATGCGCCGCCGCCAAACCTGATCAGCCCCACGTGATCAGTGCCGCGCGGCGAACCACCACACCGCGAGTGCTACCGGCACCCAGCCCAGCACCCAGGCATCGGCGAAGCGCAGGAGCGCCATCGCCGCCTCTGCCTGGGCGCGGAACTGGTCGGCGACCACGAGCACGAGATAGGCGAGCGCCGTGGCCGCCAGCGCTGCGGCGGGCCCGCGCATCGGCCGGCCCCGCGCGCGCTGCACGAGAACCGTGATGCCGAGCGCGAGCGCGATCCCGGCCATCAGCATCAGCGCCATGAAGCCTGTCGGAAGACCGTTGACGCTGCTCATGTCCTCGTCCCTGTCATGGTGCGTCGGGGTCGACCAGCACCACCCCATCCTCGATGCGGAACGGGATCGGCGCGATCGCCTCGCCGATGCAGGGACCCTTGATGCACATCCCGTCCTCGATGCGGAACACCGCGCCATGGGTGCCGCAGAGGATGTGCTCCCCCCTCGCGTCGAGGAACCTGTCGGGCGCCCAGTTCAGCGGCACGCCGATATGCGGGCAGGCATTCTCATAGACCACCACAGCCTCGCCGCGGCGGATCGCGAACAGTCCTGAGTAGGAGCCCGGCGAGGGCGGGAATTCCCGCGCACCGCCATCGGGGATGTCATCGAGCCGGCAGAGGGGGCGCCAGGCAGGTGGCTCGCCGCTCACGCCGCCTTCAGCCCTCCCATGCGGCAGATCGCCTTCCACTCAGCCGCCGAGACCGGCTGGACGGACAGCCGGCTCAGCCGCACGAGCGCGATCTCGGCGAGCGAGGCTTCCGCCTTGATGGCCGCCAGCGTCACGGGCTTGGGCATCGGGGCGACGGCCTTCATGTCGACCGACACCCAGGGCGAGCCTTCCTCGGCCGTCGGGTCTGGGAAGGCCTCGCGCACCACCTCGACGACGCCCACCACCTCCTTGCCGATGTTGGAGTGATAGAAGAACGCCCTGTCGCCGCGCTTCATGGCCAGGAGGTTCAACTTTGCGCTGTGGTTCCTGACGCCCGTCCATGGCGTCACGCCATCGGCGAGCTGCTGGTCCCAGGAATAGGCATCGGGTTCGGATTTCACGAGCCAGTAGGCCATCCGCGACGCTCCCCCATCCCTCTGAGCCCGTTCGAGAATTCGCTGCCGTGAGTCGGATGGCGATGCTCCCGAGAACCGGCGCGCAGCGGCCTTGAGGCCGTGAGAACCGGAAGCGCAGGAAGCAAAGCCAGACGGCCCCAAGATTCGTTCTGCGGCAGTAGAATTATCGGATGGGCTCAGCCGGCGATCTGCTGCCCGTCCTTGAACACGATCCGCATCGGGCGGACCACCACGCTCTCGAACAGCCCGGCCTTCGCATAGGGGTCGGCCATGATGAAGGCCTCCGCCGTGGCCCGGTCGGGCATGTCGATGACGTAGAGGCTGCCGCGCGGCTTGCCCTCGCCGTCGAGCACCGGGCCGACGACGATGAACTTCTCCTGGTTCGCCTTGAGATACTCGAGATGCGTCGGCCGCGTGGCCATGCGCAGGTCGATGCTGTCGGGCTTGTCCACGCATTGGATGGTGAAGTGCATTCCATCTCTCCTTCGGGGGGGCAGGGTTGACGTCTGTGTGGGTCGCTTGTGCCACGCGTCCGGTTTCCCTTCAAACCCCAGGGAAGTGCCCATATGCTGTGTCACGACAGATGGACGGGACGCCAGCACCCATACCCGGTCGGGGGAATGCCCTGCACCGCTTCGCCAATCCTGGCCGCTTCATGCGGTTCTCGGGCGCGGTGCTGCCGTGGCTGGCGCTTGCCGGCCTCTCGCTCTCCGTCATCGGGCTCGGCTGGGGCCTCGTCCTCGCGCCGCGCGACTGGCAGCAGGGCGACACGGTGCGCATCATGTTCATCCACGTGCCGGCGGCCTGGATGGCGATGGGCGGCTATGTCGGGCTTGCCATCGCCTCATTCGTGGGCCTCGTCTGGCGACACCCGCTGGCCGACATTTCCGCCCGCGGCATCGCGCCGATCGGCGCTGTGTTCACCGCCATCTGCCTGATCACCGGCAGCCTCTGGGGCAAGCCGATGTGGGGTACCTGGTGGGTGTGGGATGCGCGCCTCACCTCGGTGCTCGTGCTGTTCTTCCTCTATCTCGGGCACATCGCGCTTTCCAATGCCTTCGACGACATCGAGCGTGCGGCCAGGCCGGCCGCGATCCTCGCGCTGATCGGGGCGGTGAACGTGCCGATCATCAAGTTCAGCGTCGACTGGTGGAACACACTGCACCAGCCAGCCTCCGTCACGCGCATCGGCGCGCCGGGCATTCATGTCGACATCCTCCAGCCGCTGCTCGTCACCGCAATGGGCTTCCTGTTCGTGTTTGCCGCGCTGGCGTTGCTGCGAACGCGCGCCGGCATCCTCGAGCGGCGCGCACGCGCGCTGATGGCCGCCCGGGCGGCCGAGCCCGCCGCAGCCGCGGCGACGGTGACGGCATGATCGACAGCGGATTCTGGGCCATGGGCGGGCATGCCGCCTATGTCTGGCCCTCCTATGCCATCGGCGTCGGGCTCATCGTCGCCCTCGCCGTCGCCTCATGGCGCGGCTACATCGCGGCGCGCGACGACGTCGCCAGGCTGGAGGCGGAGAGCCCGCGTCGCCGCAGGGGACAACAGGGGTCATGACGCGCAAGCGACGGCGGCTGTGGATCGTGATGCTCTGCGCGCTGGGCCTCGGCACGGCGACGGCGCTGACGCTGACGGCGTTCGAGGACAACCTTGTCTTCTTCCACTCGCCATCCGATCTGGCAGCGAAACAGATCCCGCCCGGCCGCAACATCCGCATCGGCGGGCTGGTCGAGACAGGCTCGGTCGACCGTGCGACGACCGGCGACGGTCAACTGCAGATCGGGTTCCGGGTGAGCGATGGCGCGGCCTCGCTCCGCGTCACCTATACGGGCATCCTGCCCGACCTGTTCCGGGAGGGGCAGGGCGTTGTGGCCGAGGGCGCGCTGACGCCCGAAGGAACGTTCCGCGCGCGCCAGGTCCTGGCCCGCCATGACGAGACCTACATGCCGCCGGAGGTGGCCGATGCGCTGAAGCGCAGCGGGCACTGGCAGCCCGGAGAACCGCCGCCGCCGGCGCGCGACTGGAACACCCTGCGCCCGAACGCAGCCACCCCGGCCGGCGCCGGCACAGCACGGATGACGAACTGACATGATTCCAGAACTGGGCCATTTCGCGCTCGTCCTCGCGCTGCTGCTCGCGGCCGCACAGTCGATCCTGCCACTCGTCGGGGCCGCGCGCGGCGAGGTCCGCGGCGCGCTGCTGATGGCGACGGGCCCCACCACCGCGATCGGCCATGCGGTGTTCGTCGCCACCGCCTTCGGGTGCCTGATGTGGTCGTTCGCCGTGTCGGATTTCTCGGTTGAGAACGTCTACCAGAACAGCCACTCGCTGAAGCCCATGCTCTACAAGATCACCGGCACGTGGGGGAACCACGAGGGGTCGATGGTGCTGTGGCTGCTCATCCTCGCCCTCTGCTCGGCGGCGGTGGCAGCCTTCGGGCAGAACCTGCCGGCAACGCTGAAGGCGCGCGTCCTCGCCGTGCTCGGCATGGTCGCGACCGGGTTCCTCCTCTTCACGATCCTGACGTCGAACCCCTTCAACCGCGTCTGGCCGCTGCCGGAGAACGGGCAGGACCTGAACCCGCTGCTGCAGGACCCGGGCCTCGCCTTCCATCCGCCCTTCCTCTACCTCGGCTATGTCGGCACCGCGGTCGCGTTCGCGTTTGCCTGCGCTGCCCTGATCGAGGGGCGTGTCGATGCCGCCTGGGGCCGCTGGGTGCGGCCATGGACGCTGGCTGCCTGGTGCTCGCTCACCCTCGGCATCGGGCTCGGCTCGTGGTGGGCCTATTACGAGCTTGGCTGGGGCGGATTCTGGTTCTGGGACCCGGTCGAGAACGCCTCCCTCATGCCCTGGCTGCTTGCCACCGCGCTGCTGCACAGCGCCATCGTGGTGGAGAAGCGCGAGGCGCTGAAGGTGTGGACGATCCTGCTCGCCCTGCTCACCTTCTCGCTGTCGCTGCTCGGCACGTTCCTGGTGCGCAGCGGCGTGCTGAACTCGGTGCACGCCTTCGCCAACGACCCGGAGCGCGGCGTGTTCATCCTGATCCTGCTCGCGATCACCGTGGGCGGATCTCTGTTGCTGTTCGCCTGGCGCGCGCCCTCGCTCGAACCGAAGGGCATCTTCTCGCCGATCTCGCGCGAGGGTTCGCTCGTGCTGAACAACCTTCTGTTCGCCACCGCCTGCGCGGTGGTGTTCGTCGGCACGCTCTATCCGCTCTTCGCCGACCTGATGTTCGACGCCAAGATCACCGTCGGGCCGCCCTTCTACAACGCGACCGTGTTTCCGGTGTTCGTGCCGCTGCTGGTGGCGATGGCGGTGGGGCCGCTGCTGCCCTGGAAGCGAGCCGATCTCTGGGCGGCACTGGCGCGGCTTCGGCTTGCCGCGGCCATCGTCCTCGCCTTCGCCGTCCTCTATATCGCCATGGTCGATCGCAGGCTTCTGCCGGCCCTCGGCTTCGCACTGGCGCTGTGGGTCGTGCTCGCGGCGGGAACGGACCTGGCCGAGCGGATCCGCCTCGGCCGCATCCCATTGCGCGAGAGCCTCGCGCGGGCCCGTGGCCTGCCGCGCGGCGCCGTCGGCGGCATCATCGCGCACGCGGCCATCGGCATCTGCCTCGCCGGCATCGCTGGCAAGGGCATCGCACCCGAGCGCATCACGCTGATGCGCCCGGGCGAGATCACAACGGTCGGGCCGCACACGCTGCGCTTCGATGGACAGCGCGACATCATCGGCCCGAACTGGCGCGGCACCGCGGGCGTGCTCACCCTGCTGCGCGATGGCGAGCCCGTCGCCATCCTCGAGCCGCAGCGCCGCTTCTACCCCGTGCAGCGCATGGCGACGACCGAGGCCGCCATCCGCACCTCCGGCATCGCCGATCTCTACGCGGTGATCGGCGAAACCTCGGCCGAGGGCGCGACGGTGGTGCGGCTGCACTGGAACCCGCTCGCGCCGTGGATCTGGGTCGGCACCGTGCTGATGGCGGTGGGCGGCCTCGTCTCGCTCACCGATCGCCGCCTGCGCGTCGGCGCGCCGGCGCGGCGGCGCCGCGAGGCTGCCGTGCCGGCAGCGGCCGAGTAGGAAACGATGACACGGCGGCAGGTCATGTTCGCGCTGCCAGCGCTCGCGACACTCGGTGCCGCGGGCGGGTTCTACGCGATGCTCTCGGGCATGCGCAGCGGCAGCTTCGACCCGCGCGGCGTTCCCTCCGCACTCATCGGCCGGTCTGTGCCCGGCTTCGACCTTGCCGCCCTCCCGGGCTCGAACAAGCCGGGGCTTGCCAGCCGCGACATCATCGCGGCGGCGGCCCAGCGGCCGGTGCTGGTGAACTTCTTCGCCTCCTGGTGCGTGCCCTGCCTCGTCGAGCATCCGCACCTGATGCGCCTCGCCGCGGAAGGCGTGCCGGTGTTCGGCATCAACTACCACTCCGGCTCGCAGACCGACCCTGGCGCTGTCGCCTGGCTGCGTCGGCATGGCGACCCGTTCCTGCGCATCGGCATCGACCTCACCGGCCGCGTGGCGGTCGATTTCGGCGTCTACGGCGTTCCCGAGACCTACATCATCGATCGCCAGGGCGTCGTGCGGTGGCGCATGGCAGGCCCGATCACGCCCGAGATCCTCGACGAGCAGGTCCGCCCGCTGCTGCGGAGGCTCGCCTGATGCGCGCGCTCGTGCTCGCACTCGTGCTGCTCGCGACGCCGGCCGCCGTCTCGCCCGTCGTCGCGCCAGCCTGGGCCGTGATCGATCCGCGCGAGATGCTGCCCGACCCGGAGCAGGAACAGCGCGCGCGCACCATCGGCAAGGAGCTGCGCTGCCTCGTCTGCCAGAACCAGTCGATCGACGACAGCAACGCCGGTCTCGCGCAGGACCTTCGGCGGATCGTGCGCGAACGCGTCACGGCCGGTGACAGCAACGACCAGGTGATCGCCTTCGTGACCGACCGGTACGGCGACTATGTGCGCCTGACCCCGCCCTTCAACGCGGCGACCGCGGCACTCTGGGTCTCGCCCGTCCTCGTGCTCGCGTTGGGCGGGCTTGCGGTGTTCGGCTTCTATCGCCGGCGCCAGGTCATCGACGCACCCGCACCACTGACGGAGGAGGAGCGCGCGCGGCTCGCGCGGCTCTCGGCAGAATAATGCTCACCTGGATCATCCTCGGCGTCGCGACCTTCGCGGCGCTGCTCACCCTCCTCTGGCCGGCCCTGCGTGGCGTGCGCGCCTACGCGCCCCGTGCCGCGCATGACACGGCCCTCTACCGCGCGCAGCTCACCGAGCTCGAGCGCGAGCGGGCGGAAGGCCGCCTCTCGGAGCAGGAGCATCGCGAGGCGACGCTCGAGGTGCAGCGCCGGCTGCTCGCCGCTGCATCCGAGGTGGGGGAGGCAGCGGCGCCGACGCCGCGGGCTGACCGCTGGCTCCTGCTCGGGACCGCGATCGCGCTGCCGTCACTCGCTCTCATGCTCTATTTGCCACGCGGCATGCCCGACATGCCGGCCTTCCCCTTCGCCGTGGTGGAGGCAGAGCGCCAGGCCGAGAACGCGGCAGCCGAGGTGCTGATCGCGCGCGTGCGCGAGCGCATCAACACCTTCCCTGCCGGCAGCGACGAGGCACGCCAGGGCTGGGTGCTGCTCGCTGGCGTCGAGCGCCGGCGCGGCAACATCTCGGCTGCGATCGGCGCCTATCGCCAGGCGCTGACCATCCGGTTCGAGCCAGAACTCGCGGCCGATCTTGCCGAGGTCCTCTCCATCGCCGCCGATGGCAGCGTGACGGACGAGGCGCTCGCCCTCCTCCGCCGCGCCGCGGCCGCCGACCCCGGCGATCTCCGCATCCGCTACTACCTCTCCGCCGCCGCGCTGGAGCGCGGCAATGCGCAGCTGGCGCTGGACGGGTTCCGCGCGGTCAAGGCAGCGACGCCGCCCGACAGCCCCGTTCGCGCGATGGTGGCCGAACGCATCGCGGAGGCCGAGACGCGGCTGCGCGCCGCCGGTGCCGCCGGCCCCTCGCCCGAGCAGATGGCGGCAGCCTCCGAGCTTCCGGCCGAGCAGAGGCAGCTGATGATCAGCGCCATGGTCGATCGGCTCGCGGATCGTTTGCGCTCCGAACCGAATGACGCGGAAGGCTGGCTCCGCCTTGCGCATGCATATCGCATCCTGGGGCGGGGGATGGAGGCGCGCGGTGCGCTCGATCGCGCCGCCGCTCTCCTGCCTGACGATCCGCGGGTGGTGGCGGAGAAGATGGCGCAGGGCCGGGGCGGCTGACGAGAGGTCAGGCCCGAAGATAGGTCAGATCCGAGGAAAGGTCAGATCCGAGGAAAGGTCAGGCCCGCCCCGTCAACACGCGTGCGAAGCGCTTGGCACCTTCCACCTGCGTGCCCCACCACGACCCCGTCGCAAGACGCTCGCTGCCGGAGCGGTCACCCGTCGGCGGATAGACGCCGCTATAGCGGGCCGTGCCGAACAGGATGTCCCACACCGGCAGCAGCACGGCGAAGTTGCAGCCATGCGCGCGCACGCCGATGCCTTCGTCATGGTCGAGCGCATGATGCACGCGGTGGAAATGCGGGCTGACGACAAGCCGCCCGCCAAGGCTGCCGAAATCGAGCCGCACATTGGCGTGGCTGAGGCTTTCGGCCACGCGCATCACCAGCAGCAGCAGCGGGAACTGCCCAGGCGGAACGCCGATCAGCACCGCGACGCCGGCGAACCAGAACCCGCCGATCAGGTCGTCGATCAGGTGGTTGCGATCATCGGTCCAGAACGTCATCTGCCGCTGCGCGTGATGCACCGAATGCAGCGCCCACCACCAGCCGAAGCGGTGCTGGAACCGGTGCCGCCAGTACTCGGCGAAATCGATGATCACCACGTAGAGCGCGAAGGTCAGCAGCGGCCAGTCACGCAGCGCGGGGATCGCCGTCTCGAGCGTCGGCGGGATGACGCCGGCATCGGCGAGCAGCGCCGCCCACGCGATCTCGAGCGGCTGGAGGGCGACGAACGCGAACAGCGGCACGAGGCCGAGGCGGTTCAGCAGCGTGTAGGCGACATCGGTGCCGACGGTGCTCGGCTCATCCGCCCCACGCCGCTCGACCGGCAATGCCGCCTCGAGCGGGCGACAGATGATGTAGGCGACGAGAACGGTGACGGCGCCGAGCAGCGCGAAGTCGAGCCACTCGAACGCGTCCTCCTCCCAGTGCATCCAGCCTGCGCCGTAGAGCAGGGGCAGCAGCAGCGTCTCGAACAGCCAGACCTTCACCGAGAGATACGCATCACCGATCCAGTCGATCATCGGCGCGCTTCCGCGACGAGGCGCGGCGGCGGGGCGGTGAGTGTCGCGAAGCAGAAGCCGCGCGCCTTGAGCCCGACCACGAGCTCCTCGAACACATCGGCGTATTTCTGCTCGCGCGAGCGGATGCCCCAGTGCATCACCAGCACCTCGCCATCGCGGATGGCGGCGAGCGAGCGCGAGAGCAGCGTGGCGTTCGGGTGCTTGTCGGACGGCAGCTCGTCACCGAGGAAGCCGTTGCCGGTCCAGCCGACATGGGCGAAGCCGCAGGCTTGCGCGAAGCGAAGCGCGTTCGGCGTCGTGCGCCCGCCAGGCGCGCGCCAGACCGGGTCGAGGCCGCGGCCGGTCATGGCCTTCAGCCGATCCTCCGGCGCGCGGAGCTCCGCGCACATCGCGGCACGGTCGAGCAGCACGCCCTCGCGCGCGCCCCAGGGAATGAACCGCACCTGCTCCCCCACATCGCCGCGGAAGTACCAGTGCCGCAGCGTGTGAGAGCCGAAGGCGTGCCCCTCGGCCACGCGGGCGCGCCAGAACGGGGCCCAGGCGTCGCCGAGCGAGGTGTCGCCGCGATACGTCCTCTCATCGGCGATGAACAGCGTCGCCTTCACGCCGTGGCGCGCCATCACGGCGGCGATGTCCTCCGCGCGGTCCATCCAGCCCGTGTCGACGGTGAGGTAGACGGTCTTGCCGCATTGGGCGGCGGCCGCGGGCGAGGCGAGGGCGGCGAGCGCGGCCGCGCCGAAGCCCCTACGCGAGAGCATGGAACAGGATGCCGTGCGGGCTTCGCCCCACGGGGATGTTTGCCGTGAGCGCACCCGTCTCGATGTCGATCACGCCGACGCGGTTGGCCACGCGCTGGGTGAACCAGATCTGCCGGCCGTCGGCGGAGAAATCGAGGCAGTCGGGTGCGCCTGGCGCGCGCAGGGTGCGCACTGCCGCGAGCGAGGGGGCGTCGAGGGCGGTGATCGTGTTCGCCACGCGGTTCGAGACGTAGTGGAACAGCCCGTCCGGCGAGGGGAAGACGTTGTGCGCACCCGCACCCGTGCGCACCGTGCGCAGGATGCGGCCATCTTCCGGCGCCTGCACCGTCACGTTGTCCTCGCCCATGTTGGCGACGAGAAGGCCGTGGCGCGCATCGAACACGATGCCGGCCGGTGTCTTGCCCGTCCGCGCCTTCCACAGCAGCCGGCCCGTCGCCGCCTCGACCGCCGCGAGGCTGTTGTTGCCCTGAAGCGTGAAGAACGCGACGCGGCTGTCCGGCGTCCAGGCGATGTGGCTGGGCATGTCCGGCACCGCCAGGCGATGGCGGAGCTCGAAGCTGGCCGCATCGTAGATGTCGATCTGGTCCCGCCTCAGGGACGCGACGGCGAGCATCGTGCGGTCGGGGCTGTAGAGCAGATGGTAGGGGTTGGAGATGCGAAGCCGGCGCGTCACCGCGCCGGTGGCGGGTTCGAGGAACTGGAACTCGTTGCCGGCACTGTCGCCGAGCACGATCTCGCGCCGGTCGGGCGTGTACACGAGGTGGTGCGGCTCACGCAGCGTCGGCACCTTCGCACGCTCGGCACCGGTGACGGCGTCGAGCACGCTCACCGTCGCGTCGCGGCTGTTCAGCACGTAGACGAGGCCCCTGCTTTCCGAGAGGGGTCTGGCGGAGAGCGGAACGGCTGGGGCTTGTGCGCCGGCGGGCAGGGCCGCGAGCGCCGCAGAGCCACCCAGGAACGACCGCCGTGGAAACGACTGAACCATGTTCAACTCCCTCGCGACGCCACCTGCTGTAGCACCAAGCGGCCCCGCCGTGGAACGGGCAGGTTGTGCCCGGCCGCGATGACAGGGATGTGCGTCACGCGACGGCGTCGATCCGGCCGTCCCTCAACGTCACCATCCGGTCGAACCGGTCGAAGATCTTCTCGTCGTGGGTCACGACGAGGACCGCCGCCTCGCGCTCCGCCGCGACACGGCGCAGCAGGTCGAGCACCGAGCGGGCGCGTTCGCTGTCCAGCGCCGCTGTCGGCTCGTCGGCGAGGATGATCGGCGGGTCGTTGGCGAGCGCGCGGGCGATCGCCACGCGCTGCGCCTCGCCGCCGGAGAGCCGCGCCGGCATCGCGCCGGCCCGCTTCTCGACGCCGAGGAAGGCGAGCAGCGCCTTCGCCCGCGCCCGCGCCGCCCCGAGCTCCTTGCCGGCGAGCGTCATGGCGAGCGCGACATTGTCCGTCGCATCGAGGAAGGGGAGCAGGTTGTGGAACTGGAAGATGAACCCGATCCGGGTTCGGCGAAGGGCGCGGAGATCGGGGTCGGTATAGTGCCCCCCCTCCCAGACCGGCCCGTCGCCGAGGGCGAGGATGCCGGCATCGGGCGCGGTGATGCAGGCGACGACGTTGAGCAGCGTCGACTTGCCGCTGCCCGAGGGGCCGCGCAGGCCGACCACCTCGCCGGCAGCGACGCTGAGCGAGACGCCATCGAGCGCGCGGACCGCCTGCTCGCCCTCGCCGAAGCGCTTGGTGATCCCGGACAACCCGATCAGCGTGCGCCGCTCAGCCACCGAGGGCTGCCTGCGCGTCGATCCTGAGTGCGGCGCGGATCGAGACCGCGCTGCCGAGGATGCAGATGACGGCCACCACCCCCGCCATGACCGCGATCTCCTCTGGGCCGAGGGCGACGGTGCGGGGAAACCGGTCACGCACAGCGAGCAGGAGCGACAACCCTGCGACGAAGCCGACGGAGCCGAGGAGAAGGGCCTGTTGCAGCACGAGCCCGACGATCGTGCGGTCAGGCGCGCCGATCAGCTTGAGGGTCGCGATCTCACGCAGCTTGTCCATCGTCATCGTGTAGATGATCAGCGCGATGATCACGGCGGTGACGAACAGCAGCACCACCGTGAACATGCCGAGCTGCACCCGTGCCCGCGCGACGACGGAGCGCAGCAGAAGGCTCGACTGCTCGGCGTCGGTCAGCGCTGCGAGGTGCTTCCAGCGCCGCACGGCCTCGGCCACCGCATCCGCGTCGGCTGCCCGGTGGAGGCGGGCGACGATGGCGTTGACCGTGTCGGTGTTGCCAGCGCCCGCGCCGGCGGCGGCGGACCGCCGCGATGCCGGTGGCGAGAGCTTGAACTGGAGCTCCTGGCTGTCGCGCAGGTGAAGGAACACCAGGGGGTCGCCGCCAGAGGCGACGAGCCCGCGCGTGAGCCCGACGACGCGGTAGCGGTCACCGCCCATCGTCACGGTCGCGCCAAGGGGCAGGCCAGCGCGCGCATCGGCGACGATCTCGAACCGCGCGCCGCCGAGGCCGCGCCCCGCGGCGATGGCGGACGGCCCGCCAGGCCGGCCCGGCTCGTAGCCGAGCAGCTGGGCGCGGATGATGCGCCCGGGTGCTGCCATCTCGGCCGTGCGCAGCGTGACCGCGCCTGCAGCCGCAACCCCCGGCACGCGCGCGACGATCTCGCGCACATCGCCGGGAACACGGCTTGCCTCGGCGAAGGGGCCACGCGTGCCGGCCTCGACCACCCAGAGATCGGCGCCAAGGCTGCGCGTCAGCGTCAGCGCCTCCGCCACGACGCCCTGGTAGATGCCGACCATCGCGAGTGCGACCGAGAGCAGCAGGCCAACGCCGACGCAGGTGATGAGGAAGCGCCCGAGCCTGTGGCGGATGTCGCGGAGCGCCAGGTTCATGGCGGGACCGCCACGGCCCGCCGCCCCGGCGCGAAGCCGGGGCCGACCGAAACGGCGACAGCCACGCCTGCGGGAAGGGCCGGGTCGATCGCAAGCCGCGCATCGAGCGTACGCGCGACGAAACCCACCTGTCGCCGCGCAAGCCTGCCGCCCTCAACGACCCAGATGCTTCCCGCCGCACCATCGAACCCCTCGACGGCGGCCTCCGGAACCAGCAGTGCCTCGGCAAGCCGCGCGGTCTCGATCTCGGCCTCGATCTGCTCGCCGAGGAACACCTGGTCGGGGCATTGGCGGCAGCGGAGATAGACGCGGCGTTCCTCCGTCACCCGGTCACTCTCGAGGCCGATCCGCACGACCTCGGCCGCAAGGCTCACGCCTGGCTGGCTGCGTTGGCGCACGACGGCCGGCTGGCCCAGCCTGATCGCCCCGGCGCGCCCCTCATCGACATGGACGAGGCCCCAGATCGTTTCGGGCGCGACCAGCGTGAACACTGCCTCGCCCGGGTTCAGCGGCGCGCCGGCCTCGCGGTGGCGGGCGACGACGGTGCCGGCGAAGGGCGCGGTCAGCACGTGCCTGGCGAGCGTGGTCTGCTCGGCCAGCAGCGAGGCCCGCGCATCGGCGATCGCCGCGCGCGCAACGGCTGCGTCGGCGCGGTTGACCGCAAGATCCGCGATCGCGGTCGCGACCTCCGTCTCGGCCTGCTCGGCGGCCTCGGCGCTGCCGGAGCCGCGGCTGGCGAGCTCGCGCCGCCGCCGCGCCGATGACTGCTTCTGCGCCAGCAGGGCTTCAGCGCGCTCGCGCGCTGCCTCGGCGCGTTGCGCGACCGCCTCGGCGCTCATCACCGCTGCCTCGGCGCGGGCCACGCGCGCGGCCTGCGTCGCGTCGGCGAGCTCTGCCAGCACCGCCCCCTCGGAGACGCTGTCGCCATGATCCGCATGGACGCCGCGCAGCGTGCCGGCAATGTCGAAGCCGATGCGCGAGAGCAGCTGCGCCTCGATCGTGCCGAGGCCGAACACGCGCACCGGCACGTCACGCGCAACGGCGGCGACGGGCACCTGCAACGGTCGCAGGCGCTGCCAGGCGACGCCGCCCGCAGCGGCTGCAACGAAGAGCACAACCGCGACCAGTTTCGAGGACATCCGCATGGCAGCACCCTAGCCCACGGTCCTCCCGCCGGCGTTGCGCTGCATCAAGTTCAGAGGGCGGGCGGGCGGGCACGTCACGACCGGCCCGCACTTGCGGCGCGATGGAAGAGGCTTACCCTTGCCTCATGCCGGACAGTCACGCAGCCCCCGCCACAAGCCCACGCCCCGTGAAGCCGGCCGATGCAGCGAGCCTCGTGATCCTGCGCGAGGGGGATGATGGGCCAGCGGTGCTGATGGGCCAGCGCTCGGCGAGGCACCGGTTCATGCCGCGCGCCCTGGTGTTCCCTGGCGGCAGGATCGACCGCGAGGACAGGATGGCCCCGGCCCCCTCCTGCCCCGGCCTCCCGCCCGCCTTCGCCGCCGCCGCGCTGCGCGAGACGGTGGAGGAAACCGGCCTCGTCCCCGCGCGCGACGTGCCGCTCGCCTATCTCTGCCGGCTCGTCACGCCCGCGCACCTGCCGATCCGCTTCGATGCGCGCTTCCTCGTGGCGGGGGCCGAGGCGTTCTCCGGCACGCTGGGCGGGTCGGGAGAGCTCGAGTTCCTGCGCTGGGTTGCGCTCACCGAAGCCGTCACACTCGAGCTGTCGCAGCCGACGCGGGTGGTGATGGAGGAACTCTCGTCCTGGCTCTCGCTCGGGCCGGGCGGGCGAGACACGCACGTCCCCGGCACCTGGCGGCACCGCGGCGGTGCGCTTCGCCGTTTCCCCGCCGGTCAGTTCACCGCGCGGAAGGCCTCCTCCGGGCCCTGAAGACGCTCCGCCACCCCATCGGCTTCGAGTTTGAGGAGATGGGCGAGGACAGAGCGCGCGGCCGCTCGCACCAGTGGCTCGGCAAGGCCTGGGTACAGGGTCGGCACGATTGCGGCGGCCGACGCATTGCCGGCGCGCAGCGCAGCGAGGATTGCTGCCTCGCGGGCGAGCCTGTGGGCGAGCAGCGCCTCGGTGTGGCCGCGCGGGTCGTTGATCGCCGGGCCATGACCCGGCAGGTAGACGGTCTCGCTTCGGCCAAGCAGGCGGCGGAGGGAGGCGATGTAGGCACCCATGTCGCCATCGGGCGGCGAGACCATGGAGGTCGACCAGCCCATCACATGGTCACCGGAGAACAACACGCCCTCGCCGTCCAGCGCGAAGCAGAGATGGTCCGACGCGTGGCCTGGCGTGTGGATGGCGGTGAGCGTCCAGCCGGGGCCAGCGATCGCCTCGCCGTCCGCCAATGACTGGTCGGGCAGGAAGGGCGGGTGGCCGGCTCCGACCGAGACGGTGCGCGCAGCCTCCGGCCTGCCGAAGCCGTACACCGCCGCGCCAACGGCAGCGGCAAAGCCGGCAGCACCCGCCGAATGATCATGGTGGCCGTGGGTGACAAGGACATGCGTCACCACCTCGCCGGCCAGGGCCGCGAGCAGGGCACGGCGATGCGCGGGATCGTCAGGCCCCGGGTCGATCACCGCGACGTGGCGCTCGCCGACGATCCAGGTCGAGGTGCCGTGGCAGGTCATCGGCCCCGGGTTGCGCGCGACGATGCGGCGCACGAGCCGGTGCATTCCGATTGCGGAACCATAATCGGGCACGGGTTCTGTCAGCAACGGCGGCGATGCCATGCCCCGCACCATAGCGCGCGGACGCGGCAGCGCCTATCGCGCGGGGCGTAATCGCTGGAAGGTGAGCAGGACGGCGCCGAGCACGATGCCCGCCCAGTGCGGCGCTGGAATTGACACGCCGCTGGCCCATTCCAGCAGCCCGTCGACCGCGGCGGGGAACACCAGCAGCGTACCGGCGAGCGCGAGCGCCCAGCGCTCCCACCCCGCCATGCGGCGGAAGCCCATGCCCTGCGCGGCGGCGGCGAGAAGCCCAAGGCCGAGCGTCGCGAGCGTGGTGATCCACGCGACATCACCCCAGGTCATGCCTGGCGCGCGCTGGAGCAGCAGCCCGACGCCGAGCGGATCAGTCACGAACATGAAGGGCAGCACGAAGGCGGGCAGCGTGTACTTCCACGCCATCAGCGTGGTGCGATAGGGCCCGGCGCCGGTGATCGCTGCGGCGGCGAAGGGCGAGAGTGCGGTCGGCGGCGACACCTCTGACAGCACGGCGTAGTAGAAGATGAACATGTGCGCGGCGAAATCGGGAACGCCGAGCTTGATCAGCGCCGGTGCGGCGATGACGGCCGAGATGATGTAGGAGGCGGTGACGGGAACGGCGAGGCCGATCACCCACACGATCAGCCCGGTATAGACCGCCGTCAGCGCCAGCGATCCGCCAGCGTAACGGATCGCGATCTCGGAGAACTTGAGCCCGAGCCCGGTGAGCGTGACGACGCCGACGATGATGCCGGCGCAGGCGCAGGTGGCGGCGACGTTCAGCACCTGCACCGCACCGCCCTCGAGGGCGGTGATCGCCTTCCGCGGCGTCATCGCGCATTCGCGGCGAAGCCAGGAGAGCGCCGCCGCGACGGCGGTCGCGTACACGACAGAGAGCGTCGCCGAATAGCCGACCAGCAGGAACGCGACGATGGAGACGAGCGAGGTGAGGTGGAACCAGTACTTGCGGAACAGCTCGCCCGCGCTCTCGGCGAAGCCCTCCTTCCCGGTCTCCTTCACGCCGAGGGCGCGCTGGTCGAGCTCCACCATGAAAAGCAGGCCGGCGTAGTAGAGCACGGTCGGGATGATCGCCATCTCGATGACCTGGAGATACGAGATCTTCAGGAACTCGGCGATCAGGAACGCGGCAGCCCCCAGCACCGGCGGTGAAATGATCGCGCCCAGCCCGCCCGCCGCGAGCAGCCCGCCGGCATCGTGCGGCGAATAGCCGACGCGCTTCATCATCGGCCAGGCGACGGAACCCAGCGTCACGGTCGTCGCGACCCCAGAGCCGGAGGGCCCGCCGAGGAGGAACGACGACAGCACCACGGTGCGACCGGCGGAGGAGGCCTTGCCGCCCATCAGCGCGAAGGAGAAATCGACGAAGAACTTCCCCGCCCCCGTCACCTGCAGCACCGCGCCGAAGATGGTGAACAGGATGATCAGCGAGGAGGAGACATCGACGGCGGTGCCGAAGATGCCCTCCAGCGTGATCGTCAGGTGCGGGATCAGCCGCTCGCTGTCATAGCCCTGGTGGGTCCAGGGGGCGGGCAGGTGGTTGCCGAAGAAGGCGTAGAGCAGGAAGGCGATGGAGATGCCGGGCATGATCGACCCGGTGGTGCGCCGCGCCGCCTCGAGCACGAGCACGAGCAGGCCCCAGCCGACGACGAGGTCCATCGGCTCGGGGAAGATCGCCCGATCGGTCAGCTCGTCGCCGCCGGTGATGATGTAGTGCATCACGAAGAGCGCGGCCGCGATCAGCGCGACATCCCACGGCATCAGCCGGTTGCGGAAGCGTCTGGCGGCGGGGAACAGCAGGAACGTCAGAACCAGCACGAAGCCGACATGGATGTAGCGCATGTACATCGTCGGCACGATGTCGACCGCGGCATAGAGGTGGAACGAACTCATCGCCAGCGCGAGGAGGGTGCCCACGATCGCGAGCGGGCCGCGGAAGCGGTTCTGCGCGCCCTCCTCCTGCTCGATCAGCGCCTCGACCTCGGCGGCCGTGCGATCGTCGAGTTCCGCCGCCTCTGGCGGCAGGTGGTGCTGTTCGTTGACGGTGCTCATGACGGTACTGGGCTGAGGCGATGGGGGCGGGGGCAGCGAAGCCCCCGCCCGTCACGTCCTTCCCGATCGCTCAGGCGAGCGAGGCGCCGCGGGCCTTCCAGAAGGTCTCGGCCGCGGGATGCCAGGGGATGCCGGCCGCAGCCGATTTCTGGTTCTCGATCCTGAAGTTCCGCGCCTCGGCGTGCACGAGGTGAAGATCGGGCAGGTTGTCCCAGATCGCGGCGAGAAGCTGGCCAACGAGCCCATCAGGCATGTCGGCGCGCACGGCGATCACGTTGGCCACCGACATCTGCTTGTTCGGCGCGGTCTGTCCCGGATAGGTGCCGGCCGCGATCTCCTCGGCGAAGTAGACCGGGCCGTGCTTCGCAACGATCGCCGGCACGAACTCGGCATGGTCGACGAGAACGAGGCGCTGGCCCGGCGAGGCGCCGAGGTCGGTGATCGCCGAGGTCGGCACGCCCGAGACGAAGAAGTAGGCGTCGAGCTTGCCGTCCTTGATGGCGTTCGTGCTCTCGGCCGGCGACAGGCGCTCGCGGGCGCGGAAATCCTTCTCGCGGTCGATGCCCGCCGCCTCGATCAGGCGGAAGGCCATCACCTCGGTGGCACTTCCCGGTGCGCCGGTCGACACGCGCTTGCCCTTGAGGTCCGCCATCTTGGTGATGCCGGTCGATGCCACCGTCACCACCTGCATGCGGTTCGTGTACATCACGAGGATGGCGCGCGCGGGCACCGGCCTGCCGGTGAAGCGCTCCTTGCCGGCCACGGCATCGACCGCGGCATCGACCTGCGTGAGGACCATGCCGACGCGGTTCGCACCGAGCAGCTGGAGGTTGGCGACCGAGCCGCCCGTCACCTCCACCGTGGCACTCATGCCCGGGATGGTCCGACTGAAGATCGACGCCATGCCACCGCCGAGCGGGTAGTAGACGCCGCCCGTCGTGCCGGTGGCGATGGCCAGTTGCTGCGCCTGGCCGAGGGCCGGGCCGGCGACCGAGGCGAGCCCGAGGCCAGCAGTGCCGGCCAGCACGGCGCGGCGGTTCAGTGATGTCGTCATTTTCTTGTCTCCTCCCCGGGCCTGACCGGTTCCAGATGCCCGAAAGGCCCTTCCGTCGACCATACGCAGCACGGGCGCGCGACGCAAACCGCGCGCATTCCATCCGGCCGTTGACGCACATCAAGGCAGCCGCAGGACATCTGCGCTGATATGCCCCCATGACAGACCGGATGGCGGATGTATGCTTCCGCCGCACACACAACGAGACCAGGAGGGGGATGCCATGAAGGCACGTGACCTGATGACGCCGGACGTGGTGACGGTGGCGCCGAACACACCCGTGATGGGCGTGGCCCGGCTGCTGGCCGAGCGCCACATCAGCGCGGTGCCGGTGACCGATGCCGACCGCAAGGTGCTCGGCCTCGTCTCGGAGAGCGACCTGCTGCGCCAGGTGGCCGGCCGAGAGGACGAGACGCCCGGCTTCTTCAAGAGCCTGTTCGCCGACCCGAGCCGGATGGCAGAGCAGTATGTGAAGTCGCACGGCCGCACGGCCAAGGACATCATGACCACGCACATGATCACGGTGACGGAGGACACCCCCGTCGGCGAGATCGCGGAGATGCTGGAGAAGGTGAATATCCGCCGCGTCGTGGTGCTGCGTGACGGCAGGCTCGCCGGCATCGTCAGCCGCGCCGATCTCCTGCGCGCGCTGGTCTCGCCGCCGACCACCGCACCGTCGGATACGTCGGACGAGGGCATCTATCGCACGGTCGTGAACGAGATGAAGAAGCAGTCCTGGGCCTCGACCTTCTACACCACGGTGGTGGTGAAGGACGGCGTGGTCGAGTTCTACGGCTATTGCGGCTCCGACGACTATCGCCGCGCGCTCCGCGTGCTGGCCGAGGGCGTGGCCGGCGTGAAGGGTGTCGAGGACCATCTCGTCGTCGGGCCGCTCTACGTCTATTCCTGATGGCGTGTCGCAGACCGACCTTCTGATCGTTGGGGCAGGCAGCGCAGGCTGCCTGCTCGCCAACCGCCTCTCGGCCGACCCCTCGCTGACCGTCACCCTCGTCGAGGCTGGCGGCGCGGGGGGCCACCCGTTGAGCCGCCTTCCCGCCGGCTATTCGCGGCTGATGGAACACAGCGACCTCACCTGGGGCTATCGCACCGCGCCCGATCCGGCGACGGCCGATCGCGCCATCCTGTTCCCGCGTGGGCGTGGGCTCGGCGGCTCCTCGGCGATCAACGGGCTGATGCAGGTGCGTGGCCAGGCGGCCGACTTTGACGGCTGGGCCCAGAAGGGCTGCCGTGGCTGGAGCTACGACGAGGTGGTGCCGTATTTCCAGCGCACCGAACGTTATGACGGGCCCGACGGCGATGCCTCGCGCGGGCGCGGTGCCAAGGCTGCCACGGGCGTCGCCGTCACGCAGGTGGTCGAGCGTGGGCCGCTTCTCGAAGGGTTCATGACGGCAGCGCAGCGTCTCGGCCTGCCCTACAACCCCGACTATAACGGCCCGGTCCAGGACGGCGTGGCCTGGACACAGCAGACACGGCAGGGGCGCTGGCGGTCGGGCGCGAAGGAAGCCTTCCTCGACCCCGCCTCCCGCCGGCCGAACCTCGCGATCATCACCGATGCGGTCGTCACCGCCGTGACGTTCGAGGACAGGCGGGCGAGCGGCATCGCGCTTCGCCGCGCGGGGCGCGAGGAGAGGATCACGGCCAGGCGCGCGGTGATCCTGTGCGCCGGCGCGATCGGCACGCCGCAGCTCCTGCAGCTCTCCGGCATCGGGCCGGCCGAGGTGCTCGCCCGCGCCGGCATTCCCGTGCTGCACGACAGCCCCGGCGTCGGCCGCAACCTGACCGACCACTACCTCATGCGCATGGCCTGGCGCGTGCGCGGCCTTCCCACCGCCAACGAGCGCAGCCACGGCTTGGCACTCGTGCGCGAGATCGCGCGCTGGGCCGTGAAGGGCGAGGGCATCCTCACCTGCTCCGCCGGCATGATCACGGCGTTCATCCGCTCGCGCGAGGGACTGGCGAGCCCCGACATCCAGGCCGTCGTCGCACCCGGCTCGTGGCGCGAGGGCCGGTTCGGCCATCTCGAGGATGAGCCCGGCGTCTCGATGGGCGTGTGGCAGCACAGGCCCGAGAGCCGCGGCGAGGTCGAAATCACCTCACCCGATCCGGCAGCAGCGCCGCGCATCCGCCCGGGATACCTGACGGCGGAGGAGGATCGCCGCGCGCTGGTCTGGGGCATGCGGTTCTGCCGGCGCTGGGCCGCCACGGCACCGCTCGACGCGCATGTCGGCCCCGAGGCGCTGCCAGGCCCCGCGGCGGAGAGCGACGAGGAGTTGCTTGCCGTCGCCCGCTCGCGCGGCTCGACCGTCTATCACCCGTGTTGCTCGGCGCGCATGGGCCCCGATGGCGACGCGATGGCGGTGCTCGACCCTGAGCTCCGCGTGCGTGGGCTTGACCGCCTCTACGTCGCCGATGCCTCCGCCTTTCCGGCGATGACCAGCGGCAACACGAACGCCACCGTCTACATGCTGGCGGAGAAGGCATCCGACCTGATCGCGGGGCACCTCGCGGCGTAACCGCTTCCGCGACACGGCGGCGATGGGCTAGCGAACACCGATGCCGAAGGCGAAGGTCCAGCCCGCTCCGCACGCCCGAACGCCGCTTGCGGCGCGGAGCGGCGCGCGCAAGGCGAAGCCGCGCCAGGATGCGAGCCGAAAGCCCCGCCCGAGGCGCCGCCGCTGGTTGCTGCGCGCCCTCGTGCTTGTCTCGCTCTGGTCGGTGATCGCGGGCGCGGGCGTCCTCACCTGGCTCGCCTGGGACCTGCCGCGCCCAGAAGCCGCGCTCGCGGCAACGCGGCGGCCGACCGTGACGTTGCTCGACGCATCCGGTGGTATCCTCGCGCAATCGGGCGACCTCTATGGCGAGACGGTGAACCCGCGCACCCTGCCACGCCACGTGGTGGATGCGATGCTGGCCACCGAGGACCGGCGGTTTCGCTCTCATTTCGGCCTCGACATCATCGGCCTGGCGCGCGCCGCGGTGGCCAATGTCGCGGCAGGACGCGTCGTGCAGGGTGGCTCGACGATCACGCAGCAGGTCGCGAAGAACCTCTTTCTCACGCCTGAGCGTTCGTTCCGCCGCAAGGGGCAGGAGGCGCTGCTCGCCCTCTGGCTCGAGCGCAGCTACGGCAAGGACGAGATCCTCGCCATCTGGCTCAACCGTATCTATCTCGGTGCCGGAACGTATGGCATCGATGCCGCTGCGCGCGCCTATTTCGGCGTTCCCGCGCGCAGCCTCTCGGTGTGGCAGTCCGCGGTGATCGCGGGGCTGCCGAAGGCACCGTCGCGGCTGAACCCGCGCGCCAACCCCGATGCCGCCGTCCTGCGCGGGCGCGAGGCCATCGACAACATGGTCGATGCCGGGTGGCTCTCTCAGGCAGAGGGCGCACGCGCAAAGGCAGAGGCCGCGCGCGGCTTCGCGGCAGGCCCGCCGCGCGGGCGCGGGGCGTTTGCGGAATGGGCCGAGGGGCGGCTGGGCGCGCTGCCCGCGACGGGCGGTGCAGTCACGCTG
>NZ_JALHPR010000026.1 GCF_022842375.1 Elioraea sp. | reverse complement strand
CTCCGCCGCGTCGCGCGACGGTGGCGCCCCGCGGGCGCCTGGGCGGCGGCCACGGCCGCGACCCTTCGGACGATCGGCCACCATGTCGAGCGAGACGGGGTCGAGCCCCTCGACCTGGATGCGCGGGATGGGCTTGCCGATCAGCTTCTCGATGGCGGCGAGCGCCTCGTCCTCCTCCACCGTCGCGATGGTGAAGGCGCGGCCCGACAGCCCGGCGCGGCCGGTGCGGCCAATGCGGTGGACATAGTCCTCGGCGTGGAACGGAACGTCGAAGTTGAACACGTGGCTGAGGCCGCCAATGTCGATGCCGCGGGCCGCGACGTCGGAGCACACGAGCAGCCTGATCTCGCCCTGCTTGAACCGCTCGAGCGTCTCGGTCCGCTTCGGCTGCGTCATGTCGCCATGCAGCTGGCCGGCGTTGAACCCGTGCCGCTGCAGGCTCTTGCAGAGGATGTCGACGTCGCGCTTGCGGTTGCAGAAGACGAGCGCGTTCTTCACGTCCTCGGACCGCACCAAGCGGCGAAGCGCCTCGCGCTTGTCATGCTCGCGCACCATCGCAAGGTTCTGCGCGACCGTTGCCGCCACGGTCGCCGGCGGGGCGACGGTGATCGACTTCGGGTTCATCAGGAACGCATCAGCCAGCCGGCGGATCTCGGGCGGCATGGTGGCGGAGAAGAACAGCGTCTGGCGCATGCGCGGCAGCAGCGAGACGATGCGCTCGACATCGGGGATGAACCCCATGTCGAGCATCCGGTCAGCCTCGTCGATCACGAGCATGCGCACGTCGGACAGCAGCAGCCCGCCACGCTCGAACAGGTCGATCAGACGGCCAGGGGTTGCGATCAGCACGTCGACGCCGCGGTTCAGCCGGGCGATCTGGTCGCCCATGCTCTCGCCGCCGATGATCAGCGCGTACTCGAACTTCAGGTACTTCGTGTACTTGGTGAAGTTCTCGCCCACCTGTGCGGCGAGTTCGCGCGTCGGCTCGAGGATCAGCGCCCGCGGCATGCGCGCGCGCGCGCGGCCCGAACTCATGATGTCAAGCATCGGCAGGGTGAACGAGGCGGTCTTGCCCGTTCCGGTCTGGGCACAGCCGAGAACGTCACGGCCCATCAGAACGATGGGGATGGCCTGTTCCTGGATCGGCGTCGGGTGCAGGTAGCCGGCATCGGTGACGGCGCGCAGCACTTCGTCCGACAGGCCCAGGTCGGCGAACACCGGGCGTGGCGGTGCCGCTTCGGCCTCAGGCTCGGCCTCGGCCTCCGGCTCAGCGTCCGGTAGTGCCTCTGGGGCGGCGTCCATCGTCGCTGCGGTGTTCGCTGCGTCTTGCTGGGGCGCAACATCCTCGGGCACGTCCGGCGCCATTTCTGCGCCGTCAGGGGTAAGGCTCTGGTTCACGGAATATCCTGCACAGCGCGGCGGGCGCGGGATGCGCGCACCACGTGATGCGGCGCACTATGGGAAAAACCGCCCCGAAGTCAAGGAAACCCGCTCCCAAGCTGCGTATTTCGCGCCGTCGCTGCGGGAGGCAGGCATGCGCCTGCGTGGGGCTTCAGGTGCGTGCCGCATGCTTCAAGTGCCCTGAGGCGGCGCGTAGCCTCGCGTCATGACCCATCCCCTCCTGCTCCTCCCCGGGCTGATCTGCGACCACGCTCTCTGGGACCACCAGGTCCGTCACCTTCCCGGGCCCGTCGCCGTCGCCGATCTCACGCGCGACGACAGCATCGGCGCCATGGCAGCCCGCGTGCTCGATGAGGCCCCGCCGGTGTTCGACCTCGCCGGGCTGTCGATGGGCGGGTACGTGGCCTTCGAGATCCTCCGCCGCGCGCCAGAGCGCGTGGCCCGTCTCTGTCTCCTCGACACCGCAGCGACCGCCGATACCGAGGAGCAGACGGCACGCCGCCGCGGGCTGATGCAACTCGCCCGCACCGGCGAGTTCAAGGGCGTGACGCCCAGGCTGCTCCCGCTCTTCGTCCATCCTGACCGCGTGGCGGAGGAGCCGCTCGCCGGCAGCATCATGGCGATGGCCGAGCGTGTCGGGCCGGAGGCGTTCCTCCGCCAGCAGAACGCGATCATGGGGCGGGTCGACAGCCGGCGGTCGCTCGCTGCCATCGCGTGTCCGTCGCTCGTGATCTGCGGCCGGCAGGATGCGTTGACGCCGCTCGACAAGGCCGAGGAGATCACAGCCGGCATTCCCCGCGCGCGGCTGGCCGTGATCGAGGAGTGCGGCCATCTCGCGACGATGGAACGGCCGCAGGCCGTGACGGCGCTGATGCGCCTCTGGCGGGAAGCCGCCTTCGGCTAGGGGCGTGAAGGCGCCTTCGGCTAGGGGCGCGATCGCGCCTTCGGCCGAGCCGCTGCCCGCGTTGCGGGTCCCTTAACCTCGCACTGCTCAACAGCGACGGATCGCGACGGCCCGGATGGCCCTTTGAATCGGTGTGTTGCGCACCGTGTGATGGAGTGAGAGCATGATCCTGAAGAGCATCGGCGCCCGCGTCATCGGCGTCACCGCACTCGTTGCGGGCGTCGCGTCCGCGGTGCTTGGCTCTGTCGTCATCATCCATGACAGGAACGAGACGGCTGCCGAGACCGAGCGTCGTGCCGTTGCCTCGATCACCCAGTTCACCAGCGCGCTCGATGCGGAAGCGCGGCGGCTCGCCCTCGCCGCCGCAACGCTCGCGGCCCTGCCGCCGCTTGCCGAGGCATTGCTCCGGGATGACCGCGCGGCGGCGCTCGCACTGCTGAAGGAGACGCAGGTCGCGGCGGCATCGAGCCTGCCGGGGGCGCGCGTGAACGTGCACAAGGCACCGGCCATTGCGTTCCTGCGCGTCTGGAACCCCAATGCGCATGGCGACGATCTCTCCGACCGCCGCAGCACCGTGACTGAGGCAGTCCGGACCGCTCGCCCGCAGCAGGGGCTCGAAGCGGCGCTGCGCGACATTGCCATCTTCGGCGTCGGGCCGATCATCCACGAAGGCCGCACGATCGGTGTCGTTGATGTGGCACTTGGCCTTGCCGAACCGGTTTTGAAAAGGCTTTCCGCCAGCGTTGGCGCCGACGTGACGGTACTGCGTCGCGCCGAGAACGAACTCGCCATGGTCGGCTCGACGCTCGCCGGCGCGCCCCACCTTGGCTCCGCGCTGCACGAGGGCGCCCTCGCAGGCCGCACCGGAACGATGCGCGCCGAGGCAGGCGGCAAGCACCTTGCGGTCGCGGTCCTGCCGCTGAACGATGCCGGAGGCCGCGCCATCGGCGTTGTCGAGATCGTGCATGACCTGTCGCCGCAGATCGCCGCGCAGGCTGACGGCCTCGTCTTCGTTGCCCTCGCCGCCCTCGGCGTGCTCATGCTCGCCGCTCTCGCCGGGCTGTTGCTCTCGCGCCCCATCGTCCGCCCGATCCGGCGGATGACGACGGCAATGCAGGACCTCGCGGCGGGTGACGTCGCGGTCACGGTCGAAGGTGCGGGACGTGCCGACGAGATCGGCGCGATGGCGGCTGCCGTTGAAGTATTCCGCAATGACAGGATCGAAGCGCAGCGCCTGCGCCACGAGCAGGAGCTGGCCGAGGCACGGGCAGAGGCTGAGAAGCGCGCCGCGATGGCCGTCCTCGCCGATGGCTTCGAGCGTTCGGTCGCTGCCCGCGTCGGCACCGTCGGGCAGCGTGCCGAGGCGATGCGTGGCACGGCGGAGACGATGAGTGGCACGGCGGGCGTGCTTGCCCGCGATGCAGCGCAGGTCGCCGGCTCAGCCGAGGAGGCGGGGGCGAGCGTGCAGTCGGTCGCCGCTGCCGCCGAGGAACTTGCCGCCTCGCTCAACGAGATCAGCCGCCAGGTGATGCAGTCGGCCAGCGTGGCGCGCGGGGCGGTGACGATCGCCGAGGAGGGAACGGCGCAGATGCGGGCGCTCGAGACCGCCGCGGTGCGGATCGGCGACGTTGTCCGCCTCATCAGCGACATCGCGGGGCAGACGAACCTCCTCGCGCTGAACGCGACGATCGAGGCGGCGCGCGCGGGCGAAGCCGGCAAGGGCTTTGCCGTCGTCGCCTCCGAGGTCAAGAACCTCGCCGGGCAGACGGCCAAGGCAACCGAGGAGATCGCGCGCACGGTCCAGGACATGCAGGGGGCGACGCGGACCGCGGTCGAGGCGATCGCCTCGATCGGCCGTGTCGTCGGCGAGATGAACGGCGTGACCAGCTCGATTGCCGCGGCGGTCGAGGAGCAGGGCGCGGCGACGGCCGAGATCAGCCGCTCGGTGCAGCAGGCCGCCGGCGGGGCGCAGGCCGTGTCGGCGACGATCGGCGCCGTCTCGAGCGCGGCAGAGGAGACCGGCGTCGCGGCGGAGACGGTGCGCGGCACCGCAGACGAGCTCGGCACCGAGGCGCGCGCCCTCTCTGCCGAGGTCGGCCGGTTCCTCGACGAGGTCCGCCGCGCCGCGTGACAGCGTGGGGTTGATCTCCATCACCCTTGCCAGGATCGTTCCGTGCTAGCCTGATGACTGCTCGCAGAACGCGAGGGGGGGTCGGGCCATGCCTGGATCGGCGGCCGATGTGACGGGGTTCGCGGAGAGCTTCTTCCGCTTCGGCCCGTATTTCCTGGTGGTGCTGCTGATCGCCACCGGTGTTGGACTGCTCATCAACAGCCAGCCCGCCTGGCTCGACAAGCGCAAGCGGTTCTGGCTCTCCGTCGGCTTCTTCGGCGCCTCGGCTGTCGTTTCGGTCATGGCGCTCTACGATTGGGGCGTGCAGCGGCGGAACGAGGTGGTCGCGGCGGCGGAGGCGGAGGCGAAGCAGATCGTCACCGCCGCACAGCAGGAGGCGGCGCGGCTGCGCACGATGGCGCGCCAGGAAAACAACCAGTGGTTCATCCGCCGGCTGCAGATCCGCCTTGCCGGCGCCGACGTCGCTGTCCGTGCCGTGACGCTGCCGCTGCCGGCGATGGAGAATTTCGATCTCGTCTGGCGGATCAGCCCGGATGACTGGCGGCTTCAGGTGTTCATCTTCGGCCGCGCGCCGATCACCGAGATCGACGTGCCGATCGTCTACCTCGAGGTCGAGGACCCCGGCCAGCAGACGCGAACGCCGCTGCCGCTCTGCGTCGCCCATGCGGCACGTGCGACGATGATCGAGATCGTCATGCCAACGACCGCCGCGGGGCAGCCGAGCCAGATCGGCCCGAGCCTGCGCGTGCGCGAGGGCGCGGGAACGATTGCACCCGACAATTGCATGAGGCCGGCATGATCGCGCGCGCAGCGCTTGCCGCCCTTGCGCTTGTCGTCGCGGCCTCCGCGCCGGCCGGCGCGAGTTGCCCCGACTGGCTCACGGCAGACATGGTGGGACGCGGCGTCCCCGCGGGCGAGATCATGCGCATGTGCGGCCCGGCGCCGACGCGCTCGCTCGGGTTCCAGGGAGGAGCCGCCGCGCCACCGGCTGCCGCAGCGCGCCCAGTCGTGCAGCACTCCAACCGCTGCGTTGCTGAGCGGGGTCCGGCCTGCGTGACGCGCAACCTGCTTCCCGCCGGCAGCCCGTGCCTCTGCTTCGATGACGCAGGCGAAGCGATCCGCGGCACGATCGGCCGCTGACGCCAGGCCGCGCATCCCACTACGGCGCCTCGCCGTGGCTTCGCGGATAGCCGTTGGCCGGCGGTGGCGTCCAGCCCGCGAGCGAGGCCGCGTCGGCGTCGAACACCTCGACCTTCAGCGCGTAGCAGGTGACGGCGTCGGTTGAGTGCGTCTGCCCGCAATCGCCGCCCGGGCAGGCGGAGAGCGCGCCGATGAGGTCGATCTCGGCGAAGAACTCGATGTCGTCGCCCGTCATGCACGACCTCCCGCGCGGGCTTGCCGAGCAGGGCGCCGAGTGCACGCGAAAGTTGGAGTGGCAGCAGCGGTGGAAGTCGGTGCCGTTCAGCAGCCGGTTCGTGTACGGGTCGCAGCGCGTACCCGTCGTGGATGCCCGCGCCATCATCGTCCCGCCCGTACAGCCAAGCGTGTCGTGCGTGATCACAGCCATCGGGCGGAGATGCGGCAGGCTCGACCAGAACCCGTCGCCCGTTGTCACGTGCGTGGCGTGGATCGCGCGCGTCTTGCCGCTGAAGAGGTGCTCCGAGAGGTCATCGGCGTTCCAGAGGTTGAGGTCGCCCTGCGTTGCGGCCGCTCACACATCCACCGCCTCCGCGTCCATGCTCGCGGCGTTCTCCTGGATGAACGCGAAGCGGAGTTCCGGCTTCCGCCCCATCAGCGCCTCGACGAGATCCTGCGTGCGCGCGAACAGTTCCGGTGGCGTGACGACGCGGAGCAGGGTGCGGCGCTTCGGGTCCATCGTCGTCTCGCGCAGCGTCGCCGGCGGCATCTCGCCAAGCCCCTTGAAGCGGCTGACATCGATCTTCGTTCCGGACTTGAACTGCTTCCGCGCACCATCGAGCGCGGCATCGTCCTGCGCATACACCGTCCGCCCCGCGCCCGAGAGGCGGTAGAGCGGCGGCTGGGCCAGGAACACGTGGCCGCGGCGGACGAGCTCGGGCAGCTCGCGATAGAAGAACGTCATCAGCAGGGCAGCGATATGCGCGCCGTCGACATCCGCGTCCGTCATGATGATGACGCGGCCGTAGCGGAGGCGGTCGAGCGAGAACGCGCTGCCCGTGCCGCAGCCGAGCGCCTCGATCAGGTCCTTCAGCTCCTGGTTGGCCTTCAGCTTGTCGGCTGACGCCGAGGCGACGTTCAGGATCTTGCCGCGCAGCGGCAGCACCGCCTGCGTCTCGCGGTTGCGCGCCTGCTTGGCCGAGCCGCCGGCGCTGTCGCCCTCGACGATGAAGATCTCCGATCCTTCGCGCTCCTCGCGCGCGCAATCGGCGAGCTTGCCGGGAAGGCGGAGGCGGCGCGTCGCACTCTTGCGCACCGTCGTCGCGAGCTCGCGGCGGGCCAGCCTTTCCTCCGCCCGCGAGATGGCGAAGGCGAGCAGGTTCGCCGCCGTCTCGGGGTCGCCGGTCAGGAAATGGTCGAACCGGTCGCGGATCGCATTCTCGACCCAGCGCGCGGCCTCGGCCGTGGTCAGCTTGTCCTTGGTCTGGCCCTGGAACTGCGGCTCGCGGATGAAGGCCGACAGCATCGCCGCAGCGCTGCCCATCAGGTCCTCGCCCGTCACCTGCGCGCCGCGCTTGTTGCCCACCATCTCGGCATAGGCGCGCAGGCCCTTCAGGAGTGCTGCGCGGAACCCCTGCTCGTGCGTGCCGCCGAGGGGTGTGGGCACCGTGTTGCAGTAGGCGTTGAGGAAGCCTTCGCCTGCCAGCAGCCAGGTGATGGCCCACTCCACCTTGCCGCCGCCCTCCATGGCCGTTTCGCCGGCGAAATGCCGCCGCGTCAACGCCTCGCGCCCCTCGGTCGCGGCGGCGAGGAAGTCGGCGAGCCCGCCGGGGAAGTGCAGCACGGCCTCCGGCGGCGTCGTGTCATCCTTGGCAATCAGCGAGGCGTCGCATTTCCAGCGGATCTCGACGCCGCGGAACAGGTACGCCTTCGAGCGGGCCATGCGGAACAGCCGCTGCGGTCGGAAATGCCCGTCCTTGAAGATCGTCCGGTCAGGCCGGAACCGCACCTCGGTGCCGCGGCGGTTGTTCACCGGGCCGGCGTTGCGCAGCTTGCTCGTCGGCTTTCCCTTCGAGAACGCCATCGTCCAGAGCGTACGGTCGCGCGCGACCTCGACCTCCATCGTCTCCGACAGCGCGGTCACCACCGAGGCGCCGACGCCGTGCAGACCGCCCGAGGTCTCATAGGCCTTGCCGCCGAACTTGCCGCCCGAATGCAGCGTGGTGAGGATCACCTCGAGCGCCGACTTGTCCTTGAACTTCGGGTGCGGATCGACCGGGATGCCACGGCCGTTGTCGCGCACCGTCACCCAGTCGCCCTCGCCGAGGGTGAGCTCGATCCGCGTGGCGTGGCCGGCGACGGCCTCGTCCATCGCGTTGTCGAGCAGCTCTGCCACGAGATGGTGCAGCGCGTTCTCGTCGGTGCCGCCGATATACATGCCAGGGCGGCGACGGACGGGCTCGAGTCCCTCCAGCACCTCGATGTCCTTGGCGGTATAGGCGGCCTCTGCCTTGGCCCCTTTCGGGCCGAACAGGTCGTTCATGCTGTGTTCCTGGGTTGGGCAGGCACAGTAGGGCATCGCCCTTCCGCGCCACAAGGTCTTGTGGCAGTGAGCGGCGATGGACGCACCGCTCACGCTTCTCGGCCAGAACCTGCTGTCGCCGATGCTGCTCGCCTTCTGCCTCGGCATCGCCGCGCAGAGGCTCGGCAGCGACCTTCGCCTGCCGGAGCCGGTGCACCAGGGGCTCACGATCTACCTGCTGCTCGCCATCGGCATGAAGGGGGGGGTGGCGCTGTCGGCCTCCTCGCTCTCCGACGTGGTGCTGCCGCTCGTGACCTCGGTGGTGATCGGGGTGGTGATCCCGCTCTGGTGCTATCCGGTGCTGCGCCGCATCGGGAAGTTCGAGCCGGCCGATGCGGCGGCGGTTGCCGCGCATTACGGCTCGGTCTCCGCCGTCACCTTCGTCGCGGGGCTCGCCTGGCTCGAGGGCGCGGGCATCGCGGTCGAGGGGTTCATGCCGGCCCTGCTCGCGGTGATGGAAGCACCCGGCATCGCCGTTGCCGTGCTGCTCGGCCGCCGCGCGATGGGCGGGGGTGCCGGCTTCGGCGCGCTGGCGGCAGAGGTGCTGGCGGGAAAGTCGATCCTGCTGCTGATGGGCGGGCTGCTCATCGGCGCGCTGACGGGGGAGCGTGGCTACGCGCCCGTCTCGCCCTTCTTCGCCTCGGGGTTTGCCGGCGCCTTGACGCTGTTCCTGCTCGACATGGGGGTAACGGCGGCGCGCCGCTTCGGCGACCTTCGCCGCGTCGGGCCGTTCCTGCTCGGCTTCGCGATCATCGCGCCGCTGCTCAACGGCGTTCTCGGCGCCTTCGCCGGCCGCGCCGCGGGGCTCAGCGAGGGGGGCATCGCGATGCTCGCCATTCTCGCGGCCTCGGCCTCGTACATCGCCGCACCCGCCGCGGTCAGACTCGCGCTGCCCGAAGCCAACCCCGCCTTCGCGTTGACGGCAGCGCTTGCCGTGACCTTCCCGTTCAACCTCGCGCTTGGCCTGCCGCTCTACGCGGCGCTTGCCCGCGCCCTTGCAGGAGGCGGCTGATGGCAAGCTTGCGCGTCATCACCATCGTGGCCGAGGCCGAGATTGCCGACAGGATCGCGCGCGACCTCCGCACCCTCGGCGTGCGGGGCTGGAACCTCACGCATGGCGAGGGGCACTGGAACACAGCACTCGACACCACGGGGCCAGCGGATTTCGACGGGCCGACAGTGCGGTTCGAGCTCGTGGCGAAGGACGAGACGGTGGCGTCGGTGATGGCGCATCTCGCCGCCGCCTGGTTTCCCCGCTACGCCGTATTCGCCTGGGTCTCGCCGGCGGAGGTGCTGCGACCGGCGAAGTACGACTGAGAGCCCGCTCAGCCCTTCTGGAGGTGCGCTTCGAGGAACCAGAGGTTCTTGTCGAGCTGGCGTGACAGGGCGGTCAGCAGGTCGGCGGCGTCGGCATCGCCCATCTCGTCCACCTCGTCGATACCGTTCCGAACCGACTTCGCCAGCGCCGCCGTACGGTCAGCTAGCGCCTCGACCATCTTCATGCCGTCGAACACATCGGTCGGCATGGGGGCGAGCGACGTTGCCTTCTCCACCGCCTGCACGCTGCCCATCGCGGTGCCGCCAAGTGCCGTGATGCGCTCGGCCATGTCGTCGATTGGTGCTGCGAGGGTGGTGGCGAGCTCGTCGAACATCTCGTGCAGGCCGATGAAGTTCGGTCCCTTCACGTTCCAATGCGCATGCTTGGTGGCGAGCTGGAGATCGACCAGGTCGGCGAGCCTGGCGTTCAGCAGCTCGACGATCCCCTTGCGGGCGTTGGCGGCAATGTCGTTTCGCGTCTTGTGCATCACGGTCTCCTTCGCTGGCCTTAACGTTTGGTGCCGGCCAGGGTTGCGTCAACCCATCAGGGCGCTGCAGCGATCAGCGCTTCTGCCGGCACGATCCCGATCAATGTCGGGGCTCCCGGCCGGAACAGCGCGAGAGCGCCTTCGGGGAACTCTGCCTGCGACAGCGACCGGCCGATGATCATGCCAAGCGGAACGATATGGCCCACCAGAATGTCATTGGCGAGGATGTCGCTGCCGCTCCGCGGCGCCTCGGCGAGCCTGGCACGGGTGCGCGCGATGTTGGCCGAAAGCAGCGCCGCGTCGGGCGTGTAGTCATCCGCCGTCAGGAACGGTTCGACGCGGTATCCATCGGCCCCGAAGGCGAGTTCCGCGGTATCGGCGGCCCGGAACACCGGGCTCGCGAGCACGGCGCCGACGGGGATGGAAAGCGCGCGGATCGCCTGGCCAAGCCGCGTTGCCTGCGCGCGGCCGGCGGCAGAGAGGTTACGCTGCCCGGCGCGGTCGCCGAGCCTGCCGGTGTCAAACTGCGACCGATCGGTGATCGCGTGTCGCATGTAGACCGTGAGCCCGCCCTCGCGCAGTGCTGCGATCAGCTGCGGCGCGGCGTGTGCCGCGAAGGGCGCGGCCAGCGCGGCGCCGAGAACGATCCGCCGTCGCATCGTCATGCCGGGATGAACACCTCGTGCACGGCACTCTGCACCCCGCCGCCGACGATCGGGCCGCCGCCGGCGACGTAGATGCGGCCATCGACCGCCGCGGCACCGAGCCCGTGGCGCGGTGTGGGCATCGGCGCGTGGTGCAGCCACGTGTCGGTTGCTGGGCTGTAGCTTTCCATCTGGCCGAACACGTTGCCCGTCGGCGGGCCGGAGGGGCCGCCAGGCGTGCCGCCTTCGCCGCCCATGATGTAGATGCGGTCGCCCACCACCCCGGCCCCCTGGCCGGAGCGCGCGGTGGGCAGCGGCGCGCGGAGCGACCAGCGGTCCGTCGCCTTGTCGTACACGTGGTGCAGCGCGGTGTTGTGGCCGAAATCGTTGAACCGCCCGCCGATGACGTGGATCAGCCCGCCGAACGTCACGGTGCCGGTATGGTCGCGCCCGGCGGGGAGCGGGCGCGCGACGGTCCAGCGATCGGCCGCGGGATCGTAGATCTCGTGCCAGGCGACGGAGGCGCGGTCCGCCCCGTCACCGGCGCCGCCGATGTGGTGCACCATGCCGTCGAGCATCACGGCGGCACCAGCGCCGCGCAGGCGCGGCAGCGGCGCGATGGTCTGCCAGCGATCGGCGGCAGCATCCCACACGAAGCAGTCGCTATGCGGCGTGCGGTTCTGCTCGACGAAGCCGCCGAGCGCGTAGATCACGCCGCGCCCCTCGTCGGCCACCACGCCGACATGGTTGGCGCCCCGCGGCAGCACGGCGAGTTCCACCCACGCATCGCGGGCGGGGTCGTACGCATGGTGGTAGTTGCGGTCGACCCGCTGTTCGCCATAGCCGCCGATGATGTGGATGCGGCCCTTCAGCGCAACGCCCCAGGCCATCTCGCTGCGCGGCAGCGGCAACGCCGCCCGCGCCTCCCACCGCCCTGGCGGGCCGGCGGGGGCGGGGCTTTCCGTCACCCATTGCTGGGCGGTCTGTGGCGGCAGGGGAACGCCACCGGGCGAGCGGAGGGAGTGGAACATGTCGCCGTGGTGGGCGTGTCCCCCACCCTGCGGTGACTGCGCCGCTGCGCGGTCGATGAAGGGAGCGGACAATGCCGTTGCGAGCAGTGATCGTCGTGCGAGCGTCATGGTCCGCCTCCCTTGCGTCGAGGCCGCGAGGTTAGCGCAGGAAGGCTGCTGCCGCATCCACGTCGGCCTGCGTCAGCCCGTGGCCTGCCGGCAGCATCCGCGCATCGACATCAGCACCGGCATCGCGCAGCAGGGCAACGATGCGCGCGCCGATCGCGGGCGTGGCGATCGGGTCGGCCATGCCGTTGAGCGCGAGCACGCGGCGGCCCGCAAGGTCTGGCAACGCGGCCGGCACCAGCGGCACCATCGGGCGCAGCAATACCGCGGCATCAAGCACATCTGGGTGCAGCAGCATCAGCGCCGCCGCGATGTTCGCTCCGTTCGAAAAGCCGAGCGCGGTGAGCGGAAGCCCGGGCGCGTGCCGACCGGCTGCCTTGCGCGCAAAGCTGGCGAGTTCCGCCGCGCGGGCCACTACGTCCGCCTCGTCGAACACGCCCTCGGCGAGGCGGCGGAAGAAGCGCGGCATGCCGGCCTCGAGTACCTGCCCGCGCGGGCTGATCAGCACCGCATCGGGAGCGACCGCACGGCCGAGCGGCAACAGGTCATGCTCGTTCCCGCCCGTGCCGTGCAGCAGGAGGAGGGCGCGCGTCGGTGCCCCGTTGTTGCGGGGCACCTCCACGTGGTGGACGAACGTGGCGCGATCGACCGTCGCGGTCGTCATCACACTTCCTCCTTCTGGCCGAGCTTCGGCAGAACCGCCTCGATCTCCGCGCGGTGCGCCTCGTAGCGCGAAGGCAGCATCAGCTTCTCACCGAGGCTCTCCTTCGGCTCGTCGATCGCAAAGCCCGGATCATCCGTCGCGATCTCGAACAGAACCCCGCCCGGCTCGCGGAAATAGGTCGAGCGGAAGTAGTTCCGGTCCTGCTGCGGCGTCACGCGGAGGCCCTGGCCCGCCAGAGCGCGGGTCGAGGCCGCCTGCGCGCCGTCATCCGCCGCGCGGAACGCGACGTGGTGGATCGTTCCCGCCCCCTGCGCACCCGCCCAGAAGCCAGGTGCTGCGCGAAGGTCGACGATGCTGCCGATGCCGCCGCCCGGGTGGGTGAAGCGGTGCCGCGCGCCGTCCACAGGGCCCGCGACGTAGCCGAGCACCTCCGTCAGCACCCGTGCCGTGGGGGCGACGTCACCCAGCCAGAGCGTGATGCCACGGAAGCCGCGGATCGCGTGTTCCGCCGGCACGTCACCCACCGCATGGCCTGGCAGCGACGCCGCCTCGCTGTCGGTCACGAGCTCGAGCAGCAGCCCGTCGGGGTCGCGGAAGGCGAGCACGGTCTCGCCGAAGCGCTTCGTCGGCTGGTCGGCCGCGACGCCCTTCGCCGCAAGCCGGTCGATCCAGAAGCCGAGCGCGGCGGGCGGGATGGCGAAGGCGATCTCCTCCGCCTGGCCCGTGCCATGGCGCCCTTGGGCCGCGCCGACATAGGGGAAGAAGGTGAGGATCGTTCCGGGGCTGCCCACCTCGTCGCCGTAGTAGAGGTGGTAGGTGCCCGGGTCGTCGAAGTTCACGGTCTTCTTCACGAGGCGAAGGCCGAGCACGTCCTGGTAGAAGGCGAGGTTGGCGGCTGGGTCGGCCGCGATGGCGGTGATGTGGTGAAGCCGCCCGATCGTGTTGCTTGTCATGATGTTTCTCCGCGGCGGGGATAGGCCCGCCTTTCGTGGAGAGAGATGGCGGATCGGCTGGCCCGATACAAACACGTCACCGCGATGCTACCCATCAGCGCAACGGATCGAAGGGCAGGAGGTGTGCAACGGCCGGCGGATGGTCGCCACGATGGAACGCGCGCACCGCCTGCTGCACCGGAACATCAGCCGCCGTCAGCCGCGCATGCTGGCGGAGATGCTCCGCCCAGGTCGCGACCTCGAACCACTCGGTGATCGCACCCGGGTCGGCCGCGTCCTCCGCCACGCCCCATCGCAGCGCCCCGTCGCGGAGGCGGATCTCGCCCAAGGGGATGATCGCCGCGCGGAAGGCCACCGCATCGGCCGGATCGATGCGGTAGGCGACGGTGACGAACACGGGCCCGCGCTCCCCTGCCACCGGGGTGGCAAGCACCGGTTCGGGCCAGAACTCGGCTGGGGCAAGGTCACCGGCCGCGTCCGGCAGCGCGATGCGGCGGGCGAGCAGCCCTGCGGCGGCCGCCATCACCGCTGCGGCAGCCAGCGCCGTGGGAACGGAGGCGAGGTCGGCGAGCCTGCCCCACCCGACGCTGCCTGCCGTCATCGCGCCATAGAACGCCGTGAGGTAGAGGGCGAGGCCGCGCGCCCGCACCCAGGCCGGCAGCTGCCCCTGGGCCGCGACGTTGAGTGTCGTCACCGCAACGATCCAGCCGATGCCCATGAGCGCGGAGGCCGCCACCGCGAAGGGCAGGGAGGGCGAGGCGGCGAGCAGCGGCATCGCGGCGGCGACGGCGAGCGTTGCGGCAAGCAGCGTCGCGTCCGCCGACAGCCTGGCGCGGATGCTGGGCAGGATGAGCGCGCCAGCAACCGCTCCCGCGCCGACGGCAGCGAGCATCAGCCCATAGGCAGCCGGCCCGCCACCGGGCATCGCGCGGGCGACCAGCGGCAGGAGCGCCCAGGAGGCGGCGGCAGGGGCGAAGAACAGCACCGCGCGGGCAAGCACGCGGCGAAGCGGTGGCGCGCGAAGGGCGTAGCGCAGCCCGGCGCGCATCGCGCCCGGCAGGTGTTCCGGCGGTGCCGTGCGCGCGGGTGCGGTGCGCCGCCACCAGAGCAGCGCGGCGATCACCACCGCATAGGAGAGCGCATCCGCCGCATAGGCCGCCGGCACCCCGGCCGTGGCGACGATCAGGCCGCCGAGCGCCGGCCCGATCGCGCGGCTTATGTTGATGCCGAGCGAGTTCAGCGCAACGGCCGGCTGCAGCAGGGGTCGTGCGACAAGCTCCGGCACCACTGCCTGCCAGGCGGGCTGGCCCACCGCCGCGCCACAGCCGGCAAGGAAGGTGAGTGCCAGCAGCGACCAGGGCGTGAGCGCATCGGCCCAGGCGAGCACGGCGAGCAACGATACGGTGATGAGCAGGAAGGCCTGCACGCCGATCAGCACGCGGCGGCGGTCCACCAGGTCGGCCAGCGCGCCGGCGGGCAGGGCGAGCAGGAAGATCGGCAGGCTCGTCGCTGCCTGCACGAGGGCGACCATCGCCGCCGACGGGCTCAGCGTCACCATCAGCCAGCCGGAGCCGACATCGCGCATCCAGGTGCCGACATTGCCGATCACCGTCGCCGCCCAGAGGACGGCGAACACGCGCTCCCTCAGCGGCGCGAAGGCGCTGGGCTGCGGCTCGGCCACGCTACAACCAGCAGGCGCAGCCGAGGGCGCCCCAGAAATCGCGTGGGTTCGCTGCCGGAACGTTGCGGGCAAGCACCGCCCCGTGCGCATGGCCATGGATGCCGCACGGCGCCTGGCAGCAGAGTGCGCGCGGCGCAGCGGTCGCCGTCATGCGCCCCTGGTAGCCGCCATGGTGCTTCACCGGCGACCAGTCGGGCGCGATGGCGGGAAGCGGTGGTGCGAGATCGGCGAAGGGGCCGGCGCCGTGCACCACCTGGCCGCCGAGCACGGTGAGGTCTGCGGTGATGTGGCGGATCTCGGATTCCGGAACGGCGAAGTAGTCATCCGACAGCAGCACCACGTCGCCGTAGAGGCCGGGTTCGATCCTGCCCTTCAGCCCCGTCTCACCGGAGAACCAGGTGTTCGCCTCCGTCCACAGCCTGAGCGCCGCCTCGCGGTCGAGCCGCGCATCCGGGCGCGTCGTGCGCATCCCGCCGAGCGTGCCGCCGGAGACGAGCCACCAGAGGGAGACCCATGGATTGTAGGAGGCGACGCGCGTCGCATCCGTCCCGGCGCCGACGGGCACGCCGGCCGCGAGCATGCGCGCGACGGGCGGCGTTTCCCCTGCCGCGTCGGTGCCGTAGCGCGCGACGAAGTCATCGCCCTGGTACACCATCCGGTGCTGCACGGCGATGCCGCCGCCAAGCTTCGCCACGCGATCGATGTTGCGGGGAGAGATCGTTTCCGCGTGGTCGAAGAACCAGCCCAGGCCATCGATCGGGATGTCGCGGTGAACCGTCTCGAACACGTCGAGCGCGCGCGAGATCGTTTCGTCGTAGGTGGCGTGCAGCCGCCAGGGCCAGCTTTTCTCGGCGAGGATGCGGACAACCTTCTCGAGTTCCTCCTCCATGCTCGCGGGAAGCTCGGGGCGAGGTTCACGGAAATCCTCGAAGTCGGCGGCGGAGAAGACGAGCATCTCGCCAGCGCCGTTGTGGCGGAATGTCGCGTCGCCCTCGCGCGGTGAGAGCATCTTTGCCCAGGCCGTGAAATCCTCCGCCTCGCGACCCTTGTTCTGCGTGAAGAGGTTGTAGGCGATGCGAAGCGTCAGCAGCCCATCGCGGTGGAGGTCGCGGATGACGGCGTAGTCGTCCGGCCAGTTCTGGAATCCGCCGCCCGCATCGATGGCCGAGGTGACGCCCAAGCGGTTCAACTCGCGCATGAACCAGCGCGTCGAGGTGCGCTGCTGGTCGGGCGGCAGCTTCGGGCCCTTGGCCAGCGTCGCGTAGAGGATCATCGCGTTGGGCCTGGCGAGCAGCAGCCCCGTCGGATTGCCGGCTGCATCGCGCGCGATCTCGCCGCCCGGCGGATCTGGCGTGTCGCGGGTGTAGCCGGCGGCGCGCAGAGCGGCGCGGTTCAGCAGCGCGCGATCGTAGAGATGCAGGATGAAGACGGGCGTGTCGGGGGCGGCGGCGTTGAGCTCGTCCAGCGTCGGAAGTCGCTTCTCCGCGAACTGGTGTTCGGTGAAGCCGCCGACCACGCGCACCCAGTGCGGCGGCGGCGTGCGTGCCACCGTGGCCTTCAGCATCGCCATCGCGTCGGCCAGCGTCCCGACGCCGTCCCAGCGAAGCTCGAGCAGGTAGTTGAGCCCGCCGCGGATGACGTGGATGTGGCTGTCGATCAGCCCGGGGATCGCCCGCCGCCCGCCGGCATCGAGGATGCGCGTCGCCGGTCCCGCGAGCGGCATCACCGCGGCCTCGGTGCCGACGGCGGCGAAACGCCCATCGGTGATCGCCACGGCCTCGGCCGCGGGGTTCGCGCGGTCGAGCGTGGTGACGCGCGCGTTGCGGATGATGAGTTCGGGCATCACGGCACGGCCTATTCGGCCGCCTTGGCGCCACCTTCGGACGCATGCTCGCCCAGCGCCCATTTCGAGAAACGGATCTGGATGCCGTAGGGGCTGTGCGCCTTCATGATCTCCATCATGCCGTCATAGGTGGCACCACGCGCCCAGTCCTGCTGCAACTCGAAGCTCCATTGCAGCGAGGTCAGCGGCACCGCACCTGCCTGCACCAGGCGCTGCACCGCGCGCTCATGCGCCTCCACCGTGATGTCGCCGCAGGCATCGGTCGGCACGTACACCTCGTGGCCTTCGGCCAGCATGTCGAGTGCTGGGAACATCACGCAGGCTTCCGTCCAGAGGCCGGCGAGCAGCCACTTCTTCCGGCCGATCGTCGCCACGGCGGCGCGGAAATTCGGATCGACCCAGGAATTGATCGAGGTGCGGTCGATCAGCGCCTGGCCGGGGAACTGGGAAGTCAGCTCCGGCATCATCGGGCCGGAGAAACTCTCGGCAGCGACGGTGGTGAGGATCGTCGGGATGCCGAACAGCGTCGCCGCCTTGGCCAGGATCTGGGCGTTGTGCATCACGATCGTGCGGTCGTGACTGCCGACGCCCTGCCACATCGCCGGCTGGTAGTCGATCAGCGCGAGCGCGCAGTTGTCCGGGCTCAGCATATCGGTGAAGCTCATCGGTCTCTCCTTGTTCCAGCCCTGGTCCTCGGGGCCTGCCGCCGGGCCTGCGACGAGAATGGGGATACCGATGGCGTGGCACTTGCAGGCGATTGCGGAAGCTGTCGCAGGCTTGCTCACGAGCGCGTGAACAGTGCCGGCCCGGGGTGGTGGGGGCCGGGGGTGGTGGAGCACCCATAGTCAGGTCGCGGGATCAGCCGTCACGTCCCCGTCACATCGGATGAATGCATGCCCGACACCCTTCCGCGTCTCCATGCCGGCCGCGGCGTACCGCTGATCACGCCCGCGCGGCTGATCGCTGCCCTCGACGGCGCCGCGCCGAAGCTGAAGCAGGCGCGCCCCTGGCCGCCGGTGCACCGCTTCCTGGTCGGCCCGACCGAGATCGCGACACCGGCGATGACCGACCACGTGATCGTGCTGCACCTCTCGGGCGACGACGAGATCGAAACCGACATCGGCGGGCGGATGCGCGGCTACCGGCTGACGCCGGGCCAGGTGGGCATCATGCCGGCGATGCAGCCGAGCACGTGGCGGCTCAACGGCCAGGCGGGCTTCCTGCATCTCTACCTGCCGCAGTCGACGCTGGCGGGCTATGCCCAGGAAGCCGGCGTCGCCGACAGGCTCCGGCCAGGCTTCGGCCTCGACGATCCCTTCCTCGCCGCCCTGCTGGCGCGCATCGGCAACGCCTCGCTGCACCGCGTGCCGCTCGACAGGCTGCTTTGCGAAAGCATCGAGCGGGTGACCGCGCTGCACCTGCTCTCGACCTACGGCGAAAGCCGGATCGATGCCGGAACGGCGACGATGCCGCCACGGCGGTTGCGCGCCGTCCGCGCCTGGGTCGAGGAGAAGCTGGCGGAGGAGATGACGCTCGACGATCTCGCCGCCGCGGCGGGGATGAGCCGGTTCCACTTCGCCCGTGCCTTCCGTGCGGCGACCGGCGTATCGCCCTGGCGCTACGTGACGGAGCGGCGCATCGCCCGGGCACGCGACCTGCTGCTTGGCAGTGACATGCCGGTGGGCAGCGTCGCCGCCGCCGTCGGCTTTGCCACCGCGAGCCATTTCGCGCAGGCGTTCCGTGCCCTCACGGGCGAGGCGCCGACCGCGTTTCGCAAGCGGCGGTGACGCCTCAGCGCATCGCCGTGGGGCCGAGATAGAGATGCGTCTCGGGCGGCGCATCGCCGTGGTGGAGGCCCGCCACGCGGTCGAACAGCGCAGCCTCGGCGGCAGTGATGCGGGCTGCGTGGCGGGGATAGTCGCCCCAGCGCTCGAGCGCGAACATCTCGACCCAGATCCCTTCCGCCTGCATGTCCTCGAGCACCTGCCACGCGAAGGCGCCGTCGCGGCGGCGGCAGCGGCCGACTTCCTCCATCAGCCGGAGGAAACTCCGCGTCTTCTCCTTCGGCACGGCGTAGCGGATCGTCACCACCACCGGCCCACGCTCGGCGCTCGCTGTGGTGGCGGCACGCGGCAGCGGCACGGCAAGCCCGGGGCCGGGTAGCGCCGATGCGGCATCGGCCGTCGGAAGCCTGATCCTGAGCCCGACCAGTGCGGCGACGGCACCGCCCGCCGCCGCTGCCGACATCGAGGGCGCGATGCCCCAGACCTCGCCGGCCCATCCCCAGATCAGCGTGCCGCCCGCGAGCGCGCCGAAGAACGCCACCTGGTAGAGCGAGAGCGCCCGCGCCCTCACCCAGGAGGGCAGCGAGAGTTGCGCCGCCACCTGCAGCGTGGCGATCGAGGTGATCCAGACGATGCCATAGGCGAACATTCCGCCGGCGGCGACCAGCGGGTGCCGGCCGAGCCCGAGTGCCAGGATGCCGGCCGATGCCAGCAGCCCGCCGGAGGCGACCACCCAGTCAGGCCGCATCAATGCGCGGATGCGCGGCATGACGAGGCCGCCCAGCACGGCGCCGACGCCCATGGCGCCGAGCAGGAGGCCGTACGTCTCCGGTCCGCTCGCCAGCCGCTCGCGCACGATCAGGGGCAGCAGTGCCCAGGGGGCGGAGGCGAAGGTGAACAGCAGGGCGGCGCGGATCATCAGCCGCTGGAACGGCGGCGTTGCCCCGACATAGCGGATGCCCGCGCGCACGGCGGAGAGGAAGCGCTCGCGCGAGGGAACCGAGGCAGGGTCGCGCTTCCAGGTGGCGAAGGCGCCGATCAGCGGCAGGTAGCTCACGGCATTGACCGCGAAACAGGCCCAGGCGCCGACTGTCGCCAGCACCACGCCGCCGATCGCGGGCCCGATGGCACGCGCGCCGTTGAAGGCCATGCCATGCAGGGCCACGGCCTGGGGCAGCTCCTCGCGGCTGACGAGTTCCGATGTCGTTGCCGCCCAGGCCGGCATGCTCATCGCGTTGCCCACCCCGATCAGGAAGGTGAAGGCGAGCAGCGTCCACGGCCCCGTCAGCCCGGCGACGGTGAGGCCGGCGAGGATCACGGCAGCGACGGCCTGGACCGCGATGGAGGCGATGAGGAACAGGCGGCGGTCGATGATGTCGGCGAGCGCTCCCGCCGGCAGCGCGAACAGGAACACGGGCAGCAGCATCGCCGCCTGCACGGCGGCGACCATCGCCGGCTCGGGTGCGAGGTCGGTCATCAGCCAGCCGGCACCCGTGTTCTGCAGCCAGGTGCCGAGGCCAGCGCAGAGATTGCCGATCCACACCGCACGGAACACGGGCCTGCGCAGCGGCGCGAAGGCCGAGGGCGCAGGGGGTTTGGCTGTGGTTGCTTTGGGAGGGGTGGTGGAAGGTGCGTCGGTCACGGCGAACGATCATGCGCGAGCGACGGGGCAGGCGCCACCGTCGCGTTGGCGGGTTCAGCGTGGCAGGGGGGCGTTGACGGTGATCGTGATCGTGTCGCCGGCGAGAACGGGGCGCGCGGTGATGCCGAAGGCGCGGCGGCTGATCATGGCCTCTGCCGTGACGCGTCCGTCGCGCTCGGTGATGGTCAGCGTCACGGGGCGCGTGACGCCCTTGATGGTGAGCATGCCCTGCAGCATCGCGCCGTCCTCGCCCGGGATTGCGGCGGCGGCGAACAGGATCAGCGGGAAATGGTCGACATCGAGAAAATGCTGCGCCTTCACATCAGCCTCGATCGGGCCTGCATCGAGGTTGAGGCTGTCAGCGCTGATGCGCGCCTCGGCATGGGCCGCGGCCCTGTCGCCCGGGTCGTAGACGAGCCTGCCCTCGAACCTGCCGAAGCTGCCAGCGATGGGGAACACGCCGAAGGCATAGGCGGTGAAGGTTATGGCGCAGCAGGTGGGCGTGACGTCGAGCGCAAGCGGGCGCGGCGCGGGGGCAGCGCGCGGGGGGGCCGCGTTCGGCACTGCGCCCGCGGCAAGGGGAACGAGGAGGAGGAGGGCGAGAAGGCGTCGCATCGGAAGCCTCGTTGTTGCCCGGGAACACAGGTTCGCACGGATGAGCCTGCCATGGCGACGCACCCTTGCGTGACCTGATCGGTGGCGCCGCATCACTTCCATAGGGGCCACCCTGGCTGGGCGGTGCGCCGAACTCTCGATCATCCGCCTGCCGTCGGGCTGGGACGGCGGTGCCGTCCTGCCCGAAATCATTACGAAAACGGATAGAGCGACATGGCGGATCGATTGACTCGTTACTGTAAAGACCGTATGACACTTGAACTGTCAGAGCTTTGTGACAGTCTGCCAGTGCGCCCTTCCGATCGCTCCGGGCGCAACGCTTGGCTGGAGCCGACGCGCCGATCCCGCCTGACCAGTCTGACCCAAAAACTCACGCGGGATCCCGCAGTTAAACTTTGTAAGAGGAAGGAGGAAGAACAGTGAGTGACCTCGATGATCCCAACAGGGTTTGGCCGACAGGCCTTACGATCAAAGAGTCTGAAGCGCTGCATAAACATGTGATCGATGGCTCGCGCGTTTTCTTCGTTATCGCGCTCTTCGCCCACATGCTCGCCTACATCTATTCTCCCTGGCTGAAGTAGGGGGCACGTCATGAACAACGGACGTATCTGGTGCGTGGTGAAGCCGACCGTCGGCCTGCCGCTGTTTCTTGGCGGGGTGGCGGTGATCTCACTCACCGTGCACGGCTCGGTAATGACCAATACCACGTGGATGGCCGATTTCTTCCAGGGCAGCAAGGCGCGCCGCGCCGACGCCGCTCCGGTCCCGGCACACCTGGCCGCTGCCCATGTCAACGACTCGAACGTCACGGTCAGCGTGATGCCGGTCGCCGGCCTGCCGGGTGATACCACTGCCTTCGTCGTGACGATCACGCCGAAGGCGGGTGGATCAGCCCAGACGGTGATGCTGCACCGGCCTGAGGTGACGGATGACGGCACGGGCAGCAGCGCGGCACCGCCACGCTGAGGCTTGGCTGCGGTGGCGTCTGCGGCCTCGGGAACGCGCCTCGCCTGCGGGGCGTGTGAACGGCCGGGGCCACCGGATCCTGCGACACGATCAGGGATCGCGCATCCGCACGATACCCTGGTTGTGGAGCAGTGTCGGATGCGCCTGGTGTGCCGTGCTTGCCGGGACGTGAACGCGGGACGTGAACGCGGGGCGCGCGAGGCGGGGAAGTCTGCTCGACATCCCCGTTCGCGTGGCACGCCCCCAGGATCAGCGATGTCGCATCGTGACGTGCCTTCGGGACATGCCTTCGGGACCGGCCCATGGCCATGAATCGCCTCAGCCAGAAAGCGATGCGCGCCTGGGTCACGGCAGGGCCGCGCTTCCTGCCGTTCGCCGATGCCGCCTCGGCCGACCTGCCGCTGTCGCGGCTGCTGCGCCTTTCCCTCATCCAGGTCTCGGTCGGCACGTCGCTGGTGCTGCTGGTCGGCACGCTCAACCGCGTCATGATCGTCGAGCTCGGGCTCTCCGCGACCATCGTCGCCGCGATGATCGCGTTGCCTGTGCTGTTCGCACCCTTCCGCGCGCTCATCGGCTATCGCTCCGACACCCACACCTGCGTGCTCGGATGGCGGCGCGTGCCCTTCCTGTTCCGCGGCGCGATGCTGCAGTTCGGCGGGCTCGCCATCATGCCGTTCGCGCTGCTCGTGCTGGCAGGCGAAGGTCACTCGGACCGTGCGCCGGCGTGGATCGGCCAGGCCTCGGCGGCACTCGCCTTCCTGCTCGTCGGCGCGGGGCTGCACACGACGCAGACCGTCGGCCTCGCACTTGCGACCGATCTCGCGAGGCCGGAGCAGCGGCCGAACGTGGTCGGGCTGATGTACGTGATGCTGCTCGTCGGCATGATCGGCGCCGCTCTCGTATTCGGGTTCGCGCTCGAACCCTTCTCCCCCGGGCGGCTGATCCAGGTGATCCAGGGAACCGCCGTCGTCACCCTCGTGCTCAACGCCATCGCGCTCTGGAAGCAGGAGGCGCGACGGTCGCGCACGGTGGCAGCGGCGACCGAGGGCGACCCAGGTTTCCGTGCGGCGATCGGCCTCTACATGCAGGGCCCGCATGCGCTGGCGCGCCTCGCCGCGGTCGGCCTCGGCACGATGGCGTTCGGCATGCAGGACGTGCTGCTCGAGCCCTATGGCGGCGAGGTGCTGGGCATGACCGTCAGCGAGACCACCAGGCTGACGGCGAGCCTTGCCGGCGGCAGCCTCGCCGGCTTCGCGCTCGCCTCGCGGATGCTCAGCCGGGGTGCCGAGCCGTTCCGCATGGCGATGGCGGGTGCGATCATCGGCGCGGTGGCCTTCTGCGGTGTGCTCGCCGCGGCACCGGCGGGCTCGACGCTGCTGTTCGTCGGCGGGGTGATGGCGGTTGGCTTCGGCGCCGGGCTGTTCGGCCACGGCACGCTGACGGCGACGATGAACCATGCGCCGAAGGAACAGGCGGGGCTTGCCCTTGGCGCCTGGGGGGCGGTGCAGGCCTCCGCCGCCGGGCTCGGGGTGGCGATCGGCGCGCCGATCCGTGACATCGGCGGCGCGCTGCCCTCGCTTGCCGCCTCGCTTGGCCCGGCTGCGGGCTACACGCTCGTATTCATCCTCGAGATCACGCTTCTGCTTGCGGCGATCGCAACGATGGTGCCATTGCTTTCGCGCAGCCGCGCACGCATGCCGGGAGCGGACGGTTCCGGCTACGAACAAGACGGTTTCGATCTCAAGACGAGGTAGGAGGTGCCATGACCCAGACGATCTGCCGTGTCTACGCAACGCGCCGGAAGGCCGAGGCGGCCGCCGACAAGCTCAGGCTGAACGGCTATGGCACCGTCGATGTGTTCGGCGATGCCGAGGGCGCGCCGATCGGTGCCGATGGCCACGTCACCGCCATGATGCGCGCTGGCGTGCCGCGGCACCTCGCCGGCGAGTACGCTAGGCTGATCGGCTCCGGCAACACCGTGGTCGGGGTCTATGCCCCGTTCGGCCGTGGGTACCTGGCCGAGCAGCTCCTGAAGGAGCACGGTCCGCTCGACCTCGATCCGCCCCGGCGCGAGACGATGTTCGACGATGCGACCCCGATGTCGAACATCCTTGGCATCAAGCCGCTCTCGGAGGGCAAGCTGCCGTTCGAGGAGCTGACGGGGGTGCGGTCGCTCGCCAGCGGCTGGACGCTCTCGGGCATGTTCGGCCTGGGCTTCGGCCGCGCGAAGCCGGCGCCGTTCTCCTCGATGTTCGGCCTCCCGACACTGACGAAGGGGGCGACGCCCCTCACCTCGATGACGGGGATGAAGACGCTGGTGGACAACCCGACGCCGCTGTCCTCGGCCGTTGGCATGCCGGTTCTCAGGCAGGGCACGTTCCTGACCTGATCGGGACCGGTCGGGCCGGAAACCTTTGGGGAAGGGGGGCGATCCCCCTTCCCGGAAGGGCTTGGAGTGCTGGCGCCGCCCGCCTTATGATTGCGCTTCCATGGCAGGGAGTGTGCGATGAGTGGCGAGACATTCGTTCTGCTCAATCTCCTTCTGGTGAAGGGGCCGATCCTCGGGCTTGCGCTGTGGGAGCTCTGGAAGCTCCGCCACTACCCGAAGCCGCCGGAGCGGCAGGAGAGCGTTCCGTCCCCGCTCGCGCCGATGGGCGGCGACCGCAAGGACCTGCCGTCCAAGCCGCTGCCCGACTGCCTCGTGCCACGGCCCCTGGCGCTGCCCGCGCGGCGGCGCGAGGAGCGGGTGCGGGAACTCGAGCCGGTCTGATCACGCGGGCGGGCGCCGTGACCCGGCGCCGCCGCGCGGCCTCACTGTTCCTTGGTCGAGAAGATCTGGAACAGGACGGGGAAGTGATCCGACGACAGGATGTTTGCCGGCATCCGTTTGCCGATATGGTTGGAAAACCGCCTTTCCTCGACGCCTGAGCGATTCGCCTGGACCACGTAGTCGTAGTGGTTGTTCGCGATCTCCTGCCCCGTCCCGGTGACACGGCGCGTCGTGGAAACGGACTTGTCGTAGCGCACGGTCCAGTCGCTGCGGATCATCTTGTCGGGTGTGCAGTTGAAGTCCCCGACAAGCATCCACTGCTCGCCCTTGTGGAGCGTCGTGTTCAGGAAGTCGGCCATGTCCTTGCCGGGCGTGGCCGCACCCCCGTGCGCGTCATTGTGGAACGAGTAGATGTAGGCATCGGCGTAGTTGATGCCGATGGCCGGCCGGGCAGCATTCTCAAGCGCGATGTAGCAATCGGTGGTGAGGTTGGCCGCGCCGACGCGGATGACAGCCAGGCTGCAGCGCAGGTTGTCGGGCGCATTGCCTGGATGATGCGTCCTCGCCCAGCGCGTCCAGAAGATGTGCATCCCTCCGGTCCGGTTCGTGAAGGGCAGGTATTTGTAGGAATGGTCGTGGTTTTCCGTGGCCGGGTAGAGCAGCGGGGAGTTGCCGAACTCCTGGCAGCAGACGACGTTGACCTTGGTGGCGATGCCGTTCGTGACATCGAGCCACGAGCGAAGCGTGGTGAGCTTGTCGCCGAACGAGTTCCAGGTCAGCACGTACTTCGTGTTGTCCTTTTCGACGAACGTATCCGCGTTGGCCACCCTCTTCCTCCCTCGCGCTCCGGTAGAAAACACTCGGCGCGAAGGTGCCATGGTGCGGCTGATCGGTGCGTGACACGCGTCATACGCCGCGACACGCGCGGGCGCTCACGAGCACCGGAAATGCAGAAGGCCCGCACGGTGGCGGGCCTTCGCATTTCGGACGAGGCCGGGGGAGGCGCCGGTCCGCCAACGAGCGGACCGGCCCTCGACCCTGCCGCGGCGCGGCTAGACGGAGTAGTACATCTCGAACTCGACCGGGTGCGGGGTGTGCTCGAACTTGTACACCTCGGTCCACTTCAGATCGATGTAGGACGCGATCTGGTCCTTGTTGAACACATCGCCCTTCAGCAGGAAGTCGTGGTCGGCCTCGAGCGCGCCGAGCGCCTCGCGGAGCGATCCGCAGACGGTCGGGATGCCCTTCAGCTCCTCGGGCGGCAGGTCGTAGAGGTCCTTGTCCATCGCCTCACCCGGGTGGATGCGGTTCTGGATGCCGTCGAGGCCCGCCATGAGCATGGCGGCGAAGGCGAGGTAGGGGTTCGCCGTCGGGTCGGGGAAGCGGACCTCGACGCGCTTGGCCTTCGGGTTCGTCGCATACGGGATGCGGCATGAGGCCGAGCGGTTGCGCGCCGAGTAGGCGAGCAGCACGGGAGCCTCGAACCCGGGGATCAGGCGCTTGTAGCTGTTGGTCGAGGGGTTGGTGAACGCGTTCAGCGCCTTGGCGTGCTTGATGATGCCGCCGATGTAGTAGAGCGCGCTCTCCGAGAGGTCGGCGTAGCCGTTGCCGGCGAAGAGCGGCTTGCCCTTCTTCCAGATCGACTGGTGCACGTGCATGCCGGAGCCGTTGTCGCCATAGACGGGCTTGGGCATGAACGTCGCGGACTTGCCGTAGCTGTGCGCGACGTTGTGGATCACGTACTTGTAGATCTGCATGTGGTCGGCCTGCCGCACGAGCGGGCCGAACTTGGTGCCGAGCTCATGCTGGCTCTGCGCCACCTCGTGGTGATGCTTCTCGATCGCCAGGCCCATCTCGCCCATGGTCGAGAGCATCTCGGCGCGGAGGTCGCTCTCGCTGTCGACGGGCGGGACGGGGAAGTAGCCGCCCTTCACGCCGGGGCGGTGGCCCATGTTGCCCTCTGGGTAGTCCTTCAGGCTGGCCTGCGGCCCCTCGATGCTGTCGAGCTGGTAGATGCCGTAGGTGCCGCCCGTGCCGAACTTCACGTTGTCGAAGATGAAGAACTCGGCTTCCGGGCCGAAGAACGCCGTGTCGCCGATGCCGGTGGAGGCGAGGTAGGCCTCCGCCTTCTTGGCGGTCGAGCGCGGGTCACGCACATAGGCCTGGCCGGTCGAGGGCTCGACGATGTCGCAGAACAGGATCATCGACGGCTTTGCCGCGAACGGGTCCATCACCGCGGTGGTGGGGTCGGGCATCAGGATCATGTCGCTCTCGTTGATCGCCTTCCAGCCGGCGATGGAGGAGCCGTCGAACATGATGCCGTCGGTGAACACGTCCTCGTCGATCGTGGAGACGTGCTGGGCGGTGTGCTGCCACTTCCCGCGCGGGTCGGTGAAGCGGAGATCGACATACTCGACCGAATGCTCCTTGAGCATGTCGAGCACCTTCTTCACGTCGGGCTTCGGAGCCATGGTTCCCCTTCCTGTCCTGTCAGGTTCGTTTCGGTTGCGGTGGTCTGCCCCTCCCGGTGGGGCTGGGCGAAGGCGTGGCCGTGGTGATCGCCGCTGGCCTTGCGGGCCCGCCCGGCGTGGAGCGGCGGGCGGAGAAGTGGTGATGCGCGCGCTAGATCGCATCCTCCCCACGCTCGCCGGTGCGGATGCGGATCGCTTCCTCGACAGTCGAGATGAAGATCTTGCCGTCACCGATGCGGCCGGTGCGGGCGGCGGTCATGATCGCCTCCACGGCCCGGTCGACCAGCGCGTCGTCGCATACCACCTCGATCTTCACCTTCGGCAGGAAGTCGACGACGTATTCGGCGCCGCGGTACAGCTCGGTGTGGCCCTTCTGGCGGCCGAAGCCCTTGGCCTCGACGACGGTGATGCCCTGCAGCCCCACTTCGTGGAGCGCTTCCTTCACCTCGTCGAGCTTGAACGGCTTGATGATGGCTTCGATCTTCTTCATTTGCGCGTCACGTCCGGGATGTTCCTCACCTGCCGCAGTGCCATTGACGCCGCCATGCGGCCCCCGGTCCTTACGGCGCGCGGACCTTGCACGGGTTGTGCCATGGCTTCAAGCCCGCGACGGCGGTTCGCCAGGCATGGGATCAGGGGGTGCCGCCGCGCCCCGGGCGGCGCGAACGCAGGCATCTGCACGAATTTGCGGCAGCGTTGCGCGATCGCGCTGCGCTGGCCATAGTCGTGGCCGCAGATGGGGAAACAGGGTTGGTCATGAAGGCGCCGAACACGCTGCTCGCCAACACGGGCACGACGATCTTCACGGTGATGAGCGCGCTTGCCACCCAGCACGGCGCGGTCAATCTCGGCCAGGGGTTCCCCGACCAGGACGGGCCTGGCGACGTGCTGAAGGCGGCCGCCGACGCGCTGCTCGACGGGCGGAACCAGTACCCGCCGCTGACCGGCGTGCCAGAGCTCCGCGCGGCCGTTGCTGCCGCCAACCGCCGCTTCTGGGGCATCGATGCCGAGCCTGCGGAGGTCGTCGTCACCTCCGGGGCGACGGAGGCGATCACCGCCTCGCTGATGGCCATCCTCGACCCGGGCGACGAGGTGGTGCTGATCGAGCCGCTGTACGACACGTATCTTCCCGTCGTGAAAATGCTGGGCGCGGTGCCGAAGCTGGTGCGCCTCGAGCCGCCGAAATGGGAGCTGCCGCGCGCGGCCCTGGCTGCCGCCTTCGGGCCGCGCACCAAGGCGATCCTGCTGAACACGCCGCAGAACCCCTGCTCGAAGGTGTTCACCGCCGCAGAGCTCGCCTTCATCGCCGACCTCGTCCAGAAGCACGACGCCTATGCCGTGTGCGACGAGGTGTACGAGCACCTGACCTTCGACGGCTGGCGCCACATCCCGCTGATGAGCCTGCCGGACATGCGCGAGCGGTGCATGCGCATCGGCTCGGCCGGCAAGACGTTCAGCCTGACGGGCTGGAAGGTGGGCTACGTCACCGCTGCCGCGCCGCTGGCGCAGCTCGTCGCCAAGGCGCACCAGCTTCTCACATTCACCACCCCGCCCAACCTGCAGCGCGGGGTGGCGGTGGGGCTCGCCAAGCCGGATGCGTACTTCGCCGGGCTGGCCGAGGGGCTCCAGGCCAAGCGCGACAGGCTCTCGGCCGGCCTCTCGCGGCTCGGCTTCGGGGTGCTGGAGGCGCGGGGGAGCTACTTCGTGTCCGCCGATTTCCGCCCGCTCGGGTTCCTGGGCGATGACGTCGCCTTCTGCCGCTGGCTGACCGAGACGGCGAAGGTGACGGCGATCCCCGTCAGCGCCTTCTATGCGGATGCGGCGACGGCACCCCGGCACTATGCGCGGTTCGCCTTCTGCAAGAACGACGCGACGCTCGACCTCGCACTTGGCCGGATGGAGGCCGCGTTCGCGTCACGCGGGGCCGAGGCGCAGGGGAGGGCGTTGACGGCCTGAGGCTCGGCGGCGTAATCAGCCCCCCTTCGGTGGCGGCCTTAGCTCAGTTGGTAGAGCGCCAGGTTGTGGTCTTGGATGTCGCGGGTTCGAGTCCCGTAGGTCGCCCCACCTTTCCCTCCGGTCGCTGATTGATGCTGCCCTGGCTGGGACGGCCCCGTTTGCAGGGCAGGCCGTGACGTGTCCAAATCGGGCGGCAGACCGGGAGGGACAGGACACGCATGCACATCTCACTGAATGGCCGCCGTGCTCTGATCACGGGCGCGTCCGACGGTCTCGGCCTTGCCATGGCGCGCCGCTTCGCCGGCTCGGGCGCCGCCGTCGCCATGCTCGCGCGCACGGCAGCGAAGCTGGAGGACGCCGCCGCCCTGGTGCGCGCGGAGGCACCCGGCGTGACTATCGCCGCCATCCCGTGCGACGTGTCGAAGGCCGATGACGTAGCAGCGGGCTTCGCCGCCGCCGAAGCGGCGCTGGGGGGCATCGACATCCTCGTCAACAACGCCGGCACCTCGGTGCGTGGCCGGTTCGAAACGGTCACGGACCAGATGTGGCAGGACGATCTCGACCTGAAGCTGTTCGCCGCCATCCGCCTCTGTCGCCTGGCCTTTCCCGGCATGCGCGCGCGGCGCTGGGGGCGGGTGATCAACGTGCTGAACATCGGCGCCAAGGCACCGCCGGCGGAGGGCTCTCCCACCGCCGTCTCGCGGGCCGCCGGCATGGCGCTGACCAAGGTGCTCGCCAACGAGGGAGCGGCCGACAACATCCTCGTCAATGCGCTGCTCGTCGGCATGATCGAGAGCGGGCAGTGGACGCGGCGGCACGCGGCCGACCAGCGGAATGTCACGTGGGAGGAGTGGAAGGCCGAGCAGGGTGCGCGCATCCCCTTGGGGCGCATCGGGCGGGCGGAGGAGTTCGCCGCGACCGCCTGCTTCCTCTGCTCGGAGGAGGGCGGCTACGTGACCGGCACGGCCATCAATGTCGATGGCGGGCGCAGCCCGGTCGTCTAGCCCTTCAGCAGGCTCACGGTCAGGCTGATGATGTAGGTCTGCACGCGCTTGCCATGGTCGGTCATCACCGCGTTCTGGGCGCACGCCGCACCACGCTCCGGCTCGTTGCGCGCCTCGACGATGCCGAGATGCGCGAGCCTGCGCATGCCGACGCGATACTCCGCGTCCAGCGCGCCACAGTAGATCGCCGTCTGGTCCATGTCGAGGAACACGCGGAGAAGCTCGCCGTCGAGCTCGCGTAGCGTCTGCACCACCTCGTCGGTCGCGGCCGGCAGCGAGGCGGGGTCAGCCTTCAGCGGCAGCGCGCCCGCCATCACCACGCGTGGGGCGTTTGCCTGCGCGGGCATGCCCGGCACCAGCTCCCACACCGAGCGCACGGGGCCGTGGGCGAGCATCAGGACGAAGATCGCCACCACCGGCCAGCGCAGGGACTTGACGAGATCGATGAACGCGACCACGCGGTCGGGCGGGTGGATGGTGGCCAGCTGTGCTTGCACGTGGGGTGACATGGTTCGCCTCAGGCTGCTGACTGGCCATGCTGCATACGGGAAAAGGGTTAAGGGATGTTGACGGTCGGGATCGCGGGGCTGGGTGCCATCGGGCTGAAGCTCGCGCAGGAGCTGGACAAGGGCGTCGAGGGCCTCAGGCTGGTTGCCGTCGCCTCGCGCGATGCGGAGAAGGCGCGGGGCGCCGTCGCAGGCTTCCGCACGCCGCCCAAGGTGGTGGACCTCGCCGGCCTCGCGGCCGAGGCTGACGTGGTGGTCGAAGCCGCGCCGGCCGCCGTGTTCGAGGCGATCGTCGGCCCAGCGGTCGCGGCCGGCAGGATCGCGATCGTCTCATCCGTCGGTGCGCTGCTGCCGCGCATGCACCTGGTCGATGCCGCGCGCGCATCCGGCGGGCGCATCATCGTGCCGACGGGAGCGCTGCTCGGCCTCGATGCCGTCCGCGCCGCCGCCGAGGGGAATGTCGAGAGCGTCACCCTCGTCACGCGCAAGCCGCCGCGCGGGCTGGCCGGGGCTCCCTATCTCGACCAGCACCACATCGACGTCACCACCATCACGACGCCGACGAAGATCTTCGACGGCACCGCGCGCGAGGGCGCGGCCGGGTTCCCCGCCAACGTGAACGTCGCGGCAGCACTCGCACTTGCCGGCATCGGCCCCGATCGCACGCGGCTCGAGATCTGGGCCGACCCGACGGTGACGCGCAACACCCACACCGTGAAGGTGGAAGCCGATACGGTGCGGCTGACGATGACGATCGAGAACGTTCCGTCAGCGGAAAATCCGCGCACGGGCAGGATCACGCCGCTGTCGCTGCTCGCCTGCCTGCGCGGGCTGACGGCAACCTTGAAGGTGGGGAGCTAGGCGCTCCCCACACGTCCGGCCTCAGCAGAACAGGTAGTTTGCCGGGTCGGTCATCTCGGCATCGTTGAGGTCGTCGAACTGGGCGACCTCCTCGAAGCCGAAGCGCGTGCCGGCCCCGTCGCGATCGACCTCGAGGAAACGCGTCAGGAAGGTGGGCCCTGGCGAGGTGATGCGGATGAACTCAGCGAGCGTCTCCTCGCCGAAGCGCCCGTTCACGAGCGCGCGGATGTCGATCAGGTCGATGCCGGCCTCGAAGTCGGTCACCCGGTCCGTCTCGCCGTCGAAGGCCGCGAAGACGAACACGTCGCGGCCAGCACCGCCGGTGAGCGTATTGGTGCCCGTGCCGCCGGCGAGAACATCGTCACCCTCGCCACCGTCGAGGAAATCGTCCCCGGCATCGGCGTGCAGCACATCGTTGCCCTCGGCGCCGAACAGCACGTCATCGCCGGCGCCGCCGCGCAGCACATCCTTGCCTGCCCCACCGTCGAGCACATCATCGCCGCCATCGCCGGTGAGCCAGTCGCGGCCGCTGCCGCCGAGAAGCACGTCGTCACCGGCACCGCCGAGCAGCACCAGGCCGCCATTGCCGCCGACCACGGTATCGTCGCCGCGCCCGGCCACCAGCAGGTCGGCGCGCCCCGAGGCCAGCACGTCGTCGCCACGCGTTGCGTCGGGCGAACGGATGAAGCTCTGCGCCTTCAGTGCGGCGGGAGAGCCGAGGTCGGACAGGATCAGGCTGCGCTGCCCGAAGCTCACCAGCACATCGTCGCCGTCAACCAGTTTCGCCCGCGCGAGGGCTGTGGCGAGCTCGCGCGCAGAGAGGGCGAGGTCGGACACGTCGATGCGGTCGCCGGCGCGAAGGTCCTCGATCCGGTCGACACCGCGTCCGGCGGAGATTACGAACACGTCCGCCCCCGCGCCGCCGAGATAGGTGTTGTCGCCGCCACGGCCGACCAGCACGTCGCGCCCCGCACCGCCCAGGAGCATGTCGTTCCCGGCACCGCCGTCGAGCACGTCATCACCCATGCCGCCATCGAGCAGGTCATTGCCGCCGCGGCCGAGCAGCACGTCGCGGCCTGCCCCGCCGAGGAAGGTCTCGGCGGCATCCGTTCCGGCGAGGCGGTCGTCGCCGCCGCCGAGCGTCACGGTGGTGAAGGCGAAGCGGTCCACCTCCTGCGCATAGGCGATCACGCCGCGCTCGCCCGCCACGCCAGTGATGGCGGCGTTGGGGCGGCCCATCGCGATGGTCGTGTCGAAGGAGGAGAGGTCGAGCGTGGTGAAGGCGCTGGTGCCGCCAAAGGGCGCGAAGAACACCGAGATCAGGTCATCGGTGTAGTTGTCGGGGTCGGTCAGCACGCCGAAGAACACTGCGAGGTCCAGCGTCGGACCCGGGATGGGCGTGTCGCGGAAGCCGATCACCGGTGCACCGTCCGACAGCCGCGTCACCTCGGCACTCTCGAGGCTGATGTTCAGGCCGAAGCCGGGCACGCCGCCGAGCGCGAGGAAGAAGGCGGGAATGGGCCCTGGCGCACCAGGCAGTTGCACCGGCTGCGCCAGCGCCGCTGACGCCGCGGCGAAGTCACCGCCGAAGGCGAAGCGGTAGCCATCGAGGACGAAGGTGAGCGACGTCGCGTCGGCCGAGAAGCCGAGCGTGAAGGGGTTCACCGTCGACGGATCGGGGAAGGCGGGGAACGCGGCAAGCCCTGGTCCAATGAACAACGTCGCCATGCGTCTCTCCTGGAATCGCGATGCGGGAGGCTAGCAGCACCTCGACGGCGCGTTCCAGCAATCGGCCCGTGAATCATGTGCTGCGGTGCGCGCAGCAGCGATCAGGCCAGCATCACCAGCCGCCCGACATAGGCACCGTAGCCTGCCAGCATCGCGATCCCGAGGCCGCGGCCGACGCGGCCTGTGATCATTGCCGGCACCAGGAGCAGCGTCGCGGCCGCCATCACCCACATCTCGGTCGCCGCGATCTCGGACGGGATCGCGGTCGGCGCGATCAGGCTCGACACGCCCAGGATGCCGAGGATGTTGTAGATGTTCGAGCCGAGGATGTTGCCGAGCGCGATATCCGAGTGGCGGCGGATGGCCGCGACCACGCTCGTCACCAGTTCCGGCAGCGACGTGCCGATGGCGACCAGCGTGAGCCCGATCACCACCTCGGAAATGCCGAAGCCGCGGGCGATGTTCACCGCAGCACCAATCATCAGGTTGCCGCCGACCACGAGGAGCCCAATGCCGCCCGCCACCATCGCCGCGCCGAGGATGGGGTTGAGCGGAACGGCCTGCACTTCCTCGGCCTCGGCTGCGTGTAATTCACCCGAGGCGGTGCCGCCACCGCGCTCCTGCCGGTAGGTGATCACCGCGGTCGCGACGAGAAGTGCCAGGCAGACCACGCCGTGCCACCAGACGAGCCTGTCGGTGGTGAGCGCGATGGCGATGAAGACGACGGCGGCGCCAAGTGCGAAGCCGGCGTCGCGGCGGATCGCCTCCGGCTTCACCACGATCGGCGATATCACCGCGGCGACGGCGAGGATGAGCAGGATGTTGGCGATGTTCGAGCCGACGATGTTGCCGACCGCGATGCCGTCGAGCCCGGCCAGCGCCGCCTCGACCGAGACGACGAGCTCAGGCGTCGAGGTGCCCCAGGCAACGACGGTAACGCCGACGAGCAGCGGCGACACGCCGAGCCGCCGCGCGAGGCCGACGCCGCCGCGCACCAGGCCCTCCGCGCCAAGAACCAGCAGGGCGAGGCCTGCCGCAAGCCAGACGAGATCCATGCCGAACCCTTTGAAAAAGGCCAGCAAGGGTCCGACATCGCGGGAGGGGTCCCGCCAGAGGGGCCCGAACCCCGGGCCGGACGGAGGTGGCCCGCCGCCTGCGACAATTCAAGGCGTCACCGATTCGAGGCTGCGCCCGGGCCTGCCGCCGTGCCACGCTCGGCCATGCTCGATGCCTTCCTCTACGCGCTCGTCGCCCTGCTCGTGATCTTCGACCCGCCAGGCACGGCGGCGATCTTCATCGCCATCACCCCGCGCGACACCGACGCCGAGCGGCGCGAGCAGGCGGTGCGCGCGGTGGGCATCTCGTTCGTGGTGCTGGCCGGCTTCGCGATCGGCGGGGAATGGCTGATGCGGGCGATGGGGGTGACGCTGCCGGCCTTCCAGGTAGCGGGTGGCATCCTGCTGTTCCTGCTGGCCACCGACATGGTGATGGTGCGCGACAGCGGCCTCCGCCGCACGACCGAGCGCGAAACGGCCGAAGCCGAGGCACAGGAGAGCGACATCACGGTTTTCCCGCTCGCCATCCCGCTGATCGCGGGGCCGGGGGCCATGACGACGATGGTGCTGTTGCGCGGCCAGGCGGGGGACGATTGGGGGCTGCTCGCAGCGCTGGCCGCAGCGCTCGGGGTGGCGCTCGCCGTCACGCTCGTCTCGCTGCTCGCGGCCAAACAGCTGGTGAGGATGCTGGGCGAGACGGGAACGAACGTGATCGGCCGCGTGCTCGGCGTCGTCGTCGCAGCACTCGCCGCGCAGATCACGCTCGACGGCGTGCGCGCGATCCTGGCCTGAACGCTACTCCGCCGCCTCGAGGATGGCCGGGTGGCGCGCGGCGGTGCGCAGCGCCTCGGCGATGGTCTCGGGCGCCTGCGCGCCGCTGAAGATGACGTGGCGGTTCAGCACGAAGGTCGGTACGCCAGAGATGCCCGACCGGCTCGCGGCGGCCGCTTCGGCGCGCACGGCATCGACCGCCTCGTCGGAGGCAAGCCGTGCGGCCACGGCCTCGCGGTCCATCCCCTCGGCGGCGGCGATGTCCGCCAGCACGACGATGTCGCCGATGTCGCGGCCCTGTTGGAAATAGGCGCGGAACACGCCCTCCATCACCGGATACTGAAGCCCGGCTTCCGCCGCGAAGCGTGATAGCCGGTGCGCGTTCGTGGTGTTCGGCGTGCGGGCGATGGCATCGAGGTGGAAGGTGAGGCCCGACGAGGCCGCCGCCTCCGTCACCTGCGCGTCGAGCTGGCGCGAGCGTTCGATGCTGCCGAATTTCGCGGTGCGGTACGCCGTGCGCTCGACCCCCTCGTCGGGCATGTCGGGGTTCAGCATGAAGGGGAAGAAGGTTAGCGTGAAGGCGAGGTCAGGATCGCTCTCCCGCAGCATCGCCAGCGCCTGGTCGAGCCTGGTCTTGCCGATCCAGCACCAGGGGCAGATCGCGTCGGAGACGACGGTGAGGGCCAGCGTCATTGTTCACCCCTTCCGTGGCAGGAGCTGTTCGGCGAGCGTTGCAAACCAGCTGGCGCCGATCGGCAGGATCTCGTCATTGAAATCGTACTTGGGATGATGCACGGCGGCATCGTCCTCGCCGCGCCCGCCGCCCAGCATCAGGTAGGCACCGGGCTTCTTCTGCAGCATGAAGGCGAAATCCTCGCCGCCCATCGTCGGGCGCGGCATCTCGGCCACCCGCGCGTCGCCCTGGACGGCGATGGCCGCAGCCCGGGCTAGCGCCGTGCTCTCCGGCTCGTTCACCGTGGCCGGGTAGGCGCGGCGAAACTCCACCTTCGCGGTGGCACCAAAGGCGCGGGCGATGCCCTCCGCCGTGTCGATCGTCCGCCGCTCGAGCAGGTCGCCGGCCTCCTTCGTGAACCACCGCGCCGTGCCGCGCAGCCGCACCGTCTCGGGGATCACGTTGTAGGCGAAGCCGCCCTCGATCCAGGTGATGGAGATGACGCCGCTGTCCACCGGATCGAGGTTGCGCGCGACGATGCCCTGAAGTGCTGTGATGATGTGCGCGCCGACGAGAACCGCATCGATGCCAAGGTTGGGCATCGCGCCATGCGCGCCGATGCCGGTGATGGTGATGTCGATGCCGCCCACCGCCGCCATCACCGGGCCGTTGCGCCAGATGAACGTTCCGGCAGGCGCCTTCGGCCAGTTGTGGATGCCGAACACGCGATCGGCCGGGAAGCGCTCGAACAGGCCTTCCTTGATCATCACCTCCGCCCCGCCGCCGAACTCCTCGGCCGGCTGGAAGAAGAGATAGACGGTGCCGGCGAAGTTGCGCGTCTCGGCGAGGTAGCGTGCCGCACCGAGCAGCATCGTGGTGTGCCCGTCATGCCCGCAGGCATGCATCACGCCGGGGGTTTGCGAGGCCCAGGGCTTGCCCGTCTCTTCATGGATCGGCAGTGCATCCATGTCGGCGCGCAAGCCGATCGCGCCGGCCCCCGGCTGGGTGCCGCGGATGACGCCGACGACGCCGGTGGTGGCGATGCCGGTATGGATCTCATCGACGCCGAACGCCTTCAGCTTCTCGGCTACCAGCGCTGCCGTGCGGCTTTCCTGGAAGGCGAGCTCGGGGTGGCGGTGGATGTCCTGCCGCCACTCCGTCATGTCTGGGTGGAACTCGGCGATGCGGTTGTGCACGGGCATCTGGGGGAAGGCCTTTCTCGTCTGTCGTTGATCGAGCCGACGCTCACTGTCCCTCAGGACGGAGGAAAGCGAAATCCACGCCTTCGGGAGCCTGCAGCACCTCGCGCTGCCAGAGCTTGTCCCAGCCCCTCAGCGCGGGCGCGGGCGGCACCCAGGCAGCGCGGCGGCGGGCGAGCTCGTCCTCGGCCACCAGCAGGTCGATCCGTCGCTCCTTCACCGAAAGCCGGATGCGGTCACCGGTGCGGACCAGCGCCAGCGGCCCGCCCTCGGCGCTTTCTGGCGCGACATGCAGAACGATCGTGCCGAAGGCGGTGCCCGACATCCGGGCATCGGAGATCCGCACCATGTCCTTGAGCCCGGCGCGGGCGAGCTTCTTCGGGATGGGGAGATATCCCGCCTCGGGCATGCCGTAGCCGCCCTTCGGACCGGCGTTCTGCAGCACCAGCATGTCATCGGCGGTCACGTCGAGGTCGCCGCTGTCGATGCGCTCGGCCATGTCGGGGAGGGAGGAGAACACCACCGCGCGCGCCTCCTTCTCGAACAGCGTCGCATCGGCGGCCGAGCGCTTCAGGATCGCCCCGTTGGGCGCCAGCGAGCCGAACAGCGCCACGAGCCCGCCGACGGGCGAGATGGGGTCGGACGCCGGGCGGATCACGCTGTGGTCGACGAACGCGTCCTCCTCGCGGTCCAGCCGCTCGCGGAGCGTCTCGCCGGTCACGGTCGGCACGTCGAGGTGCAGCAGGGGGCGAAGCTGGCGCAGCACCGCGCCCATCGCCCCGGCTGCGTGGAAATCCTCCATGTAGCCCTGGCCGGTGGGCTTCAGGTCGACCAGCACGGGGGTCTCGTCCGACAACACGTTGAGGCGGTGGAGGTCGAGCGTGATGCCAGCCCTGCCGGCAATGGCGGCGAGGTGGACAATGGCGTTGGTCGAGCCCCCGAGGGCCAGTAGAACGCGAAGCGCGTTCTCGACGCTCTCGGGTGTGACGAGCTCCCGCGGGCGGACGATGCTCTTCTCGGTCGCGAGCCTGACGGCGAGAGCACCCGAGGCTTCCGCCGCGCGCATGCGATCGGCGTGCACGGCCGGGATCGCGGCGGTGCCGGGCAGCGTGAAGCCGAGCACCTCGGCGATGCAGGCCATGGTCGACGCCGTTCCCATCACCCCGCACGAGCCCGCCGTGGTGGCAAGGTTGCCCTCGACGCGCTCGATCCGAGCGGCATCGACGTCACCGGCCCGGAAGCGCGCCCAGAAGCGGCGGCAATCGGTGCAGGCCGACAGGCGCTCGCCCTCGAAGCGCATCGCCATCATCGGCCCGCCGACGACGAGCACGCAGGGCACGTTGGCCGAGACCGCCGCCATGAGCTGCGCCGGCACCGTCTTGTCGCAGCCGCCGAGCAGCACGACCGCGTCCAAAGGCTGGGCGCGCATCATCTCCTCGGTGTCGATGGCCGCGAGGTTGCGGTAGTACATCGAGCAGGGGCTGAGCGAGGGTTCGCAGACGCTGACGGTCGGGAACTGCAGCGGCAGCCCGCCCGAGGCGAGGATGCCGCGCTCCGCCGACCGGACGAGGTCGGGGAAATGCCGGTGGCAGTTGTTCAGCCCCGAGCCCGTGTCGCAGATGCCCACGGTGGGGCGGGTGAGCGCCTCGCGCGACCAGCCCATCGACAGCATGAAGGTGCGGCGGAGATAGAGGGCGAAGTCACGGTCGCCGTAGTTCGATGTGTTGCGGGCCAAGCCTTTCGGATCGTGGCCTTTCGGATCGTCTGTCATGCGTTTCCCCCTCGGTCGGCGACAAGCTATGCGGCATCGGCGCGGCTGTCTCTAGAGCCGTTTCACCGTGGCCGTGCCGCCGCTCTTCCGGCGCTGCTGCCCGACTCTTGACGCATGCGTGTGGCCGCGGCCGAGGGCGATCCGCGCGAGCCGCTGGCGCCCTTGCCATGGGGGCGGGAACGTGTGCCCTGGTTGCTCACTGTCCGGCTCCATGTCCAACTCAACGTCCGGCTCCCTGTCCGGCAACGCGAGGTTTCCCATGCTCTCCCGCCGTCTCATGCTGATCGTGCCGTTCTCGGCCCTGCTGCCTGCGTCCGCGTCGGCCGACGATGCGCGATCGGTGATTGCGGGGGCCGAGGCACTGGCGACGCGGTTCCGGGGCAATCCGCAATGGGGCGGCATCTGGAACCTCATCGGCGCGTGCCAGGCGGTGCTGCTAGCGCCGCGCATCCGCGGCGGCGGCCTGATCGTCGCGGGGCAGAGCGGCGACGGCCTCGTTCTGGCCAGGCACGGCGCGGTCTGGAGCGATCCCGTCGGCGTCGCGATGTCGGAACTGTCCGTCGGCTTCCAGGCGGGCGCGCGGGAGGTGGGCATTGCGGTGTGCATCCTGTCGAAACCGGCACTCGCGCGCCTCGTCCAGGGCGGGATCTCCGGCGGCGGCAGCGGCGGCTTCTCGCTCGGCAGCCTCGGTGTCGGGGCGCAGGCGGGCGGCAGCAGCGGGCAGGGCATCGAGACGCTGGCCGTGTCGGTGAGCGAGGGCGGGCTCTACGCCGGCAGCGGACTTGGCGGGATGAAGGTCTCCGCCTCGGCCGCGCTCAACGCCGCCCTGCACGGCGCGACGCAGCGGCCGGAGGCAGCACTCGATGTCCCGGGCGGGAGGGTTGCCGGTGCGGCCTCGTTGCGCGAGGTGCTCGCCGGGGCGACGCGGGCGAGCTTCGGCTTCACCCCCCGATAGACGCCGCCCCGAGTATACGGTATCGGGATACCACCACGCGCAAACCTGCGTTTTCGCTTGACCCAGCGGGGGTGCCGCCGTATCCGTGCGCCCTCGCGGCCGGGGCAGTCCCGGCGCATCTGGATCGGAATACGATGAAGACCGTCTCGATCAAGCCTGCTGAGGTGCAGAAGAACTGGTGGGTCATCGACGCGAACGGCCTCGTGCTTGGCCGCCTCGCCTCGCTGGTCGCCAACCGCCTCCGCGGCAAGCACAAGCCCACCTTCACGCCCCATGTCGATTGCGGCGACCATGTCGTGATCGTCAACGCTGAGAAGGTGAAGGTCACCGGCAACAAGGCCGACCAGTCGGTGTTCTACTGGCACACCGGCTACCCGGGCGGCATCAAGGGCCGGACGCAGGGGCAGATCCTCACCGGCAAGCACCCGGAGCGGGTGATCGAGAAGGCGGTCGAGCGCATGATCACGCGCGGGCCCCTCGGCCGGCAGCAGATGCGCAACCTGCATGTCTATGCCGGCCCCGCCCACCCGCATGACGGCCAGGCCCCCAAGGCGCTCGACGTCGCCTCCATGAACCGCAAGAACAGGGTGGCCTGAGCATGGCAACCGAGCCAACTCGTACTGACAGCGTCAAGTCGCTCGCCGACCTGAAGGACCTCGCCGGCGTTCCAGGTGCCGCCGAGGACGCAGCGAAGCGCGAGCCGAAGCGTGATGCGCTGGGCCGCTCCTACGCCACCGGACGGCGCAAGGACGCGGTCGCCCGCGTGTGGGTGAAGCCCGGCAAGGGCAAGATCGAGGTGAACGGCAAGACGGCGGAGGAGTATTTCGCCCGTCCCGTTCTGCGCATGCTGATCGCCCAGCCCTTCCTGGTGACCGACCGCTACAACCAGTTCGACGTGTTCTGCACCGTCGTCGGCGGCGGGCTCTCGGGCCAGGCCGGCGCGCTGCGCCATGGCCTGTCGCGGGCCCTGGTGAACTATGAGCCTGATCTCCGCCGCATCCTGAAGGCGGCAGGGTTCCTCACGCGCGACCCGCGCGTGGTCGAGCGCAAGAAGTACGGCCGCGCCAAGGCGCGTCGCAGCTTCCAGTTCTCGAAGCGCTGATCGGTCTCCCCCTGGGCCGATCCACGGCGCAGGGCAGGATTGTTTCGGGGGGCGGGGCCGCAAGGTCCCGCCCTCTTGCTTTTCCAGGGCGCCCGCACGGAAAGTGGGCAGGAAGCGAGGAGGTTCGCATGGTCCAGCAGAAGGTGTTCATCGACGGCGAGGCCGGCACGACGGGGCTCCTGATCCGCGAGCGCCTGGAGAACCGCGCCGACATCACGCTGATCCAGATCGCACCCGACCGCCGCAAGGACCCCACCGCGCGCGGCGAGGCCCTGGCGGCAGCCGATGTCGCCGTCCTCTGCCTGCCCGACGATGCCGCGAGGGAAGCCGTGGCACTGGCTGACCAGCTGCCGGGCGGCGGCCCGCGCATCCTCGATGCCTCGACCGCGTATCGCACCGCAAGTGGCTGGACATACGGCTTTCCAGAGCTTTCAGCCGAGCAGGCGAATGCCGTGCGCGGCGCGCGACGCGTCTCCAACCCCGGCTGCTATCCGACCGGTGCGATCGCGCTGCTGCGCCCACTGGTCGATGCGGGCATCATCCCGGCCGACCACCCGATCACCATCAACGCCGTCTCGGGCTTCTCCGGCGGCGGCAAGAGCATGATCGCAGCCTACGAGGCCGGCACGGCACCCGCGTTCGAGCTGTACGCGCTGGGGCTCGAGCACAAGCACCTGCCCGAGCTCGTCGCCCATGCCGGTCTGACGCGGCAGCCGATCTTCATCCCCTCGGTCGGCAACTTCCGGCAGGGCATGCTCGTCAGCATCCCGCTGCATCTCGACACGCTGCCAGGCACCCCCACGGTGGCCGATATCGAGGCAGCACTCGCCGCGCGCTACGAGGGCAGTGGCTGGGTGAAGGTGGTTCCGACCGCGGGACAGACCAAGCTCGAACCCGAGGCGCTGAACGGCTCGAACATGCTCGAGCTCCGCGTGTTCGGCCATCCGGCCAAGCGCCAGGCGCTCCTCGTCGCCCGCCTCGACAATCTCGGCAAGGGCGCGTCAGGGGCCGCGGTGCAGAACCTCGCGCTGATGCTCGGCCTCGACCAGGGCCAGGCAGCCCGCGCCGCCTGATCAACGAAATTCCCGGAGAGACACGATGCAGGGCCCCCTCTACCCCTTCCAGGGGAAGATGCCGAAGGTTCACCCCACCGCCTTCATCGCGCCGACGGCCGCAATCATCGGCGACGTGGAGATCGGCGAGGGGGCAAATATCTGGTTCCACTGCGTCATCCGCGGCGACGTGAACCATGTGCGCATCGGCGCGCGCACCAACATCCAGGACGGTTCGATCCTGCACGTGAACCGCGCGACGCATGCCTGCATCATCGGCGATGACGTCACGGTCGGGCACATGGCGATCATCCATGCCTGCACGCTGAAGGACCGCGCCTTCGTCGGCATGGGGGCCATCGTGCTCGACGGGGCGACGATCGAGGAAACCGGCATGCTGGCCGCCGGTGCGGTTCTCACCCCGAACAAGGTGATCAAGGCGGGTGAGCTCTGGGCCGGCGCGCCGGCGACGTTCATGCGCCAGCTCGGCGAGAAGGACGCGTTCTTCCAGAAGACCGCGCCGCACTACGCAGAACTCGGCGCCGAGTACCGCACCGAGTATGCCGCGCTGCGCGGTGCCGCGATGCGCGGGGCGGCGGAGTGAGGCGACGGCTCCTGCTGGTCGGCGCGCTCGGGCTCGCTGCGTGTGACGGAGGGATGCCGGTGGAGAACGTGACGCTGCCGCTGGGCGCGCTGCGCGGGGCGGGCGATGCGCTGTGGCAGGCGACCGAGCTTGCCTCTCACGCGCTGGCGATCCGCCCCGCGGCACTTGCCGGCAACCCGGCCGAGGCGGCGCTCGCGGTGCTCTACTACGAGTACGCGGCAGCGGAATCGGGCAATGGCAGGCTGTCGGACCAGAACCCGGCACGGCTGATGCGCGAGGGCCGGCCCCATCTCCGCGCCGCGGCAGGCATCATCGGCGAGGCGACGCCGCAGGCGGTGATCGATGCGCTCTGGGCGGTGTCGGAGGCGCTCAGGCGCGGCGACGACGCGGCGGCGCGGGCCGCCTTCGCGGGCCCTGTCTTCCGCCAGCCGCCCGAGGTGCCGCGCGACGCGTTGTCGCGCCTTGCCGTGCCGCAGCAGGCGGTGCGGGGCCTGCGCGAGCTTCGCGCGCTTCTGGAGCGCGAGCGCGGGCCCATGCGGTAGGCTGAGCCACCGCTTGCCTCACGCGGGGCCCGCCCCTAGGGTGCGGCGCACTCAGCTTGTGCGGCGGGGCGTAGCGCAGCCTGGTAGCGCGACTGGTTTGGGACCAGTAGGTCGTCGGTTCGAATCCGGCCGCCCCGACCATGCCGATCCCGTCATCGAGGCGTTCGGAGCAATGATCATGCGCGCACGGATCCTGAGGCCTTCGAAATCGGCGATGCAGTCCGGCCGCGCACGGACGCGGGACTGGATCCTGGTGTTCGCCCAGACGGAGGCGCGCACGGCTGACAGCCTGATGGGCTGGATCGGCTCCGGCGACACGGTGGCGAACCAGGTGCGGCTGCGTTTCCCGACCCTCGAGGCGGCGGAGGCCTATGCGAAGGCCAACGGCATCGACTATGAGGTCGAGCCGGCGCAGGCGACGGCACTGAAGCCGAAGGCCTATGCCGACAATTTCCGCTACGGCCGCGGCGACAACTGGACGCATTGACGCCTGGGCAGGCTTTCTCCGGGCGCCCTTAGCTCAGCGGATAGAGCAGCCGCCTTCTAAGCGGCAGGTCGGTGGTTCAAGTCCACCAGGGCGCGCCACCATAGAACGGAAGACCGACTAACTTGTATCTATAGTTGGCAGCAGTTATTTCATTCTAATTATAGTTCATGATCATGGGGAGGGTATCGTATATGATACAGTCGATTTACAAAGATTCAAGAGAACTTTCTTATCGCCGAGGTTATTCTACAGATTGAAATATTCGAAAATGCATTCATCAACTTCTCGAATCTGTTTAAGAAAATTCCCGAAGACGAACACTGGATCACAGTCGCCCCCCAAATCTGGGCTCAGATAGACCCGATGATCTCAGCAAGTGCGCGAGTCAGTAAATTAATCTCGCCTGTCTTCTCGGATACAAAAAAGTCATCGAGAAGGAGAAGGGAGTTCTTCGAAAAACTCTGCAGTGATTTGAATTCAATGAAAAAGATTAAAATTCGAGACGTACTCGAGCACCAATACGAACGAATGGATAGATTAATTCATGATATTGAGTATGATAAAGTATTCGAATTTCCCTCAATTCTTGGTGAGGTTACATTTTCGGGCTGCAATATGATAGCTAATGTCATCATTAGCTCCAGAGAGATTTTCGGCTCTACTTGGCTGAGTATGAGAAAGATTCGTGTTCTTGAGTATAACGATTTGATCGTTTCGCACTTCGAAGCCGAATTCAGACTCCGCGACATTCGAGCAAATCTTCATAAGTTGCATAACAGAATTCGAGACGAATTCGGTACAGAGCGAGTAAGTAACGCTATGCAAGGTTTTTATCTTCCTATTCGTGACAAAGTAAATGTCGAATCACGAGAAACAGGCATCGATATAGTTATGAAGTTTGATCGCCCTACAAAGATGATCAAGTTTCCTCGGAACGTAAACTGAATTGACTTTCAAGTTATCGGTCTTCGTTACGTTCGAAGCTTTCTGGTCAGGAGCCCCATGCCTCAGTCCCGCCCCTCGTCGGGGATGGCGAGCACCGTGCCGCAGGCCTTGCAGTGCACCGCATCGGGGTCATGCCGCAAAAGGCCGCAGGTGGGGCAGGGGAAGCGCACCTTGCTCGGCCGGAACAGCGCGCGGGCGAGCCTCAGGAACAGCGTCACCCCCGCAATCATGATCACGACGGAGATCAGCCGCCCCGATGTGCCAGGCAGCGTGATGTCGCCGAACCCCGTCGTCGTCAGCGCCGTGACGGTGAAGTAGAGCGCATCCGCGTAGTTGGCGATCTCGGTGTTCGTCGCGTGCTGCGTCTCGTAGACCAGCGCCGTCATGATGAAGACGAACACCGACAGATGGATGGCGGCAAGGAACGCCTCCTCGTTCCGCCTAAAGAACGGGAAGTCCTCGCGCAGCATCCGCGCCATACGGTAGGTGTGCAGCAGCCTCAGCGTCCGCACGACGCGCAGGAAACCGAAGCCCTCGCCGGCGAGCGGGGCGAGGAAGGAGGCGATGGCCACGATGTCGGCGAGCGATGTCAGCCGCACCGCCTCGCCGAGTGGCCTGCGGCTCGCCGCGACCCTCGCCGCGAACTCGACCAGAAGCACGACGCCGATCACCACGTCCACCCACTCGATCCAGGCATGGCGCTGGACAAAGGATGTCGCGATGACGAACAGCACGGTCGCGAGATCGAGGCTGAGGATCGCGTAGCGGAAGCGCCGCGCCTCCTCGGTGCGGCCGTCATAGAGGTAGCGCAGCCGGAGGCGGAACGACGCCGGCCCGGCTTCTGCCCCGTGCCCGACCATCCTTCGCACCTCAGCCCCAGGCGTCGCGGTAGATGGCGATGATCTCGTCGCGCGATGGGACACGCGGGTTGTTGCCGGGGCTGCCGCTGGCCAGCGCCTGGTCAGCCATCAGGGCCAGAAGCTCGTTCCACTTCCGCTCATCGAGTCCGTAGGCGCGGGGGCTCGGCACGGCGAGGTCGCGGTTCATCGCCTCGAGCTCCGCCACCAGCTTCGCCGCCGCTGCCTGGTCACCCTCATCCGCTGTCGCGACCCCGATCGCGCGCGCCGCATCGGCGTAGCGCGGCAGCGCGGCAGACAGCGAGAAGCGCGTGACGGCCGGAAGCAGCATCGCGTTCGAGAGCCCGTGCGCGACGTGGAAATGCGCGCCGATCGGCCGGCTCATCCCATGCACCAGCGCGACCGAGGCGTTGGAGAAGGCAAGCCCGGCAAGCGTCGCGCCCAGCATCATGGCCTCGCGCGCCGCCTCGTTCCCGGGCTCGGCATAGGCGGTGCGCACGTTGGGGCCGATCAGTGCCATGGCGCGCAGCGCCATCGTGTCGGAATAGGTGTTCGCGCGCTTCGAGACATAGGCCTCGAGCGCATGCGTCAGGCTGTCCACGCCCGTATCCGCCGTGGTGCGCGGCGGCACGGAGTGCGTCAGCGTATGGTCGACGATCGCCGCCGCCGGCAGGGCGGCGAGGCCCGCAATCAGCATCTTCTCGCTGCGTTCCGTATCCGTCACGACCGTGAAGCGCGTCACCTCCGACCCCGTGCCGGCCGTGGTCGGGATCGCGATGATCGGCAGCGCTGCCATGTCGGCTGCCGCCGGCGCCTTCCAGTCGCGCATCTTCGCCTGCCCATCCATTCCCCGCGCGGCGGCGAGGATCGCCATCGCCTTGGCCGTGTCCATGGGCGAGCCGCCGCCGAACCCGATCAGGCAATCGACCTCGAGCCCACCGAGAAGTGCCACGCCTGCCTCGATCACCGTGTCGGTCGGGTCGGGCACCGTCTCGCTGAACACGGGTGCGGTGATTCCCTTGGCGGCGAGCGGCGCGAGCACGCGCGCGACCATGCCGGACGAGACCATGAACGGATCGGTCACGACCAGCGGGCGCGAAAGTCCAAGTTTCGCCAGCACGTCCGCGACCTGCGCGACAGCGCCGCCGCCGACAAGCAGCAGCCGCGGCGAGACGATGCTCGTGACCATGGAACCCCTCCCTCTCCAGAACCGTCGGGGGAAGCTACTCGCCCCCGTTCCTCAAGGCGAGACGCGGCGTGCGGCGGCAAGGGCCAGGCGCCGCGACACCGCCTCGCTGGGTGGGTGCGGGGCGAGGCTAGGGATCATGGGCACGGGCAGGTCTTCGGCGCGGTGGCAGGCGACGAGATGATCATCGCCGAGCGGCCGGAGCACAGGCCGCTCCTCGCGGCAGCGGGCGATGACATGCGCGCAGCGGGTGGAGAAGCGGCAGCCCGGCGGCGGGTTCATCGGGCTCGGCACGTCGCCGGCAAGCGCGCCCTGGGCGCGCCTGCGCCCTGGGTCCGGGACCGGGATCGCGGCGAGCAGCGCCTGCGTGTAGGGATGCAGCGGGGCTGCATAGAGGCGCGTCTTCGGCGCCGTCTCGACGATCTCGCCGAGATACATCACCGCGATGCGATCGGACACGTGCCGCACCACGGCCAGGTCATGCGCGATGAACAGGTAGGAGAGGCCGAGGCGGTTCTGCAGGTCCTTCAGCAGGTTCACCACCTGCGCCTGGATCGAGACGTCGAGCGCCGAGACGGGTTCGTCGCACACCACGAGCCGCGGGTTGACGGCGAGCGCGCGCGCGATGCCGATGCGCTGGCGCTGCCCGCCCGAGAACTCGTGCGGGAAGCGCTGCGCATGGTAGGGCGCGAGCCCGACGAGGCGAAGCAGCTCCTCGACGCGCGCGCGGCGCGAGGCATCGTCGCCGATGCCGTGCACCTCCATCGGCTCGGCAATGATGCGCCCGACCGCCATGCGCGGGTTGAGCGAGGCGTAGGGGTCCTGGAATACGGGCTGCATCGCCCGCCGCACGGCGGCGAGCTCGCGCGCCGGCTTCGTCGTGATGTCCTCGCCTGCGAAACGGATGCTGCCGCCGGTGGGCGTGAGAAGGCGAAGCACGAGGCGTGCGGTGGTGCTCTTGCCGCAGCCGCTCTCGCCCACGAGCGCGAGCGTCTCTCCCTCGGCCAGGTCGAAGCTCACGCCATCGACGGCGCGCACATGCCCGACCACCTTGTTGAAGATCACCCCACGCTCGACCGGGAAGTGCTTCTCGAGGTTCCGGACCGACAGCAGTGGCTCGCTCACGCGAGCACCGTCTCGAGCGGGGCGTGCCAGCAGGCCGCCTGGTGAGCGGGGCCAAGGTCACGCAGCATCGGCATCTCGCTTCGGCACCGATCACTTGCAAAACCGCAGCGCGGGTTGAAGCGGCAGCCCGGGGGCAGCGCGAAGGGTGGCGGCACCGTGCCCTCGATCGCGAGCAGTGACTGGTTCTCGCCATCGAGCCGCGGGACGGAGCCGAACAGGCCGAGCGTATAGGGGTGCTGCGCATCGCCGAACACGGCCCCCACCGGCCCGGTCTCGACCACGCGGCCGGCATACATCACCGCCACCTCGTCGGCCATTTCCGCCACCACGCCGAGGTCATGCGTGATGAGGATGATCGCCATCCCCGTCTCCTGCTGCAGCGCCTTCAGCAGGTCGAGGATCTGCGCCTGGATGGTGACGTCGAGCGCCGTCGTCGGCTCGTCGGCGATGAGCAGCTTCGGCTCGCAGGCCAGCGCCATCGCGATCATCACGCGCTGCCGCATGCCGCCCGAGAGCAGGTGGGGATACTCGTCGAACCGCTTCTCGGGTGCGGGGATGCGCACGCGCCGGAGCGCCTCGACCGCGACGTCCTTCGCGGCGGAAGGCGAGAGGTCACGATGCGCGCGCACGGCCTCGGTGATCTGCCGGCCGATCGTGTGGACCGGGTTCAGGCTCGTCATCGGCTCCTGGAAGATCATGCCGATCGACCCGCCGCGCAGCTGGCGCATCTCGTCCGCGGGAAGGCCGATCAGGTCACGTCCCTCGAAGCGGATCGACCCGGAGGCGATCCGTCCCGGCCGCGGAACGAGTCGCATGATCGAGAGCGACAGCACGCTTTTGCCGCAGCCGCTCTCGCCGACGATGCCGAGGGTGCGCCCGGGGGCGACCGACACCGTGACGCCGTCCACCGCCGGCAGGTCGCCGGCGGAGGAGCGGAACACGGTGCGGAGGTTGTCGATCGCGAGAAGCGGCTGGGTCATGCCATCAGAGCGTCAGGAAGGTCGGCGGGCTGATCGCCTCGAGCGGGCGGTGCGCCCAGTCACGATCCGGCACGCCCGCGATCATGCGCGCCTGCGCCTCGTGCAGCTCCTCCGCGGCGGCGGCATAGTCGATCGTCAGGCACTTGCCGTCACGCACCACCTCGTGGCCGTCGACCACGACGGAGCGGATGGCACGGTCTGCCGCGGCGTAGATCAGGCTGCGCACCGGGTCGCGCGCCGGCCGCATTCCAGGGTGGGTGACATCGACCAGCACCAGGTCGGCACGGCAGCCGGGGGCGAGGCGGCCGATGTCGTCGCGGCCGAGTGCCTTCGCCCCGTTCACCGTTGCCGCCTCGAACAGGTCGCCCGAGTTCAGCGTGCGCGGGTTCTCGGCCATCATGCGCGCGGCGTAGGCGGCGAGCCGCATCTCGTCGAGCATGTTGTGCGGGAACGTATCGGTGCCGAGGCCGATGTTCACGCCGCGGCGGCGATACCGCCCGATGTCGCGCAGCATTATGCCCCGCCGTGCGAACACGGTCGGGCAATGGGCGACGGTCGTTCCGCTGTCGGCGAGCAGGCCGAGATCGGTGTCGGTCGACCACCGCGTGCGCGGGTGGTCATCGAGGAAGATGCCGTGGCCGATGATCGTGCTGTCACCCAGCGTGCCCAGGCTGTCGAGCCACTGGATCGGCGTGAGGCCGTGGCGTCGCGTGATCTCGTGGAACTCCACCACGCTCTGTGCGGCATGGATCTGCCAGGCGATGCCGCGCTTCTTCGCCTCCGTGTGGCTGTCGCGCAGCAGTTCCGGCGTGCAGGTATCGATCTGCGCCGGAACGGCCATGCCGGAGAGGCGGCCCGAGGGGTGCTGCTCCGCCCGTTCGATCAGCGAGAAGGCCTCCTCCATCGCCTTCACGCCGGCCTTCTCGTCCCACTCGTACTCCACGACGTGGCCCGACTTCGTGTACCAGCGCGCCGAGCGGAACATCGGCGCGATGACAACCCGCATGCCGCTCTCGCCGAGCAGGTCGAGCCAGCCCGGATGCGCCATCGAGAGATCGGCGACGGTGGTGACACCCGAGAGCAGGAGTTCGGCGAGTGCCACGCGCACGCACGCCTTCACGCCCGACCCGTCGCCGCGGAAGATCGGCAGGTACTCGTAGAGCGACGAGTTGTAGAGGCCGGGAGAGCCGACCTCATCGGTCAGCCCCTTGTTCATCGGCTCCGACGAGGGGTGGCAGTGGATGTTGACGAGGCCGGGCATGACCATCAGCCCGGCCCCGTCGATCACATGCTCTGCCGGCCCGTCATAGCCACGGCCGACGAATGAGAGCACACCGTCACGCCAGGCAACGTCGGCGTTCGGCATGTAGGCGTGCTTCTTCGACGACGCGTCCCACGCGACGACGAAGGCGGCATTGCGGACGAGCGTGGTCGGCGATGCCGTCATGGGTGCGTTCATGGTTGCTGCCATCCCTACTGGCGAAGCGTGATGTCGAGGCCCTTGTAGAGCGCGGCCGAGTAGACGCCATGCGGGCGGGCGCCCGCCACGCGCCGGCCGGACGCCAGCCAAAGCTGCGAATGGGCGATCGGGAACCAGACATTCGCCTCCGTCAGCTGCCGCTGGGCCAGTGCCGCGGCCTCCTGGCGCGCGCGCTCGTCGAGCGCGGCACTTGCGGTCGCGATCCACGCGTCGGTCTGTGCATCGCGCCAGTTCATGCGGTTCGGAGTCGGTGCAGCAGCGGAACGGAAGTACAGGGCAAGCGCGTCGCGCGCCGAGGTGTAGGGGTAGGACATCATGAACGCGTCGAACTCCTGCGTTGCGAGCCGGCCCCAGGCGACGGTGGCGTCGAACAGCTGGATGCGCATCTCGATGCCGACGCGGCGAAGGTCTGCCTGCATCGCCTCCGTCATCTGGCGGTTCGCCTGGGTCGTGATGCCGTAGACGAGGAAGGAGGCGCGCTGCCCGTCCTTCACGCGGATGCCGTCGGAGCCGGGCCGCCAGCCGGCAGCATCGAGGATGCGGATGGCTTCCGCGCGGTCGAATCCGACCTGCTTCGCCTTCGCCTCAGGGTCGAAGCCCGGTGCGCTGGGGTGGATGAGAGAGCGCATCGGGTCTGCCGCGCCGAAGAACGTGGCCTGCACCATCGCGTCACGGTCGATCGCGAGGTTGGCGGCGCGGCGGATCACGGGGTCGCTCACCACGGGCTTGTCGACCTTGAAGCCCATGAAATAGTCGACGAAGTAGCTCTCCTGCTGCGTCATCGTGATCCCCGGCGCGCGCCGGAGCCCTTCGACCGCGAAGAACGGGATGTGCTGGGTGATGTCGCCCTGGCCTGTCTGCAGGGCCGCGATCCGCGTGTTCGGATCGGGGATGACGCGCCAGACCACACGGTCGATCTGCGGGCGGGGGTTCTGGTAGATCGGCGGGCCCCAGGCGTAGGTCGGGTGCTTCTGGAGCACGAGGTCCTGCCGCGGCGTCCAGCTCACCCAGCAATAGGGGCCGGTGCCGTTGAAGCCCTGCGTGCCGAAATTGTCGCCGAGCCGCTCGACCGTGTTCTTGTCGATGATCCCGGCGAAGTAGAGGGTGAGCTGGAGCAGGAGCTCGCCGAACGGCTCCTCGAGCTCGTACTCCACCGTGGTCGCGTCGACGGCGCGGATGTCCTTCACGTTGCCGGCGCGGGCGCGCACGGGGCTGCGCGTCGCAGGGTCGATCCAGCGCTTGATGGAGTAGACGACGTCCTCCGCCGTCATCTTCCGCCCGTCGCAGAACGTCACGTCGTCGCGCAGCTTGAAGGTGTAGAGCTTGCCGTCATCGCTCACGGTCCAGCTCGTGGCCAGGCCGGGGCGGATTGTCTTCTGGTCCCAGTCGAGCGAGACGAGCGTGTCGGTCATCATGTAGATGACCTCGCCTGCGGCGAAGGCCGTCACCTTGTGCGGGTCATACCGGTCGGCGTCGATCTCGCGCAGCACCACGAGGGTGTTGCGCGGTGCCGCCTGCGCCCACGCCGCATTTGCGGTGAACAGGCCCACCGCGCCGGCGGCAGCCATCAGCATGCCCCTGATTGTTCCATGGATCGTCCGTTGCATCGTCGTCTCCCGTTCCAGATGCGTCATTGTCTCAGTCAGATCCGCAGCGTCATATTCTCAGGCGGGGGTCGAGCGCGTCGCGCAGCGCATCGCCCAGCACGTTGAAGGCCAGCACCACCATGAAGATCAGCACGCTCGGCACCACGGCGATGTGGGGCGCAAAGAAGAGGAAGTTTCGCCCTTCCGCCGCCATCGCGCCAAGTTCCGCCGAGGGTGGCTGCGCGCCCAGGCCCAGGAAGGAGAGGGCGGAGCCGAGCAGGATCACCTGCCCGAAGCGCAGCGTCGCGAACACGAAGATCGGCGAGAGGCAGTTCGGCGCGAGGTGCCGCCAGATCAGCCGCCCGTCATTCATGCCCACCGCGCGCGCCGCCTCGATATAGTCGAGCCGCATGACAACGAGCGCTGCCCCGCGCACGATGCGCGCCATGAGCGGGACGGTCGCGACCGACATGGCGATCACGACCGCCACGAGCCCTGGCCCGAAGATCGCCGCGATCGCAAGCCCGAACAGGATCGCGGGGAAGGAGAGCAGCACGTCCATCAGCCGCATCAGGAGCCCGTCGATGCGCCTGTAGAACGCCGCGGCGAAGCCGATGGCGATGCCGATGCCGCCGCCGATGACGAGCGAGATCACGCCCATCAGCAGCGTCGCGCGAAGCCCGTAGAGGCAGCGCACCACGAGGTCGCGCCCCTGCGCATCGGTGCCGAGCAGATACTCGCCACCAGGGGGCCGCATGGTCGCGCGCAGGTTGGTCTCGTATGGGTCGACGCCGGCGAGCCAGGGGGCGAACACGGCGGCGAAGATCGTCAACAGCACGAAGGCAAGCGCGATCGCCGCGCCCGGTTCCGTCGCGAGGCGGCGCAGGATCCCCGCGCGCTTCGGCGCGGCGGGAACGGAAGCGGCGGTTGTTGCGACCGCGCTCATGACACCCTCACGCGCGGGTCGAGCACAGCGTAAAGCACATCGACAACGAGGTTGATCACGATGAAGCCGAGCGAAAGGACGATGATCGTTCCCTGCGCCATCGGCATGTCGGAGGAGAGGATCGCGCCGACGGCGAGCCGCCCGACGCCCGGCCAGGAGAAGATCGTCTCCGTCACCACCGCGCCGCCGAGCAGGAAGCCGATCTGCAGCCCGATGAGCGTCACGACGGGGATGAGCGCGTTCCTCAGCGCGTGGTGAAGGACGACGACACGCTCGACCAGGCCCTTGGCGCGGGCGGTGCGCACATGATCGGCGCCGAGGACGTCGAGCACCGCCGTGCGCGTCATCCGCGCGACAGGCCCGACGAAGACGCCGCCGAGCGTCAGCGCGGGGAGCGCCAGCGCCTTCAATCCTTCCACCGTCCAGATCGGGCCGGCGCGTCCGGTGAAGGGCAGGAGCTGCCACTTGAAGCCGACGAACCAGATCAGCACGAGGCCGACGAAGAACACCGGCACCGAGACGCCGGCGACGGCAAACGCCATCACCGCGCGATCGAACAGCGAGCCGCGCCAGTACGCAGCGACGGTGCCGAGCAGGATGCCGAGCGGGATCGACCAGAAAAGCGCGCCCAGCATGAGCTCGAGCGTCGGCCCGATCGTGGCACCCAGTTCCTGCGAGACCGGAACGTTGTTGATGATCGAGACGCCAAGGTCGCCCTGTGCGAGCCGCCCGAGATAGAGGAAGAACTGCGTCCATAGCGGCTTGTCGAGGCCAAGGTCGGCGCGGATCGCCTCGATCACGTCGGGCGTCGCCATCGGCCCGGCGCGCACCACGGCGGGATCGGTCGGCACGACCTGGAGCAGGATGAAGCCGATCAGCAGCACTCCGAACATCACGGGGATGGCCGTCAGCAGCCGGCGCGCGATGTGGGCGAGCATCCCGCCTCAGCCGGACACGGCGAGCGCGCCGTGGCGATCATGCGTCACCGCGCCGCCGACGAGCGTGAGGTCGCACGCGATGCCGCGCACACGCTCCGCCAGCGCGTCGGCATCGAGGGCGAACAGGTCATCCGACAGCACCGCGATGTCGGCATCCATGCCGGGGGCAAGCGTGCCGCGGCGGGCCTCGGCGAATTGGCTGTAGGCGCCCGCCCAGGTGTAGCAGTGCAGCGCGTCCTCGAGCGTGAGTGCCTGGTCAGGCCCGAGAATGGTTCCCTTGTTCGTCCGTCGCGTCAGCATCGTGTACAGGTTGATGAAGGGATTGACCGTCGAGACGGGGCAATCCGACGAGGCCGAGGGATTCGCCCCTTCGTCGAGCCAGGTGCGCATCGGGTAGGCGGCCTCCGAGCGCGGCAGCCCGAGATTGGTGACGTAGAGGTCGCCGAACTCGTACATGAACACGGGCTGCGGCACGGGCAGGATGCCGTGGGCCAGCATGCGTTTCCGTTGGTTCGGCGTGACGAAGCCGCAATGCTCGATGCGATGCCGCCGCCCGGCGAGGGGATGATCGTCGCTTCCCGCCGCCTCCATGGCCGACAGCACCTGCTCGATCGCCGCATCGCCGATGGCGTGGATGTCGAGCTGCCAGCCCTCGCGGTGGTAGTGGGCGAGGAGGCGATGCATCGTCTCGTCAGGGAAACAGAACACGCCGGTGCCGCCGCCGGCACTCGCGAGATAGGGGTCGAAGAACGCTGCCGTCAGCCCGCCGGCGGAGCCGTCGGCGAATACCTTCACTGCACCCCAGCGGAGCATCTCGTCGCCCGCATGCGGCCTCAGCCCTGCCTTGCACGCCGCCTCGGCGATGCCCTCGGGGTTGGCGGCCAGCACCTGCCACATGCGCTGCAGCAGCCGGCCCTCCGCCCTGGCGCGCTCATAGGCGCCGATCTCGGCCATCCCCGCCGTCATGCCGACATTCATGTCGGTGGCCGACGCGAAGCCGAGCGACGCGAGCTCGCGGCCCGCAGCCTCGATCGCGCCAACCATGCGCGCTTCGTCAGGCACCGGCACATCGTTGAGCACGAGGCGCATCGCGCGTTCCTGGAACAGCCCGGTCAACGCGCCACCCTTGCGCTCGATCACCCCGCCCTCCGGGTCGGGCGTGTTGTGGCCGACGCCTGCTGCGCGCATCGCGGCGGAATTCGCGACACCCATGTGGCCGCAGGTGCGGCGGATGAACACGGGATTGTCCGGTGACACGCGGTCGAGCTCAGCCGCCGTCGGGTGGCGGCCGACATCGAGGGCGGCGTGGTCGTAGCCGCGGCCCATCACCCACGCACCCTTCGGTGCCTGTTGCGAAGCCGCACCGATCCGCCGGAGCACCTCGTCGAGCGTCGTCACCTCCTCGGCGCGCAGGTTCACCTGCGACAGGCCGAGCCCGTAGGGCAGGAGATGCATGTGCGCTTCGTTGAGGGCGGGAATCGCGAGGCGGCCTGCGAGATCGACATGCCGCGTCGCTGGGCCGGCCAGCGCACCGATCGTCGCATCATCGCCAGTGGCGAGAACCGTGCCGCCGCGGATTGCGAGCGCGGTTGACATCGGCAGGCCACGGCCGCACCAGACCGTTCCGCCGGTGAGGATGATGTCGGCCGCGCCGCCCGTCACGCCGTCCATGTCAGACGCGCCAGTCAGGCGTGCCGGCGATCAGGCGCGACGCCGCCTCCCACGCCATGTCGCAATGCTCGAGGCTCGCCCCTCCGTTGAACTGCGCGGCGGTCCTGAGCCTCACCTCCTCCGGCGGCAGCACGAGCTTCGCCCCGCCGGCGAGCGCGCTGATCTGCGCCTGGCAGGCACGCTCGAGGTAGTAGATCAGGTTGAACGCCTCGGCGATGCTGCGGCCGGCGACGAGCAGCCCGTGGTTGCGCAGGATCATCGCCTTGTGCTGTCCGAGGTCGCGCACGAGGCGATCACGCTCATCGAGGTCGAGCGCGATGCCCTCGTAGTCGTGGTAGGCGAGGTGGCCGTAGAATTTCAGCGCGTGCTGGCTGATCGGCAGCAGGCCGTGTTCCTGCGCGCTGACGGCGATGCCCGCCTCTGTGTGGGTGTGGATCACGCAGGCCGCATCGTGCCGCGCCATGTGGATTGCGGAATGGATGGTGAAGCCGGCGGCGTTCACGCGGCTCGACGTGCCGGGTGACACGACGTTGCCCTCGAGATCGACCTTCACCAGCGACGACGCCGTGATCTCGTGGAACAGCACGCCATAGGGGTTGATCAGGAAGTGATGCTCTGGCCCCCCGTCGTTCTCACTGGGCACGCGCGCACTGATGTGGGTGTAGATCAGGTCGGTCATGCGATGATGCGCGACGAGGCGGTAGAGGGCCGCGAGGTCGCAGCGCACCTGCCATTCAGCCTCCGAATACGCATCGCCTGGCGCGCGCTGCGCCAGCGGAACGGTGACGTTCACCTGATGATCTCCCAGCGACACTTCGGTCGTTCTTGAATGTTCGGGCCAGGATCAGGGGGCGTCAAGCGCTGCACTGCACGCTAGTCTCACACCCATGACATCACGCGAGAGCCTTGGGCGCCCGGCACCGTCCCTCGATGCCCCGAAGGCGGCACTGGCCGGACTTGCCGCGCTGTTCTCGGGCATCGGCATCGGCAGGTTCGCCTACACCCCGCTACTGCCGGCGCTCGTCACCGCCGGCTGGTTCGGGCCGGGGGAGGCGGCGGCATTCGGTGCGGCGAACCTCGTCGGCTATCTCGCGGGCGCAGCGCTGGCGTTGCCTTCCGCGCGGCTGGCGCCGCTGCCGCTGCTGATGCGGGGGATGATGCTGCTGATCGCGGCATCGATGGCCATCTGCGCGGCGCGGCCGGATGCGATCACCTTCGGCGCGGCGCGCTTTGCCGCCGGTGCGGCGGGCGGGGTGTTGATGGTGCTGGGCCCCCCGGCACTGCTGGGCGCGGTGTCGCCCGCCGTGCGCGGGCGCGTCGGCGGTGTCGTGTTCGGGGGCGTCGGCTGCGGCATCGTCACGGCCTCGGTCGCGCTGCCCTTGCTGCTCGCGCATGGCGTCTCGGCCGCCTGGCTTGGGCTGGCGGCAGGCGCGGTGGCCTGTGCCGCGATCGCCTGGCCGTTCTGGCCGCCGCATGCACCGCCGGCACCGCCGCCCGCCTCGCCGCCGCCGGGGCTCTCGCGCCTCATCTGGGCCTATGCCGTGAATGCCTTCGCGATCGTGCCGCACCTGCTGCTGCTGTCGGACTATGTCGCGCGCTGGCTCGGCCATGGCGTCGGCGTGGGCGCCATCGCGTTTGCGGTCTATGGTGTGGGTGCAGCACTCGGCCCGCTCGTCGGCGGCTATTTCGGCGATCGCATCGGCTTCGCGCGGACGCTCACCATCGCACTCTCGATCCAGGCCGCGGCCATCGTGCTGCCGGCGATGGTGCGCACGCTGCCTGCCGCGTTCGTCTCGGCGCTGCTGGTCGGCGCGCTCACGCCAGGGGTTCCGCCACTGGTGCTCGGGCGCGCGGGGGAGTTGGCCGGCATCGCCGCCGCCGCGCGGTCATGGCGCGCGGCGACGATCGCCTATGCGCTGACGCAGGCGCTCGGCGCATTCGCGGTGGCGGCGGTATTCGCGCGCATCCGCGCCCACCCGCCGCTGTTCGTCGCCGGTGCCGTGTGCGCGCTCGCCTCGCTCGCCATGCTGCCGCGGGCACGGCGCACGGCGTGATGGCGGCGGCTCAGTAGCCCCGCGACGCGTCGAACCGGTTCAGCACCGTTCGATCCGCCTCGAAGGCCGTGATCGCCTCCGCCACGAACCTGGCCCGCGCCGCGCGGTTCGGGAACGAGGCGACGTGGGGCGTCACGAGGATGCGCGGATGCGTCCACACGGGGCTGTCCGCCGGCAGCGGCTCGGTCTCGAACACGTCGAGCGTGGCGCCAGCGATGTGCCCCCCGTCGAGCGCGGCGACCAGGTCGGGGATCACGACATGCGACCCGCGCGCGGCGTTGATGACGCACGCGCCCCGGGGGAGTTTCGCCAGCGTCGCTGCATTCACGATCCCGGCCGTCTCCGGCGTGGCGGCGAGAAGGCAGAGCACGATCTCGGTGCCCGCGAGGAACGCATCGAAACCCGCAGCACCCGCGTGGCTCTCGATGCCCGGGATCGCGCGCGCGCTCCTGCTCCACGCCTTCACGCGGAAGCTGGCATCGCGCAGCGCGAGCGCGGAGGGAAGCCCCAGCGTGCCGAGGCCCATGACGCCGACGGTGCGGTTCGCGGCCTCTGTCGTCTCGTCATCCTCCCACCGCTTCAGGCGCTGGTTGGCGACGAAGCTGTGGAAGCGACGGTGGTGGAAAAACACCGTCGCGAGCGCGAACTCGCGCATCCGCGCGACGGCCTCCGCCGCGCCCATCTTGGCGATCGGGACATGCGCCGGGAGATGCGGATCGGCGGTGAGATGATCGACGCCCGCACCCGACGAAATGATCAGCCTGAGGTTCGGATAGGTGGCCAGCCGCCCGGGCTCCGGCGCCCACAGGAAGGTGTAGGCGACATCCTCCGCCGCTACCGTCGGGTCGTCCCACCAGCGCACGTCGAGTTCGGGCAGCAGAGCGGCGAACAGCGAACGCCATTCCGGCAGCGATGCCTCGCCGCCGGTCTTGACCAGCATGATCATGCGATTTCCCGGATCAGCTTTCGTCTGAGGGCTGCGGTGAATTCGGCACGCGTCGGCGCCGTCTCGACGAATGCGCCGGGGCCGCCGATCACGGTCGTCTCGTAGGAGAGGACAAGGGTCTCGCGGCCCTCGACGATGGCGAGTGCGTTGATCTGGATTCCCCTGGCGACCGCAGCGTCACGCGCCTCCGGGGCTGGCCGGTTGCTCCGCATGTCGCCGGCATCGCCCGAGATGTCGATCACCTTCCGCGTCGGCTCGAGCGGGGCATCGAGGATCAGCGCGGCGCAATGGTCGATCGCATCGCCGATCGCGTTCCAGGACTGCACTGACCGGGGTGCGGCCATGACCGAACGGCCGAAGGCTGCCGCACTCTCCGCGCCCGAAACGATCATCCAGCGCACCATCGTTGCCGCCCCACCCGGCGCGCCCCATTCCACGTAGGCGAGCGCCACGCGCCCGAGCGGGCCGGCGCGGATGCCAGCGAGCACGCGCGCATCGGCCACCGCCTCGGCGATGCCCTCCTTCTGCAGCCGATACTCATCGGCATCGATGCTGCCCGACGCATCCGCCGCGAGCACGAGGGCGACGTCGACCGGCTCCGCCGCGCGGGCGTGCGTGGCGATCAGCAGCGCGGGGGCTGCAAGCAGGGCGCTGCGTCGTGGCGTCATCCGCTCATCCTCGGCCAACAAAGGGCATCTTCGTCGCCATCACGGTCAGGAACGGGATGTTCGCCTCGAGCGGCAGCGAGGCCATGTGCGCGACGGCGCGGCCGACATGCGCGACATCCATCCGCGGCTCCTCCGCGATGCGGCCATCGGCCTGCTTCACGCCCGACGCCATGCGCGTCGTCATCTCCGTGGCCGCATTGCCGATGTCGATCTGGCAGACGGCAATGTCGTACTTCCGGCCGTCAAGGGAGGCGGTCTTGGTCAGGCCCATCACGCCATGCTTGGTGGCGGTGTAGGGCGCGCTGTCGGGGCGCGGCGCGTGCGCGCTGATCGAGCCGTTGTTGATGATGCGCCCGCCCATCGGCGTCTGCGCCTTCATTACGCGGAAGGCCTCCTGCGTGCAGAGGAACACGCCGGTGAGGTTCACATCCACCACCGCCTGCCACTGCTCGAACGGCAGGTCCTCGAGCGGCACGCCGGGCGCGTTCATGCCGGCATTGTTGAATACGAGGTCGACGCGCCCGTAGGCGGCGACGGCGGCGGCGAACAGCGCCTTCACCTCCGCGGGCTTGCTGACGTCCGACGGCACGGCGAGCAGCTTCGCATCGGGTGCCATCGCGATGGTGGCATCAAGCCCGTCCTTGCGGCGGCCGGCGAGCACGACGGCCCAGCCATCGGCCGCGAGCGCGAGCGCCGCCGCCCTGCCAACGCCCGTTCCCGCGCCCGTCACGATTGCCACGCGCATGCTCATGCCCCGGTCCCCTTGCAGTGTGTTGGTTTTTCCTGCCGCAATGTTGGCGGCGCCACCATCTGACCCTGCTCCGCGGCGGCTGGCAACGCCGCGCGGGCGCGTTGGGCAAATGCGATTGCGTTCACCGCCGCTTAACGCCTCGGCTGCTACAGGCGCGCATGGCGTCCTGCCCGATCGCTCCCGGATCAGGATGGTCCCCGTGGCCAGAAGGGCCAGGGGGGTAAGGCATGACGGAAGGCAAGCGCATGCGCCAGAAGGCCGATGACAGCGCCCCGGAGCGGACCCCGGAACGGCAACCCGCCGTCGCCACCGCCGACGCTGCGACCATCGTGACGGATGCGATCGAGGCGGTTCTCGCCCGCGCCGCCGGCTACCTCGATGCGTTCCGCGCCGTCCATCTCCGTGGCCCCTCCGGCACGGGCAAGACGACGCTCTCCCGCCTGCTCGCCCAACGGCTCGGCCGGCCCGTCGTGCTGGCCGAGGGCGACGGGATGCGGGCGCTGATGCTCGCCTGCGCCGAGGGAAGCACGCTCGTGATCGACGGCCCGGCGCCGCCGCCCAGCCTCGCCGGCGTGCTGGGCGAGGGAACGCTTACGCTCGGCGATGGTGCGCTCACGGTGCATCAAGGCTTCCGCGCCATCATCGTCACATCACCCGCCACCCCGCTTCACGATGCGCTGGCGGACCGCGTGATGACGATCGACTGCGACGGGTTCGACCGCGAGACGGAGATCGCCATCGCTGCCGCCGGAAGCGGCCTCAGCGGGACGGAGGTCGCGCGCATCGTCGACATGGTGCGCGACTTCCGCCGGTCCCGCGAATACACGGACCGGCCGAGCCTGCGCTGCTCGATCATGCTCGCCCGGATGGTCGCACTGCTCGGCTGTGCGGTCTCGGCCGAGGACGGCGCCTTCATCGCCCTGGTGCTCGACAGGCTTGGTGCGCGGCTGCGCACGGGGCCGGACGGGCTGCCCGACCCGCGGCACCGGCAGATGCTGATCAAGCTCATCGGCCATTTCTGCGGCACGCACGGCGCAGCGGTGGGGCAGCGCATGCAGGGGATCGCGGCGTGAGCGCGGCGAAGCGGCGCGGCGCGGTGCTCACGGTGCTCGGCGCCGGGCCCGTGGCGCAGGCCGCGCGGATCTCCGCTGCACTGGCGGCAGGGGGCGACATCATCACCGTGCGCAGAGCAGGCGACATTGCTGCCTTCGCCGTGCATGGGCTCTCCTGGCGGCGTGACCGCGGCGCCCTCCGCGCCATGCTCGCGCGCGCTGCCGCGCGCTCGCCATTCCTGCCGGCCGATCCGCGTACCGCTGGCTGCGATGCCGGCGAATGGGCCGGGCTGATCGATGCCTCTGCACCGGTGCTCGCCGCGGCGCTTTCGCGCGAGGGGCAGTTCCAGCAATGGGACATCGCGACGCCACCAGGGGCGGCAGGGGGGCCGGCCAGGATCGCCACGCTGCGCGCCGCACTGTCCACCGACGGCCTCGGCTTCCGCGTCCAGGCGCGCGATGGCAGGCTCGTTCTCTCGGTGCTGCTCCCTGCGGGAAGCGGGCCTCTCGTCGCCGTTTCCGTTGCCGCTTCTGGTTCCGTTGGCATTTCTGGTTCCGTTGGCACTGCTGGCACGCCGCTCACGATCGAGGGGCCGCTGCCGCCGTTGGCCTTCGCCGCGTTCCGGATCGAGGCGGCCGAGCATGCCGCAGTCAGCCGCGCCTGGGCGATGCTCGCGCTGAAGGCGGATGCTGACCGGGGCGAACTCGCGCGGCGCTGGCGCACGCTGGCCTTTGCGCTCGACCCCTCAGGCGAAGGCCGACCGGCCGCGCGTCGCCCGCTGGCCGAGGCGGGGCGCGCCGTCGCGCTGCTGCACGGGCTTGCCGCCGGCCGATCCCGTTTCGCCCGTGAGGACCTGATCGCCTGCTGCGGCACGCGGCTCGCGCTGCCCGCGCCGCGCGATGCGGGTGCGGTCGCTGCCCGGCTGCTGGTGCGCGCATGATCCGTGCCCTCGGTCCTGCCTGGGTCATCGCCGGCGTGCTGGGCCTCGTCTCACTCGGCGCCGCCGCGGCCGCGGTGGTGCTGGGCGAGGGGGCCTCCATCGACCGGCTGGTCGCACTCGGCGCCGTTGCGCTGGCCCTTCTCGCCACCGTCATGGCGCTTGCCGCGGGCCCGCTTGCGCTCGCACCGGGCGAGGCGCTGAAGGCCTCTCTCGCGGGTTCGGCGCGCCAGCCCTGGGGCGCCGAGCGCGAGGATCTCTGGGGCGAGCTGTCCCGTGCCGTCGCTGCCGCGATCGCCCCGGCGCCGCCGCCGCCCGATACGGGGCTGGAGGCGCGCAGGCTTGCCGCCAATCTGGAGCTTACCCTGCGCGAAACCGGCGCCGAGCTTGCCGCGACCCGCGCGGCGATGGCCGATGCTGCCGGGACGTTGAGCGACGCCGCTGCCTCCGGCGGCCGCCTCTCCGCCGTCGCTGCCGAGGCGACGCGCCAGCTGACCGAAGCCGTGCGGCGGACCGATGATGCCACCGGGGCGCTCTCCGTCCTGCCAGCCCTCGCCGCAGAGCAGGCGCGGGTGCTCGAGGCAGCCGCGTCGCGCAGCACCGAGGCCGCCAGCGCGCTCGCCGCCGCCGCAGAGGAGGCGCGGGCGGCCCGCGAGCCGGAAGGCCCGTCGCCGGCGATGCTCGCCTTCGAGGAGGTGCTCGCCCGCGGCGCCGACCAGGCGCGGCGTCTCGACCAGACCATGCCGCTGCTGCTCGAGGCGATCGGGCGCCTGCCGGTCGCGGCGACAAGCCAGGCGCGGCTCGATGCCGCGGCCAGTGAATTCAGCCGCCTTGTTGGCAGCTTCGAGCTCGGGCTCGACCGGCTCTGTGCGACGACGCGTGATATCGCTGCCGCAGGCGAGGGCATGGCACCGCCCGACTTCGCCGCCATCCTTTCGCCGTCGATCGCGCGGCTCGAGGGGCTTGCCGGGCAGGTCGAGGGAACGGCGCGCGAGGCGGCCGATGCCGCGGTCACGCGCGTCTGCGACATCGCCGAGGTGATGGCGATCGAGGCTTCGTGGCGGGCCGGCGAGGCGGCGGCGGAAGCCGCGCGCCGGATCGATGCGGCAGCCACGGCATTGAAGGACGACGCCGGCGCGGTGGCCGGCAGGATCGGGGCCGAGCTCGACCCGCTGATCGCTGCCCTCGGCATGGCGCAGGAGGAGGGCGAGCGTGCGGCCGCCGCAGCGCTCGCGCGGATCGAGGCGCCGCTGGCCGGCCACCTTGCGGCTGTCATGCCGGTGGCCGAGCGGCTGGATGCCGCGACCGAGCGCCTCTCCCAGGGCCTCGCCGCTTCGGCCGAGGCGGCCGAGGCTGGGCGGGCGGCAGCCGATGCGATGTCGGAACGGACGGAGGCGACGATCGCGGCGCTGTCCGCCGTGACGGCCACGCTCGAGAACACGGTCGCCGCACTCACGGCACCACCGCCGGAGCTGCCCGTGAGCGGCGACGAGCCGCTCGACAGCGTGGCGGAGCGGCTGCTCGCGGAACTCGGCGGCGATGACGACGCGCCAGCACCCGTGTTTCGCGAAAGCCTCGACGAGACGATCAGGCGGCTCCAGGCAGCGGTCGGCGCGATGGCACCCCAGATCGCGTCCAGGCGGTAGCGTCAGCGGCCGCCGCGCTGGAATCGCACGGCTTCTTCCGCCGCGCGGATGAGCGCGCGGGCCTTCTGCCGCGTCTCCTCGTATTCGGCCTTGGGATCGCTGTCGGCCACCACGCCCGCTCCGGCCTGGACGTAGAGCGTGCCGTCCTTCACCACGGCGGTGCGAAGCCCGATGCAGGTGTCCATGTTCCCCTTCGCATCGAAATAGCCGATGCAGCCGGCATAGATGCCGCGACGCTCGGGCTCCAGTTCCTCGATGATCTCCATTGCGCGCACCTTGGGCGCACCCGAGAGCGTGCCGGCGGGGAAGCCTGCGGTGAGCGCATCGATCGCATCGAGCCCGTCGCGCAGCTTGCCCTCGACCGTCGAGGAGATGTGCATGACGTGGCTGTAGCGCTCGACGACGAACTGCTCCGTCACCTTCACGCTGCCGATCGCGGCAACGCGGCCGACATCGTTCCGCCCGAGGTCGAGCAGCATCAGGTGCTCGGCCCTCTCCTTCGGATCGGCCAGCAGGTCCTGCTCGAGCTGCTCGTCCTCCTCGCGCGTGGCACCCCGCCTGCGGGTGCCGGCGAGCGGGCGGATCGTGACGATGCCGTCGCGCAGCCGCACCATGATCTCGGGGGATGAGCCGACGATGGCGAAGCCGCCGAAATCGAGGAAGAACAGGAACGGCGAGGGGTTCAGCCGCCGCAGCGAGCGGTAGAGCGCGAAGGGGGGCAGCGCGAAGGGAACGCGGAACCGCTGCGACGGCACGACCTGGAACACGTCTCCCGCCCGGATGTACTCCTTCGCCCGCTCGACCGCCGCGATGTAGCCCTCCTCCGACATGTTGCTCTCGACCGTACCGAGGTCGGGGCTCGGCCCAGGCACCGAGGGCGGCGGTGGCAGGGGGCGGGCGAGGGCGGCCGACGCCGCCGTGAGGCGGGCTTCGGCGGCGGCGATGGCGGTCTCGGCATCGATGCCCGGCTCGGGGCGGATGGTGGTGGCGAAGGTGAGGGTATCGGCCACCGTATCGAATACCGCGACGATGGTCGGCCGCATCATGATGCCGTCGGGAACGCCCAAGGGATCGGGGTTCGTCTCGGGGATGCGCTCGATGCGGCGGACGAAATCGTAGGCGAGGTAGCCGACGATGCCGGCTGCCATCGGCGGCAGGTGCGGCGGCACCTCGACGCGGGCGGAGTGGCTGAGCGCGCGCAGGCTTTCGAGGGCGCCGACAGGCTCTGGCCGCCAGCCATTCGGGTCGGTCAGCGCGAAGCGGTTGATCTCGGCCACATCGCCGCGGCAGCGCCAGATCAGGTCAGGGTCGAGCGCGATGATGGAGTAGCGGCCGCGCTTGGCCCCGCCCTCGACGCTCTCCAGCAGCACCGCGTTGGGGCGGCCGCCCGCGAGCTTGATGAAGGCCGAGACGGGCGTCTCGAGGTCGCTGACCGTCGTGGTCCAGAGAAGCTGCGGCCGCCCCTCGGCATAGGCCACGCGGACGGCGGCCGGGTCGTGACGCTCGGTCACGGATCGGTGCCGATCATGAGGTCGAGCGCGCGGGCATTGATGGTCGGCCGGGATGCCGCCTGGATCGCCTGGGCGAACTGCGCCTCGAGGTCATCCGCCATGCCGGCGGCGATGGCAGCGCGCACGGGGGCGAGCCTGTCGGCTGCCGTCACGTCGGGCTTGGTGATGCTGCCGACCGCGACGACGATGAAGGACTGGTTTGCCTCGATCATCGTGGCCTCTCCCTCGGCCATGCCGAAGATGGCCTGCAGAAGCTGGGGCGGCGGCGTGCCCGCGCCGCGTGAATTGCGCAGGAACGGCCCGATGCGCCGCGGCGTCCAGCCCTGCGCGGTGGCTGCCGCCTCGAACGGCGTGCCGCCCTGCACGGCGGCGAGAAGCTGCGCTGCCTGGCCTTCCATCGCGCGGCGACGCTCGGCGTTCTCCCAGGCCGTCTTCACCTCGGCCGCGATGCTCTCGAACGGGCGCAGTGCCGGCTGGGTGATGTCCTCCACGCGGGTGGCGAAGAAATTCGACCCCTCCGCCTCGACCAGCCGACTCGTCGTGCCGACCTGGGTGCCGAATACCGAATCGACGATCGGCCGCGCCATCGCGCCGAGGTCGAGCGGCGCGCCATCGGGGCCACGGCCGTCACCGTCCATCGCGGCGATCTCGGTGAAGCCAAGCGCGTGGCGGCGCGCCACCTCGGCGAGCGGGATGCCCTCGGCGATGCTGTCCTCGACGCGGTTGGCGACGGTGTAGATGCGCTCGGCCGCGAGCTCGCGCGCGACCTCCCCGGCGAGTTCCTCGCGCACGCTGGCGAACGCGCGCGTCTGGCCCGCCGCGATCGCGGTGACGCGCAGCACGTGCCAGCCGAAATCGCTTCGCACTGGATCGGTCACGGCCCCTTCGGCGGCGTCGAAGGCGGCGGCGGCGATCGCCGCATCCGGCAGGTCCTCGCGCGAGACGGTGCCCAGCGCAGCGGCTGACCCGCCCGCGCTGCCGGCCTGCGCCTCGATGGCGGCGAAGTCGAGCCCGCCGCGCCAGGCCTGGGCAAGGCTGCGCGCGAGGATCTCGTCATTGACCAGCGCCTGCTCGATCGTGCGCCGCTCGGGCAGCACGTATTCCGCCCGGCGTGCGTCATAGGCGGCACGGAGCTGGTCCTCGGTCGGGGTGATCTCGCGCGCGACCTGCTCGACCGTCAGCGTCAGCAGCTGGAAGCGGCGGTATTCCGGGGCGGTGAAGCGGGCTGCCTCGTTGGCGTGGAAGCGACGAAGCTGCTCCTCGGAGGGCTCCGGCGGGGCGGCGGCGGCGATGAAGCGCATCTCCACCACCCGCGCGTCGCGCTGCTCGCCCTGGAAGGCGAGGATGGGAACGGCCATTGCCGACGGCCCCGCGGCGCCGGCGCGCACGGCCATCAATACCTGCTGGCGCGCGATGTCGCCGCGCAGGAGGAGCAGGAAGCGCGCCTCGGAGAGGCCGGCATTGCGCAGGAAGCTGTCGAACGCAACGCGATTGAAGCTGCCGTCGAGGCCGCGGAACGGCTCGGCGGTGAAGATGAACTGCCTGAGCGCCTCATCGGTGACGGCGACGCCGCGCGCAGCGGCTTCCTCGGCGATGGCGGTCAGCGTGATCAGCCGGTTCACCGCATCCTCGGCGATACGCCGGCGGAGCGGGGCGACGGGCTCGAAATTGCCGCCGAAGCTGCGCTGCAGTTGGGTGAGGTCGCGCCGGTAGGCTTCCGTCGCCTCCTCGACCGAGATGCTGCGGCCGCCGACGGTCGCGACCGACGAGGGCGCGCCGCCGCCGCCGACGAAGTCGCCAACGCCCCAGACGGCGAAGGACAGGATCAGCAGGACGAACAGCCCCTTGGCGACCCAGGAGTTCAGCCATCCGCGCAGTGCGCCAAGCATCGAGGGATGTCCTTGTCGAAACCCTTGCCGAGGCGGCGGACCATAGGGGAGGGGCGGGCGAGGGGCAACGCGCGCGGTTCTCACGCCGGTTCCCAAGCCGCACGAGGAGCGCTAGGAACCGTCACGCACGCCAGGGAGGGCCGCATGGGCAAGGCAGTGATCGCCGGCAACTGGAAGATGAACGGGGTGGGCGCCGCCGCCGAGCAGCTGGCCTGCGACGTGCGCGACGGCGCCTGGTCGCTCAGGGATCGCGCCGAGATCATCATCTGCCCGCCGGCGACGGTTCTCACCCGCATCGCCAAGGCCATGGAGGGCGGGCCGGTGATGGTGGGCGGCCAGGACTGCCATGCCAAGGTCGAGGGCGCGCATACCGGCGACATCTCGGCCGAGATGCTGAAGGACGCCGGTGCGACCCACGTCATCGTCGGCCATTCCGAGCGCCGCACCGACCATGGCGAGACCAACGCGATCGTGGAGGCCAAGGCGCGGATGGCGATGAACTGGGGGCTCAGGCCCATCCTCTGCATCGGCGAGACGCTGGCCCAGCGCGAGAAGGGCAGGGCCCGCGAGATCGTGCAGGACCAGGTGTTCAACTCCATCCCGCACGAATTCGAGGAGGCGGGGGGGATCGTCGCCTACGAGCCGGTCTGGGCCATCGGCACGGGAAAGACAGCCTCGGTGGAGGAGATCGCCGAGATGCACCATTACATCCGGTGGCTGCTCGGCAACCGGCAGATGGGGGCGGTGCCCATCCTCTACGGCGGCAGCGTGAAGCCGGCCATTGCCGCGTCGATCCTGGCCATTCCCGAGGTCGGCGGCGCGCTGGTGGGCGGGGCGAGCCTGGTGGCGTCGGATTTCCTCGCCATCGCCGCCGCCGCCCCGGTCCCGGCCGCGTGACGAACCCCTTCTCCTCCGCTCGGGGGTGGCGCCCGGCCCGCGATGCCTGTATGACCCCCCCTTTCCACGACACTGATGGCCGAGGCCCATGACCACCGTTCTCCTGGTGATCCACCTGCTCGTGACGATCGCACTGATCATCGTCGTGCTGCTCCAGCGCAGCGAGGGCGGGGGGTTGGGCATTGGCTCGTCCAGCGGCGGCATGGGCAGCTTCATGTCCGGCCGCGGCACCGCCAACCTGCTGACGCGCGCGACCGCCATCCTCGGGACGATCTTCTTCGCCCTGTCGCTGGCCCTCGCCCTGCTGAACCAGGGCACCCGGCAGCCGCGCTCGCTGCTCGATTCGCCGCCTGCCGCGACGGCCCCTGCCGTTCCGGCCACCCCCGCGGCACCCGCCGCGCCGGCCGTTCCGACCAACTAGATCAAGGCGTAGCCGTGTTGTGCCGTGAGAGGCGGTTGAGCCGCATGACCATGCACGCGTATGGTGTCCGCCCATGACGCGATACGTGTTCATCACGGGCGGCGTGGTCTCCTCCCTCGGCAAGGGAATTGCCTCCGCGGCCCTCGGCGCGCTCCTCCAGGCCCGCGGCTTCCGCGTCCGGTTGCGCAAGCTCGACCCCTACCTCAACGTCGACCCGGGGACGATGAGCCCCTACCAGCATGGCGAGGTCTACGTCACCGATGACGGGGCGGAGACTGACCTCGACCTCGGCCATTACGAGCGGTTCACCGGCGTTGGCGCGACCAAGGCCGACAACGCGACGACGGGGCGCATCTACGCCAACGTGATCGCCAAGGAGCGGCGGGGCGACTACCTCGGCGCCACCGTTCAGGTGATTCCGCACGTGACCGACGCGATCAAGGCCGCGATCACGGCGCCGACCGCGGAAGAGGGCGGCGAGGCGGCCGATTTCGTGCTTGCCGAGATCGGCGGCACGGTCGGTGACATCGAGAGCCTGCCCTTCCTCGAGGCGATCCGCCAGCTCGGCAACGAGCTTGGGTCGGAGCATGTGCTGTTCGTGCATCTGACGCTCGTGCCGTGGATTCCCTCGGCCGGCGAGCTCAAGACCAAGCCGACGCAGCACTCGGTGAAGGAGCTGCTGAACGTCGGCATCCAGCCGCAGATCCTCCTCTGCCGCTGCGACCGCCCGATCCCGGACGGGGAGCGGCGGAAGATCGCGCTGTTCTGCAACGTGCGGCAGGAGGCGGTGATCCCCGCGCTCGACGTCGACACGATCTATGCCGTTCCCGGCAGCTACCACCGCGAGGGGCTCGACCGCGAGGTGCTGCGCCATTTCGGCCTGCCCTACGAGACAGAGCCCGAGATCGAGCCGTGGGAGAAGATCGTCGACATCATCCGCGCCCCTGAGGGCGAGGTGACGATCGCGGTGGTGGGCAAGTACACGAACCTGCTCGACAGCTACAAGTCGCTCGCCGAGGCGCTGGCCCATGGCGGCATCGCCAACCAGGTGCGCGTGAAGCTCGACTGGGTGGACAGCCAGATCTTCGAGAGCCCCGGCGCGATCCACCGCCTCGAGGGCGTGCACGGTATCCTCGTGCCGGGCGGGTTCGGCGAGCGTGGCACCGAGGGCAAGATCGAGGCGGTGCGGTTCGCGCGCGAGCGCAAGCTGCCCTTCTTCGGCATCTGCTTCGGCATGCAGATGGCGGTGATCGAGGCGGCGCGGAACCTCGCTGGCCTCGCGGGGGCGTCCTCGACCGAGTTCGGGGCGTGCAGCCACCCCGTCGTCGGCCTGCTCACCGAGTGGACGAAGGGCAACGCGATCGAGCGTCGCGACGAGAACGGCGACCTGGGCGGCACGATGCGGCTCGGCGCCTTCCCGTGCGTGCTGCAGCCTGGCTCGCTGGTCCGCCGGATCTACGAATCGGCACGGATCAGCGAGCGTCATCGCCACCGCTACGAGGTGAACATCCGCTACAAACCCATGCTTGAAGAGCGCGGCCTGCTGTTCTCCGGCATGAGCCCCGATGCGACCCTGCCCGAGATCGTGGAGTTGCCCGACCATCCGTGGTTCGTCGGGGTGCAGTTCCACCCGGAGCTGAAATCCCGCCCGCTCGAGCCGCACCCGCTGTTCGCCAGCTTCGTGCGCGCCGCCCTCGAGCAGAGCAGGCTGGTGTGATGGAGGTCGTTCTCACCCCGATCGGGTACGTCCGCTCGACCCGCAAGGAGGCGACGGACGATGGCTGGGATGCGGAGCTCGTCTCCATCGCCCTCGACGCCGCGCGGTTCGGGCCGGATGCGCTGGCGGGTGTCGACAGCTTCTCGCATGTCGAGGTGATCTTTCTTTGCCATCTCGTGGACGCGGCGAAGGTGGAAACGGGCGCGCGCCACCCGCGCGGCAACCCCGACTGGCCGCGCGTCGGCATCTTCGCGCAGCGGGGCAAGGACAGGCCGAACCGCCTCGCCTCGACCGTCTGCCGCGTGCTGCGCGTCGAAGGGACGGTGCTGCACGTCGCCGGGCTGGACGCGATCGACGGCACGCCCGTTCTCGACATCAAGCCGTGGATGGACGGGTTCTCGCCCCGCGGCATGCGCCGCCAGCCGGCCTGGGCGGATGCGATCATGCAGGATTACTGGTCGTGAGCGTTGCCGTCGGCGATCTCGCCATCGGCAATGACCGCCCGCTCGTCCTGATCACCGGCCCCTGCCAGATCGAGAGCCGCGACCATGCGGTGATGATGGCATCCGCGCTGAAGGAGATGGCGGGCAAGGCGGGCATCGGGCTGATCTTCAAGGCGTCGTTCGACAAGGCCAACCGCACGAGCCTTTCCGGCGCGCGCGGCATCGGCATGGAGAAGGGGCTGGCGATCCTGGCCGGCATCCGCGAAAGCCTCGGCCTGCCGGTGTTGACCGACGTGCACGACATCGACCAGTGCAAGCCGGCCGCCGAGGCGGTGGACGTTCTGCAGATCCCTGCCTTCCTCTGCCGGCAGACCGACCTGCTGATCGCGGCCGGCGAGACCGGGGCTGCGGTGAACATCAAGAAGGGCCAGTTCCTGGCGCCATGGGATATGGCCAACGTGGCGGCCAAGGTGGCGAGCACGGGCAACACCCGCATCCTGCTGACCGAGCGTGGTGCGAGCTTCGGCTACAACACGCTGGTCGCCGACATGCGCTCACTCCCCATCATGGCGGGAACGGGCTACCCGGTGGTGATGGATGCCACGCACGCCGTGCAGGCACCCGGTGGCCTTGGCGGGGCGTCAGGCGGTCAGCGCGAGATGGCGCCCGTGCTCGCCCGCGCGGCGGTGGCGGTGGGCATCGCCGCCGTGTTCATCGAGTGCCACGAGGACCCTGACCGCGCACCCTCCGACGGGCCGGTGATGCAGCGGCTGGACGCGATGCCTGCCCTGCTCGACCGCCTGGTGGCGCTGGATCGTCTGGCGAAGGCGTAGGCTCGCGCACCTGCTTCGCAACGCCGTGTTCGAGCGCGGCGATGGCCACCACCGCATCCAGCCCGTCGAGCTTTCCGCGCGTGATCGCGTGTCCTTCGGCGGCCAGCAGCACGGCCTGCCGCGACCCGCGCGGGCCTGAGAGCAGCGCGCCATCGGCCGCGACCGCGCGGTGCCAGGGGAACGCCTCGTCCTCGCCGCCCGCGTGCGTGGCGAGGATGTAGGCCGCGTGGCGCGGGGCGATGTCGAGATGCGAACCGATCGCCGCGAAGGTCACCACAGCGCACTCAGGCACCGCGCGGATGATCGCGAGGATGTCGGCCTTGATGCGGGCGAAGGCGTCGGAGCGCGGCATGGGCGGCAGGGTAGCCCGACCGATCGAGGCGGATCGAGGGCGAAGCGCGCCGCGCAACGCGCCGGTCGCCCGCGCCCATTGACCGATTGACCGCCTCCTTCATGACGGATATCAAATTCTCGCTTGGGGCGCTTCAATCCGGGGGAAATACAGTGACATCTCGATTCCTGGCGGTCGCCATGACGGCGGCTGTCGTGGCGTGCCTCGCTCCCGGAAAAGCCGAGGCCAGCCTCATCGGTCAGCAATTCTCGGCAAAGTATGTGTTTCCCAGTTTTGAACGGGAATTCGACACTCCCACGTTCACCGTCGGCGCAGGGACGGAAACCTCCATGGAGGCCTGGCCCGGTTTCATACGGATTGATGTGGACGTGTCCGCGGACGCGCTGCTCATGACCGCCGTCCCGCTGCGGACCAGCCCCATGACTCGGACGTTCTTTCAAAGTCTGTTCGTGTTCGAGGCAACGTCGCCGCACGGCATCACGGGCTTTGCGCTGGCCGGTGCGTCCAGGGCTGGGTTCGATCTGTCCGATATCGAGATCACTGCCACGCAGATCCGGATCACGATGACGGACTTGTTCCTCAACTTCGATCCCCCGATCAACGAGAACGAAAGGCTGCCCTTCGGCGTCAGCTTTACCTTTGCCGCGCCGCCGCCGCCCGGCACCCCCGTGCCCGAGCCCGCCTCGCTCGCGCTGCTCGGCGCCGGCCTGTTCGGGCTTGCCGCCGTGCGCAGGCGCCGGCGCACGACGCTCGCCTGATCAGATACGCCTGATCACCCCCGCCTGATCGCCGATCAGGCGGGTCTCCGCCCCGCGCAACCGGCAGTGGCGCGAACGGGCAGGACGCGCGATCCCCCTGACCGTCCCGCCGGAGGCGCCACCGCCCTCCGGGGCTGGGCTGATCGCGTTCTACTGGCATTTCGTGCGCCAGGCGCGCGGACCCTTCGCGGCGCTGTTCGCGGCGGCCTTCACGGTCGCGCTGCTCGACACGCTGATCCCGCTGTTCATGGGCCGCGTCGTCACCCTGCTCGCCCGCCACACCACCGAAACGTTGTTCGCCGCCGTGTGGCCGGAGCTTCTCGGGATGGCGGCGGTGCTGATGCTGCTGCGCCCCGCGGCACTCGTGACGCAGGGGGGCTGCTCGCCAACCAGGTGATCGCGCCCATTGACCGATTGACCGCCTCCTTCACGACGGAGATCGATTCCTCGCTGGGGCTCTTTGATCTGGGGGAATACCATGGGATCTCGATTGCTAGCGGTCGCCATAACGGCGGCTGTCGTGGCCTGCTTCACTCCCGGAAAAGCCGAGGCCAGCCTCATCGGCCAGGGTTTCTCCGCAAAGCGTGTGTTTCCCTCCGGCGAGGTGCCATTCAACCCTGGCACGTTCACCGTCGGCGCAGGGACGGAAACGGGCCTCGACGCACTCCCGGGTGTGATTCGGTTCGACGTGGACATGTCGGCCGATTCGCTCCTCATGACCCCCGTCCCGGTGTCGACCGCTGAATTCAGCGTCACGTTCGACCCCCCGTCGTTCAACGGTTTCGTGTTCGAGGCAACGGCGCCGCACGGGATCACTGGCGTTGCGCTGGCCGGTGCGTCGAAGGCTGGGTTCGACCTGTCTGATGTCGCGATCACTGCCACGCAGATCCGGATCGACATGTCCGGCTTATCCTTCAACTTCACGCAACCCGTGGACGAGAACGAAAGGCTGCCCTTCGGCGTCAGCTTCACCTTTGCCGCGCCGCCGCCGCCCGGCACCCCCGTGCCCGAGCCCGCCTCGCTCGCGCTGCTCGGCGCCGGCCTGTTCGGGCTTGCCGCCGTGCGCAGGCGCCGGCGCGCGAC
>NZ_JALHPR010000025.1 GCF_022842375.1 Elioraea sp. | reverse complement strand
CCTGGCGCTGTGGCCGCTGCGCACGCCGAGGTGCGCGCTGGCGTGGCTGCTGCGCCCGCTGTGGCGACTCGACCGCCTGCCCCGGCACGCGCGGCGCCGGGCCAAGCTCGTTCAGCACGGACCGGTCGACGCGCACGGACGGGTCCTGCGCGGCGGCAATCGCCGGCAGGCTCAGCAATCCCAGCAGCGTCAGGATCAGGCGGAACGGGCCTTGCATGGTCTCCGCGGCGCGTCGAACATCAACTCAGCGCTGACCTTACGCGATGACGCAGGTGCACACCAACCCGGGTGCGTCGCTTAGCGTCGCGCGGTGGCAATGCCCTCGAGAACGACCTCGCGCAGCTTCGGCTGCAATTGCGGATTGCCCGCCACCACGTCGCCGGTCGCGAAGGCATCGCCGCCATCGGGGGCGGTGACGAAGCCGCCGGCCTCGCGGACCAGCAGGATTCCAGCCGCGATGTCCCACGGGTTCAGGTGCAGTTCCCAGAACCCGTCATACCGCCCGGCAGCCACCCAGGCGAGGTCGAGCGCCGCTGCCCCCGCGCGCCGGATGCCGGCCACCTGCGGCATCAGCGTCGCGAGCGTTGCCGTGAACTCCCGCTTGTTCGGCACCGCGCCGAAGGGAATGCCGGTGGCGAACAGCGCATCGCGCATCTCCCGGCGCGAGGAGACGCGCAGGCGCCGCTCGTTCAGGAAAGCGCCAACACCCTTCTCGCCGACGAACATCTCGTCCTGCGCGGGGCTGTAGATGACGCCGGCGACCACCTCGGTCGTCTTGCCAAGGCGGCGTTCGAGGCCGATCGAGATCGCCCAGTGCGGAATGCCGTGCAGGAAGTTCGTGGTGCCGTCGAGCGGGTCGACCACGAAGCGGAACTTCCACTCCTCCGGGCCGGAGCCGCCACTCTCCTCCATCAGGAAGGCATGGTCGGGGCGGCCCTTGGCGAGCTCGACGCGCAGCGTCTCCTCGGCGCGGAGATCGGCCTGGCTGACGAAGTCAGACGGTCCCTTCACCGAGACCTGGAGCTGCTCGACCTCGCCGAAATCACGCAGCAGCCGCTTGGCCGCCTTCTGGGCGGCCGAGACCATCACGTTGACGACGGGGGAGAAACGGGGAACTGCCACGGTGTGTGCGGCGGGTCAGCCGCGCGACCGCTCGACATAGGTCGCATCCTCGGTGCGGACGACGATCTTCTCCCCGCTCTCGATGAACGGCGGCACCATGGTCCGCACGCCGTTCGAGAGCATCGCGGGCTTGTAGGAGGAGGTCGCGGTCTGCCCCTTCACCACCGGATCCGCCTGCACGATTTCGAGGATCACGGTCGAGGGCAGGTGGACAGCAACCGGATCGCCGTCCACCAGGTCGACGGTCAGGATCATGCCCTCCTGGAGGAACTGCTTGGCATCGCCCGCCAGATCGGCGGAGAGCTCGATCTGCTCGAACGTCTCCTTGTCCATCAGCGTCAGCGCGTCGCCGGTGGCGTAGAGGAAATCCATTTCCTTCTGCTCGGTCTGCAGCCGCTCGACCGTATCCACCGTCCGCCAGCGCTCGTCCTTCTTGGCGCCGGACTTCAGGTCACGCATCTCGACCTGGATGACGGCAGCGCCCTTGCCCGGGGTGTTGATCGCGCTCTTGAGCACGGTCCAGCGGCGGCCTTCGTGCTCGATCACGTGGCCTGGGCGCATCTGGTTTGCCTGCATCTTCATGGCAGAGCCGCTTCCGTCGCTGGTTCCTGGGGTCGGCGCGGGTGTTAGACGCTTTCGGCACCATCGGCAAGCCGATGGCGGCTTCCGTCAGGCGCCTCGATGACCCAGAAGGCCCCGTCGGCAAGGGCGTGGCTCTCGGCCACCGGCACCTTGCCGGCCCCGCCGGGGAGGTCGACCACATAGGTCGGCAGGGCATGGCCGGGAACGCGGCCGCGCAGCGCCTTCATCAGCGCCCGGCCGCGCGAGAGCGGCACACGGAAGCGCGCGGTGCCGGGGGCGGGGTCGAGGTGGTGCAGGTAGGTGGGCTTGACCCTGGCGGCGACGAGAGCGCGGAACAGCGCCTCCAGCCCCACCTCGCTGTCATTCACCCCGGCGAGAAGGACGCTCTGCGCCAGCATCGGCACGCCGGTGCGCTGGATCGCCGCGATGGCGGCCAGCGCCTCGGGTGCGAGTTCGCGCGCATGGTTGGCGTGCAGGATGAGCCAGAGCGGCTTGGCCGTCTCCAGCGCCGCGGCGAGGCCTGGCGTGACCAGCGAGGGGTCTGCCACCGGGACGCGGGTGTGGATGCGGAGAAGCTCCACATGCGGGATGGCATCGAGGGCGGCGAGGATCGCGCCAAGCCGGCGGGGCGAGAGCATCAGCGGGTCGCCGCCCGTCAGGATCACCTCGCGGATGGCGGGCCGCGCGCGGATGTAGGTGAGTGCCGCCGCGAGTTCCGCCTCCGACAGCACCCCGCCATCGGGCCCGACGTTCTCGCGGCGGAAGCAGAAGCGGCAATAGACCGGGCAGGCGAGCAGGGGCTTCAGCAGCACGCGATCGGGGTAGCGGTGGACGATGCCGGTGACGGGGCTCTTCGCGTCATCGCCGATCGGGTCGGGGTGCTCGTCATCGCGCACCAGGGCCTCGTCTGGATGCGGGATGTACTGCGCGGCGATCGGGTCCTGCGCGTCGGCGCGGTCGATCAGCCCCACGACATGGGACGTGACGGCGATCGCATACCGCGCCGCGACCGGCGCGAGGGCGGGATCGTCACGCACCAGCCCTGCGGCGGCGAGCGCTGCGGGGGTGCGGAGCGTCTTTGCGGGGGCGTGGCCGTCCGGCATGGTCGCCGCCTTTAGTCCCGTCCTGCGCCGGAGGCAACCGCGTGATCTCCCCCCCTTGGCACCCTGGCCGGCTGGCCGCGCGGCTGCCCTTCCTGCGCCGGCGCGCGCGGCTCGCGGCCGACATCCGCGCGGTCCTCGGCTCGCGCGGCTACATGGAGGTGGAGACGCCGGTGCTGCAGCCATGCCCCGGCATGGAACCGCATCTCGACCCGTTCGCCACGCGCTATGCCGCCAAGCTGGGCCCGAGCGAGCAGGGGGGGGCGCGCGACCTGTTCCTCCAGTTCAGCCCCGAGTTCGCGATGAAGAAGCTGCTGGCGGGCGGGTCCGGCCCGATCTTCCAGTTCGCGCGCGTCTTCCGCAACGGCGAGGCGGGTCCGAACCACCAGCCGGAATTCACCATGCTGGAATGGTACGGCCCCGGCCTCACGCTCGACGGGCTGATGGACGAGACAGAGGCGCTGGTCCGCGCCGTGGTGCCGGAGGGGCTGCGGTCGCCAACCCTCGCGGTGCCGACGGACCGGCGGTTCGAGCGGCTGACCGTGGCGGACGCGTTCCGGCTGCATTGCGGCGGGCTCGACATCCTTGCCACCGCGCCCGACCCGCTGGTCCCCGATGTCGGGCTGCTGGCCGCCGCCGCCGCGCCGCTCGGCGTCGCGCACAGGCCTGGCGAGACGTGGCAGGACCTGTTCTTCCGCCTCCTGCTCGACCGCATCGAACCGGCGATCGGGCGGGAGCGACCGACCTTCCTCACGCACTGGCCGGCCTCGGAGGCAGCATTGTCACGCCGCGATGCGCATGACCCACGCGTGGCGCTGCGGTTCGAGCTGTTCGCCGCTGGGCTCGAGCTTGCCAACGCCTACGAGGAGCTGACCGATGCCGCAGAGCAGCGCGTCCGCTTTGCCGCCTGGGCGGCCGAGCGGAAGGCCATGACGGGCGAGGCGCGTGCGGTGGACGAGGAGTTCCTCGCCGCGCTTGACCACGGCCTGCCGCCTTGCGCGGGCATCGCCATGGGGTTCGACAGGCTCGCGATGCTGGCGTCAGGAACCGGCCGGATCGGGGATGTGCTGTGGCTGCCAGTCGTTCCGTCAGGAGCCTGAGTCACGCAGCGGCGCGGACGAGGGCGAGTGCCGCGGCGAAGTCCTCCGCCACGGTGAAGCCCGGCATCGTATCCGTCAGGCCCATCCGCGCCATCACCGTCCGCGGCTGTGGTTGCACGCCCGTGACGATCACGTGCGTGCCGGCGGCGCGCGACCGCCGCACGAAGTCGGCGAGCGCGGCGACGCCGGTGCTGTCGATGAACGGCACCTCGCGCATCCGCAGGATGAAGTGGCGCGGCGCGCGCGGCATCGTCTCCATCACGTCGGCCAGCCTTCCCGCCGCGCCGAAGAACAGCGGGCCGCGCAGCTGGAACACCTCCACCCCCTCCGGCAGCGCGTCACGCTGGCTGTAGCGGTCATCCCTTGGCCTCGCGAAATCATCCTCGTCCGGAACGATCACCCGCGCCCCTTCCGGGGTGAGCGAGACCGCCTCCGCCATGCCGTGCATGAACAGGATCGCGGCCAGCACGACGCCGACCTCGATCGCGAGCGTGAGATCGACCAGCACGGTGAGCCCGAGGGTGATGACGAGGACGAGGCGCTCGCCCTTCGGCGCGGTGGCGAGCATGTGGCGGAGCTTGTGCTGCTCGCTCATGTTCCACGCCACGACCACGAGCACGGCGGCGAGCGAGGCGAGCGGCACGTAGGAGGCGAGCGGGGCTGCGATCATCATGAAGCCCAGCAGGAACACCGCGTGCAGCATGCCGGCGACGGGGGTTTTCGCGCCGGCGCGGATCGAGGTCGCGGTGCGCGCGATCGCGCCCGTCACGGGCAGGCCGCCGAAGCAGGCGGAGGCGAGGTTGGCGATGCCCTGGCTGAGCAACTCGGCGTTGGACCGATGCCGCCGCCCCGTCATCCCGTCCGCCACCACGGCGCAGAGCAGGCTCTCGACGCCGCCGAGGAAGGCGATGGTGAAGGCGGGCCCGAGCAGTTCGCCGATCCGGCCCACCTCGAAATACGGCAGCGACGGCGCGGGGAGGGAGGAGGGGATGGCGCCGAAGCGCGAGCCGATGGTCTCGACCGGCAGGCCCGAGAGCGTGACGAGAAGCGAGGCACCGACCACCGCGATGAGGAAGCCCGGCAGGGCAGGGGCGTACCGGCGGATCGCCACGATGGTCGCGAGTGCTGCGCCGGAGACGGCGATCGCTGCCGCCGACACGCTCGCGCGCGCTCCCCAGAACGCCTCCCACTGCGCCGGCACGCCGCCCGGCAGCCGCGCGATCGACAGCCCGAACAGGTCGCGGATCTGGGAGGAGAAGATGATCACCGCGATGCCGGCGGTGAAGCCGACGACGACGGGTTCCGGCACGTACTTGATCCAGGTGCCGAGGCGGAACAGCCCGGCCGCGGCCAGCATCGCCGCTGCCATGACGGTGGCCATCAGCAGCCCGTCATACCCGTGCTTCTCGATCACCCCAAAGACGACGACGACGAACGCCCCGGTCGGCCCCGAGATGTTGAACCTGGCGCCGCCGAGCGCCGAGCCGAGGAACCCGCCGACGACGGCGGTGACGAGCCCGACATCGGGCGTCGTGCCCGAGGCGATGGCGAGCGCCATGGCCAGCGGCAGGGCAACGATGGCGACGGTGAGGCCGGCAAGCACGTCGGCGCGGAAATGCGCAAGCCCGTAGCCCTGCCGGAGCACGGTGATGAGCTTCGGCACGAAGAGGTGCCAGGCTGGCGGGGCTGGCCTGCCGAGGGACGCGGCCGGCGCAGCCGAAGCGTCGTTCATCGCCCATCGTCGCGCCGCCGGGCCGAAGGTTCAAGCGTGCAACGAACGAGCCGCTCAGAGCCCGTTTGGGAGTGCGCTGCCCGGCGGCCATGGCAGTCGCATTGGCAGGCGGGCTCTCAGAGGATGGCTGCCATCCCGAAGGCACCCGGCGCCATCAGCACCCCGGCCCAGACGAAGGCCGAGGCGATGCCGACGACGGTGAACGTCACCACGTTCATCCGGCACATGCCGGCGGCGAGCGGCACCGAGGCCCGCATCGGCCCGAGGAACCGGCCGATGAACAGGCCCGGAATGCCGAAGCGGCGGAAGAAGATCTCGCCCTTCACCAGCATGTCGGGGTGTCGCGAGAGCGGCCAGATGCCGGCGACCCTGCCCTTCAGCACATACCCCGCCCCGTAGGACACGAGGTCGCCCAGCACCGCACCAACCGCCGCCGCGATCCAGACGCTGACGAAATCCACCCCGCCGGCACCGACGATCGCGCCGAGGCCGACCAGGAGCACCGTCGCCGGCACGATGAGGGAGAGGAAGGCGATCGACTCGCAGAAGGCGAGCGCGAAGGTGATTGGCGCCGCCCAGGCTGCGTTATCGCGCACGAGGGCCAGGGCATCCTGGGCGAACTGGTCCAAGCGGGAAGCCTCCTGAAGCAACGGCTGGGCAGGTGGTCCGTCCGGGGGGGCGGGTTCAAGCCCCCTCAGCCGGTCATGGCGTGCTTGTCATAGCGCAGCGATCATGACCGTTCCGTCATCGCCGCGTCGCGAACCACCGAACGGAACTCGCGGCGGTGAAGCTCGGCCAGCACGAGCAGGCTGGCGGCGACCAGGGCCAGGGGGTGGATCAGCCAGGCCAGCGCGGCAAGCCCGAAATAGTAGGCCCTGAGCCCGGTGTTGAAGTGCTTGGCCGCCCGGTTGGCCACGCGGGCCGCCGTCTCGGCCTGGGCGAAGGCGGCCTCGTCCGCCTCGCGTCCGATGCCGCCGACGATGATCTGGCAGTAGTTGAACTGTCGGAGTGACCAGGTCAGTTCGAAGAATGCCGCCATGAAGATGACGAGCAGGAGGCCGATCTTGATCTCCCACAACCCCTCGCTTGTCGTCGCCGCGAAGGGAAGGGCCCCGACCACGCGCAGCCCCATGTCGGAGGCGCCGAGCATGGCGACGAGGCCGCCGAGGATGAAGATGGCCGTGGTAGCGAGAAAGGTGCCCGAAGACATCAGGTTGCCGATGACGACGGCGTCGAACACGCGCACGTCACGGCCCACCATCGCCCGCATCCAGCGGCGCCGGTGCTCGTCCATCGCCGCGATCACGCTGCGGGCACGGATGGAGGGCACGCGGTCGACCACGGCCGCGTAGCCGAACCAGCAGGCAGCGAAGACGGTCAGCGCGGCGAGGTCGAGCAGCCCGACCGGGCCGATCACCGGGCCCATGGCAGAGCGCTGGGCCGGCTCAGCGCCGCGTGCGGGCCTTCGCCGCCGGTTTCGCCTTGGCGGCCGGCTTCGCCCGCGGCGCCGACGTGGCCCTCGCCCTGCCCACCGTGCCGGCCGAGGCTCGCGTGCCGTGCGCCAGGTTCTCCACCGTCAGCCCGGCATAGGCGATCGCCACCTCCTCGAGTGGCGGCAGCGGCATCAGGCTCGACGGCTCAGCGTCGAGATCGACGAAGGGCCGAAGCTCCACCACCCGCGCATTGGCGAGGGTGACGCGGTGGAACACCTCCTGCACGCCTTCGTCGGAGGTGCGCACGAACTCGAACACGACGGAGGTGAGCGCCTCGCCCGCCCCGATTGCGGCGAGCAGGGCAGGGCTCGCGGCACCCCATTCCTTGGTGAAGCGCACCGGCTGGAGGGTGAGCTTGCCAGTGCGCGTGCCGGTGCTCGACGTCGCGGTGAGGCTTGCCTGGTCATAGGCGAGGCCGACCAGCTTGCCCTCGTGCGGGCCCTGCGGCGCCTCGCCCGGGAAGCGTCCCTGCTTCGCGCCGATGATGGTGACGTAGAATTCGTACATCGCTCTCTCCGACGCTGAAAGAAAGGGCTCCGGCATGGGGGTGCCATGCCGGAGTCTGCTCACCAGGCTGCCATTGCCGTCTTGAGGTTGGCGTCGAGCTTGTCCAGGAAGGCCTGGGTGTTCATCCACTTCTGCTCGCGCCCGATCAGCACGGCAAGGTCCTTGGTCATGAACCCGCTCTCCACCGTCTCGATGCAGACGCGCTCGAGGGTTGCGGCGAACTTCTCGACATCGGGGGTGCCGTCGAACTTGCCGCGATAGGCGATGCCGCGCGTCCAGGCAAAGATCGAGGCGATCGGGTTGGTCGAGGTCTCCTTCCCGGCCTGGTGGTCGCGATAGTGGCGCGTCACCGTGCCATGGGCGGCCTCGCTCTCGATGGTCTTGCCGTCGGGCGTCATCAGCACCGAGGTCATGAGCCCGAGTGAGCCGAAGCCCTGGGCCACGATGTCAGACTGCACGTCGCCGTCATAGTTCTTGCAGGCCCACACGTAGCCGCCGTTCCACTTGAGCGCGCAGGCGACCATGTCGTCGATCAGCCGGTGCTCGTAGGTCAGCCCGCGCTTGTCGAACTCGGCCTTGAACTCGGCCTCGAACACCTCCTGGAACACGTCCTTGAACGTGCCGTCATAGGCCTTGAGGATGGTGTTCTTGGTCGAGAGATAGACCGGGTAGTTGCGCGCGAGGCCATAGTTGAACGAGGCGCGCGCGAAGCCCTGGATGGACGCGACGGTGTTGTGGATGCCGAGTGCGACGCCCGGGCCCTTCATGTCGATCACCTCCATCGCGAGGCCGGGGGTGCCGTCATGCGGCGTCCAGGTGATCGTCACGCTGCCGGGGCCGGGGATCTTGAACTCGGCCGCCTTGTAGATGTCGCCATAGGCGTGGCGGCCGATCACGATCGGCTGGTTCCAGTGCGGCACCAGGCGCGGCACGTTCTTGCAGATGATCGGCTCGCGGAAGATCGTGCCGTCCAGGATGTTGCGGATCGTGCCGTTCGGGCTGCGCCACATCTTCTTGAGGCCGAACTCCTTCACCCGCGCCTCGTCCGGCGTGATCGTCGCGCACTTGACCGCGACGCCGTACTGCTTGGTCGCGTTGGCGGCATCGACCGTCACCTGGTCGTTCGTCTGGTCGCGGTACTCGATGCCGAGGTCGTAGTATTTCAGGTCGACGTCGAGGTACGGGAGAATGAGCTTCTCCTTGATGAACCCCCAGATGATGCGCGTCATCTCGTCCCCATCCATCTCGACGATGGGGGTCTTCACCTGGATCTTGGGCATCTGTCTGTCTCCGGGATGCGGCGGGGGGAACGACGGGCGCGCTTGCCCGCTGACGCGGCGGCACCATAAGTAGAGGCCCGCCGGCAAGCAAGGCGGACCCTTCCGCCCTGCTGCGGTTGTTGCACACGCCCGCCCTGCCCGGCAGAGTGGCAGCGGCACAGTGGCAGCGGCACAGTGGCATGGCCCGGATCTGGGCCAGCGGCAGCGGAGACGTGGCGTCGGCGCATGGCAGGACCGAGCGAGACGACAGGGCAGGCCTCGCCACGCCGTGGCGTGATAGGCAGGCTTGCCACGGGAAGGCCAGGCTCGCTCGGCCTTGTCGCGGCTGGCGTCTTCGCCATCGCCGTGCTCTGGATCGGGGTGCTTGGCCAGCTTGCCCTCGAGCGCGATGCCCAGCGCGAGGAGGCCGCCCGCCTCGCCGCGACCACGGCCGCGACCCTCGATGCGCAGGCGCGGCGCATCTTCACCCTCGTGCACGCCCAGCTCCTCGCGGCCCGTGACAGGGCCCAGCGCGACGCGCTCGGCGATCCGCGCGCCATTCCCGCCGCTGCCGTGTTCGAGCGTGTCCGCCCCGTGGATGACGCGGTGGCCCAGGTCGTCGTCGTTGGCGCGGACGGCTTCATCGTCGACAGCGCGCCGGTCGCCCCGGCCAGCCTGGTGCTTGCCGGCGACCGTGACTTCTTCCTTGCCATTGCCGCCGCCGAGGGCGGCAGGCCCTTCGTCAGCAGGCCGTACATGGGCCGCGTCAGCGGCAGGATGACGATTGCGGTGCCGACGCGGCTGTCGCGCCCCGATGGCAGCTTCGCCGGTGTGATCGCCGCCGCCCTCGACCCGGCCGACCTTGTCCGCCCCATCGTCGACGCCGAGCGGGAGAGCGGCATCGTCGTGGCGCTGGTCGGCAGCGACGGGGTGGTGCGTGCGTCCTCCGGCCCGCTGCTGGGCGACGTCGGGCGCGACATCGGCGCCTCGGCGCTGTTCTATGACATGCGCGCCGCCCCCCGCGGCACGCTTGCCATCGCCTCGCCAGCCGTCCCCGGGGCGCGGCTGCATGTTGCCTTCCGCCACGTCCCGGAGGTGCCGCTGATCGCGGTCGTCGCCATCCCGGAGACGGTGATCGCGTCGGGCATCCGCGCGCGGTCCTTCTCCACCCTTTCCGCTGCCGCCGCCATCACGCTCGGCCTCGTCGCACTTGTCGGCGCATTGCTGCTCGAGGTCGCACGCCGCGGGCGGCGCGAGGGCGAGCTTGCGCGGGAACGCGTGGTGCTCGAGGAGGCGAACCGCGAGATGGCGCGCGCCAAGCGCCAGGCGGATGAGAAATCCGCGCTGCTCGAGACCACGCTTGCCAACCTGTCCGATGGCGTCACGGTGTTCGATGCCAACTACCGGCTCGTGACATGGAACGACAGGCTCGAGGAGGTGATCGGGCTTCCAGGCACGCTGCTGTTCGAAGGCGCGACGTACGAGAGCATCATCCGCGCCCAGGCCGAGGGCGGCGAGTTCGGCTCCGACGACATCGAGACTGAGGTGCGTCGCCGCCTCGACGTGGTCCGCGCCGGCAGCTTCGGGGTCTATGAGCGAACCCGCCCCGACGGGCGGGTGATCGAGATCACGCGCACGGGGTTGCCGGGCGGCGGGTTCGTCACCGCCTACACCGACATCACGCCGCGCCGCCGCGGCGAGGAGGAGATGCGCCGCGCCCGCGAGATCGCGGAAGCCGCCTCCGCCGCCAAGTCGAGCTTCGTCGCGGTGGTGAGCCACGAGATCCGCACGCCGATGAACGCGGTGATCGGTACGCTCGGGCTGTTGACCGACACCGCCCTCGACACGGAGCAGCGCCGCTATGTCGAGACCGCGCGCGACAGCGCCGAGCACCTGCTCGCCATCATCAACGACATCCTCGACCTGTCGAAGATCGAGGCGGGCAGACTTGTGCTCGAACCGTCTGATTTCGCGCTGGGGCCGCTGCTTGCCGGCTCGGTCGAGCTGTTCCGCCCGGCCGCCCGCGAGCGCGACCTCGAGATCGCGGTCGAGGTCGGCGCCGATGTGCCGGCGGCGCTGCGCGGCGATGCCGGGCGCATCCGGCAAATCCTGCTGAACCTCATCTCCAACGCGGTGAAGTTCAGCCAGCGCGGGCAGATCGTCGTCGCCGTCGCCGCGGCGGATGCGGCAGCACCCGAGGCGCGCATGCGGCGGCTTCGCTTCTCGGTGGCCGATCGCGGCCCCGGCGTTCCGCTCGAACAGCGGCCGCTGCTGTTCCAGCCGTTCTCGCAGCTCGAGGGGCCGGATGCGCGGCGCACCGGCGGCACGGGGCTCGGGCTTGCGATCTGCCGCCGTCTCGTCGAACTGCTCGGCGGCACCGTCGGGATCGACCAGCGCTCCGGCGGCGGCAGCGTCTTCTGGTTCGTCCTCGACCTGCCGGAGGCGGAGCGCGCGCCCGAGCCGCAGCCGGAACTGGCCCCCCTCACGCCGCCCAGGCGCGCCCGCGTGCTGCTGGCGGAGGACAGCCCCGCGAACCAGCTCGTGGCCGCGACATTGCTACGCAAGGACGGCCACCACGTCGATGTCGCGGGCAACGGCATCGAGGCGGTGGAGGCAACGCGCACGCGGCCCTACGACCTCATCTTCATGGACATGTACATGCCCGAGATGGACGGTCTTGCCGCGACGCGCGAGATCCGCGCCCTCCCGGGCCCCGCCGGCCGCGTGCCGATCGTTGCGCTGACCGCCAACGTGATGGCCGGCGACCGCGAGCGCTTCCTCGCCTCCGGGATGAACGGGGTTCTCGCCAAGCCGGTGACGGGACGAATGCTGGCCGAGGCGTTGGCCCGCCACCTGCCGCCGCTGAGCGCCGAGGCGCAGGCGAGCGACCCCATTCGCAGCGGCATCGACGAGGATCATTTCGCCCGGCTTCGCCGCGGCCTGTCGCCCGACACGCTGGTGATGCTGATCGGTGCCTGCGTCGATGAGGTGCGGCAGCGGTCGCGCTCCCTCGAGGGGGCCGCCGCTGCGGCCGACCTGCCGACGCTGCAGCGCGAGGCGCACGCGTTGCGCGGCGGTGCAGCGAACTATGGCCTGCGCGAGCTTGCCGAGCGCGCCGTCGCGATCGAGCATGCCGCGCGCGACGGCCATGGCGACGAAGCCGTGTCGCTGGTCCGCGACCTCGGTGACGTGGTCGATCGCGCGCTCACCGCGCTCAAGGCGCAGAGCCCGGCGAAGGCGGGATGAGCAGGGCGGAGGGAGCAACGCACGCGGCCGCCCAGGCGCTTGCCGTCAGCCTGGACCGCGCAAGCTACGCGGGCTATGTCGCGGGCTTCACCGCCGCGCGCGATGCGGCAGCGAAACTGGCCCGCAGGGACGGCGACGATGCGCTGGGGAAGGCCATCGCGGCACTTGCGCCGTTGCCGGATCGCCGCCGCAACGAGCCTGGGATCGGCTGAGGGGCAGGAATGAGCATGCCGGGTGAGGGCGGGCCCATCCTCTGCCCCTTCTGCGAGGAGCCGACGCTGCCGAACCGTCTTGTCGACGGAACGATCGTCTGCTCATGCGCCGCCGAGCGGGTGCTCGACGGCGCAGGCAGTGCCAGTGGCAGTGGCAGTGATCAGAGATCCGTGCCCCAGGGGGCCGGGTACCAGCCGAAGCCCTCGCCCTCGGCCGCGACATGGCCGATTCCAGGGAAGGCGAAGTGATAGGCGATCAGCGGCATCCGCTCCTGCGCGAGTTGGCGGAGGATCCGCAGGCGCGACTGGGCTGACACCTTCGGGTCGGTGTCGAAGGCGAACTCGATCTGCGGCCGCCGCAGCATGATCACGCTGTGGTGCGCGAGATCGCCGATGAACATCGCCCGGCTGTTGCCGGACTGGATGGCATAGACCGTGTGCCCGACGGTGTGGCCGGGTGCGGCCACCGCGACGACGCCCGGTACGACTTCCTTGCCGTCCTCGACGAAGGTGATGCGGTCACGCACGGGGGCGAGGTTGCGCCGCGCGCCGCGGGCAAACTCACCGATCCAGCCCTGCGCGCCCTGGCGTTCGTCGCCGGCCCAGTAGTCGAAATCGGCCTTCGACAGGAACACCTGCGCATTGGGGAAGTTCGGCTTGCCATCGGCGCCGATGATGCCCCAGCAGTGGTCGATATGCGCATGGCTGATGACCAGCGCGTCGATCTGCTCCGGCTGGACGCCGGCGGCGCGGAGGTTGGACAGCAGGAGGCCGGTGCCGAGGCCGAACGGGCGGGTGACGCCGACGCCGTTGTCGAACAGCACGAGTTGCCTCCCGGTGTTCACGAGCAGGCAGTTCTGGTCGAGCGTCAGCGTATTCGTCGGCAGGAAGTTGCTGCGGAGCAGGGTGGTGAGGTCATCCTTCGGGTGCTGGGGAAAGCCGACCGAGGGTTCGCCGAGGGCAAGCGGGCCATCCTGGAGCACCGTCGCCTCGAAGGCGCCGATCTTGAAGCGGTACCAGTCGGGCTGGCGGATGCCGGTGATCGGGGCGGCGGCCTCTGCCGTGCGGCTGATGAGCGGCAGCGTCGCCGCGGCGCCCAGCACGCCGAACGCGGCGCGGCGGCCGAGCCTTTGGTCGATGTGATGATCCATTGTTTCCTCACTGGTCTTGTTGCTTCGTCAGCGCTTGCCCGGACGCGCCGCGCGAGCACGGTAGCATGCGCTGAGAACGGTGCATCCCTGAGATGCATCTGCCATCGACACGACTGCGCGCGCTGGAAGCGCGTCCATCCGGGCGGCAGATGCCGATTCCTGCGCCACTCCGTGGGGCGAGTGCCAGGCGCAGACGCCCGTCGCCGAATGAGGGTGGGGTTGGCACGAAGGCTGCATCCCGGGTGCCCGGCACCCTCGCGCCGCTTCGCGGGGGGCCAGAAACCGGGAGATGCCTCATGACCGTCGGCCGCCGCACCGCCCTTCTCACCCTCGCCGCCACCCCCGCCGTGCTCGCCGCCCCCGCGGTGCGCGCGCAGGGCACCACGCGACTTCGCATCGCCGGCAATTTCGCGGTGGAGCATTCCTCCTCCGTCGCGATCGAGGGGTTCAAGGCCGACATCGCGCGCCTCTCCGGCGGACGCATGGCGGTCGATACCTTCCCCGCGATGCAGCTCGGCGGCGCGCAGGAGAATGTCAGCCAGGTGCGTGCCGGCACGCTGCTGATGACGTGGGTCGGCATGGCCTTCCTCAGCCGCACCGTGCCCGAGCTCGAGGCGATCAGCCTGCCCTTCCAGTTCTCGACGCGCGAGGCGGCGTTCAAGGTGGTCGACGGCCCGGTGGGCGATCTGCTCGACGGGCGCATGGCCGACAAGGGGTTCATCTCGCTCGGCTACATGGAACTCGGCTTCCGCCACGTGACGACGGGGCAGAAGCCGGTCAAGACGGTCGATGACCTGCGCGGCCTCAAGATCCGGCTGCAGCCGAACGAGACCCATCTCGCCACCTTCCGCGCGATCGGCGCCAACCCGGTGGCGATGGATGTGCGCGAGCTCTACTCCGCGATGCAGCAGCGCGTGGTCGACGGGCAGGAGAACCCACACTCGATCATCTTCGCGAGCCGCTTCTTCGAGGTGCAGAAGCACCTGACGAACACCGGCCATTTCTACGACTTCATCTCGATCGTGGCGAACCGCCGTGCCTTCGGCGCGCTCTCGGCCGAGCAGCAGCAGATCATCCGCACCGCGATGGACGCTGCCATCAAGGCGCAGCGTGAGAACGCGGCGAAGTCGGATACGGATGCGCTCGCCGGACTGCTTGCCCGCGGCATGCAGCATGACATCCTTCCGCCGGCCGAGCTCGCCAGGATGCGCCAGATGACGGCTGGCGTGGTCGACGGCATCAAGGGCCGCGTCGGCGCCGATCTGGTCGACCGCGTGCAGGCGGAGGTGGCGCGCGCCGGAGCCTGATGTCCTCGCCTGATCGGGCGCCGTCGCGACGTTGAGATGCACGTGGTCGATACCGTCCTCGGTGCGATCGACCGGATGATCCGCGCCTTCCTCGTCGCCGTCGTCGGCGCGATGGTGGTGGTGGTGTTCTCGCAGGTCGTCGCGCGCTACGGGCTCAACAGCTCGCTCGGCTGGGCCGACGAGATCTCGCGGCTCGCCTTCGTCACCATGGTGTTCCTCGGCATCGCGGTCGCGGTGCGGGCGCGCGCGCATATTGGCATCACCCTTGTCGCCGATGCGCTGCCCGCGCTGCCGCGCGCGGCCCTGGGGCGGGCAGTGATGCTGGGCTGCGCCGCGCTCTCGGCGCTGGTGTCCTACGAGGCCGTGATGATCACGCTCGAGCAGTGGGACGAGCGGATGATCTCGGTCGAGCTCTCGGCGGCGTGGTTCCTCGTGCCGGTGATCGGCGGCATGGCCGTGTCGGCGGCGAACTTCCTCGCCACGGCGCTCGGGCTTTCGCAGGCGCCGGCCGACCAGCATGGGGGCGTCGAGCGCCTGTGAGCGTCCTCATCATGCTCGTGTTCTTCGGCGCGGCGCTGTGCGGCATGCCGCTCGCCTTCGCGCTCGGCCTCGGCGCCGTGGCGGGCGTGCTCGAAAGCGGCTTTCCGCTGAACATGCTGCCCACGCGCATGATGAACGCGGTGAACGCCTTCCCGCTGATGTCGATCCCGTTCTTCATCCTGGCAGGCGAGCTGATGCTGAAGGCCGGCATCATGGAACGGCTGATCGACCTCGCGAATGCAGCGATCGGCCGTGTGCGCGGCGGGCTCGCGCATGTCACGGTGCTCGCGGGCATGGGGCTGTCCACCGTGTCGGGCGCGGCGGTGGCCGATGCCTCCGCTCTCGGCTCGACGATGCTGCGGCCCTTGCAGAAACATTACGGGACGGGTTTCTCCGCCGCCGTGATCGCGGCGTCCGCCAATCTCGGGCCGATCATCCCGCCGTCCGGGGCGATGATCGTCTACGCCTTCATGGCGGGCTCGACCGTGTCGATCGGCGGGCTGTTCCTCGCCGGCGTCGTGCCGGGTCTGATGCTCGTGGCACTGATGATGGCGCTCTGCTCAATCATCGCGAAATTGCGCGGCCTGCCGATGACGGGGGAAGCGTTCAGCGCTCGCCGCGTGCTGGTGGAACTCCGCCGATCGTTCATCGTGCTGATGATGCCGGTGGTGGTGATCGGCGGCATCATCGGCGGTGCCTTCACCGCCACCGAAGGCTCCGCCGTAGCGGTGGTCTACGCACTCGTCATCGGCTTCTTCATCACGCGTCGCCTGAAGGTTTCGGACCTTCCCGAGGCGATTGGTGCGACGGTCGTCACCACCGCCGTCGTCGGCGCCATGATCGCCTTCGCCTCGGCCGTGACCTACATGCTCACGATCGACCTGTTCCCGATGAAGCTGGCGGCCTGGCTGAAGGGCATCACCACCGATCCGCTGGTGTTCATGCTGCTGGTGCAGGTGGTGCTGTTCGTGGTCGGCTGCTTCCTCGAGAGCAACGCCGCCTACATCATGCTCGTGCCGCTGCTGCACCCGATCGCGGTGGCGTACGGGATCGACCCGCTGCATTTCGGCTTCCTGTTCGTGCTGAACCTCGTCATCGGCATGCTCACCCCGCCGGTGGGCGTCGTGCTGTTCGTGGTGTGCGGCATCGCGCGCATCTCGGTGGGCGAGATCGCGCGGCATGTCTGGCCATTCGTGCTGGTGATGTACGCGCTGCTGCTGCTCTGCCTGTTCGTGCCGGAGATCGTTCTGTCGTTGCCGCGCGCGGCCGGGTTCTGAGGGGGCAAGCATGGCTGACGCGATGGGATTCACGCACGCGCTCGGCGTGATCACGCCATCCGCCAATGTGGTGGTGGAGCGTGTGACGGCAGCGCTGATGGCAGGGGCGTCGGCGGTCTCGACCCACTACGCGCGCATCGGCGTGCGCGGCGCGGTCGACCCGTTCCCCGACAGCTACGACATGGAGGGAATGCTCAGCGCCGCCCGCCTGCTGGCCGACGCGAAGCCCGACGTGATCCTGTGGAACGGCTCGAAGGGCGGCGTGATCGGCATCGACCATGATCGCGCGCTGGTCGCCGCCATCACCGAGGCGACGGGCATTCCCGCCACCACCTCGACGCTCGCGCTCGATGCGGTGTTCCGCGCGACCGGCGTGGCGCGCCTCGGCCTCGTCACGCCGTATGCCGAGGGCTACCAGCAGCGCCTGATCGCGCGTTTTTCCACATGGGGGCTCGAGACGGTGGCCGAAAGCCATCTCGGGCTGACCGACAACCTCTCCTACGCCTCCGCCCCGCTCGCGACGATTGCAGCCCAGGTCGACGTGGTGGCGGCGGCGAAGCCCGACGCGATCATCACCTGGTGCACCAACTACGCCGCCGCCCTCGTCGTTGCCGAAGCGGAACGGCGCCACGGCATCCCTGTCTACGATGCGACCACGCTGCCGCTCTGGTCGGCGCTGCGCATGGCGGGGTTCGACACCGCACCGCTGGCCCCGCGCTGGGGCACCCTGTTCGCGCGTAGCCTGTCCTGAATGAAGAAGGCCCGGGGATCGCTCCCCGGGCCCTCGCGTCAGCCAGTCGCGGGTCGGCTCACATCTCGCGATAGGTGCCGTTGCGCCACACGTAGAACACGTAGTCGGGCACCGTCACGTCGCCCTTGCCGTCGAAGGTGATTGGCCCGAGCACGCTCTGCCACGGTCCGCCCGACTTCAGCGTGGCGGCCACGCGCTGCGGATTGGTCGCGCCGGTCTTCCTCACCGCATCGGCCCAGATCTGGATCGCGGCGTAGGTGTAGAGAACGTAGCCCTCGGGATCGATGTTCTTTGCTCGGAACTTCGCCACCACCTCGGCCGCCGTCGGGCGGTTGCGCGGGTCGGAGGCGAAGGTCATCAGCGTGCCTTCGCCGGCGCCGCCGGTGATCTGCCAGTACTCGTTCGTCACGAGCGCGTCGGCGCCGATGGCGACCGCGTTGACCGCCTGCTCGCGCATCTGGCGAACGATCAACCCTGCCTCGGTGTGGTAGCCGCCGAAATAGACGACCTGGATGTTGGCCTGCTTCAGCCGGCTGACGAGGGCGGAGTAGTCACGCTCGCCCGCGACATAGGCCTGGTACATCGTCTCCTGCAGGCCCGAGGCGTTCATGTTCTTCTTGACCTCGTCCGCCAGGCCTTTGCCGTAGGCGGAGTTGTCGTGAAGGATCGCGACGCGCTGGCCGGGGAATGACTTGGCGATGAACTGGCCGGCAATCAGGCCCTGCTGGTCGTCACGGCCGCAGACGCGGAACGTGTTCCAGCCGCCCTCGTCGGTGAAGCGCGGGTTGGTGCTGGCCGGGCTGATCTGCAGCACGCCTTCCTCGGCGTACACCTTCGAGGCGGGGATCGAGCTGCCCGAGCAGAAATGCCCGGCGACGAACTGCACGCGGCGGCTGGCGAGGCTGTTGGCCACCGACACGGCCTGGCGCGGGTCGCAGGCATCGTCGCCGATCTCGAGCACGAGCTGCTGGCCGAGCACGCCGCCGGCTGCATTGATGTCAGCGACGGCCTGCTCGGCACCGGCGCGCATCTGCGCACCGAAGGCGGCGTACTGGCCGGTCATCGGGCCTGCGGTGGCGATGCGGATCTGTGCCTGGGCGAGGCCGCTGCCGGCGACGAGCGCACCTGCGGCTGCTGCCGCGACGAGCGTTCTGCGGAACATTGTCGTCTCCCTCCGTGGTGTCGGCCGCGTGCGGGCGACCTGGTGCGAATGCTAGTGAATGCCGCGGCGCATGGGAAATGGGAAAGCGCTGCGGCCCCTTCATGCCGTCTCCCCTCAGGCCCTCCCGCCCTCGAGATAGGCCGCCCGCACCTCCGGCCGCGCCAGGAGCTCTGCCCCCGTGCCGCTCATGGTGATCGAGCCGTTGACAAGCACGTAGCCGCGATGGGCGAGACGGAGCGCATGGAACGCGTTCTGCTCAACCAGCAGGACGGTCAGCCCCGTCGTGCGGTTGAGGTCGCGGATCGCGGAAAAGATCTGCCGCACCACCATCGGTGCAAGGCCGAGGGAAGGCTCATCGAGCAGCAGAAGCCGCGGCCGGCTCATCAACGCCCGCGCGATGGCGAGCATCTGCTGCTCGCCGCCCGAGAGCGTTCCGCCGCGCTGGGTGAGCCGCTCCTTCAGGCGCGGGAACAGCGCGGTGACCTTCTCGAGGTCCTCCTCGAAATGCGCGCCGGCCAGCACCTCCGCCCCCATGCGCAGGTTCTCGAGCACCGTCATCCGCGGGAAGATCCGCCGCCCCTCGGGCGACTGGGCGATGCCGCGGCGCATGATCAGGTGCGTCGGCGCGCCGGCGATGTCCTCGCCGTCATAGACGATGCTGCCCGCCCGCGGCGCGGGGCTGCCGCAGATCGTCATCATCAGGGTCGACTTGCCGGCCCCGTTCGCGCCGATGAGTGTGACGATCTCGCCCGGCATCACTTCGAGGGCGACGTCGCGCAGCGCGACGATGCTGCCATAGGCGGTGGTCACGCCCGCGACGGAGAGCAGCGGCCCACTGGTTGCCGATGCCGTCACTGCTGGTGCAGCGCCGCGTCGACCGCGAGCGCCTCCTCCTCCTCGACGCCGAGATAGGCGGCGATCACCTTCGGGTCCTCGCGGATCTCGGCGGGTGCGCCATCGGCGATCTTCCGGCCGTAGTCGAGCACGACGATATGGTCGCTGATCGCCATCACCACCGACATGTCATGCTCGATCAGCAGCACCGAGCAGCCCTGCCCGTCGGCCCCATCGTCGCGGATGAAGCGGAGCAGGTCGTTCAGCTCCTCGCTCTCGCGCGGGTTCAGGCCGGCGGCGGGCTCGTCGAGGCAGAGGAGCTGGGGTTCGGTACACATCGCGCGCGCGATCTCGAGGCGCCGCTGCGCGCCATAGGGAAGGGCGGCTGCGGCGTCGTCGGCGCGGGCGGTCAGCCCGGTCCGATCGAGCCAGAATTTCGCACGCTCGATGGCTGCCGCCTCGCGCTTCACGAAGGGGCCGAAGCCGAGCAGGGCGAGCGGAAGCCGCGCACCTTCGCGCATCAGCCTGTTGTGCTGCGCGACCATCAGGTTCTCGAGCACCGTCATCCCGCCGAACAGGCGGATGTTCTGGAAGGTGCGGGCGACGCGCGCATCACGCGCGATGCGGTGCTGCGCCAGCCGCTCGACCTGGTAGCGGGAGCCGTCGGCGTGGGTGACGGCGATGCTGCCGCCGGTGGGCCGGTAGAAGCCGGTGAGGCAGTTGAAAACCGTGGTCTTGCCCGCGCCGTTCGGGCCGATGATGGCGGTGATCTCGCCGCGCGCGGCGGTGAAGGCGAGGCTGTCGACGGCGACGAGGCCGCCGAAGCGCATTGTCAGCCCATCGACGGCGAGGATGGGCGCTCCGTTCGCCCCCGGGTTTGCTACCGCGCTCACCCCTTGCCCTCTGCCACGTGCTCCGACCCGATGGTCCCGCGCTTGCCGAGGCTGACGGACGGTTCGCGGCCCGAGACCAGCCCGCGCGGGCGCCAGACCATGATGGCCACCATCGCCAGCCCGAACACGAGCATGCGGAACTCCTCGAGCCCGCGGAACACCTCGAACCCGCCGATCATCAGCGTGGCGGCGATCGCCACGCCAAGCTGGCTGCCCATGCCGCCGAGCACGACGATGGCGAGGATCAGCGCGCTCTCGATGAAGGTGAAGCTCTCGGGGCTGATGAAGCCCTGCCGCGTGGCGAAGAAGGCGCCAGCGAAGCCGCCGAACATTGCCCCCGTCGCGAATGCCGTGAGCTTCACCGCCACCACCGAAAGCCCCAGCGCGCGCGAGGCGATCTCATCCTCGCGCAACGCTTCCCAGGCACGCCCAACCGGATGGCGGCGCAGGCGGATAGTGACGAAGTTGGTCAGCAGCGCCAGCGCCAGGATCAGGTAGTAGAGGAACGTGACGCGGTGCAGCGCCGAGGGCTCGAGGCCGAAGAACCCGGCGAAGGTTCCCTCGCCGCCCGCCATCGAGAAGGGCAGGCCGAAGAAGGTCGGCCGTGGAACGCCGCTCATCCCGTTCGGCCCGCCCGTCAACGTCGTCCAGTTGAGCAGCACCACGCGGATGATCTCGCCGAAGGCCAGCGTGACGATGGCGAGATAGTCGCCCCTGAGGCGGAGCACGGGGAAGCCGAGGATGATGCCCCAGGTGGCCGCGAACAGGCCCGTGAGCGGCAGGGCCGCCCAGAACGACAGGTCGAAGAACTTCGCCATGATGGCGTAGCCGTAGGCGCCGACGGCGTAGAACGCGACATAGCCGAGGTCGAGCAGCCCGGCGAGGCCGACGACGATGTTCAGCCCCCAGCCCAGCATGACGTAGGTGAGCACCAGCGTGCCGAGGTCGATCTCGTAGCGACCGATGCCGGGGATGACCGGCATCAGCACCGAGAAGGCGAGCAGCCCCGGTGCGACGAGCTTGCCGATGCGCGCCATCGGCGAAGGCCCGATGCGTGGTGGCGCCTCCGCCTCGCGCCGCGCGGCGCTGCGGCGGTTGGCGAACAGCAGGCCGAGCAGGAACCGCCCGACGAACACGGCAGCGACAGTGGCGAGCAGGAGCCCGGGGCGCGGGATCAGCGCGAGCCCACGCCCGCCTGGCACCGTCTGCATGCCAAGCAGCGGCGCGCCGACGCCGAGGGCGACGAGTGCGGCAAGCCCCGCATCCTTCAGCAGCGCGACATACGGGTTCGCGGGTGGCTTCCGGATCGCCTCGGTCACGCGCTCAGACCTTCTCGACGTCGTTGCGGCCGAGCAGGCCGGACGGCATGAACACGAGTGTCAGCACGAGGATCGAGAAGGCCGCGACGTCCTTGTACTGGACCGAGAAATAGGCCGACCAGAACGTCTCGATCAGGCCGATGAGAAGCCCGCCCAGGACAGCTCCGGGCAGGCTGCCGATGCCGCCGAGCACCGCTGCGGTGAAGGCCTTCACGCCTGCGACGAACCCGATGAAGAAGTCGATCACCCCGTAGTAGAGCAGGTACATCATGCCCGCGACGGCAGCGAGTGCGGCGCCGAGGACGAAGGTGAGGCTGATCGTCCGGTCAACGTCGATGCCGAGCAGCTTCGCCATGCGCTGGTCCTGCTCGCAGGCGCGCATCGCCCGGCCCAGCGGCGTGCGCGAGACCACGAGGGTGAACACCGCAAGCACCACCAGCGTGGTGAGGATGATGATGATCTGCATGATCGAGATCGAGACGCTGAAGCTGGCTTCCTGGTGCAGCACGAAGCCGCCGCGCACCACCGGTTCGAGCGGCTTGACGCGCGCGCCCTGGCTCACCTGCACGAAGTTCTGCAGGAAGATGCTCATGCCGATTGCCGAGATCAGCGGCGCGAGCCGGAAGCTGCCGCGCAAGGGGCGGTAGGCGATCCGCTCCACCGCGAAGCCGTAGAGGGCGGTGAAGCACATCGCGATCGCGAGAACGAGCACGAGCGCGATCGGCACCGCGGTGATGCCGCCCGCACCCAGCAGCAGGAACGAGATGAGCGAGACGAAGGCGCCGATCATGAACACGTCGCCATGGGCGAAGTTGATCATGCCGATGATGCCGTAGACCATGGTGTAGCCGAGGGCGATGAGCCCGTAGATCATTCCGAGCGTCAGCCCGTTGACGAGCTGCTGGAGCGCGTAGTCCACGCCCGGTCTCCCCCAGTTGCTGGACCCTTCCGGGTCGCTGGAACCCTCGCGACGCCGCTCGGTCGGACGCCTTCCGATACAATCGAATGGCAGAACCCCGCCCGCTTCGCAACTATGTCGCGATCAGCCCCTCAGTTGAGCAGCGCGCTCACGATCGCGCGCCACTCCGCCTGGAGGTCGCCGGCCGCGACCGGCCGGCCGGCCTGGCGGTACCAGTAGGCGGCGTTGGCGAGGTCATGCTCCTTGCGGTGCAGGTAGGCGTGGACCCAGGCATGGGCGGCATCGTCGCCGGCCTGGGCGACGCTGTGCGCCTGCTCCCAGTTGCCCTTCGCGTCCCACCAGAGGGCGGCAAGCGCGCCACCAACAGGCGGCGCCTCGCCGGCAATGCTCGCGGTGAAAGCGGGGACATCCATCAGTAGACGACGACCGAGCGGATCGACTTGCCCTCGTGCATCAGGTCGAACGCCGTGTTGATCTCCTCGAGCGGCATGGTGTGGGTGATCAGGCTGTCGATGTCGATCTTTCCGTCCATGTACCAATCGACGATCTTCGGTACATCCGTCCGCCCGCGCGCGCCGCCAAAGGCGGTGCCTTTCCACACCCGCCCGGTGACCAGCTGGAACGGGCGTGTGCTGATCTCCTGGCCGGCGGCGGCGACGCCGATGATGATGCTCTCGCCCCAGCCGCGATGGCAGCATTCGAGCGCCTGGCGCATCGTGGTCGTGTTGCCGATGCACTCGAACGAGAAATCCGCCCCACCGCCGGTGAGGTCGATGATGGCCTGCACCACCTTGTCGCGGCCCACCTCGTCGGGGTTGATGAAGTCGGTCATGCCGAACTTCATCGCCTGCTCGCGCCGCGCGGGGTTGAGGTCGACGCCGATGATCCTGTCGGCACCCACCATGCGCGCACCCTGGATCACGTTGAGCCCGATGCCGCCCAGGCCGAACACGACGACGTTCGCACCGGGCCACACCTTGGCTGTCCACAGCACGGCGCCGATGCCCGTCGTCACGCCGCAGCCGATGTAGCAGATCTTGTCGAACGGCGCGTCCTCGCGAACCTTGGCGAGCGCGATCTCGGGCAGTACGGTGAAGTTCGCGAAGGTCGAGCAGCCCATGTAGTGGAACACCGCGTTGCCCTCGCAACGGAAGCGCGACGAGCCATCGGGCATCAGCCCCTTGCCCTGCGTGCCCCTGATCGCCGTGCAAAGGTTCGACCGGCGCGAGAGGCAGGTTTTGCACTGCCGGCACTCGGGCGTGTAGAGCGGGATGACGTGATCGCCGGGCTTCAGCGTCGTCACGCCGGCACCCACCTCGCGCACGATGCCAGCACCCTCATGGCCGAGGATGGCGGGGAACAGCCCCTCGGGGTCGGCGCCCGAGAGCGTGTAGGCATCGGTGTGGCACACGCCGGTGGCCATCACCTCGACCAGCACCTCACCGTCCTGCGGCCCGCCGATCTCGATCGTCTCGATCGTGAGCGGCTTGCCTGCTGCCCAGGCGACGGCGGCGCGTGTCTTCATGTCTCTCTGTCCCCCAGGGTCTGTGTGTGGTGGTCTGTCGTCGTGCGGGGCGGCACGATAGGGTGCGGCAGCGACGACCGCCATGGGGAGGACCACAATGAACCTGCACGCCAAGCTGCGTGCCCGCGAAGCCGCGGGCGCGCCCATCCGTATCGGCCTGATCGGCTGCGGCAAGTTCGCCTCGATGTTCCTCGCCCAGGTGCCCCGCACGCCGGGGATGCATGTCGCCGCCATCGCCGACCTGGCCCCCGCCCGCGCGCGGGCGAACCTCACGCGCATCGGCTGGGCGGCCGGCCAGGCGGATGCCGCGGGCCTCGATGCCGCCATCGCCGCCCGCACGACCTGGCTGACCGAGGACGCGATGGCCATGGTCGCCGACCCGCGGATCGATGTGGTGATCGAGGCGACGGGGCACCCCTCGGCCGGCGTCGCGCATGCCCGTGCCGCGATCGCCGCGGGCAAGCACATCGTGATGGTGAACGTGGAGGCCGATGTCCTCGCCGGCCCCGCACTTGCAGCCGAGGCGGCGAAGGCCGGCGTCGTCTACTCGCTCGCCTATGGCGACCAGCCGGCGCTGGTCTGCGAGATGGTGGATACGCTGCGCGCCTCTGGCTTTCCCATCGTCGCTGCCGGCAAGGGAACGAAGTACCTGCCCGCCTACCACGCCTCGACCCCCGAAACCGTCTGGGGCCACTACGGGATCAGCCCGGAGGCGGCGGCGGCGGGCGGCATGAACCCGCAGATGTTCAACTCCTTCATGGACGGCACCAAGAGCGGCATCGAGATGGCCGCGATCGCCAATGCCACCGGGCTTGCCGCGCCAGAGGATGGGCTGCTGTTCCCGCCCTGCGGCGTCGATGACCTGCCGCTGATCCTCCGCCCCCAGGCAGAGGGGGGCGTGCTGGCGGGCAAGGGGATGGTGGAGGTTGTCTCCTCCATCGAGCGTGACGGGCGCGGGGTGTTCCGTGACCTGCGCTGGGGCGTGTACGCGGTGTTCGAGGGCGACACGGCCTATGTGCGCCGGTGCTTTGCCGAATACGGCGTGCACACCGACCCGTCTGGCCGCTACGGCGCGCTCTATCGCCCCTATCACTTCATCGGGCTCGAACTCGGCATCTCGGTCGCCTCCGCCGCACTCCGGGGCGAGGCGACGGGCGCGCCGGAGGGCTGGCGGGCGGATGTGGTGGCGGTGGCCAAGCGCGCGCTCAAGCCCGGCGAAATGCTGGACGGCGAGGGCGGGGCCACGGTGTGGGGCAAGGTGGTGCCGGCCGCGCGGTCGCTCGCGCTGGGTGGCGTGCCGATCGGGCTCGCCCACGGCGTGGCGCTGACCCGCCCCGTGGCGGCCGGCGCTGTCGTCACCTGGGCCGACGTCCAGGCCAAGGACGATGCCGCGACGGCCTACCGGCGGGCGATGGAGGCGGGGGAGACGCGGCGGGCTGCGTGACGCCGCGCGGCGCAGGCGGGGCATTGCTCTCGATCAACTCCCCGCAAGGCTGAGCGTGCGACACCTTCCGGCAACGCCACTGCCGGGAGGGATGGACCATGCCCATGATGAAGGCCGCGATCTTCGCCGAAAAGGGCCGCATCGTGCTCGACGAGAAGCCGGTCCCCGATGTCGGGCCGCTCGACGCGCTGGTCCGCATCACCACGACGACGATCTGCGGCACCGATGTGCACATCCTGAAGGGCGAGTACCCTGTCGCGAAGGGGCTCACCATCGGGCATGAGCCGGTGGGCGTGATCGAGAAGCTCGGCTCTGCCGTGATGGGGTATCGCGAGGGGCAGCGGGTGATCGCCGGGGCGATCACGCCATCGGGTACCTCCAACGCCTGCCAGTGCGGCCGGTGCTCGCAGGATGGCGCCGGCACGAAGCATGGCTGGAGGCCGATGGGCGGCTGGCGCTTCGGCAACACGATCGACGGCTGCCAGGCCGAGTACGTGCTGGTGCCCGACGCGATGGGCAACCTCGCCCCCGTGCCTGACGGGCTGACCGACGAGCAGGTGCTGATGTGCCCCGACATCATGTCGACCGGCTTCTCGGGGGCGGAGAGCGGCCAGATCCAGATCGGCGATGCGGTCGCGGTGTTCGCGCAAGGCCCGATCGGCCTCTGCGCCACGGCGGGGGCGAAGCTGATGGGAGCGTCCACCATCATCGCGGTCGATCGCCTGCCCGAGCGGCTGGCGATGGCCAGGCGGCTGGGCGCTGACCATGTGGTTGATTTCTCGAAGGAGAACCCGGTCGAGGCGATCATGCGGCTGACGGATGGCCGCGGCGTCGATGTCGCGATCGAGGCGCTGGGCACCCAGGCGACGTTCGAGGCCTGCCTCAGGGTGCTGCGCCCGGGCGGCACGCTGTCGAGCCTCGGCGTCTACTCGTCAGACCTGACCATTCCCGTCGGCGCCTTCGCCGCCGGCCTGGGCGACCATCGGATCGTCACGACGCTCTGCCCTGGCGGGAAGGAGAGGATGCGGCGGCTGATGGGGGTGATCGAGAGCGGTCGCGTCGACCTTGGTGCGATGGTGACGCACCGCTTCAAGCTCGACGACATCGAGGCGGCCTACGACCTCTTCGCCAACCAGCGCGACGGCGTGTTCAAGGTGGCGATCACGCCCTGAGGCGGGAGGGGGGGCTGGTAGGGTGGCTGGGGGACCTGGATTCGAACCAAGGCTGCCCGGTTCAGAGCCGGGAGTTCTACCGCTAAACTATCCCCCATCACGCCAGAGGCGGGGCGGATAGCACAGGCGGCGCAGGGCGGCAACCGCCGCATGCCGGACCCACCCCTCACCACGCTTGCAGGACAGGCAGCAACGGACCGATCATGCACCCTCAACAGAAGGTGCCAAGCAAGCCCGATGCCGCCACACGCGCTGCTCGCGGACCATCAGGGTCCCCCGCTCTATGCGGCGCTGGACCTCGGCACCAACAATTGCCGGCTCCTGGTCGCGGCGCCAACGCAATCGGGCTTCCGCGTGCTCGACAGCTTCTCGCGCATCGTCCGCCTCGGCGAGGGGCTTGCCACCACCGGCGCGCTCTCGCCCGTTGCGATGGACCGTACCGTCGCCGCGCTGGGCATCTGCGCCGACAAGCTCACCCGCCGGCCCGTCCGCCGCCTCCGTGCCGTCGCCACCGAGGCCTGCCGCAGGGCGCTGAACGGGCCCGGCTTCCTCGCCCGCGTGCGGGCCGAGACGGGCCTTGCCTTCGAGGTGATCGGACCGCGCGAGGAGGCGGAACTCGCGGTCGAGAGCTGCGCGCCGCTGCTTGCCGGCCCTGAGCGCCGGGCGCTGCTGTTCGATATCGGCGGCGGCTCGACCGAGCTCGCCTGGCTGCGGATCGCGCCCGATGGCGACATCGCGCTGATCGGCTACGCCTCCGTCCCCCTGGGCGTCGTCACCCTGGCCGAGCGCTGGGGACCCGCGGCGTTCACGGCCGAGGGGTTCACGGCGATGACGATGGAGGCGATGGCCGCCCTCCTGCCGTTCGATGCCGTGCACTGCATCGGCTCCGAGGTGGCGCGGGGGGATGTGCGGCTCGTCGGCACGTCGGGCACCGTGACCACGCTGGCCGGCGTGTCGCTCGGGCTCGAGCGCTACAGCCGCGCGATGATCGATGGCCAGGTGCTCGAGGCCGGCACGGCCGACGCGGCGCTCGCCTGCGTCCGTGCCATGGGGCGCGAGGGGCTGGCCGAGCATCCCTGCATCGGGCCGCAGCGGGTCGATTTCGTGCTGCCGGGCTGTGCGGTGTTCGCCGCGATCCGCCGACTGTGGCCGACGGGGGCCATCGTCGTCGCCGATCGTGGGCTGCGCGAGGGCATGCTCCTGCGGATGATGCGGTCCGACAGGGAGGAGCGCCGGCGCCGCCCGCGCCCGGCCCGTCCCTATGGCTACCGCGATGCCCCCCACCCGAGCGGGGCCTGAGGCGCATGGCACGGAAAGGTGGCGGATCGCCCGGGTCCAGCGCTGGGTCGCCAGGCAAGGCATCGCCAGGCAAAGGATCGCCAGGCAAAGGATTGGGGGGCCGGATGCTCAGCGTCACGGTCAAGTCCTCCAGCAAGCGTGACCCAGGCAGCACACGCTGGCTGCAGCGGCAGTTGAACGACCCCTACGTGCAGGCCGCCAAGGCGCAGGGGTTCCGCTCGCGGGCTGCGTTCAAGCTGGTCGAGCTCGATGATCGGTTCCGCCTGCTCAGGCGCGGTGCCCGCGTGCTCGACCTCGGTGCCGCGCCGGGAGGGTGGACGCAGGTCGCCGTCCAGCGTGTCGGGGAGGGGGGCCGGATCGTCGGCGTCGACATCCTGCCGACCGAGCCTGTCTCCGGCGCCACGATGATGCAGGGTGACCTGACCGACCCTGCCGTCGCCGATGCTGCCGTGGCGGCTCTTGGCGGCAAGGCTGAGCTCGTGCTGTCCGACATGGCGCCGAACACGGTCGGCCATGCGGCGACCGACCATATCCGCATCATGGCGCTGGCCGAGATCGCGGCCGATGTCGCGCTCTCGGTGCTGGCCCCTGGCGGGGCCTTCGTGTGCAAGGTGCTCCAGGGTGGGACGGAGCGCGATATGCTGGCCATGCTCAAGCGCCATTTCGCCCAGGTGCGCCACGCCAAGCCGCCAGCCAGCCGCAAGGACAGCGCCGAGACCTATGTCGTGGCCCAGGGCTTCCGCCCCACCCAGGATCAGGCCCCGCAGGGGTGACCTTAAGGTGACGCCGGGCTTCTCCGCTTGCGGCGGAGGCGGTCGCGGGTTACGAGACGCCGCCAAGGTTGCGGACGAAAGGCTCCCACCATGGCACCCGACACGACGCCCCCCTCCCTCCCGGCATCCGAAGCGGTCACGCGCGGTGCCGAGCTGCCGCGGCCACGCCGCAGCATCACGGAGGCGCTGGCGTTCGACGATATCCTCCTCGTCCCCGCCTATTCCCAGGTCCTGCCGAGCCAGACCGCCGTGGCCACCAGGCTGACGCGGCGCATCGGCCTCAATATCCCGCTCGTCTCCTCGGCGATGGACACCGTCACCGAGTCGCAGATGGCGATCGCGATGGCCCAGGCCGGCGGCATCGGCGTGATCCACAAGAACCTGGAGCCCGAGGACCAGGCAGCCCAGGTGCGCCGGGTGAAGAAGTTCGAGAGCGGCATGGTCGTGAACCCCGTCACCATCCACCCCGACCAGACGCTGGCCGATGTGCACGCGCTCATGGCGATGCACCGCATCAGCGGCATCCCCGTGGTCGAGCGTGGCACGGGCAGGCTCGTCGGCATCCTCACCAACCGCGACGTGCGCTTCGCGCAGGACCCCGGCCAGCGCGTGTACGAGCTGATGACGCGCGACAACCTTGTCACCGTGCGCGAGCATGTGGCGCCAGCCGAGGCGCGCAAGCTGCTGCACACCCACCGCATCGAGAAGCTGCTCGTGGTGGATGATGCCTATCGCTGCGTCGGCCTCATCACCGTGAAGGACATGGAGAAGGCGACCGCACACCCCTCCGCCTCCAAGGACGAGATGGGAAGGCTGCGGGTCGCTGCCGCCACGGGGGTTGGCGAGGACGGGATCGCGCGGGCCGAGCTCCTGGTCGCGGCGGAAGCCGACGTGATCGTGGTCGACACCGCGCACGGGCACTCGTCCGGCGTGCTGCGCGCGGTCGAGCGGATCAAGCAGCTTTCCAACAGCGTCGAGGTGATCGCGGGCAATGTCGCGACGCCGGAGGCAGCGCTGGCGCTGATCGCGGCAGGCGCCGATGCGGTCAAGATCGGCATCGGGCCTGGCAGCATCTGCACCACGCGGGTCGTTGCCGGCGTCGGCGTGCCGCAGTTCACGGCGGTGCTCGAGACGGCGGAGGCCTGCCGGTCGAAGGGCGTTCCCGCGATCGCCGATGGCGGCGTGCGCACCTCCGGCGACGTGGCGAAGGCGATCGCGGCCGGGGCCGACGCGGTGATGATCGGCAGCCTCTTCGCCGGCACCGACGAGAGCCCGGGAGAGGTGTTCCTCTACCAGGGCCGGTCCTACAAATCCTATCGCGGCATGGGCTCGATCGGGGCGATGCGGAAGGGCAGCGCCGATCGCTATTTCCAGCAGGACGTGGGCGAGGCCGACAAGCTGGTGCCAGAGGGCATCGAGGGGCGCGTCGCCTACAAGGGACCGGTGGGGGCGGTGATCCACCAGCTCGTCGGCGGGTTGCGCGCCGGCATGGGCTATGTCGGAGCCGCAACGGTGGCCGACATGCAGACGAACACGCAGTTCCGCCGCATCACCGGTGCCGGGCTTCGCGAGAGCCATGTGCATGACGTGGCGATCACCCGCGAGGCGCCGAACTACCGGCTGGAGCAATGACGCCGCCACCCCGGGCGGTCGTCTTCGACGCCTATGGCACGCTGTTCGACGTCCATGCAGCGATGGCGCGGCACGCCCGCGGCATGGGCGAGGGGTGGCAGGCGACGAGCGCTCTCTGGCGGCAGAAGCAGCTCGAATACGCCTGGACCGCGACACTCGCCGGCCCCGAATACTGGCGTGACTTCGAGACGATCACGCGTGAGGCGCTGCTCACCGCGCTGAACTGGAACGGCGGGGCGGACGGCAAGGTCGTCGACGCGCTGATGGACGCCTACCGCTCGCTGCCTGCCTTCCCCGACGTGGTGGATGCGCTGGCCGACCTCCGCGCCGCCGGGGTGGCGACGGCGATCCTCTCCAACGGCTCGCGCGGCATGCTTGATGCCGCGGTGAAGTCAGCGCTGCTCGATGGCCTGCTCGATGCCGTTCTCTCGGTCGATGCCGTGCGCGCCTACAAGCCCGATGCGCGCGTGTACCGCCTCGCCGAGATCGCCTTCCGCTGCCATGCGAGCGATCTCGTGTTCGTCTCGTCCAACGCCTGGGACGCGCGTGCCGCTGCCGGCTACGGGTTCAGGACGGTGTGGGTGAACCGCATCAACCAGCCGACTGAATTCGCGCTTCACCAGATCGCGACCATCCTGCCCGACCTGGCGGGGCTCCCAGCCCTGCTGCTTCCCGATCAGGAAGGAATTCGCGCGCCGTGACGCCCCCCGCCCGCGTGCAGGCGGGGATCGACCTCCTGACCGCGACCGACAGCGCCTCTCACGCCCCGGCAGACCAGGTTGCCAACAGCTTCTTCCGTGCGCGCCGCTTCATCGGTGCAGGTGACCGGCGCGCGATCGCCGACCGGCACTGGGCGATCATCCGCCATGAGGCACGCCTCGCCTGGGCGCTGAAGCGCGCCCGCGCGCCGATCACCCCGCGCACGCGGATGCTCGCGCAGCTCATTGCAGAAGGGGAGGGGGCCGACGCCGTGGCCGGCCTCTTCGCAGGCCAGCAGCACGGCCCAGCACCGCTCGCCGACGCCGAGCGCCGGGCGCTGCACGCGCTCGCCGCCCTTGCCCCCGACGACGCCGCGATGCCGGAGGATGTGCGCTTGGGCGTGCCCGCCTGGGTCCTGCCGCACCTCGCCGCGCGGTTCGGCGAGAGCCTTGCCGCCGAGATGGCGGCGATGGACGTGCCGGCAGCGACCGATCTCCGCGCGAACCTGCTGAAGACGACGCGCGCGGCCGCACAGGCTGCGCTCGCCGCCGAGGGCATCGAAGCGGCGCCGACCCGCTTCTCGCCCTGGGGCCTCCGCGTCGAGGGCCGCAAGCCGGTAACGGCGACGACAGCGTTCCGCGAGGGGCTGGTCGAGATCCAGGACGAGGGCAGCCAGCTCATCGCCATGCTGGTCGATGCGAGCCCCGGGCTTCGCGTCGTCGATTTCTGCGCCGGTGCTGCCGGCAAGACGCTGGCACTTGCCGCGACCATGCAGAACCGCGGCCGACTCGTGGCCTGCGATGTCAGCGCGCCACGGCTCGAGGCAGCGGTGAAGCGGCTGCGGCGCGCAGGCGTCGGCAATGTGGAGCGACGGCTGCTCGAGCCCGGCGAACGCTGGACCAAGCGCTCGGCCGAAGGTTTCGATCGCGTTCTCGTTGACGCGCCCTGCACCGGCACGGGAACATGGCGACGCAACCCGGATGCGCGATCGCGGTTGGTGGAACAGGATCTCGCCGAGCTCGTGGCGAAGCAGGCGATGATCCTCGACCGTGCATCACGACTGGTGAAACCTGGCGGGATGCTGGTCTATGCTACCTGCTCGCTGCTGCCGGAGGAGAACGAGGCTCAGGTGAAAGCCTTCTGCGACCGCCATTCCGCCTTCGCGATCGTCCCCTTGGCCGAGGCCTGGGCGGCCGCCTCCGGCGCTGCTTCCGCCCGCTTCGAGCCTCCCTGCGACGGCCCGTTCCTGTCGCTCACGCCAGCGCGGCACGGCACCGATGGGTTCTTTGCCGCCATGCTGCGACGCAACGCGGTGTCATCCTCGGGTGGTGCCACGTGATCGCCATCCGCCGCGCGCGCCCTGGTGACGCTGACGCGATCGGCGAGGCGCATGTGGGGGTATGGCAGTCGAGCTATGCGGGCATCCTGCCGGAGCGATACTTGTCGGAGATGTCCGAGACGCGGCATGCCGCTGAGTGGCGGCGCGTCCTCGCCTATCCCCCTGCCGGGCATGCGGCCTTCGTGGCCGTCGCCACCGGTCCGGACTCGCCTGATCTCGACGCCGGTGCGCCGCGCGTCGTCGGCTTCGCGTCCGGCGGGCGGGCGCGGTCTGGGGTGCGCGAGGCAGGCGAGATCGAGACGCTGTACCTGATGGAGGATTGGCGCGACCGCGGGGTGGGGCGCCGGCTGATGCGCGCGCTCGCCGCCCACCTGAATGCGATTGGCTGCCGCTCGGTCATGCTCTGGGTGCTGCGCGACAATCCCTCGCGCTGGTTCTACCAGCATCTCGGCGGACGGCCGGTGGCGGAGCAGACCATCCGCTTCGCCGGCGAGCCTGTGGTGCAGCTCGGCCTGCTCTGGGAGCCGATCACGGTGCTTCTCGCCGCCACCGCCCCCACCGCAGACCAGTAGGCCCCGCAGGGCAGCAGCGGCGCCGCAACAGCTTTCTTTTTGCGGGGGTTTCTGTATCAGTCCGCCATGACGGACCGAATCCTCATCCTCGACTTCGGCAGCCAGTTCACCCAGCTCATCGCCCGCCGCGTGCGCGAGAGCGGTGTCTATTGCGAGATCTGGCCCTTCAACACCAACCCGCAGCGCATCGCCGACTATGCGCCGCGCGGCATCGTCCTCTCCGGCGGGCCAGCGAGCGTGCACGAGGGGAACTCCCCCCGCGCACCGGCGATCGTGTTCGAGCTCGACATCCCCGTGCTCGGCATCTGCTACGGGCAGATGACGCTCTGCGCCCAGATGGGCGGGGAGGTGCAGGGCAGCGACCACCGCGAGTTCGGCCGCGCCTTCGTCGACGTGACCGACGAGTGCGCGCTGACCCAGGGCGTGTGGGCGAAGGGCGCGCGCGAGCAGGTGTGGATGAGCCATGGCGACCGCATCACCCGGCTCGCACCCGGCTTCCGCACGGTGGGGGTGAGCGAGGGCGCACCCTTCGCGGTGATCGCCGACGACACGCGCCGGTACTATGGGCTGATGTTCCACCCCGAGGTGGTGCACACCCCGCACGGCGCGCAGCTTCTGCGCAACTTCACCCACGGCATCTGCGGCTGTTCCGGCGACTGGACGATGGCCGGCTTCCGCCAGGCCGAGATCGACAAGATCCGCCGCCAGGTTGGAACGGGCCGCGTCATCTGCGGGCTCTCGGGCGGTGTCGACAGCTCCGTCGCCGCGGTGCTGATCCACGAGGCGATCGGCGACCAGCTCACCTGCATCTTCGTCGACCATGGCCTGCTGCGCGCCGGCGAGGCGGAGCAGGTGGTGGCGACGTTCCGTGACCGGTTCAACATCCGCCTCGTGCACCGCGATGCCTCGGAACTCTTCCTCGGCCAGCTCGCCGGCGTGACCGACCCCGAGGTGAAGCGCAAGACGATCGGGCGCCTCTTCATCGAGGTGTTCGAGGAGGAGGCAGCGAAGATCGGCGGCTCCGACTTCCTCGCCCAGGGAACGCTCTACCCCGACGTGATCGAGAGCGTGAGCTTCACCGGCGGCCCGAGTGTCACGATCAAGAGCCACCACAACGTGGGCGGCCTGCCTGAGCGGATGCGCATGGGCCTCGTCGAGCCGCTGCGCGAGCTGTTCAAGGACGAGGTGCGCGCGCTTGGCCGTGAGCTCGGCATTCCCGAGGAGATCGTCGGCCGGCATCCGTTCCCGGGGCCGGGCCTTGCCATCCGCATCCCTGGCGACGTCACGGCCGAGAAGGTGGCGCTGCTGCAGAAGGCCGATGCGATCTTCCTCGAGGAGATCCGCTCGGCCGGCCTCTATGACGCGATCTGGCAGGCCTTCGCCGTGCTGCTGCCGGTACGCACGGTGGGCGTGATGGGCGATGGGCGGACGTACGACCAGGCGTGCGCTCTGCGTGCCGTGACGAGCACCGACGGCATGACGGCGGATGTGTACCCGTTCGACATGGCGTTCCTGATGCGGGTGGCGAGCCGCATCGTGAACGAGGTGCGCGGCATCAACCGCGTGACCTACGACATCACGAGCAAGCCGCCGGGCACGATCGAGTGGGAATGATTTTGGCCCATCCCAGGGTATCCCGCAGTATCCGGGAAAACGATACAACACTCTGATATAAAAAGATAATCTAGCATTACCGTTCGAGGACTATCGGCCGGCAGAGATTGCGGCTGACGTACTCCCTGACGGTGCGCTTCCCCATTGCGAAAATGGATTTCGTCCGATACCGTCAAGGTCTGAGCGCCTCTGACGGTCTTTTTTTCTTTGTAAGTAGCTGAAAGAAAAAGGATTTATGTCGAATTGGCGCCCGAAAGCGGCCTGACGGTCTTTTTTCGCGGAGGCGGCCCAAATGTTGACCGATGCAGCCCTTAAGCATCTGAAACCAAAAGAGAAGCTCTACAAGGTCACGGACCGGGACGGCATGTATGTGCTCGTAAGACCGTCGGGGATACTCACTTTCCAGCTCGATTATCGGATGAACGGACGGCGCGAGACCGTCACCTTCGGCAAGTACGGCCCGGCCGGGTTGTCGCTCGCCCGGGCGCGGGAGCTGTGCATCGACGCTCGGCGAGCCATTGGCGAAGGGCGATCGCCGGCGATTGAAAAGCAGCGCGAGAAGCGCCGTCTCTTGGAAGCAAAGAGCTTTGGCGAGTTCGGCGAAAAATGGCTGACCGCGGCGCCGATGGCGGACAGCACGCGGGCGATGCGCCGCTCAATTTTCGAGCGTGAGCTGATGCCGGTCTGGCGGAACCGTTTGCTGACCGAAATCACCCCCGATGACCTGCGCGCCCATTGCGCCAAGATCGTGGAACGAGGCGCGCCAGCGACGGCGATCCATGTGCGCGATATCCTCAAGCAGATCTACGGCTTCGCCATTCTCCACGGCGAGAAGGTCGCAAACCCGGCCGATGACGTTGGTCCTGCCTCGATCGCCACGTTCACGCCCAAGGACCGCGCGCTCTCGCCTACCGAGATCAGGATCATGCTCAGGCAGCTTGAGAAGGTAGCGACGCTGCCGACGATCAGACTCGGCATGCGCCTCTATCTCGAAACTATGGTGCGGAAGAGCGAGCTGCAGGACGCAATATGGGATGAAGTCGATTTCGAGAACGCCGTTTGGACGATCCCGAAGGAGCGGATGAAGCGCTCTAAGGCACACAACGTCTATCTGTCGCGCCAGGTGCTCGACATCATGATCGCGCTGAAAACATGCGCCGGGAATTCGAAGTATGTCCTGCCATCTCGCTACGACGCGGATGCGCCGATGTCGCGCGCGACATTCAATCGCGTCACCTATGCGGTCGTCGAGCAAGCGAAGAAGGAGGGCCTGCCGCTGGAGCCGTTCACGGTTCACGACCTACGAAGGACGGGCTCAACGCTGCTCAACGAGCTGGGCTTCAACAGCGATTGGATCGAGAAGTGCCTTGCGCATGAGGACGGTCGTTCCTCCCGCGGCGTCTACAACAAGGCGGAGTACGAAGTGCAGCGTCGCCACATGATGCAGGAATGGTCGGACATTATCGACGCCTGGGCCGAAGGCAAGAAGCGCATGCCGGTACTCATCCCGCCTTCGATGCCGCTGTTCGAGCCAGACCCGGCTCTCGAACTGGGCGCGACCGCCGTTGCCTGACATCTGGCGATTGCGCACGGACAATTGCAGTTGATCGGCGCGAGGCCAACCAGGCTTCGACCTCCGCCAGATCCCATACGACGCAACGCGGCGAGAGAGCGAAGCGTCGGGGAAACTCACCGCGCTGTTCCATTTCGTAGATCGTGCTGTCGGCGAGCGGAACTATCTCGCGAAGTTGCTGTCGACGGATGGTCCGCCTGATTGGAAGGTCACTTCGGTGAGCCATCATCGTCCCCTCAGTTCGTCTTCCTGAGGAAATGAGCGCGATAGATCCCGAAAGGGAAGGGAGCAAATTCAGATGTCGGATAAGAGGATACCGTGGCGTATGAATAGAAAGACTCTGGCCTGGTGATCAATGCACCGATCTCTCAAAAAGCCGTGGCGCTCCGAAGGTTCGAATCGTGTCGGGTGCGCCACTTCGGTATAAAACTGCGAACGCCACCAGCCGCCGATTCTACGCCCGCGGCGGCGACAAGTGTCCGTAGCAGTTCGGTTTTCGTGCCGAGGATGCGGATTTCGCTCGGATCGATGACTTCGACACGTTGCGCGAGCGCACGTAAATGGTCCCGCCGATAGGTTCCATCTTCGTTCCGCAGCTTGCGTCGAGCGGCGAGCGCGAACCGCCGCAAACTCTCCGATGTGATCGCGGGCCCGAGGCGCTCTACCGCAGACGTTGCGCGCTCCGCGTCAGCCTGCGCCTGGTCGCGCACTGCGGTGAGTTCTGCGATGCGATCTTTCAGCGACGGGTCGGCCATGTCGACCACGCCGTTCTCGATCGCCTCGTAAAGACGCTTCAACTTCGCTTCTGCTTCGGCGGCGCGCTTGCGCAGCTCCGCGATGTGCCCGCGACGGCGTTCATTCCATTCCTCACGTCGCTCAAGCAACTGATCCATCATCGTCGTCAAGCGCGCCGGATCGAGCAGCCGCCACTCCAGGTGATCGACGACCGCGCGGTCGAGCTTGTCCATCGGCACGGTCAGACCGCGACAACCACGCTCGCCCTGCCGCGCCTTTGTGGAGCAGGTGTAGTAGCGATACATGCCGCCGGCGCTGCCTTTGCCGGTCCGTAGCGTCATCGCACCGCCACAGGATGCGCAAAAGCAAATCCCTGTCAGCAAAGTCGGACCGCTCACCGCGCGCGGCGGCATCCATTTCGGACTGCGCGCCTTCAACGCCGCCTGGACTGCCTCAAACTCCACTTCGGTAATGATCGGCGGAACGTCCATGACCGCATGCTCGGCCTTGGGTTTTGCCGTGCGCGTCTTGTGGTCCCGCGTATTGAACCGATGTTCGCCGATATAGGTGGTGCGCGTGAGTATCTGATGCACCGAGGCGATGCCCCACCGTCCGCCGTCGCGGGTTCGAATGTTGCGCTCGTTGAGATAGGTGGTGATCGACTTGATGCCCATCGGACCGCTGTCGCCGTTGCCGGTTACTGCGAGCCTGTAGATCAGGCGCACGGTGTCGGCGTGGATCGGGTCGATCTCCAGCTTCTTCTTGATCTTCGCGCCGCGCTGTTCGGCAGCGACGATGCGATAGCCGATCGGCGGCAGCGCGCCGTTCCAATAACCCTGACGTGCATTCTCCTTCATAGCGCGCAGGGTGTGCTTGGCGTTCTCCTTCGACTGGTATTCGTCGAACAGCGTCATGATCTGACGCATCATCACGCTCATCGGATCGTCGCCGAGGTCCTGCGTAATGGAGATCAAGCGCACGCCGTTCTTCGCGAGCTTGCGGACGTAAAATTCAAACTGGAACTGATCGCGGAAAAAGCGTGAGAAGGAGTGGACAATGATGACGGTGAAGGTCGGCGGCTTCATCAGCGCCGCATCGATCATCGCCTGAAACGCTGGCCGGCGATCGTCGGTGGCGGTGTTGCCCGGCTCGACGAATTCAGCCGCGACGTCCCAGCCTTTGGCAACGCAATAGGCAGTGATCTGTCGCCGCTGATCGGGGATCGAAAGATCGCTCTCCGCCTGCCGTCCGGTCGAGACGCGCAAATAGAGTGCCGCCTTTGCAACCGCAGGCGCAACCGTCACGTCAGGCGATGCAGGTGCTGCGTCGGTCATGGTTCCACCAGTCGCTGGATCGCGTGCATCGGCAGCGCCAACCGAAGCGAATCCGGCAGGCGCACGAAACCGTTTCCCTCATAGAAGGCGGCGGCGCGCTCGCTGATGGCGTCTACCACCAGCATCGAGGAACCGACGGTGGCTGCGCTCGCATAGGCGCGTCGCACGGCGTCGGCGAGAAGCATCGCGCCCAGGCGCTCGCCCTGCCGCGCTTCGGAGACCGCCAGCCGTCCGACCAGCGTGGCGCTGACCAGAGGATAGCGCGGGATGTGCTTACGGGCGACGGCCGGCACGTCGCCCTGCGCCACGCCGGTCGCGCATAGCGTATAGTAGCCCAGCACGATATCCGGCTTGTTTGGCTCGACCAGAATGAAGACCCCATTCGCCTTGCGCCGCACATCCTGGCTCGCCTGCGTCCGGAGATAGCGATCGAGGCTGTCGACGCCGCAGGAAAAGCCATCCCGGTCGTGATGCGCCGCAAGCGCCTCGATCTTCAAATCTGGCCGAGCCACCGCCATGCTCAGGAAGCGACCCGGCGCTTGTGCTCGGCCAAAGCGCGGACCAGCCTCTCGCTCGGCTCGGGCGGATTGATCAGTGCGTCGAAGAATGCCGCGCGATCGCGATCCGACAGCACCAACGTCTCATGCTCGGCGATCGTTCGGCGTGCTGTGTCGGTGAGGGCGGTCACGCAGAAGTCGCTGACCTTGCGCCGTGACAGATGCGCTGCCCGCTCGATAAGGTCCTTCGTCTCTTCATCCAGCCGGAATCCGAGCCGCTCGACGCGGTTGGGCGTTTCCCGTTCGATCTTGGGCTGCTTGCGTGGCATTGGGGTCACTCCAGGCATGGTCTGTGTTTCCCCAACAATGTACGTCATATAGACGAACAAATCAACTTCCGATTTCTGCCACTTATCAGGCTCGCGGCCCGAAAAGCTCGTCCAGCTCGTCGGCGAAATGGCCTTCCATGACCCTCAACTCGGCGTCCGTGATCGGCACGATCTCGGACCAGTCGTCCGTCACCGTGATCGCCCCCGCAAAGCGCAGGGGCGGCCGCCCCGCGCGCGGCGCTGGCGGACGCGCATAGTCATAGAGGTCTTCAGGATCGCCGGACCATTCAGGCAGGACCTGGCGTATATCTCGCTTCTGGGCCATGCCTCACTGGAGCGATCTGCGGCGCCCCGCGCAACCGAAACGGTGTGGCGTCGTGCCGTGGCGTAGGAAGACAGGCGGTCGGCGGGCAATGTCCCGCAGAAGAAGACTGACATCCCGGATGATGGAATTCGTTGGCCTGCCGCAAGATCATGCAAAGGGCGGCGCGTTCAACCGATTCTGGCCCAGCACAATCACGGTGCAATGGTTCTGCGCGCGCGTGATACCGTTATAGAGCAATCGCCGCAGATGCTCGGCGCTGCCTGTTGCCGTATGCGGCCAAAGGACAATCACATTCGGAAACTCGCGGTTCTTGGCGCGCTGGATTGTCATAACAAGATGACCGCGTTGCTGCCGGAAGCCCAGACGCGAACGGTTACGCACGGAGTCCCGCACAAACTCGGTGACTTGCGCGGCGGTGAAAGCCGTGTGCCCGTGCGCGCGGCGCAAACGGTCCATGCGGCTGAGCGCCTGTGCGATAGGCGCGTTTCCGGCCAACGGCGTGAGAAGCGCGCGAAGATCGGCGCAGGACGCCGTTTCCGGCAAGGTGATGTCGGCCAGCAAGGCGTTGGCTTCTTCGTTGTCGTGGCGATCCCATGTATGCGGATACGGCCCGAAGGTCGCGCCGTTCTTGCGTGTATGCTGCTTGGTTTGAAGGGTATTGAGCGCGGCGCGGAGTATCGCATTGCTTCCATCCGGTGTGAGAATGACCACCGGGCCTTGGCGCTGCGCGATATCGTTGGCAATCGCCCATGTCAGAAGCGCGTGATTGGCATTCATCGCGGGCGCATCGAGAAGCCGGAATCCCGCACCGTTCCATGATGTTCGGTTGTTGAAGGTGTTGGCGGTCAAAACGGCCTTCATATCCCGGCCTTCGCGCACGGCCAGCGCAGCGGCCAGAAGCCCCTGCTGCGTGGTGCGCCGAACCTGCGTGAGACGGTGTGTTTGTCCCGCGCCTTCAAGCCACCCCATCAAGGGCGCGGTGTCGCGTCCGTTGTGAAGGCACTGGAAGGCGTCCGCCGCCGCCACGATCCGGCACGAGGGCGAAAGTCCTTGCAGAACGCGCATCCGGTGTTCGTCGAGGTCTTGCGCTTCATCGACCAGAACCAGCGGGAAACTTCGCGCGACCCATTGCCGGACGGCTTCATTTTCCAGAAGTCCCGCCGCCAAGGCGCATGGCCCGTCAAATTCGCTCAACGCATCGGCCTGCGCCTGCATCGCTGCCGTAATCAAGCCCCTGCGCCGCGCGGCCAATGTCCGGGCGAACACATCGAAGGTCTGGCAATCAAAGCGCCGACGGAAGGCCGGGTTCTCGCCAAGCCGCACATCCAGACGGCGGCGCGCGCCGTTCATGAAGGTGAGCGCTAAGAGCTTGTGGCCTTCACCAAGCGCGCCGTCCTGAACGATCTCTCCCGCGCGGCCCACGAGATTGTGGGTCTTTCCTGTCCCCGCCGCGCCCTCGAAGAAATCGAACGTCATGCAGGCACAAACCGGAAGACGTGCATGTCGGCGGTCGAGTCCGCCGCGATGCGCGTAAAGAGCGGCGTGTTGGCGCTCGAAGGATCGCGCAGCACAGCGCACAAGGCATTGAGCACCTGCGCGGCTCGCGCCCGGCAGGCCGCATTGCCCATGAGGATAATGGCGGCGCTCTCATGGGTCGGCGCATAGGATTTTTGCGTAAGCAAGTGGTCGGTGAGCGCCTGAGTGTCGGCGAGCAGCGTTCCCAATGCGGCCCCAAGCGCGGCCAGCATCGCGGCTTCATCTGCGCCTGCGATCCATGAAACCACATGCTCCATTGCCCAGCCTTGCCGCCAGAACACGACTGCGCGCGGCGGTGGGTTGCTGGCTTTCACCGCATCGAAGTAGCCGCGCCCTTCATTGTCTCCGTCCACGAGGATGCAGGGCCGGGCGTGAACGGCGCTGACCAGCGCGAACGTATCGGCAATCTTGGCGTCGATGGTTGGCACAACTCCAACGAAGGTGGAGAGAAGCGGCGCGCCGTCTCCGGCGTCCTGCCAGCCTTGATGCAGTTCAAGGGCGGTTTGCAGCGCCTCAAGCCATGCCACGTCCGAAACCCCTTCGGGGATCAGGACGCATTCGTGCATGAGCGCGCCTACAAGTTTCTGCCGCCACGCAAAGAGAAGATGCTGCTGGTGATTGGTCGGCTGCGCGGGCACGGGGTCCGTGAGCGGCTTGGCGTTCAGGATTCCCCCGCGCGTTTCGATAAAGAGCGTATCGGGCGCAGGAAACATCGCGGCCACGATGGGCGAATGCGTGGTCACGATTGTCTGGTTGCAGAGCGCATTGAGGCGGTTGACCAGCCGCTTCTGCTGCGAAGGCTGGATGTGAAGTTCGGGTTCCTCGACGGCCAGCACAAAGGACTGGCCCGTTTCCGCGCGCGCTTTGCCGAATTGCATGAGCAAGAGAAGGCTTTGCAGTGAGACAAGGCCCGTACCCTGCCGCTGTGAGGGAAGGGTTGGCCCCGTGCCGTGCGCGAAGTGCGGGACCACGCTTTCCAGAACGGAGTCGCTGTCGGTCGAAGTCAAACGCAACTGAAGTCTGGGCGCGCTGGCCATGAGCGCGCGCAACTCGTCATTGGCCGCGCCGACGATCTCGGAAAGCCCCGGCTGGTCTTCAAGCCGTGTGCCTTCGGGCGGCGTCCAGAGACGCGCTCGTTCGGCCCGCACGGCCTGCGCGGGCATGTCCCCGCGTGTCGCCACCACGCGGCGAAACAATTCCGACGAAAACGAAATCCACTTATCCCAAGTGCGCGAGGCCGGGACCAGAAAGAAGCCCAACTCTTGGAGACTCTTGGTGTGGATGGTGCGCAGGTGCGCATCTTCCGCGAACGGATCGCCTAGCGTGGCCTCGTCGTCCACGAAGAAGCGGATCGTCTCCGCTTCCAGTTCGTCCAGATCGAACCGCGCGGCGAAACCGATTTGCACGGCCAGGTCGGTATGCTGCGCATCCGGCGCGGCGCTTAGGGTCTTGGCGTTCGGATCGTACCATTTCTCAACGCCGCGTTCGGGGCTGAACCAAGAGGAATGGTGCTGCGGGTCGTGGGGCGTGAAACCCGTCACGGTGGCGATGCACAGGATGCGGGACTGCTCGTCCGGCGCGCTGCCGTGAAAATCATGCTCGGTGAGGCGGCGCACCAGACGGTCGCGCCCGAACAGCAAGGCCAGCGCCTCAATGATGGTGGTCTTGCCGCTATTGTTTGGCCCCACCAGCACGGCATGACGGCCCAACGTAATGTCCGCCGCAGCGACGCCCCGGAAGCCGGAGATTTTGAGGCGGACAATGTGCATTCCGATAGCCCCCGTTTTTAGTCTGCGTCACAAGTCTCCGGTTCGGCCATCTTCGGATCACTCGGGCAAATAACTGCCGCCCACCTATTTCAACAGGCCATTCAGATGCTTGAATGCGGCCTCGAAGCGATCCTTGGTGGCGTTTGAAACCTTGGGCCAGAGCGTGGCCGCATTCTCTACAAAATACCGCGCGGGCCGATAATGGCCGAACGCGCCGGACTTCAGGGGATTGTCCGCAAGGAACGCCTCAATCGCCCGCAACGTGCGCGGCTCCTTGGCATTGAGGGATGCCGTGCCAATGGGCTTTTTGAGTTCCTTGGAAAACTCGGCATTCACAAGGTCCACGTAGAAATCGCGCTCGAACATGTCCTCCACGTCCGCCTCGGCTTTTCCGGCGAAGTCGCCGTAGGTGGCGACCTGCTTCTTCTTGAGCAGCTTCTTCTTGTAGAGGTCTTCAATCTGGGCGCGGTCGCTGTTCTGGATATCGAGCAGCGTGGCGACATTCATGCCCTTCTGGGGCGCGAGCAGGGCAACAAAGGCCGGAACCTTGCCGCTGCCGCCCGTCGGCGTGATGACCCAATTTTCGGAGAGGCCCTCGCGCCCTTCGCGCTCAAGCTCGGCGGACACGGCCCGCAAGAACAGCATGTCGGCGGGGCCTTCGACCACGAGCGAATTGGGGCCAATGAAAAGCGTTTGCTGAATCTCGTAGCCAAGCGCCCCCTGCAAGGGAAACAGGCTGTCGTCGGTGGCGTCGAACACGTTGGTCAGAACCTTCGTGCCGTCCTGATCCTTGGGCAGCGGCTCTTTCGCGTCGATTCCTAAATCCTGCACGATCCGCACCCGCTCGAACTTTGTGGGGTCGATCATAAAGGGCGAATGGGTCGTGTAGATCAGTTGGTGGGCGGACAATTCCGCCTCGAAATACCGCAGAAGGTCGGCCTGCGCGCGCCCGTGCAGCGAAAGCCCCGGCTCGTCCAGCAACAGGATGACGTTCTGCCTCTGGCGCTTGATATCCTCGTACCATGCAAGGAACGAGAAGAACCAGACGAAGCCGCGCGAGCGGGTGCGTAGCGGCGTGTGCGCCCAATGCACGGTGTCGTACACCTCGCCCCAGACGTTGATGCCTTGGCGCATCCCTTCCGGGTCTTCGGGCTTGGCGTCACGCACATCGAACCGCATCTGGATATGGCGGTTCTGGGACCAGTATTTGACGATCCGGTTGGTCAGGTGGTTTCCAGCTCCTTCGAGCTTGTTCTTGAGTTCGGTCGTGTTCTTGGTTTGAACAAGCTTGCGGTGATCGAGCCGCGCGAGATTGATCAGGCCGATCAGCGGGTAATCGGAATCTTCAAGGGTCTTGGCATCCTCGCGGGCGATCAGGGCATTGAGATTGGCTTGCCCCTCCATCTGATAATATTCATCGAAGTAGAGATATTTAGGCGCGCGCGGCCAGATCAGGGAATTAAAGATATACGAGGCAAGACCCTTTTCGCGGACCTTGGCCACAAGCCCCTTGAGCGCCTTCACGGCTTCGGTGGCCTCCGCCGCGTCCAGCGCGGCGGCAAACGCATCCCAATCCGCAGCCCCGGTGAGCGTGGCCTTGAGTTCGTCGGGCAGAGCGGGATTGTCGGCCAGATGTTTGCGCGCGACTGCGTCGTCGGCTGAAAGGATGAAGCGGCTCTTGGCTTGGCCGTACAAGGTTTCGCGCTTGAAAGTCTTGCCCTTGAGCACCTTCGGTCCAAAGACCGATGTGACGGCCTCGCAATCGTCCGGGTCCATCTCATAGAGGCATTCGACAACCACGGCTTCTTGACGGTCGCCGTTCTCGACCGCGAAGCGGTAATCCTCGACCTCGCGCTTCGGGTAGTCGTAGGTTTCATCGAACACCGCGTCCGCCGCGATGATCGGGTTCGTGCGGTAGAGCGCGGTGAGAAGAGTTGTCTTTCCGGCCTCATTCTTGCCGACGAGGCAAGTGGTCTGGCCATCGACCTTGACCGGGCCGGAATCCCAGATGCTGCGAAACTCGCGGACAGTAAATTCTTTGAGCTTCATTGTCCGCCCTTCTCGTAAGGCCCCAGAAAACGCTCGCCGTTAAAGTGGATGAGATGGGTGGGCGCATCGGCGCACCAGACTTCCGTTTCCCATGAGATTTCGCCCAAGTAGCGCCCCATGATGCCTCGGTCCGGGAACGCGGTGACATAGACCAGACCGGGTTTTGAGTCCTTGAAGAGCGCAGCCAGTTCGTTGTGGCGCTTGGAATCGACGGGGCCGTGGCTGGTGACGGACTCGACGAGAAGCAGCCAGTCCTTCTTTCCGAAGTAAAGCACCACGTCCGGCATCTTGCCGTGGCGGTCCACCGTGACGCCGAGCGCGGCCAGCCGGTCTTTCTCGAAGTAGCCCACCTTGTCGCCCGTATCGCCCACGTAAATGACTTCGGCTCCCGGCGCGAAACGCGGGGCAAAGTCGGTGATGATCTTCTTGATGAGTTCGCTATGCGCGCCGGGCGTAAGGGTGATCTCCTTGCCGTCCGCAACCTGCACAGGGATCATCTGCATCTCGCGGTGCTTGGCCCATTTCGCGGCCAGCGTTTCCTGCCCTTCAAGGTAGGTGTCGAGCGTTCCCTTCCATGCATCGCTCCCGAAGGTGAGGATGACGGCAAACGCTTCCTCGCTGATCTGGTAACAGGCTTTGGGGCTGTTTACGGGCCGCGCGGGATCGTCTGGATTGTAGAGCGCAATTCCGGCTTCGACGAATTGATGCATGGTCTGGCGGCGGAAGGTTTCGCGCGTGTTGGGCGCATATTCGCGGCCATAATGCTCGCGCGTGAAGTCCATGATGGGCGTGATGCCCATGAGCGGCTTGTGCAGCGCGTTCCATGCGCCATCGGGTCGGAGATTAAGCAGTGCGAGCAAGGTCAGGGCCGAGCGCTCATTGCGCTGGCCGCGCGGCATTCCGAGAGCGGTCAAGATCTTCAAAGCATCGTCGATCTTCTGCTGGGCTTGCAGTGGATTCTTATCGTCGGTCATATGGGCAAGCTCCCCCTCAATGATGGTGTCAATGTCCTGCTGGGAGAGGGCGGCGCTGCCAGCATCCTGTCCGATGCGCTCCAAAACCTCCCGGTCCGGGTATCTGAGCGACCGGAGATCGGTCGCGTTGACCTGCGTGTGCCCGTTGAATTGCCGGAAAAACCGATCCACGAGGCTGCTATTAAGAAAAAGGGCCAGCCCGCGCGCCAGAGCTTCCGAACACCCGGCCTGCTTGACGTGAAAGACGTTCAGGTGGTTCTCGAAACCGATCAACTCGCCGGGAAGATCAGAGGCATAGACGGATGCAACAATGCGTCGGCGCTCTTCCTTGGAGGTGAAGCGCTTCGTGATGACGAAGTGCCCCTTATTCTCCCAAAGCCATCGACGGCTTTCAGACGAAACGCGGATGGCGTTGGGCTTCTTCGTGATCTTTGGCCAGAGCAGCGCACCGTTTTGGAAATGCGCAGCATAGAGCAGCGGAACGGCGCCCTTCTCGGGCTGGGCGCGCAGATCGTCCTTCAGCCGGAAATCCACCACCGGGCCAGTCGAGACTTCAAGGCCGATATCCGCCAGCGTGGCCGTGAAGTGCGCCATGCGGTCCACGATCCCCTGTTCGAGGTCGTTGACGGCGATGTGGACGAAGCGGTCGGGATCGGCGGCGCGGATCACGCTGCCATAGGGCACTGTACGCTGCGTCATATCCTCGGCAACACAATGCCCGTCAGCATCCAGATGGAAATCCCCGCCATTGCTGGTGGTGATCAGCACTTCGGATGACCGCGCGCCTTTCACGGCGTGAAGGATGATGTTCTCCTGCAGGACTTCATCGCCCTTGAACGCGCTATTGCGCTTTTCGAAGATGTGGATGTGGCGCAGGCCCATCATGGCGAAGAACTGTTCGCGGAACGGCTTGAAGTAAGGGCCATTGCAAAACGACCGGGGGACGATGGCGACCATCTCGCCGCCCACGCGCAGGCGTTGCGCCGCCAGAAACATGAAGGCGGTATAGAGATTGGAGGTCTCGATGCCTGCTTTGCGCAAGGCAATGCGGTGAGGTGAGCCGGAACTGATCTTCTTGTAGGGCGGATTCATGAGGACATGTGAAAATCCGCCGCCATCGCCTCGCCCCAGATCGAAAATATCCGGTTGCTGCCCGGACAAATGGCTCAGAATGAAATCCTCATCATGCAGTTCGCTGTTGGCCTTGATCTGCGCGAGGCGGCATTCGCCAACGGCTTCATCAAGCGTGTTTCGCAGGTAGGCGCTCAGAACGGGTTCGATCTCGTAGGCTGTAAGGGATGCGGAACGGGGCTTTGCGGCTGCGCCGCAAACTCGCTCGACGAACGCCGCCGTCAATGAGCCGACACCTGCGCCGGGATCAAGCAGGCGGATATCGCCCGACACGTCCGCAAACAGGCTGGCCATGAACCGCGCAATGGGCGCGGCAGTCATATACTGGCCGAGGTCTGACCGCCTGCCCGGATCGAGCTTAAGCGCTGCATCGGCGCGATAAAACTCCGCCGTGTCTGCGAAGGAAGATGCGCCGATAGGTTCCCCGCCGTGTTCCACGAGGGCGGATGCTGCGCGCCGGGCGACACTTGTGCGGCCTGCTGCGCTCATCGCCTGCTCCGTTTTGCCGAAGAGTGTGCCGGAGTCAGCGTGATGGCACCCCCCTCGTATTCGTCGAGAAAGCGCCGGATGGCGAGGCGCACGGTATATTGCAGCGAAAGCGGCGGACGCTGTGCCTGCGCGAGCGCACACAAGGCCTCGTAGTCTTGCGCGTCGAGCGAGACGGTAAAACGCTTGAGCGTCGTCGGGTCGGGCATCGGTCCATTCCGTGCTTACAAGGGCGAATCGAAGTCTACACAGCGCTGCACCAAAATGCACCAGGAACTACCGCACCCCCCACTTGGCTGTGGAAAACCGCACCAAAGCGGCGGCGCCTGGGTCGACGGAACCGCTTCGGGAAACACCAGGTCGAGACCGCGGCATGTCGCACACGAAGAGATTGATCGCCGTGCTGCCGTTGAATACGAACGTGTCGTCGACAAGTACCAGCGGTACGGCGCGCGCCAGCAGCCGCGCGCTCTGGAGAGAGAGACGGGGTTCATGGCTTCAACACGAGCGGAGCCCGTCGGCGGAGCGCGAGACCCACGGTCGGTCACAGCTAGGCTTAGATTTAGATTTGGCCCCGTCGACGTCGTTGAACTACGATAATTCGCACCATCTCAATGGGAGGAAAGTCTTCCCCCGCAGCCGAGCCGAGATTTCCGCCGACCCCGTCTGTGGGGACACCCCCCGCAACGTCCCGAGAGATCCTATGGGGAGGGACGCATCGGACGGCTACGACTTCACGCGGCGTCCACCCCCAAGGAGACCTCGATCATGCCGACCGTGAAGGAAACAATTGAGCCATCCATCTCAACCGACCTCGCGTCCGAGCCCATCTTCGTTTCGGTCGAAATGAGCCGCTCGAAGTGGGTGGTCGGCGTACATGCGCCCGACTCCGACAAGATCGGCATTCACACTTTCGATTGGGGCGACGCTGCCGGCCTGCTGGCGCTGATCGAGCGGGCCCGCTCGCGCTTTTCGGAGAGGCTTGGCGTCACCCCGCGGGTTCTGTGCTGCTACGAGGCAGGGTACGAGGGCTTCTGGCTGCACCGCGTGCTGACGGCGGCTGGCCACAGGTCGCTGGTCATCGACCCGGCAAGCCTGCTGGTGAACCGCCGCGCCAAGCGCGCCAAGACCGATCGCATCGATGCCAGGGCGATGGTTCGCGCCCTGATGGCCTTCGAGCGCGGTGAGGACCAGGTGCTCAGCGCCGTCCACATCCCGACGGTCGAGCAGGATGACCAGCGTCGTCTGATGCGCGAACGGCAGCGGCTCGTGAAGGAACGAACCGCACATTCGAACCGCATCAAGGGGCTGCTCATGACGCAAGGCATTGTTGGCTTCGACCCTCGGGCAGGCGATTCCGTGCAGCAGCTCGACCAGCTCAGGACCGGCGACGGCCGCGCCCTTGCACCTCGGCTGAAGGAAGAGCTCAGCCGCGAACTGGTGCGCCTGCGGCTAGTGATGGAGCAGCTCACCGCCGTCGAGGCCGAGCGCGACGCCGTCGCGCGAGCCGCGTCGGACGAGGCCTGCGCATCCGCGGTCGCAATCACCGACCGAGACGCTGCGATGATCGCCGCGCTCAGCCGGATAAGGGGCGTTGGCACCAACGACGCCTCCGTTCTCGTGCGCGAGGCGTTCTGGCGTGGCTTCCGGAATCGACGCGAGATCGCCGCCTGGAGCGGCTTCGCACCGACTCCCTGGTCGAGCGGCCCCACTTCGCGCGATCAGGGTATCACCAAGGCGGGGCCAGCCAACATCCGCGCCCACATGATCCAGATCACCTGGCGCTGGCTGCAATGGCAGCCCGACAGCCGTCTGTCGCAGTGGTTTCAGGAGCGAACCCAAGGCGCCATGGGCCGCTTGCGTCGGATCATGGTCGTCGCCCTCGCGCGCAAGCTGCTGGTCTCGCTATGGCGCTACGCGACGACGGGCCTGGTGCCTGTAGGCGCACGCGTCGCCTGACCAATTGAGTTTCTTCTGCCGGCAACGGCAGGAGGGACCGGAGGGACGTGTGACCGCCCTCTCACTTGGCTGAGAAATGCCGCTCGCAGAGAAGGGTCCCGTCCGCCGGAGCGTCAAACCCGCAGCAAACGGGATTGTGGTCGCGACCTCCACCGCACGGCGGAGGCATCGAACCGGATAAAAGTCGAGCCGGCGAGACGCCGGCGTTGCCGAGACGACGCTCTCTCCGGGTTGTTTGTGGCTGCACGGCCTGACGTACACTGCCGCGACCGTTCACGTGCCGCTCATCGCCGGCGATTGGCTCCGCGTGTCCGCCTGGAGGATCCGCTTGACACGGAAGGGCCCATAAAAGTGAGAGGGCTGCGGCTGTCGCCGTGACGGGTTGAGGGTCGAGAGAGAGGCTCCCGGCCGGCCCGTCATGGAGATTCTGCCATGACCCGGATAAGCACTATTGCCGATCGCGACGACTTCGGTGCCCCGCCGGCTTCAGCCGGCTATAAAGTCGACATCTCGCGCGGCGAACGGATCGGGCGCGTGTCGTCCGAATGGTTCTCGCGGCCCGACGACGAGCGCTATCTGTCGCTCAGCGCTCTCTACGCCGCCGTTCGCGCGCGCGCCGACCGCGCCACCGCCCGCACCGTCGAGACCCGGACCCTTCGTGTCGAGGCCAGTCGCGATAACGCCGAACGTCTGGCGCTGATCGTGCCCGGCCGCGAGGAGCCCATCGCTCCCACGCACTGGTCATTCGGCCAGATGTGCAGCCTGGTCGGCGCGCCCGCCGGCTATATGCGGCAGCTCCCCGCGCCGCTTGCCGGCATCAACATGCAGCACGGGCTGCTCTCGCACCGGGCCGAGCTGGTGAAGACGCTGGAGGCGGACGATGGCCGGATCGAACTGCGCGCCGTCACCGGCCCGGACTATGGCCGCATCTGGGACCATGAGCTGGTCGCCGCGGTCATGAAGATCGCCGGTGAGGGCACGGGCGATACGCGCTGGAAGGTCCCGGGCCTGCTCGACTGGTCGACCATGACGCACAACCCGTTCGTCGAAGTGACCAAGGACACAACCACCCTCTACGCCTCCGATCGGGATGTCTTCCTCTTCCTGGTCGATGACGCCCACCCGATCGAAGCCGGCCGGCTGCCCAACGGCGACCCGGATCTCTACTTCCGGGGCTTCTATTGCTGGAACAGCGAGGTAGGCTCCAAGACGCTCGGCATGGCGTCCTTCTATCTCCGTGCCGTCTGCATGAATCGCAACATCTGGGGCGCCGAGGGCTTCGAGGAAATCTCGATTCGCCACAGCAAGTTCGCCAGCAACCGGTTCGCGCATCAGGCTGCACCGGCGCTGGAACGCTTCGCCACCTCGTCGCCCGCGCCGTTTCTGGCGGGGATCAGGGCCGCACGCGAGCAGATCGTTGCCCGGAAGGACGAGGATCGCGAGAGCTTCTTGCGCCGGCGCGGCTTCTCGCGTCCAGAGACCGAGAAAATCATCGCCACAGTGCTGGAGGAAGAAGGGCGGCCGCCCGAATCGATCTTCGACTTCGTACAGGGGATCACCGCGCTCGCCCGCGCCAAGCCGCATCAGGATGCGCGGATGGAGCTGGAGGGCAAGGCCGCGAAACTGCTTTCCAGCGTCCGATAACAAGGGAAGGCGTGGAGCCGGGTTCGCGGCTCCACGCCTTTACGATACCGCGCAGCCCCAACCTCCTAGAGGAAGAGGGCTGCGCTCGCTTCGTGACGGGTTGAGGTCGAGAGAGAGTCTCACGGCCGCCCGTCATGGAGAATGACCATGACCCGAGTTCAGAAGATCGTCCTGTCCTCATCGCGGGACATCCCGTTCAACAAGCTGGTGCTGAGCCAGTCGAATGTTCGCCGGATCAAGGCCGGCATCTCGATCGACGAGCTGGCCGAGGACATCGCCCGGCGCACGCTCCTGCAGAGCATCACCGTGCGGCCGGTTCGCGATGCCGAAGGCGTCGAGACCGGCATGTTCGAGATTCCGGCCGGCGGCCGTCGCTTCCGTGCGCTCGAACTTCTGGTCAAGCAGAAGCGCTTGGCCAAGACCGCGCCCGTGCCCTGCGTCGTGCGCGAGGACGGCATCCCCGAGGAAGACAGCCTCGCCGAGAACGTCCAGCGCGCGCCGCTGCATCCGCTCGATCAGTTCCGGGCCTTTCTGGCGCTGCGTGAGAAGGGCCAATCCGAGGAGGACATCGCGGCGGCCTTCTTCGTCGCCGTGTCGGTCGTCAAGCAGCGCCTGCGCCTCGCATCCGTCTCGCCCAAGCTGCTCGACGTCTATGCCGACGACGGCATGACGCTGGACCAGCTCATGGCGTTCACCGTCAACGGCGATCATGAGCGCCAGGAACAGGTGTTCGAGCGCCTGAGTCAGTCCTACTCCAAGGAGCCGCATGCCATCCGCCGGATGCTCACCGAGGGCGCCGTGCGGGCGTCTGACAAGCGCGCACAGTTCATCGGCCTCGACGCCTACACCGAGGCGGGCGGCGTGATTCTGCGCGACCTGTTCCAGGGCGATGACGGCGGCTGGCTGCAGGATGTCGGTCTCCTCGACATGCTGGTGGCCGAGAAGCTGCGTGAGCAGTCCGAGGCGATCCGCGCCGAAGGCTGGAAGTGGATCGATGTCGCGCCTGACTTCGCCTACGGTCACACCTATGGTCTGTGGCAATTGCGCGGCGAGAAGGTTCCGCTCACCGACGATGAGCAGGCGAAGCGCGATGCGTTGCAAGCCGAGATGGACGGTCTGGAGGAGACCTACGCCGAAGCCGAGGAACTGCCCGACGAGGTCGATCAGCGGCTCGGCGAGATCGAGACGGCGCTTGCCGCCTTCGATGATCACCCCCAGGCCTTCGTTCCCGAGGAGATCGTGCGAGCTGGCGCCTTCGTCAGCATCGACGGTTCGGGCGCCCTGCGCGTCGAGCGCGGCTATGTCCGCCCCGAGGACGAACGTCCAATCATCCCGGAGAACGACGCCGAGACCGATCCGGCCGACGAGCCGACGATCACGGTGCGAGCCGAGCATGACGGTACGAGCGTGGTCGCGGGCACGGAGGCTCCTGCGGATGAGCCCGAGGACGATGGTATCAAGCCGATCCCCGACCGGCTGATGACCGAGCTGACGTCCCATCGGACCCTCGCGCTTCGGCACGCGCTGGGCGAAAATCCTGACATCGCCTTCGTCGCGGCGCTTCACGCCCTGTGTCTCAAGGTGTTCTACCGCTATGCGCAAGACACCTGTCTTGAGCTTGATCTAAAGAGCGCCGGTTTCAGTGCTCAGGCGCCGGGCCTTGCCGACAATGCGCTTGCCGCCGCATTCGACGCCCGGCATCAGGCTTGGCTCACTGCCCTGCCTAAGGAACCGGCCGAACTTTGGGACGGGCTTATGACCTTCGACGGTGACAGCCGTCAGTCGCTGTTCGCGCATTGCGTCTCGCTATCGGTCAACGCGATCTATGAGGCCTACAGTCGCAAGCCTCGCGCGCTGGCCCACGCCGACCGGATCGCCCATGCCGTCGATCTCGACATGGTCGCCGCCGGTTGGACGCCGACGATCGACACCTATTTCGGCCGGGTGACCAAGGCCCGCATCCTCGCAGCCGTGCGGGAGGCGAAAGGCGCGCGGGCGGGTGACCGCATCGAGCACCTGAAGAAGGCCGAGATGGCGGCGCAGGCCGAGACGCTGTTGGCCGGATCTGGATGGCTTCCGGAGCCGCTGCGCACACCCGGTCGCGATGTGCCGAACGCCGTTGCGACCGACGCCATCGACGCCGCGGAAGCAGACGCCGATGCAACGGGCGAAGAAATGACGGCGGACGGCGGCGAAACGGCCGTGGTGGAAGACGAGGAAGTGGCCGAGGATGACTCGGTCGCGCTCGAAGCCCACGCGACCGCGGCCGAATAACGAAGGCGCCAACCGCACCGCCAGGGGCCCGCCAGCGATGGCGGGCCCTTTTTCGTCTCGGAGGACACAATGTCGGACAATGCATCCGATCTAGCACGCCGTATGGCCAGCCAGGCTGAGGCGGTCTGCCGTCACTATCTTTCCAACGGCCGTCGTGAAGGACGCTATTGGCTGGTAGGCGATGCCCGCAACACGCCGGGGCGGTCGATGTTCGTCCGCCTAAAAGGCGCCGAATCCGGCAAGGGCGCTGCGGGCAAATGGACCGACGCCGCCACTGGCGAACACGGCGATTTGCTCGATGTTATCCGCGAGACGCGCGGCCTGATGGATTTCAAGGACGTCGCCGAAGAGGCGCGCGCCTTCCTCAGCCTTCCGCATCCCGAGCCTGAGCGGCAATCAAGTCCGCAGCAGGCGCAAGTTCCGACCGGATCGCCGGAGGCGGCACGCCGGCTCTTCGCGATATCGCAACCGATTCCGGGCACTGTCGTGGACAGGTATTTGCGGGCACGCGGCATCACGGCTTTGCACGGAACCGGATCGCTGCGCTTTCACCCGCGATGCTATTACAGGCCGGACGAGCATAACCCGACCGAGAGCTGGCCGGCGATGATCGCATCCGTCACCGATCTCGGCGGCCGGATCACTGGCGCCCATCGCACCTGGCTTGCACCCGACGGCAGCGGCAAGGCGCCGCTCGACACGCCCAGGCGGGCGATGGGCGACCTCCTCGGCCACGCGGTTCGGTTCGGTATGGCGCATGATGTGATGGCGGCCGGCGAAGGTATCGAAACCATTCTGTCGCTGCGGATGGCGTCGCCCCGCATGCCGATGGTCGCCGCGCTATCGGCCGCGCATCTCGCAGCCATCCTGTTCCCGGCAACACTCCGCCGGCTCTACATCGTGCGTGATGACGATCCGGCCGGTGATAGCGCGCGAGATAGCCTGATCGACAGGGCAAACGCTGTCGGGGTCGAGGCGATCGTGCTGTCGCCAAGGCTCGGGGATTTCAACGAGGATCTCAGGCTGCTCGGCACCGTCGCACTCTGCGCAAACGTCCGCGTCCAGCTCGCCCCGGAAGATGTTGCACGCCTCATGGCGGTCGATGCGACGTAGTGCGGGAAGGCGAACGCGATGCTGGCGGGCCATGTCAGCGCGACCGCTCTGGCTGCTTCCCATCTCGCCGGAGAGACCGCACCCGGCCTTCGAGAGGGCGATCGGCCGTCAAACGGTCCGGCCCGGCAATGGCTGCGCCCGGTTCTTTTCCGCCGGCCCTCCGGGCCTTTGCATCGCGAAGCAAAACAACCGGGCTTCGCCATCCTCCGCTGACGCTTCGGCCCTGCGCTTCGCTCCGGGTGCAGGTCCGGCCCGCCCGACGGCTTTCGTCGCCAGAAGGCCGCGAGGGTCGCGGTCAGACCGACGAAGGAGCATCCCATGTCAAGCGATCGCGACGACTTCGAGCCACATCACACGTCATCGCCTACCGACCACGTTCTCACCGAACTCCAGCTTTACGGCTTCCGCCCTTTCCAGGACGAACTCGACCCGAGGCCGCTGCCCGAAGGGAACACCGTCGCCGGCGCCATCGCCGACATCTTCGATGCGCTGATTGTCACCCTACAGGACACGCGCCTCGAACCTGACCTCGACGACTTGCTCTGGTCGACCGTCAATCTTTTCCATCGCGCCACCGGCCGGATCGAACGCGAGCTGGACGACAACGAGCAGGCGCAGCGGCGGAGCCAGCGAGAACAGGACGGCTCCGAGGTGAAGTCCGTCGAGCTGGAGCGGCTCACCGCCGAGGGCCAGACCCTCGTCGAACGACGCGATGCCTTCGAGTTGATGCGCGACCAGGCCGCCGAGCACTTCGAGCACCACAGCGGCTCAAGCTGGAAGCCCCGCAGCGGATCGATGGTCAACCACAAGGCCACGACCTCGGCCATGATCGACAGTCGCGATTTCCTCGCTGCGAAGCGCCGCGCCGAAACCGAAGTGATGCTGCCAACGGGTCCGAAGATCGCCCTGACCGGCGGCCTCGACTTCAACGATCACCGGCTCATCTGGGCGAAGCTCGATCAGGTCCACGCCAAGCACGCCGACATGGTGCTGATGCACGGCGGTTCGCCGAAGGGGGCCGAACGGATCGCGGCCCGCTGGGCCGATCACCGCCAAGTGCCGCAGATCGCTTTCAAACCCGACTGGACGAAACACGCCAAGGCCGCGCCGTTCAAGCGCAACGATCAGATGCTCGAAATCCTGCCGATTGGCGTCATAGTCTTCCCCGGCACCGGCATTCAGGAGAACCTCGCCGACAAGGCCCGCAAGCTCGGCATTCCCGTCTGGAAATTCGGCGGCGCTTAGGCGCCGCCACCGAATGACGGTGGTGAAGAACTTGCGCGCGGGAGCGGAAGTCCTACGAGATTTCCTCTCCCGTTTTCGCTCGATTTCGACTACTATTGCGCCGCGCCGCGCCGCGGTGGTGGTGGAAGGCGCGACCGTCAGACATTTCTCACGGGAGACCATCGCCATGATCTTCATTGGTATCATCGCCAGCATCGCAGCGATCGGCGTCCTCTGCTGTTTGCTGTTCTATCTCGCAGTCTATGCGCTGCCTTTGTTCGCCGGCGTCACAGTCGGCGCATGGGCTTACGGCACTGGCGCGGGATGGCTCGGAGCTATTGCCGTCGGATTTGTCGCGGGCTTGGTCACGCTCGGCGCCGGCCAGCTCCTGCTCTTGTTCGTGAAGCCGCTCTGGCTGAAGCTCGCGATCGCCATCGCCTTCGTCGCGCCGGCCGCAATCGCCGGCTACCACGCCACCCACGGCATCGTGAAACACACCATGCCGTCCGAGACGTGGCAGATCATCTTCTCTGTGATCGGCGCCATTGCAGTCGGCGTCACCGCGTTCGTTCGCGTGACGACGCTGGCTGGGCCCGCGCCCTCGGGACAAGGCGGCATGGTGCGCGCTTAAGCGCGCTGCACGGAAGGTGCGGCCGAGCAAGGCTTTCCATCCGCCGCCCTTGTCGTCTGTTGGCAAGGCGATGCGATAGAGCGCCTCTCGACTAGACTTGAGCAGCCTACATTGAAGCCCTTCGGAAAACGCAAGCCAATCGGCGAAGCTGCTCGCTCAACACCACGATGGTGAATCCTTGAGACGTCTTTCGTCTACGCGGCCGGGGCGACGCTCCCCTTTCATCGGCCGGACGCGGGTACGGATGCCGTGCTGAACGTGCCGGTCTAGCGGGGAAGGCGACGGGTCGGCCACGTTCTCCTCGACACACCTCTGTCTAATCGAGCACTCCAAGCGACCTCTTCGATGGGCTGATCTGGCCGAAGGTCGGCTGCGCCTCGATCGCCTATGCCGCAATGGCGCCGATCGACTTTCTTCCCCTGCCGGCTACGCCGGCATTCCTCGCGAAACAACAAAGTCGCCTGGCTGCCATCCTCCGCTGCGCTTCGGCCTGCGCGCAGGTGCGGCGTCGATCGCCTTCGGCCTGTCGATCACCATCGAGGCCGCATGGTGCGGGCTCGAAACAGACATCAAGGAGAATTACCATGGCGACCATCGGCACCTTCAAGAAGACCGGCAACGAGTTCAGCGGCCAAATCGTCACCCTCAGCGTCCAGGCGAAGAACGTCCGCATCGTTCCCGAAGCCAACCGCTCCGGCGAGAACGCCCCCAGCCACCGCGTCTTCGTGGGCCGCGTCGAGATCGGCGCCGCCTGGGCCAAGCGATCCAACGAGGGCCGCGATTATCTGGGCCTCAAGCTCGACGACCCGAGCTTCACCGCCCCGATCTACGCCAACCTCTTCGACGACGAGGACGGCGAGGGCTACAGCCTGATCTGGTCCCGCCCCAACGGCCGCCGCGCCGACTAACCACCCGCGACGCCCCGCCCGATCCTCGGGCGGGGTAGTCGTTCAAGGCGCCACGAAGGCACGCACGCGCGCACCCCGAGGTTGGCCCGAACGGGCTGGCCTTACGACTTTGCACCTCATCGGTTTTGCGGATCGGCGGCAGGCCGGCTTTGTGCTTTCCAACAATCCGGCTTGCGACCGCGGCGGGACTGTCACGCGACGGGCGTAGAGTCAGGATTCATCGTCCTCAACCGTCTCATCGAGGAGGTCGGCAGGTTTCACCTTCAACGCTTTCGCCAAATGCCACATCGTCAACAGCGTGACATTTTGCTGGCCACGCTCCATGCCGCTCACATAGGCGCGGTCCACACCCATTTTCACGGCGACTGCCTCCTGGCTCAGACCAGCCGCGACGCGATACCTCCTGACGTTGGCTCCAAAAACGCTGCGAATGTCCATCCGCAGGATAGGAGGCAATCGTGCATTATACCGCTACGTGTTATAATACACGGGCACGAGGCCAACGCGCGATGCCGCCAATGGGCTGGCGCGATGCGTGAAAAGCATCGGGAAAATTCAGCTACCGGTCTGGTTTGCATTGGCGATGCGGATACGATCGGTTAACCAAAGACGATGAGCGCGTCGATGACCGTCATAACCTTCCGGGATAGTCCGCCCGATTGTGAACGCCTGACATGCTACGACGAAAGCCATCTTGCGCTCTATATACGGCTCCTTGACGCCGCCGCCGAAGGCGCCGATTGGCGCGAGGCCGTGCGGATCCTTTTCGGGCTCGATCCCGATCACGATCCTGACCGCGCGCGGATGGTTCATGACAGCCATCTCGCCCGCGCCCGCTGGATGACCACCAGGGGCTATCGCGAGCTCCTCCGTCCCCGCGCGTCCTAAAGCGACACACGCCTACGGTTGTACGGGGCATCACGCCGCGCAATTTCAGGGACTTCCGCCGCGCCTCGGCAGCTGCAAGCTTTGCGTGCAGGGGGCTACTCAGAGCGCGGACGTGGAGACGCGTATGGCCGAGCCCACCGATTGGAGATCGCAAACAACCGAACGCGCGCTGAACCGGCTGGAGCGGCAAGGCTTCGCGTGGGAGTTTCTACGCCGGAATCCCGACTATCGCAGCGACTATGACCGCATGCGCGGTACACCGGCCAGCCCGCCAAGTGTTTCACTCCCCCAGAGGAGCGTGGCCCATCAATGGGGGTTGCGATTTCCTGATCGATCCCGATCGCTCGGCTACTGAAACCGCGATCTTCTGGCGGCCCGAGCTTGTCGCCAGCGTTCTGTTGCTTGAAGCCGCGCCAGCCGTCTACCGCACGGCCCGGCGGCTCGAACAACTGGACCTGACCCACGCCACTCTGCACATGCGGCCCGGCGGTGAAGGTGCGATTGTATTGGCCGATCCCGTCGGCGATCATTATCTGGTCGTCGGCGCCATCGGCCCGGCTCAGCCGCTCGCCGTCCTTCTGCCGCTCGACGACAGCTTCCACATCCGCGCCGAAGCGGCATTGCGATTCCAACGGCGCCTATTCGGACGTGCCGCCGGTTCTCTGCCGCGGGCGCTCGCACTCACGCCGCGCCATCGTGTGCGGCTGGTGCGTATGGTGCGCGCGCTCGATGGCCGATATCTGGGCGCCAGCTATCGCGAGATCGCCGGCGTACTTTTCGACATGCCCTCGCAATCCGCCACCGAGTGGAAAACGTCGCCCATCCGCGCCCAGACGATCCGCCTGGTCAAGGATGCCCAGAAAATGACGCGTGGCGGCTATCTCCGCTTGCTCGCCCGCCGCTGACCCTCAGCCCCTGGGGTACGCGCGCGCAGGGCTCTCACTTCGTCATCCACCCTGACGCCGCTGGCTCGCCATCGTGATCGCCGCTCCGCCACCGCACGCTGGAGGCGCAGCCAACGCCCGGAGGCAATATGTCAGCAACGCGATCCGACCCCCCGCCACGCTATCTCCGCACGCCTGAGGCGGCGCGCTTTCTTGGCCTGTCCGGCCGCACACTTGAGAAGCATCGCACCTACGGCACCGGACCAGTCTATCGCAAGCTGGGCGGCCGCATTGTCTACGCTCTCGATGACCTCCAGGCCTGGGCCAATCGCGGCACGCGGCTTTCCACATCCGATCCGGGTCATGACACGATCCATCCCGCCAAGCCCCACGCAGGGATCGTCCAGAGGATTGCTGCCCGGCGCGGTGGCGGCGCGTCATGATCTTCGCGCTCCTCAAGCAGCAGGACGGCGTCGGCAAGACGCTTTCGCTCCATCTCGCCGGTGATTGGGCAAGCACTGGAGCCGACATGCTCTACGACCTGCACGCCCGCGAATTTCCCCCAACCGAAGGAGGTACGCCATGAACGGCGCGCCTGGCTTGCGTCGCGTCGCGACGCCGGCGGTGGTTGGTCTGACTCACGTCGAACTGACTTGGATTGAAAAGAAAATCGAATACTGGGTCAGGTTCGGTCAGGACGTCCACGAACAGATTCTCGACCGGCGGCGGCGCGTCGTCAGCTTCCCGCCTCACAGCGTCTTCGCCTTCGTCCGTTGGGCGGCCAACGACTTCGGGACGATCATCTCACGCATCGACATCGTGCGCGCGATCTCGCCGGGCGAAGCCTATCAGACGCTGCCCTTCGTGCGCCCCGGTGGCGACATCCTGCTGAAGGCCGAGAGCTGGCCGAAAGTCGGGCGCGTACTCCAGATCGTCGACGCGATCGAGTCGCTCGGCATCAATCCCTCCGAGGTCTCGCCGCATCATTGGCGGCACGTACACAACCGTCTCGCTGCCGGCCAAGAGCCACGCAGCTACACGGCCGAACAGCATCGAGCCATCCTTTTGCGCCGAAGGGTCGAACCATGACCCGCTTCGGCTACGTCATGACGACGTACTTCACCGTGATGCTGATCGGCGGCCTGTCGCTCATCCACATCACGCCAAGGCTGATCTGGAACGCATCCGCTAGCACACCGGTCGGACTCTATGCACTCGATCGGGCGCCTCGGCTCGAAGTGACCGACGTCGTCGCCGTGGACGCCCCGGAGCCGCTCGCGTCATTCCTCGCTGAGCGTGGCTATCTGCCGCGCGGCGTCCCTCTCATGAAGCGCGTCGCCGCACTTCACGGACAGCAGGTCTGCCGCATTGGCGCACGCGTGACGATCAACGGCGTCGCCATGGGTGAGGCGCTCGACCGCGATCGGCTCGGCCGCGAACTCCCGGTCTGGCACGGCTGCCGGCGCATCGCTGAGGGCGAGATCTTCCTCATGAACTGGTCCGTCGAGGACAGCCTCGATGGCCGCTACTTCGGCCCAGTTTCCGCACGCTCGATCATCGGCCGCGCCACTCCGCTGTGGACCGATGAAGACGGCGACGGCCGCTTCGAATGGCGCGCCGCAACGCGGTGAACGACGCGCCTTTCCGCCCACACCGCAACACAAAGGAGATATCCATGGCGCAGATCGGTCAATTCACCCGCGACAACGCCCGCTTCGTCGGGCGCATTCACACGCTCACTCTCTATCGCGATCTCACCATCGTTCCGGCCGAGCCGTCCGATGTCGAGAACGCGCCGGACTATCGTATTCATCACGGCAATGAGGACGGACCGGAGATCGGCGCGGGCTGGAAACGCACCGGCGAAAAGGCCGGCGACTACGTCTCCTTGCAGATCGACGACCCCACGCTGGCCCAGCCGATCCGTGCAAATCTATTCCAATCGACAGACGATAAATCCGCCTGGAATCTGCACTGGAATCGACCGCCCAAGCGCAGCGAGCGGGACTGAACGATGTCCGCCTCGCGCCATCGCGCTGTCGTCGGGCGGCTCAGCACCGTCCGACTGACAGCCTTCCTTCTCCTTTCCGGTATGCTCCTTGGCACGTCGTTCAGCGCCACGGCCAACGCTCAGAATACGCCGGCCACACGAACAGCGCCGACCCATCCGTTCGCCGTCTACATTGACGAAGCTGCGCAGCGCTTCGGCATTCCGGCTGCGTGGATTCGCGCCGTCATGCGTGTGGAAAGCGCGGGCGATGTGCGTGCGATCTCCTCTGCCGGCGCGATGGGTTTGATGCAAATCATGCCTGAGACCTGGGCGGAACTCCGCATCCGCCATCGCCTCGGACGTGATCCATATGATCCGCGTGACAACATTCTGGCGGGCGCGGCATTCTTGCGCGAGATGCATGATCGCTATGGTTCGCCGGGCTTTCTTGCGGCCTATAACGCGGGACCTGGACGCTACGAAGAGTATCTCGCCGGACGCCCGTTGCCGGCCGAAACCCGCGCGTATGTCAACGCATTGGTCCCTTCCTTCGGCGGCGGTGAATTGCCCGCAATAATCACCGTCGCCGCAGCCGATCCTCGCGACTGGACTCGCGCACCACTGTTTATCACGCGCACCGACGGCATGACCAGCGTTGATCCAGCGCAGTCGGAAAGCCACTCGGACGACGCTCCGGCAGCAGTTCCGGTGCGCGAGGTTTCCGCGATCATGCCGCAGTCGGCTGGCCTGTTCGTTGCGCGATCCGTAAACCGAGGCCCGCGATGACGAGCGTCACCCTCTTTCGCAGTCTGGCGTGCGCCGTCGCATCATGGAGTGCGCAGAGGGGGAAGCAGGGCAACACGACCGCACGATGGCAGGATAAAGGGGCGCGATGTGCGCCTTGGTTCGGTTGTGCTTTTTCAATGGCTTACGCCGCGAATTCGCGAGGTGCGCCTGACCGGCGCAGCCTGCGGGTTCCGCGATTCTCCAGGATTATCCGCGCGATGGCGCGATGTGCGGGCTCGCGGCGATGAGCAGCGAAGACGATTTCCGCGTCCGGCCAGGCCGCATCCGCTCAACGCGCGCGCAGCGCGCGAGACCGTTCATCGCCCAGGCGCTCGCCGCCGCCCAGCGCGCCGGCGGCTCCGTCTCCCGCAAGGGGACGATCGGGCCTGGCCACCGCTCCCGGTTCGGCCTGGGCCAGCGCGCGTCGGTGCAGGCCAACCGGCTTATCACCTCCCGCTCACGCGGCGCCGTCGTCAAGGCGCGCGTCGTCCGTCACGCCGGACGCGGCGCGCCACTCGCTACCCATCTCAACTATCTGCGCCGCGACGGCGTCACCCGGGACGGAGAGAAGGCCAGGCTGTTCGGCCCCGGTGCGGATGACGTCGATCCGAAGGAATTCGCCGAGCGCTGCGAGGATGACCGGCACCATTTCCGCTTCATCGTCTCGCCGGACGACGCTGTGGAGATGTCAGACCTCAAGGCTTTCGCACGCGATTTGGTCGGGCAGATGGAGAAGGACCTCGGCACCAAGCTCGAATGGGTCGCCGTCGATCACTGGAACACCGAACATCCGCACGTCCATCTGATCGTGCGCGGCGTGCGCGAGGACAGCGAGAATCTCGTCATCTCCCGCGACTACATCAAGGAGGGGATGCGGGATCGGGCGCGGGATCTGCTTACCCAAGAACTGGGACCGCGCACCGATCATGAAATCCGCCGCACGCTCGAGCGCCAAATCGACACGGGGCGCTGGACCAATCTTGATCGGCAGCTCGCTCGCGACAGCTACCGCACCGGCGTCGTCGACCTCGCGCCGCGGCCCGACCGCCAGCCCGACGAATTTCATGCGCTCAAAGTTGGACGCCTGCGAAAGCTTGAGTCCCTCGGCCTTGCCGAGCAGATCGGTCCCGGCCAGTGGGCGATTTCGGAGAACGCCGAGACGACGCTGCGCCAGCTCGGTGAACGCGGCGACATCGTCAAACGCATCCATCGCGGCCTGGCCGAACGCGGGATCGAACGCGGCGTCGCGAGCTATGTGCTGGCCGGCGAAAGCCTGGACGATCCCGTCGTCGGCCGACTGGTCGCCCGCGGCCTCGACGACGAACTGAAGGGCAGCGCCTATGCCGTGGTCGACGGGACGGACGGGCGGACCCATCACCTCAAGCTGCCCGACCTCGACGCCGCCGGCGACAGCGCGCCGGGTTCGATCGTCGAGCTGCGCAAGTTCGACGACGCCCAAGGCCGACGCCGCGTCGCGCTGGCGGTCCGTTCGGACCTCTCGATCGAGCGCCAGATCACAGCGACGGGCGCCACTTGGCTTGACCGGCAGGCGATCGCCCGTGAGCCCGTCGCGCTCGGGGGTGGCGGCTTCGGCGCCGAGGTGCGCGCGGCGCTGGACCGCCGCGCCGAACACCTGATCACGCAAGGTCTGGCGGAACGTCAGAGCCGTGGCGTCAGCTTTAGCCGCAACCTGATCGAGACGCTGCGCCGGCGTGAGCTGGATGCCCTCGGCGAAAGGCTTTCGGCGGAACGCGGGCGGCCACTGACGCAGTCTTCGACTGGCGAATATGTCGCCGGCACCTACAGGCAGCGCTTCGCGCTCGCTTCCGGCCGGTTCGCGATGATTGATGACGGCCTCGGCTTCCAACTCGTTCCCTGGTCGCCATCACTCGAAAAACAGCTCGGCCGGCATGTCTCCGGCGTCGTCCGAAGCGACGGCGGCATCGATTGGAGCTTCGGCCGCAAGCGGGGATTGGGTCTCTAATCATACCGGGTGGCCGGCGAGCTACATTTCAAGGTCGGTGAGACACCGCGAGATCAGGAAGGCGCCAGCGCACGATGCCCAATCCCACCAGCGCGAGAGCCGTGAGTCCGGCGCCGGCGAGGAATGTCGCCTGTGCACCAAGCTGATCCCACAGGAGACCCGCAATGACGCTCGCGGCGAGCAGCGCCAGGCCCCCGAGGAGGTTGAAGACTCCGAAAGCGGTGCCGCGAAGCTCAGGAGGCGCGGTATCGGCGACAAGCGTCGCCAGTAGCCCTTGGGTGAAGCCCATATGCAGGCCCCATAGCACCACGCCCAGTGTCACCCCGAGCAGGCTACCCGAGAACGCGAGGGTCAGGTCGGCCGCGATCAAGAGTGCGAAGCCGATCATGAGCACAGTGAGGCGGTTGAACCGGTCCGCAAGCACGCCGGCGGGATACGCCGTAAGTGCGTAGACGACGTTCATCACCACCAACACCATCGGGACGAGCACAATCGGCAGGCCGACCGCTTGGGCACGCAGGATCAGGAACGCCTCGCTGAATCGCGCCAAGGTGAACACGGTCGCCACCGCGACGACGAGCCAGTACGCGGAACCCAGCCGCCGCAGCTCGGGCAAGCTCAGCGGGAAGCGCACCTTGCGGAGGCCTGCTGGACGCTCCGGTTCGTGCACAGCAAACAAGAGTAGCCCGACAGCGAGAATGGCCGGGATCGCAGCCACCCAGAACACACCCTGGAAGTCGTTGGACATAAGCCACATGAGGCCGACCGCAGCCAGCGGCCCGACGAAGGCGCCCACGGTGTCGAGCGACTGGCGAAGCCCAAAGCTGGCGCCCCGGAGGTGCGGTGGTGCGATGTCCGCCACCAGGGCGTCACGCGGCGCGCCCCGAATTCCTTTGCCGACCCGATCGATGAAGCGCGCGACCACCAGCCAGCTCACGGTGGAGGCAAGGGGGAAGATGGGCCTGGTGAGCGCCGCGAGGCCGTAGCCGATGACGGCGAGCAATTTGCGCTTGCCGAACCAGTCGGAGATCGCGCCCGAGAAGATTTTCACGATAGACGCGGTCGCCTCGGCAATGCCCTCGATGACGCCAACCGTCACCATCGAGGCGCCCATGACAGTCACCAGATAGACGGGCAGCAAGGCGTGAATCATCTCTGACGACATATCCATCAGCATTGAAACGAACCCGAGCGCCCAGATCGGCTTGGGGATGGCGCGCCAGCCCAGCCTCGGCTTCAATTCCTCAGCCATCAGAGCCCCCCGTCACCCCTTCGCGCGCATAAACCTCTGCAGCAAAGACGGCGAGGGCAGCGCGGCAACGCTCAATTTCAGCCATCGCCCCTTGCAGCCGCTCCCCAGCGAAAAAGTCGCGGGGGCGGACTTTGCCAAGCCAGGATTCCAGTTTCTGAAAATCGTCCTCCACCTCCTCCAGCTCGGCGAAGGTGAACTTTTCCAGCGCGGTTTCCCGCTCCAGCTCTTGAAGAAATGCGCCGGTATGTTCCGCCAGCTCGTCGTATTCGCGTCCGCGATCCTCTTCGAACCGTTTCCGAACCGCCGCATCTTCCTCCGGGCCAAGCGACTCGGCCGAAAACAGGAAGGCTTGTCCCCCATGCCCTCGCACCGCGGATGCCACTTCATTGAAGAGCTTCTGATGCTCGGCGCCATGCGGGAGCACCCACGTGCCGTTCGTCATCCCCGCTGCACCGACAAACTTGAGGCGACGCCAAGCCGCTACGCGCGCGCTAGACGGCGCGGCCGGGAGCTGGAGGGACAGAACGAGCCACGGATGCAACATGTGTTGCAAGGTATGCGACGCGCCGACCGCATGCAACACGTGTTTCATGTAGGCTGGGCTTGATCGTCGATCTACGCCATTCCCTGTATTCCTGCGCCACAGCACGATCAGTTCATGCAGCGCGCGCTTTAGGCTTGAAACGAGCCTCTTTGGCCACCGACCTTCTATGCGAAAGGAGAAGGTCAGGTGTCAGCCACCAAGATTCTTTGGGGCCAGATCCTCGTCGTCTCCCTGATCGTCCTCACGACGACATGGACGGCAACGCAGTGGACGGCGTGGCAACTTGGCTTCCAGCCGCAGCTCGGGCGGCCATGGTTCGAGCTGTTCGGCTGGCCGGTCTACCATCCGCCGGCCTTCTTCTGGTGGTGGTATTTCTACGACGCCTATGCGCCGCCGATCTTCGTCGAGGGCGCCTACATCGCCGCCTCGGGCGGCTTCATCGCCATCGCCGCCGCGATCGGCATGTCGGTCTGGCGAGCGCGCGAGGCCAAGAATGTCGAGACCTATGGCTCGGCGCGCTGGGCGCGAGCCGACGAGGTGCGAGCCGCCGGATTGCTCGGACCCGATGGCGTGGTGCTCGGCAAGTTCGACCGCGCCTATCTTCGTCATGACGGGCCGGAGCATGTGCTGTGTTTCGCGCCGACCCGCTCCGGCAAGGGTGTCGGCCTGGTCGTGCCGTCGCTGTTGACCTGGCCGGGCTCCGCCATCGTTCACGACATCAAGGGCGAGAACTGGCAGCTCACGGCGGGCTTCCGCGCCCGGCATGGACGCGTGCTGCTGTTCGATCCCACCAACGCGAAGTCGTCCGCCTACAACCCGCTGCTCGAGGTCCGCCGCGGCGCATGGGAAGTACGCGACGTGCAGAACATCGCCGACATCCTGGTCGATCCGGAAGGGAGCCTGGAGAAGCGGAACCATTGGGAGAAAACCAGCCACGCGCTGCTGGTCGGCGCTATTCTCCATGTCCTCTATGCGGAGGCGGACAAGACCCTCGCGGGCGTCGCCGCGTTCCTGTCCGATCCGAAGCGCCCGATCGAGTCGACGCTCGCCGCCATGATGAAAACGCCGCATCTTGGTGAGGCGGGTCCTCACCCCGTCATCGCCTCGGCCGCGCGCGAGCTCCTGAACAAATCTGACAATGAGCGCTCAGGCGTCCTGTCGACCGCCATGTCGTTTCTCGGGCTCTATCGCGATCCGGTAGTGGCCGAAGTGACGCGCCGCTGCGATTGGCGCATCGCCGACATTGTCGGCGGGCCACAGCCATCGACGCTCTACCTCGTGGTGCCGCCCTCCGACATCGCCCGGACGAAGCCGCTGATCCGTCTCATCCTCAATCAGATCGGGCGCCGGTTGACCGAGGATCTCAACGCCAGACGCAAGCGGCATCGGCTGCTGCTCATGCTCGACGAGTTTCCCGCGCTCGGGCGCCTCGACTTCTTCGAGAGCGCCTTGGCATTCATGGCGGGCTACGGGCTCAAGAGCTTCCTGATCGCGCAGTCGCTCAATCAGATCGAGAAAGCGTATGGCCCGAACAACTCGATCCTCGACAACTGCCATGTCCGCGTCAGCTTCGCCACCAACGACGAACGCACAGCCAAGCGCGTCTCTGACGCGCTGGGGACCGCGACCGAATTGCGGGCGATGCGCAACTACGCCGGGCATAGGCTCAGCCCGTGGCTCGGCCATCTGATGGTGTCGCGGTCGGAGACCGCGCGCCCGCTGCTGACGCCGGGCGAGGTGATGCAGCTCCCGCCCGCCGATGAGATCGTCATGGTGGCCGGCACGCCGCCGATCCGCGCCAAGAAGGCGCGCTACTTCGAGGATCGCCGCTTTCAAGAACGCGTGCTGCCGCCGCCGGAGCTTGGAAAGCCAGCGGCGGGAAAGCCCGACGATTGGAGCACCCTGCCAGTGCCGTTGCGGTCGGAACACGATGGGGCCGCCCGGCAGGACGGCGCTGGCGATGACGACGACCCGACGGGCTCGGAACGGCGTCGGCAACCCGAATTGACCGCGGCGAGGACCGTCGAGAAGAAAGAGCCGATCGGCAACGAGTTCGACCCCGATGATGTCGACGATGCCGATGGTGACGCCGCGCGTGCGGGCCGGCTCACCCGCGTGATGCAAGGCATCGCGCGGCAAGTCTCGCTTGATCCCAACGACGGGATGGACCTCTGAGCATAACCATGACGAAGACTCCGAAGAAGCAGCGCCTCTCGGTCTATCTCGAACCGGACATCCTGAGGTCGCTCGCGGCCTATGCCGCGCGCCGCGATCAATCGCGATCGCTGATCGCGGAAGCGGCGATCGCCTCCTTCCTGTCGCCCGACGCCGCCGAGCGCCAGGAGGCGGCGACCACCAAGCGATTGGACCAGCTCGACCGGCGCATGACGCGCCTGGAGCGCGACCTCGGCATTGCCGTGGAGATGCTGGCCGTTTTTGTCCGCCATTGGCTCGCGACCAATCCACCGCTGCCGGAGCCGGCGCAAGCGGCTGCACGCGCCCAGGCGGGCGAGCGGTACGACGCCTTCGTCGCCGCGCTCGGACGGCGACTCGCGAAGGGACCGAAGCTGCGGGAAGAGATTTCCGAAGACATCGAGCCGAGGCGAGATGCTTGAGGCCGCGGCGTCATGCGCACGGGGAATAGAGCTGGAATCCGAAGCACATCTGCCGGCGGCAATCTCGACGATCCGGATCGTCGGTGCCCATTCAGCCCGCTACCGCAACTGGTTGGGCTGGGGTAGCACGGTGCATGGTACGATTACGCCAATATCTACGAGCCGTCAGCAATGGCGACGAGGGCTCATGAAGCGACCGGAGTGATTGAAGCAAGGTGATGTCTGACAGCGCCGGTTCGCAAAAACTCTTGCCGTTGATGGCGATCTTGGCAGTCGTCATCTACGGCGTCGGTGATGTTGTTTCCGGACTCCTGTACACAGGATACAGTTTTCGCGACCAAGCAATCAGCGAACTGACCGCATTCGGGTCGCCCGTGCGGGCGTTCATGATGACGATCATGCTTGCGCACGGCGGCCTGCTCGTGATCTTCGGCGTGTGCCTTTTCCGTTCGGCGTGCTCACGCGCTCTTCGCTGGACCGGCGCGCTGGTGAGTGCCGCAAACCTGGTAACGCTGCCGACCCATACGATCTGGGCGATGAGTTCGCGGGGCATGCAGACGGGCGTCAACGACACCTTGCATGCCCAAACGACCATCGCCTTCAGCCTCTTGGTCGGGGCTGCGGTAGCATTGTCCGCCATTGCCATACGGGGATGGTTCCGGCCGTTCGCATTCGTGGCGCTTGCCGTGATCATCGCCTTCGGAGTCGCTGCCTCCGGGGCCATGACCGGGATTACCGAAGACGACACGCCCTGGGCGGGCGCATACGAGCGGATCAATTGCTACGTTTACTTTCTGTGGCTTGTGGTTCTGGCCCTTCTGGCGCCGCGTGAATTTCCCCCGAGCTGTCGCGAGACCGCCAGAGAGACCGCTTGATCAACAACCTCGAGGGAGACGACTGAAGTGGCGAGGACCATCATCCTGTTGGAACGAGCGAAGTGATCCACGTGATCGGATCACCGATACCGATGGCAGGCAGATCGCCTCCGCCCAGAATCTCCTGATGTCCTGCCTTCGCCCTCGTGGGGGAATGTCTATGTGGCGCCCTCGAACGCCGACTCGCGAAGGGACCGAAGTTGCGTGAGGAGATTTCGGACGATGTCGCAGGCCTCCCGGGTGCGGAATAATCATCGCGCGAGGCGTCGCAAGAGTTTGGCAATTCCGCCGTCGCCCTGTCTTTGTACGCCACAGCACTACGACCCCATTGTGGTTGTTGTCATGCCCTGATTTCTGCCTCTTCTACTGATCCCCGATCCAGGGCCGCACATCTGCGGTCCCGTACAAAACGGGGACGACATGGCGGTTTCTCACCAGCAATCCGAGGCGATCCTGCGAGGCGCGCGCATGTTGCGCACCGCCCTTGGCCCCGCCATCGCCGGATTCCTGGAAGACCCGTCGATCGTCGAGGTAATGCTCAATCCCGACGGGCGGCTCTGGATCGACCGGCTCTCCGAGGGGCTCTCCGACACTGGAGAGCGTCTGTCGCCCGCTGATGGCGAACGCATCGTTCGCCTCGTCGCGCATCACGTCGGCGCCGAGGTTCATTCCGGTTCACCGCGCGTTTCGGCGGAGCTTCCCGAGACGGGGGAGCGGTTCGAAGGCCTCCTGCCTCCTGTCGTGGCGGCCCCGGCGTTCGCGATCCGCAAACCGGCCGTCGCTGTCTTCACGCTCGCTGACTACGTCGCCGCCGAGATCATGTCGGCCGAACAGGCTGAAATCCTCCGCCGCGCCGTCGCGGACCGTCGCAACATCCTCGTCGCCGGCGGCACCTCAACCGGCAAGACCACGCTCACCAACGCCTTGCTTGCCGAGGTCTCAAAGTCCTCCGATCGCGTTGTCCTGATCGAGGATACGCGCGAGCTGCAATGCGCCGCGCCCAACCTGGTAGCCATGCGGACGAAGGACGGCGTCGCATCGCTTTCCGATCTCGTCCGCTCCTCGCTTCGCCTCCGTCCGGATCGCATTCCGATCGGAGAGGTACGCGGCGCCGAGGCGCTGGACCTGCTCAAGGCATGGGGTACGGGACACCCCGGCGGCATCGGCACCATCCACGCCGGCAACGCGCTCGGCGCGCTGCGCCGGCTCGAGCAGCTCATCCAAGAAGCCGTAATCACCGTCCCGCGCGCACTGATCGCCGAGACCATCGATCTCGTCGCGGTGCTCAGTGGCCGCGGCTCGCATCGCCGCCTCGCTGAACTCGCCCGCGTCGAGGGTCTCAAGCCGGACGGCGACTACCGCGTCATCCCCGTGACCCAACCTACCTCAGGAGATCCCGCATGATCCGCCATGCCTTCCGTATTCGCCGTCATATCGCGACGGCCGTGTCCGTCACCATCGTCAGCATGATGCTGGCTCCGGCCGCCCATGCATCCGGTTCGTCGATGCCGTGGGAAGCGCCGCTGCAATCGATCCTCGAATCCATCGAGGGTCCGGTCGCCAAGATCATCGCCGTGATGATCATCATCATCACCGGCCTGACACTGGCCTTCGGCGACACGTCGGGCGGCGCCCGCAAGCTGATCCAGATCGTCTTCGGCCTCTCGATCGCCTTCGCCGCGTCGAGCTTCTTCCTGTCGTTCTTCTCTTTCGGCGGCGGAGCGCTCGTCTGATGGCGAGCCTGATCGACAGCGCCCGCGAGGTGCCAGGCTACGCCGTCCCGGTCCATCGCGCGCTCACCGAGCACATTCTGCTCGGCGGCGCGCCGCGTTCGATCGCTATCCTCAACGGCACGCTGGCGGCGGCGATCGGGCTCGGCCTGCGCCTCTGGCTTGTCGGTCTCGGGCTTTGGGCGATCGGCCATTTCGCGGCCGTGTGGGCGGCCAAACGCGATCCGCAGTTCGTCGACGTGGTGCGCCGTCACCTCCGCATCCCCGCCCACCTGAGCGTCTGAGGCCGACCATGATGAACCTCGCCGAGTATCGCCGGACCGCGACCCGCCTCGCGGACTTCCTGCCCTGGGCCGCGCTCGCGGGCGAGGGCATCGTCCTCAATAAGGATGGCAGCTTCCAGCGGACCGCCCGATTTCGCGGTCCCGACCTCGACTCGGCGGTGCCGGCCGAACTCGTCGCAGTGGCCGGCCGGCTCAACAACGCCTTCCGCCGGCTCGGCTTGGGATGGGCGATTTTCGTCGAAGCGCAGCGCCATGGCGCAGGAGCTTATCCGGCGAGCCGCTTTCCTGAGGCCGCGTCGGCCCTGGTCGACGCCGAGCGCAAGGCCGATTTCGAAGAAGACGCCTCGCACTTCGAGTCCAGCTACTTCCTGACTTTCGTCTATCTGCCGCCAGCCGAGGACGCCGCCCGCGCCGAGAGCTGGCTCTATGAAGGCAAGGCTGACAACGGTCTTGACCCACATGAGGCGCTACGCGGCTTTGCTGATCGCACCGACCGCGTGCTCCAGCTCATCGAGAACTTCATGCCGGAATGCGCATGGCTCGATGACGGCGAAACGCTGACCTATCTTCATTCGACCGTCTCGACCAAACGCCACCGCGTGCGCGTGCCCGAGACGCCAATGTATCTCGACGCGCTGCTCGCCGATCAGCCGCTCACGGGCGGGCTCGAGCCGCGTCTCGGCGATGCGCATCTGCGCATCCTGACGATCGTCGGCTTCCCGACGGCGACAACGCCCGGGCTGCTCGACGACCTGAACCGGCTCGCCTTTCCGTACCGCTGGTCGACGCGCGCCATCCTTCTCGACAAGACCGACGCCACCAGGCTGCTCACCAGAATCCGGCGCCAGTGGTTCGCCAAGCGCAAGAGCATCATGGCGATCCTGAAGGAGGTGATGACCAACGAGGCCTCGGTGCTCGTCGATACCGACGCGGCGAACAAAGCGGCGGATGCCGACTTGGCGCTCCAGGAACTTGGGCAGGACTATGCCGGCCAGGCCTATGTCACCGCGACGGTCGCGGTCTGGGACGCCGATGCGCGCATCGCCGCCGAGAAGCTGCGCCTGGTGGAGAAGATCGTTCAGGGCCGCGACTTTACCGCGATGGCGGAGACGATCAACGCCGCCGATGCCTGGCTTGGCTCGCTGCCGGGCCATGTCTACGCCAACGTCCGCCAGCCGCCGATCTCCACACTCAATCTCGCCCACATGATTCCGCTGTCGGCGGTGTGGGCGGGGCCGGAACGGGACGAGCATTTTGCAGCACCCCCTCTGCTCTTCGGCAAGACCGAAGGCTCGACCCCGTTCCGGTTTTCCCTTCATGTCGGCGATGTCGGTCACACGCTCGTCGTCGGGCCGACCGGCGCCGGCAAATCCGTGCTCCTGGCGCTGATGGCGCTGCAGTTCCGGCGCTATCCGGGCGCACAGGTCTTCGCTTTCGACTTCGGGGGCAGCATCCGGGCCGCGGCGCTCGCGATGGGCGGCGACTGGCACGATCTCGGGGGCGGCCTGACGGAAAGCGCGGCCGACAGCGTCTTGCTGCAGCCGCTCGCCCGCATCCACCACGTGCCGGAACGCGCCTGGGCGGCGGACTGGATCATCGCGATCCTTGAGCGCGAGGGCGTGACGATCACCCCCGAAGTGAAGGAATACATCTGGACGGCGCTGACCTCGCTCGCGAGCGCGCCCGCCGGCGAACGCACGCTCACCGGCCTGGCCGTCCTCCTGCAATCGAACGACCTCAAACAGGCGCTCCGGCCCTACTGCGTCGGCGGCGCTTATGGCCGGCTGCTCGATGCCGAGAGCGAGCATCTTGGCGAAGCCTTGGTGCAGGCGTTCGAGACCGAGGGCCTGATCGGCACGGCCGCTGCGCCCGCGGTGCTCGCCTATCTCTTCCACCGGATCGAGGACCGGCTCGACGGCAGCCCGACAATGCTTATCGTCGACGAAGGCTGGCTCGCGCTCGATGACGCGGACTTCGCCGGCCAGCTTCGCGAGTGGCTGAAGACGCTGCGCAAGAAGAACGCCTCTGTCATCTTCGCCACCCAATCGCTGTCCGACATCGACAGCTCGGCCATTGCGCCCGCCATCGTCGAGAGCTGCCAGACCCGGCTGCTGCTGCCGAACGAGCGCGCGATCGAGCCACAGATCACCGCGATCTACCGCCGCTTCGGCCTCAACGACCGCCAGATCGAGATCCTCGCCCGCGCGATGCCGAAGCGCGACTATTACTGCCAGTCCCGGCGCGGGAACCGGCTCTTCGAGCTCGGCCTCTCCGACGTGGCGATGGCGCTCTGCGCCGCGTCTTCAAAGACCGATCAGGCCGCGATCGATCGCATCGTGGCGGAGCACGGCCGTGAAGGATTCCTGCCGGCCTGGCTGCGTCTGCGCGGCGTCGCCTGGGCCGCCGACCTCATCCCCGACCTCACCAACCTGGAGACCCAGCCATGAATTTCCGTCGCTCGCGCACGGCGATGCTCGCCGCGTCGATTCTGTCCGTCCCCGTCGCGATATCGCCCGTGATGATCCAGCCGGCGGCCGCGCAGTGGATCGTCTACGACCCAACGAACTACGTGCAAAACGTGCTCTCTGCGGCCCGCGCGCTGGAGCAGATCAACAACCAGATCGCCTCGCTCCAGAACGAAGCGACGATGCTGATCAACCAGGCGCGCAACCTCGCGAGCCTGCCTTACTCCTCGCTTCAGCGCCTGCAAAGCTCCGTGCAGCGCACGCAGCAGCTCCTCGCTCAGGCGCAGCGCATCGCCTACGACGTCCAGCAGATCGACCAGGCCTTCATCTCCACCTACGGCAGCGCGTCGATGTCCGCCTCCGACCAGCAGCTCGTGGCGCAGGCCCGCGAGCGCTGGCAGAACACGGTCGGCGGCCTGCAGGACGCCATGCGCGTTCAGGCCGGCGTCGTCGGCAATCTCGACACCAACCGCGCCGAGATGTCAGCGCTGATCGGCCAGAGCCAAGGCGCGACCGGCGCCTTGCAGGCGGCGCAGGCCGGCAACCAGCTTCTCGCGTTGCAGGCCCAGCAGCTCGCCGATCTCACCGCCGTCGTCGCCGCCAACGGCCGGGCGCAAGCGCTGAGCGAAGCGGAGCGTGCGGCGGCTGCCGAGCAGGGCCGCGAGCAGCGCCGCCGCTTCCT
>NZ_JALHPR010000024.1 GCF_022842375.1 Elioraea sp. | reverse complement strand
TGCTGGAAGAGATCGCGCAGCACGATGCCGCCTGCCTGTTCATAGGCGTCGAGCCCGACGAACACCGCCCGCTTGTCGGAGGCGCGGACCGTGCGCTCCGTCAGCAAGCGGCGGATCTGATAGGCCTCCTTGCTGTAGGAGTTCCGGAGCGACTCCCAGACCTGTTCCTGACGGGCATGATCGGACGACACGGTGAAGGCCATGAGCTGGTCGAGCGACATGCCGTCCTCGGCATAGATGTCGAGTAGAACTTCTGAGACGGAAGCGAGCCGAAGCCGCTGCTTCACGACATTCACCGAGAGGAAGAAGGCGGCGGCGATGTCCTCCTCGGACCGCCCCTTCAAGCGCATTGCCTGGAAGGCGCGGAACTGGTCGAGCGGGTGCAGCGGCGCGCGCTGGATATTCTCGGCGAGTGAATCGTCCTCAGCGAGAATATCGGTCGATGGATCGCGCACCACGCAGGGCACGGGCGCGGTCTTCGCCAGGCGCTTCTGCTTCACCAGCAGTTCGAGCGCTCGGTAGCGGCGGCCGCCGGCCGGGATCTCGAACATGCCAGTCTCGGCGCCTTCGGCATCGAGCACCGGCCGGACGTTGAGGCCCTGCAGGAGCGTGCGCCGGGCGATGTCCTGGGCCAGTTCCTCGATCGAAACGCCGGCCTTCACGCGCCGGACGTTCGACTGGGACAGAACAAGCTTGTTGAAGGGAATGTCGCGCGACGACGACAGGGTGATCTTCTGAACAGTAGTGGCCATCGGGATGGTCTCCGCGACGGGCGCCGAAAGACTCTCTCTCAGCTTCCAACCCGTCACGAAGACCGGCGCAGCCCTCTTCCTCTAGGGCGCCGCAGACCCGCCGAGCCGGAGAAACGTATCCGCACAGATCCGGCTTTGCGTGGCGGCCGGCTCCGCCGAAGATGTGGGCCAAGTCCAGCGGTGGAAGAATCACGCCGCCTCCTGTTCGGCATCCGATGGCGCGGCGGAGCGTTCGTCACCGCTGGGAAGAAAGCCGAGTAGGAAATCGGCCGCCTTGCTGGCCTGCGAGGCGGCGCGGACGATCGCGCGATTATCCTCGCGCAGCACGTCGAGCCACGAGCCGATATAGTCCGCGTGGCGCACGGTCGGCGCGATGCCGAGCGAAGCGCAGCAGAAGGCAGCATTCATCTCAGCCACCAGCTCCTCGAACGCATACTTCTTGGAGCCGAAAGAGCCGGAGAGATCGCGGTTCAGTCGGTGCGGGGCGCCGCTGGCGTGTGCATTATGCCGATATCGGCATAATGGCCATAATGCCGTCTTCGGGATTATGCCGCGCCGGAGCGGGACGCCCATGACGAGCGCCCAAGCCAGCGCGGCATGTCGGCATAATCAGAGCGCCTCCAGGAAGGCGAGTTCCGGCGCGTCATCGGCGGCTTCGGTTAGCCCTGCTGTGGCGCCGCCAGAGCCTCGATGATGGGGCAATCGGGTGAGGCGTCGCGCGCGCAGCGCGCCGCCGTTTCCGACAGAATGCGCTGCAGCTTGCGCAAGTCCGCGATCTTGCGCTTGACCACATCGAGGTGCTGTGTGGTGAGCGCGTAGACGTCGGCGCAACCGCCGCCGCCGTCCGCGATGGCCAACAGCGCGCGAATCTCCTCGATCGAGAAGCCGAGTTCGCGCCCGCGCAGGATGAAGCGCAGCCGCTTGGTCAGGTCCGCGTCGTAGAGTCGATGACGCCCCAACGAGCGCGGCGGATGCGGCAAGAGGCCGATGCCCTCGTAATATCGGATGGTTTCGAGGTTGCAGCCGACGCGCTCGGCAAGCTCGCCGCGCCGCAACAAGGGCATGGGACTGCGTCGCTGCATGGGCCTGAAAAATCCTCTTGATCCTGTAGTCCCTACAGATTGTAGCTTGACGGCATGTCCTCGCAAAGCCCCGATTCTGGCCCCCGTTCGTCCTGGCTCGCAGCCGGCGGCGTCGCCGGCGCCATTCTGGCGTCCTCTTGCTGCATCCTGCCGCTGGCGCTGGTGACGCTCGGCGTGTCTGGCGCCTGGATCGGTAATTTCACTGCGCTTGAGCCTTACAAGCCCGTCTTCATCGTCATCGCCGCAATCTTCATCGGGCTCGGCTTCTGGCAGGTCTATTTCCGGCCCAGGCCCAAATGCGAGGACGGCTCCTACTGCGCACGGCCGCAATCTTCTCTGATCACCCAGACCGCGCTCTGGCTCGCCACTGCGCTCGTCATCCTGGCCTCCACCATCGATTGGTGGGCGAGGCTTTTCTACTGAGGAGGCACTAATGAAGAAGCTCATGATCATCGGCGCGCTCGCTGCGATGGCTGGTCTTGGCGCAGCCGCCGCACTTGTTCCGCTGCAGTCTCCGGCACAAGCGCAGCGTGAGCAGGCGCAAACGCGCACCGCTTCGTTCGCCGTCGACAACATGACCTGTGCGACCTGCCCGATCACCGTGCGCACGGCGATGTCGCGCGTTGACGGCGTGCGCTCGGTCGATGTCGACTTTGCCTCCAAGCGCGCCACCGTGAGCTATGATCCCGCCCGCGCCACGCCCGATGTGATCGCGGCAGCCTCCACCAATGCCGGCTATCCCGCGCATCTCGTCACCCCAGCCTCATGAAGGCGTGGCCGGTCTTTTCGATCGGCATCGCCGTTGCGGCACTGTGCTGTCTGTTGACCCCGATCGTGCTGGCGCTCCTCGGCGTCGCCAGCCTCCGGGCGATCGCAGGCGAGCTGTTCCTGCCCTTGCTCATCGGCGTCGCCGCGCTGACGGTGCTGGCGCTGGGGCTCAGAGCGCTCGCGCGCCGCCGGAGCAGCGCCCGTGATCGTTCGCACAAGAAAGCCTGACATGTCCGACTGCTGCGCCACTCCCAGAAAAGACGACACTTACGACCTCGCGGTCATCGGCGCGGGCTCCGCCGGTTTTTCGGCCGCCATCACCGCCACGGAGCAAGGCGCGCGCGTGGCGCTGATCGGACACGGGGTCATCGGCGGCACCTGCGTCAATGTCGGCTGCGTGCCGTCCAAGACCATGATCCGCGCGGCCGACGCGCTGCATGGAGCCGGTGCCGCCGGTCGCTTTCACGGCATTGAGGGCGAGGCGCGGTTAATCGACTGGCGCGCGCTCATCGCGCACAAGGACGAGCTTGTCGCCGGCTTGCGCCAAAAGAAATACGTCGAGCTGCTGCCGCAGTACGAAGGGATCGCCTACATCGAAGGCGCAGCGCGTCTCGCCGATGGCGGCGTCGCCGTCGGCGACAGCTTCATCCGTGCGCCGAAGATCATCATCGCAACCGGCGCGCGGCCGACGGTTCCGCCAATTCCGGGGCTTGAGAGGGTGCGCTATCTCACCAGCACCTCGCTGCTCGAGTTGGACGCCTTGCCGAAGAGCCTGATCGTCGTGGGCGGCGGCTTCATCGGCGCGGAGCTGGCGCAGATGATGGCGCGCATGGGCGCAGCCGTCACGATGGTGTGCCGTTCGCGCCTGCTGCCGCTGGCCGAGCCTGAGGTGTCCGACGCGCTGATGGAGGTGTTCCGGCGCGAGGGCATGCAGGTTCACTGCGGGGTCGCCTATGACGCCTGCCGCGAAGACGCCGCCGGCGTCACGCTGTGCGTCAAGGACGACGGTGAGCTGATCGAGCTGCGCGCAGAGAAGCTCCTCATCGCCGCCGGGCGAGCTTTCAATGTCGAAGGCCTCGGCCTCGCCGAAGCCGGCGTCGCGCAGGATGTGCATGGCGCCATTATCGTCGATGCGCACATGCGCACCAGCAAGGCCGGCGTTTACGCCGCAGGCGATGTGACCAACCGCGATCAGTTCGTCTATATGGCCGCCTACGGCGCCAAGCTCGCCGCGCGCAACGCGCTCAATGGCGATGCGCTCGTATACGACAACGCCGCCATGCCATGGGTCGTGTTCACCGATCCGCAAGTGGCCGGCGTTGGGCTCACCGAAGCGCAAGCCGCAGCCGCCGGACATGAGGTGAAAGTCTCCGTCGTTCCGCTGGACCAGGTTCCGCGCGCGCTGGCCGCACGCGACACGCGCGGCCTCATCAAGCTCGTCGCCGACGCGCGCAGCGATCGATTGCTGGGCGGCCAGATCCTCGCTCCGGAAGGCGCAGACAGTATCCAGACGCTGGCGCTGGCGCTCAAGCAGGGCATGACCGCGCGGGCACTCGGCGAGACCATCTTCCCTTATCTCACCACCGTCGAGGGCCTGAAGCTCGCCGCGCAGGGCTTCGAGCGCGATGTCGCCAAGCTCTCCTGCTGCGCCGGATGACGTCATGGCCCAGCAAGGCACACCCGATGAAGCTTGCGTGCGGCGCGACCTCTCGGCCCGCGCCGGCAGCTTCCTCGCCGTCTGGGGAGCGCCGGTGCTTATCGGCCTCGCGGCCGGCACACTGGCGCCGTCGACGGCCTGGACCGCCGGCGCATGGTCGCTGGTCTTGGCCTGGATGGGCGGGGCGTGCCTTGTCAACGCCCGCCGGTGCGGGCGACTGCATTGCTATGTCTCTGGCCCGATCCTGCTTGTGGGCGCGGGGCTCACCGCAGCGTCCGGCGGCGGCGTTCTCGACTTCGGTCCGACCGGCGTGTCGCTCATCGTCGCCGCAACGCTGGCATTGGCGGTGCTCACCTACCTGCTTGAGCTAGTCTGGGGTAGATATCGGCGCTGAGCGGCAGGGCGGGAGACGTGACCAACCGCGAGCAATCTTCCATATGAACTGCGTTTTGATGCTCGCGCAAACCTCCCGCTGCAGCTCGACGTCCTCAAGCAAGGTGATCTTCGGCGCATAGGCGATTCCCGATGCGCGCCTCGTAGAGGTCGACAGGAGTCCTTCACAGGAATCGCGCTGGCCCACCTCGCGCGTCCGATCCCGATCGTGGGCCTCTCTCCTTCCATTCACCGGAAGGAGACATCATGCCCTGGATAGTCAGGAAGCCCACAGCAGCCGAGATCGCGCCGGACTGGCTGAGGCCCCATTGCAAGGCGTTCCTGCAGAACCTCGCCGATCAAGGCTATGCGCCCGCGACGATGCGAACCTACGAGGCTGCGGCCCGATTGCTCTGCCAGGAGGTCGCCCGTCGAGGGCTCCGTATGGACGAGCTTGTCGGCCGGACGCTGTCGAAAACGCACGCCGCAGCTCTCAAGGCAATGCATCCGAACAAGTGCGATCAGAAGAGATACTGCTTGGAGCGGTTCATCGATGCTCTTGTCGCTGCCGGCGTGGCCGAGCGGGCGAAGCCGCCGAAGAAGGCGATGACGGCGATTGAGCGCTTGGCGGCGGAGTACGAGGCCTATCTTCGCGAGCAGCGAGGGGTGAGCGAGGCGACGATCTATCACTGCATGCGGTTCCTCCATCGCTTTATGACGTTCCGCTTCGGCGAGAAGCTCGGCAATCTCAATGACATCACGCCCGACGACATCGTGAGGTTCCTGTGCGAGGTCATGGGCCGGAAAAGCCCGTACCGGGACAGGACGCCGCCGACGCATCTGCGCAGCCTGTTCCGCTTCCTGTTCTGGAGCGGAAAGACGAAGCGCGACCTTGCGAGCAGCTTGCCGCGCGTTGCAATGGGGCGCGCCTCGCATCTGTCACGCGCATTGCCACCGGAGGAGATCGAGCGGCTGGTGGATGCGGTCTGGGCGCCGGACGCGGTCGGCCGGCGCAACTACGCGATGCTTATGGTCCTGGCCCGCCTCGGCCTGCGCGGACCCGAGGTGATCGCGATCCAGATCGACGACATCGACTGGCGCGCCGGCACAATCCTGATCCGGGGCAAGGGCAAACGGCACGACCGCATGCCGCTGCCTGAGGACGCCGGGGAAGCCATCGTCGATTACATCCGCAACGGCCGCCGCGGATCGTCGCGCACGCTGTTCGTCTCCAACAAGCCGCCCTACCGGCCGTTCGTCAACGCACAGATCCTGAACACGACCCTGCGTGCGGCGTTCAAGGAGACCGGGCTCCGGCCGCCGCAGATGTACATCGGCTCCCACCTTCTGCGGCACAGTCTCGCGACCGACATGCTGCGCAAGGGCGCCTCGCTCGATGAGATCGGCGATGTACTGCGACATCGCTCACGCAGATCGACGGCCATCTACGCCAGGCACGACATCGATGGGCTGCGCTCGATCGCGCGCGCCTGGCCGGTCGAGGGAGGGCGCGCATGACCGCCCTGTCGCAGCGTCTTGCCGACTATCTGACTGTCCGTCGTAGCCTTGGCTTCGAGCTGATCTTCGAAGAGCGCGTCCTGCGCGTCTTCACGGCCTTCGCCGATCGCGCCGGAGCAGATCACATCACGGTCGATCTGTTCCTGCGCTGGAAAGCTGCGTATGGCCATGCGAACAACGACACGTGGTCGCACCGCCTCGGCATGGTTCGGGCCTTCGCCAGCTGGCTCAACGGATACGACGAGCGCACCGAGATACCGCCAGCCGGGCTCATCCCGGCCAAGTGGCGGCGGCCCCGGCCTTACATCTACTCGGAGAAGGAGATGGCGACGCTCGTCTCCCGCGCCGCGGGGCTGCGGTCACGCTACGGCCTTCGAGGCTGGACTTGCTCGACCCTGTTCGGGCTGGTCGCCGTCACCGGGTTGCGCATCAACGAGGCCCTGAGGCTCGACGACGATGACCTCGATCTCGACGCTGGCGTCATCACGGTGAAGCGCAGCAAGAACGGCAAGGCCCGCCTCGTGCCGATCGCATCGAGCACCGCCGAGCGGCTCGCGGCCTACCGCGCCGAGCGCATGCGGCTTCTCGGACCCACGGCAGGCGCTCTCTTCCGCAATGACGAAGGCCGGCGAATGACGGACTGCAGCGCGCGTTACAACTTCGCGGTCGTCTCCCAGGACATGGGGCTCCGCGAGAGACAGCGCTTCTGCAAGCATGGACGCGGTCCTCGCATCCACGACCTTCGCCATACATTCGCCGTGCGCACCATCATAGGCTGGTATCGCAAGGGCCTCGACCCCGACCGGGAGATGTTGCGGCTCACCACCTATCTCGGCCATCTGAAGCTCGACTATACCTACTGGTATATCGAGGCGGTTCCCGAGCTGCTGCAGCTCGCCTCGCAGCGAGCGGAGCGCTCGTTCGCGAAGGGCGCTGCGGGGAAAGGCGGCGCGCGATGAAAACGCATCCGCTTCCCGTCTACCTGCAACGCTTCTTCACCGAGCGCCTGGCCACGCAGCTGAAGGCGAGCCCGAACACCATCGCGAGCTACCGCGACACGTTCCGGCTGCTGCTCAGATATGCCGCCGCCCGGCTCCGACGGTCGCCGACCGAGCTGCGGGTGGCCGACATCGACGCCGACCTGGTTGGCCTGTTCCTCGCCGACATCGAGAGCACGCGCGGCAACAGCGCCCGCAGCCGCAACGCGCGGCTGTCGGCGATCCGCTCGTTCTTCAAGTATGTCGCTGTGAACGAGCCGCAGCTGCTGCACCACTGCCAGCGCATCCTCGCCATGCCGCCGAAGCGACATGAGAAGCGGGCGATCGACTATCTGTCGCGCGCTGAGATCGAAGCCCTCATCGCGGCGCCGGCTCTCTCCAACTGGCACGGCCGCCGCGACCGAGCGCTGCTGGCGCTCGCCCTCCAGACCGGGTTGCGCGTCTCGGAGCTGATCGGCCTGTCCTGCGGCGACATCGTGCTCGGCGCGGGCGCGCACGTCCGGAGCATGGGAAAAGGGCGCAAGGAGCGGGCGACGCCGATCCGCAAGGACAGCGTCAAGATGCTACGCGACTGGCTCACCGAGCGTGGCGGGGCGGATGCCGATCCGGTCTTCGTCAGCAACCGCAATCAGAGGCTCAGCCGAGACGCCGTCGAGCAGATCGTACGGAGGCATGTGCAGGCGGCGTCGGTAAAATGCCCGTCGCTCAAGAAGAAGCGAGTCACGCCGCACGTGCTGCGCCACAGCGCGGCAATGCAGCTGCTTCAGAATGGCGTCGACCGTACCGTCATCGCGCTCTGGCTCGGCCATGAATCGGTCGAGACCACGCAGATGTACATCCACGCCGACATCCAGCTGAAGGAGAAGGCGATGGCGCGAACACGGCCCATCAAGGCGCCGCCCGGCCGCTATCAACCCGGCGACAAGCTACTCGCCTTCCTGGAGGCGCTCTGATTATGCCGACATGCCGCGCTGGCCTGGGCGCTCGTCATGGGCGATCCCGCTCCGGCGCGGCATAATCCGGAAGACGGCATAATGGCCGAGCTCATGCAGCGCCGTGCGGTGCCAGTTGATCGGCTCGAAATAGGCTTGCGGCGGCGGAACCTGCACGTAGTCGTGCGCGGGTACGTAGAAAGCGCGACTACCGCCGACGCGGAAATCAATACCCGTCGCCTTTATCAGCGCTTCCACCGTCGGCTCGATCAGGCCTGGCTCTGGTGGCGGTGCGATGACCGAGAGTTCCTCGGGCAAACCTTCGCATTGCGCTAGGTTGAAGACGGTGAAGCGTTTCAGGAATGGGATTGCCTGCGCTTCCTCGCCGGTCTCGCGCGCCCGCTTCTTCTCGTCGTCGGGAATGAAGCGGTCGGCATAAACGACGGTGGTGCCGTGCTCGCCCTTGCGGACATTGCCTCCGAGCGAGAGCGCCTGGCGAAACGTAACCCAGCCCTGGACCGGGAAACCGTGCTCGATCACCGCTCCCCAGAGGATCAGCACATTGATCCCCGAATAATTTCGGCTGGTGGCGGCGTTCTTCGGCATTGCGAGCGGAGCTTTCGCCGCCGCCGTGCCCCAAGGCTGAACCCAGGGCACGCGGCCGGCCTCCAGCTCGCCGATGATCTTGGTGGTGATTTCGTCGTAGAGGCTCGTCCGGTCGGAGCCAGAACGGGCGCGAGCGGTGTGTCTGGACATCGCGGATCTCCGCGACGGGCGGCGGGAGCCTCTCTCCCAGCCTTCAACCCGTCACAGAAACCCGGTCCGCACTCTCACTCTCGGGGTGTTGCGGGGTGTCCCCGCAGAAGGGGTCGGCCGAGACCACAGGCTCGGCCGCAGGGGAAGGCTTTCCCCACCAAACGGCCTTGGGTGGGGAGGGGGCGTCCTTCCTAAAATTCCTGGGCGGGGCCATGCGCAAGGGGCGCGGATCTGGCCGGCGATGCAACCGTATGTGGAGGCCATGGCGTCCGACGGCGCATAACGGCGGTCCATTTTTTGTAAAGTGTGTCGAAAGGGGTATATTTTGCCCTTTTTGGCGCGTTTGTCACGATGGGATGGCGACAAATCGTTATCCTTGGCCTTGCAAGCGTATTGACAATTATGCATCAAAATGGGTATTTAACTCCCTCTTGGAGACGGAATTATAAACCAAATGCAGCCTCGCCCGCATAAGACTGCCAGTTTCCTGTCGGCTCACCCCGTCTTCACCCGGGCGGAGTTTGCGGCGGCCTTTGGCCATCCCACGGGCGCGGCCAATGTCACCAGCCTGCTCAGGCATCATCTGCGGGCCGGCAACATCAAACGTGTCAGTCGCGAGGTGTTTGCGACGGTGCCCGCCCATATGGCGGCGGAGCGGATGGTGATCGATCGCTTTGCCGCGGCGAGCAAGCTCCGGGCGGATGGCGTTCTGGGATTTCACTCCGCGCTTGAGCTGCATGGCATAGCCTATTCCGAGTTCAATGAGGTCCAGCTCATCAGCGCGGGGCGCGCGGAGCTCGTGGACCTACCATTCGGCGCCTGCCGCTTTATCGCTCCGCCGAAGGCGCTGGCGGCGGCCGGCAAGGCTGACTACCTGACCCTGACCATGGACCGGCAGGGGGTGACGATCCGCGTGACCGCGGTCGAGCGTACGGTCGTCGATGTCCTGCACCGGCCGGAGCTCGCGGGCGGAGTCGAGGAAGTCCTGAAGTCGCTTGATCTGGTGCGCTATCTCGATCCGGCGAAGGTTGCCGACTATGTCGAGATGTTGGACAACCGGTCGCTCGCCTCCGTTTCCGGCTGGTGGCTCGAGACGCGGCGCGCCGCGCTCGGCGTCACCGACGATGTCCTGGCGCGCCTGCGGGCGCGGCTTCCGCGATCGAAGCACTACGCACTGGGCGCCGAGCCTGGTCACGCCGTACTCGTCGAGCCCTGGCGCGTGCTCCTCCCAGCGCAGACCGTCGACGCTGCCTTTGAAGGCGTCTGATGGTTGCGTCGCGAGAAACCCTCCAGGACATTGCGGCCGAGCGGCAGCTTCAGCCTGCGACCCTGGAGCGGGTGATCCGGCTGATCGATATTCTGGATGCGTTCGGTGCCGACACGCTGATCGGGCCGCGCGTCGCCTTGAAGGGCGGCACGGCGCTCAATGTCTTCCATTCCGATCTGGATCGCCTCTCGGTCGATATCGACATCAACTATGTCGGCGCGCTCGAGAAAGAGCAGATGGACGCCGACCGGCCGGGATTAGAAGACCGGATCGAGCGCTTGATGGAATCGAAAGGCTATGCCGCGCGGCGTGAGCCGTCCGAGCACGCCGGCGGCAAATGGATTTATCGCTATGCCTCCGCGCTGGGCGGTGCGGGGACCATCGAGATCGATATCAACTATCTTTATCGCGGCCCTCTCTACGGTGTGGATCGCATGTCCTCGGCGACAATCGGATCCTACCGAGCCACGAACGTGCCGGTTCTCGACATCCATGAGATCGTCGCCGGCAAGATGGTCGCGCTGGTCACGCGACGCACGGCGCGTGATCTGTTCGATGCGCACCGGATCGTCGCCATGCCGGGTCTCGACTGGGCGAAGATCAAGGCAGCCACTTTGATGATCGGCGCGAGCGCCAAGAGCTTCGACTGGCGCACGGCCTCGCCAGACGAGATCGGATGCGAGGTCGGCGACATCACCGGCAAGCTGACCATGTGCCTGCACGACCGGTATTTCGATGCCTTTGGCGGTCCGGGGGCATGGATCGAGAACGTCACGGCAGAATGCCGGGAGAAGCTCACGCCGCTGTTTCAGTTCACGGCGGGGGAGAGGGCATTTCTGGATGCCGTGCTGAATAGGGGAGAGATCGACGCTTCCACTCTGGAGGCGCCGGAGAACGTGCGCGCCTCGATAGAGGCTAGCCCGGCTCTGCGGTGGAAAGCACAGAACGTCAAAGCTTGGAAATCTGGCGACAAGTCGCTGGCGCCACGTACGAGACGAGCAGGGCGGCCACGTGGAGAGCCCAGGTGAATACTGAAGCGGATACCTGTCGAAAATTCGTTGTTCCGCGCCTGCAAACGGCAGGTTGGGAAGGCGCGCCCCACGCGATCAATGAGCAACGGACCTTCACCGATGGTCGCGTGATCTTTGTCGGTGGTAAGGCGAAGCGCGGCAGGCAAAAGCGTGCCGACTACATCCTACGCTACCGCGCCGACTACGCGATCGCTGTCGTCGAGGCAAAGGCCGTGTACAAATCCGCCGCCGATGGCTTGCAGCAGGCCAAGGACTACGCCGAAATTCTCGGCCTGAAATTCGCCTATGCCACCAATGGCGCGGAGATTCTCGAATTCGATTTTCTCACCGGCTTGGAAACCCTGCGGCCAGACTTTCCGACGCCCGCAGAGCTTTGGGGTCGGCAACGGGCCGGTCTCGGTCTGACCGATGACACGGCCGCCGAGCGCCTGCTCGCGCCCGGTTTTTCCGATCCCTCAAGGCCGTTGCGCTACTATCAGGAGATCGCCGTCAATCGCGCGCTTCAGGTGGTTCTGACAGGCCAGCGGCGGGCGTTGCTCACTTTATGCACGGGCGCGGGCAAGACCGCGGTAGCGTTCCAGATCGCCTGGCGGCTGTGGACCGCCGGGTGGAACAAGCGCGGCGACTTCCGCAAACCCAAGATCCTGTTCCTCGCCGATCGCAATATTCTCGTCGACGACCCGATGGCCAAGACCTTTGCGCCCTTCGGCGATGCGCGGTTCAAGATCGAGAACGGCGAGATCAGCCATGGCCGCGACATCTATTTTGCGATTTACCAGGCCATCGCCAGTGACGAACGGCGACCGGGTCTGTACCGGGAATATTCGCCGGACTTCTTCGACCTGATCATCATCGATGAGTGCCACCGCGGCAGCGCGCGCGACGACAGCAATTGGCGAGACATTCTGAACTATTTTGAGCCGGCCTATCAGCTCGGCATGACGGCGACGCCGCTGAGGGAAGACAACCGGGACACCTACACCTACTTCGGCGCACCGCTTTACACCTACTCCTTGGCGCAAGGCATCGCGGACGGATTCCTCGCGCCCTATCGCGTACACCGTGTCGTCACGGACTATGATGCGGCGGGGTGGAGACCAACCAAAGGCGAACTCGATCGCTTCGGGCGCGAGATTCCCGACGACGAGTATCACACCAAGGATTTCGAGCGCGTCGTCGCGTTGCGCGCGCGCACCGAGGCGATCGCGCGCCACCTCACGCATTTCCTCGCGCAGACCGACCGCTTCGCAAAGACGATCGTGTTCTGCGTGGACCAGGAGCATGCAAGCGAGATGCGTCGTGCGCTCGCCAATCTCAACGCCGATCTCGTTGCTAACTATCCGGACTACGCTTGCCGTGTGACTGCCGACGAGGGCGACATCGGCAAGGGCAAACTCAGCCGCTTCCAGGACGTCGAGACGAAGGTCCCGGTGATTCTGACGACGTCTCAGCTTCTCACCACGGGTGTCGATGCGCCGACCTGCAAGAACGTCGTGTTGGCGCGCGTGGTCGGCTCGATGACGGAGTTCAAGCAGATCATCGGCCGCGGGACCAGGCTGCGCGAGGACTACGACAAGCTGTTCTTCAACATCCTCGACTACACCGGCACCGCGACTGAAAAGTTCGCCGATCCCGATTTCGATGGCGAGCCGACAGTGGAGACGATCACAGAGATCGATGCCGAGGGCGAGATCGTCACCACCCAGGAAGAGGAAAATCCAGCGCCCGAGGCGCCGGACGACGTCGGGGCGGAACTCGAAGGTGGTCTTCCCGCCGACGAGGAGCCCGGGGAACCGCGCAAACTCTACGTCGATGGCGGCACGGTCGAAGTGGTTGCGCATCTGGTCTACGAACTCGATACGGACGGCAAACGGCTGACGTGCAAGAAACTGACGGACTGGACCGGCGAGAAGGTCCGCACGCTTTATCCGACCGCTTCAAGTTTCCGCGCCGACTGGATGCTCGCCGACAAGCGCCACGCGATCGTCGAGGCGCTCGCTGAACGGGGCATCGACCTGGAGAGCTTGGCCGACGAAGCCGGGCGGCCGGAAGACGACCCATTCGATCTGCTTTGCCATCTCGCCTGGAACGCACCGCTCCGGACGCGACGTGAGCGCGCCGAACGTCTCAAGCGAGATCGCACCGATTTCTTCGACCGATATGGTGCCGATGCGAGGACCGTGCTGGAGGCGCTGCTGGAGAAATACGCTGAGCACGGCGCCGCACAGTTCGTCCTGCCAGGTATCTTGAAGGTGCCGCCGCTGGCTGGGTTCGGCAATCCGAGCGAAATCGCTCGCCGCTTCGGTGGTCCGGACAAACTCCGCGACGCGGTCAACGAAATGTCCGGCCTGTTGTACGCCGCTTAGGGAAGAACCATGAATGCCCCGTGAGAAGAAGATCATTTCGCCGAAAACCACGGCGCAGCGACTCGACAGCCTCATCAAGTCCGCGCGCAACAAAATGCGCAAGGACAGGGAGCTGAAGACGGACCTCACGCGGCTGCCCACGCTCACTTGGCTGATGTTCCTGAAATTCGTCGACGACATGGAGCGCGTCCATGAGGATGAGGCGGTGCTCGCTGGCGAACCGTACCGTCTCCTGATCGATGCGCCTTACCGCTGGCGAGACTGGGCGGCCGATCCCGCGGGTATCACCGGGCCGGATCTGCTCTCGTTCATCAATGGCGAGCAGTCCGTTCGCGCCGACGGCACGCAAGGCCCGGGTCTGTTCGCTTTCCTCCGCGGCCTACGCGGCAATGGCGCCGGTCGGCAGCGGCGCGACGTGGTCTCTGCGGTGTTTCGCGATCTTCGGAATTACGCGACCAGCGGGTATGTGTTGCGGGACGTCATCAACCTGATCAATGGCATCCATTTCGATAGCACCGAGGACATTCAGACCCTCGGCCGGATGTACGAGACTCTGTTACGCGAGATGCGCGATGCAGCGGGTCAGAACGGAGAGTTCTATACGCCACGTCCCGTCGTGCGTTTCATGGTCGAGGCGATCGATCCCAAGCTCGGCGAAGTCGTGCTCGATCCTGCCTGCGGCACGGGCGGGTTTCTGGCTGCTGCCTTTGACCAAATGAAGCCGCAAGCCAGCACGGTCGAAAAACGCGAAATCCTTCAGCGCAAGACCTTGCGTGGCGGCGAGGATTCCTCGCTTCCGTTCCTGCTAGCGCAGATGAACCTGCTGCTGCACGGGATCGAAGCGCCCGACATCGAATTCGGCAACGCACTGCGATTCAAGCTGACGGAGATCGGTGAGCGAGATCGGGTCGAAGTCATCTTGACCAATCCGCCGTTCGGCGGTGAAGAAGAAGCCGGCATCCTCACGAATTTTCCGGAGGATCGCCGAACCACCGAAACGGCGCTGCTCTTTCTGCAGCTCATCATGCGGCGACTCAAACGCGGCGGACTCGGGCGCGCCGGCGTCGTCGTGCCGCACGGCATCCTCTTCGGCGACGGCATTGCGGCACGGATCAAAGCCGACCTTCTGGAACAGTTCAATGTTCACACCGTCGTCCGATTGCCCGACGGCACCTTCGCGCCCTACACCGACATCCCGACTAATATTATCTTCTTCGATACGTCCGGTCCGACGCGCGACGTCTGGTACTGGGAGCAACCGCTTCCGGAAGGTCGGCGGAAATACTCCAAGACACTGCCGCTGCAGTATGAGGAGTTCGACGATTGCCGAGCCTGGTGGTCTGACCGCAAGGAAGGCTCGCAGGCATGGAAGGTGTCGGGTCCCGATTTGATCAAGCGCGATGAGCAGGGGCGCGTCGTCGCGGTTGATCTGGATCTAAGAAATCCACACGCGAAGGCGGCGATCGATCACCGCTTGCCGGCGGAAATTGTCGATAGCGCCATCGCCAAAGAGCAACAGGTGCTGGCCGTCTTGAACGAGATCAAGGCGCTCGTGGCGGAGCGCGCGTAGGTCATGCCGAGCTTTCCGCTTATTCCACTGGGTGAACTCCTTACCTACGCACCGGACCCTCACGGGGTGGAGCCCGACCGCGACTATCCAATCGCGGGCGTTTATGGATTCGGTCGCGGGATGATTCAGCGCGCGGCGGTCACTGGGCGGGAGATGGCTGCCACGCAGTTGTTTCGAATCCGGGCGGGCCAATTCATCTATAGCCGCCTGAAGTCTTTTGAAGGCGCTTATGCGATCGTTTCGCCAGAGGTCGACGGGTATTTCGTCTCGAACGAATTCCCGACCTTCGACCTGCATCATGAGCAACTCGAGCCCGGATTCCTGGGCTGGTACTTCAGGCAGAATCGCGTCTGGCGCCAGCTAGCCTCAGGCGGGAAGGGAATCGGCGCCCGCCGAGAGAGGCTGCATCCCAGGCGTCTTCTCGATCATGCCATCCCCCTTCCGCCGATCGAGCAGCAACGTCGGATCATTGCGAAGCTCGACGGCGCGGCGTTGCAACTGAAGACGTTGCGTTGGACGGCCGATACCGCGCGCGCGGAGCTCAACGCAACGATGGAGGCAGCGTTTCGGAAGGTGATCGCAGGCGCTCCGCGCGTCGCGATCGGGGACGTCGCGCCGATATTGCGGCGACCTGTCGAGCTTGAATCGAATGGGGTTTACGCAGAACTTGGAGTTCGGTCCTTCGGCAAAGGACTGTTCAAAAAGCCGGACGTCATTGGCGGCGAATTAACATGGCAAAAACCCTTCCGAATTCACTGCGGGGATATTGTCTTCAGCAATATCAAGGCGTGGGAGGGAGCTTTCGCCGTTGCGAAACCGGAGCACCACGGCAAGGTTGGCTCTCACCGTTATCTCACGTGCGTGGTCGATACCAGGAACGCGACACCGAACTTCCTGTGGTACTTTCTCCAGAGCGATGCAGGACTAGCACAGGTTCAAGCGGCATCGCCTGGCAGTGCAGATCGAAACAGGACCCTCAGTCAGAGGAAGCTGGCGGCTATCGAGATTCCATTGCCATCGATGGATGCGCAGTTCTGGTTCGACGACCTTCAACAAAAAGCCAGCGACGTTCAGGCAGGTCAGCGTGGGGTCGCAGGCGAACTTGATCACCTGATTCCAGCCCTGATGCATCAAGTCTTCGAATGAGCGCGCCGCTAATCTGCACCGATGAAGCTCACCGTGCATCGCGCGGCGCTATGATGCCGAACTCGCCCGAGATCGAGGCCAGCTGCCTCGGCTTGTGGTCTCCAATATCGGCCCGCGGGCCATCCGCTTGGTCAGAGGGGTTGACTTCAGGATAAATTAGGAGAAAATAGGACCTAGAAAACTATGGAGGCCATGATGGCGAATCCGCAGACCTCAGCAGCGTCGACCGTGCGTTCCAGTCCCATCCACCACCTTCATCCGGTTGACGACGTCTGTCCGGTTTGCGAGCAGGCCATCACACACGACCGCGCCGACGAGGTCGCTGAGCGGCTGCAGGCGCGTGAGCAGGCGCAGTCCGCCACTATCACCGCGCGGCTGCAGGAGAAGTTCGACACCGAGAAGACAGAGGCGCTCGAGCGTGCACGGTTAGAAGCCAACCAAAAAATCACCGAGGCCAGAGAACAGGCCCGCCTGGCCGCTGAGCTCCAGTCGAAGGCGCGGGTGGACGCGGCGGAAGCGGCGCGCGTTGCAGCCCAGGACGCGCTTCAAGCCAAGACCTTCGAGGCCGCGACCGAGAAGGCCAACGCTGACGCGGCGAAGGTCGCGCTTCAGGGCCAACTCGAACAGGTGCAGCATGAATCCGCCGCCGCGATCGAGAAGGTGAAGGCGGACGCGGCGGCGCAGGAAGACACGATCCGCTCAGAGGCGGCGCGCATCGCCACGGAAGCGGCTGCGAGTCGGCTGGCGGAAGTGGAGGCTCAGAAAGTGACCGCCGAAAATTCCGGCGAGGCGCTGAAGGCCGAACTGGCGGAAGCCAGACTGACCAGCGAGCAGGCCTTGGCGGACGTCCAGGCAAAGGCGGCCGCCCGCGAAGTGGAAGTCCGCGCTGAAGTCAGCGCGGCCGCTGAGGCCGCGGCGCAGCTGCAGATTGGCGCCGCCGAACAGGCCAAGGCAGACGCCGAAGCCAAGGCGGCCGCTGCGGAGGCGACAGCGAAAAGCCTCCAAGAATCCCACGAAGCCCAGCTCAATGAGCGGCTGCAAGAACAGCGTGAGGCCCTTGAGGCAGACAAGACAGCGGCTGTCAACGCCGAGAAGTCGGCTACGTTCGAAGAGCGCCAGAAGTTGGCCAACAAGGTGGAAGAACTGCAACGCGCCCTTGAGAAGAAGACGGCCGAAGAGCTAGGCGAAGGCGCCGAAATCAATTTGTTTGAAGCGCTGAAGACTGAGTTCGATGGTGATCGAATCGTGCGCGTGACCAAGGGCCAGCAAGGCGCAGACATCCTGCACACCGTTATTCACAACGGACAGGAGTGCGGCACGATCATCTACGATTCGAAGAACCACAACGCGTGGCGAAATGATTTCGTGACCAAACTGCGGTCGGACCAGTTGAGTGCGCAGGCCGACCACGCCGTCTTGTCGTCCAGCAAGTTCCCGGCCGGCGCCCGGCAGCTGCATATCCAGGATGGTGTCGTGATCGCGTGCCCGGCGCGGGTCGTCGCCCTCATCCAGCTCGTTCGCGCCCATCTGGTTCAATCTCACACCCTGCGCATGAGCAACGCCGAACGCACCCAGAAAACCGCGGCCCTGTACAGTTTCATTACTTCCCAGCAGTGCGCCGATTCATTCGCGCGGCTGGACGAACTGGCGGAGTCGCTGCTGGATATTCAGACGAAGGAGGTCAAAGCCCACGAAAACGTCTGGAAGCAGCAGGGTCTTGCCATCCGCGCCGCCATGAAAGTGCAGGCTGAATTGCGCAATCAGATCGACTCCATCATCGGTACGGCGTCCGCGCCGGAGAGTCCTCAATGACGAGCCCGCAGGTCATCCCGCAGCGCGACAACATCATCAATCTTCAGGAGCGTCGGCTCGATCGTACCGTCCTGCGCACGTACCGGACCAAGGCCGATATCGACGACATCGTGCCGAACGAAAAGCAGCCCCGCATGGGCCCGAAGATCGATGAAGAGCTGCAGCGGCAGATCGAAGCGAATGGCGGCCTCTTCGAACCCCTGCTTGTCGAGCCACATCCTGATCTATCGGGAAAATTCCGGATCATCGACGGCGACCGCCGGTGGACCAACTCGCGGGTTTTGGTGGAACAGGGGAAGGAAGATTATCGGCAGATCCCAATCGAGGTTACCGACCGAACCTTGAGTGAGGAGGACCGACTTCGGGTCTGGATTTATATCCATCGCCAGCGGAAGGAATGGGACGCCAAGGAAAAGGAAATGGTGGCCTATCGCCTGGTCGACATGATGGGCCGGTCGAGCGCCGCCAACATCCTCGGCATCACGGTGCGTGAGCTCGACAAGCTGGTCGATGTATTTGAGCTCTCAGAAAAATTCACCAGTCTCCGTGACCCCGGCGCCGCGATCACCTGGTCGCGTGAGTTGATGGGGGTGAGCAAGAAACTACTGACGCCGACCGTCATCGAAGCCGTGGTCAAAAAGGTCAACCAGAAGCGCATTACCAATTCAAAAGACCTTCGGAAGCTCCGCACGATCTTGCCCGATCCAGTCGCGCGTTCGCAGTTTCTGAGCGATGCAGGAGATTTGGAGTCGGCGATGCTGCGCCTTGGGCCCGCGCCTAAGCCGGTGAAGGGCGGCTTGTCCGGCGATCTTGAAGCTGCGGTAGACGCGATGAAAAAGGTCCCTTTCTCGACCCTGCAGGAACTCAAAGGGGACGTGGATATCTTGAAGAAGATCGACGAAGCGGAGGCGTTGTTGCAATCGCTCCGCGACGCGCTTTCATAGAATAGGGATCGATCTTCTTATGGGAACGATCGGGCGAGGCTGGGGGAGGGTGCCGGCACGAAGCTGGAGGCTGATGCGCACCGTGCGGACGAGGCGGTGGTGACGCCGCTGCGAAAACGGCGCGTCACCGGAGAGCTCTATGCGCGCGACCCGACGATAGAAGCGCTCATCGCCGAACTGGCGGTCATGCCGCGTGACGCATTGATCGCCAGGGCCGCGATCACGAAGCGCGCCGACCCAGGCTATATCCCCAGCGAATGTCTCGTCTATTTCCTGCGCGCGAGCCGCCATGACAATAATGAGGCGGGGTTCGAGCGCCTCTATAGGATACTGACCGAACGGGTGCTGCGTAGTCTGCCCAGGGCGGAAAGCGTTGACGGCGAGACGGAGTCGCTGACGCGCGGGGTCATACGCGACAAGGTGTTCGGCCGGTTCGTCGAGCTGCTTTCGGCGGATCGCGCCGGCTATGTCGACAAGGTCGACTATTTCGAGGTGCGCTTTGACGGCGCGTTGGCAAGTCTGCGGCGCGACGCGCAGGAGCAGGCTTGGCGCGACGAGAACCGTTCCCAGCCCCTCGAATTTGACGAGGAGAGCGGCGAGCTGTCGCCGGAGGTCGAGGCGGCCGCGGGGGTCTACGACCCGTTCGCCGCGTCGGATTTCGACGATCCGGCTTACCGGTTGCGCCTGGATGCGGCGATTGAGGCTCTACCGACAGAACAAAGCAGGATCATTCACATGCTGAGGCAAGGCTTTCCCATCGACTCCAAGGAGCCGGACGTCATGACCATCGCGAAAGCCCTGGGCCGCTCCGAAAAGACTGTTCGAACCTATCGCGACAAGGCCTTCGCCGCACTACGGGCGGCCATGGCCGACGGAGATGAGCGGTGAGTCCCGCTGGCGCACGTCCCGCCCGCGAAACTGTGCTCGACGCGTTTGCGGTCGAGAGCGAGCCTGGTCGATCGACCTTGGAGCGCTATCTGCGGCTCTACCCGGAATATGCCGGGGAGCTGATCGACCTCTCGCGCGAGCTTAGTCGCGAAGCCTGTGACGAAGCCGCACCACTTTCCGGTGCCGACCAGGCCTTGATCAACACGGCATGGTTGCAACACGCCGCGGCTTCTCCGGCGGCGGCGGCCGACCCTTTTGCGGCGCTGACGGTCGATGACTGGCGCGCAGTGGCCCGAGGTCTGGATGTGCCTCGACAGGTCGTGACCGCACTGCGCGAACGGCGGGTATCCCTCGTGAGCATCCCGCGGCGGTTTCTCCAGCGATTCGCCGAGGCGGCGAGAAGCTCCGTGGCGCAGTTGGAAGCGTCTTGGGGGCCGGGTCAACTGGCCGGCGCGCGCAGCTACAAGGCGGACAGTAAGCCGACGGCCGGCGAGCAGGTCAGCTTCGAGCAAGTGCTGATTGACGCCGGCGTCCCGGCCGAGAAGCGCGCCCAGCTGTTGGCGGAGACCGACTGAGATGGACGGCGTGGAGCTCGCCAGGCAAATCGCTGCCGAGCTTCATGCTCGCCTCGTCGCATCCGGCGCCGATCCTTGGTCGCCCTATGACTTTGCGGTCGCTGAGGCCAAGCGGCGCGGGATCGATGTCGAACCGACGGCCGTCGGCGCGGCCGTCCTCAACGGCGGTCGCGCAACCTTCGTCGCCGCCGACGATCTGATCCTTCACGAGCGCGTGGGGTCTCGCTTCGAGCAGGCCTTCCTCGTGGCGCACGAGATTGGCCATGTCGAGCTCGGCGACGATCCCGAAAGCGAACCCGCGCCGACGATCGATCCGGCTCGCGCGGCCGAGCCTTCGCCGGTCGGGATGGATCGGGTTGTCGATTATGGACGCCGGCAGCGCCGCGAGGTCCAGATGGACCTGTTTGCGCGCGAGCTGCTGCTGCCGCGCACTGTCGCGCGCGTGCTCCATCTCGACCAGGGGCTCCCCGCCTCCGCAATCGCCGCGAAGCTCGGCGCGCCGTTCGAGGTCGTCGCGCAGCAGCTGTTCGACGCTTTGCTCCTGCCAGCGGTGCCGCCTGCCGCGGCCGCGACGCATGTCGAGCGGCCGCTCAATCCCCTGCAGGCCGAGGCCGCAGCGCATCGCGGCGAAGCCTATCTGCTCGAGGCGGGCCCCGGCACCGGCAAGACGCAGACGCTGATCGCGCGTGTCGAAGGCCTTCTGGAGGAAGGTGTCGATTCGCGGCGCATCTTGCTGCTCACCTTCTCGAACAAGGCGGCGGGCGAGATGGCGGAGCGCATTGCGCGCAAGCGGCCCGAGGCTGCGGCCGCGATGTGGATCGGCACGTTCCACGCCTTCGGTCTCGATATCATCCGTCGTTTCCATGCCGAGCTCGGGCTGCCGAAAGACCCGCGGATGATGGATCGGACCGAGGCGGTCGAGCTCCTTGAGGAGGAGTTCCCGCGGCTGAGGCTCGCGCATTACCGCAATCTCTACGATCCAACCCAGATCATCGCCGACATGCTGGCCGCGGTGTCGCGGGCAAAGGACGAGGTGGTTGACGCCGAGACCTATGCTGCGCTCGCCGCCGCCATGCTTGCCAAAGCTCGCGACCCTGATGGACGCGACGCCGCCGAACGCGCCGGCGAGGTGGCCCGTGTCTACGCCGCCTATGAACAGCTCAAGCGCAACGCGCATTGCGTCGACTTCGGGGACCTTGTCGCCCTGCCGGTCAAGCTGCTCGAGACCGACGCGGCCATCCGCGCAACGCTGCAGGCGCAATACGACCACGTCCTGGTCGATGAGTATCAGGACGTGAACCGCAGCAGCGTGCGCTTGCTGAGCGCGCTGCGGCCAAGCGGCCGCAATCTTTGGATGGTCGGCGACGCCAAGCAGTCGATCTATCGGTTTCGGGGCGCGTCGTCCTTCAACATGACCCGGTTCGGGAAGGGGGACTTTCCCGGCGGCATGCGCGGCCGCTTGAAGCGCAACTATCGCTCGGTGCCGGAGATCGTCGCCAGCTTCTCCGGCTTCGCGATCACGATGCGCGCGGGCGACGCGGACAGCGGTCTCGACGCCGAGCGCGACGGCAACGGCAAGAAGCCCGAGTTGCGCACGGTGCAGCGCGCCGAGCAGCAGCAAGTGGCCCTGGCCGACGCGATCGAGGCGCTTCGTGGAGAGGGCTATGCCTATCGTGACCAAGCGGTCCTCTGCACCGGCAATGAGAAGCTGTCGACGATCGGGCAGGACCTTGAGCGGCTTGGTGTGCCCGTGCTGTTTCTGGGCAGCCTATTCGAGCGGGCCGAGGTCAAGGATCTCCTGGCCTTGCTCTCCGTCCTTGTCGATCGGCGCGCCATGGGCCTAGTGCGCATCGCTTGCTGGCGTGATTTCACGATCTCTTTTGCGGACGTGGCGGCGATCTTCGAGCATCTGCGGGCGACCGACCACGCCCCGGGCAGTTGGCTCCAGCAGGTGGATGCGATCCCCGGCGTCGGCGATGCCGGCCGCCAGGCGTTCGCCAAGCTCGCGGCCGCGCTCAGCGGCTTCGACCAAACGGCCGCGCCCTGGACCGTGCTCGCGACGCTGCTGCTCGATCGCACCAGCATCGCCGCGCGCCTTGGCGGGTCGGCGGACCTCGCCGATCGCACGCGCGGCATCGCGATCTGGCAGTTCCTCAACTTCCTGCGGGTCCAGCCGGCCGGCCGCGGACTGCCGATTACGCGCGTGCTCGATCGGGTGCGTAGGCTTGTCCGTCTCGGTGACGATCGCGACCTGCGTCAGCTTCCGGCGGCCGCCCAGCATCTCGACGCCGTGCGGCTGATGACCATCCATGGCGCCAAGGGCCTGGAGTTCGGCGGTGTCCATATTCCAGGGCTCAACAGCGACACCATCCCGCGCACGCCGCCGGCGCCGCCCTGTCCGGCGCCCGACGGCATGATCGCGGGGGCCGAAGGCAGCGCGCTGGAGGCGTTCCGCGCGGGCCAGGCCGAGGAGCAGGAGTGCCTGTTCTACGTGGCGCAGTCGCGCGCCCGCGACCGGCTGATCCTTTATGCGCCGACCGAGAAGAGCAACGGCCACAATCGACCGCTATCGCCATTCCTCGACCGTCTCGGGACCAACTTGACGCGCCGTTCGGTCGTGCCGGCGCGGCCGCTTCCCATGGCGGCGGAAGCTCAGGGCATCGAGTTGATCGTCGATGGACGGCTGCAGTTCGGGGCCGCGCAAATAGCCCTTTATGAGTCCTGCCCGCGCCGCTTCTTCTACACGCATGTCTTGCAGGTCGGCGGGCGGCGGACCGCCACCGCCTTCATGCACCTTCACGAGGCGGTGCGCGTGGTGGTCGAGGGGGTGATCACGTCGGATAGCCCTATAACCGAGCGGGACCTGGAGGATCGCACCGACGCGGCGCTTGCCGGTCAGGGCCTCGGCGACCATGGCTATCGCGCAGAATTCCGCGACCTGGCGCTGGCGATGCTGCGCTTCCTCCTGGCCAATCGCGCCGACGCGGTCGCCGAGGCGCCGGTCGCGCTCAGCCTCAATTTCGGCGGCGAAGAGATCATCGTTCGGCCGGACGAGGTGCTGGTGCGGCCGGACGGCGTCCGGACCGTCCGTCGTATCCGCACGGGCCATAGGCGGTCGGCCGAGAGCAAGGATGTCGGCGCGGCGGCGCTGATGCTGGCGGTCCAGCAGGCCTTTCCCGGCGCCGTCGCGGAGCTCGTCCATCTTTCCGATGGCGAGACGCATGCGCTCGCCTTGTCGGATCGGGAGCTGAAGGGGCGCAAGGACAAGCTCGCCAAGTTTCTCGGCGACATCCGCGCTGGACGGTTTCCGGCAGAGGTGTCGTCGCGCACCTGCCCGAATTGCCCGGCCTTCTTCATCTGCGGGCAGACCCCCGACGGCCCCCTGCGAAAAAAGTTCGTCTGACCTTACCGGTCGGCGGATCTCGCCCCGATTGGACCCTTAGAGCCGCTGCATCGCCGCGGCAGAACCTAAGGATCCAATCTTATGAACACCGAAGAGCTTCTCGATTACGACGATCTCGGCGACGCCCTGCGCGAAGGCCGGGCGCTGCGTCCGGCGCGGGGGTATCGCTTCCTGCTCGCGCAGGGCGATCTCAACTTCCAGTCCCGTCAGGTGAGCGATCCCGTGCCGCTCGGCCGTCAGTTGCTCGAGGCCGGGGCCCTGGACCCGCCGGACGGCTACAGCCTGTTCGCGATTCTCCCCTCGGGGGACTTCGAGGACGTGCGGCTGAACGAGCCCTTCGACCTGCGTGAGCACGGCGCCGAGCGGTTCGTCGCCTTCCTGACGGATCGCGACTTCAAGCTCACGCTGAACGACGACGAGCTGCGCTGGGGCAAGCCCATCCTCAGCGGTGCGGTGCTCTACGGCCTCGCCAAGCCGGGCGAGGGGGAGGGCGTTTTCCTCGAGGTCCCCGGCGGCGAAGATCGCCTGATCGAGCATGGCGAGATGATCGATCTGGCCGAGCCCGGCATCGAGCGGTTCATCACCGCGCGGCTGACGTTCGAGATCATAGTCAATTCGCGGCCGCGCACGGTGAATGCCCGCACGGTCACGTTCGAGCAGATCGTCCAGCTCGCCTTCCCGGGCCAGCACGAGCCCAACGTCGTCTTCTCGATGACCTATCGGCATGCGGCGTCGACGCCGCACGCGGGCGAACTCGGTGCCGGCGGCTCGGTCGACGTCAAGAAGAAAGGCACGGTGTTCAATGTCACGCGAACTGTTCAGTCGTAATCTCGACCTCAAGCGGCTGCGGGACGAAGGCTACTTCGTCCAGCGGCAGGGCGGGCATCTCGTCATGCGGGAGGTGCCCTATGTCGATGCGCATCGGGAGGTGCGCATCGGCACCCTCATCTCGAGCCTCACGCTGGCCGGCGATGCGACGCGCACGCCCGACACCCATGTCGTCCACTGGGATGGCGACTTCCCATGCCGCGCAGATGGGACACCTATCCAGGGGATCTCGCATCAGGCCGGCGCCTTCGACCTCGGCCACGGCCTCAAAGCGACACACAGCTTCTCCAGCAAGCCGGATGGCGGCTACACGGACTACCACCACAAGATGACGAGCTACGCGAACATCATCGCGGGGCCCGCTGCGGTGCTGAAGCCCGGCATGACCGCTCGCACCTTCCGCGAACCGGAAGAAGAGGAAGACAGCGTCTTCAACTATGTCGAGACCGCCTCCGACCGTGTCGGTATCGGCGTCCTGACCGAGCGGCTCGTCAACGAGCGGGTCGCCATCATCGGCGGCGGCGGCACCGGCGGCTACATCCTGGACTTCGTCGCCAAGACGCCGGTTCGCGAGATCCGGCTCTTCGACAGCGACGAGTTCCTGACCCACAACGCGTTTCGTGCGCCCGGCGCGCCGAGCCTGGAAGAACTGCGCGAGGCGCCGAAGAAGGTCGACTATCTGAAGCGCGTCTATAGCCGGATGCACCGCAACATCGTGGCGCACGATGTCGAGCTCGGGGCCGACAACCTGCACCTTCTCGACGGTGTCACCTTCGCGTTCCTATCCCTCGACGCCGGCGAAGCGAAGCGGTTGATCGTCGAGAAGCTTGAGGCGATCGGCGCCGCGTTCGTCGATGTCGGCATGGGTCTTGAGCTCGACGAGGGGTCGCTCGGCGGTATCCTACGGGTGACCGCCAGCACGCCGGAGAAACGGGATCATGCGCGGCAGCGCATTTCCTTCGTCGGCGGCGGCGCCAAGGACATCTACGCCTCCAACATCCAGGTCGCGGACCTCAACGCGCTGAATGCGGTCCTCGCGGTCGTTAAGTGGAAGAAGATCCGAGGCTTCTACCGGGACCTCGAGCGCGAGCATCACTGCACCTACACCACCGACGGCAACATGCTGATCAATGGGGACCTCGCGTGATGCGACACAAGCGACTCGACCATCGTTTCGTCGAACACATCCCGGAGCGCCTTGAGGCGGGCATTCTCTATGTCTCGATGGAATATGCGACATCGGCCCACAGCTGCTGCTGCGGTTGCGGCGAGGAGGTCGTGGCGCCCCTCACGCCGACGGACTGGAAGATGACGTTCGACGGCGAGACCATCTCGCTGCGCCCGTCGATCGGCAATTGGACACTGAAGTGCCGGTCGCACTATGTGATCGACCGCGGCAAAGTGATCGAGGCCGGCCCGTGGAGTGACGAGCAGGTCGAAGCCGAGCGTCGTCGGGATCGCACCGCCAAAGCGCGCTTCTACGGGGAGTCACCGAAGGTCGAACCTTCGGTTCAACCCGTTCCGCCCAAGGAGGAACCGGGCTTCTGGCGCCGCGTCTGGACCCGGATATCTGGCAGATCGTAATGACGAGCCCGACGGTCACGCGCCGTCGGGCTTATCGGACGTCGGCGTTGCGTGACCAGGACTTGGGTAGAAGGTTGCGATCCAGCGCTGCTTGAGCTTGGTGAAGGCGAGGCGGCTCGGAAGGCCCTGCGGCCAGTCGGCTGGAAAGAACAGGTTGAGCTGTTCGCCAACCTGGATCGCGAGGCGACCCATTTCGGAGACGACGGCTTCCAAGGTCGTCGTCTCCATGAACGGGCCGATGACCGCGTCGCCGTCGCGCTGCGGCCGCATCATGAAGGCAGACTTCATGGTGGGATGGCCGGCGAGCTCGGAGAACATTTCGTACATCGCGAAGCGCTTCTTGTCGGTGAAACCGTCGCGGGCGTCGAGGGCCTCGCGAACCTTCACCGGTCCGAAGTCCCTTAGGCGCGCCTTCTTGTCGGCGAAACGCCAACGCTCGATCAGGGTTCGGTCGCCGGCGAAATAGTCGATCAGGAAGACCGTCTCGAGCACGTCACGCAGTATCAGTGCGCTGTTTTGGCTGTAGCCCGATAGAGCAAGCTTCACGCTCGCGCCGAAGGCATTGAAGGTGCGCATCCCAAGCAACTGGATGACCTTGAGGTCCTCGTCGGCGGTTTCGAATTGGCGCAGGACATCTGCGAGGTCCATGGCCGCTTCGGTGATGGTCAGGTGCAACTTCAGGCGCTCATCGCCAGCGATGAGACCGATTGCCTTGTCGCGCAGGAATTCTTCCCCGGCATGAAGGCTGGCAAGGTTTGGCGGGATGGCGTCGTTGGTATCGGGCATGGACAGTTCCGGCCGTCGTGGGCGTGCGCCGGCGCTCTTATCCGTCAGCGAGTGCGCCGTGCCGTTCCAGCACCTTCATGAGCACGTCGTTCGCGGTGGTGAAATTGCCGAGCTGGCCTTGCAGCTTGTACTGCCATTTCACGCCGTGAAAGAGGTTGTTGCGATAGCGGAAGACGATGATGAGGACGGCGGCCATGCGGCTGCATGGGTCGTTGTCGCTGCCGTCGATCACGGCACGTACCAGGGCCTCGCGGTCGGGATTCCTCAAATGCAGATGGTCGAAGTGATAGGTGAAGGCGCCATCGGCGTAATAGCGCTGCCGGAAGTAGCCGAGTTCGGGGTTGAAGGCGTCAGCATCGAGCCTCCCGGTCTCCTGCCACGCCTCGACCGCGCCGCAGATCGCCTTGACGTTGCCCTCGGTGTCAAGGACGCGGGACTCGAACAGGCTCCAGAGTAGCGCGAAGTCAGTAATCGCGGCCTGCTCATCTTTGGCGAGATGATTGAATCCGGGCGCCTTCGCCTGCAGCCATTTCATGCTCTTGGTCATGGTTGGTCTTATCGCAATATTGCAGGATCGTGTAGAGAGCGGCGGCTTGATATAATAGGCATAGAGCGTCGTGGCATCGATGCCGGTCCCGACGATTTGCTGCGGACCGGACTCGAAACCGGCTAGTGGATGGGCTTAGCGCACCGAGCCATTACGCCGCTGCCTTCTCGTCACCATCTCGGACCTTTGCTGGCCATGTGTCCTTCCACACCGCCGCAGCCAGAAGCGCTTGTCTATCCGGTTCATTCGCCTTGCATCAAGTCACCAGGCCCAGCGAGTAGATCTGGAAGGGGGAGAGACGTTGAGCATGGCGAGCACGAACGTCCTGTGCTATGAACGGCGACGGTCTTTTCTCGCATCGGCGCGCAGTGCCCTGCATGGTTGATGGCGCGAAAAATTGACCGATCGTTGTCGATAGACGATGAAACCGCGCTAAATCCAAATCGCGCGAATTTTCCTTTGCAATCAAAAGCGAAAGATTTTGACGGCTCGGCGGTCGGGTTTTGACCGTCAGAAGAAAGATTTTTCACTTATAAATCAGCACGTTACGATGCATTGAGAGAATCGAGTGGGAGTGATTTTCGCCGATCGGCCGATATCCCGCACCAAGTGACACGTGCTGACGATATCAGCGTATTCGCACCGCTCGCCTTGAAGCGTCCGCGTCGGCGCGCGCACCCTCATCCCCGGCCACCGCAAGCCGGGCAGCGCCAATGACGCGAGTGTGTTCGACGCCACGCTGGCCTATCTGGACCATTGGGAGAAGGCGCGGGCAACGTCCGCCACGCCGGAGGGGCTCCGCGCCAGGCTGCTCGTCGGGACGGAAAACCTCGGTTTCCCCTTTGCCATCGGCCGTGGCGTGGCGGCGGCATCCCTGGCCGGGCCCCGTGATCCACTGCCCCTGACGCGAGTAAGCCTGACATCGCCTTCATCGACTCCACCAAGCTCGCGCTTGTCCGCCGTCGCGTGCCCTGCCATGAGGCAAGCGTGGAGCACCGGAACCGAAGTCGAGGAGAAGCGGCGTGAACAGCACGGACCGACAGACACTTCGCCGCCGCTTTCTCACGGTTGCGGCGATGGTGCCGGCAGGTCTTGGACTGTCGTTTGGTCGGGCGGCGGCACAGCAGGCCATGGTGCCGACGGCGAGCGACATGGAAGGACCCTACTACATCGCCAACACCCCGATCGTTGCCAATCTGAACCGCTTCGGCAAGCCTGGTGAAACCATGCGCATTGTCGGGCAGGTGATGAATGCGGCGGACCCGGAGAAGCCTGTCCCCGGTGCGAGGCTTGAGCTGTGGCAGACGGATGGCCAGGGGCGCTACCACCCGCAGACGAAGGGCAACTACAGCGATTTTCGTGACGACGAGATCGACCTTCGCGGCACCGTCATCACAGACCACGCGGGCCGCTTCGACGTGATGTCGCTGTTTCCGAAGGAGTACTGGCCGCGTCCGCCGCATATCCACTACTGGATCCGCGCCGAAGGTTTCCGCCCGCTCGTGACGCAGCACTACCTCGACACGCGCCCGTCGAACCGGCCGCATCGCACGGCACGCGTGATTCGCGACCAGAGCCCCGCAGTCTATCCGGCGCCGACCTTCTACATCCAGCCGGGATGACCGAGGATCAGAGGCCGAAGCTGCCCCCGCTCAGCGCTGCCCGCTCTGCGCAGCCGGCCCCACGATGGTGGGATCGCTGAAGGCAGGCATCGACCGGGGCGCGCAGCAATCGAACGGGAGTGAGGGAAGCGATGCCGGCAGATGTCACCATCCACGGAATCAAGAACTGCGACACGATGAAGAAGGCGCGGGCCTGGCTGGACGCCAACGCCATCGCGCACGCGTTCCATGACTACAAGACGCAGGGCATCGACCGGGCGATGCTCGCGGCCTGGGCGAAGAGCGCGGGCTGGGAGGTGCTGCTGAACCGCGCCGGCACGACGTTCCGCAAGCTGCCCGACGCCGAGAAGGAGGGGCTGACGGAGGCGCGCGCCATCGCGCTGATGCTGGGCCACCCGTCTGCCATCAAGCGGCCGGTCCTGACCGTTGGCGGAACGATCCTGGTGGGTTTCGATCCTGCCCGCTATGCCGCAGCGCTCGGCCGCTGAGCCGGCCTAGGCGAGCGCCAGGACGGGGCCGTCGAGCAGGGCCATCTGCTCACCGAAATAGCCCTGCGACCGTGCCGGCCGCTCCAGCCCCGACGTGATCGCGACGGCGAGGCCCCGGCCCGGGTTCGCCGCGATCAGCTGCCCGCCGAAGCCCCGCGCGATCACGTAGCCGGATTGGCTGAGGAACCAGCCATAGCCGTAGCCGAGGCCCGACCAGGGCGATCGCGTGCGGGCAATGAGCGAAGCGCGCATCCACGCCTCTGACACTACCTGGGCGCCAGCGTAACGACCGCCATCGCGCATCATCACGCCAATGCGCAGCATCGCGCGGGGGGTCAGCGCCATGTCGTTGCCGCCGAGATAGTTGCCCTGCGGATCGCGCGTCCAGGCCGGGATCTCGATGCCAAGCGGCGCGCCGAGCCTCGCACGCGCAAGTGCGAGCAGGCTCTGCCCGGTGGCGAGCGCGATCGCCGCGCCGAGCACATGCGTCGTGCCGGTGGAGTAGATCATCCGTCCGCCCGGCGTATCGACCATCGGTCGCTGCAGCGCGTCCGCCACCCAGTTCGCGGAACTCACCCAGCGTCCATAACCCGCGCCTGACGTCCCCTCGAGCCCGGCGCTCAGCGTGACGAAATCCTGCATCGTGATCGATCCAACACCGGCAGTCGCGCGCGGCGGAATCAGCGCAGGCGCAACGTCGCGCAACCGAGCGGTGACGTCAGCGATCTCGCCACGATCGATCGCCGAACCGAGCAGCAGGGCGACGAGGCTCTTGGAGCATGACTTGATGTTGGCCATGCGATCGAGCCCGGCCCCACGCGGGGCGGCGGCGAACACCACCTCATCACCAAGCTGGATCTGCAACGAATGCAGCTGGTTCATGCCGGCGATCATGCTCCGGATATCGTCGGTCGCCTGTGCGGTGGCGCGATTGACGAATGGCGCTGCCGTAGCGGCAATGACGGTGGCGGTGAAGGCGCGGCGCGAGATCATGCCCCGATGCCGTCGCGACCATGCGGGCGCGTGAAATCCAGCATCGGGCCCGCCGGCACGATTCCCGTCGGGTTGATGCCGCGATGGCTCTCGTAATAGTGCCGTTTCGCGTGATCGATGTTGAACGTCTCGGCAATGCCAGGCTGTGCGTAGAGGTCGCGCATATAGCCGGAGAGGTTCGGATAATCGGCGATGCGGCGGACGTTGCACTTGAAGTGCCCGACATAGACGGCATCGAACCGCAGCAGCGTCGGCAGCAACCGCCAGTCCGCCTCCGTGATCGCCTCGCCAGTCAGGTAGCGCCTTGTCGCCAGGCGCGCGTCGAGCCAGTCGAGCGTTTCGAACAGCGGCACGACGGCCTCCTCGTAGGCCGCCTTCGTCGTGGCGAAGCCCGCCTTGTAGACGCCGTTGTTCACCGTCTCGTAAATGCGCTCATTCAGCGTATCGATCTCGCCCCGCAGCGATTCTGGATAGGTGTCGCCGGGCGCCGCGCCGACGCAATCAAAGGCGCTGTTGAGCATCCGGATGATCTCGGAGGATTCGTTCGAGACGATGGTGCCCCTGGCCTTGTCCCACAGCACCGGCACGGTCGCGCGGCCGGTATAGCGAGCGTCAGCCTTCGTGTAGACTTCATGGATATGGCGCGCACCGTTCACGCCGTCGGGGATCACGCCAGGACCGTCAGTGAAGCTCCACCCATTCTCCGCCATCAGCCAGTGCACGACGGAGATCGAGATCATGCCGTCGAGCCCCTTGATCGCGCGGTAGATCAGCGTGCGGTGCGCCCAGGGGCAGGCGTAGGCGACGTAGAGGTGATAGCGCCCAGGCTCCGCCCGAAACCCCCCCGTGCCCGTGGGCCCCGGCGCGCCATCCGCCGTCACCCAGTTGCGGAAGCCTGACAGCGCGCGCACGAAGCGGCCCTCGCCGCCCTTCGCATCGGGCCGCCCATCGGTCCAGCTGCCATCGATCAGAAGCCCCATCGCCACACAATCCCCGTGACTCGCCCTGCGGCGGAGATGGTGGCACGGCGGCGCGCTGGCGAGGGCACGATCGCGCGATCCGCTATCCCCCGCTGCGGCCCTGCACCGCGATGTCGAGCCAGCCGAGCGGCGTGACCGTCGCATTGTCGCCCGGCCGCAGCAGTACCGTCGTCGTGCTCGATTCGATGATCGCCGGGCCGGCGATCACCTGGCCCGGCGAGAGGCCATCGAGATCATGAACCGCAACGTCGATCCATCCGCCGAGATGGACGCGGCGGGTGGCCGCCGCGCTACCGGTCGTGCTGGCGGCACGGTGTTCTGCCGCGAGAGGTGACAGCGCGCCGATCACAGCAATGCGGGCGTTCACGAGAACGGCCTCCTGGTCCCTCAGCGCGTAGGTGTAGAGCGCCTCGTGCCGCGCGTGGAACGCATCGGCCATCTGTGCGACGAGGTCGTCACGTTCCCAGGCAAGCGTGTCGAGCGGGACCATCACCTCGAAGATCTGCTCGCCATAGCGCATCTCGGCCGAACGCTGCGTGCGCACCTCGCCGGCAAAGCGCGTGGCGGCGAGCCGCGCGCGGCCCTCCCCCTCCATGCCGGCGAACGCCTGGCGCAGCGCATCGGCTGACAGCACGCTCGCATCGCCGAGATGGGTGCGCGAAAGCTCGTAGCGCAGGTCGGTCGCGAGCATGCCCCAGGCGGAGAGAACCGAGGCAAGCCGCGGCACGATGACGCGGGTGAGCTCGAGCTGCCGCGCGATGTCGGTGATGTGCAGCCCCGCGGCCCCGCCGAAGGAAAGCAGCGCGAAGCGCCGCGGATCGATGCCACGGCGCACCGAGACCAGCCGCACGCCTTCCGCCATCCGCGTGTTGACGACGCGATGGATGCCGGCGGCCGCCGCCATGCGATCGACGCCGAGTGCGATGGCGATGCGATCGACCGCCGCCTCGGCCGCCGCGGTGTCGAGACGTGCGCGACCGCCGAGGAAGTTCGCGGCATCGAGATAACCGAGCACGAGGTTCGCATCCGTCACCGTCGCACGCTCCCCGCCGCGGCCGTAGCAGGCGGGCCCCGGCATCGCCCCGGCACTCTCGGGCCCGACATGCAGCACGCCGCCGGCATCGACGCGCGCGATCGAGCCGCCGCCGGCGCCGATGCTCGCGATGTCGAGGCTCTGCAGCCCGACGCGCTGGCCGGCGAGCTTGCGGTCGGACGAGATCGCCGCCTCGCCGGCCGTCACCAGGGAGATGTCGGTGCTCGTGCCGCCCATGTCGAAGGGAATGAGATCGCCCACCCCCGTCAGCCGCGCGACATGTGCAGCCCCGGCGACGCCACCGGCCGGCCCCGACAGCACCGCCCCCGCGGCAAGCCGAACGGCGTCCGCAACCGTCGCCACCCCGCCATGCGACTGGATGATCAGCAGCGGCACGGGCGAACCCGCCTCCGCAAGCCTGACCGCGAGCCGTTCGAGATAGCGGCGAAGTGCAGGCCCGACATAGGCGTTGACCACGGTCGTGCAGGTGCGCTCGTACTCCTTGATCTGCGGCAGCACATCCGAACTGAGCGAGACGTAGCTGCCAGGCAGTGCCGCGCGGATGGCCTCCGCCGTGGCACGCTCATGCGACGGATCGCGATAGGCATGGAGATAGCAGACGGCCACGGCCTCGACCTCGCGCGCGCGTAGCACCTCGATCGCCCGTGCGAGGGAGGCCGGGTCGAGCGGTGTCTCGATACGCCCGTCATGGCGGATGCGCTCGGCAACGCCGAGGCGAAGATCGCGCGGCACCAGCGGCTCGGGCGGCGGCATGCGGAGGTTGTAGCGATCGTCCTTCAGCCCCTCGCGCATCTCGAGGATGTCGCGATGCCCCTCGGTGGTCAGCAGCGCGGTACGCGCACCCTTGCGCTCGAGCAGCGCGTTGGTGGCCACCGTCGTACCGTGGACGATCCGTTCCGTCCCCGCAAGTAAGTGTGGCAGGCCGAGGTCGAGCGCGGCGGCAAGGAGCCCGAGCCCCTCCATGACGCCGAGCGACTGGTCATGCGGTGTGGAGGCGGCCTTGGCGTGAACGACGCGCCCGGCCTCGTCAACCGCGACAAGGTCGGTGAAGGTGCCGCCGACATCGATTCCGATGCGATAGCGCATCACCGGGCCTCGCCGGTGACGAAGCCGAGCGTTTCGTCGCGCTGGCGTTCCTCCAGGCTGCGTTCCGCTGGGTCGCCCCAGCCACCGCCGCCGCCCGACTGCGCAATGATCATGTCGCCCGGCGCGATCACGATGCCGGCCTCCTTCGTCTTCAGCTCACGTTTCCCGCCACTGGCAGACCGCAGCACATAGTGGTGGGGCGCGCCGTCATGCCCGCCGAACAGGCCGCACGCACCGTGGCGGATACCGTCGCCGGCCGTGTTCGCGACGGCGGGCTCGGCCACCTCCACGGCGAAGGCAAGGTCGCCCCCAGGGCCGCCGCGGAAGCGCCCGTCGCCGCCGCTGTCGGGGCGGAATTCGTGACGGAGGAAGAACAGCGGGAAGCGCACCTCAGCCACCTCGATGCTGCCGAACTTGATGCCGCCTGCCGCCTGCCACTCGCCAGCCCCTGGCCAGCCATCGCCCACGGGCGACGCGCCACCGCCGGGGCGGGCCTGGAACAGGTGCCAGATGAAGGGCCGGTCGCGCCGCGGATCGCGGCCCTGGATGGCGATGCGAAAGCGCCGCCCCCATCCCGCCATCGCACGATCAGGGCAGGCAGGCGCCAGCGCCTTGATCACGGCCTCGATGATCTCCTGGCCGCAGCAATTGGTCGACAGCGTCACCGGCTTGCCCGGGCGCGGGTGGACGATGGTTCCCTCGCGCGTGATGACGGTGAGGGGGCGGAACGCACCGTCGTTCTTCGGCGTCTCCGGATCGATCAGGTAGGCAAGTGCCACGACGACGGCAGAGCGCGTGTTCGCATAGGCAGAATTGATGAAACCATCGACTTCCTCGTGGCTGTCGGAGAGATCGACGACGAGGTCGCTGCCTGTCTTGGTCACGGTCGCGCGGATATGGATGTCGCGGAATCGATGCCCATCATCATCGATGATCGCCTCGCCGTGGTAGACGCCGTCGGGCCAGGCGGCGATCACCGCGCGCACCTGGCGCTCCGCCCCATCGAGAACGGCCTCGATCGCCGCATGCGCGGTGGGTGAGCCGAATTCGGCAAGCAGCGCCTGCAATCGCCTCTCGCCGACGCGGGCGGAGCCGATCATCGCCGCGAGGTCACCGCGGAAATCACGCGGGTGGCGCACGTTCAGCACGAGCAGTTCGGCCACGTCGTCGATCAGCCTGCCACGATCGTAGAGGCGCAACGGCGGGATGCGGATGCCCTCCTGCCAGATCTCGGTCGCGGCCGGGTTGTAGGCACCGTGCGTGGCGCCGCCGATATCGCTCTGGTGCGAGCGGTTGATCGCCCAGAAGGCCAGGCGATCACCGTCGAACACCGGCACGAAGGCCGTCAGGTCAGGCAGATGATTGCCGCCGCGATACGGGTCGTTCAGCAGGAACACATCGCCGGGATGGATCCGGCCGCGGAAATAGTCATGCACCGACTTCACCGCCCAGGGCAGGGCGCCGACATGGATGGGCACGTGCTCGGCCTGCGCGACCAGCCTGCCTTCAGGGTCAGTCAGGGCAGTGGAGAAGTCGCGGCTCGAGTTCAGGATCTGCGAATAGGCGGTGCGCAGCATCGCCTCGCCCATCTCCTCGACGATCGCCTGCAGGCGATGCTGGACGACGGATACGGTCACGGGGTCGATCGCGGTCATGCTCCGGTCCTGCCATGCGGGAGGGGAAGGCAAGGGTGAGGATTGACCATCCGCCGGCCAGGGCCAAGGGGGGAAGGCAGTTCGCTGCGCAAACGGATTGTTGCGTACTCGCTTTCCATCACCTAGCGTGTGCTGATGGAGGGCGCCCATGGCGTGGCCGCAACAGCCCGAACAGATCGGCAAGCTCGTCGTCACCGTGCTCGATGCCCTGGCGCGGGGACATGCGAGGCTGCTCGAAACCTCCGTGACCGATCTCGGCGCGCTGGCAACGAAGCAGGCGGAAGTCACGCTCGATTTCGACTGGGTTGCGGTGGCAGAGACGGCCAAGTACGGCGCCGACCTCTCAGGTGTGCGCGTGCTCAATCCGATGTTCACCGTGGAGACTTCGTCGACACGGGAGACCAACCACGCGACGATCAAGCTGACGGTGGTGCAGGTTCCCTATTCCCCGCGCGAGACCGAGGCGAAGGCCGGCGCGCTGATCGGCAGAGGCATCGTGCGTGGCGGCAACGAGGCGGCTGGCGCGCTCGCCGAGACAGTGCGCGAGGGCGATGCCAGGCTCAGTTCCGCAGCCGTTGCGCATGTCGCGGAAGCGCTCGCGCGCGCTGCCCCCAAGGGCAAGGACGGTGATGCACCGCGCGCGCTTGCGGCACGGCTCGACGCCGTCGCGTCGTTGCTCGCCGGTGGCGACCGAGCCGGCGCGGAGGGCAGCATCGCCTTGCTGACGCGGGCAGAGAAGCTCCTGCTCGCGCGGCTGCGTGCCGCGGCGAAGGGCTGACCACGGTGCCGTTCCCGCTTTCGCCCATCGTCCAGCAGGCAGCGGAGACGCTGTCGAACACGCCGATCGGCGCTGGCGCCACGGCGCTCGGCGCCACGCTTGCCACGCTCGGCCTTAGCGGGGCGGCAGCCGAGGCGGCCACCAAGGCGATGACCGATACGGCGCGCAGCCTGTTCGGCCTTGCCGCCGATGTGCAGCCCAGCCCGAGGCAGATGTTCGAGGCGCTCTCGCGCATGCTCGAGGCCGTCTGGGCCCAGTTCGGCGAGGGCAGGATGCCGTTCCCGATCGCGCTTGATCCAACGGCGCCGCTCACCGCCATCGCCGATGCGGTGAACCAGGCGGAGGGGCGGCTGAACCAGACCAATCTCGCGATCGGCGGCGGCAGCGTTGCCGTCACGCTCGATCTCGGCCCCGGTGGCCAGGCGGTGTTCACGCTCAACCTCACACCCGCCCAGGGGATCCGCCCGATGGGCTGACGCATAGAGACCAGGAGGCGACCATGGCGTTGACGGCCTTCACCTCGCTCGCGACCTATACCGCCGTGCTCGCGGAGAGCCTGGCGGCGATCGGCCTTTCCTCGCTGGCACCGTCGCTCCTGGCAACGATCGGCAAGCTCGCCAAATGCGCGGTGGAGGAGGACGACGGTCCGCTGCGCGCGGCGGCGCAGGCGCAGGCCGACAACCTCATCCGCGGCCTCGGCAAGCTCGCCGGGCCGAAGCGTGAGGGCTCGGGCGCGCCGGTTCCCTCGCCGGCGGAAGTCGTCGGCGGGCTGTTCGACGCGCTGAGCAAGGGCCTTCACAGCATCGAGCAGATCGACCTGCTCGTGCCGAAGACCGCCTCGCTCGAGACCGAGTTCGAGTTCCACGCCAACGAGAGCTACGGCGGGCAGGCCGCGGTCGGCGGGATGATCCAGGTCGTCACGCTGCAGGCCGGATTCCACGCGCTGTACGAGGCCTCGTCGCGCAACAAGATCAAGATGAAGATCGATTTCGTTTCTGTACCGTTCGATCTCCGCTGCCGCAAGGCGCTTTCCGTCGTCGGGCGCCAACTGATGCAGGTGCTGGGGGCCGTGGGCATTTCCGTGACGCCGCAGGCCGAGGCGCTGATCGGCAAGGCGAGCGAGACCAAGCTCGTCGCGGCGCTCGGCGCTGCCTCCGCCCAGGGTGCCACGCTCGACACCGTCCTCGCCGCGCTGGCCTAGAACTGACGGATGCTCTCTCAGAAGGGCAGGATGATGTCGAGCAGCTGCTGGCCGTAGCGCGGCTGCTGCACGTCCGACAGCATGCCGCGACCGATATAGGAGATTCGCGCCTCCGCCATGCGGTCATGGCGCACCGTGTTGTCGCTCTGGATATCCTGCGGGCGGATGACGCCCGCGATGCCGAGGTCGCGGAGCTCGTTGTTCACCCGCACCTCCTGCCGCGCGCCGACCACGAGGTTGCCGTTCGGCAGCACCTGCGTCACCACGGCAGCGACACGCAGCGTCACGGTTTCGTTGCGCTGGATCTGCCCTGTGCCTGTCGAGCCGCTGGTCGAGTTGCCGGAGACGAGGTTCGAGGCGGAGACGCTGTTGGGCAGGATGCGGTTGATCGAGCTCTCGAGGCCGAGCATCGCGGGCAGGCCCAGGCTCTCGCTGTTGTCGCGCGAGCGGGTCGAGCTGTTGGCGAGCTGCGCCTCGTCACGGATGCTCACGAGCACGGTGACGATGTCGCCGACCTGGGCGGCGCGCTGATCACGGAAGAAGGCGCGCGCGCCCGGCCGCCAGAGACTGTTGGCATTCGGCACCGGCTCGCGCGCCTGCGGCATCGGCATGCTGACGGGGCGATACTCCGGCGTCTGCGTCGGGTTCTCGATCTCCGACAGGCGTGGCCCGCGCCCGATCTCGGCGAGCCGCGTGGCGGCGTTGCAGCCGGCGAGCATGGTGCCGGCGAGCAGGATGGCTGCGAGACGGATCATCGGACGAGCTCCGCGCGGCGCTGGGGCGTGCGTCCCTGCTGGGGCCTGCTGATCGGCGCGCTGTCGGCCGCGACGCGAACCCGTCCTGGCCCGAGGACGACGGCCTCGAGCACGGCGCGGGAGGCGACGTTCATCACCTGGATGCGGGCTCCCTGTGCGCCATCCTCGAGCGCGCGGCCCTGGGCGGTGATCGAGAGGCCTGGCAGGTCGACGAGCATCACCACAGCCGCACCCTTCTGCACGGCCGATGCGGTGCCGAACTGTTCGCCGGCCAGCGGCGCGCCGGCGGCAACCGACTGGCGCAGCGTGCGGCCTGCAAGGCGCTGGGGGTCGAGCACGGCGTCCTGTGGCACGCGGGCTGGCGACATGCGGACGAGCTTGATGTCGGAGGCGCGGATCGTATCGCCCTCGGCAAGCCTGCGCACGGCGACCGGCACCGCGACGGTGTCATCCACCCTTCCTGCGATACGTGCGCGCACCGGCGCCTCGGGCCCGACGATCGCGGCGATCTGCGCATTGAAGCGCGCCTGGCCGGCATCCCAGCCGAGATCCTCGACGATGATGCGCGGCTGCGCCGTCGACAGCGGAACGACGGGTGCGGTGAAGGCGTTCAGCGCGATGGGCGCATCGGCGGTGTCGATCGCGCCGGCGGCGAGCAGTGCCTCGCGCAGCGCCTCCTCGATCGTCTCGCGCGAGAGCGGGCGGCCGGGGCGCTCCACCACCGCCGTCGTCGGCGAGGCGAGCGTGATGCCGTTGGCGCGCGCGATGGCGGTGAGCTGCCCCGCCTCGACGGTATAGACGCGGCCGGGCGCGGGCGAGGGGCCGAGCACCCGGTCACCGCGCGGCAGCGTGCCGTCGAACAGATCCGACAGCCTGACCTCGGGCCCGTGCACCACGACGTGGCTGCGTGGCGTGAGCGCTGCCGCCCCACCCGCGAGTCCAGCGGCGAGCGCGGCGGCCAGGGTGGCACCGAGCAGAAGCGATGTGCGCATGGCGTCGATCCTCCTCAGCGCATCCGTGTGAGTGTCGAGAGCATCTCGTCGGACGCAGTGATCACCTTGCTGTTCATCTCGTAGGCGCGCTGGGCGGTGATCAGGCTCGTGATCTCCGAGACGACGTTGACGTTCGAGGTCTCGACGAAGCCCTGCATGATGTTGCCGAAACCGGGCGAGCCGGGAACGCCCGCCTGCACCTGACCCGAGGCCGGTGTTTCGAGGAACAGGTTGTCGCCGATTGCCTCGAGGCCGGCGTCGTTGGCGAAGATCGCCGTCTGGATCTGGCCCACGTTCTGCAGCGCCGCCTGGCCGTCGAGCTTCACCAGCACTTCGCCATTGGCGTTGATCGTCACGTCGCGCGCCTGGTTGGGGATCTGGATGCCGGGAAGCACGCGGAAGCCATCGGCCGTCACGATCTCACCCTGCGGCGAGAGGCCGAACGTCCCGTCGCGCGAGTAGGCGGTCTCGCCTGAGGGAAGCTCGACCTGGAAATAGCCAGGGCCGCGGATCGCGAGGTCGAAGCGGTTGTCGGTCTGGCTCAGGTTGCCCTGCTCGGCGATGCGGTAGACGGCGGCCGTCTTGACGCCGAGGCCGATCTGCACGCCGGAGGGAACAACCGTTCCGGTATCGGAGCTGGTGGAGCCGACGCGGCGGAGGTTCTGGTAGATCAGGTCCTGGAACTCCGCGCGGCGTCGCTTGTAGCCAGTGGTCGAGAGGTTGGCGATGTTGTTCGAGATCACCTCGACATTGGTCTGCTGCGCGAGCATCCCGGTCGCGGCGATGTGGAGGGAACGCATGGGTCTCTGTCCTTTCCGGGCCTTGTCCTGGGCGCGCGGCGTCAGCTGCGCCGGCGCAGCAGGCGCTCGACCGCCTGGAGCTGGCGCTCGCCCTCGCGCTCGACGAATTGCGCAGCGAACTCGAACTCGCGCTGCTGCGCCATGAGCCTCGTCAGCTCGACGACGGGCTGGACGTTCGCTTCCTCGACCATGCCTTGCATCACGCCAGGTGCCGCCACTGCCTGCGGCTCCTGCCCCTCGTCGGCGCGGTACAGCGTCGCACCCTCGGCGATCAGCTTCTGCGGCTGCTCGAAACGCATGACGCGCAGCCGGCCGATCTCGCCGTCGGGTGTGCTCACCGTGCCATCGGCAGAGATCGAGATGCGGCTCTCGTTCGGCGCGACGACAAGCGGCGTGCCATCGGTCGAGAGGACGGGATAGCCCTCCGAGGAGGTGATCCTGCCGTTCGGGTCGAGCGTCATGCGCCCGTTGCGGCCGTAGCGTTCGCCGCGCGGCGTCTCGAAGGCGAGGAACCCATCCGATGCGATGCCGACATCAAGCGTGTTGCCGGTGCGCTGCATCGGCGCCGCCTCGTGGTCGCGGTGCGTGGCCCGGTCCTGCACGAAGTGGATCGTGCGCGCGCTGGCGGGCTGGTCGACGCGGTGCTGCGTCAGCAGATAGTCGGCGAACACCTTCTGCGAGCTCTTGAAGCCCGGCGTCCCCGCATTGGCGATGTTGTGCGCCGTCATCTCCGTCTGGCGCTGGATCGCGATCATGCGGGAGAGGGCAACGTAGGTCGTCTGTTCCATCTGCGTCTTCCAGGCCGTGGCATCCTCGGTGGCGAGGTGCCGTCCATCCCGGATCGAGCAAGGCCCGTGCCAGCGTGCGCAACCCAGCTTCGAGGCTGGTTTCGCCGAAAGGCAGCGGTTCGGGCGGCAGGGTGTGCCGGGTGAGGCGGACGATGCGCGTCGCGCTTCGGCGCGGGGCAGCAATTCTTGCCGGCTTCAAGCTTCGTTAACCGGTCCCGGGCACAGATGCATGCGTGAGGTCGCCATGGGGGTGGGCTCGCTCGGGCAGGAGAAGCGCCGATGTCTGGCGGGGCAGCGGCAGCGGCACCAGAGCAGGGGGCCGAAGAGGGCGGCGAAGGCAAGAAGAAGGGCAAGGGCAAGCTCATCCTGCTCGCCGTGCCGCTCGTGCTTGTCATCGCCGGTGCCGGCCTCTGGTTCAGCGGCATCCTGCCTGGAATGCTCGGCATGGGCGCCAAGCCCGCGGCCGAGGCGGAACCCTCCGAGCCGCCGCCGATCGTGCCGGCGCTGTTCGAGATGCCCGAGATCATCGTCAACCTCAATGTCGGCAATCGGCGCGCGAGCTACCTCAAGCTCAGGTCGAAGATCGAGATCGCCGATGGGCGTGACCTCGCGCATGTGCAGGCCGCCGTGCCGCGGCTGCAGGACCTCTTCACCACCTATCTGCGCGAGCTTCGCCCCGAGGAGCTTCGGGGGTCAGCCGGCATGCACCGGCTCCGCGAGGAGTTGATCGCGCGCGCCAGTGTCGCCACGCGGCCTGCCCGCGTCACCGATGTGCTCTTCGTCGAGATGCTCGTGCAATGACACCTCCGGCAGACCCGGCCGACGGCCAGAACGAAGAGATCGACGACGACGCGCTCGCCGCGGCGTGGGGTGCCTCGGTCGACGGCGAGGAGGGCGAAGGTGATGGAGGCGGCGTCGATGCGGCGCGCGTCCTGAACCAGGCCGAGATCGACAGCCTGCTCGGCTTCGAGGGTGGCGGCAGCGGCGATGACCAGATGTCGGGCATCCAGAGGATCATCTCCTCCGGCCTGATCACCTACGAACGCCTGCCGATGCTCGAGATCGTCTATGACCGTCTCGTCCGCATCATGTCGACGTCCCTGCGCAACTTCACCTCAGACAACGTCGAGGTGTCGATCGACAACATCGTGTCGCTGCGCTTCGGTGACTACCTGAACTCCATCCCGCTGCCCGCCATGCTCGCCGTGTTCAAGGCGGAGGAGTGGGACAATTACGGGCTGATGGTGGTCGATAGCGCGATGATCTACTCGATCGTCGACGTGCTGCTCGGTGGCCGCCGCGGCACCGCACCGATGCGCATCGAGGGCCGCCCCTACACCACGATCGAGCGCACGCTGGTCGAGCGCATGATCCACGTGGTGCTGGCCGACCTTGCGCAGAGCTTCGACCCGCTCTGCCCCGTGAACTTCCGCTTCGAGAGGCTCGAGACCAACCCGCGCTTTGCCGTCGTCTCACGCCTCTCCAACGCCGCCGTGCTGGCGAAGCTGCGCGTCGAGATGGACGATCGCGGCGGCAAGCTCGAGCTGCTGCTGCCCTATGCCACGCTCGAGCCCGTGCGCGAGATGCTGCTGCAGCAGTTCATGGGCGAGAAGTTCGGCCGCGACAGCATCTGGGAAAACCACCTGGCCGACGAGCTGCTCGAGACGGATGTCGAGATGGACGCGGTGCTGGACGAGCAGTGGATGAAGCTCTCCGACATCGTGCGGATGCGGCCGGGAAGCCAGCTCGTGCTCAACAGCACGATCGACAGCCCGGTGAGGCTTCGTTGCGGTGGCGTGTCGCTCTTCGAGGGGCACATGGGGCGGCGGAACGGCCGCATGGCAGTGCGGATCGACCGTGACGCACCGCGGCGGGAAGGAGTGCGCGCATGACCATGGCAGCGCTGCAATGGGGGTTCGAGTTCGCACTCGCGCTGCTGCTCGCGGCAACCCTCTGGTACGCCATCAGGCTCGAGCGGCGGCTTGGCGTTCTGCGCCGCGACAACGCAGCGCTCGAGGCGCTCGTCGCCGGCTTCAACGAGGCGACGGCGCGCGCCGAGGCCTCGACCGCACGGCTGCGTGCCGCCGCCGAAGGTGCGGGGCGGCAGGTGACCGAGCAGGTCGAGGGTGCGGCGCGGCTGCGCGATGACCTCCTGTTCCTGCTTGAGCGTGGCGAGCAGCTTGCCGACAGGCTCGACGGCGCGGTGCGCGAGGCGCGCGGCGCGGTGAGCGAGCGCGGCCTGCCCTCGCGCGCCAATCTCGCACCGATGCCCACCCCGCCGGCGGCGGAGGCCGATGCGCCACGCGTTCGCAGCCAGGCGGAGCGCGACCTTCTCCAGGCCCTGCGGGCGGCGCGATGAGCATGTCCCTCCGCTTCACGCCGCGTCTCTTGCCGAGCGCCATCGTCGTGATGGCCGTGCTGCTCGCGGTGAAGGCAACCGATCTCGCGCTCCGCGCGCCTGATGCCGCACGCCGCGGCGATGCGACGTTGCTGCCGATCGGCACGCCGGCGCAGGCAGCGCGCGTGACGGCGGAGCCGTTCCGTGCCGCCTCTGATGCCCCGGCGCAGCCAGCCCAGGCCCAGGGCCAGGGCCAGGGTCAGAATCAGGCCCAGAATCAGGCCCAGAATCAGGTTCAGGATGCCCAGCCTGGCGCCATCACGGCCGCGGAACGCTCCGTGCTCGAGGAACTGCGTGCTCGCCGCGCCTCCCTCGATGCCCGCGAGCAGGCGCTGGCCGTGCGCGAGAGCGTGCTCGTGGCCACCGAGCAGCGCCTGTCACGCCGCGTCGAGGAACTCGGCGCCCTGCAGCAGCGCCTCGAGGCGCTCGACAAGGCGGCGCGCGAGCGTGAGGACAGCGGCTGGCGTGGCCTCGTGCGCATCTACGAGAACATGCGCCCACGCGATGCCGCGCGCATCTTCAACGAACTTGAAATGGTCACGCTGGTAGAGGTGGTCGACCGCATGAAGGAGCGGTCGGCGGCGACGATCCTTGCTGGCATGGAGCCGGACAAGGCGAAGGCGCTGACGGCTGAGCTGGCAAGGCGGCGTGCGACAGGACCTCGCGCCGAGGCCGGCCGCTGAACACCGATCACGCAAGGGAACAGAGAGGACAGGACGGGCACATGGACAAGAACATGAACATCCTCATCGTCGACGACTACAAGACGATGCTGCGCATCATCCGCAACCTGCTGCGGCAGCTCGACTTCCAGAATGTGGATGAGGCAACCGATGGTGCCGCGGCCCTGTCGATGCTGCGCACCGGCAGCTACGGGCTCGTGATCAGCGACTGGAACATGCAGCCGATGACGGGTCTGCAGCTTCTCCAGGAAGTGCGCGCCGACGCGAAGCTGAAGAACATGCCGTTCATCATGGTGACGGCAGAGAGCAAGACCGAGAACGTCGTTGCCGCCAAGCAGGCCGGCGTCTCGAACTACATCGTGAAGCCCTTCAACGCCGAGACGCTGAAGGAGAAGATCGAGAAGGTGCTGGTCCATGCCTGAGGGAGTGCAAGGCCCGACGGGCGTGGCGGAGCTCGCGGAGCGGCTTGCGGTCCTGCGTGACCGCCACCGCGACGCGACGACGCCGGAAGCGGTCGCCAACATCGTCGAGACAGTGCTCGGAACGATGCACGGCGACCTTTCGCAGACAGAGGCAACCCTGCTCTCGGAGGTCGAGCAGATTGCTCGCACGATCGCGGCGGCGAAGCAGGAGATCGCCTCGCTCCAGGTCGAGGACATCAACGGCAGCTTCATCCCGTCGGCGACCGATGAGCTCGATGCCATCGTCGAGGCGACGGCACGGGCGACCAATGAGATCCTCGATGCCTGCGAGACCTTCGACATGATCTCCTCCGAGGTCAGCGCCGAGGTGTCGGACAAGCTCCAGGGAGCGACCACGCGGATCTACGAGGCGTGCAGCTTCCAGGACATCACCGGACAGAGGATCACCAAGGTCGTCTCCACCCTCAAGTCCATCGAGGAGCGGATCGGGGCGATCATCGATACCTTCGCCGCGCGTGTTCCGGGCGAGGCGCGGCTTTCGCCGAAATCCGAGCCCGAAGGCGAGGCAGCGCTGCTGAACGGCCCGCAGCTTCCCGGAAACGGTGTCGATCAGGCCGAGATCGACCGCCTTCTCGCGAGTTTCGACTGATGCGCAACACCCTCCTCGCCTCTTGTCTCGCCCTGCCTCTCCTGCTCGCGTCGGCAGGGATCGAGGCAAGGGCCGAGGAGGCTGTCGCGCTTCGTTTCGGCGTCCATCCGACCTACAGCCGCGTGGTGTTCGACTGGCCCACGCCTGCCGACTACACAGTGGTGCGCGAGGGCGATCGCGTGCGTGTACGGTTCGCGCGCACGCCGGGCTTCGATACGGCCTCGCTTCGCCGTCTTCCGCCGATGGTGGAAGGCTTCACAGCCGAGGGCAGCAGCGTGGTGATCACGCTGAAGCCTGGCGTTCGGGTGCGTGACTACCGCCTCGGCGGGCGCATCGTCCTTGACATCTTCCCCCCCGAAGCGGCGCAGGCGAATGCTGCCGCGGCACCCCGTTCCCCGGCCCAGCTCCAACCCCAGGCGGGGATCACACCGCCCGCACCCTCGGCAGCTCCCTCATCCGTGCCGGCTCCTCTGGCGACTCCTTTAGCGCCTCCCCTGGCCCCTCCCCTGGCCCCTCCCCTCGCGGCTCCGGCGCAGCGCCTCGCATCGCTTCCGCTGCCCCCGCCCCCGCCGCCCGAGCTGCCGACGCCGGCGCGTGATGCCCTGCCGCTGCCGCCGCGCCCGGCCAACCCGGCGGAGCGACCACGCCAGGCCGCTGCCCAGCCGCAGCCCGAGCAGGCGCCGCGACCAGTTCCCCTGCTGCAGCCGGTGCCGCAGCGCCAAGTGCCGATCAGCCTCGCCGCCCTGCCGCATCGCGGCACGGAAGGGCCTGCGGCCCGGCTTCCGTTCGAGCGCGATACGGGTGTCGCGGTGATGCGCCGGGGCAGCGAACTCTGGGTCGTGTTCGACGATCCGCGGCCCGTCGATCTCGCGGCCCTCCGCAACGATCCCGTCTTCGGCAGGGCGGTCCTGACGGTCGGCAGCGCAGCGACGCTGCTGCGCATCCCGGCACCGCTGCCGGCGGCCGCCCGCGTGCTGCCGGGTGAGCGCGGCCTGATCGTCGAGATCCTGCCCGCCGGGGCCGCTGCCTCCGAATCGGTTCCCGCCGAGGTGCAGGATGACCCCTCCGGCCGGCGGCTTCTGCTGCGGGCAGCCAATGCGGGCCGTGCCGTGCACCTGCATGACCCGGAAACGGGCGAGCTCCTGATCGTCGGCACGCTGAAGGCCGGCGAGGCGCGCCAGCCGGTCGCGCGCGCCTTTGCCGAGTTCTCGCTGGTGCCGACGCTGCGTGGCGTGGCGATCACCGCGCAATCCGACCACGTGACGATGCGCGTGCAGCCCGAGGGCTTCGTCCTTGCAGCCGGGCCGCAGCTCGAACGCGGGCTCGCTCTCTCGCCAGCCCAGCTTGCCTCGCCGGACGCGCTCGCCGGCCACGCGCTCACCCGCGCCTTCGATCTTCCCGCCCTGCCGCATGATGCGCTTGCGGAACGGGTGCGCCTGCTGCGCGGCGAAGCCGCCCTGGCCCCGCCGCTTGCCCGCGCGCGGCCGCGGATTGCGCTCGCCGAGGCGATGCTCGCGCTCGGCTTCGGCGTCGAGGCACGCGCGGTGCTCGATGTCGCCGCCGCCGAGGACCCCGTGGCTGGCGCGACGCCCCGCTGGGCGGCGCTCGCCGGCGCTGCCTCGCTCATCGCGGGGCGGTTGGACGATGCCCGCCCGGCGCTGAAGGACCCACGCCTGGACGGCACCGACGAGATCACCCTCTGGCGCGCCTACCTGGCAGACCAGGAAGGCGAGCCACCTGCGTCGACCGCACCGCTGTTCTCCGCGAGCGCCGGGCTCCTGCCGTCCTACCCCGATGCGTTGCGCACGCGCCTTGGCAGTGCCGCTGCCGAGGCGATGGCCGCCGGTGGCGAGGCTGCCGCCGCCGCGGCACTGCTTGCACGCGTCGGCGATGTCCCCTCGCTCGCGCTCGCCCGCGCGCTGCTGGCGGAGGCGCAAGGCCGGGTTGACGATGCCCTTGCCGCCTACGAGGCGCTCGGCGACGCGCGGGACCGGCGGATGCGGTATCGCGCCCTGTCGCGTGCGGCCGAACTCGCGCTGCGCGAAGGCAGGATCGGCGCGCCCGAGGCCGCTGCGAAACTCGAGCCGCTGCTCTATGCCTGGCGCGGCGATGCGTCCGAGCGGTTGCTGCGGCTTCGCGCCGCCGAGCTGCGCGGCGAGGCCGGTGACTGGAGCGGCGCGCTCTCCCTGCTGCGCGAGACGGAAGCGTCGTTCCCCGAGCACATCGCCGAGATCAGGCCGCGCACGGCCGGCGCCTTCCTCGCTCTTTTCCGTGACGGTGCTGCCGATGCGCTGCCCGCCGCGCAGGCCGTCGCACTCTTCGAGGAGAGCGCCGACCTGCTGCCGACAGGCTCTGCCGGCGATGCGGTGGTTGCCCGCGTGGCCGAGCGCCTGATCGCGCTCGATCTCACCAGCCGGGCCGCGACGATGCTGACGCGGCTGATGACGGCACAGCCAGAGGGCGGGCTCGATCGTGCCCGCACCGGGCTTCGCCTCGCCCAGCTCAGGCTCGGCGACCAGGATGCCGAAAGCGCGCTCGGCGCACTCGCCGCGAGCGAGGCGGAACGGTTGCCGGCAACGCTGGCGGCGGATCGCCTGCTCGTCCGCGCCCGCGCGATGTCGGCCGATGGCAAGCACACCGAAGCGCTCGCGATGCTGCGCGGCCTGCCGGGTGCCGCCGAGGCGCGCGTCGAGATCGCCGCCGCGAAGGGCGTGTGGGGCGAGGTTGTCTCCGCGCTCGCCGAACTTGCTGAAACGCGGCTTCCCCCGCCTGACGTGGCGCTGGATGAGCCGCAGCGTCGCCTGCTTGTGCGCTTCGCCGCCGCCGCGGCTCTGGCCGGCGACACGGCGACGCTTGCGTCGCTCGCCTCGACACGCGGGGAACAGATGGCCAACGGGGCCTTCGCCGAACCGTTCCGGCTGCTGACGTCAGACCCTGCCGGCGGTGCGATCGACCTGCCGCGGCTCGCCGCCGAAGTCGAGCTCGCCCGTGCCCTGCCGCGCAGCATCGCCGCGATCGGCGGTGGCGCGGTGCCCAACTGACCCCTTGTTGCAAAGGCATGACGCGTTCGTGTTCGCGCCGCAGCAATGTTCGATTTCTGCTTGCATCCCCGTGGCGCTTGCCGCACATAGCCGCGCCCGTTAGTGCGGGAAGTTGACCGCAGCCGCTGGTCATCTGCTGGTTGGAAGGGGTTCGCGATGAACGCTCTCGCCCGACTGGGGATGGTCTCGGAGTTTCCGAGCGAAGCCCAGACGACGATGGATGCCCAGACGGAGGGCGCAACGACACGGGATGCCGCAGGCACCACCGTGGACGAGGCGCCGAAGGACTATTTCATCGAGCGGGACGGCGTTCGTTTCGCCGGCATGCACCTGCTCGTCGATCTCTGGGAAGCCGACGCGCTGGATGATCCCGCGCATGTCGATGCCGCGCTGCGCGCCGGAGCCGTGGCGGCCGGGGCGACCATCCTGCACGGGCATTTCCATCATTTCACGCCGAACGGCGGCGTCTCGGGCGTTCTCGTGCTGGCCGAGAGCCACATCTCGATCCACACGTGGCCCGAGCGAGGCTATGCGGCGATCGACATCTTCATGTGCGGCGCGTGCGATCCGCATCTCGCGCTGCCGCACCTGAAGGTGGCGTTCCGCGCCGGCCGCGTCGAAGTGTCCGAGCAGCGGCGCGGTGTGATCTCCTAGACGGCGTACTTCCCTTGCCGGAGGAAACCTGGATCGCGGAGGCGCTCTACCCCGCCTGGGGGCAGCGCTTCCGCATCCTGCGCGAGATCGCGCACGAGCGCTCCGATTTCCAGGACATCCGCATCGTCGAGACCGAGAGCCATGGCCGTGCCATGCTGCTCGACGGCGTGGTGCAGATCACCGAAGCCGATGAGTTCGCCTACCAGGAGATGATCGTCCACGTGCCGCTCATCGCCCATGGCGCGGCGCGGCGCGTGCTGATCATCGGCGCCGGCGACGGCGGGGTGCTGCGGCGCGTCCTCGCCCACAGCGGCGTGGCCGAGGCGACGATGGTCGAGATCGATGCCGCGGTTGTGCGTCTCTCTCGCGCCCATCTTCCGGGCATCGGCGGCGCTGCGTGGGACGATCCGCGCGCCCGTGTGCTGATCGCAGACGGCATCGCCCATGTACGCGAGGCCGAGGCGGGCGCCTATGACGTGGTCATCGTCGACAGCACCGATCCGATCGGCGTCGGCGAGGTGCTGTTCACGGATGCGTTCTACGCCGATTGCGCGCGCATCCTCGGCCCTGGCGGCATCCTGGTGAACCAGTGCGGCGTTCCCTTCATGCAGGGCGACGAGCTGCGCGACACCTCCCTCCGCCGCGCCCGTCATTTCGCTGACGTTTCGGCCTACCTCGCGGCGGTGCCGACCTATGTCGGCGGGTTCATGACGCTTGGCTGGTCCGCGCAGGATGGATCGCTGCGGCGCGTTGCCGCCGATGAGATCGCCCGGCGCGCAGCCGAGGCCGGCATCCTCGGCACCACGCGGTACTGGAGCCCCGGGGTGCACCAGGCCGCCTTCGCGCTGCCGCCCTATATCGCCGAGCTTCTGCCGACGCGGTGACGGTTCAGCCCGTCGCAGGCCCGAGCGTCACGGCCGTCCCAGTCGTCGTCACCATCATCATGCTGCCGTTCTGCCCGACCGTTGCATAGTCGATGTCGACGCCGACGACGGCGTCGGCGCCGAGCAGCCGGGCTTCCTCGAGCAGGCTTTCGAGCGCTGCCTGGCGGGCCGCGGCAAGCTCCTTCTCGTAGGCGGCGGAGCGGCCGCCGACGATGTCGCGGATCGAGGCGAAGAGGTCGCGGAACACGTTCACGCCGACGATCGCGTCACCGAAGACGATGCCGAGATAGCCGGTGATCTCGCGCCCGGCGACGCTGTTGGTCGTGGTGAAGATCATGCGCCTGTTCCCTTCACTCATTGCCTTCCTTGGCGTGCGGCAGCGGCGATCAGGGCTTCCATCCGCGCCTGCGGCACGGCCTCCTCCAGAAGCAGCGCGAGCGCCCTCCTCAACTGCCCGAGTGCGATCCGTGCCTGGTCGAGCATCGGAGCCGAGGTGTCACCGGCGGCGATCGCAGCCAGGGCGGCGCGCGCGGTGGCTGCGGCAGAGTCGAGCTCGGCGATGTCGCCCGGGCGCCGGAACACGATCTTGCCGCCGACATAGGAGGCCTGGCTGAGGCCGAGCAGCCCGAGCACCGTTGGTGGGATCTCGTAGGCCGCAAGCTGTTCGAGCCCCGAAATGACCAGCGTGCCGCCGACGAAGATGCTGAACACCACCGCCTGCACGCGGAAGATGTCGATCTCGCCGCGCGCCACGAACAGGTCACGCCATTGCGCCACGCGGTCGAGCGGCACGAGGCCGGTGGCGGCGAGGAAGATGCGCGTCTCCGGTGCGAGCGAGCCCGAGCCCGATCCCGAGTCCGCTGGCGTGCGCTCCGTCTCCGCAGTGCGCGTCGCCACCGGCCCCGTGTTGCCGACGAGCGCGGCCCCTGCCGTGCCGACGGCGGCGATGCCCATCAGGATCAGCACATCGCCCGAGATTGCCGCGACAACACCTGTGCGCAATGCGATGTAGGTGAGAAGGCCGAACACGATCAGGCTGAAGAAGAACACCTGCAGCCGCGAGATCGAGCCATAGCCGAGGCCGTCCTGCGCGATCACGAGCGGGTCGAGCGAGCGGGCGACGCTGAGGCCCGGAGACATGCGCCGGCGGACCGCGGCGGTGGCGATGAGCACGAGCGCGACGAGGGCGAGCGCACCGACGACCGCGGTGCCGTATCCTGCGATCGGAACGTCGATTGCGCCCACCGCCTCGATCGCGCCCCTGTTCGGACGGCAGACCATGATGATGACGCGATGTGCCGGCCAGAGCGCGAAGGTCTCGACGCGCGGCAGCCTGATCCTGAGCTCCGTGCGCTGGCTGTCCTCGGTCGCGCGCGCGTGCAGCACGGGGGCCTCGCGCGCGCCTGCCGGCACGCGATTGCCGTGAAGGCCCGGTGTGTCGCCGAGTCGGCCGACGAGCGCGAAATAGGCGAGGTCGGCTTCGAAGCGTCGCTCGATGCTGAATGGAACGAGGCCGCCATCGGGCAGCACCGAGGAGATCGTGCTTGCGGATGCCTGCGGCGCGATGGCGATGCGGCCATCACGGTCGGCCACGCCGCCGAGCGTGCAGAGCCTCCGCCAGTCCTCGTCTGCGGATGCGCCGCCGGATGCCAGCAGCAGAACGATCAGCCCGAGCAACAACCGCCGCATGCCACGCCCCCGAACCACGTCATGGGCGGCCGCGCGCCTTCTGCCACGGCCGATCCGGCGCAATCATGACACGGAAGCGGTTCGGATCGGAAGCGGGCCGGACTCCAGCCTGTCAGCCTGTGACGAACCCCTGCGCGAGGGAGCCGGAGATGAGGCGCCAGCCATCGACCAGCACGAAGAAGATCAGCTTGAACGGCAGCGACACGACGGTGGGCGGCAGCATCATCATGCCCATGCTCATCAGCACGGAGGCGACGACGAGATCGATCACCAGGAACGGAATGAACAGCAGGAACCCGATCTCGAAGGCGCGACGAAGCTCGCCCACCAGGAAGGCGGGAACCAGCGCGCGCCACGGCGTCGCATCCGCCGTCTCGGGCAGGGGCAGGCGTGCGAGGTCGAGGAACAGCGACAGGTCGGCTTCGCGGAGGTTGGCGAGCATGAACCGTCGGAACGGCTCCGCGGCAAGCCGCATGCCCTCGAGCTCGGCCACGCGCCCCTCGGTCATCGGCAGGATGCCCTGCAACCAGGCAGCCTCGAAGGCCGGTTGCATGACGAAGAAGGTGAGGAACAGCGCCAGCCCGATCAGCACGATATTGGGCGGCGTCCCCTGTGTGCCGAGCGCGCTGCGGAGGAGGCTGAGAACGATGACGATGCGTGCGAACGACGTGACCATCACGAGCAGCGACGGTGCGAGCGAGAGCAGCGCGATCAGCGCGGTGAGCTGGATCAGCCGGGTCGCTGCCGAGCCGTCCGTCGCCTCGCCGAGATCGAGCGTGACGCTCTGTGCCAGTGCTGCCGAGGGCACGAGCAGGATGAGCGCGATGACGAGCGCCCGGATCATGGCGTCACCCCGGCCTTGGTCGATGTTGCCGGTGGCGTGATCCATCCGACCACCTGGTCGCTTTCCCCGCCGACGAGCAGCAGCGCCTCCCCGCCATCGCAGCGGGCGAGAATGAGGCGCCTGCGCGGGTCGAGGGAGACGGTCTCGACGATCGCGAGCCTGCGGCCGGGCCGCGCGGCAGCGGCAAGGCCGCTACGGCGCGCGATCGCCGCGACCAGGAAGATCGCGCCGATCGTCGCGGCCAGCGCGCCGATCGCGAGCGGAATGGAGGAAAGCGTATCCATGGGTGCGCAGGCCTTCTGCCGTGTGCTGCATGGTGGGACGTGAGGGGGAACTCACAGAGTGGGTGGGCGGTCCTCCATCGCGCGTTCGAGAAGCTCGATCTCGGCGAGCAGGTCGGCGAGCGGGGTCGCCATGTCGCGGCCTTCGGCGCGCGGCAGCGCAATGGCGTCGGCGCAGAGATCGCCGACCTCGCGCTCGAGCCCGCCAAGGTCGACCGCCATGCCCGCATGCACGAGCACGCGCGCGAGCACGAGCGTCTCGGTCAGCTGCGTCACGGCGGCAGCGATCGCCTCGACCGCATCCTTCGGCCCGGCATCGTCGCCATCGTCGTGTCCGTCATTGTCCAGTCTGGCCATTGGTCCTGCCGGCCTCTGCCTTCGCACCTCCGTCCTGGCGGCGCAGGCCGAACATCACCATGGCCGGGTTAGCAAGGGATTAAGGACGCATGCATGCCGCCGTTAACGCGCCGTTCATCCTGCCGGCGCAGAAGAGGTGACCGCAGCGCGTGCTGCTCAAGGATCGATCGATGGACCCCGGCAGGATCGGCCTCCTCAAACTCGCGGAACAGCGCCTCGGCTGGCTCGCCCAGCGCCAGCAGGTGCTCGCCCAGAACATCGCCAACGCCGACACGCCGGGCTACGCCGCGCGCGACCTGCCTGCGTTCGCCAAGGTGATGGCGCGAACGACCGGCAACGTCGCGATGGTGCAGACCTCCGCCCGCCACATCACTCCGGCCGCCGGCGCCCAGGCCATAAGGCCGGAACGTGAGGCCGCGGAGCGCACGCAGGACGGCAACGCCGTGCGGATGGACGACCAGGTGGCACGCGTGGCCGAGACGGAGATGCACCACGAACTCGCCACCGGCCTCTACCGGAAGTACCTGGGCCTCTTCCGCATCGCGCTCGGCCGCGGCGGATGACCCGCCGCTGCTTGGCCCGGCGCAACGCGGTGGAAAGGTTTGCCCGGCAGAATGCGCCGCTGCGCCGCCAGGACCCGCGGCTGTTTCGGAGGACGTGATGGACCTCTTCAAGTCGTTCAGGATCTCGGCGAGCGGCATGGATGCCCAGGCGCTGCGCCTGCGCGTGGTGGCCGAGAACATGGCCAACCGCGACACCACGGCGACCAGCCCGGGGGGCGAGCCATATCGCCGCAAGACGGTCGCGTTCGAGAACAGGCTCGACCGCGCCCTCGGTGCGGAGACCGTGCGTGTGAAGGGCGTCGACCGCGACCAGAGTGCCTTCGGCACGCGCTTCGATCCCAGCCACCCGGCAGCTGACGACAACGGCTACGTGAAAGTGCCGAACGTGAACAGCTTCATCGAGATGATGGACATGCGCGAGGCGCAGCGCGGCTACAGCGCCAACCTGTCGGTCCTCGAAGTCACGCGCGGGATGCTCACCCGCGCGATCGAGCTCCTGCGCTGAGGGACCTGACCATGGCCTCCATTCCAGCCGCGACCGCCGCCTCCCGCTATGCCGCAACCGCGCTCGGCCAGCCGGGCGAGCCAGCGGGTGCTGCCGCCGGTGCAGCCATGGGGGCAGGCGGCCCAAGTGGCTTTGGCGCGCTGCTCGAGCGCGCGGTCACCGGGACCGTCGACGCAGCGCGGCAGAGCGACCGCGCCGCGATGGATGCGATCGCGGGCGGCGGCGACATCACCTCCGTCGTCACCGCGGTCGCGCGCGCCGAGCTTGCGTTGCAGACCACGGTCGCGATCCGCGACCGCGTGATCCAGGCCTACCAGGACGTGATGCGGATGCCGATCTGACGCCGCTTGGCGTCTCTTCCTTGCAATCTCTGGCCCAGAAGGGGGTGGGGATGACCGACCAGGACGTACTCGCGCTGGTGCGCGAGGGCTTGTGGGTGACGATCCTCGCGAGCGCGCCGCTGATGATCGCCGCCCTCGTCGTCGGCCTCATCGTCTCGCTGCTGCAGGCGCTGACGCAGGTCAACGAAGCCTCGCTCGTGTTCGTGCCGAAGGTGATCGCGGTCGCCGCTGTCGCTGCCCTGACGGCGCCGTTCATCGGCGGCACGCTCGGCACGTTCGCGGAACGGCTCTTCGATCGCATGATCGCGGTCGGCGGCGGCGGCTTCTGAGCTGATGCTTGCGGTCGCGGACCTGCCCGCATTGCTGCCTGCCTGGACCTTCGGGTTCCTGCTCGTGGTCTGCCGCATCGGCGCTGCGGTGATGGCGCTGCCTGCATTCGGCGAGGCCGAGGTGCCGGTGACGGTGAAGGCCGGCATCGCGCTCTCGTTCTCTGCCGTCGTCTGGCCGATCGTCTCGCCTGGGTTGCCCCCGCCGCCGGTGGATGCGGCGAGGGCGGTTCTGCTCGTCGTCACCGAATGCCTCGTCGGGCTCTGGCTTGGCGGGCTTGCGCGGATGGTCGTGCTCGTGCTCCCGCTTGCGGCACAGTTCATCGGCTTCCTGCTTGGCCTCTCCTCGGCGGTGCTGTTCGATCCCGCCTTCGGTGCCACGGGAACCGCGCTGTCGCGCCTCCTCGGCCTCGGTGCCATCGTGCTTTTGTTCGCGACGGGCCTGCATGCGCTGCCGCTCGCGGCCCTCGTCGGCTCCTACGGGGTGATCCCGCCGGGTGCCCCGTTTCCAGCGGAGGCGGCAGCCGACGCAGCCGTGCGCATGGCCGCAGCGACCTTTGGGCTTGCCTTCCAGCTCTCCGGGCCCTTCGTGCTTGCTGGCATCGTGTTCCAGCTGGCGCTCGGCGTGATGTCGCGCATCGTGCCGCAGATGCAGGTCTATTTCGTTGCGATGCCGGTGCAGATCATCGGCGGTCTCGCGCTGATGGCGCTGCTCGCCGGCAGCATGCTCGCCGCCTGGGTCGAGGGTGCGCGGGCGCTCTTCTCCTCCATGCCGGGGCTCTGAGCCGGGATGTCGGACGAGGAGGGCCCGGGCGAAAAGACGGAAGCCCCGACACAACGGCGGCTCGAGAAGGCGCGCGAGGAAGGCCAGGTTGCCGTCTCGCGCGAAATTGCCGGTGCGGCAGGCATGGTCGGCGCGCTGATCGGCATGGCGCTGATCCTCCCGCCAGCGGCGCACAAGCTGGTCGAGAGCGCGTTGGTGCTGATCGAACAGCCGGCGCAACTCACCGACGGCGCGTTCTCGCCGGTGATTTGGGACACGCTGCTCTGGGGCGCTCTCGCCACGCTCGCGATCGTGGCGCTGCCGATGCTGCTCGGTCCGCTGACGACCCTCATGCAGACGCGGGGAATGGTCTCGTCCACCCTGATCGAACCGAAACTCTCGCGACTGAGCCCGATCGCCGGCGTGAAGCGCCTCGTCTCGGCGCAGAACATCGTTGAGTTCCTGAAGAACGTCGCCAAGCTCGCGATACTCTGCGTCGTGTCCTGGCTGGTGCTCGACGGCATGACCTGGCAGCTCGTTCCCTCGATCACGTGGGAGACGAGCCAGCTGATGGCGACGCTGCTCGCAGACAGCTTCCTGCTGCTCGCGGCACTTGCCGCTGCCTTCACCGCCATTGCCGTGCTCGACTTCGTCTGGGTGCGCTATGACCACCAGCGGCGGCTTCGCATGTCGCGTGAGGATCTGCGCGAGGAAATGAAGCAGACCGAGGGTGACCCCGAGATCCGCGCACGGTTGAAGCGCATCCGCATCGAACGGTCGCGCAACAGGATGATGTCGGCCGTCCCCACCGCCGAGGTGGTGATCACGAACCCGACCCACTATGCCGTCGCGCTGGCCTACGAGACGGGCGGGCAGGGGGCGCCGCGCATCGTCGCGAAGGGTGTCGACCACATGGCGGCACGGATCAGGGCTGCGGCGGAAAAGCACGAGGTTCCCATCATCGCCAACCCGCCGCTGGCCCGCGCGCTCTATACTGTCGACCTTGATCGCGAGATCCCGGAGGAGCATTACCAGGCCGTGGCAGAGATCATTGCCTATGTGTGGCGCCTGCGCCGCCGTGCTGGTGGAGCGGGTGGTGGCTGAGACGCCCTACGCGCCGTCGCCTTTGCTTGACGCGCTCGTCGCCGGCGATGGCGTGGCCTGGCGCAGGCTGTTCGACGAGGCGGCGATCGGCATCGCCATCGTCGACCGGTCGGGCGCGATCGTCGCGGCGAACGAGGCCCTCGTCATCCTGGCCGGTGCCGATCCCGATGCGGCCTCGCCCGGCCATCGCCTCGACGGGCTCGTCCACCCCGAGGATCGCGCGATGCTGGCGGCGGAGCTGGCGCGCCTCGCCGCCATGCCGGTCGGCCGCACGGGGCTCGAGCTTCGATTGGGTCGCGGCGGGGGCGAGGAGGGCGTAGGCGTCACGGTCGCGATGGTCTCGGTCTCACCGCTTGTCGACGATGACGGCACGGTCGGTGGCGCGGTCGTTCGGCTGATCGACATCACCCGCCACCGCGCGCTCGAGACCCAGCTTGCGCAGACACAGAAGATGCAGGCCGTCGGCCAGCTTGCCGGCGGCATCGCGCATGACTTCAACAACCTGCTGACGGCGGTGATCGCTGCCGCCGACATGAGCCTCGACCGGCAGGACCAGGACGAGACGACGCGTGGCGACCTCGTGCACATCCGCCGCAGCGCCGAGCGGGGGGCTGCGCTGGTGCGCCAGCTGCTCGCCTTCGGCCGCAAGCAGACGCTGCAGCCGCGCGTGCTCGCGCTCAACGCCGCGATCGAGGACGTGGCGAGCCTGCTGCGCCGCCTGCTCGGCCAGCGCATCGCCATCGCGCTCGACCTCGACCAGCCGGGAAGCCTTGTTCGCGTCGACCCGGTGCAGTTCGACCAGGTGGTGGTGAACCTCGCCCTCAATGCCCGCGATGCGATGACGCAGGGTGGGCGGCTGTCGATCCGAACCGGCGCCGTGACGCTCTATCGCCCGCTCGTGCGCGGCCAGGAGGTGATCCCGCCTGGCCGCTACGCGATGGTCGAGGTAGCCGATACGGGAACGGGCATCAAGCCGGAGCACCTGGGAAGGCTGTTCGAGCCGTTCTTCACCACCAAGCGCGAGACGGGTGGCACGGGGCTCGGCCTCGCCATGGTGTATGGAATCGTTCGCCAGACGGACGGGTTCATCGCGGTCGAGAGCAGCCCGGGGGAAGGCACGACGTTCCGCATCTACCTGCCGCGCCACGAGGGCGCGCTCGCGCCTGATCCGCCCCAGGATTCGCTGTCGCGCCCGGCGATCCCGCGCCGCAGCAGCGCCGATGCGACGCTGCCGGCAGAGCCTGTTCGCAGAGACCAGGCCGAGCGGCCGCCCGTGCGCGGCACCGTGCTGCTGGTCGAGGACGAGGAGGCCGTGCGGCGGCTGACGACACGTGGGCTCGAGCTCTCGGGCTGGCGCGTGCTCGCGGCCGATTCCGGCGAGGCGGCACTCGCCGTGCTCGCCGCCGCCGAGGCGCCGCCTGCGGTGATGGTGAGCGACGTGTCGATGCCCGGGATGGACGGGCCGCAGCTTGTCCGCGCCGTGCGTGCAATCCTGCCGACGCTGCCGGTGATCCTCGTCTCCGGCTACGCCGAGACCGAGGCGCTGGCCGACCTGCCCGGCAGCGCGGTGCAGTTCCTCGCCAAGCCTTTCTCGATGAAGGACCTCGCGGCGCGCATCCAGGCGCTCGCTGCGTAGGCTGCGTGTCTAGTCCTCGGTGGCCTGGCCGAGGGCGCGCCGCATCCTGAGCTCGTCGAAATCGAGCTCCTCCTGCAGATGCCGCAGCGTCTCGTCCTCGATCCTGCCCTCGCGTTGGAGCTTCACGAGCGCGCGCTGCTGGATCCGTTTCGTCTCCAGATAGAGCGAGAGACGGGCGGTGGCCGCCGCTGCCGCCGCGCCGCCCGTGCCGCGCACGGCTGCCGCGCGCGCCTCGAACTCAGGCAGGAGGTCGTGCGCCATCGCACCGTCGAGCGGGTCTGACGCCCGGCCGCGGAGATGAGCGAGTGCCACGTCGGCGATCAGCGTCCGTGTCTCGGCATGCGGGTCAGTCTCCGCCCCGGGGCGGGTGACGCCGAGGCGGCGGATCAGTGGCCCGAGCGTCGTCGCCTGGCCGACCAGCGTGATGAGGATCACGACGAAGGTCAGCACCAGGACGATGTCGCGACCCGGGAAGGGCGTGCCGTCCGGCAGCCGCTCGGGGATTGCGAGGGCGGCGGCCAGGCTGACGACGCCGCGCATGCCGGCCCAGGAGAGGACGGTGAGCACGCGCCATGACGGCAGCGGATCGCGCCGCTTCAGTGGCGGCAAAACGGCGCGTGCAAGCCAGGCGGCAGGGAACACCCAGACGAACCGCACGAGGATGGTGACGGCGGAGATCACGAGTCCGATCAGGAGCATCTCTACCAGCGATTGCCGCTCGATCCGCTCGACCAGCTCGTCGAGGCTCATGCCGATCAGCAGGAACAGCGCGCTGTTCAGCAGGTAGACCGCGACATCCCACGTCGCCTTGCCCTCGATCCGCGCGCGGGGGGTAAGGTCCTTCGGCGCGCGCCAGCCGAGCACGAGGCCGCAGGAGACGGTGCCGAGCACGCCGGAGGCGCCGATCCGCTCGGGCAGGAGATAGGCGGCGTAGGCGGCGAGGAAGGACGTGGTGATCACCAGCATCGTCTCCGGCAGGCGACGGATCACCCAGGCGGCGCCAAGCCCGACAAGGAGCCCCACGCCGATGCCACCGGCGGCGACGACGACGAACCGCCCTGCCGCCTCCGTGGCGGAGAACCCGCCCGTCAGCACCGCGGCAATGGCGAAATTGTAGAGGATGAGGCCGGAGGCATCGTTCACCAGGCTCTCGCCCTCAAGGATCACGAGCAGGCGCTTGGGGATGCGCAGGCGCTCGAGCACTGAGGCGGCGGCGACCGCATCGGGCGGCGAGACGATCGCGCCAAGCGCGAAGCAGACGGCCCAGGGCAGGTCAGGCAGCAGCAGCTTCGCAGCGACGCCCACGAGCAGCGTGGTGAACAGCACGAGCCCGACGGCGAGCATCAGGATCGGGCGGAGATTGGCCTTGAAGGCCCGCCACGGCATGAAGAAGGCAGCGGATTGCAGCAGCGGCGGCAGGAAGAAGGTCAACACGAAGCTCGGCTCGACCCTGACTTCCGGCAGGAACGGCACGACGGCGAGCGCCATGCCGCCGATCACGAGGGCCACCGCATAAGGCAGCGCCAGCCACCGCGCGATGAGCGCGAGTGGCAGGGCGGCGGCGATCAGGAAGAGGACGACTTCGAGCGTGTGCACGGAGGCACCGTAGCAGGCTGGTCCTAATGGCTGAACCGCCGCGTTCCACCATCGACATGGATCACCTGGCCGGTGATGTAGCGGGCAACCGGCGAGGCGAGGAAGGCCACGAGCACGGCGAGGTCGCGCGGCTCGCCGATGTAGCCGACCGGCACGTTCGCTGCCACCCACGCACGCCGGCTTTCCTCGGTCGGCATCACGCGCTGGTCGATCTGCTCGGAATGGATGCGGCCTGGTGCGATCGAGTTCACGGTGATGCCGTCAGACCCGAGAGCGCGCGACAGGGCCTTGGCCCAGATATGCACCGCCCCGTTCGGCGCGTTGGCGGCATTGACGTTGAAGGGCTCGTCCTGGCCGGTGAGGTTTACGATGCGGCCGAATCGATGCTGCTGCATCAGCGGAACGATCGCGTGCGTGATGCGGCGCCCGGCGGTGAAGTTCAGCGCCATCGCCTCCTCCCACGCCGCATCGTCGCCGAGCCCGACTTGCGGGCGCGAGCCGCCGGCGTTGTTGACGAGGATGTCGCAGCGCCCGAAGCGGGCGGTGACGGAGTCGCGCGCATGGTCGGCCGTCGCCGGATCGGTCACGTCTGCCACGATCACGAGGGGTGGCTCGGCGCCGGCGGCGACGATCTCGGCTGCTGCCTCGGCGAGCAATGCCTCGCGGCGGGCGAGGATGGCAAGCCGTGCGCCTTCCGCCGCGAGCTCGCGCGCGATCGCACGGCCGAGGCCGGCGGACGCGCCGGTGACGAGGGCGACCTTGCCGCGAAGCTCGAGATCCATCGGCCGCTAGCCTCGCCCGTACACGTCCTCGAGGCGGACGATGTCGTCCTCCCCGAGATAGGGACCCGACTGCACCTCGATCAGTGCGAGCGGGATCTTGCCCTGGTTCACCAGGCGATGGACGCAGCCGAGCGGCAGGTAGACGCTTTCGTTCTCGCGCACCAGCAGCACCTCGTCGTCGCGCGTCACTTCCGCCGTGCCGTTCACCACCACCCAGTGCTCGGCCCGGTGCATGTGCTTCTGCAGCGACAGTCGCCCGCCCGGCTTCACGACGATGCGCTTGACCTGGAACCGCTCGCCCATGATCAGGCCCTCGTAGAAGCCCCAGGGGCGGTACATCCGCTTGTGCTCGGTCGCTTCGCGCCGCTTCGCCGCCTTCAGCCGGTCGACGATGCGCTTGACGTCCTGCGCACGGCTTCGCGGCATGGCGAGCACCGCGTCCTCGGTCGCGACCACGATGGCATCCTCGAGCCCGAGAACCGCGACCAGCGGCCCGTCGCTGCGGACGTAGCTGTTGCGGCTGTCCTCGATCAGGACGTTGCCGACCGCGGCATTGCCCGAGGCGTCCTTCGCGGCGAGCTCCCACAGCGCTGCCCACGAGCCGACGTCCGACCAGCCGAGCGATGCGGGCACCACGGCGGCCTTCGTCGTCCGCTCGGCCACCGCATAGTCGAGGCTGATCGAGGGAGCGCGGGCGAATGCCGCCTTGTCGAGGCGGATGAAGTCGAGATCGGTGGTGCGCGCGGCAACGGCGGCACGCACGGCCGTCAGCACGTCCGGCGCATGCCGCTCGAGCTCGGCGATCAGGGTCGCTGCGGTGAACAGGAACATGCCGCTGTTCCAGAGGTGCTTGCCCCCGGCGAGGAAGGCCTCCGCCGTCGCGGCATCGGGCTTCTCGGTGAACCGCGCGACGGCATGGACACCGTCGAGGCCAGCGAGTGCGGCCCCCGTCTCGATATATCCATAGCCCGTCTCCGCGGCGGTCGGCGTCATGCCGAAGGTCACGACATGGCCCGCGCGCGCGGCCGCCGCGGCGGCGGCGACGGCCCGGTGCAGGGCGGGGATGTCGATGATCGCGGCGTCCGCCGCCATCATCCAGAGCGGGGCGTCGGGATCGGTCTCGGCCACCAGCACGGCGGCGGCGGCGATCGCGGGCGCGCTGTTGCGACCCTCGGGCTCGAGCACGATCCGCGCGCCGGCGACGCCCGCCTCGCGCAGCTGTTCGCCCACCATGAACCGGTGCGCCTCGTTGCAGACAATGATGGGAGCGGCGAACCCGGCCTCGGGCGGCGCGCGCAGCGCCGTCTCGACGATCATCGTCCTGCCCGAGACGAGGGGCAGGAGCTGCTTCGGCAGGCTCTCGCGGCTCGCCGGCCAGAGGCGGGTGCCGGTTCCGCCCGAGAGGATGACCGGAATGACAGGGGAAAGGCGTGTCAGGGACATGGCGTGAACCGTTGCTGTGTTCGGGTGCCGTGTTCGGGCGGCGCAGGAGCTATAGCGCCACGGGGATTAAGGCGATACCACCAGCAGCGCGATGCAACAGCTGCCGCCACGGCCCCGCCAGACGACCGACCGTGCGCTGCTCGCCCGCAGCCGGGCGAGGAACAGGCTGGAGACCGCGCTGATCCTGACTGCCCTGGCGGGTCTGGCCGCAGCGATCGGCCACCTTGCGGCAGGCGGGCTCGGACTTGGAGTCGGGCTCGGTTTCGCGGCCATGACCTTCGTCCTGTCGGCCGCGCCGTCCGAGGCGGTGTTCCGCCAGGCGCTCGGTGCGGTGCCGCTCTCGCCGTTCCAGGCGCCGGGGCTGCACGCGATGCTGGCCACGCTCTCGGCCCGCGCCGGGCTCGCCGCCGCGCCGCGGCTCTGGCTGCTGCCGCAGCGGCATCTGCAGGCCATCGCCGCCGGCACCATGGCAGCGCCCGGCATCGGGGTGACGCGCGCGCTGGTCGAGGCGCTGCCGCCGGAGGAGCTTGCCGCCGTGCTCGCGCATGAGGTGAGCCATGTGCGCGATGGCGACCTGTTCGTGCTCAGGCTCGCCACGATCGCTGCCACCGCCACCCGGGCGATGGCGCAGGCCGGGCTGATCGTGGCGATCTTCGCCGGCTTCGGCGCGATCGGGGCGCATCCGTTGCTGCCCGTGCTGCTGATCCTCTCGCCGCTGGTGGCGGACCTGCTGACGCTTTCGCTCACCCGCGCGCGCGAGTTCCTGGCCGATGCCGGGGCCGCGGAGCTGACAGGCGAGCCGGCAGCGCTCGCCGCGGCGCTGAGAAGGCTCGAGCGCATCCAGGGCGATGATTTCGAGCGCATGACGGCGCGCGGGCCACGCTGGCTCCGCTGGTTCCGCACGCACCCGACGGTGGCGCAGCGTGTGGCGGCGCTGGCCGCGATCACCGTCGCGGACGGGGCCGGCAGGCCAGCATGGGAGGCGCCCTGGGCTGTGCCGCCCGCCCAGCCGGCACGCCCCGCCGGTCGCCGCAACCCCTGGGCAAGGTAGCAGGAACGACTGACCAGGCAGCGCCGTTTCGCCGCCCGGTCAGTCCGGCTTGATCTGGTTGTCGCGCACCACCTTGCCCCACACCTCGACCTCGCGGGCAACGAAGCGGGCTGCCTCGTCGGGCGAGGATAGCACGATCCGTGCCTGCTGTGCCGTGGTCATGGTCTCGACCACCTTCGGCTCCCGGAACGCCGTGACGAGGGCGCCATGGAACCGCTCGATCACCGGGGCCGGCGTGCGCGCCGGAGCGAACACGGCCCACCAGGCCTCGGCGAGGAAACCGTCGAAGCCCGATTGCTGCATCGTCGGCGTGTCGGCGAGTGCCGACAGGCGCTCCGACCCCATCTGCACCACGGCGCGAAGCCTGCCGCCGGCGATCTGTGGGTTCAGCACGGCTGCGGAGCCGATGATGAGGTCGATGTTGCCGGCCACCGCATCCGTTACGGCAGGGCCGCCGCCGCGATAGGCGATGTGGGTGAGGCGCACGTCGGCGCGCTGGCCGAGCAGTGTCATCGCGAGATGCCCGACCGTGCCGTTTCCGGTGGACCCGAAGCTCACCGCATCCGGCCGTGCCTTGGCCGCCGCGACCACATCCGCGATCGTGCGGAAGGGCTTGTCCGGCCTGGTGGCAAGGACGTAGGGGGCGCCGCCGATATGCATCACCGGCACGAGGTCGCGCTCGGGGCTGAAGTTCAGCGACGGCAGCAATGCCTCGAGCACCGCATGGCTGTCGAACGTCAGCAGCCAAGTATTGCCGTCGGGCTCGGCGCGGGCAACGGCACTGGTGCCGATGCTGCCGGCCGCCCCGGCGCGGTTCTCGATCACGATGGGAACGCCGAGTGCCTGCTGCAGGCCAGGAGAGGCGAGGCGCGCGACGGCATCGGTGCTGCCGCCGGGCGGGAAGGGAACGATGATCCTGATCGGCCCGGTGGGCCAGCCGGACTGCCCCAGCGCCGGGCGCGCCAGCAGCGCAGCCCCCATGCCCGCAAGCGCAGCGCGCCTGTTCATTCCCGCCATGCCTGGATCCTCCCATTGCGGCCTCGGCGTGCCGCTGCGAGGGATGCTAGGCGGGGGGCGCGGCCCCGGCAACCCGACCGGGCGGTGGCGCGGCCCGGTGGCTTCGGGGTGTGGTGCGGCCGGCGGCGACCGCCTATCCTTTCCGCCGTGCCCTCCCACCTCGTCCCTGGCCAGCGCGTGCGCCACCCCGAACGCCCCGAATGGGGCGAGGGCCAGGTGCAGAGCGTGGTCGGCGACCGGGTGACGGTGAATTTCGAGCATGCCGGCAAGGTGCTGGTGAACACCGCCGTGGTGCCGCTCGAGCCGCTCGACGCCACCCAGCCGTGGTGAATCGCTGATGCTCAGCGGTGTTGCCGAGGCGCTGCTCGCGGCGGTCGACTGGCGGCTGGGCGTGGCCGCGGCGGCGACGGCGGTCGCGGGCATCATGCGTGGCTTCGCCGGCTTCGGCACCGCCATCACGCTTGCCCCCGTCTACAGCGTCCTCTGGGGCCCCACCGTCGGCGTGCCGGCGATGTTGCTGATGGAGGCGCTGATCGGCAGCCAGCTGCTGTTCGGCGCCTGGCAGCACGTCAACCGCCGCGTCGCCTTCCCGATGGCCTTCGCCGCCTGCGCCATGGTGCCCTTCGGCGCCTGGGTGCTGTTCGTGGCCGACCCCGAGATTCTGACGCGTGTGATGGGCGGGCTCGTCCTCGTGTTCGGCGGGGTGCTGGCGAGCGGCTGGCGGTATCGCGGCTCTCGCCCGCTTCCGCTCACCATGGCCGTCGGCGCCACGGCGGGGCTGATGAAGGGCTCCACCGGGATGAGCGGGCCGCCCGTGATCGTCTACCTGCTGGCGGGAACGGAGGAGGCGCGCGAGCACCGGGCGAACCTGATCCTGTTCTTTGCCATCCTCGGCCTCGTCTCGCTCATCCCGCCCTATGTCGGCGGGCTGTTCACGGCCGAGGTGCTGGTGAAGGTCGCACTGCTCGTACCGGTGCTGCTCGCATTCGTGCGCGTGGGCGCGGCGCTGTTCGGCCGCGTCGGCCAGGCATCGTTCCGCGTGGTTGCGTACAGCATCCTCGTCGCCGTCGGGGTGGTCGCGCTGATCGCGTGACGGTGCTTGGGCCGCGCGCGGTGATGCGGAATGGCGGCGGGCCTGCGTGCGGCGACGGCGGCGGCGAGCAGCCAGAACCCGCCCGAGGTTTCGCCCCATTCCTCGAGGTACATCTGCTTCGGAATGGTCACGAGCTCGATGTCGAGCGCCTGGGAACCAACGAGGAAGGAAATGCAGGCGGCCACGCGCAACAACACGGGGTCTGCAAGCACGGCGTGCGCTGCGGCAACCAGGCGTCGGCGGAGCAGCACGGTCGCGCCGAGAGCGATCAGGGTGGCACAGCCAAGCAGCAGCAGCGCATCGCCCTGGTCAAGGCCGAGGAGTTCCCGCTTCGCCAGGATGATCAGGTCATGCGCGCCATCGAACTCGCCGCCGCCCTTGAGCGGGGGTGCGTCATAGCCGAACAGGCGCGTGCCGAAGCTGATCTCGTCGAGCGCGCAGAGCAGGCCGAAGGGAGTGATGAACCACAGGGCTGAGTGCGCAGTACGGCGAAGGCGCAGCAACGTCGCGCCGCCAAGGAAGAAGGCCGTGGCGTAGAGCAGCGCCGAAAGTGTCTCGAGGAACCCGTCCTCGCCGATCAGCCATTCATCCGGATGCCGCGCAAGGGCCGCGACCGCAACGGCGACGGTGAATGCCGTGAAAAGCAACGTGTCGCGAAGCAGTCCCCGGTCCATGACAAAAGCTTGTCACGGTACCATCATCGTATTGCAATAACAGATCCGCGATCGGGCCGCTCAGTGTCTCGGCTTCGCATCACGCGCGCGAAGCGCATACACGAGCAGCCCAGCGCCGAGGCAGAGCGCGATCACGCCGAAGCAGGCACCGTACGCACCAGGCGGGGCTGGGACCGCGCCCGCGCCGACATGCGTCACGGCGCTGCCCGTCAGCACGGGGAGCAGCGCCGCGCCCCCCACCTGGGCGATGTTCACGGTGGTGACGCCGCGGCCTGCGAGGTGGTCTGGAAAGAGGCTCCTGCCATGGCTCACGGTGATGACGCTGTAGGTCGTGGTCCCACACAAAAGGACGAGCAACGCGATGCTGGCCGCCGCGGGCATGGCCGGAAAGGCGGCCAGCAATGCGAGGATCGCCAGCGTCACGCATGCCCCCGGCACGACGATCCACTTCCGCGTGTTGAACCTGAGGTCGAGCGGGCCGACCAGCAGCGTCCCGCCGGCCTGGGCGAGCGACATGGCCAGCATCACGTTGCCGCGACCGATCGGCCCGAGCCCATGCACATCGGCGAGATACGGCCCCGCCCAGAGGGTGAGGACCACCGCGGCGGAGGCATAGGCAAAGCCGTGGATCGCAAGGATCGGGAACAGCCCCCGCGTGCGCAGCACCGCGCCGAGGCCGGCAAGCACAGCGCCGGCACGCTCCGCCCGCCGCGGGGCCGGCACGATGCCCGGCGGATCGTCACGCACGATGCGGTGGAACAGGAGGCCGATCAACGCGGTGAGCGCAGCGACCGCGAGGAACGCGCCGCGCCAGCCGATCACGGCACTGGCCGCAGCGAGCGGGGTGCCGGCCAGCAGCGTTCCCGCCTGGCTCAGCGCGAAGACGCGGCTGACGGTTCCGGCAAGCCGTGCGGGGCCGAACCAGCGCGAGCAGAGATACACAGCGCTCATGAAGCTCGCCGCCGAGCCGACGCCGAGCACGAAGCGCGCGGCGATCACCTCCGCGGCATCGGTCGCTGCCGCATGGCCGATGGCGCCGGCGAATGTGACGAGGCCGAGGGCAGCGACCGTCGCGCGCGCGCCGATCCTGTCGAACAGCAGGCCCACGGGGATCTGCATCAGGCCAAGGGCCAGGAAGAACACGCCGTTCGCGAGCCCGAGCGAGGCCGCATCGAGGCCCAGTTCCGCCGACAGCTCAGGCGCGATCACGGCGAGCGAGGCGCGGTGGAAGTTCGACAGCGACGTGACGGCGGCCAATGCGACGATCAGCAACGCTGCATCGGCGCGTGCGATCGGGGCCGGGTGGGGTCGCGTCATGGCGCCGAGCATGGCATGAGGATGGGCGGGAACCATTCGGCGGAGGGCGAAGACCAGGCAGGATGCAGGAACAGGGCAAGGGGCGCGGCACCACCATCCGCGAGACCATGATCCGAGAGGCTGGCGGCGGCGACGTTCCCGCGATCACGGCGATCACCAACCACGCGATCGTCAGCACCACCGCGAACTGGAACGTCACGCCGGTGACGCTCACGCAACGGGCTGCCTGGCTCGAGGATCGGCGCCGCGCGGGGCTTCCCGTGCTCGTGGCGGAACGGGCGGGCGGCGTGATCGGCTTCGGCAGCTTCGGGCCGTTCCGCCCGTTCGAGGGCTACCTGCACACTGTCGAGCATGGGCTGTATGTCGACCCGCTGGCGCATCGATCCGGTGCGGGAACGGCGCTGCTGGGTGCGTTGATCGACCGCGCCGCCGCGCGCGGCGTCCACGTGATGGTGGGCGCGATCGAGGCGGGCAACGCGGCCTCGCTCGCGCTGCACGCGCGGTTCGGTTTCGTGCGCGCGGGCGTCATGCCCGAGGTCGGCCGCAAGTTCGATCGCTGGCTCGACCTTGTGCTGATGCAGAAGACGCTCGGCTGATCCGAGCGATCAGGCGAGCGGCAGCGTGGCGGCGGTATAGCCATGGTGGATGGCGCGGCCCAGCACGGGGTCGGCCAGCTCCATCTCGAAGCGCGGGCTTGGCCGGATGCCGCCGATCGCACCGAACGTGCCGCCGAACATCACCGTGCCTGTCGGCAGCGGCGCGCCGCTGGTGTAGCCGGCGATCAGGTCCTCGGGCCGGCGGATCGCGGCGACGCTGCCGTCCTGGTACGGTTTCAGGCCGCCATCCTCCTCGATCCAGGCCTTGAGCGTCAGCCTGTCCCAGTGCGCGGCGAGCTCATCGAACTTCCACAGCACCGGCGCGATGACCTTGGCGCAGAGCTGCTTCGAGACGTCGATCGCCACCGCCTCGACGCGGCGGTCGGTGTGGTCGGAGCCCAAGCCCACCCAGAGCCCATCCGGCATGCCGACAAGGACGAACTCGACCTCGCCCGACGTGTCCGGCCCGAGCACCTCGATCGCGGTGCCATGGGTGATCAGCGAGAAGGTGTTGCGGAAATAGGCAGGGATGCGGGCGGGCCGCTTCACGCCGATGGCGGCGAGCTCATGCAGGTGATGCTCCACCGCCGCCGTGTCGCGCCCCGTGAGGCCGGCGACGACGAGGGCGCGCACGGCAAGCGTGCGCCGCTGTGGGCCGGCCGCTGAAAGGCACGTCACGTCGAGGATCGTCATCGTCCGGGTCCTGTGTCAGCCAGCCCCGATCATCCAGCCAGGGCCTGGTCCTTGCCGCGGCGGATCGAGGGCAGCGCCATCGCGATCACGGCGAGCAGGGCGAGGCCGAGCAGCGTCGCGCTGATCGGGCGCTGCAGGAACACCATCGGGTCGCCGCGCGAGAGCAGCATGGCGCGGCGGAGATGCTCCTCCATCATCGGCCCCAGCACGAAGCCGATCAGCATCGGCGCGGGGGGGCAGCCGATCTTGCTGAACACGTAGCCGAGGAAGCCGAATACGACCGTGACGTAGACATCGAAGCTGTTGTTGTTGAGGCTGTACACGCCGATCGCGCAGAACACGAGGATGGCCGGGTACATCAGGTCGTACGGTACCTTCAGCAGCCTGACCCACATGCCGATCAGCGGCAGGTTGATCACCACCAGCATCAGGTTGCCGATCCACATCGAGGCGATCAGGCCCCAGAACAGGTCGGGCTGCGCCTCGATCATGCGCGGGCCCGGCTGGATGCCCTGGATGATCAGCGCGCCGACCATCAGTGCCATCACCGCATTGGCTGGGATGCCGAGGGTGAGCAGCGGGATGAACGAGGTCTGGGCCGCTGCGTTGTTCGCGGCCTCGGGCGCTGCGACGCCCTCGATTGCGCCCTTGCCGAACATCGCCTTGTTGCGGCTGATGCGCCGTTCGAGCGTATAGGCGCCCATCGAGGCGAGCGCGGCGCCGCCGCCCGGCAGGATGCCCACGATGGAGCCGAGCGCGGTGCCGCGCAGCACCGGGCCGGAGACCCGCTTGAACTGTTCCTTGGTCAGCCACAGCCGCGTGATCTTGGTTTTCAGCGCGTCGCGCACCTCGGGCATCTCGAGGTTGCGAATGATCTCAGCGACGCCGAACATGCCCATCGCCATCGGCGCGAAGCCGATCCCGTCGGACAGTTCGGGGATGTTGAAGGTGAAGCGCTGCTGGCCGGTCTGCACGTCGGTGCCGACGAGACCCAGCCCGACACCTGCGACCATCATGCCGATCGATTTCATCGGGCTGCCCTCACTGAGCACCGCCGAGACGATGAGGCCGAGGAACATCAGGCTGAAATAGTCGGCCGGGCCGAAGGACAGCGCCACGGAGGTGAGCAGCGGGCCTGAGGCGGCGACCAGCAGGGTGGCGACCGAGCCAGCGAAGAACGAACCCAGCGCCGCGACCGCGAGCGCAGGCCCCGCCTCGCCGTTGCGCGCCATCTGGTAGCCGTCGAGCGCAGTGATGACGGAACTCACCTCGCCCGGCAGGTTCATCAGGATCGAGGTGGTCGAGCCGCCGTACTGAGCGCCGTAGTAGATGCCCGCGAGCATGATGATGGCGGTGGTCGACGGCATGCCGAAGGTCAGCGGCAGCAGCAGGCTGATCGTCGCCACCGGCCCGATTCCCGGGAGAACGCCGATGGCGGTGCCGAGCAGCGCGCCGATCAGGCAGGCGCCCATGTTCTGGAAGGTGAGCGCGACGCCGAAGCCGAAGGCGAGGTTGGACAGGAGTTCCATCGCGGCGCCCTCAGTATGACCACGGGAAGACCGGGATCCGGATGTCCAGATACCAGATGAACAGGAACCAGCAGAGGGCCAGCAGGAACGCGATCAGCCCGGCAACCCTGACCGGCCGGTACACCTTCTCGGCAAACGAGGCGATGATGACGCAGAGCGTGATCGAGGCGACGAAGCCGAGCCGCTCGACCGTCAGGCCGAACACGATCATCGCGGCCAGGATGAGAGCCATGTCGCGCCAGACGAAGCGTCCGATCGCGTTCGCACCGCTGAACAGCCCGCCGATCATCACCGCGACGCCGACGCCGCCCAGGATCCAGAATGCCAGCATTGGCATGTAGCCCGGCCCCATCCGCCGCGCGGTGCCGATCGGATGCTCCATGTTCATCCACAGCATTGCGCCGGCGAAGGCGATGAACAGGAAACCGGCCAGAAGGGCCTGCGCGTCGGGCTTCAGCTTCATCGGGTGCGCTCCCTTGCGCCGCGCATCGTTGCCCAAACCTTCACTGCACCGTTGCTCCCGAGGCGCGCACGACCGGCGCCCAGGCAGCGAACTCCTCTGCGACGAAGGCGGTGTACTGCTCCGCCGTCCAGTCGCGCGGGCTGCCGCCGAGTTCCTCGAGCCGCTGCGCAACGGCAGGCTCGGCCACCGCTGCGCGGATCTCGGCATTGAGCCTCGCCACGATCGCCGCCGGCGTTCCCGCGGGTGCTGAGACACCAAACCAGGAGTAGGACACGATGTCGACGCCCGCCTCGCGGAAGGTCGGCACGTTCGGGAACGCAGGGTTGCGCTCATTCGAGGAGATGGCGAGGGCGTTCACGCTTCCGCCGCGGATATGCGAGGCGGCGGAGGGAAGGCTGTCGAACATCACGCCGACGACGCCTGCGATCACGTCCGTCATCGCGGGGCCGGCGCCGCGATAGGGGATGTGGTTGAGCTCGACCCCCGCGGCGAGGGAGAGGCGCACGCCGATCAGGTGGTTCGACGAACCGGCCCCGGACGTCGCATAGTCCACGCGCCCGGGCCTCGCCTTCGCGAGTGCGATATAGGCCTGGAGGCTCTGCGCCTCGAACCTGGGGTTAGCGACCATGACCGAGGGGTTCACCGTCACCATGGCGATGTGCGCGAAATCCTTCACCGGGTCGTAGCGGATGTTGCGGTAGAGGCTCGGGCTGATCGCGTGGCTGGCGATGTTGCTCATCACGATCGTCTGTCCATCCGAGGCGGCCTGAGCCACCACCAGGCTGCCGACCGTCGCACCCGCCCCAGCGCGGTTCTCGACCACCACGGGAACGCCGAGCCGCACCTGCAGCCGTTCGCCGACGAGGCGGGCCATGATGTCGGTCGTGCCGCCAGGCGCGAAGGGAACGACGAAGCGGATCGGGCCATTGGGCCAGGGTGCCTGGGCGCGCGCGGGCATGCTCAGCGACGCCCAGCCGGCCATGACGGCAAATGCCGCCACGAGTGCCCGGCGTGGCACCGGCGTCATTGCGCGTTCGTTCGGGTGACCGTCTCCGGTCATGCGATCCCTCCCTCGCTGCGTTCTCTCCCCCGCCTTGCGTATGGCACGCTGCCCCGCCCGCGGCAAGCAGCCGATACCGCACTTGCCCGGGCCCACGGGGCGCTCCATCATTGCGTGACGAACGCGCGCGCCCGCGGCGTGCTCAACCCGTGAAACCGCACGCCTGCCGCGTGCCGGGGCGTCGTCGCGCCCTTTCAGCAACAGGACGGAAGATGGCTGCCAACGACCCAGAGAGCGTCGTGCGCGAGGAAGCGGACCGTATCGCACCCGCGCTGATCGCCATCCGCCGCGACCTTCACCGCAACCCCGAACTCGCCTTCGAGGAGCACGCCACCGCGGCGCGCGTCGCCGAGGAACTCGGCCGCCTCGGCATCGCCGCGCGCACCGGCGTGGGGCGCACCGGCGTGGTGGGCATGATCGAGGGCGGGCGCCCGGGTCCGACATTGCTGATCCGCGCCGACATGGATGCCCTGCCGATCCATGAGCAGACGGGCCTCGACTTCGCATCAGCGCAGGATGGCAGGATGCACGCCTGCGGGCATGATCTTCACACCACGACGCTGCTCGGTGCCGCGGCCGTGCTCAAGCGCCTTGCGCCAAGCTTCGCGGGCCGCGTGATGCTGGTTTTCCAACCGGCGGAGGAGATCCTCGAAGGGGCGGCTGCGATGATCGCCGACGGCATCCTCGACGAGGCGAAGCCCGACTACGCGCTCGGCTTCCACAACTGGCCGTACCAGCCGGTCGGCTCCATCGCCTATGTGAACGGTGCTTGCCAGGCGGCGTCGGATGCGTTCGACATCGTGTTCCGCGGCCGTTCCGGCCACGCGGCGCACCCGCACCAGGCGATCGACCCGGTGGTGGGCGCTGCGCTCTTCATCGGCCAGTTGCAGACGCTGGTCAGCCGCGAGGTGAACCCGCTCTCGCCCGCCGTCGTCACGGTGGGCCACATCCAGGGGGGAACGGTGCGCAACATCATCCCCGATGCCGTGACGCTGAAGGGCACCGTGCGCACACTCGACGCCACTGCGCGCGATGCCGTGGAGGCTGGGATGCGCCGCCTCCTCGCCGGCATCGAGACGGGACTGAGGCTGCCATCGGAGTTCGTCTACGCGCGGAAGGTGCCGCCGCTGGTGAACGACGCGCCGCTGCTCGACCGCGTGCTCGGCACGATGCGGCGCACCTTCGGCGAGGCGGCGGTGATCGAGGGTGCGGCGAGCATGGGGGCCGAGGATTTCGCCTATTTCGCCGATGCGATGCCGGCAGCACATCTCCGCATTGGCTCCGGCACGCCGGGCCGCAGCGATAGCCTGCACAACAGCGCATACCAGCCCGACGAACGATCGATCACCATCGGCGTCGAGGCGCTGTCGCGCGCGGCGCTCGACATCCTGCGCTGAGCCGATGCAACGCAAGCTGAAGCTGGCCGAGCTCACCTCGGCCGAGGCGCGCGAGCGGTTCACGCGGCGGCCCGTCATCCTGCTGCCCCTCGGCAGCCTGGAGGAGCAGGGCCCGCATGCGCCGATGGGCGACTATCTGCTGGCGGAACGACTGGCCGTGATGATGGCCGAGCGTGCGGTTCAGCAGGGGGCGGAGGCGCTCGTCGCCCCCGTGATCCCGTTCGGCTACGCCGACTGGTTCCGCCCCGTGCCCGGCGGCATCGCGCTTCGGCGCGAGACGCTCTCGGCGCTGCTCGAGGACACGCTCGACAGCCTGATGGGCCACGGGCTCGACCGGGTGCTGATCGTCAACGGTCATTCCGGGAACAACCCGACCATCGACGAGGTGACGCGCGGCATCAAGCGCCGCGGCGGCGCGCTCGTTCCCTGCCTGCATATCTGGCGCGCGCTCGCGGCCAAGTGGCCCGCCTTCGCGGGCGACGTCGCGAAGCCGCCGCCGGGTGCGCTCGGGCCAATCGGGCATGGCGCCGACCCCGTGTGGTCGGTCGCCCTCGCATTGTTCCCCGAGCTCTGTCGGCCCGACCTGATGGCAGGGCCCGTACCGCCGCCGCCCGTGCTTGGCCTCAAGGTCACCGGGTTCGGCGCCATTCGTTTCGAGGATGTGGAGGTGACCGTGCCGCTCGAGATCGACGACATCGCGCCATCGGGCGTCTCCGGCGCCAACCCCGCCTTCGGCAACGCCGAGACGGGCGCGCGGGCAGCCACCTGGCTCGCCGAGACCGGGGCGCGGCTCATCGCGCATCTCCGGGCCGCACGCTGATGCGCATCGCTGTGTTCGGCGCCGGAGCGATCGGCGGGCATGTCGCGTTCCGCCTCGCACGCGGCGGGGCGGATGTCTCGGTCGTCGCCCGCGGCGCGCAAGGGCAGGCGATCGCGGCACGCGGCATCCGCGTCATCACGCCGGAGCTCGACGAGGTGCAGCGCGTCGCCTGCTCGGCCGACCCCGCAGCGCTCGGGCCACAGGATGCGGTGATCGTGACGACGAAGGCGCCCGCGCTCGCCTCCGTCGCGGCCGCGATCGCGCCGCTGCTCGGCCCGGAGACGCCGGTGGCCTACGTGATCAACGGCATCCCCTGGTGGTACTTCCACAAGGAAGGCGGGCCGCATGACGGCACGCGGCTCGATGTGCTCGACCCTGGCGGTGCCTTGTGGGACGGGGTCGGTATCGGTCGTGCGATGGGCGGCGTCGTCTACTCCGCCTGCACCGTGATCGAGCCCGGCGTGGTGAACGTGGCGCAGGCCAGGAGCCGGGTGATCCTCGGCGAGCCCGATGGCACGATCAGCCCGCGTGCGAAGATGATCTCAGCCGCGCTCGAGGCCGGCGGCATGGGCGCGCCGGTCGAGGCCGACATCCGCACGGCGGTGTGGGAGAAGCTGTCGGGCAACGTCGCCTCCGGCCCGCTGGCCATCCTCACCGGCAAGGGGCTTGCCGGCATGATCGGCGACCCCGTGCTGCGCCAGGCCGGCATCGACGCGATGCATGAATGCCTCGCCGTCGCCGCCGCGCATGGGCGGCACGTGACGCTCGATGTCGCGGCGCGGCTCGATGCCTGGGGCGGCTTCGCGCACAAGCCCTCGATCCTGCAGGACCTCGAGCTCGGACGGCAGATGGAGGTGGATGCGCAATTCACCGTGCCGCTCGATCTCGCGCGGCTGGCCGGGGTGGCGACGCCGGTCCTCGACCTGCTCGTCTCGCTCGCCAAGGCGCGGGCCGATACCGCAGGTCTTTACGGGGGCTGATCGATCCGCCCCAGCATCCATCCCTCCCAGGAGCGGATGGCAGGGTCGTCGGGCGTTCCCTCCGGATCGATGCCGGCAGCGACGGTGATGGCGGCCAGCGCGCCGATGGTCGCGTCGAACGCATCCTCGCCCTCTGGCGATGGGCCGAAGCCGTCGGCGATGCGGGCCGCGAGCGATGTGTCCGGCACGATGCCATGGCGCGCGCACCAGGCAGCGATTGCGGCGGCCTGCGCCGCGCGCCAGCCCTGTCGCCGCTTCGCCGAGGGAAAGCGGAGGCCGAGCCGGGCATAGCCCTCGCCTGGGTACGCCTCGGCCGCCACGACGCCACCGGGCGTGGCAAGTGCGGCGAGGGTTCCCTCGAACGGCCAGAGCCTGAGCCCTGACGCGCGGGCCGGCAGCAGCACTTCGCGCCAGGCACTTGCCGCCGCCTTGCCGACCTGGTTGCCGCCCAGCGTCCAGAACAGGCCGCAGGCGCGCGCGATCCGGCCACCGTTGGCCGTCCGGCCGCCACGGTCGCAGGCGCGCAGCAGCGTCTCGCCGTCGAGGCCGAGGCGGTCGAGGAAGCTTGCCTTCAGCCCAGCCCCTGCGACCTGGCCCGCCGGAAAGAACGGGCGGGCGGGAGAGACGTCGGCCAGGGTCGCTGCCGGGCGGAGGAAGGGCGCATCGTCGTGCAGGGCGTCGAGCCAGGCAGCGAAGCCGGGATGCACCGCCAGATGCGCCGTGGCGAAGCGGTGCGGCAGGCCAATCGGCACGTCGAGCGCGAGCAGCGCCGCCCCGCGCCCGGCCAATGCGGCCAAGCGTGGCGCGAGCGTGGCAGGCTCGCCGGCCGGCAGCGGCGCGCCGAGGGGCCAGACGTGGCCCTCGGCGCGCGCGATCGCGACCTGGGGCGTCAACGCAGCCCCCGTGGC